>BPHC01000005.1 GCA_026003355.1 Cyclobacteriaceae bacterium
AAATGCCCCATAACGGTTTAGGCAATGGAGGGCTTAATAGGCCTCAGCCATGGAGCATCAAGGAATGCTAAGGCCGACAAGGCCGTTATTGTGCGTTATTACCAGGCGCAATAGCGAAAATAAAAACTTTACCCAGACCAATCAACCTGCCACTGCCCAGACCAGAGGTTGTGCGGTGTACAGTAGAGTTGTAGGCAAAAAGAAACGGGTCCTGTACCACCGCATCTGCCGCCCTTTATATTCAGTCAGCCCAACGGCCGCTGAGCAGGGTGCGCACGCCGGCAACCGCTGCCGTATGATAGATAAGCCGGGCCAGAGCATCATCGGCCTGAAACCGGAAATCCGGGCTGGTATAGCAAACCAGGGCATCAAACGAATGGCCCGTTTCAAAAAAATCATCCGATGTAAGGCCTGCGGCGTCTCTTCCGGAAAAAATTACCTGTCGCATAAGGGTCAGGCCGCCATCTGCAAACGTGCTGCGCTGGTGGGTGGTGAGTCGCTGGGTGTAGTCCAGCCAGCGCAACTCTTCCAGCGGGTTAAGGCCAATCTGGCTGTCGGACCCAATAGAAAATTGCCCGCCGGCATTTACATAATCTTTCAGCCGGAAAATACCGTCTCCCAGGTTAGCTTCAGTAGAGGGGCACAACACCACATGGGCTCCGCTGGCCGCCAGGTTATGTACCTCTTCGTTGCATAAGTGGGTGCAGTGAACCAGGTGGGCATTGCTGCCTGCCGGCAGGTTTTCCAGAATCCACCCAACAGGCCGTTTGCCTATGTGTTTCAGGCAATCTTCTACTTCCTTTTTCTGCTCGGCAGCATGTATGTGAAAGGGCATGTCGGCCGAAGCGTGGCGCATGATTTCCTTTATGGCCGCCGGTTCGGCAGCGCGCAGGGAGTGCACGCCAAAACCCAGCGCTGCACGATCATAATGCTTAACGGCACGTTGGGCATCATCCAGCAGCCTGAAGTACGCATCGGGGGTTGGGCAGATAAACCTTCTTTGTTCCGGTAAGGCCGGCTGCCCGAAGCCGCCCTTCTGGTAAAACACGGGTATGAGGGTAATGCCTATGCCGCTCCGGGCGGCCGCTGCAATAAGTCGCTCACCCATCTCGGCAGGATTGGCATAGGGTTTTCCCTGCTCATCGTGGTGCAGGTAGTGAAATTCAACCACGTGGGTGTAGCCGTGCAGCAGCATTTGCCGGTAGCAGGCATAGGCAATCTGCTCCATGGCATCGGGTGTAAGACTAAGGGCACAGCGGTACATGGTCTGGCGCCATGTCCAGAAGTCGTCTGTGCTTCCTGGCGGATGCCGTTCGGCATAACCGGCCATGGCATATTGAAAGGCGTGCGAATGGGCATTGGGAAACCCGGGCAGCACCAGGGCCTCTGCGGTTTCGAGTGCTGCCGGCTCAGCGGGCGGCTGGTTGCTCAGGTAGCCCACCCTGCCGTTTGCATCTACTCCCACATAGGCGGGTTGCAGCCACCCCTGCGACTGCAACAAGGCGGTAAACCGGAAATATTTCATGCGGTAAAGTAAAAGAAAACGCCCGGCACAGCAGGCCCGGAAGGTCGCCGGGGCTGATTATTGCGCCAGTTTAATGATGCGTTCCAACGGAACGGCATTGGCTATTTGTATGGCCTCAGCCTCGGAGGTAATGCCGTTGCAGTTCAGGGTAAGCAGCGTGTTGCCTATGGGCGTTTGTACGTCATAACCCGTGGTCTGGCCGTTTTCGCCTGTGCGTTTGGTTAACAGGGTTTTGTAGCCCTGTACTTTAATCACCTTCTGGGTGCCGTCACCCGTGTTCATGGCAAAGGGCATGGCCAATATGGCATTTACGGCTGCCATCAGGGGCGAGTCGCTGATAATGTCCAGGGTAATGTTTTTTCCATCGGGTTTGCCATAGGTGCGGTGCACATACAAACCACTTACCACACTCATGGTAGTGCCCGTTACATTATCCTCCTGGGTATTGGCCGGCAGTCCGTTCAGGTTTGCCGGTAGCGCCTTCAGGATCTCTCTGCCAATGGCCGCATCAATTTCGCGCAACGCATTTTCAAGATTAAACCGTGCGTCTTCCAGGTTTCCGGCCTGGTAAGCGGTGCGTGCGCCCGCCAGGTGCTTTTCTGCCTCCTGCGCATATAGAATGGCCGATGCCCAGCAGCCGGCTATTACAAGTATGGTTCTCATAATTGTGTTGTTATTTTTCTCCCAGCTTGTTTTTAATGGCCTGCAGGTTAAATACATTGGCGGCATTCATCATCTCCTGTTCAGACGCAAAGTTGCGGCCTTCAAATACAATAACCGAAGTTTGACCAAACGGCACGCTGAGCTTGTAGCCCGAATCCTGGTCATACTCAATTACTGCGCGGTGATCTTTGTATTTGGTTTGCTTCCAGTTTTGTTCGCCCGAAGTTTGCTGGGCATAGGCGCCCTGAAGCGAGGTAGGCATTTACACCCGACACCAGTGCCGAGTTATTGGCAATATCTACGGCAAAATGCTTGTTGCCCGAGCGATATTCGCGGTGAATGGTAAGTCCTACCCAGCCAAAGCCGGTGCTGGTAACCCGGTCAGCTCCCGCGTTGAACGGAAGCCCCTGCACTGTTTCGGGTAATGATTTAAGCACCATCTGCCCGATTTCCATTTCTACCCCCAGCATGGCCTGGCGCACGGCATAGCGCGCCTCAGAATAGTTGCCCGTGCGGAAAGAAGCTTCGGCATCGGCAATATTTTGCCGCACATCGGGCGGGGTAGTTACCAGTCCGCCGCCGGAAGTATTGGCGGGCTTTCCGGAGGTGCTGGCGGGCGCAGGATTGTTGCCGTTATTGGTGTTAGGTGCAGGATTGATCTTTCGCTCTATAGCCTTTTCACCTGCTTCAACCGCCTTTTGCTTCAGGCGATTCAATACATTCTGTGCGGGAACAGACAATACCGCACACAAAAAAAAGAACGCTGCCAGGGGAGTTTTCATGGAGATGGTCTTTTGGAGATGCTAAACAAATGTAGCAATATTCTGGCTAATTGGTTATTTCATTGAACAAAATATTCATTCCCATATAGTAAAGCCTTGTTTTACCTTCAAATCCCGAGTCTGTTCCCACTATTATCCAGGCCTCACCCGAGGAGTTGGTCTGAAAGATAAAAGGGTTTGCCGAGGAGTTACTGCGGAAGATAACCGTATATTGCGTGGTGTTGGCCGCCACCCCTATGTGGCCCAGGGTAATCATGTCAGCACCGCCTTCGGCCTGATTGCCCTTGTCAATGTTCATCCGGTAAAAACCTTCATCCAGTATTTTCATGGGTTCGGTGTTGGTCATCCCTGCTTTCAGAAATACGCTTTCGCCCGGTGCACCACCTATGCCTGCTGCTCCGGTAGGCGCATTGGATGCCAACTGTATGTTAAAAAGAACAGCATACCTGGTATTGGGTTTCAGGCCGGCAATTTTTCTTTTTATAAACATAAACAGGTCATCGCTGTAGTTTTTGCCTTCCAGAATAAGCGCTTTGCGGTTACCGGTATTGTTAAGATTTTCCGGCAGGGTATCGTGCTTAAACAGCAGCTCGTACAAAACCGAATCGCCCTGAGGGTAGTCGGCAAAATCGCCTGTCCAGCCCATGGGGTCATCTGAAAAATTAAATGCAACCGAAAACACACTGTAAAAGTCATCGCTGCTCAGGTTGCAGGCTTCACAAAGCAGAATTAAAAAAATGCCCTTTTTTATCATATTACTGAACAATTTTTTTCCAAACCGAAGGTTGTATATGCAATTTAATCAATGTAAATTAGGATTGCCATGCGTAATCTTTGGTTTGTTGTTGTGCCCGCCCTGATGACTGCCTGCACAGAGGTGTCGTTTAAAGAGCCTCAGCCGCAGGGTGTAAAAAGTCTTAAGGCTGTACCTCAAAAACTTCAGGGTACTTTTATGCCGGAACAAGACGGATTATTGGCAGGCAAAATAGTGATTTATGCCAATGGTTACCGGGTTGAGAAGAGCGATGCTTCGGAACCTGCCGAGGTTTACCCGCTTAGCGACAGTCTGGTGCTAAAGTATTACAAGGGTTATTACTTTGTTAGCTTACGCGATGAATCGGCTTGGCTGTTGCGTGTTGTTAAACCGCAAAAAGACGGTAGCCTGATGTTGATGGAAATGCCTGCCCTTTCTGAAGAAAAGACCAAAAGGCAGGAGCAACTGAATGCGCTGAGAAAGATAGCTCCGGTAACCGAAACAGAAATAAGGGGTAGTGCAGTTTACATTATGGAGCCCACGCCCAAACAATTGCTCAGGTTGCTGCGCGAAGGATATTTCAGCAAGCAAACGCTTCTTCGCAGGGAAACCTCAGGTTAGGGTTTTGGAGCTTCAAGCACAATTTTTTTTACCGGAATACTTATTCGCCACATTCCGGCAAGTTTTTTAGCTGTATCGCTTACCTGTATAACCGGGTGTACGTACAATACCGAATCCTTGCCCGATCTTTTTACATGCCCTTCGGGCTGCTGCCCCTGGCTGAGGCTGTACGCATAGGCCTGCATCAACGCTGCGAGCTCCGGTTCTTCAGACGGGTTGGCGCCATCAAACCACCGTATACCAACCTGGTGTTCGGCCGACAACCGGCCGACCGCCGGCCCCGAAAAACTATCGGGGAGGGCTTGTGCCAGCCTTTTACCCAGCAGAAAGCCTCCGGACAGCAGGTCGGCTTCGGGCACCTGCCTGATTTCAATTTGCCTGCGGGCCTCATTAAGCTGCCTTCGCTGCTCGTCATTCAGGCGGGTATGGCATGAGCCGGTGCATACCAGCAGCCAGCACGCCACCAGTTTAACGAAAAACCGCACACGACACTGTTGAGCAGTAACGGTTTTGTTATGCAACAGCTCCTGCCTGCACCGTACACTTGTGTATGCGTTCAGTAAATTCATCATCGGCAACTTTATCATTTACAAATACCAAAAGCATAATTGGCCTGCCCTGCCGGCCAGGATGTAAAATTGAGCATAAAAATCCGGATGAATACACGCCCGGTGGCAGTTCATCATTTTTAAACAGGCCTGCCCGCGCTACCTGTTTGGCTCTATGGCCTGCAGCGCCGGTTTCATAAAAGTGCATAAACGCACGGTCTGCTTACTCTTACAGAATTACTACCTTTGCGCCGCCTGTATCATGACCGAAAAGCTGGAAGAAATACGTCAACGATTTGAAGAGGTGGGCCAACTGCTGGTGCAGCCCGACATCACCAGCGACCCGAAAAAGTTTTTACAGCTCAGCAAGGAGTACCGCAGCCTGGAGAAAATAGTAACCCCCTACCGCGAGTGGCAGGCCCTGCTGGCCCGGCAACAGCATGCGCGCGAAATACTGCACAAAGAAAAAGACCCCGACTTGCGCGAGCTGGCCAAAATGGAACTCGAAGACCTGCAGCCCCGGATGGAGGAGTTGGAAAAAACCCTTAAAGAGCTCCTTATTCCCAAAGATCCAAATGACGACAAAAACTGCCTGCTGGAAATTCGTGCCGGCACAGGGGGCGATGAGGCCGCCCTGTTTGCCGGTGACCTTTTCCGCATGTACCAGCGCTTCTGCGACCGCAAAGGCCTGAAGCTGGAAGTAGTTGATTTTACCGAAGGGGCTGCGGGCGGATACAAGGAGATTATAAGCAGCATTAGCGGTGATAACGCCTATGGCTTGCTGAAGTATGAATCGGGGGTGCACCGGGTGCAGCGCGTGCCGGCCACCGAACAGCAGGGCCGGGTACACACTTCGGCCGCCTCGGTAATTGTGCTGCCCGAGGCAGAAGACGTGCAAATTGAAATTAACCCGGCAGATATTGAAATACAGACTGCCCGTTCCAGCGGTGCCGGCGGCCAGAACGTAAACAAGGTAGAAACCAAGGTACAGTTAACCCACAAGCCTACAGGCATTGTTATTACCTGCCAGGTAGAGCGCAGCCAGCACGGCAACCGCGAACGTGCCATGCAAATGCTTAAAACCAGGCTTTACGAGCTGGAAATGGAAAAGCAGCAAAGTCAGATGGGTGCCGCACGCAGGTCGCTGGTGCGCAGTGGCGACCGCTCGGAGAAAATCCGCACCTATAACTTTCCGCAAAGTCGCGTTACCGACCACCGCATAGGCTTTACGGTGTACAACCTGCCCGCCATTTTAAACGGTGAACTGGACGAATTCATTGAACAACTGCGCATAGCCGATACGGCCGAAAAAATGGCTGGGTAAGCAGGCTTAACCCAAAAAGACTTATTTTTACTTTATTAATTAAAAACTCTACTTATGAAAAAATGGATAGGCATAGGTATAATTGCTATTTTGCTGTTATGGATTTTCAGTTCCTACAACAGGCTGGTTAACCTGGAAGAAGCAGTTAACAGCCAGTGGGCCAACGTAGAAAGCCAGTATCAGCGCCGCCTGGACCTTATACCCAACCTGGTAAATACCGTTAAGGGGTATGCCGATTTTGAGCAGGAAACCCTTACCCGGGTTATTGAAGCGCGTTCGAATGCCACTTCGGTAAAAATTGATCCCGCCAACCTTACGCCCGACCAGCTGGCGCGGTTCCAGCAGGCACAGGATGGCCTAAGCTCGGCCCTGTCGCGCCTGCTGGTGGTAATTGAACGCTACCCCGACCTGAAAGCCAACCAGAATTTTCTGGACCTGCAGGCCCAGCTGGAAGGCACCGAAAACCGCATTGCCGTAGAGCGCCAGCGCTTTAATGAAAAAGCTCTTGCCTACAATGCGTCCATCCGCAGGTTTCCGGGTGTGGTGGTTGCGCGCCTGGCAGGCTTTGAACGCAAAGGGTATTTCGAGGCCGCCCAGGGAGCCGAACGTGCGCCCGAGGTTAAGTTTTAGCGGCAGTAGGCTTTAAAAAAGAAAGCCGCCATTAAGCTGGCGGCTTTCTTTTTTGGATTATCTGCCTTACAGGTGGTTGGGAAGTTATCGGTTTTCCGGCAACAACCAGGCGCTCATTACAATGTTCGCTTCACTTCGCGCAGTTCATAGCTCTCAATAACATCGCCCACTTTAATGTCGTTAAAATTTTCTATGCCCATACCGCATTCGTAGCCCGATTTTACCTCGCCCACATCATCTTTCATGCGCTTGAGCGAAGCCAGCTTTCCGGTATAGACCACAATGCCTTCGCGAATAAGGCGAATGGGATTGGTGCGTTTAATGTAGCCATCGGTTACCATGCATCCGGCTACTGTTCCTACTTTCGAAATTCTGAAGATGTCGCGCACTTCGGCATTGCCCACAATAACCTCTTCCTGTTCGGGGGCAAGCATGCCTTCCATGGCGGCTTTCACATCGTTTATGGCATCGTAAATAATTGAGTACAGGCGAATCTCAATCTGCTCGTTTTCGGCCAGTTTGCGGGCCGATGCCGAGGGCCGTACCTGAAAGCCCACA
The DNA here is from genome assembly GCA_026003355.1 of Cyclobacteriaceae bacterium. Taxonomy (GTDB): domain Bacteria; phylum Bacteroidota; class Bacteroidia; order Cytophagales; family Cyclobacteriaceae; genus UBA2336. Next base: position 7,406 of record BPHC01000005.1, read on the forward strand.
ATAATGGCATCGGAAGCTGAAGCGAGCAGTACATCCGATTCGGATATCTGCCCCACACCGCGGTGGATAATGGCCACCTGAACTTCGTTGGTAGAAAGTTTGAGCAGGGCATCGGATAGCGCCTCGACCGAGCCGTCTACATCGCCCTTAACAATAATGTTGAGTTGTTTAAAATTACCTATGGCCAGCCTGCGGCCTATTTCATCGAGCGTTATGTGCTTGCGTGTGCGCAGGCTTTGTTCGCGCAGCAATTGGGCGCGTTTGGTAGCCAGTTCGCGCGCTTCGCGGTCTGATTCCATAATCTGAAACCGTTCGCCCGCCTGGGGGGCACCGTCCAGGCCAAGTACCTGCACCGGTGTTGAGGGGCCGGCTTCTTTTACACGTGCCCCGGTGCTGTCGAACATGGCTTTTACTCTTCCGAAGTGCGCTCCGGCCAGCATAATATCGCCTACGCGCAGGGTGCCGTTCTGCACCATAACGGTGGCCACATAACCCCGGCCTTTATCGAGCGAAGCTTCTACCACGGTACCCGATGCCGGCCGGTTGGGGTTGGCCCGCAGGTTAAGCAACTCGGCTTCAATCAATACCTTTTCCAGCAGTTCATCTACGCCCTGTCCGGTTTTGGCCGATATCTCCTGGCTTTGGTACTTACCTCCCCATTCTTCTACCAGAATATTTATTTTAGAAAGCGACTCCCTTATTTTATCGGGGTTGGCGTTGGGCTTATCAATTTTATTGATGGCAATAACTATGGGCACGCCGGCAATCTGGGCATGATTTATTGCTTCTTTGGTTTGGGGCATTACATCGTCATCGGCTGCCACCACAATAATGGCTATGTCGGTAATACGGGCACCCCGTGCCCGCATGGCCGTGAAGGCCTCATGGCCGGGGGTATCGAGAAATGCTATTTTCTGTCCGTCTTTTGTCGTTACCGAATAAGCCCCGATGTGCTGGGTAATACCGCCGGCTTCGGATGCCGTAACTTTTGTTTGCCGTATATAGTCCAGCAGTGAGGTTTTTCCGTGGTCTACATGGCCCATAATGGTTACGATGGGCGGGCGGGGTTTAAGATCTTCTTCGCGGTCGGGCGTTTCGGTTTCGGTTTCGGTTTCTTCTTCAGCGGTAATGAATTGCACATCGTAACCAAACTCATCGGCAATAACGGTTATGGCTTCGGCATCGAGGCGCTGGTTTATGGATACAAACATGCCCAGGTTAAGGCAGGTTGAAATTACCTCGTTTACCGAAACGTTCATTAACGTGGCCAGGTCGTTGGCCGAGATGAATTCGGTAACGCGCAGAATTTTTGATGATTCCTGCTCCTGGCGATTTTGTTCTTCCAGCGCTTCGGTAGCGCTTTGTCGCTTTTCCTTTCTGTATTTGGCCCGCGAGGGTTTGTTTTTTCCCGCTGGTAAGTTCGGCCAGTGTTTTGCGTACCTGCTCCTGGATTTCGCGGTCAGAGGGCTCTTCGCGTACCGGTCTTCCGCTGGTTTTGCCTCCGCTCCTGGCGTTTTCGCCATGTTCAATGCGTTTGCGGGGGCGCTTGCCTTTGCGTTCGCCCGGTTCTTTTTGCTTTTTGTCATCAGCTGGCAAGTCAATGGTGCCCAGCACCTTAAGGCCGGCCAATTGTTTGGATTTGGCTTTAATTACTTCTTTTTCCTTTTCTTCTTTGGGCGGCTCTTTGGTTTGTGGCGCGGTTTCTTTTTGTGGTGGCTGGGGCCCGCTAACTTCCGGGGGCTGCTCTTTCTTTTTGTCGAGGTCTATTCTACCCACTATTTTGGGCCCTTCCAATTTAGGTTTTTCGCGCTCAATTTTAGGGGGTTTGGTTCCTTCTTTGGTGGGCAGTTCGTTGGAAGCCAGGTTTTTGATGAGTATCTGCTCTTCTTCTTCCTTGCGCTTGCGTACCGCTTCTTTTTCGGTTTCGATGGTGATGTTTTCACCATGACTTACCCCGATGGTAAGGTTGCCGGCCTCCATTTTTTCTGAGGCCGAGGCAGCGAACTCTTTGGAGAGCAGGGCGAATTGTTCGGCTGTAAGCCTGGTATTGGGGTTTTCTTCTACAGAAAAACCCTTGCGGGCCAGAAACTCTACCACGGTGTGAACGCCCACGTTGAGTTTCCGGGCGGCCATGCTTAGCCTTATTGATTTATCTTCTGCCATGCTTCAAGTTGCTCCTTTTTAGGCGATTTAAAAATCGCGCTTTTTTTGTTTGGGTTTTATTCGAATTCCTTCTGCAGGATATTCAGTACTTCATCAATGGTTTCTTCTTCCAGGTCGGCTCTGCGCACCAGCTCTTCACGGCCCAGGTTGAGTACGCTTTTGGCGGTGTCCAGACCAATGCGTTTCAGTTCGTCAATTATCCAGCCCTCAATTTCATCGGCAAATTCGTCAAGGTCCACATCCTCTTCAACCTGTCCTTCAAGTTCACGGAATACGTCTATTTCATAACCCAGCAAGCGGCTGGCCAGCCTTATGTTGAGGCCGCCCTTGCCAATGGCCAGGCTTACCTGGTCGGGTTTAAGGTACACGGCTATGCGTTTGTTTTCTTTGTCTATTTTCATAGACGATATTTTGGCCGGGCTCAGCGCACGCTGGGCATAGAGTTCCAGGTTTTCGGTATAGTTTATTACATCAATGTTTTCATTTTGCAGTTCGCGCACAATAGCATGGATACGCGAGCCTTTCATGCCCACGCAGGCACCTACCGGGTCTATGCGGTCATCGAACGATTCAACGGCCACCTTGGCGCGTTCACCTGGTTCGCGCACCACTTTTTTTATGGTAATGAGGCCATCGTATACCTCGGGTACTTCCTGTTCGAAAAGCCTTTCCAGAAATACCGGTGAGGTGCGCGATAAAATAATTTTGGGGTTTCCGTTTACCATCTCCACTTTGTGGACTATGGCGCGCACGGTTTCGCCCTTGCGGTAGCGGTCTTTGGGTATTTGTTCGCTGCGCGGTATGGAAATTTCGTTGCCTTCGGCATCAATAAGCAGCACTTCGCGGCTTAACACCTGGTACACTTCACCGGTTATGATTTCGCCCACCAGGTCTTTGTATTTCTGAAATAAAATATCTTTTTCCAGGTCTTTAACCTTTTGAATAAGGGCCTGTCTGGCCATGGTTACGGCCCTGCGGCCAAAGTCTTCCAGATAAATCTGCTCGGCCACCTCTTCGCCCACCTCAAAGTCGGGTTCAATTTTTCTGGCTTCAGAGAGCGCAATTTTGTCGTGATCCCAGATGTCTTCCGAATCATCATCCACAATCTCGCGAAAGCGCCAGATTTCCAGGTCGCCTTTGTCGGCATTGATGATGATGTCGAAGTTGCTGTCGGTGCCGTATTTTTTCCTAATCATGTTACGCAGCACATCTTCGAGTATGCGAATCATGGTAGGCCGGTCTATATTTTTCTGCCTGGCAAAATCGGCAAACGATTCGATGAGTGTTGCGTTGCTAAGCGTAGCCATAACCGTTAATTAAATGTTACCAGTACTATTGTTTTCTGTATTTCAGTAAAGGGTATTTCCTTTATGGTTTTGTCTTTGGTTTTGCCGGTTTCCAGTACAATGCCCTGGTTGGTTACTCCTTGCAGGGTGCCCTCTATTGTGCCAGTGGCGCTTCTTACCCGCACCCTGCGGCCCACATTTTTTTTGTACTGGCGCACCAGCTTAAGCGGCTGGTCCAGCCCGGGCGAGGTGACTTCCAGCAGGTACGAATCTTCCATCACATCTTCATTGTCCAGGGCCACTGAAAGTGTGCGGTTAAGCTCTGCGCAGTCTTCAACGCTAATGCCCTGGTCGCCATCCAGCACCACGGTAATTTTTTTCGGGCTTCTGCGCAGCGACAGCACCACATCTACCACAAAGTGGGCCGGATTGGTGAGTTGTGCTTCTGCCAGTTGCTTTATGCGGGCCTCCAGGTCCATAACCGTCAAAACAAAGAGGGGACTTTGTGTCCCCTCCATGGAAGTTCCAAATAGGTTGCAAATTTAATTGATTTTTACCAGCCTTGCAACCGGGCATCCGGATGAAGCATTTCGGCTGTGTTATTTTTAAAAAACGTCAAACTTTTAATTATGCGCCTCCTGCTTTTCGTTTTTGTTTTTCTGATGATTTTTCAGGCCTGTTCAGACCGTAGCCGTAAAGAGGAGGCCGTAAAAGCGGAGGAAGTGCGGGTTGTTCCGATGCCGGCCTTCGTGGCCGATTCGGCATATTATTTTATTGAGCGGCAGGTGGCGTTCGGACCGCGTATCCCCAATACGCAGGCCCACCGGCAGGCTGCCGATTTTTTTGTGAGCGAGTTTAAAAAGCGGGGTGCCGAAGTGGTGATACAGGATTTTACCGCCACGACCTACGACAACCAGAAGCTGGCCTTGCGAAACGTTGTTGCTTCGTTTTTCCCCGAAAAACAAAAGCGCATTTTGCTTGCTGCACATTGGGATACACGTCCCTTTTCGGATAAGGATCCGGAAAATCCGAGAGGATATTTTGACGGAGCCAACGATGGTGCCAGCGGTGCCGGGGTGCTCCTGGAAATAGCCCGTGCCCTTGCGGCAGGACCTCCGCCACCTAACGTGGGTGTGGATATGATTTTGTTTGATGGGGAAGACTGGGGCTTTGACGAGCAGACTGCAGAGACCTTATATGGCAGGGGTAAGCAGTTTCCGTTACCCCAGGGCCAGATGTCGTGGTGGTGTCTGGGCTCGCAGTACTGGGCCAGGAACAGGCACAAACCCGGGTACAGCGCCTATTACGGCATTCTGCTGGATATGGTGGGTGGACAGCAGTCGGTTTTTGCAAAAGAGGCCTACTCCATGGAATACGCACCCGGTATTGTAAACAAGGTGTGGAATACCGCAGCACGCCTGGGGTTTGGGCATGTGTTCATCAATAAAACCAATGGCGCCATTACCGATGACCATGTGTTTGTAAACGAACTGGCGCGCATACCCATGATCAACATCATAAGCTACGATCCGCAGGACGGATCATTTGGCAGTTTTCATCATACCCGGCAGGATAATCTTTCTCTTATCAGCCGCGACAAACTGCATGCGGTAGGTACTACCCTCATGCAGGTACTGTATTACGAGTAGGCGGGCAGGTTGCGCAGGTAGGTGCCGTAACCGCTTTTTTCCAGGGGTTCGGCAAGCTTAAAGAGCTGGTTACGGTCAATATAACCCATGCGGTAGGCCACCTCTTCAATGCAGCCAATTTTAAGTCCCTGCCGTTGTTCAATAACCTGTACAAAAGCAGCTGCCTGCATCAGCGAGTCGAAAGTGCCAGTATCGAGCCAGGCCGTGCCCCGGTTCATGACCCGCACCGATAATTTTCCGTTTTTCAGATAGGCGTTGTTTACATCGGTAATTTCCAGTTCGCCACGGGCGCTGGGCTTTATGGTACGGGCTATTTCAATTACCTGGTTGTCGTAAAAATACAGGCCGGGCACGGCGTAGTTGGAGCGCGGCTGCCGGGGCTTTTCTTCTATTGACAAAGCCCGCATGTCCTTATCAAATTCCACCACACCGTACCGTTCGGGATCGTTTACGTGATATGCGAAGATTATTCCTCCTTCGGGATTGGTGCAGGATTGGAGGGTTTTGGCCAGACCGGCACCATAAAACACGTTGTCGCCCAGAATCAGGGCAACCTTGTCGGCACCAATAAACTGTGCGCCAATAAGGAAGGCCTGGGCCAGCCCTTCCGGGCGTGGTTGGGCGGCATATTCAAACCGGCAGCCCAGCTGGGTGCCATCGCCCAGCAGCTTGCGGAAAAGGGGCAAATCCTGTGGTGTGGAGATTATGAGTATTTCGCGTATGCCGGCCATCATGAGGACCGACAGCGGGTAATAAACCATGGGCTTATCGTACAGCGGCATAAGTTGTTTGCTCACCACAAGGGTAAGGGGATGAAGCCTTGTGCCCGATCCGCCGGCCAGAATAATGCCTTTCATAGATTGCGATTAGCGGTTTGCGTACATTTTTTGGTAATACTTCAGATACTCGCCCGAAGTAACGTGGGCCAGCCATTCGGCATGGGTTAAGTACCAGTCGACTGTTTTTTCCAGTCCCGCGGCAAATTCAGTTTCGGGACGCCAGCCGATTTCGCTGATAATTTTTGACGGATTGATGGCGTAGCGCAGATCATGGCCGGGCCTGTCTTTAACAAAGGTTATGAGCTTTGCCGATTCGCCCTCGCGGCGGTTGAGTTTTTTGTCCATGATGTGGCAAAGCATCTTTACCAAATCGATATTCTTCCACTCATTGTTCCCTCCGATATTGTAAACTGATCCGGGGACAGCCTTGTGGAACACTGCATCAATGGCCCGTGCGTGATCTTCCACATACAGCCAGTCGCGAATGTTTTCGCCGGTACCATAAACAGGTAGTGGCTTGTTATGGATAATGTTATTGATAAACAGCGGTATGAGCTTTTCGGGAAACTGATAGGGCCCGTAGTTGTTTGAGCAGCGGGTAATTACCGTGGGCAGATGATAGCTGTTGTTAAAAGCCCGCACAAAATGATCGCTGCTGGCCTTTGAGGCCGAGTAGGGAGAGCGCGGGTCAAGGGGGGTTTCTTCAGTAAAGTAACCATCGTCGGCTGAGCCGTACACCTCATCGGTAGAGATATGGTAAAACAGTTTGCCTGTAAAGTTATTTTGCCAGGCCGTAAGGGCGGCCTTCAGCAGCCTTATTGTTCCGATGATGTTGGTAACGGCAAATTCATCGGGGTTATGCAGCGAGCGGTCCACATGCGACTCGGCCGCCAGATGAATAACTCCGTCAACCCCGTAATCGGAAAATATGCGCAACAGCAGCTCGGTATCGAGCACATCGCCTTTAATAAACTCATAGTTTTTATGCCCATCCACATCGCGCAGGTTTTCCAGGTTGCCGGCATAGGTAAGTTTATCCAGGTTAAGAATGCGGTAATCCGGGTATTTCTTTACGAATAGCCGCACCACGTGCGAGCCAATAAAGCCTGCCCCGCCGGTAATAAGTATGGTTCTTTTCATGATGGAATTACGGTTTCGCGCCCAATACTAAAATAGGTGAACCCAAGTTCACGAATTTGTTCCAGTTCATATAGATTCCTTCCGTCAAAAATGAGCTTGTTTTTGAGTTGTTCCGTCATTTGCCTGAAGTCGGGGTTTCGGTATTCGGGCCACTCGGTGGCAATAAGCAGGGCCTCGGCACCGGCAAGGGCCTGATAGGGGTTTTCGGCATAGTGCAACCGGTTGCCGTATTTTTTCTTTACGTTCGTCCATGGCCTCGGGGTCATGTACGGCAATGAGGGCACCGTGTTCCAGCAACAGGTCGATGTTATACAGTGCAGGAGCTTCACGGATATCGTCTGTATGGGGTTTGAACGCCAGGCCCCATAAGGCCAGTTTGCGCCCTTTTACCGAGCCCCCGAAAAACTCAATAACCCGCCGCGCCAGTACTGTTCTTTGTTGCCGGTTTACCGTCTCGACAGCAGCAAGTATGCGAAAGTCGTAACCTGCCTCTCTGGAAGTATGGGCCAAAGCCTGCACATCTTTCGGGAAACAACTGCCCCCATACCCAATGCCCGCAAAAAGGAAGCGTTTTCCTATGCGGCTGTCGGTGCCTATGCCCAGGCGCACCATGTCTACATCGGCTCCCAGGCGTTCGCACAAATTAGCCACCTCATTCATAAAGGTAATTTTGGCAGCCAGAAAGGCGTTGGCTGCGTATTTGGTTAGTTCAGACGACCGTTCGTCCATGAACAAAATGGGGTTGCCCTGCCGGGTAAACGGGCCGTAAAGCTGGGCCATGATTTTGCGGGCTTTTTCAGACCGGGTACCTACCACCACCCGCTCGGGCTTCAGGAAGTCTTCCACGGCTAGTCCCTCGCGCAAGAACTCGGGGTTTGATACCACATCAAACTCAACCTGTGTTTTGGCGGCAATTCGTTGCCTTACCAGGTCGGCTGTGCCTACCGGAACGGTGCTTTTGTTTACAATTACGGTGTAATGCTGCAACAGGGGACCAAGGTCATCAGCCACTTTCAGCACATATTGCAGGTCGGCAGAACCGTCTTCGCCCGGAGGGGTAGGCAGGGCCAACATGATAATTAGGGCATCGCGTACGCCATCGGCCAGGCTGGTGGTAAAGTGCAGGCGCTTTTGCTCCACATTATGATGAACTATTTCGGCAAGGCCCCGCTCATAGATGGGCAGAATACCCTGATTAAGTTTTTCAATTTTTTCGCGGTCAATATCCACACAGGTTACCGTGTTACCGCTTTCGGCAAGGCAGGCGCCGGTTACCAGGCCCACATAGCCCGTGCCTATTACTGCTACCTTCATTAGCTGCGGGTTAAAAAGAAAGGGCAAAAATAGGCATTTGGGTTTGGTTTTAGCTTCCCTGCAAAATCAAACTAACATTCGTTTGGAATTTGTATATTCGCCTCTTCAAAAAAGGGAATATGATTTCGGTAACAGAGCAGGGTGTGGCTTTCACACCAACAGAAAGCCAGCAGATGGTGGCAGCTATGGCCAGAGATTTCAGCGCGCGTTACATTGCCCCGCACGTGATGGAGTGGGACGAGAACCAGATATTTCCCATTGAACTTTTTCAAAAGATGGGCGAGTTGGGTTTAATGGGCGTACTGGTGCCCCAGGAATACGGAGGTGCGGGGTTTGGATATTTTGAATATGTTGCCGCCATTGAAGAAATAGCCAAAGCAGATGGTGCCATTGGCCTGTCGGTTGCAGCTCACAACTCGTTGTGCACCAACCACATTCTGGAATTTGGCAGCGAAGAGCAGAAGCGAAAATACCTGCCCGCACTGGCTTCGGGGCAATGGATAGGAGCCTGGGGCCTCACGGAACCCAACACCGGTTCGGATGCCGGCAACATGCGCACCGTGGCTGTAAAAGATGGCGACTATTACATACTAAACGGCACCAAAAACTTCATTACCCACGGTAAGTCGGGCCACGTGGCCGTAGTTATTGCCCGCACCGGCCAGCCGGGCGATTCGCACGGCATGTCGGCTTTTATAATTGAAAAAGGAACGCCGGGGTTTAGCGCCGGAAAAAAGGAAAACAAACTCGGTATGCGGGCCTCGGAAACGGCCGAGCTCATTTTCAGCGATTGCCGGATTCACCGGTCGCAAATGCTGGGCAAGGAAGGAGAAGGCTTTATTCAGGCGCTTAAAATATTGGATGGGGGGCGCATTTCCATTGCCGCATTAAGCGTGGGCATAGCACAGGGCGCCTTTGAGGCTGCATTGAAATACAGTAAGGAGCGGCATCAGTTCAACAAACCCATCTCGGCTTTTCAGGGTATTTCTTTTAAACTGGCCGATATGGCCACCAAAATTGAAGCCGCCAGGCTGCTTACCTACCGGGCAGCCGACCTGAAAAACCGCCGGATGCCCGTAACCCGGCAATCGGCCATGGCCAAGCTGTATGCCTCGGAAGTGGCCGTGCAGGTTGCCAACGAATGCGTACAGATTTTTGGCGGATACGGCTACACCAAGGATTTCCCGGCCGAAAAATATTACCGCGATGCCAAGCTGTGCACCATTGGCGAGGGCACATCCGAAATACAAAAGCTGGTCATTAGCCGTTCATTGCTTGGCTGATTTGCGTATTCCAAAGTGCTTTTGCATATTTGCAGCCCAATTTAAAGCCCATGATTGTTGTACAGATAAAGGAAAACGAATCGATTGACAAGGCACTGAAACGGTTCAAGAAAAAATTCGAAAAAACAGGCATTTTGCGCGAACTCCGTGCCCGTACCGCCTACGAAAAACCCTCGGTACGCCGGCGGAATGAAATTATACGCGCAGCTTACCGCGAACGCTTTAAAGCTCAGCAGGAGAGCTGACAGAACCGTTCAGTTATCTATAATTTATATGAAATCCCCTCCGTGCGGAGGGGATTTTTTTTATCTTCGTTTCCGGAGCAGCAAGCAATGGCCGGAGCAGTAGAATCATTCTTTCGTTATCTGCAATATGAAAAGCGCGTAAGCCGGCATACGCTTACCTCATATAAAAACGACTTAAGTCAACTGCAGGCTTTCCTTACCGAAACCTTTAACCTGCACACACCCGTTGATGCCGATTATGGCATGCTGCGCGCCTGGATTATTCATCTGATGGAACGAGGATTAAAACCTCCTTCTATTAACCGGAAAATTGCCACATTGCGCGCGTGCTACAGGTTTCTGCTCCGTGAGGGCATCATTCAGAAAAACCCGATGCAGAAAATCCGCGTGCTGAAAACTCCCAAAAGGCTTCCGGCTTTTGTACCAGAAAAGGAAATGAAACAACTGCTGGACCACACCGCATTTGGTACAGACTTTACCGGTTTGCGCAACCGGCTGGTGCTGGAGCTGCTCTATGCCACCGGCATGCGCCTTTCGGAGCTCATTTCCATTAAAGACCCGGCCATTGACCTGCACAACTGTACTATTAAGGTGCTGGGCAAACGCAACAAGGAAAGAATTATTCCTTTTCCCAAGCCAGTGGCTTCCCTTATCCGCCACTACATTGCCGAACGCAACAAAACCGTAGGCACACCGGCACATGAACATTTGCTGGTTACCGAGAAGGGCGAGCCCTGCTATGCCATGCTGGTGTATCGCATTGTTCATTATTACCTTGGTACCGGAACAGCTGTGCAAAAACGCAGCCCCCATGTATTGCGTCATACCTACGCCACCCATTTGCTTAACAACGGAGCGGAAATCAATGCGGTTAAAGACCTGCTGGGCCACAGCAGTCTGGCTGCCACACAGGTATATACGCATAACTCCATTGAAAAATTAAAAAAAGCATACGAACAGGCTCATCCAAAAGCCTGAACCATGTGTGTTTGGTTTTCGTATAAAATTTTGTGCAGGCGGCACAATCAAAAACATGTTTCACATTAAAAACCCATGCCTATGAAAATCAATGTTCAGTCCATCCACTTCACAGCCGACCGTAAGCTCATTCAGTTTATTCAGAAAAAAATAGATAAGCTGGAAACCTTTTTTGGACGCGTTGTGAGAAGCGATGTGTTTTTGCGATTGAACAACGAAGGCGTGGAAAATAAAACCGTTGAAATACGGCTAAAGCTGCCGGGCAGTGAGCTGTTTGTTGCCGAAAAAGCCCGTACTTTCGAGGCCGCCACGGCACAGGCTACCGATGCCCTGCGCAGCCAGCTCAAAAAATTCAAAACCCGTATAAAAGGCGGCCGTGTGTAATTTGCGCCCGCAAAAAAAAACAGGCTGACCAGCAGTTAGCCTGTTTTTTTCAGGGTTTTTACTTAAGGCCAAACTCTTTTCTGAGAATATCCACGTAATCCAGTTTTTCCCACGGAAAGAGTTCCACTTTTATTCTTTTTTCGTTGGCTTTTCCTTTGTTGAAAACTTTTTCCACCACTTCGGGTTTGCGGCCCATATGGCCGTAGGCTGCGGTCTCGGAATAAATGGGACTGCGCAGGTTAAAGCGTTGCTCAATAAAATACGGACGCATGTCGAACAGTTTCGATACGCGTTTGGCAATTTCACCATCGGTAAGATTTACCCTGGCCGTACCATAGGTGTTTACATAAAAGCCTACCGGCCGGGCCACCCCTATGGCATAGGCAACCTGTACCAGTACTTCATCGCAAAGACCCGCTGCTACCATGTTTTTCGCAATGTGGCGCGTAGCGTAAGCGGCCGAGCGGTCGACTTTTGAAGGGTCCTTTCCCGAAAAGGCTCCTCCCCCATGTGCTCCTTTGCCACCGTAAGTATCCACAATAATCTTTCTGCCGGTAAGGCCTGTATCGCCATGCGGTCCTCCGATTACAAACTTGCCGGTTGGATTGATAAAATACCGGATGGAATCATTGAACAGCGTTTGAATGCGCCTGGGGAGTTTTCTCTTTACTCTCGGTAAAAGAATTTCCTTAACATCGTGTTCGATTTTCTGCCGCATGGTTTTTTCACTGCCAAAATCATCGTGCTGGGTGGAGAGCACAATGGTGTCGATGCGCAGGGGCTTATTGTCATCGCTATATTCAATGGTAACCTGCGATTTCGAGTCGGGGCGCAGGTACGTCATCTGTTTGCCCTCTTTGCGGATGGCTGCCAGTTCTTTCAACAGCAGGTGTGCTATTTCAAGAGGCAGGGGCATATAGTTGTCGGTTTCGCTGGTGGCATAGCCGAACATCATTCCCTGGTCACCCGCCCCCTGTTCTTCTTTCTTTTTGCGTTCCACTCCCTGGTTTATATCAGGCGATTGTTCGTGTATGGCCGAAAATATGCCGCATGAGTTGGCCTCGAACATATACTCGCTGCGGGTGTAGCCAATTCTTCGTATCACCTCGCGGGCAATATCCTGAACATCGAGGTAGGCCTCCGATTTCACCTCACCGGCCAGCACCACCTGCCCGGTGGTAACCAGGGTTTCGCAGGCCACCTTCGAGTTGGGATCGTAGGCCAGAAAATAGTCAATCAGCGCATCCGAAATCTGATCGGCAACTTTATCGGGATGTCCCTCGGAAACCGATTCGGAGGTAAACAAATAGGGCATAAATAAAAAAGGTAAATCGTACAGGGCGGCAAAGTTAGGAGCGGGCCGCTTCAAAACAAACTTATGCCTGAAACAGAAATACGGCCGGAAGCCTGCTGAAGCTTGCCCTGCGGCTTCGCCACTGGTTTACGGTAAGGGTGGTTATCTGCTGGTCTTGGCCCGTAATATCGTATGCAACGCACAGGCGGGTGGCAGGCGATAGGTACCTGAGCAGGGTATGAAAAAGCCGTTGGTTGCGGTAAGGCGTTTCAATGAAAATTTGGGTGCATTTTTTTCTGGCCGATTCCTGTTCAAGCCTGCGGATGGTGCGTACCAGTTGTTCGTGCCTAACCGGCAGGTAGCCGTTGAAGCAAAACGCCTGGCCGTTTAGTCCGCTGCCCATTAGCGCCAGGATGATGGACGAAGGCCCTGTGAGCGGAATAACCTCAACACCGTGTGCATGGGCATACGCCACAGCTGCATGGCCGGGGTCGGCAACACCCGGGCAACCTGACTCGGACAGGATGCCTGCCGGTACGCCCTGCAGTACGGGCGCCATGAGCTCCTGAAGCTTTTCGGGCGGTGTATCCTGACTGAGCTCTTCAAAACGCAGCTTTTGAATGTCGTTTCTCACCTTAAGTGAAGAAATAAAACGCCTTGCCGTGCGAATGTTTTCTGCCAGAAAGTAATCCAGCTGTGCCAGGGCATGGAGCGTAGCCGGTGGAATTACCTGCGCGGCTGTTCCTTCGGCTATAGGCACGGGAATGAGGTAGAGTTTACCGGGCATGCAGAAATTTTCTTACGGTTTCAACAAACTCTTCAGGCTTTTCGGCCTGAACCCAGTGCCCGGTGTTAAGGGTTACCAGGTGTGCCCGGGGAAAATACCTTTTAATAAGCACCCGGTCTTCATCCGCAATATAATCAGATTGTGCCCCGCGGATAAACAAAGCCGGTTTGTTGCATACACCCTGTTCGGGAATACCTGCGCTGATGGCTTCCAGCTGTCTGTCGATAACCGGCAGATTAACGCGCCAGCCAAATTTGCCGTCGGGCAGGCGCTTAAGGTTTTTAAGTAAAAATTGCCGTACAGCCGGTTGCGGCACATAAGCGGCCAGGGCCTCATCGGCCTGGCTGCGGCCTGAGATTTGCTGAACCGGTATGGCTTTTAGTCCTTCGACAATATGGTCATGGCGTACATCGTAGGCTTTGGGGGCAATATCCACCACTATCATGGCTTCCAATTCGTCCGGATAGCTCAGTGCATATTGCATTACGGTTTTTCCGCCCATAGAATGCCCCAGCAGCACCGGCTTTTCCAGTTTTTTATCCACAATAAATTCGCGTAAATCGGCTGCCAGTACGGCATACGAAAAATCATGGCTGTGGGGAGATTGCCCGTGATTGCGCTGATCCAGTACAAAAACGTGGTATTCATCCGAAAGCATCTTAGCCTGCGGCAACCAGTTATCGGAAGAACCCAGCAGGCCATGCAGAATGACCAGGGGTGCTTGGGAAGTGCCGTATTCGCGATAAAACAATTTCATGGATGGGAGTAATGTTTTAACCATGAGGTACGGGCCTGAAGATTAAAATTTTTATGAACTCTTGCCCGGCCCCTATCTTTAGGGCAAATCTATGGAAATAAAGAATCAGCAGGCTTATGTGGGTGGCATACCCGTGCAGGAGCTGGTACAAAGGTTTGGCACACCCCTTTACGTCTACGACGGACAGGCTATGGTACAACAACTGGAGCAGCTCAGGGCTGCTTTTGCTGTTCCGCTGCGCATAAAATATGCTGTCAAGGCGCTGCCCAACATTACGGTATTAAAATGGCTGCGCAGGCACGGAGCCGAAGCCGATGCCGTTTCCATACAGGAAGTACAACTGGCGCTGCGCGCGGGCTTTCGGCCTGACGAAATTATGTTTTCGCCCAATTGTGCCCCGTTTTACGAACTGGCCGAAGCCGCACAACTGGGTGTACAGGTAAACATTGACAACCTGCCGTTTCTGGAGCGGTTTGCTGAACAGCTGGGCCGTTCGGTGCCCTGCTCCATCCGTATAAATCCGCACATCAGGGCCGGCGGGCATGAAAAAATTTCGGTAGGACACAGCGACTCCAAATTCGGCATACCCCTGCAGCAGCTTGAAGATGTGAAAAAAATAGTGGGCCGCTTTAATCTTACCATTAACGGGCTGCATATTCATACCGGTTCCGACATTGCCGAAGTGCGCGTGTACGAACAAATGGCCGATATTTTCTTTTCGGTAATTGATGATTTTAAACAGGTGCGGTTCCTGGACTTTGGCAGTGGTTTTAAAGTGCCTTACCGCAAAGACGACAAGGCTTTAAGCATCCACAAGCTGGGTGCAACCCTTAGCCGACGGCTGGCCGAAATAAGCCTGCAAAAAAACCGCAGGCTTGAATTGTGGGTTGAACCCGGAAAATTTCTGGTAAGCGGGGCCGGCTGGTTGCTGGCTACCTGTACGGTGGTTAAAGAAACCCCATCCCGCACATTTGCGGGGCTAAACACCGGCCTGAACCATCTTATCCGCCCCATGATGTACGGTGCTTACCACGATATTGTAAACGTGAGCAATATCAGTGGGCCACAACGCACCTACACTGTTGTGGGATACATTTGCGAAACCGACACTTTTGGTGAAGACCGCCTGCTGAACGAAGTGCGCGAAGGCGATATACTGGCCATTTGCAATGCCGGGGCTTACGGACATGCCATGGCATCGAATTACAATTCGCGCCCACGCCCTGCCGAAGTGCTGGTTGTAAACCAGAAAGCCAGCCTGGTGCGTGTGGCCGAATCGCTGGATGACCTCCTTGACGGACAACCCGAAGTGGATTTATAAATCATCAAACAAGCCTGGGCTTCCATTTCTTCTAAAGGCCCCCAGATTGTAGGCAGGCATTGTTCGGCCGCCAAAGTACCTGCGGCGGGCCAGTTGCACGGTTTGCTTTATCATTTCTGCCCAGCGGCCTTCTCCGGCCAGTCGCCTGCCCGGGCGGTGGTCATAAACTGCACCGTTGTGCAGTTCCTTTATCTGGTTCCACACTTTATCAAATCTATCGGGATAATGATGGCGAAGCCAGTTTTCAAAAACCTGGCCAATGGTTCTGTTTAAGCGCACCACCGTGTACCCCATAGCCACGGCACCATGTGCAGCGGCCGTTTGTGCCACCTGCAGTATTTCGTGGTCGTTAAGCCCGGGGATAACCGGCGCCATCATAATTCCAACAGGAACGCCAGCCTCTGCCAGTTCGCCAATGGTCTGCAGGCGCATGTGCACGGTGGCTGTACGGGGCTCCATATTTCTGCGAAGGCTTTCGGTTAAGGTGGTAACCGAAATGTACACATGTACCAGTTGTTGCCGGGCCATCTTTTCGAGCAGGTCTTTGTCTCTTACAATAAGCCGGTTTTTGGTAATGATGCTTACCGGGTTGCGGAACCGCCACAGCACCTCCAGAAGCCTGCGGGTTATTTTAAGTTTTCTTTCCAGCGGCTGGTAACAGTCGGTATTGCCCGAAAGCGCAACCGGTGCCGGTTTCCAGTCGGGTTGCAGCAGAAATTTTTCCAGCAGTACCGGTGCATTTTGTTTTACCATGATTTTGCTTTCAAAATCCAGGCCGGCATTAAGGCCATAGTATTCGTGCGTGGTGCGCGCATAGCAGTACGCGCAACCATGTTCACAACCCTGATACGGATTGACCGAGAACATCATACCCAGATCGGGGCTGTTTACTTTGTTTACCAGGGTACGGGCGTGTTCAAAAAAAATCTGGGTTTGAGGAAGGGCTTCATCAAAATCGTCCAGCCCTTCGGGATGTTCTTTTACAAACAACCGCCGGTTATAGGGGTTGGCGGGGTTGTGCCGGGCTCCCCGGGCAGGGTTGTGGGTTTCGTTGGGCATGATGTAAATTTCGCGGTATTTGTTGAATGCCCAGCTTGTACATGCCTGCTAAAGACAGGCATTGACATTGTTTATGCAAATGCTCCCTTACCACCCTACGCCCGTTGAGGAGTTACACGACCCGGTGTTTGACCAGGCCGGCGTGCGTGTGCTGATAAAACGGGAAGACCTGAATAACCCTTTGGTGCCGGGTAACAAGTGGTGGAAGCTAAAATACAATCTTACAGAAGCCATTCGCGGAAAATTTAACACGTTGCTAACTTTTGGCGGCGCTTATTCGAACCACCTTCTGGCCACTGCAGCTGCTGCCCGAAGGCTGGGTTTTAACAGCATAGGCATTGTGCGGGGCGAAGAGGTGCTGCCGCTCAATCGGGTACTGCAACAAGCCCGGCAGTATAGCATGGCATTGCATTATGTTTCCAGAACCGAATACCGCAACAAACACGAACCCTCCTTTATTGAAAAACTGCATCGGAAGTTCGGGGATTTCTATTTGATACCGGAAGGCGGCACCAACCGGCTGGCCGTGCGCGGCGTTGCCGAATTTGCCACTGCGCTGCCTCCTGACTTTGATTATCTGTGCTGTGCCGTTGGCACCGGAGGTACCTTGGCTGGGCTGATCAACGGGCTGAGGGGGCAAAAAGAAGTTGTTGGTTTTGTGGTATTGAAGGGGGCTACCAGCCTGAATGAAAAAATAAGCAGCTTTCTGGACAACCCTTACAACAACTGGTGGCTAAATCACAACTGGCACCATGGCGGTTTTGCCAAAATGCCTGCCGAATTAACGGCATTTATTCAAACCTTTTACCGGCGGCACGGCTTCAGGCCCGATGGTGTATATATGGCCAAATTGCTGCGCGGAGTATACGGAGAAATTAAGACAGGTACATTTAAAAAAGGCAGTACCGTGCTGGTGTTGCATAGCGGCGGCATTAACTAAACCCGCCTTCTTTCCTTTAGCCAGCTTGCAATGCTCCACCGTGCGCTTTCCTGCACTACTGCACCACTTTCGGCTGCGCGGTTAACTTTTTCGACCGTAAAGAATGCCGTAGGAAGCTTTTTTCGCAGCCATTGTAACAGGTTGTCCAGGTTTTCGCGTGGCAGCACAGTGAATATGAGATTTTCAGGTCCTTCAAGGCCTACTGCCTGTACACGTGTGTGGCGGTATTCGTGCTCCCTGAGATAAGCTGTTAACTCGCTTACATCTTTTCGGGTTATGATGCGCACAATCACCTTACCATAGGCAATGCGTTCTTCTATAAGCATACCTACCCATATACCCGTGGCAAACCCGGCCGGATAGGCCACATAACTTATCCAGTTATCCATGTGTTCAAAAATCTGCCGGATGGCCATTAACCATATAAACGACTCAAAAAAACCCAGCAGTGTGGCCGTGAGTTTGCGGCCGCCCAGCACATAGATAATCCGGATGGTATTGATGGACACATCCGTGATTCGCGCCAGAAAAATGAGCAGGGGCAATACCACATAACTAAACATTTGTTCTGGCAAACCCAGTGTTTCGGTAAAGAACGATTCCATTGCCTTGCATTAAAGAGCGTGCAAAGATTGCCATTAACCAAATAAATCACGAAATACCTCTGTTAATTTTCCGAAAGATTTAACCTGAAGGGTGCCTTCGGTAAGGGATTCGGGCCTGAGGCTGAAGCGCGATACATACATTTTTTCAAAGCCCAGCCTGGCGGCTTCGGCAATGCGTTGTTCAATGCGGTTTACCGCCCTGAGCTCACCGCCAAGGCCTATTTCGGCGGCAAAGCAGTACTTTTCGGGCACCGGAAGTTCTTCCAATGACGATACCAGCGAGACACACAGCGATAAATCGAGGGCGGGGTCTTCCATTTTCAAACCGCCTGCCAGGTTTACGAATACATCGTGCTGGCCCATGCGGTAGCCGCAACGCTTTTCCAATACGGCAAGCAGCATGTTAAGCCGTTTGTGGTCAACACCGGTGCTGCTGCGCTGAGGTGTGCCATACGAAGCGGGGCTTACCAGCGACTGCACCTCAATAAGCAATGGCCGGTTGCCTTCCAGCGTGGCGGCAATTGTGGTTCCGCTTACGGGCCCGTCTTTTTGCGAAATAAGAATTTCTGAAGGATTGGAAACTTCACGAAGGCCGGTGCTGCGCATTTCGTATATGCCCAGCTCTGCGGTGCTGCCAAAGCGGTTTTTGGTGGTGCGTAATATGCGATAAGCCAGGTGCTGGTCGCCTTCAAACTGCAGCACGGTATCGACCATGTGTTCCAGCACTTTGGGTCCGGCAAGCGACCCGTCTTTGGTGATATGCCCGATGAGCAGCACCGGTGTAGCCGTTTCTTTGGCAAAGCGCATGAGCTCGGCTGTGCACTGCCGCACCTGCGCAATACTGCCGGGGGCCGAGTCGAGCAGGTCAGAATACAGCGTTTGGATGGAATCGATGATGACCAGGGCGGGGGCCAGCTCGCGCGACACCTTAAGAACAGACTGGGTTTGGGTTTCGGTAAACACATGAATGTTTGCCGAAGTTTTGCCGGGCAGGCGTTCGGCCCGCATTTTTATTTGCCGGCCGCTTTCCTCGCCTGATACATATAAGATTTTTACCCCGTTAAAACGAAGCGCCAGTTGCAGCAGCAATGTTGACTTGCCAATGCCCGGCTCACCGCCAATAAGCACCATGGAACCAGGAACAATACCTCCGCCCAGAACACGGTTTAATTCCTCATCAGGTGTAATAATTCTGTACTGCCCGGCTGAATCAATTTCCTGCAACAGCAGGGGTTTTGTAAGATCGGCTGACCCGCCCTGGCGGGGCGATTTCACCACCACTTCCTCAACAAACGTGTTCCACTGCTGGCATGCCGGGCAACGGCCCATCCATTTGGGCGACTCATGCCCGCAGTTCTGGCAAAAAAAAAGGGTTTTTGTTTTGGCCACGTGATGTTAACAATTCATGGTTGTTTGTTTAATGGCGAATTCTCTTCCCTTGCAAATGTACGGTACACCAGCCGGTCGGTTAGCGAAGGCCACCATTTGTTAAGCCACACCGCCAGCTTGCCCTGTGTGGTGAGGATAAGGGTACGCCTGCGCCTAACGGTTGCCCGGTAAATATGCCGCGCGCATTCTTCGGCTGTCATCATCCCGGCCTCATTTCGGGGCGATTCTCCCTGCATGCGGCCATCGTGTGTAAGGGCACGCCGGCGGATGTTGGAGGCCGTAAAACCTGGACAGGCCGTTAGTACATGTACCCCCGAGTGCAACAGCTCCGTACGCAACACCTCGAGGAAGCCGTTAAGGGCAAATTTAGATGCCGAATAACCGGTGCGCCCGGGCAGGCCGCGGTATCCGGCTATTGACGATATGCCCACAACCGAGCCCTTGTTTTTTTTAATTTCGGGTAAACAGTATTTGGTGGCATACAGAACCCCGTAAAAGTTAATATCCATTACCTGTTTTACCACACTCAGGTCGGTGTCTTCAAAAAGGGCACGCATGGTTATGCCGGCATTGTTTATCAGCACATCAATGGTTCCGTAGCGGTTTACCGCTTCTTCGGCCATCTTTTTGTTGTCTTCTTCCCTGCTTACATCAGCCTGTATGCCATAAACAACAATGCCTTCATTGCGCAGCCCGTTAACCGTACTTTCCAAATCCGCAAGGTTTCTGCCGGTAATCAATATCTTCGAGCCGTGCCTGCCGAATTCAAAAGCCAGTGCTTTTCCTATTCCGGAGGTGCCCCCGGTAATTACCACTACCTTATCTTTCATGTAAAATTAGCTGGGGGTAAAAATAGCAACTCTTGCTAACTTTCATCCGTCATGTTTGTACTGAAACTCCTGTCAAGATTGCCGCTGCCGGTGCTCTACCGGGTAGCCGATTTCTTGTTTTTGATTGCCTTTTGCCTTATTGGTTACCGGAAACGCCTTGTTATGCAAAATCTCCGGCAGTCGTTTCCGGAAAAAGATGAACAGGAAATACGCAGTATTGCCCGGCAGTTTTACCGGTACCTCTGCGATTTTGCAGTAGAAACTCTCAGGTTACTTTCCATATCTCGTGAAGAACTGAACCGGCGCATAACTTTTTCCAATCCGGATTTGCTACTTAGCGCGCTGCAGGCGGGGCAGTCGGTGCTTGTGCTGGCTTCGCACACGTTTAACTGGGAGTGGCTGCTGGCAGCAGCCAGTGCCCGCTTTCCGGCCCAGCTCGACTTTGTATACCAGGCTCAGCGCAGCAGGCTGACCAACCGGTTTTCGCTTGCGGGCCGGTGCCGGTTTGGCGCTTACCCGATTGAACGTTTTAAGGTGGGGCGCGAGAATGTTGCCCGCAAAAACCTAACCCGCATACTGGCAGTGGTGGCCGACCAATACCCGGGGCTGGGACACGACAAAAAGATACTGATAACCTTTCTGGGGCGCGAGACGGCTTTCTTCACGGCTCCGCAAGCCCTGGCCAACAGCACCGGCTACCTGGTGCTTTATGCCGCCATACGAAGAAAATCGAGGGGATATTATTCCGTGCACTTTGAAAGTCTGGGCAAGCCTCCGTTTCCAAATCAGGGCCAAACGCTTGTTCACCGCTATGCTGCCAGCGTTGAAAACCTTATTCGCGAGCGGCCGGCCGAATGGTTGTGGTCGCACAACCGGTGGAAAACCCGCCACGTTACGACAACATCTGCATAACGTCTTCGCGGGTAAGCTGCTTCATGATGCTTTCTTCGGTAGGAATAAGTTCGGTGGAAAGCTTAAGTTTTTTTTGTTGCAGCAAAAGGATCTTCTCTTCTACGGTATTGCGGGTAATAAATTTATAGGTAAACACCTTTTGTTTCTGGCCTATCCGGTAAGCGCGGTCAATGGCCTGGGCTTCTACGGCCGGGTTCCACCACGGGTCGAGCAGAAAAACATAATCGGCTTTGGTGAGGTTTAAACCCAGCCCTCCGGCTTTGATTGAGATGAGGAATACGCGAACATCAGGGTTGTTGTTAAACTTTTCCACCTGTTCTCTGCGGTCTATGCTGGCGCCATCGAGATAGGCAAAATCTGTTTTTTGTCGTTTAAGGTGTTGTCGGATAAGGCTGAGGTGTTTTACAAACTGGCTAAAGACCAACACCTTGTGGCCTTCGAGCAGGGCATTTTGAAGCATGTGGGTTATATCTTCCATTTTGCCCGAGTCGCCAGCATACGAAGGCTCAAGCATGCGCGGGTGGTTGGCCAGCTGCCTGAGTTTTGTTAACCCCTCCAGAATGGTAAACCGGCTGTTGCCCATTCCTTCGCGATCGATTAAATCCAGAATTTTTCCCCGGTAGTAAGCTTTAACCTCTTCGTATTTCTTTGCCTGCTCGGGGGTCATTTCAGAATAGTGTATGTATTCTGCTTTTTCCGGAAGTTCTGTAAGCACCTGCGACTTGTGCCTGCGCAAAACAAACGGCTTAATAATGGCATTGAGTTTACGGGCCCGGGTTTCATCGTTTTTCTTTTCAATAGGCCCCTGAAATTCCTGCCTGAAATAGCTTTGTGTACCCAACAATCCGGGGTTTATAAATGTCATCTGCGACCACAAATCCATTGTGGTGTTTTCCAGCGGAGTACCCGTTAAGGTTAAACGGTAACGTGATTTTAGCTCGCGTACTGCTTTGGCAATATTGGATGACGGGTTCTTGATGACCTGCGATTCATCCAGAATAATGTAGTGAAAGAAAAACTGCCTGAGCAGTTCGATATCCAGCCGGGCAATACCGTATGATGTAAGCACCACATCGTAATCTTTAAAGCGGCTGATGTCTTTGTTGCGCTGGGTGCCGGTGTAGTTCAGCACGCGCAGTTCGGGTGTAAAGCGCGAAGCTTCTACCTGCCAGTTGTAGATGAGCGATGTGGGCATAATAACCAGCGACGTGCCGTGACCGGCCTCTTTTTGGGCCTGAAGCAAAGCCAGGGCCTGCACGGTTTTCCCCAGCCCCATATCATCGGCCAGGCAACCGCCCAGCCGGTATTCATTTAAAAACCGCAGCCAGTTATACCCTGCCTGCTGGTAGGGCCGCAGCGTTCCTTTGAAACCTTTGGGCAAATCGTAGTTCTTTATGCCGGTAAAGTGAGCCAGCTGGCGCAGCTTTTCGCTTATGTGCACCCTGGCCAGGTTGTTTTCTTCCAGCTCGCGCACCAGGTTAAGATGATGCTTGCGCAGTACCGGTTTATCCGATTTCTCTTCTGCCTCGCTCAGGGCAAACAAATCGGCATACCGCGTTAACCACGACTCGGGAATAATGGCAATCTCTCCGTTGGGCAGTTTAAACTCCACTTTCTTTTTCAGGATAAGGCGGCGGAGTTCCTTAAAGGGTATTTCAAAGTCGCCAAACTTTATTTTGGCATGAATATCGAACCAGTCTATGCTTTCCTTTACTTCGATTTCAATAGTGGCCTTTCCGACAAAATATTTTTTATCGTGGCCTTGTGGCTGGGTTACTTCAAAGCCAAAGTTCAGCAGGTTTACCCGGTTTTCATTCAGCCAGGAAAAAGCCTCCGATTTTGACATCACGGTGTTAAAATCTTTCATCGGCAGGCCCAGCTTCTGCAGTGTGTTTAAAAAGCTTTTTTCGGTGTCCAGGCATCGCACCACACGGTGAAAGGTAAAATCGTTTTCATGCCGTTCAACGGTAACGTTTACCGGCACGCGGTTCCGGCCCTGAAAGCGGTGCCTGCCATATTTAAACGAAAGGTCAAAATATATTTTTCCCGCATCATCGCCTTTAAGTTCTTCTTCTGCCCCGCCGGTGTCAAACAGGGCAGCTGCAGGCTGGGCGGTTTGAAGTTCGGAAAGCGTGAGCACCGGATGCGGATCGTAGGTTTTTTTGTTTATCTCAAAGCCAACGGCCTCTACGTCTTCGAACGATGCAATAAGCGGTGCAACGAACCTGGTGTAGTAGGTTTCTTCCAGGTTTTTGGGGATAAGCACTTCTTTCTTGGAAAGAAAAGGTTGCAGTTTTTTGCCATCCACAAATTTTTCAAATCCATACAGCTTCCGGTCTACTACCAGCCACGCCGGGTGGCGGCATATCAGATATGCCGAGGGGTGGGTTAGGTCTATGCGCTTTCCGTCATGCCACAGGGTTGGGTAGTACACGGTGCCCTGTTCGCTGCGCCTGAAATGAAACTGTACCGAAGCCCGCTTGTCGGACACTTCTATTCTGCGGTAGGTAGGTTCACCATCGTTGCCCATTTCAAACAGCATTTTGCCTTTGAGCAGCTCGAGCACGGCTGCGCGTTTTTCTTCTACATAAGCTTCAATATGTTCCTGCAGGGCGGTATCGCCCTTTTCGGGATGGTACACCCTCGGAAAAAACTCATCAGGCTTCAGGGGCTTGCCGGCAAATTTTCTGGCAATGGCCTCCTGCTGCATGGAGTCCATGATTTTAACCAGTTCAAAATCGTGTTCGTCAAGGCCGCGCGCAAACTCGCGCGCATTTTTGGATGATATGTTTTGATGCTGATAGGTAAGGCGGCCGCGGTCATCCAGATGTACAATGTACGATTCAAACAAATAGCCCAGGTATTCGTGCAGAAACAGCGAATACACAATCTGAAAAGGTTGAGCTGCCGAAACCTTCATGGCTTGCGTAAAAAAATGAGCCGGCCGGCTTTACAGGCCAAACCGAACCAGCAAGGTACGCATTTCCGGTGGTAAAAAGGTTTAAAATTCTGCCTGTTTCATACACGAATCTTACAGGCTTCTGGCCGAAATGAGCCTGGCGGCCTGTGCGGCGGGCTTCCACGAAATGATTACTGTAAGAAGGGCGACCACCACCATCACAACGGCCAGGTCGGTTGCCACAATTTTTACCGGATATCCCTCGGTAACGGCCGATTGCATGCCCATGCTGATAAATCCGAACTTGTGTTGCAGCATAACCACTAGCAGCCCCAGCAACAGGCCTGTGGCTGTGCCTGCACCTGCAATAAGTGTACCTTCCAGCAAAAAAATATTCCGCACGGTGACCGGTGTGGCTCCGAGCGCAGAAAGGACGGACATGTCGCGCTTCTTTTCCAGCGCCAGCATGGTGAGTATAAAGAAAATGTTTATGCTGCTAACGGCCAGTAGCACCGATAATGACATGAAGGTAAACAGCTTTTCCATTTTAAGCAGCCTGTACAAATCACGGTGTTGTTCTTCACGGTTCAGCACTCTGAACGATTTTCCCAGGCGGTTTTTAAGCAATTGCTGAACCTGAGGTACGCTGGCATAGGCATGGAGTTTCAGCTCAAGTGAGGTGCACCTGTTGTGCAGGTCCATCAGCTCGCGGGCTACTTCCAGTGGCACGATTATATAGTTATCGTCCAGTTGTTGTACAATAGAAAAAACTCCGGCCGGCAAAATAGATTTGCGGCTGTACAGTTTTGAGATATCGGCTGTGCCCGCACGGGCGGTGCTTTTAATGTAAAAAAGCTGCAGCATATACTGGGGGTCGTTTACGGCCACTGACAGGTTATACTGGATGCCCCTGCCAATGAGGGCGTAGGGAACTTCGTTTTCTTTGAGTACCAGGCGGCCCTCCACTATTTTGCCGTCCATGCGGTGGTGTTCGGTAAAGTTGCTGCTCACGCCTTTAAGGGTAACTACCTGGTTGGCATCGCGGTAGCGAACGTAAGCATAGTCTTCAATAACTTCGGTTACCAGTTCCACGCCGGGCGTTTGTGCCACCATATGGAGCAGCGAGTCGGTTACGGCAAATGTTTTTCCTTTTGCGGGTTCAATTTTAAGTTCGGCATCGAACGAGTTGTTGAGTGACCGCAGCAGGTCTTCCAGCCCGTTAAAAACCGACAACACTATAATGAGGGCAGCCGTGCTGAAGGCCACCCCTCCGTAGGCAAGAAAGGAGATGAGGTGGATAAAGTTTGTTTTCCGGAGGGTAACCAGGTATCGCTTTGCTACGAAAAGCGGAAAGTTCATGGCTATTTTTCAGAAGCCGGAGGTATGTTAAGGCTTTTGATGAGCGCTTCCAGCCGCATGGCGTTTTCTTCCACTTCGTCTTTAATGAATATCAGCTCCGGAATGATGCGCACCTGGTGGCGGATGCGATCGCCCAGCGCCTTGCGGATTTCTTTTTTATGTATGTTGAGTTTGTTGAGTGTGGCAGTTTTGTCTTTGTCCAGCATCAGGCTTATGTACACTTTGGCCACGCTCAGGTCGGGGCTTACCCGCACATCGGCTACCGAAATAAAGGAGTCGCCCAGAATACGCCGCTTGTCCTGCTGAAAAATGGCGCTGAGTTCTTTTAAAATTAACCGGGCTACTTTTTGCTGACGTGCACTTCCGCTCATGCAACAAATATGGATGATTACGGGGCAATAACCAAGTAAAAGGTTTGCCTGCTTTTTCGGGTTCTTACGGGGTATTTCTATTTTCGGCCCGGATATGCTTGGATTTTTTCGTACCACCGACCCTTACAGGCTGATCTGGCTGTTTTTGCTGATGATAACCATTAGCCTGCCCTGGCTGATAAGCTGGCCCGGAATAACCCTTCCGGAGTTAAGGTCGTTTATGATTGGCGAAAAAGTAAGTGAAGGTTTTGCCCTGTATACTGAAGTTGTTGACTCTGCCCCTCCGCTTGCCGCGTGGTTTTACGGTTTTTGCGAGTGGGCCATGGGCAAAGCAACTATTGTTCGGCATTTTCTTGCTCTTGTTGTTTTGTTTCTTGCCGGGTCGTACTACGGGTTAATGCTGATATCGAAAAAGGCTTTTCCTGAAAGCACGTTGCTTCCAGCGCTCATTTTCTGCATCACCGTGCTGATGTCGTTCGATATGCTGGCGCTCACGGCCGAGCTGCCGGCTTTTGTGTTGCTTATGGCCGCCCTTAAGCTGCTGATGGATGAGGTAGCGTTCCGCGAGCAACGCGATGAAACCATACTTCGCCTGGGGCTGGTTACCGGACTGGCCTCGCTTTTCGTTTTTAGTTATGCCATTTTCTTTCCGGGTATTCTTGCGCTCCTCTTGCTGTTTACACGCACTTCATTGCGAAGGCTTTTTTTAATGCTTTTCGGGTTTTGCCTGCCCCACGCTTTGCTGGCCGGCTATTATTACTACAACGCTTCTTTTGCGGTGCTGGCCGAACGTTTTTATCTGCCAGGCTTTTTCATGCCGGCAACCTGGCTTATAAACAGCCGCAGTTTGCTGTTGCTTCTGGCCGTGCCCCTGATTTTTCTGTTTATGTCGCTTTTTGTTCTTAACCGCAATGCGCACCTCACCAAATACCAGTCGCAGTTGCTGCAGATTATGCTGTTGTGGCTTGTGCTGGCGTTCATTCATTTTTTAATAGCCCCCGATAAACGGCCCCAGGCCCTGCTACCGGCCATTCCGCCGCTGGCATTTATTCTTACCCACCACTTTCTGCTTATTAAAAGAAAATTTGCCGGCCTTCATTTGTGGTTTTACCTTGCAGGCCTTGTTGCCACTGCCCACCTGGCGCAAAGCGGGGTTTTTCCGGTTAAGTATGACAAGCTTATTGTTAGGGATGATGGCCTGTATAAAGACAAACGTTTGCTTGATCTTACCGGTAGCTGCAACGTTTATCTGCGAAATACGCCGGCACCGCCGTTACTGGATATTCATCTGACCCGGCAGATACTGGCCCGGCCCAATACTTTTGAATCGATTATATTAATTAACCACCTTTTTAGCACAGATCCGCCTGAAATGGTAATTGATCCCGAAAACTATCTGGCGCCCTTTTTTCAGCGAATACCGGCACTGGCCGGTCAATACAGGCGTTCCGGATCGGTTTGGATTAAGGTGGCTAAAACCGGCTAACAGCCCAGTTTTTCAATTCTGCGCTGATGCCTGCCGCCTTCAAAGCCTGTGGCAAGGAACCTTGCCAGGATGGAACGGGCTTCTTCGGGTGTGGTAAAGCGGGCCGGAATGCAGATAACATTGGCATTGTTGTGCTGGCGTGCCAGGGCGGCTACTTCCTCATTCCAGCAAAGCGCGGCGCGAATACCCTGATGTTTGTTGGCAGCCATGGCCATGCCATTTGCGGTTCCGCAGATCAGCAAACCCAGGTCGGCTTTGCCCTGTTCTACAGCCTGGGCAACGGGGTGGGCATAATCGGGGTAGTCGGTTGAATCTGCGCTGTGGGAGCCAAAGTCCTGAACGTTGTGCCCCTGCTGTTCGAGCCAGGTTTTTAAAAAGCTTTTATGGGCAAATCCGGCGTGATCGCTACCTGCTGCAATGGTCATGGTTTTAAAGGTTTTCGGTTTCCATGGCTTCCTGTTTTTTCTTTTGCCGAATTACATAAGCCGATATCAAGATACTAACCTCGTACAGCAAAAACAACGGGATGGCAATCATGGTTTGGCTAAACGGGTCGGGTGGGGTTACGATGGCAGCAATTATTAAAATAATTACAATGGCGAATTTGCGATTTTGCCGCATAAATACCGGGGTAAGCAGCCCTACTCGTGTAAGGAAGTACACTACCACCGGCAGCTGAAACAACAACCCGCTGCCCAGCACCAGGGTTACTATGGTAGAAACGTACGATGTTATATCGAATTCATTCACAATTAAATCGCTTATGCTGTAGGTTGACAGGAAATAAACAGCCACAGGCGACATGATGAAATATCCGAAGGTTACGCCCATAAAAAAGAGCAGTGATATAAAAAACACCGCTCCGCGCGCATACCTGCGTTCATTTTTCAGCAGCCCGGGTTTTACAAAGCGCCATATCTCCCAGGCCACATAGGGAAATGCAATAACCAGGCCCAGCACCAGCGATGCCGTGATGTGCATAACAAACTGGCCAGTCATGTACCGGCTTTGTATTTTAAAAGGAATTTCTTTTACACACAGGGTTTCCTCATTGCCGGTAAGTTTTCCGAGGCTGCACATCCAGTCGTAAAAAACAAAGTCTGGGCGTGCCGGGGCAAATACAATGTGGTTAAATACCCAGGGTGCAAGTGCAAAAGCCACCACCGTAAAGATTAGAACCGCAAATGCAGCACGTATAATGTGCCACCGCAGTTCTTCCAGGTGGTCCAGAAAAGTCATTTCCTTCTCCTCACTCATAATTCCGTTGATCTGCTATGCATAGAGTGGAAACCTGCGTGTCAGTGCGTGTACTTTTTTGCGCACGTTTCTGAGGTTGTCTTCATCATCGGGTGCGGCAAGCACTTCATCAATCAGGTCAACAATTTTTATCACGTCTTTTTCCTTCATCCCGCGGGTGGTAACAGCCGGTGTACCAATGCGCATACCCGATGTAACCATGGGCGACTCGGTATCGAACGGCACCATGTTTTTATTGATGGTGATATCGGCCTTTATCAGCGCCTCTTCGGCTTTTTTTCCGGTCAACCCTTTGCTGCGCAGATCTATGAGCATCAGGTGATTGTCTGTTCCGCCCGATATCACCTTATATCCTTTTTTAATAAATGCATCGGCCATAGCCCTTGCATTTTTCACTACCTGTACCACATAATGCAGGTACGCATCCGAGAGGGCTTCCTGAAAGGCCACGGCCTTGGCGGCAATAACATGCTCCAGCGGGCCGCCCTGGGTTCCGGGAAAAACGCCCGAGTCGAGAATTGCCGACATTTTTCTGATTTCGCCTTTTGGTGTTTTGAGCCCCCAGGGGTTATCGAAATTTCTGCCCATCATAATCATGCCGCCCCGCGGCCCGCGCAATGTTTTGTGGGTGGTGGTGGTTACGATGTGGCAATATTCCATGGGGTCGTTCAGCAGTCCGCGGGCAATGAGGCCGGCCGGATGGGCGATATCGGCCATCAACAAGGCTCCCACGGCATCGGCCGCCTGGCGAAGTTTTTTATAGTCCCAGTCGCGGCTGTAGGCAGAGGCTCCGCATATAATGAGTCGGGGTTTTTCGCGTCTGGCAATTTCTATCACTTTATCGAAGTCAATGCGGCCGGTTTCTTTTTCCACACCATAGAACACAGGGTTATACAGTTTGCCCGAAAAGTTAACCGGGGAGCCATGGGTTAAATGCCCGCCATGCGATAAATCGAAGCCCAGAATCTTATCGCCCGGCTTAAGGCATGCCAGCATTACAGCTGCATTGGCCTGTGCGCCCGAGTGCGGCTGCACGTTTACCCATTCGGCATGGAATAATTGCCGTGCCCGGTCAATGGCCAGTTGCTCAATTTCATCTACCACTTCGCAGCCCCCGTAATAGCGCCTTCCAGGCAGGCCCTCGGCATATTTATTGGTGAGTACCGTGCCCATGGCTTTCATTACCTGGGGCGAGGTAAAATTTTCGGAGGCAATGAGTTCAATACCCAGCTGCTGCCGCTTTTTTTCTTTTTCAATCAGGTCGAAGATTATTTTGTCGCGTTTCATGTGCGGAAGGAAAGGGCCAAAAATACAGGAAAAATAGTTTTAATTCTGGCCCCGGAGGTGGTATGAAGAATAGCTGCCCGATTATTGCTTAAGCAACCATTTTACCAGCATAAGCAACAGCATGGCAAAGGGATGAAATATAACCACCAGAAATGCCATGGCGCTTTCGCCAGAACCCTCAAATCTAAGAACGGATTCAAGTTTTTGAATTAAAAAACCGATAAGAAATAAATAGCCAACTGAGCAGCCCAGCGGTAACAGGAAGTAACGCCAGGTAGCTCGCTCCATTGCGCACCTGTTCGGCATTATCCATAGGATTCCGTTCAATACCTGGCGCTGATCTTGTGCAGGACGGCCACGCTTGCCCGGTGCACTCCTGGTATTTGGGAGGATTTTGGCAATAACCTCCCATTGTTTCTTTTCATTAGTCAACAGTGTAAAGTTAGACCTTTTGTCTAATTCAAAATTGTCCTATTTTCGGGGAAGCTTATAGTTGATGGAAAATGTGACGAAATTATTTATCTGTTGTCTTAGATGGTCAAACATGGTATTTCCGTCTGTCAGGGTTGCTGATAACGTTTGTGTTTGTCACGACTGCGGTTTTCGAAGCCGTCTCTGTCCTCCGTTACGGAACGAAGTTAAGAAAACAATACTGCATATCAGCGTCTACCCGCAGATAGCATAAACACATTGTTGGCAGCAGTAGGATCCTTTCCCCTCAACTTATTTTCGTAGTCCGTTTCTATTCTCGTTGTCAGATGTAGATGTGTCTCAAATTTTTTCAACAACATTCTTAAATATTCTGCCCCACGATTCTATAGGTCCTAGATCTTTGCCCATTCTTACAATGATTACATTCTTCTCCGGGAAAATATATAGGTATTGCCCCAAGTGTCCCCAAGCTGAAATGATGTATGGTGTGAGTTTGTCACGACTATAAAGCCACCAAAAGTTTTCGTAGTAGATTTCTGAACCAAATTCATTAACGTTGTGGTTGGGGTCAATCAGGGTGCTTTTTGCAATCCAACCCAAAGGGATAATTTGTTCATCATTCCACTTCCCATTGTTAAGAACTAGTCTTCCAAACTTGGCAAAGTCAATAGCACGAAGGTTCAGTCCACTCTCCATTTTTGTCATCATGGACACCTCACTATCGGCACTCCATGAACCTGAGAATTCCATTCCAAGTTTATTCCAAATTGATTTCTCAAAGTATTTTGCCGGTGGCATGCCCGTAGCTTTTTCAAGAATCATTCCTACCAAGATTGGATTGTAGGAATTGTATTGAAATTTTTCACCAGGCTTATACTTTATTGGGAGCTGCATTACTTTTTCTCTCAACATAGGATGATAGTACGCTTTCGGTTTATCGCCCCAAGGCAAATCGTGGTCTTTAAATTGAATACCGCTACGCATGTCTGTCAGGTCGTTAATTTGAAGGCCATCGTATAGGTCGGAAACCTGCTTAAGTTCAGGCAGGTACTTTGTTACGGCATCATGCTCAGAAGTAATGTATCCGTCTCCAATTGCGCTGCCCAACAGTAAAGCGGTAATTGACTTGGCTGTTGAGAACGAAGTGTTAATTGATTCTCGGGTGTACCCTGAAGCGTAGTGTTCAAACAGTATCGAATCGTTTCGGATGATTAAAAAAGCTGTTGTTTCAGATATTTGTATCAGATGTAGAAGGCTTACTTTTCTCTTACCCTGTTCGATGAGTAATTGTCCAATTTGGGTGTCAACCGAATGAGTAAAATGGAATGGTGTTTCTGATTGCGAGAACTCAAAGGCAGGGAACTTTTGATGGTCATTTATATCGGAAGCACGCCACTTCATCCATCGACCCATGTATGTATTTGTGCTACAGGAAACATAGAAGAGACTTAGGAGGCTTATCAGGAATCCAATTCCTATCCACTTGTAGGCTATCGTTGTCTTTTTTTTCATAATTTCAATTACGTAAGGTCGAACAAAACTGCTTATTGTCCTGGTTCAATTGTCTGACACCATCAATTTCTCCATCGTGAATACATTATGTACTGAGAAGTAATGTCAAAAGTGTCACTTTGCTCTTTGTAGACCGAACTTTATTGTCTTGCGAGTAAATTCCAAGGTGAACTATTTTCGTGGAAATTTTAATTTTTCTCTTCTTTTTCTAGCAAGTTTTATTGTCCAAATAATCTATAATTATAGCGATAATAGGATTGCCGCCAACGGTCTCGGCTATGAGTAGTTACGTGGGTTAGCACTAAACTTTGCAAGCACACACCAAGCTGAAAATCCGCAAGGATTTTCAGAAGTAGGCGAGAACAAGCAATTACTTATAGCCATTTTTAGCTGCTGGCTTTTTTAAGATTTTTATTCTTGTGATTTTGTATCCATAATTCTATAACTCCAAAATGTAAAAGGAAACCGATTAGAAATGAAATTCCCATTACTTCTTTTATGCTATGATTAGTAGTCACCATTCCAGTTATCATAATTAATCTAATGGTCGCAATAGAAAGAGATATAAAGAATATTCTTCTCACCCAATAACTATGTTCAATTATTTTTTTTGCTTTTATCGAAGTATATCCTTTGACTGTCGCATACAGGATATAGGTACCAAAAATTAAATTGGTAATTGTTTCCAGATAATTTCCAAAAGGTATGAATACCGCGATGGAAATTGCAGAAATCGAAACAATAAAACTAACGAGCAAAAACACTTTTCCGATAAATCTGTGGATTTGGATATTTTTTTTCCTGAAGTATGAAATCAATTGGTATGAACCTGTCAGTAAAAAGATCATGCCAGCAATTACGTGTATATACATTATTAATGAATTTTCGGCATAATGTAAATGGTGTGAATCTGGCTCAAAAATACTAGGATTTAATTTAGCTAATTGTAGATCACCTATTCTACCAATCGATTCTCCTAAAGAGAATAAAATCAATAGAGTTGAAATCCCGATTAATATTTTTGTAGCTATTTTGTTCATTGAGCTTGCAGCTAACGTTTCGGGGCTTGCCGAAGGCTGGGCATTTCAGCACTGCCGTTCATTTGAAAAACTAATGTTTGGTTAAGCACAAAACTGTCATAGAAGCTCGCCAACCCCGCTTTTGGCAAGCCCTTGTAATGGGCATGTGCTTCCTTTCAGTCGTCCAGTTGCCGTGTCTGTATATGTCTGCTATCTGCATTGTTGGTTTGTGTGTCGGGTATTTTAATTTTTTTAAGAGGAAGGGAAAAAATATTTTGAAATTCTTTTAGGGTGGGGGCAGGCACACTCTTTTGCAAAGCTTTGGTGGTGCCGTTGGTTTGTGCGGCTTTGCAAATGTGCCAAATGTGTAGTGGCAGAAATTATTAAAAATGCGAAGCGGTCGGCCTTTTTATTTTCAGGACCGTCCGTAAAGTCAGTTTGTGTACATGTATGTCTGTCGTTACTCGTCATTGTCAATGTGTCTGTTGTCCTGTTTTGCATGCCCGCTAACGTTTTGGGTTTGTTTAGTGGCGGATAAATCCGTTGGATTTATCCGCCTGCACGAATATACTAAATTTGAATACACTACGGGCGACTGTGCCGCCCGCCATTAAACAAACCCGGTGTTGTGCACAGTTTTTTACAAGTCTTCCGGTTTGTTGGCCTTATAAAGCCAGTACGAAATAGAAATAAAAAGTGTCAAAATTAGTATTGTTACCCTAGTCATCAATACTCTCCAGTTTTTGCTTCTTAAATCTCTTATCAGTAGCCAAATGAATAATATCACCAATAACGGCAAGCAAATGACTAACCAAAACCACCCAAGATAATTGGGGGTATATACTGCCATTTTATATTCTGATGGTATGAAGAATAAGATAAAAGAAATTGCTAATGCTATATAAAATATAAAATTGAGCTTTTTCATAGGCATTGACACTAAACTATTAATTAATTACAGCCTAAATCACTTATTGGCTTTTCTCCATTTAGTACTCTATCTACTTTGTCCCAGTCAGGTCGATATTTGACTGGCTTATTAACGATTGCACTCCCACCATTAGTACTAGTAAACTCTTTAAATTTACTTTGGAAGCTAGACCATAATGCATCGGCACGCGCAAATGGAGATCCAGCGCTAATCATGTATGCTGAGTTCTCAATTAGATTTGAGTAAAATCTATCCACACCGCGAACGAAAAAGTTATAACTCCCATTTCCGTTAGTTTCAAAGCCGAATTGTCTTGTGCTAACTCTCTACTTTGACACCATGCTCAAGTCTAACTTCGTCTACAAAGTTTCTATGAATATCAAATTGTCTAAGTAATGCCTGAGTATGTTCTAAGGTCTAGTTTATTGAGATTTTTAAATAGCCATGTAGTATTAGGTTTATATTGCAGTATCTATTGAAATACACCATTCTCCTTAACGGAAATGATTAGATTTTCGAAAATTAAGCTGTCGTAAGTTCTACTAAGCGTTAATGTGAATCTAGTCCGGTTATTTATAGTGTCTTTTAACTTAAGAGCCTCAGACAGATTGATTTCGCCAAAGTCAGTCGATAAGGAACGGCCAGCGGGATGTTGGCGGTTCGTGCTTCTTCTTTGTCTTTTAGTCTGCTGCCCATCTGTATTCAAAGTCTTCAGGATTTAATTCAAGAGTTGTAGTCAAACGGTTTTTTATTTCTTGTCCGCCCGGCATGAGGGGAAGCATACTGAAATAGTTTCTAATCGCACCATTTATTCCTGCTAAACAACTTTTTGCTTTAATCCAATTGTGCGGACTGAAAACTCTGTTTTGAGGTTGTGGTTCATTGGCTGCTGCTTCAAGTGCCATATTTAAGCTCACACCCGCAATTTTTATTATCTCTCCAACCATTCCCGCTTCCTTTGCTTTTTCATAACACTTGATTGGAAATGGAACTCTTTCAGCTTGGTTATTTGAAATTGAAAAGCACATTGATACCGCATATAAATGGTGATAAGGCGCATATGCTTTCATTGCTAACAAAGTCTCATTTAGCCCGAGTGGATTTTCTTTTCCCCATGTTTTCAGAATTTCTTGATAGAAGAAGTTAAGTGCCTGTGCATTTTCAGGTTTATATTCTCTTTTGAACAGTTGCTCAAAGTATTTGTCAAAAATTTTCGTTTCGCTATATGATATGTTTGGTCTTTGGGAATGCCAAGCAATTAAAAATTTACCCAAGTCTGAAAAGTCAAGAACGTAGGATTTGTCTTTGTCGGCTGGGGGAACTTCCCCACGCTTTGTAATAAAGTATCCTTGTGCATATTTCTGCTCAAATTGCTTTTTAATGTTTAAAACTCGCTTGTCGTTACTTCTTAAATCTCTTGGTTTTACGGCACTTTGAGAGTTTGTGTTAATACTTATTCTGTCTGCTCTGTCTCGTTGGGGGATTTCATAGAAGCGGAAAAGAACGTAAGTGTCTTCAAGTGTTTTGACCTTTTCGCTGCAACTTAAAATCGTATTTAAAGATTGACAGCCGTTGACAACACTAAGTCCATGTAGTTTTAACTGATTATCTTTCTTTTCCATTCTGTTGCAAATAGCGGTAATGCCATTATGAAAAAAGAAAAAGTCTTTGTGTTTGTCACTGTAAATTGTTTGTCTGATACCTTTATTTACAGTATTACTCAGGCCTAAGCTCTGCCTGACATTTTTTTGAAAGAGAGTTCCATCTTTTATACCTGGTATTTTTATGCACTCCTTCAACGGAAGTGCGCCAATAGCAACTTGGGTGTTTGCTAATGTTTCATACATAAAGTGCCCTGCTGAAAGGTCTATTACATGGTTTATGGAAGGATTTTCCTTTTCAAGTGCAAGGTCATAACGTCTTTTGATTTCGTCACTGTCTATGACAGAAATTGAATAAATTAAATCGTCTTTCTCTGATAAGTCCACAAGCTGTTGTTGAAAGGTCGCAAGGTCATTTTTAGCTGCTGCCGTTAAGTCTCCTGTGGTTATCAATTCAAAGGCAATTTCATAGTCGTCTTCTAATGCTCTTGCAACGTCTGATAATTTCCTTTTCAGTTTGTTGTTCCCAACTTCTTGAAGTCTAACAAGGTCACGTAATTGTATCCATGATGATAAAACTTCTCTCAAAGGTTCAGCGTCAACCGCTGTTCCACCAATGAACTTTCCCTGAAGAATGAAAATGGTGTTTTTATCATCGTCAATTACTATGGCATCTATCTGTTTGTCGTCAGCACCATCGGTAATGTCGTCTCGGGTTTCTACCATGTCACGTAAGTGAACATTACGTAAATACCAAGCCACAAATCTTTGTCCGTTGTTGGGGAAATTATCCTGATAGTAGGGTGTTTTTATTTCTTCGTTAATCTGTTCAAACATATTTTATGTCGTTGTTGATTGTTTACTGTGTCGTTTTTTAGCATGACCGCCAACGTTTGTGTTTGCGCAGTGGTGGGCTTCCGAAGCCGCCACTGTCCGCGTGGGCAAACGTTGAACGAAGATAACACTTTGAACTTACACGTCACCCCACCATTGCGCAAACATTTTGTTGGCGGCAGTTTTCAACGTCACGATATCATTTCTTTTCTGAAATGTCTTGATGGTTGTAACTTATGTCCCGTGCTATTTGCCACTTGTCACCGGTCAACCTAAGTATCCATATAAAGTCGGATGACCCACTTTTGGTCCTTGCCCCAGTTTTCTTACTAACCGCAATAAAATCAATTGTCCCTGTAATTACCGCACCGTATACCTGATCATTTTTAGTTTTTAGCTCCTGAATTCTCAAATCCCCGATAATCTCAGCATTAACAAATGGTACGTCCGGTGACGCTGTCCAGTCACAAAATTTTTTCGACTGTACGCCTAAATCAGTTTTTTCCGTTAATAAGCCCTGCCAAGTCGTGATAAACCTCAATGTCGTCAGTGCACAATTCTAAAATCTTGTCAACATTGCAATTGTTGTATTGCTCAAAATAGTCTTTCGTGAATTTAGTCAATAAGTCCTTTGTTGATTTGGCTTGAGCATTAACTAATTCTGAAGTCAGAATAACTAAAGTCACTATTAGAGAAGTCCTCGTAATGTCGTTTAGAATTTTTGCCCAACGAAAATTGCCGCCAACTCCGAAATATACGAAAGTTTTAACCATTTTTATTTCACCTGTCACAAGAACTTTAACTATCACAATATCAATAGTTTAGCCATTAAAAAGAATTTCTTATAACGGATATCCGTATTTCGGTTTATGTGTTAATTTGTTACCTGGTGTAACAAATTACGGGGTATCAGATATTTCGAAATACCAGGTGTAGCCCGCAGAAATAAATGTTTAGTTCCGTTTGTTTACCCGAAAAACCGAAGACGCATATTTCACCCGAATCAAATACAGCCCCTGGGCATCGGCATTAGCACCTGCCATTCTGCGATCTTTCTTTTGGATGATTTTTTTAAAATCATCTATACTATTTTTAAGTTTTTAAGTGCAAACCCGGTTACCAGCCACCGCTGCTCCCGCCGCCGCCAAAGCTGCCGCCACCTCCGGAAAAGCCACCTCCACCAGACGACCAGCCCCCGCCCGAAGAAAAGCCACCGCCCGACCAGCCGCCTCCGCTTCCGGAATATGATTCCATGGTATTCCACCCCTTTGCGTTTAAAAATATAACGCAACACAGGCCACCCCACCAGATAGGCGATGAGCACCGCAACCCCAGTTGAAAAGCCCAGAATAAAGCTGGGGAAAGACGCGTAGAAAGGAATAAGAAATACGTACATAAACCAGGCCGAACCACCTTTAAGTTTCAGCCCCATAAAGGTAAACAGGCCAAGTATGCCAAATATAAACAGGCTGATAAGGGCCTTCTCCCCAGGATTCATTCCCAACGAGTTGGGCGTAGTGTCTTCACCGGCAACATATTCACCGCCAATGGCCTGGGTTATGGCCATGATTCCGGCCCACACGCCTTCATTGAATTCGCCACGCCTGAAGCGGGGCGCTATTTCGTTGCGGATAATGCGGTTGCATATTACATCGGGCAGCACGCCTTCCAACCCGTAGCCAACCTCTATGCGCATTTTACGGTCTTCCACAGCAATAAGCAATAACACCCCATTATCCTTGTCTGCCTGCCCCAGCTTCCACTTTTCTGCCACACGCAGCGAATAATCTTCCAGCACTGCACCCTGCAACGATGGAATTATCAAAACAGCAATCTGGTTGGAGGTGCTGTCTTCATATTGTTTCAACGCGGCTTCCAGCTGTTCGCGCATTTGTACGGAGAGCAGCCCGGCCTCGTCATGAACGCGCATTCCCCAGAGCTCGGGAATTTCCGGCTGAGCCATTAGGTGGATGGAGAAGAAAATAAAAGCAGCCAGCAAAAGTTTTTTCATAAGCAGGGGCGGAGTAAAGGGGTTATCCAATGCGCAGGTCATCGCGCAGTTCGTTAATGTCATCGCTGGTTTTCTTAAAACCATGCTCCAGCAAAATTTCTCCGCATCGCTTAATGGCCGCTTCGAGTCCTTCAATAACCCTGCCTTTGCGGATATTATCGGTAAGATCGGCAACCAGTTTGTCCCATATTTTCTGTTCCACCACCTTACTTATACCCCGGTCGGCCAGCACAATTACCTCATGTTCGAAGAACGAAATAAAAATAAGAATGCCCGTGCGGTGTCGTGTATTGAAGACCTCTTCTTCCAGAAATGCATTTTCTGCCCGTTGCCGCGTGGCATGGTCCATGTGCAGGCGCGACACCAGCAACCGCCTGAGGCCATCGGAAAACTGCGGCAGCAGGGATCCGAGTAAACCGGCGGCCACGACAATTAAAAAAATAAGCAGCGGGTCATAAACCGCATAATGGGGCAGCAGTCGGTCGAAAACAATAAGGGCAAGAAAAGCCAGCAAACCCATTATAATGCCCGCTTTGTAGTTGGCTATGGTATAATAGCCGCTTTGCGGTACCATAACCGGCACAATTTCGCCCGAAATACCGACCTCGGCCTCGCGCACGGCCTTTCTAATGCGTTCGAAATCGGCCTCTGAAAATCGTTTTTGCAGGTCCATGTTGCGGGGATTCAATAAACCAAGGTAGTTAATTTATTCATCTTTCAGTTGCCTGAGGTATAGTTGTATGGTGTTTTCCAGGCCATAGTACAGGGCATCGCATATCAGGGCATGACCAATGGATACTTCAGCCAGAAAGGGAATGGATTGCTTAAGATAACGCAGGTTATCCAGGTTCAAATCGTGGCCGGCATTTACTGCCAGGCCGGCATTGTGCGCCACACGGGCGGTTTCTGCATAGGGCTTAACAGCCTCTTCGCGGTTTTTGCCGTAATGGCTTGCATAGGGCTCGGTATATAATTCTACCCGGTCGGCCCCAACCCTTGCAGCGCCTTCGGCCATTTGCGGAACAGGGTTAATGAAAACCGAAACCCGCCCGGCATATTTCTTTACTTCCTGTATAACTTCCTGTAAGAATACCTTGTGCGTTACGGTATCCCACCCGGTGTTAGAGGTAATCACATCGGGTTTATCGGGCACCAGGGTGGCCTGATGTGGTTTAACCTTGCGGATAATCTCCAGATAGCGCTCATCCGGAAAGCCTTCAATGTTAAATTCAGTTTTCACTACCTCAGCCAGGGCCAGCACATCGGCATAGCGGATGTGCCGCTCATCAGGCCTGGGATGAACCGTTATGCCCTGGGCGCCAAAGCGTTCGCAGTCTATGGCTGCCTTTATCACATCGGGGTTGTTGCCGCCCCGGGCGTTGCGCAGGGTGGCAATTTTGTTTATGTTAACACTCAGGCGGGTCATGGCAGCCACAAGTTACGCAAGACTGATTTAAAACGGGCTTTCTTTTTACTTTTGCTGCATACCCTACAGCCTTATGAGCCTTAAAGCTACCATCGATGCCGACATTAAAAAAGCCATGCTGGCCCGCAACAAGGAAGAACTGGATGCCCTGCGGGGAATAAAGTCGCTTATTCTGCTGGCAGAAACAGAAAAGGGCGGTGCGGAAGCACTTACGCCCGATGCCGAAAACAAACTGCTGATGAAAGCCGCCAAACAAAGAAAAGAATCGGCTGAAATCTTTCAGCAGCAGGGCCGCAACGACCTGGCTGAAAAAGAACTGTTTCAGCTGGAAGTGATAAGCCGATATTTACCCAAACAGCTTTCGGAAGAAGAACTTGTTTCGGAACTGAAGAAAATTATCAGCGATGCCGG
Organism: Cyclobacteriaceae bacterium; assembly: GCA_026003355.1. GTDB lineage: Bacteria > Bacteroidota > Bacteroidia > Cytophagales > Cyclobacteriaceae > UBA2336. The sequence continues at coordinate 47,357 of BPHC01000005.1, forward strand.
AGCTGCCGGGCCGCAGGACATGGGAAAGGTAATGGGCCTGGCCACCAAAATACTGGCAGGCAAAGCCGACGGCCGCCAGATTGCCGAATCTGTAAAAAAACTGCTGGCAGGTTGAACACCCTGGATATGGTGCTTGTTGGGTTAATGATCTGGGGCGCGGTAAGCGGCTACCAAAAGGGGTTTCTTTTTATGTTGTTTGCCTTGCTTGCCCTTGTTGCTGGCGCAGTTGCCGGTATTTTGTTTACCCACGAAGTAGCCGATACGCTGCAATCGCACCTTGCCGTAAACGAAAGGTACATGCCCTACGTGGCCTTTCTGCTTATTTTTGCCGTAACCCTGTTAACGGTTCGAACTATAGGCGCTCTAACCCGGTGGGCTCTGCACAAAACCTTTCTGGGAGGGCCCGACAAGCTGCTGGGTGCTGTGCTGGGCGCCATCAAAACAGCATGTTGGGCAGGACTGTTCCTGTGGTTGCTGCACATGGCCTTACCCACTGTGCCCCGTTGGATGGAAGAATCTGTTATTTATGGGGCATTAACCAACTGGTATGCGCTTGTTTTACCCTTTGGCCCGCACACTTCATTTCTGAACGGGGCATTTTCGGCAGCAAGTGCTGCCTGAACGACCAAAGCCGCTGTTGGCAAGCTGAAGGTAATTCAGCCATGGGCACTGCTGCAGGTTAAATAAAACATCATGGAAAAGCGGGCCTCCCGCTGTATATTACCTGCATTAAAAATTTAAACCATGAAGTACGCCTTGTTTGTTTGTGCCTTGCTTTGTGCATTTTGGCTTAACGCCCAGACCTTTAATCAGCTTCCGGTCAATACGCAAAAGCCGCCGCTTCATGGCCGCCACTGGATGGCCATAACCGGTAAGCCCCTTGCCGCTACGGCCGGAGCCATGATTTTTACAAAAGGCGGAAATGCCGTAGATGCCGCCTGTGCCATGCTGGCAGCCACCTGTACCATGTGGGATGTGCTGAGCTGGGGCGGAGAAACCCAGGCGCTGATTTATAACCCCAATACCAAAAAGGTTGTTGCCATTAACGCCCTGGGCGTGGCCCCCACCGGCGCTACCGCTCAGTTTTTTAAAGACAAGGGCATGAAGTACCCGCCCCAGTACGGTCCGCTGGCAGCTGTAACCCCTGGCACGCCCGGCGGACTTATGGTAATGCTGGCCGAGTTTGGCACCATGAGCCTGAAAGACGTGTTGGCGCCTGCCATGGAAATGGCGCAGGGTTATCCCATCGAGGCACAAACCGCCAATTCCATTGAACGCGAAAAGGCACGAATAAAAGAATGGCCCTACTCCAAAAAAGTATTCCTTACGCATCCCGGTGAAAAACGGGAAGCGCCCTATCCGGGAGAGATTTTTGTGCAGAAAGATTTATATGAAACCCTGCGCAAACTGGTAGAAGCCGAGCAGCAGGCCTTAAAAAAAGGAAAGAATCGCAAACAGGCCATCTATGCCGCGTACGACCGCTTTTACAAAGGCGACATCGCCATAGAGTTTGTCCGCGGATGCCAGGAACAGGGCGGGTTAATTACCGAACAGGATTTGGCCAACTGGAAAGTTAAGATAGAAGAACCCCTGATGACCACCTACAAAGGCATTGAAGTATACAAACTTCAGCAATGGACACAAGGGCCTGTTATGCTGCAAACCCTTAACATATTGGAGAATTTTGATCTGAAAAACATGGGATACAATTCAGCTCAATACATTCATACACTGTACCAGGCCATGAATCTGGCCTTTGCCGATCGCGACTTTTATTATGGCGACCCGGCCTTTCCGCCTGCCGAACCCATGAAGGGGCTGCTGTCAAAAGATTATGCCCGCGAACGCGCCAAACTTATTAACCCCGACTACAATAACCCGAATGCCGGACCGGGCGATCCATACCCTTTCCAGGGCGAGACCAACCCTTACCTGCACTTGCTAAAATCCTGGGGCAACAACCAGAGCAGTGCCCTAACGCCCCTTACCGAAGAATACCTGCGCGACTTTGCTGCCGGCACCACTTCGGTTGAAGCAGCCGACAAAGAAGGATGGGTAGTAAGCATAACACCCAGTGGCGGATGGGTGCCTGCCTGCATTGCCGGAAACACCGGTATTGGCATGAGCCAGCGCATGCAAAGTTTTGTGCTGGACGAAAAAGAAAATCCGTTTAACGTGGTAGAGCCCGGCAAACGCCCGCGTGTAACCCTAACACCTGGCATGGCGCTGAAAGACGGCAAACCCTTTTTGTCGTTTGCCAAACAAGCTGGTGATGAGCAGGACCAGCTCCTCATTCAGTTCTTTCTGAATATCGTTGAATTTGGCATGACCGTACAGGAGGCCTGCGAGGCACCCAGCTTCATCACCAACCAAATGTACTCCAGCTTTGGCAACCACGAAAAACAGCCCGGATCGCTTGTACTAAACACCCAGATGCCCGCCTGGGTACGCAAAGAACTGGCGCAAAAGGGCTACCGGTTGTCGTACCGCGAGCGCACCAGCGGACCCATTAACGCCATTTATTTCGACTGGCAGCATGGCAGCTTCTGGGGTGGCAGCAGCAACCATGGCGAGGATTACGGCATAGGGTGGTAATAATTTATACCACACGGTGATGCCTGCCTATCTTTCTTGATCAAGGGCCTTAACTTCGGGCAAGGCTATCCGGTAGGTTTTTCCCTTTCTTACGGTAAGCCTTTCGGCCCGAAGCCAGGGATTATGGCGCTTAAGCAATTTGTAGTTACTGCCCTGCCTGAGTGCAAACTGCACCAGGTTGGGGAGGGTTTGGGTAACTTCAATGTAGCGCAGGGTATCCGGTTGATACAGGTGGCTGGGGTTTATCGTAAAGCCGTATTTGCCGGGATTTTCTATAATTTCCTTGATAGCCACTATGCGCAGCACATAGCGGGCCGTTTCCTGCGGCAGGTACAGGTCGTAGTAATTGTTTACCTGCTGTTTGGTGAGGGCGTTTTCCAGGCCGCTTATGCCGCGGTTGTACGAGGCGGCCACCAACGTCCAGTTGCCGAATTTGCGGTATGCCTTCAGCAGGTATTTGCAAGCCGCCTCTGTTGATTTCAACGGATCGTAGCGCTCATCCACCTCATCGGTTATTTCCAGGCCCAATTCTTTTCCGGAACTTTTCAGAATCTGCCAGAAGCCAACTGCTCCTTTTGGTGAAACTTCGTTCATCAGGCCGGATTCAATCAACGGCAGGTATTTAAAGTCATCCGGAATGTTGTGTTTGCGCAACACTTCCTGCATGGGCGGCAGCCAGCGGTTGGCGCGCTTCATGAGAAAGAGCGTTGAACTGTGCAGGTAGATGTTAATTTGCAGTTCGCGGTCCAGGCGCTCGCGCACTTCGGGTTCGTGCAACGGAACTTCTTCACCGGCAAAAGAAGCTTTCTCAGGTAAATCGAAAGAAACCGCCCGGTACATCAGCCCCTCTTCCGGCAGCCGGGCTTCTTCCAGCATCTGCTCCTGTTGTTCCCGTGACTTTTCCAGCTCACTCATCAGGGTACGCACCTGGTGGTCCCAATGACGGCCGTACAGAATAGCTATTAGCAGAGCAGCAGCCGAAAAGATGAGCGGAAGAAATTTTTGAACCATAATTTACTCGCTATTCACCAATCATTACAAATGCTCCCCAGTAATAGGGCTGCGGATATTGTTGCCGGATAATGGATTGGGCTTCCTGAAAGGCACTTCTTTTGGATTTACCCGAAAACAGCAGGGTGTAAAATTGCGTCATCAATTGCTGAGTTACCTGGTCATCTACTTTCCACAAACTCATAATAATATTTTTTGCTCCGGCCTCCTGCAATGCCCGTTGCAAACCGTAAACACCCTCACCATGTTTAATCTCGCCTAATCCGGTTTCGCAGGCACTCAACACAACCAGCTCAGTATTTTTCAAATCCAATAGCTGAACCTCCTGAGCGAACAAAATACCATCTTCATCGAAGGTTGTGCGCTCGCCCCGAAGGCCCAGCTCTGCTCCGGCCATGAGTAAACCGCTGCGCATTAAGGGGTTTTCTTTAACCCGAATTTGCTTTTCCGGATCCAACCTATCATACTGACGAAGGAAAAATCCATGGGTGGCAAGGTGCAGCACATCGGGACTTTGCAACTGTTTTAATTGCTTTTCAGAAGCGTCATTACCCGTGAGGACCGTAGATTGAATGCCCTTGCTCTTTAAAATTTTATTAATCTCATCTACTTCAATGCGCGTACCTTCCAGAACGGTAACGTGACCTCCATCAAGATCGAAGAAACGTTGTGTGGAGTCGCCTCGGAACAGATTAACAACACGTTCTCTGGTCTTTTCCGTAACCTGTTGTGTTGGTTCGGTACCGGTGTAGTTGGGGTAGCCGAAAAGCCAGGTGTTATACTGCCTGTAGTTTCGCTTTTGCAACACCGGTTTCCCAAAGTAGTGCATGAAATCGAGCGAAGAGCCCAGCAAATGAATGGAATATTCATCGGCCAGATATTTTCCGGTGGCGGGATTGTATAGCGTATTCAGGTTGATGGTGTGGTAAATGCCATCGGGCACCACATACACCTTGCGTACATGCCGCAATTTGGGTTCTAACGGCTTCCAGAACACGTTGTACGACCGAAGGTTTTCGATTCCTGCCATGACCGAATTGGTATAGAATTTAATTTCTTTCCCTTCCAGATCTTTTCCATTTCTCAACACCATATAATCCGGCAGGATTTGTCCGTGACGAATAATGAAGGCCAGGTACAGCACCGAGTCCTTCCATTCATTGTGGTAATATTCCAGGCGTACCCATTCAATCAGCGCTTCGTCCGGCTTTAGTAATTTCTGTACATCTTTCCAGGTATACAATGTATCGGCAACCGCCCGATTCAGAACATCCGAACTTCTCAGCAGATTTTTTTCTGCTTCGGCAATCTGCTCACGCAACTGCAGCAGGTTAATATTTCTTTCCTTTAGCTGTTGCTCGTTAAGGGTCAGAGCCTTGGCATACGCGGCTTTAAGCGACCTATACTGATCGAATAACCTGCTTGCTGCAGTATTTGTCCAGCTTTGAAATGCTTCCCTAAAATTTTTTGCGGCACGATACAGGGCTCCTTTGGTTAAAAGGTTGTACCGAAAAGCCCAGCTTAAAGACTCCTTAATCTGATCAGCCACATCGAGTGTAAATGAAAAGTAAATGTCGCGGAAGTAATTAAATTCCTCCAGGTATTTTTCCCGCTCAGATTCAGAGAACAAAATGAAATTTGAATTCAATTCGTTTACAAAAACGCGGGCCGCCTGTGTGTATAAGGAGAATGCTTCCTGATGTTTTTGTTGTTCTTCATACACCGACGCCAGGTTGTTGCAAACGGTGGCGTAAAGCGAATGGCGCTTCAGGCCCTGATGAACTAATGCGGCTCGTGCCTCCTGATATAAAAGTTCGGCTTCTTTATAGTTACCGATTCTGTTTTTGGTATAGGCCAGGTTATTGCAGGCCTGCACGTATTCTACATGATTCCTTCCCTGTAACTCAGCCCTTAATGTCCTGATTTCTTCATAATACTTTTCAGCTTTTTGATATTCGTTCAACCGGTTAAGGTAATACGCCATATTTTCGCATATCCCTCCGTAATCCAGATTGTGCCTGCCTTTGGTATTTGCCATAACCAGCAGTGCCTCATCCAGCAGGGTTGCGGCTTCAGCATAATTTCCTGCATCGGTTAACAGTGCGGCCAGGTTTGCAGAGGCAAGCGCATAATCAGGATGGTTTTTACCCCGCAATTCCCCGGTAGTTACAAGAATATCCCTCAGTATTTTTTCTGACTTATGGTATTGGCCTACATCGTTGTACAACACACCCAGGCTATTGATAACGCGCAGATAATGACTGTGGAATTTGCCCACGCTGTTTTCTGCAATTGTTTTCGCATCGGTATACAATGCTTCGGCTTTTGCATAATCACCCATGTCGTGATAGAGACTGCCCAACTCATAAAGCGTTTTACCATAGGAAGGGTGGTTTTTACCGAAGAGCTCTTCCTGTATGGCCCTGGCTTTAAAAAGCCATTGTTCGGCTAAAGAAAACTGGCCGGTATAGTGATATGTTGTTCCCAAATGATAACATTGGGCGGCATAATCGGGCTGTTTTTCACCCAAAGATTTTTTAAAAATGTCGAGGGCCTGAAGATGAAGTTGTTCGGCTTCTGAAAAACGACCCTGACGGAACAAAGCTATGGCCATGCTGGACGCGGCCTGCGCAAACTTGTAATGACCGCTTCCATAAATTTTTTGATAGATGTGGAGGGCGTCTGCGCGAAGCGTCCCTGATTTTTCGTGCATGGCATATTCGTCATGCACATCGGCAAGGAGGAACAACGCCAGGGCATAGCTTTCGGTATCGTGCCTCCCGGCACTTTCCAGAATTGAAAGGGCTTCTGTTAATTTCAATTCTGCATCAGTAAACTTCTCCAGTTTTACATAAACCCCGGCCAGGTTAATGCAGTCTTCGGCGTATTTATTAGAATCATTTCCATATAAGCGCCTCGATAACCCGCAGGATTCCTGAAATAAATGAAGTGCCTTTTCATAATAACCTGCTTCAAAAAAGAAAAGACCCAACGCGTTGCAGGCAGAGTAATATTGCCTAGGATTTTCCTGTTCTTTCGATTTTGCATACTGAAAATATTGTTGATATAACGCTTCCGCCCGTTGAATATCCCCCTTTAAAAAATAAATGCGGGCTCTATTGCTTAAAATAGTCGCCTGCTTCTCATCATCGTTCAGGTATCTTTTGTTAAACTCCTCAGCACTATTAAGCCAATACTCTGCCTCCGCAAAATCACCCATAAGCAGTTTAAAACCCGACAACCGAATGAGTACAGAGCTGTATTGAGCGGGGTGCTTGGCTTGCTCGTTTTCCAGCAGCGATTTTGCCCTAAACAGCCAGTCTTCTCCCTCCGAAAGTTTTCCCAGTTCACGAAGGGCGTATGCTTTATTTATCATCAACTCAGCAAGCTGATCCGTTGGTGCATTGGCCTGAGTGCTTAACGCATTAAGGCATGCGTCCAGATAGATTAACCCTTTATGATAATCTTCTGTTAACAGGCTTAAATCGGCCAGATTTGCAACTGCCTGCAGGTATTCATTGCTCATTATTCCGTATAACCGAATGGCGCAGCTATGCGCTTGCTCAATGCTGCTCTGGATTTTTTCTTTGCTGAATCGGTCTCTGTTTTCAGCAAACAATGAAATCAACGACATCAGGGTTTCATAATAATCACCCGAACATTTTCCTTTTATCTGCTCATACAGCAGCAGGGCTCTTTGCAGGTTCACTTCTGCGCTATCCGGCAGGTCAATGCGCTTAAATCCGATGGCCACATTGGTGCAGGCAATGGCCACTAACTCCGGATTACCGTCAGGCATTTTTGCAAAGGCATCGCGGCCAGCTGCCCAGAAAAATACGGCATCGGCATAATAGGAATGGCGGGCCGCATAATTACCGGTGTTAATAAGTTCTCTGGCTTCTTCCTCTTTTTTTATTTTATTTTTTTCAACGGCCCATTGGAAATACGACCGGTAAAGCGGAATGGCCCGTTCCGGGCGATTCAAATTCTGGTATACCGAAGCCAGATTATAACAGGCTGAATAATAGTTTTCATGATTTGTGCCAAATTCTGTTTCGGCTTTTGTAAGGCCCTGCTCAAAAAAAGCAATCGCTTTTTTAAAGTTCTTTTTGTTGTAGTAGTTAATACCCTTGGCATTGATCTCTTCCCACAACTGCCCGAAAACGTTAATTCGCAGGGCAAGTATTAGGAAAAGCGCAAAAGCCCGTCCCGTCATAAGGCATCAGAAGTTTGGCGCCAGCAGATATTTCGAATAGAAATCGTCAATTACGGCTACGGCTTCTTCCGGTTTATCCACCACACAAAACAGATCCAGATCTTCCGGGCTGATCATTTCTTCCTTCAGCAGCACTTCTTTTACCCAGTTAAGCCATCCCTGCCAGAATTTTTTGCCCACCATTACAATAGGAAATCGGCCTATTTTTTTGGTTTGTATTAACGTAAGGGCTTCGGTAAGTTCATCGAGCGTACCAAATCCTCCGGGCATTACAATAAAGCCTTGTGAGTATTTTACAAACATAACCTTGCGCACAAAAAAGTAATCGAAGGTAATAAGCTTGTCGGGGTCGATGTATGCATTGCCCTTCTGCTCGAACGGCAGGAAAATATTCAACCCTACCGACTTACCGCCTGCACGGTGAGCACCTTTGTTACCAGCTTCCATAATACCCGGTCCGCCACCGGTAATTACACCGTATCCGTGCTGTACCAGCTGGTAGGCTATTTCTTCGGCTGTTTTGTAGTACACATGGTTGGGCTTGGTGCGGGCCGAGCCAAATATGGTAACACACGGACCAATTTTTGCCAGCTTTTCCATGCCGTCTACAAATTCGCTCATCACCTTAAATATCATCCAGGCGTTTTCGCCCTTTATCTCAGCCCAGTCTTTTTCCTTAAAGGCTTTGCGTATGCGGTGTTCGTCTTCAATAACCTGTTGCAGCAGGTTGCTGTCGGGCTTCTTTTTGTTGGTGCTTTTCATGAACTTGCTTTATTAGCTTTTAAATATACAACGATGAAACGTGATTTATGGCCCATAAGTTTGAAGTACCTGTTGCTTCCCGTATTGGTTGCATCATGCCGGCCCGCAGAAAGGCAGCACGCAGCAACGTGGATGCTCGCTCCGTTTGTAAAGGTCGACTCGGTTAATCCCATTCTTTCTGCCGGACCGGGTCGCTTTTTCTGTCCGGTAAGAAAAGACACCGTGCGATGGGAGGAAAAAGATGTTTTTAACCCCGCAGCGGTAGTACGACACGGTAAAGTTTATTTGCTCTATCGAGCGGAAGACCGCCTTGGCAGGCATGCCGGCACTTCGCGTATCGGATTAGCCGAAAGCCAGGACGGCCTGCATTTTGCCCGGCTTCCCAAGCCGGTGCTGTATCCCGACAACGATTCGCTGAAGTACTACGAATGGGAAGGCGGCATTGAAGACCCCAGGGTGGTAGAGTCGCCCGAGGGCCTTTACATTATGACCTATACCGCCTACGATGGGCAAACCGCACGCCTTATGGTGGCCTCTTCTTCCGACTTGCTTACCTGGCAGAAGCATGGACCCGCATTGCAGGGGCCGTACCGGAAGGTGTGGAGCAAATCGGGAGCCATTGTGGCCGAGCTGCAAGGCGATAGGGTAGTTGCCAAAAAAATAAACAACCGTTACTGGATGTATTTTGGCGATACCAATGTATTTATAGCCACCTCGGCAAACCTGCTGCAATGGGAGCCGGTGGCCGAAGGGGACCAGTTGAAAGCCGTACTAAAACCCCGCCCCGGATATTTCGACAGCCGGCTGGTAGAACCCGGCCCCTTTGCGCTGGTACGTCCGCAGGGCATTGTGTTACTCTACAATGCCATGAACCTTGAAAAAGGCGGAGACCCGAACCTGCCTCCCGGCACCTATGCCGCCGGCCAGGCCCTGTTCAGTGCAAGCCAACCCACACTTTTATTGAATCGCAGCGACCAGCCCTTTATGGTGCCTGAAAGGCCCTATGAAATAACCGGCCAGGTAAACAAGGTTTGCTTTATTGAGGGGCTGGTGTATTTTAAAAACAAATGGCTGCTGTACTATGGCACAGCCGATTCGCACATTGCTGTGGCCATTCACCTAGCGCAATAAGTTGTTAACAGCCTGTTGTAAATCGGCAAACTCAAAACGGAAACCCGCCTGCAGAATCCTATCGGCCGAAACGCGGCTGCCCTTCACAACCAGGTCGGCCATTTCGCCCAGCAGCAAACGCAACACCAGCTGCGGCACCGGAGGCAGCCATATTTTTTTGTTCAGCGCTGCGGCTACGGCCCGGGTAAATGCTTTGTTGGTTACAGGGTTGGGACTTACCCCGTTGTAAACGCCCTGCAGCGCATCGTTTTCGAGTGCATATTTAAACATGCGGCACAGGTCGGTAATATGTATCCAGCTCATGTACTGGTTGCCACCTGCCAGGGGAGCCCCAAGGCCCCAGCGTACCGGTTTTGCCATTTCTTTCAGCGCTCCGCCCTGTTGGCTCAGCACAATACCTATGCGTATTTTCACCAGCCTTATGCCCAGGCCCTGAAATTTATCGGCTTCTGCTTCCCATGCGCGCACCACCGAAGCAAGAAAGCTTTTTGCCGCCGGGTGCGCCTCGGTAAAAATCTCTTCGTCACCACCAAAGCCATAATATCCAATGGCCGAAGCACACACCACAGTCTTTACCTGGTGGGGCCTGTAGCGCATGGCATCGTACAACAGAGCCGTAGAGCGCGTGCGACTTTCCAGGATTTCCTGCTTGCGCGCTTTGGTCCAGGGTTTTTCGGCAATACCGGCTCCGGCCAGGTGCACAATGGCATCGGTTTCTTCCAGCGCCTGATGGTCTATTTTTCCTGACCGCACATCCCAGGCATACGCGGGCACCGTGCCGGGTTTTGCCTTCCGGCTAAGATGGCACACCTCCACACCCGATGCCATTAACAACTGCGTGAGGTGCGAGCCAATAAGCCCGGTGCCCCCTGTGATAAGTACGCGTTTTGGAATCAATTTTGTTTAGCTTTGGCAGAACAATATAATAAACCCCTTTACCATGCAAAAGGTTATTGCCGCGTTGCTTTGGATAATGCTTTGTTCGGTATCGGCAAACGCCCAGACCATTGTCGTTAAAAAAGAACCGGCACGTATTAAAGGAAACAATCTGCCGGGATTTGAAACAGAACTCGAAGGCAATACCGCTGATGTAACCGCTGCGCTCAACAAATATCTTAAGGTGTTTGCGCGCCTTAAGCCCGGTAATAACCCCATAACCACCAGCGAGATCGTCATCAGCAACATTTCGTACAAATATCCGGTGTATGCGCTGGTGCGCGAGCGCGGCAGCGGGGCTGCGGCCTGGATGGGCATCAATGCCGGTGAGTGGCCCTCGGCCGAAGAAGCCGAAAAGGTGCAAAGCGAACTGGAGCGCCTGGTTCGCGACTTTGCCGTTACCTATTACCGCGAACAGGTACAGGCCCGGATTGACGAATCGCAGCGCGCGGTGCAGGCGGTTGAACGGCAGCAACAGCGACTCACCACTGAAAACCGAAACCTGAACATTCGTCTGGAAAACAACCAAAAAGAAAAGTTGCAGCTTGAAAAAGCGCTCGAAGCCAATAAACTGGAATACCTTAACCTGCTAACCCGTTTGGAGCAGAATAAAAAAAGCCAGGACTCGCTGGCCGTGGTGCTGGAACAGGTAAAGAAAGTGCTGCAGGCACACCAGGAGCGCAAGGAAAAAATTAACTGAATCATATACCCGGTTTTACCAGCCATTCATAGCGAATGGTGTCGTAATACGTCCAGGCGTTGGGCCACTCCAGTAAGGCATCGTTGAGCAGGTAGGCCTCAACGTTTCCGTGTTTTATCATATGGGCAAACAATTGTTCACCGGTTTGTTCCAGAAAAGTACGCGATCCGACAGGCGTGTTAAACACCTCCCTGAACCTTATGATTTTACCTGCGCCGTCCAGCCGGAACGTACCCCCCACGCCCCGAAGTGCGCCTTCGGAACTGCGGGCCGGACGAATGAGGTAGAAGTAATAGGTTCCGGACGGATCGCGATGGAGTTTTTTCCAGGTAAACTTGGACAGGTTACTTACATAGTACTTGCGGAAAGCCGGATCAAAACGCGACTGCCAGTCGGCTCCCGCCGGGCGCACATATAGGTAAGTAATAATATCGGTTAGCAGCGAATCCTGTTGCGATTTACCGAAATAGGCCTCGGGGGTTTGCGGTTTTGAGCACGAGGCCACCAGCAGTAACATCCCAAAGCTTAATACACGCATCATAATATAACTTCGGTGCAGGTTTAAAGTTAACTACTACGGCATAAACATAACAAAGAGGCTATCATCAGTAAAATGATAGCCTCTTTCTTTTTTCGTTTCTTACATTAATTGTAGTTGGTAGTTCTGGGATTAAAGTTCGTCCATCCGGTCGTCCAGTCGGTTGTGCCAAATGCACCGATGTAGTTTACGGTTTTATCGAAGAATGTACCGGCTGCCGGGCAGTTGTCCCACAGGTTGGCGCGGTTAAGCAAAGTCGAACCCGACTGCGGAAGGAACGAAGGCGTTCCCGTGTCGAACAGTGTGGGGCTCAGACCCAGGTCGGTCCACTTGTCTTCCAACGCATTGCCGAAAGCCGTGGTTAAAAACCAGGTTTGAGCCGAATTACCGCCTATGCTGCCGGTGGTGGCAAAGATAAAACCACGGGGAGTTTGCGGGTGGTTGGCATTGGAGCCAAAGGGTAAGCCGGTTACTGTTTGTTCTTCGGTTGTAGCAACCGATCCGTATCCGTTACCTCCCCAGTTTTCCACGCCGGCCAGAATTACGTTGCGCAGCTGCAGTTCATTGTTTTGCGCATTGGTAAGCGTTGTGGAACCATCAATAAAGACACCGTTGGGATAGCCGGTAAATACGGCGTTATATATTTTCAGCTTGTTGTTTCTGCGCAGGTGGGCGGCATTCTGAAAATTATCCTGAATGTTTAGATCGTTGGTTTTCTTAGGACCGATAATGGTTACGTTGGCAAAAACACCGGAGGTAAAAGGCGTGGCGCCTGAACCGCCTGAGTCGTTATCGACTTCAAAGCCGTTTGAACCCGACTGGTCAGCCAGTGTGTTATCGCGAATACCAATGGCCCACTGTACATTTCCGCTCCAGCCGTTGTCCACGTCAAAGTCGTCATCCAGGCCGCGGTAGGCCATCAGGTACTTGGCATTTACGGTACCCCCAAAGAATTCGAAGGCATCGTCCAGACCAAAGCTGCATTGCACATATTCCACTGTGGTGGCGCGGCCCACGCTGCCTAAGGTAAGCGCGTTTACTTCCTGATTGGGGTTTATAGGTGTACCCGCAAATTCTATGCGCACGTAGCGCAATGATCCTGAGTTATCATTATCCGGATCGGCAATGGGGGTATCGCCCACCCCGTGAAAGGCTCCGTAATTACCCTCCAGCTCGGCATTGGCACTTTGGTTGTTGGTTGCCCTGCCTACAATTACCAGCCCGCCCCAGTCGCCGGGGTTGCGCAAACCGGGAGCCTTTGATGAAGTGAATACAATGGGATTATCGGCCGTGCCGTTGGCAATAATTTGGTTACCGCGTTGAACGATGAGCGTGCCCGGAGGTGTAGTACCCGATTTGGGAAGCCCCTGAATAATTGTGCCAGGCTGTATAGTTAAAACCACCCCGGTTATATCGGTTCCCCCCGAACGCTTGGAGTCGTCACCAACACGAACATAACCCGAAAGCTGATAAATCTTATCACTGGTCCAGGTAACGCTGGAATTTATAACACCGCTCACTACAACAATTTCCTTGCTGGACACGGTTACAGCGTAATTGGCAATGGCCGATGATTTGCCATTGCGGTCAACGGCCTGAAAGGTAAAGTTAAACACCGTGCCGGCAGTGGCACTTTCAATTGTATAGTCCAGCGAATAGGTAGCCGTGGTTTCGCCGGCATATGTTTTATTATCGAACGCTGCACCGTTTTTCAGCACGGTAAGGCTTGCCAGTCCGCCCGGTGCCGAAATCGTTACATCTACCGAGGCGTCAGCGCCTACAAGACCGGAAAACGAAGTAGCCGATAAGGTAAGCGAAGGTGCTGCAGGCTCCGGATCATCGCTGCCGCATGAAGAAATCCACACTACTGCACCCAACGCCAAGCCAGCGGCCAGTGCACGGTTAAGCCGGTTAAACAATGTCTTTTTCATGAGTTGCTGTTTGTTTTTTCGTTCGCTCAAAAGTACAGGCGCACTGTTAACTCAGGGTTACCAGTGGCCAAACTTTGCGTTACGATTACTATGCAGCGGTTACGTTAGCCCTACCAGATTTTATAGGTAAGCGTCATCATAAACAGCGAACCAAACCGGTTTTTTTGAACGATCTGGTCATTGTTACGGTCGAACACACCATCGCGGTTGCCGTCCTGCATAAGAATATACGGCTGATTCAGTATATCGGATACTGTTAACTTTCCCTGCAGGCGTTGGGTGAATCTTTGGGTAACGCTTACGTCAATAAGGTTGCGGGGCATTTCATAAATATCTTCAAATACGGCATCGCCCGCATCGGTATATCCGCCAACGGCAAACAACCTTCTGCCTACTACATTATACATAACCGACACCTGTGTTCCGGCATTTTCGGTGTTATAGAACAGGCCGGCATTGACCACGTAGGGCGATTGTCCCATGAGCGGACGTTCGGGCTGATTGCCCACGTCTACCGTACTTCTGGAAAGCGTAGTGTTGAAAATCACGTTCAGGTTATCTACAAAAGGGCTGTTGGTTAAGCCGCTAAGCGATTTGCGCACTTCCAGTTCTACCCCGTACACGCTGGCCGAGCGGGCGTTATCGTAGCGAAATCCTTTGGCTCCCTGCGAGCCTGCGCCCGGAACATACACCGCTTCGATAGCGTTTTCGAATGATTTATAAAAACCTCCGAATGTTATCAGCTCGGTTTTGGAAGGATAATACTCCCAGCGTAAATCGTAGTTGTCAATCTTTGCGGTTTTGAGGCCCGGATTACCGCCATACACCCAGTTAAACTCAAAGTCATAAAAACTAAAAGGCGCTATTTCGCGAAACTCCGGCCGGTTTAGTGTGCGGCCATACACTGCGCGTACCAACATGTTCTCTTTCAGGTTAACGGTCAGGTTGGCCGAAGGCAGTATTCTTTTTACAGGCACTGACTGGTCGATGGCATCGCCCGTGCGGGTAGCGGTGCCCAGCGACTGCACGTTATCTTCTATGCGCGCCCCGCCGGAAAGGGTAAGCACCTTGCCCAGCGGCAGGCTAACCGAAGTGTAGTACGCCTTCAGGTTGTTGGTAGCCGAATACGAGTCGCTGCCGTTGGTCTGCTCATCTATAATCAGGCCCGAGCCATCAGGCCGGTAAATATTGTCCGGCTGAAACAGCTCATCAACCGGCAGGTATTCCAGGTTGGTGTCCCAGCCAAAAGCATTGCGGGCGTACCCGATATTACGGGCCAGAAACCTGCGCTCCTTTTTTTCAAAAAAGATGCCGGCCGATACCACCGGAAGCAGGTTTTCAGAAAGTTTGAGGGTGTGGTCAATGCTTACCGACCCGGTAAAACTGTCTTCGTCCATATTGCCGTAAAAGCGACCCAGAAAGTACACCTGCGCAGCGCTAACGGGCACATAGGTACGTTCGGTTCCGTTGGTCAGGTCGCGGTCGCGGCGGTACCTGCGGTTATCGGGCAGGTCGCGGTACGACTTGCCCATGCCGGCCATCCAGTTGATTGTGGTGCGGTCGGCAAACAGTTTGTGTTTGCCGGTAAGCTGGCCGGCATATACGCCTCGGAAAATTTCCTGAAAGCCACCCCAGGTACCGTAAAAGTTACCTTCAAAGTTCTGGCCTTCGCGATAAATGTATTGGGAGTTGTTAATCTGGTTATAAATGTTCCGGAATTCAACAACATGGTTTTCGTTAAACCGGAAGGCCCAGTTCATCAGTATGCCGGTTCGGGAGTTCTGATTGTTCTGGTCGTCTGTATAGGCATAGATGGCCGAAGGAGAATTGCTGATGAAGTCGTACTGGTTAAAATCTTTTCGCTGAACGCTGAAGCGGTTGCGGCTGTTGCTCCAGGTTAGAGCCGTAATGTTTCCTACTTCAATATTGCCCAGCCGGAATTTGAAGTTTCCGGTAAGCGAGGCTCCCTGGTCGAAGAAAGAATTTACCGTTTTGGGGAGCCAGTCGTTTTTAAGCGAGAGGGCGGCATTGCGCAACATTTGTTCATCGGTAACCCCGCGCAGGTCGGCCGGAAATACTGCAGGCAAATCATAGGTGCCGCCGTTAAATCCAAAGTTTTGCACCAGGTTGCGATCGGACTGATAAAACGTTTTAAACGTACTGCCGGAGCGATAGCCCAAGGTATAGCCAAAGGTCAGTCCGGTTTCATCGGGAATGCTTTTGGTGGTAATTTTTACCACGCCACCGGCAAAGTCGCCGGGCAGTTCGGGTGCAGGGCTCTTGAAAATAAGCATCTGGTCAATCTGCCCGCTGGGGATAACATCAAAAGCAAATGCTCTGCGGTCGGCTTCCATACTAGGGGCATAGGCGCCATTGAGCAGGGTAACGTTGTAGCGGTCGCTGGCCCCCCTTATCACAATATACCGGCCGCCCATAATGGTTACGCCGGGCACCCGCTTTACCACCTCAGCGGCATCGCGGTCGGGCGATCGGCTTATCATCTCGGCCGAAATGCCGCTTACAACCAATTTGCTTTCGCGGATTGCCGCCAGCAAGGTAAAATCAGTATCTACCGACCGGGTTCCGCGCACCACTACCTCATTCAGTTCCGAAACATCTTCGGTGAGTTGTACTTCTATGGTTATGCGTTTTCCGTTTTCTACCTTTACATTTTCTACCAGATGGGTTTTGTACGTAATGTAGCTTACCTGAAGGTTATAGGTACCGGCGGGTACGCTGGAAATCAGGAATTTGCCGTCAATGTCGGTTGATGTACCGGTTTGCGTGCCCTGTAGCATTACATTGGCCCCGATTACCGGCTCACCGGTGGCGGCATCTTTAACTGTTCCGGCAATGGAGCCCTGGGCACTGGCCCTGAAGCCAAAACCTACTGCAAGAAGAAAGAATAAAACGAAAAGGCAGGAGCGCATGGCTGGTATTTTCATGCTGCAAAGGTGCAAGGCTCCTATTACCGTACAGGTAAGGCAATGTTATAAAATTGTTAACCCCAGGAGCTGTGTAATTATTTGGTTTTCAGGTAATCCAAAAAACCAGCACGGTCGCCGGTTAAGCGGTTGTTAGGTAGTTTAAAATTGTCTTACGGAAATATTAAGCCGCATATTATTTTACGATGGACACTTTTTCCAGAATGGTTTTAATAATCTGCCAGGGCTTAACGTTATCAGCTTCTGCCTCGTAATTCAGCAAAATGCGGTGGTTCATTACATCTACGGCTACCTCTTTAATGTCTTCGGGCAGAACAAAGTCGCGGCCTTTAATATAGGCCAGTGCCCGGGCGGCCAGATGCAGGTTTATGCTGGCGCGGGGCGAGGCACCGTACTGAATGTACGGGGCAATGTCGTTTAGCCGGTAATCGAGGGGTTTTCGGGTAGCCCACACCAGCTCAATAATGTACTGTTCAAGCGATTCGGCTATTTTAATGTTGTTCACTTCTTCGCGTATGGAAAAAATATCTTCTTTGGTGAGCAGCGCATTTACCGAATAGTCGAACCGCAGGTTGGAAATTCTACGCATTATTTCCAGTTCCTGTTCTTTGGTAGGATATTCTACAAACACCTTCATCATAAACCGGTCGACCTGTGCCTCGGGCAGGGGGTAGGTTCCTTCGTTTTCTACCGGATTTTGGGTGGCCAGCACCAGAAAGGGTTTATCGAGCGCAAAGGTGGTTTCGCCAATGGTTACCTGTTTTTCCTGCATGGCTTCCAGCAGGGCCGATTGTACCTTGGCCGGTGAACGGTTAATTTCATCGGCCAGCACTATGTTGGCAAAGATGGGGCCTTTCTTAACTTCAAACCTTCCTTCTTTCTGGTTATAAATCATAGTTCCTACCAGGTCGGCCGGCAGCAAATCGGGCGTAAACTGAATGCGCGAGAAATCAAGATGGAGTACGCGGGCCAGTGTGCTAACCGTTAAGGTTTTGGCCAGTCCGGGCACGCCCTCCAGCAGAATGTGCCCGTTGGTAAACAACCCGATAAGCAGGCGGTTTACCATATATTCCTGCCCCACTACCACCTTGCTTACCTCGGTAATAACCTGTTTTATCTTTTCCTGCGTTTCGCTAACGGCCATCTGCATATTGCGTTTGTTTGTTTTTTGCAAGTTTACACAATTGCTGCCTGCCGGAAGGCATATGTTATTTAAAAGTAAGTTTGAAATAAACCAGCATAGCGCTGAGTACACAAATTACGGCGTTGCACAGAATTACCGGCCAGAGCATAAGCTTTATGCCATAAACCAGCCACACCAGCGTGCTGGTAAAAACAATGAGTATCATGGCCAGGCTCAGGTCGCCTGCACTGCGCGACCGCCAGGTTTTATAAACCTGCGGAATAAAGGTAATGCTGCTCAGAAAAGCCCCCGCCAGGCCTGTAAGTTCAATCCAGTTCATGGTACAAGGTAAATATTACCGGCTAATGTATTAATTTGATTGGTCATGCAAACCTTTGTGATGGGCGACATACATGGTGCCCACCGGGCCCTGGTGCAATGCCTGGAGCGGGCGCATTTTAATTATGCCACCGACCGGCTTATTGTACTGGGCGATGTGTGTGACGGCTGGCCGGAAACGCGCCAGGCCATTGACGAGTTGCTGAAGATAAAGCATTTAATTTACCTGATGGGCAACCACGATTACTGGGTGCTGGAGTGGATGACCCGCAACGACCGCAAGGAGATATGGACAATGCAGGGCGGGGCAGCTACGCTCCTTTCGTATGACAACAGGCCCGATGCCAGGCACCGGCAGTTTTTAAGCGAAGCATTGCCCTATTATATTCTTGACAACAGCCTGTTTGTACATGGTGGCTTTGATGTGCACAGGCCCATTGCCGAACAGCCGCCGGAAGTGCTTATATGGCACCGCGATCTGGCCCGTCAGGCCCTTGAATGTTATTTTAAGGGAATCGACACCAAACTGCATGAATACGATGCCGTGTACCTGGGGCATACGCCCATACCCTTTAATAAACCCCTGTACAGTTGCGGCGTATGGCTTATGGATACCGGTGCGGGCTGGGAGGGTGTGCTTTCCATGATGAACATTGAAACCGGTGAAGTTTTTACCAGCGATGCCGTGCCCTCGCTCTATCCGGAGGTACCTGGAAGAGCCCGGACGTAGCCCGGTTGTTACAAAGCTTTTATCTGCATGTCGCGCGGATTAAGCAGGTAGGAATTTACCGCCTGCCATACGGCCGGTATGTCCATAGCGGCAGTAAGTTTTTTGCGCAGCCGGCCGGGCTGGTTAAGCTTTGCCCGGCAGGAGAGAAAGCCATAATAAACCTGCCGGCCATTTTCAATCATTACCACAGCCTGTTCGGCAGATGTACGGCCTTTGCCGGCAAGAATAATGGTATGGCGGGCGGCTTCATCGAGCGATTTGAGCATGTTTTGTACGCGCTTGTTGTAGGCCCGTGGGGTTTCCCGGCCGGCACACGCCCCGCGGCAAAAGCCCGTCTCTGCTTCGCTGCAGGTATGCACACCCTCCTGCAGGCCGCCCAGCCGCATGCACAACTCATATTGCTGCACTTTTTGCCACAGAAAATTCCAGGCGTCGCCACGGGTGGCAAAGCACATTACCGGACTAGTGTGGCGACCTACCATGCCAATTACCAGCCGCAGGTACCCGTTCCGGTCTTCGTAAACAAAAATGCCCCACTCTTCAACACGGTATTTTTGTGCGCGGTTGTATTTGGGCCAGTTTTTTCGTATTTCTTCGGCTTCGCGAATAAGGGCCACCAGCTCACATCCGGTGGTTTCAAAAGTTATATGATGGATTTCATTGCGTATGCGCGACTGGCTCCACTGGCGCGATACGCCAGTAAAATGCCCTGCTACTCTTTTTTTAATATGATGGGCCTTGCCCACGTAGATTATGCGGTTGCGGCTGTCGTGAAAAAAATATATGCCGGGGGCAGCGGGCAGCCGGTCAAACTCCCAACGGGGCAGATTGGGCGGCAAAATGGTTTCGCCCGAGTTGCGCTTCAGCAACTGTTGAATGTACCCCTCCTTATCCCGTTGCAGCAGGCGGGTAAAAATATGAGCTGTGGCCTCGGCATCGCCACCGGCACGGTGGCGGTTGTGTACCGGTATGCCCAGGGCCTCGGCCAGACTGCCCAGGCTGTAGCTGCGCAGACCGGGAACCAGCCTGCGGCTTAGCCGCACCGTACATAGTTTTTTGCTTTGCCAGCTAATGCCCGCGGCTTCAAATTCTTTTTTCAAAAAGGAATAGTCAAAGTGGGCATTGTGGGCTACAAATATCCGCCCCTCCAGCAGGCGCAGAATATCTTCGGCCACTTCTTCGAAGGCCGGAGCATCTTCTACCATAGAAGTGGTAATACCGGTAAGCCCGGTAATAAAGGAGGGAATTTTCCGGCCCGGATTAACCAGCGTGTAAAAGAAATCGGTTATCTGCTTTCCGTCATGATGGTAGATGGCTATTTCCGTAATGCGGTGGTACGCGGCATATCCTCCTGTTGTCTCAATGTCAACCACGGCAAACATAGCTGCAAGTAAAGGCGTTTTTTGCACCTTTTGAATGGCATCACCGGCTGAAGCGATGAAAATTACACTTCAATTTTTAATCAGCTCATATCCGGCTGAAATGTTGATTTTAAAACGTGGAAAATGGATAAAAAAATTGCGAACCTAAAAATAACCACCGACAGGAACTTATCGGTTAATTTTTTTGTGTTTATTTAAGTATTTGCTTAAATAAACAATTGGACTAATTTTGCCACATGGACAACAACTCTTGTATTCGGCTCCAAGCCGACATTAAGCAGATAAACCGCTGCAGAGATCGCATTCTTGCGCTTCATGACACGTTTAACCATCTATCTGCCGGACTGGAACTGGCGGGTAATACCGTTCGACTCAAAATTCTGTATTTGCTATATAAGGAAAGACGACTTTGCGTTTGCGACCTCAGTGACATTCTGGGTATGACCATTTCGTCTGTTTCGCAACACCTTAGAAAATTAAAGGACAGGAAAATCATTCAGCATGAGCGGGAGGCACAAACCATTTTTTATTCGCTGACAAAGCCGTATGAAAAATTCTTTAAACCATTCTTCAAAATATTAGACGAAAACAAAATCTTAGAAACTGTATGAAAACAGACAACAAAGTAATGACCGTTGGCATTTTGACAGCTATTTCAGCATCATTGTGTTGTATTACTCCTGTTCTTGCACTCATTGCTGGGACGAGTGGAATTGCTTCAACTTTTTCATGGATTGAGCCTTTCAGACCATATTTTATTGGACTGACAATTTTGGTGCTTGCTTTCGCTTGGTATCAAAAACTAAAACCTAAAAAACAAATTGACTGCAACTGCAACACGGAAGAAAAACCAAAATTCATTCAGTCAAAAATGTTTTTAGGAATAGTAACCGCATTTGCAATCGTTATGCTTGCCTTTCCATACTATTCAAGCATTTTTTATCCAAAGACAGAAAAGCAATTCATAGTAGTTGATAAATCCAATATTCAAAAAGTTGAGTTTACAATTATCGGAATGACTTGTGCCAGTTGCGAAGAACACGTTAATCACGAAGTGAATAAATTATCAGGCATTATGAAATCAACAGTATCCTATGAAAGCGGAAATGCTATCGTAGAATTTGACAATTCAAAAACTTCAACTGCCGAAATTGAGAATGCGATTAACTCAACTGGCTATTCAGTAACAGATACAAAGGAGAAATAATGGAAATCATCTTACAATCAACAATTACTTGCCCAAACTGCGCACACAAGAAAGAAGAAACTATGCCGACAGATGCCTGCCAATATTTTTACGAATGTGAAAAGTGCAAAACTGTTCTGAAACCTAAACAAGGCGACTGTTGTGTGTATTGCAGTTATGGCAGTGTTGCTTGTCCGCCAATTCAGAAAAACAAAAAATGCTGTTAGCAAACAAGCCCGTTCACTAACAGCGGCTAAGGTGTAAATAATCCTCTGCTAAATATTTTTCTGCAAACTGGCTTGGTTTTGAATGAGGGTTATTTAATTAAATTATCCTATTTTTCCCTTCGTGTAGTGTTCATCACAAAAAGATAAATGTTTGAGCTATCGTATTTTTAACCATGCGCAGCGTGCTTTTGTTTTTATGTAACGGCCTTTCGGTATTGCTGGCGGCTTATTTGTTGCCCGGTGTTCATGTGCGGCACTACGGCCATGCCCTGCTGGTGGCTGCCCTGCTGGCCCTTATCAATACCGTTATCCGGCCCGTGTTCATTATCCTTACCATCCCCATTACGCTGGTAACGTTCGGGTTGTTTTTGCTGGTTATCAATGCGTTGATGATCCTACTGGCCGACTGGCTTGTGCCAGGTTTTTCGGTGCAGGGGTTCTGGTGGGCGCTTTTGTTTAGTTTGGTGGTTTCGCTCTTTAACAGCCTGTTCAGCGATTTGGTTAAAGGCGGCTACGAACGCTAACGTGCAGTTTGCCTTTGGTACACGCGCACATAATCTATTTCTAGCCGCTGCGGCCATATGGATAGGTCTATGCCTTTCATGCCACCCCAGAAACCTCCAACGGCTATGTTCAGTATGAGGTAAAATTCCTGGTCGAAAGGCCACTCTTTCCAGGTGTCGTTTTCTGATTTCTGAACGGTGTAGTAGGGTTTGCCGTCAACCTTAAAAACCACCTGGTTGGCCGTCCAGTCCGCTTCATACACATGAAAGTCCGAAGTAACGCCCTGTACCCTAGCAATGCCTTCGCGCTGGGTTTTTTTAATGTGGTTAAACGATTCGGAATGCAGGGTGCCGTGCACAACATCTTCATCAAAGCCCACATGTTCCATGATGTCAATCTCTCCGCTGGCGGGCCATCCTCCGTATTTCCATTCGGCCGGCAGCATCCAGATGGCGGGCCAGGTTCCACGGCCTTTGGGCAGGCGGGCTTTTACTTCAATGCGGCTGTATTTCCATTGTGCTTTTCCGCGCGTTACCAGGCGTGCAGAGGTGAATGCGGAATCGGAAACGCGGTGGGCTTCAATAATGAGCAAGCCGTTTTCCACGCGCGCATTTTGCGGTTCGCGGGTATAGAACTGCAACTCGTTGTTGCCCCATCCGCAGAGGTTGGGGCAGCCGTTGCCCAGGTCGTAGGCCCATTTGGTGGTGTCTGGCAGGCCGGTGTACGAAAATTCATCCTGCCAAACCAGTTTTTCGTTTTCCTGTTGGCGGCAGGATATAATAAATCCGCACATAAGCAGCAATACAGATACTGAAGCGGCTGTGTTCATGAGTGGGTTGTTGTGGATGCGGGGGCGTTTGTCTATTTGCTTATTGCAAAAATAAGCTATGACATCAAATACAATCTCCGCCATTTTAATACGATGCCAGTTTTTGGTACCCACCGTGTGGAGGGATGAATTTGTTATTATCTCCGTTGTCTATTTTTCCTTTTCTACTGTTTCTATCTCCTCTACAACTAAAAACTTGAGCTCGGTCTTTCATCTCCTGATTAGTAATAAAGTTTTTCGATATGCGTTAAAATAGTACGTTATTAAAAAAGTGCACCGGTTTCACCATATACCCACGTTAATTTTACACCTGTGTTATAGGCTTTCCTTTGCTTACAGGTTTTCGCTTTTTGCTGTCATTCTGCTATGCCGTAGTATTTACCGCCTCATCTATACTTATTACCCCACCCACATCTACCTCACACTTTAGAATTATCTTTCCGCCCTAAACCCAATGCACAGCTAGCCCAATATACCAATTGGCACAATTTTTATTACTTTTCCCTTCAGAAACCCAACCTGTATGAACACCCGATTGTTCTTCTATGCCCTCCTCGCCTTGATTGTGACGTCTGCCTGCTCGTCTGTGCTCGGAACCCGCGTTCGCGAGCCTTTTCAGGGTAACGCCTATATGTCGAACAACCGCTTCTGGCGGGGTACCGGCAAGGGCACCAGCTCGCAGGATAACATTGCCCGCGCCAAAGCCGACCTCGATGCCAAAGCCCAACTGGCCGGACAGGTAAACACCACCATGAAGCAGGTAGCCGACCAATACCTGACCGACACCGGAAACGAACGCGCTGCCGATATTGCCGATAAATTTCAAAGCCTGGTGCGCCAGGTAATGAACACCGACATTGCCGACCTGCGCAAAATAGGCGAGAAGAAGTACTTCAATAAAAAGTCGGGCGAATACACGGTGTTTATGGCGTACGAAATCAAGAAAAACGCCATGTTGCGGTTTATGAAGCGCCAGGCCAAACTGGACAATACCCTCAATGAACGCCAGCGGCAGATTATTGAAGAGATAATTGACGAAGAGCTTAAAAAAGCCGAAGCCGCCGAAGATGGGGATTAAACCCGTAAAACGGGCCCCACCTTACACCTGCGCTTTGCCCTTTATACAAACAGGGTTTACCTTGTCTCCGCTTCATTGCGGCAGATAACACCGTTTTTCATAACCCATTTTACCTGGCGCAGCCGGCTTATAGCTGTCAGGGGGTTTCCGTCCACCACCACCAGGTCGGCCAGCAATCCCGGTTTAATACTTCCTATTTCGTTTTCCATGTGCAATGCCCTGGCATTTACCGATGTAACCGCCCGCAGCGCTTCCAGCGCAGGCATACCGTATTCGGTCATCAGCTCCAGTTCGTACACATTTTCTCCGTGCGGAAAAACCCCCACATCGCCACCCATGCCAATAGTTACACCGGCATCGAGAGCTATTTTAAAACTTTTCTTTTTTTGCTGCACGGCCGGCGGGTCAGCCTCATGGCCCTTGCGCCACCCGCGGTAGCGCTGTATAGACTCTACCGCGGCCAGCGTGGGAAAAAACACCACACCGTGTTGTTGCATAAGGCGGGCGGTTTCTTCATCCAGATAGTCGCCATGTTCAATGGTTTCGGCCCCGGCCAGAACGGCCCTCCTAATGGCTTCTGCCGTTTTTGCGTGGCATACCATGTAGCGACCGCTGCTGCGTGCTGTTTCGTTTACCCGTTTTAATTCCTCCAGGGTAAACGAGGGCTGGTCTTCACCGCGCGGTCCCCAGCGGTAATCGGCATACACCTTGATGAAATCTGCACCCTTGCCAATCTGGTCGCGAACCACCCGAATCAAATCATCACCATCGGCTGCCTCTGCCCCCAGCATTATTTCAGAGTCGTCATCATATCCTTTGGGTCCGTATGAGCCGGTTGCCACTATAGCCCGACCGGCCACTACCATGCGGGGGCCCGGAACAACACCTTCGTTCACGGCGCGCTTCAGGGCCACATCGGCATAGCCTGCTCCTTCCGTGCCCAGATCGCGTACCGTGGTGAAGCCGGCCATCAGGGTGTTACGGGCATGAACCGTTGCCCGAACGGTCCGGTAGGCATCGGTTTCCTTGAGTACCTGGGTGTCCCAGTCGGTAATATTATAGGGATACAAAAACAAATGGCTGTGTCCTTCAATGAGGCCCGGCAGCAGGGTGCCTCCGGGAAACTTCAGAATGCGCGCCTGTGGGGTAGTCTTAACCTGCGATGCCGGCCCGGCCGCAACAATACGGCTTCCCTCCACCAACACCACCCAACCTTCGTGCATGTCGTGCCCATCGAAAACGCGGTCGGGTTGCAGGTAATACTGCTGGGCAGAAAGAAGTAGCGGCAATGCAAGCCAAACCAGTTGAATGAAAATGCTTTTCATAATAGATTATCACACTTTCAAAAATACGGATTTACCTCTCCAACCCGAAAAACCTGCTTCGGGCACCTGTTTTTCTGCATCACTGCGCAACCGCAATATTTACTGTACGCTTATATTTGGTGTGCTATGAAAAAGTTTTTTCTGTTGCTTTTATGCGCCTATAGCCTGCCGCTGTATGCCCAGCAGCCACCTGATACGGATATTTACTTATTCCATGTAAAAAAGCACGGAAAAACCCTGCGCCTTTTGAGTGGAAAAAACATTACCCAACGCAGGGGCTACGACAACCAACCGTATTTTCACCCCCACTTGCCGCTGCTGTATTATGCGTCGGCAAATGAGGAGGGCCGCACCGATATACTGGAATACAATTATCACACAGGCCATACCCGTAAACTTACCCACACCCCAGAACGCGAATACTCGCCCACTGTAACGCCGGATGAGCAGTTTATTAGCTGCATTATTCAGCACGACAACGGGACGCAGAACCTGGGTAAATACCCGGTTCAAAACGGTGGGCCCGTTATTCTTGTTGATCACCTTACCGTTGGTTATCATGCCTGGATAAATAACAATGAGTTAATGTTATTTGTGCTGGGGAAGCCCAACACCCTGAGGCATTACAACATCAAAAACAGAAAAGATACCGTACTTGCCGAAAACATCGGCAGGTCATTGCAGCGCATCCCGGGCAGTAATGACATTAGTTTTGTTGCGAAACAGGATGAAGGGTGGTTTATTAAAAAATTCGACAGTAAAAAGGGAACGATTGAAACCCTTGTACCTACATTGCCCGGCCGGGAAGATTTTGCATGGACAACCGATGGAAGGATTTTAATGAGTGATGGAGCAGGTCTTTATTTTATCAGACCCGGTGAGGATACGCTGTGGAGGCGTGTGATCATCCCAAAAGAAATTAAGATTAGCGGTATTAACCGATTGGCAATGAATGCTTCAATGTTAATGATAGCTGTAGTTGCCGATGGGATTAAAGATTAAATTGATTGCCTTACTTCATAAAGAAACTTCTTCGCGTTTGTCGAGGGTAAATCAACCCACATCCCGGAAAACATTCAAAGCCGGGCGTATTAGCATTTTATATCGAAGTATGTTAAACCATAGTATGCCCCGCCTGCAGCCGACCCGGGCCGAGACTGCGACTATAGAAATAATATTCCGGCAATACAACGGAAGTTAAAATAACAAATTTATTGTTAGTGTCAATCCAGCTATATTTGCCTCCCTCCATGAAACAGCTTAAGCACATTGCCATATCGGGCAACATCGGATCGGGTAAAACCACATTGGCCGAAAAGTTGGCCAAACATTATGGCTGGACTCCCCTCTACGAATCGGTTGACAAAAATCCATATCTGCGCGATTTCTATCACGACATGCAGCGCTGGGCTTTCCACCTGCAAATCTACTTCCTCAACAGCCGCTTCCGCCAGGTTAACGAAATACGCAACAGCAGTAAAACCACCGTGCAGGACCGCACTATTTACGAAGATGCCTACATCTTTGCCGCCAACCTGCACGCCAGCGGCTACATTAACGACCGCGACTACCAAAACTACCTGGAAATATTTAACTCCATGATTGCCTTCGTGCCCCCGCCCGACCTGCTGATTTATCTGCGCAGCGACATCCCCAAACTGGTGCGGCAAATACAAAAGCGCGGACGCGATTTTGAATATGCCATGCGGCTGGATTACCTGAAAAACCTGAACGAATACTACGAAAGGTGGATAAGCAGTTACAACCTGGGCCGCCTGCTAATTATCAATGCCAACGACCTGGATTTTGTTGAGCGCGTTGACGACTTTGCCTTTATTGTAAACCGTATTGACCTGGAACTGAACAACCTGTTCGGATAGCCGGAAAAGTGCTGTTGCCCGCAGCCCAAATCAGGTTTTAGCTGCCTGTGTAATTGCACAACAGCTTTACGCACTAACCCGTACCGGCAAGCAACTACTTTTGTAACTTCGCTCACAGATGAAACGATTTGCTGCCATTATTCTGCTGCTTGCCATGAGCGTCATGCTTGGCGGCATATACGTGTACTTTGCCGTACGGCTGGTGCACCTCCGCCAGTACATGCGCCACCAACTGGCCTCCCTGCCCGAATACCGGCTGGACTGCCTGGAGCTTAAGTTCGATGAATTTTTAAAAAGCCGGGTCGATGAACACGAGCTTAAAGTAAACGGCCGCATGTTCGACATCGCCCGCGCAGAGATAGACGGCGGGTTTGTGCGGGTTTACGGCCTTTTTGACAAAGACGAAGACAATCTCCTGGCCTTTCTGAACACCCTGCTGCAACGATTGCTTAAAGACGAACAGCCTGTTCCGGCCTTGTTGTTTAATCTGCTTGCGGCTGTCTTTATCCTTCCCGACAGCATCCGGCTGTATCGCCCTGTTCGCACCCTGTTAATGGCATTCGAACCCATCTGTTCGAAGCGTCTGATTTTCTACTTTTCGGTGCCTACTCCTCCTCCTGAAGCTGCCTGTTCGTTCCTTTCGCACAGCCACAGGCTGTAGAAACTTTTATACATTAACTTTTAAATTTTCAAAAGGCATGAAAAAAATCCATTACTGTTACAGTATAATATTATCACTATGTTTGTTTTATGTGGTGCGCACCCGCGCACAGGAATTGCCGGCTGATACCACCCGCGTGCTCAATGAGGTGGTTGTATCGGCCAACCGTTTTCCCGAAACACGAAGAACCGTTGCCCAGCAGGTAACGGTTATAGATAAGCGGATTATCCGCAACTTTAATGCTCAAACCATGGCCGATTTGATTCAAAATACCGGCACGGTTTCCGTGCAAAGAAGCCAGCAGGGCGGAGGAAGTCCTATTTTGCGCGGCTTCGAAGCCAATAAGGTATTGCTTGTTGTAGACGGTGTACGAATGAACAACCTTATTTACAGAGGCGGACATTTGCAAAATGTCATTACGGTAGATAATAACTCATTGGATCGGGTTGAAATTCTTTTTGGTCCTTCATCAACCGTTTACGGAAGCGATGCCCTTGGCGGTGTTATTCACATGTTTACGCGCAACCCGGTTCTTGCTTCGGGAAACAGTGTCAGATTCAGCGGAAATGCGCTTACCAGATACGCTACTGCAAACCAGGAAAAAACCGGGCATATCGACTTTTCTGTGGGCGGAAATAAAATAGCTGCGTTCACTTCATTTACCTACAGCGACTTTGGCGATTTACGAATGGGCGAAAAGATAAACCCCTCGTTCGGTGCTGCATACGGGTTGCGCAACCAGTACGTAGTACGTGCATCCGACAACCAAAGCGATTTGCTTATAGACAACGCTGATCCTTATGTTCAGAAATTCAGCGGTTACCGGCAGTGGGACCTGGTTCAGAAAGTCCTCATCAAATCGGGTAACCGGATAAGTCATTTGTTTAATTTTCAATATTCAAACACCGGGAATATTCCCCGTTATGACCGGCTTACCGATCCGGGCGGTGGCGGGTCTGGCCTGCGGTTTGCCCAATGGTATTATGGTCCGCAGAAAAGAATAATGGGCAGCTACCAGCTGGGCATTGAAAAGACCGGTAACTGGGCCGACAGCATCAATATTTTAGCCAGCTATCAGAATGTAGAAGAAAGCCGGCACGACCGCAGATTTAACAACAACACGTTGAACCACCGCATTGAAAAGGTTTATGTGTTGGGCCTCACGGCCGATATTCGTAAAACTATAGGCCAACATACCCTGCGCTATGGTCTGGATGGACAATTCAGCTCGGTGAGCAGCACGGCCTACGCCGAAAATATTGTTACCGGTAGCAGGAGCAGCCTTGATACGCGTTATCCCGATGGTGATAATTCGCTAAGCTCCCTGTCTGTGTTTTCTACGCACACCTATACCATTAAACCTGTCCTCAACATAACCGATGGCTTACGGCTGGGATATGGCTCCCTGCAGTCAACCTTTGTGAGTCAGGTGTTTTTCCCTTTTCCGTTTAATTCAATCGATCAGAAAAACTTTGTGGGCAGTGCCAGCTTGGGTGTAAATTACCTGCCCGGTCTGTGGAAATTTTCTTTGCTTACCAGCAGCGGTTATCGCATCCCGAATGTAGATGACCTGGCCAAAGTATTCGAAACGCAAACCGGAAGTTCGACCAGCAACGGAAAGCTTATTGTGCCCAATCCGGATTTAAAGCCGGAAAAAACCCTGAACGGAGAGGTGAATATAACCCGCTTTTTCGGGTCAACCCTTCAAGTAACCGGCATTGCCTTTGTAACCCGGTTTTACGATGTAATCGTTACGGCTCCTTCACAGTTCAACGGCCAGTCTACCATTATTTATGACGGCTTCCCGGCAGATGTTTTTTCAAGCCAGAACAGAGACAAGGGCCTGATTTACGGATTTCATCTTTCAGCGCAGGCGCGCTTTGCAAAAAACTTTACTGCCACTGCAGCCTATAACTACACCCACGGTGATTATGAGGACAATTCCGGCCAGGTTGTTCCGCTGGACCATATTTCGCCTGTATTCGGCAGAATAGGCGTTCAGTACAATTATTCCGGCTTTTCGGCAGAGTTATTTTCCAATTTCAATGGATGGAAACGCCTTTCCAGATATAGCCCAAGCGGAGAAGACAACCTGCAGTATGCCACACCCAGGGGCATGCCTTCGTGGTATACACTCAACTTCAGAAGCACTTTTGTGTTAAACAAGTACCTGGCTGCACAGTTTGGCATAGATAATATTATGGACATGCAGTACCGGGTGTTTGCCTCAGGAATAAATGCCCCGGGCCGTAATTTTATAATTGCCCTGCGGGCAACGTTGTAGGATGTCTTTTTTAAATCAAATGATAAAACCTGTTGGGTGTTATAATACCCGACAGGTTTTATGCTTTGGCATAACAACCCCCTTCCTACCCGCACCCCAGGTTCTTCTTCAGGTCGCGGTCGGGCAATATGCCATAACCAGGCCTTTCCTGAGTTGAGCTTTCCCTTTCGCCGGTTGCCGGTTTGGCCGGCACCTCCCGACTGTCGGACTTTTTCTTTTTGTTCCTCCTTTTGCCTGGCTTCATATTTAAAAATAACAACATTCCGGTTAATACCGGCGTAAATCATTGCTTGTGATAAGAAGAGGGCATATATTTGCCTTGTTTATAATAAATCTAAATAAGCATTGATTCGCAATTTAACCCATTTAAAGCCGGGCGAGCAGGGCATCGTTTCAGGGTTTTCGGATGAAGAGCTCTCGGTAAAGCTAATGGAAATGGGCTGCCTGCCCGGAGTTACCGTTCGCTACAATTTCTCCGCACCGCTTGGCGACCCCATCTGCATAAGTGTATCGGGCTACGAACTCTCGCTCAGGCTCGAAGAAGCCGCCACCGTGCATATTGTCCAGTAGTCTATGAAGGGCCGGCTTAAAGTGGCGTTGGTGGGTAATCCCAATTCGGGCAAGTCGTCATTGTTTAACCGTCTCACAGGCCTTAAACAGCAAACGGCCAACTTCCCCGGTGTTACGGTGGAGCGGCACATTGGCCTGATGCACCTCGCCAACGGCACGCAGGCCGAAATTACCGACCTGCCCGGCCTGTACAGTTTATATCCGCGCAGCCTGGATGAACGCATCGTTTCCGCCTACCTGCTCAATCATCAATCGCCCAATTGCCCCGATGTGGTGGTGGTAGTGGCCGATGCCACCAACCTGAAGCGCAGCCTGTTGCTGCTTACCCAAATTACCGATGTGGGACTGCCCGTGGTGCTGGCCTTGAATATGATAGATCAGGCAGCCAAAGCCGGCATAAACTACGACATAAACACCCTGCAGAATCTGCTGGGCGTGCGCATTGTGCCAACCAATGCCCGTACCGGGTATGGCGTAGATGACCTGAAACTTGCCCTGCAAGAAAAACCCATTTCCCGGCAAAAGCCGGTGTACATCCTGCCTGAAGAAGTGGGTGCCGCCGTGCAAGAGTTCCGCGAAATGACCGGTGTGGACAACGACTACGAGGCCTATCAATTGCTGGAACAGCCTGCAGCGCCATCGTTTTTATCTGAACAACAAAAGGAAATGATTAACCAGGTGCGCAAAAAGCACCACCTGTTTCCCGGCAAGTACCATGGCGCAGAAACCATACAGCGATACAGTTATATTCAGGACCTGCTGGACCGCGTTACCATAAGGCAGGCCGATGAAGCGTGGAAAAAATATTCGTACCGCCTGGACCGCGTGCTCACCCATAAGGTGTGGGGGTATGTTATTTTCTTTGCCATACTGCTGCTTATTTTTCAGTCTATTTTTTCGTGGGCCACTGCCCCCATGGATTGGATTGACAGCCTGTTTGCACAATTAAGCAGTTATCTGAATGCCGTTCTTCCGCAGGGTCCTGTGGCCGAACTGCTGGCCAACGGAATCGTTCCCGGCATAGGCGGCATCGTTATGTTTGTTCCGCAAATTGCCCTGTTGTTTGGGTTTATATCGCTGCTGGAAGAAAGCGGCTATATGGCTCGGGTGGTGTTTATTATGGATAAAATCATGCGACGGTTCGGGCTTAACGGCCGCAGCGTAGTACCACTTATGTCGGGAGTAGCATGTGCCATACCCGCCATTCTTTCAACCCGCATGATCGACAACCGCAAAGAGCGCCTCATTACCATACTGGTAACACCTTTAATGAGTTGTTCGGCCCGTATTCCGGTTTTTACCCTGCTCATCGCACTTGTTATTCCGCAGCGCACTCTTTTTGGTGTGTTTAACCTGCAGGGACTCACGCTCATGGCCCTCTACCTGCTGGGCTTTCTGGCGGCTGTTTCAATGGCCTGGATCATGAACAAGCTTATCCGTTCCGGTGACCGAAGCTACCTGCTGCTGGAGCTTCCCCCCTACCGCCTGCCGCGATGGGGTAACGTAGGTATTACCATACTGGACAAAACGCGCTCCTTTGTGTTTGAGGCGGGTAAAATTATTCTGGCCATTTCCATTGTGTTATGGGTACTGGCCAGCTACGGGCCGGCACAAAAAATGGAAGAGGCAGAACAACGGGGTATAAGCCAATCCAGGACGCTCAGATTGTCCGAAGAAGAAACCCACGACCGCATTGCTGCCATGCAGCTGGAGCAGTCGTATGCCGGCCATATTGGCCGCGCCATGGAACCGGCAATCAGGCCGCTGGGGTACGACTGGAAAATAGGCATAGCCCTGCTTACTTCTTTTGCCGCCCGCGAAGTTTTTGTGGGCACCATGGCAACCATTTACAGCATTGGCAGCCGTGCCGATGATGAAAACACCGTTAAAAGCCGCTTGCAGCAGGAAATAAACCCCGAAACCGGCGGACCGCGCTTTACCTTTGCCACCGGCATCTCGCTGCTTTTGTTCTACACCTTTGCCATGCAGTGCATGAGCACTCTGGCGGTGGTGTACCGCGAAACGCGCACCTGGAAATGGCCTGCCGTACAACTGCTTATTATGAGCCTGCTGGCCTACCTGTCGGCATTTGCCGCTTACCAGCTTTTATCGTAGCCACACCATAAAATTATTATATTTAGGCAAACCTTTGCCATGAATACCAATTACCAACTGGGCTTATTGTACCTGGTGCACTTGCTGGTGGGTGTAGACGGGCAGATTGACGATCGCGAACAAAAAGCCATAAACACCCTGCGCCGGAGCGAAAACATTGATGATGCCCTATACCACAGGTTTGCGGCAGAGGCAGCCCAAAAGTCAGAACGCGAAATTTATCACAGCGGCATCGAATACATGAACAACTGCACAGACCAGGAGCGCCTGCGCGCATTTGCCATTCTGTACCGCCTTTCGGAGGCCGACGGCCGCATACATGTAAAAGAGGTAAGGCTGCTGCTTTATAGCATTAAAGCTTCAGGCGTGGAGTTTAATGATGTGGTAAAGGAGGCGGAGAAGGTGAATATTTTCTAAAATAAAAAACTCCGTTGTTAGGAAACAACGGAGCGTACAATCAGACTTTTAGGTTACTTGTTTTCGGTTGCAGGTTTGGGGGTTACGCCCAGCTTCTTCAGCACCAGGTCAGACACATCCAGCTTTTCGTCACCATAAAGAATAACATCGAGGCCGCTGATCTGGTTGTTAAGAATTATGGAGAATCCGTTTTCTTTGGCCACATCTTCAATAGCCTTCCCCACCTTCTGGTAAACGGGCTCCATAAGCTGCGTTTGCTTGCGTTGCATTTCGGCCTGTGCATCCTGCTGCAGCTTTTCAATGTTTTCCTGCATTTGCCGCAACTCGCGTTCAGTGTTCTGACGCACTGCCTCCGGAACGTTTGCACCGAATTGCTGATATTCGGCTAATTTTTTCTGGAAGTCGGCCACCTTCGCATCAATTTGTTTTTTGAGCTGAGCCTGCAATGCCTGAAGTTCTGATTCAATGGTTTTTGATTCGGGCATCTGGCTGAAAATGTATTCTACATCGGCAAACCCTACTTTTACAGCGGGCGTCTGAGCCTGAGATAATAGCGCAGTAAACAAAACAAGCGCTAAGGCAGAAAGATGTTTCATTGTATGATTGGGTTAAATGAATTACTGATTCAGGGATTTAACGTTTTAACTGGTCGTTGGGGTCGCCCAGGCCCAGTTCTTCCAGTACAAAATCGGTGTAGTCGTACCGGGGGTCGGTATAAACCATCACCAGCTCTCCGGCTTTATCGAATACTATGGCCAGGTTGTTCTTTTTGGCTACCCGGTCCACGGCATCCCATATCTTGTCCTGCACGGGTTTAATCAGTTCTTCTTTTTTCAGAAAGTACAGGCCTCCTGCTCCAAACACCTTGCGCTGGTACTCCTTCAGTTCATCTTCTTTACGGGCAATGGCGTCCAAACGTTCCCTGCGCATCTCTTCGGTAAGCAATACCTGCTCTGCCTGAAGGCTTCTGTACATGGACTCAATGTTTTTGGACATGTTCATAATTTCTTTTTCCCACAGTTCAGACAGCCGGTTAATTTCCTCCTGAGCCTTTTTGTATTCGGACATGCGGCTGAGAATAAACTCAGAGTCAATGTAGCCGAACCTCTGTGCATGGACAAAATTCGGGCCGAAAATGAGAAAAAATATGATAAAAGCGTAAAACCGCATGAAATTAACGGATTTGCTGGCCGATGGTAAACTGAAAGCGGGCCCCTCCGATGGGGTTGTCCGATCCCAGCGGGAAGGGGTCGAGCGGCAGCCCCCAGTTTAATCCTATGAGTCCGAAAGCCGGCATAAAAATGCGCACGCCAAAGCCAACGGTTTTGTAGAGGTTAAACGGATTAAAGTCGCGGTAATTGTTCCAGTTGTTGCCGGCTTCGGTAAACAGGAAGCCGTAAATGGTGGCCGCGTTGCCGGTGGTTACGGGGTAGCGCAACTCCAGGCCGAATTTGTTATAGACTATCCCTCCGCGAACCGACTGGTCCAGGCGGCTGTAAGGAGGGGTTATCTGGTTGTCGTCATACCCGCGTAAGCCAATGATGTCCTGCCCCAGCACAAATGCACCGAATCCGCCGGCCAAACCCGCACCTCCCAGGAAGAAACGTTCGAAAGGCGTGTAATCCAGTGAGCGTGTGTAGCGGCCTATGAACCCGAAGTGGGCCTTGGCCTCGAACACCAGTTTATTTTTGCGGTCCAACGGCATGTAGTATTTGGCATCGAACATTATTTTGTAATACTCCACCCACTTGTACAGTTCTTCCGGAGAGGCCGTTTCAGGATTCAATTTGCGCCACAGCGAAAAGGGAGGTGTAAAGGTTCCGCTCAACGATACGGTCGATCCGCTGCTGGGGTACATAAAATTATCCACGCTGTTGCGCGCAAGGGTGGTGTTGAACGTAACCGAATTGGAACGGCAGCTTATGCAACCCGGTATGTAGTTGGGAGCGTTGCGCAGGTCGTATTCGGTAAACGAAAGCGAATTGGTGAGGGTAAAAAAGTTGTCGGGCCAGTTCAGCACGCGGCCCAGACCCACGGTAACGTTGCTTACGCCTATGCGCGATTCTATGTCGCTGATAAAACCCAGCGAGTCGGTTTGGCTGTACAGTTGCCGCGAAACCGATTTGTTGGCACTTACGGTAAACGACTGGGGCTTGCGGCCTCCCAGCCAGGGCTCGGTAAACGAAATGCTGTAGTTCTGGAATCTGCGTCCATTTGCCTGTATGCGCAGCGACAGGCGTTGCCCATCGCCCACCGGCAGGGGGCGCCACTGCGAGAAGTTGGTAATGTTGCGCGCAGAAAAGTTGTTAAAAGTAAGGCCCAGCGTGCCCACAAACCCAAAGGCTCCGCCCCAGCCTCCCGACAGTTCAATCTGGTCGTTGGATTGTTCTTCAAGCTGCCATTCAATATCAACCGTTCCGTTGGCCGGGTTGGGCACCAGGTTTGGGTTGATTTTCTGCGGATTAAAGAAGCCCAGCTGCCCCAGTTTTTGTTGCGTACGGATGATGTCGGCTCTTCTGAACTTTTGCCCCGGAATGGTATATAGCTCGCGCCTGATTACATGGTCGCTGGTGCGTTCATTTCCCGAAAAGGTTACTTCGTTAATGGTGGCCTGCTCACCTTCATAGATGCGCATTTCCACATCTATCGAGTCTTTCCCCACCACATACTCCACCGGCGTTACCCTGAAGAACAGGTAGCCGTCATCCATATACAGGCCGGTTATGTCTGCCCCTTTGGGGTTAAAGGTTATTTTTTTGTCAATCAGGTCGCGGTTATACACATCGCCTTTTTGAATGCCCAGTATGGCGTTAAGTGTACTGGCCGTGTGCACATAGTTGCCCGTCCAGTATATGTTGCGGAAATAGTATTTGTATCCTTCGTTTACACGGATGTCGATATTGATGCTTTTTTTGTTTTGCGCATAAACGGTGTCGGCCAGTATTTCGGCATCTCTGTAGCCTTTTGTGTTGTAGAATGCTATTACCTTTTGTTTGTCTTCTTCAAAATCGGCAGCAATGAATTTTGAGCCTTTAAATATGTTAAGCTGTATGTTTTCGCTTAGCGCTTCACGAAACTCATGCCAGCTAACCGTGTAGGTGGTATCGAACCAGGCTTTCACCTTTTGGGGCTTCAGGCCAAGAAGTTTGCTTATAACCGTGCGGTGCAGTGCAATGCGGGGATATTCGGCCGTTTTTTTCATTTTGGCTTTAAGCGTATTGTCTGCAAACACTTTGTTACCGATAAACCTGATTTTATGGATTTTAACCTTCGACCCGGTGTTTACGGCTATGCGCAGGCGAATACCTTCTGAAAGGGTGTCGCGCTCCTGCAGAATTTTAACCTGGGTGTTGAGGTAACCCTTTTTAACGAAAAACTTCTTTACGCTAAGCTCGGTGTTGCGCAGCATGGCATCGTTTACAATTTTGCCGCGGATAAGTTTCAGCTCTTCCTTCAGCGAAGACTCCTGCGATTTATTGATGCCCGTAAAGTAAAAATTGGTAAGACGCGGACGCTCAGCCAGGGTTATGAGAAGCCACACCTGGTTTTCTTCAATGCGCTGAACAGAAATGGTAACATCGCCAATAAGGCCGTGTTTCCACAGTTTGCGTATGGCCCCGGATATGGCATCACCGGGTATTTTGATTTTATCGCCAACCCGCAGGCCGGTTAAGGAAACCATGGCGTTTTTATCCAGAATATTTAAACCGGCCACATCAATACCGGCAATAATATATTCAGCGGGATTGGCGTAATTCAAATTGTTATCAACAGCCGAGGCACGTTCGCGCGACCGCCTGAACTGCGCATGGGCATCGGTAATCACCATAGTCATGAGCCACAGAACCAGAAGCAGTGATGGCGTTCGCATGGTTAGTTAACGGGGTTTAATTGTTCACTGGTTTTGCCAAATCTTCGCTCGCGCTGCTGATAGGCCCATATGGCTTCATAAAGATTTTCCTTTCTGAAATCGGGCCAGAGGGTGGGGGTAATGTAAAGTTCGGTGTAGGCAATTTGCCAAAGCAAAAAGTTGCTTACGCGCATTTCGCCACTGGTTCGTATCAGCAGTTCGGGGTCGGGGATGCCCGCCGTGGCAAGGTACCGCTCTATGGTTTCTTCGGTAATGTAGGCGGGGTTTATTTTTCCGCTCTCCACATCGCGGGCAATGGCCTTAACAGCCTGTGTCATTTCCCAGCGGCCGCTGTAGCTTAAAGCCAGAATAAGCGTAACCCCTTTGTTGTCTTTGGTTTTATCGATTGCCCATTGAATGTTTTCCTGGCATTGGGGCGGAAGCTGTGCGATGTCGCCAATGGTTACCAGCTTTATCTGGTTTTCCAGCAAGGTGTTTATTTCCTGCCGCAGGGTATGCACCAGCAGTTCCATAAGCCCGTCTACCTCTTCTTTGGGCCTTCCCCAGTTTTCGGTTGAAAAAGCATACAGGGTAAGGTAGGGAATGCCCAGCTCTGCACAGCCTTCGGTTACTTCGCGAACAGACTGTACGGCATTGCGGTGCCCGAATATGCGCATGGCACCCTTTTTCCTGGCCCAGCGCCCGTTGCCATCCATGATTATGGCAATATGCCGGGGCAGGCGGTTAAAGTCTATATGTTCCCTGAATGAAGCCACAAGCGGGCAAAATTAAGGTATTTTATGTTCTGCCCGAACGCACCGGCATTACCGGTACGGGTTGGCAGGGCAGGGAATGTCGTAAAAAGTACGGGTAA
Organism: Cyclobacteriaceae bacterium; assembly: GCA_026003355.1. GTDB lineage: Bacteria > Bacteroidota > Bacteroidia > Cytophagales > Cyclobacteriaceae > UBA2336. Next base: position 85,496 of record BPHC01000005.1, read on the forward strand.
GCGTAAGGCCAACAAAAAAATAATTGTCGAAATCGTTGGGATTACCATATCCGAAGTTTTTGCGGGTAACGTCTCCGTCAGAAATATTATCTAGATAATCGAAAAAAGTTTTGCGTATTCCCGTTTCGAAGGCGATGTACATTTTGGGGTTGAGGATGTATTTAAACCCGCCCCCGAAAGGAATGGCCGCCTGTACGTTGCTGTAGGCTTCGGGTTTATTCTGGTAGCCCGATATGCCAAACAGGCCAAAGCCTGCAAAAAGGTAGGGGGTGTACCGCATGGGGCGCTTGCTGTCGCGCCAGTCCAGAAAATGATATTCAAAAGCCAGCGCCGCTTCAAAAAGCGATATAGAAAACGAAGCATTGCGTTGTACGGCAGCGGCATCGAGCGGCAGTTCGCGGGCTGCCAGTGTGCCGGCCGTAACCGATGCGCGGAAGCTCACCACTTTGCTCAGGTTGTTGCGGTAAAAGGCAGTGCCGGCCGGGGTGCTGTAGGCAAGGTGGTATGTCCGTACCAGGTCGCCGGTGTAGTTAAATGTGCCTAACCCGAAACCCACTTCCGAGCGTTGTGCAGAGGCAAAACCCCCTGAGAGTACTAAAAGGAGTAAAACAAAAGCCGCAGGGCGCATTATCTGAACTTGGCGCGATGGAATGTTTTGCCAAGAATGTAGGTAAGGCGCACCGAGGTTACCATAAAGATGTCGCGGTTGTTGCGGTTGCCCCGCAGGTTATCGGGATATTCGGAGCCATAACCGCTCAGCACGTTGTAGTTTACGCCATCCCGCCCGGTATAGGTAGAGTTGGGTGTGGCTACTTCGTTGGTGCGGTACGACATGGCCCTTGCCAGGTGGTTGTTGCCAAACACGCCCAGGTCAACATAATTGCCGCTTACATCGTCCAGGTAATCGGTAAAGGTGTACCTAAAACCCCATTCCACGGCTACGTCCATCACTTCGTTTATTCTAAAACGCGCCCCGATGCCCATTGGTATGGCCGGCTGGATTAATTTGTAGGGTTTTATGCCGTAGTTAGCATCACCGGGCTGGAGGTCAGCATACTGTCCTTCGGTGCCCAGGGGCTGAAGGTCCACCCACTGCCCGCCCTTGCCTGTTGGGTTCCCGGCCGCGTCGGTATCGGGTGCTTTGGCCTGCGGATTATGGTGAAATACCGCAATACCGGCATAAATGTAGGGCGTCCACTGTACGCGGCTGATGTAGGTGGCCATATTTTCCCATAAGTCAAGCTGGGCAACAACCGAAAGCTCCTTTATCCGGTTGCGGAAAGACAGGTTGCGGTTGTAGCGGTAGATGCCGTTCTGGGTATCGCCCTGGTCGGCCGATTCGGTATCAGCGCCCCGAATGCCGCCATAGGTAAAGGCTGCCTGCAGTTGGTAGCGCGGACCAAACCGGTGGGTAAACGACAGGCCCACGGCCGGACGGGTAAAGCCCAGGTCGGTGCTGAGTCGTTTGGGTGTGGGCGAAAGGTCGCCAAAATAGTTGAGCGAATTAAGGGAAATGCCCAGCATGTTGTAGGTTTTGTCTTTGCTGAAGTGGGACTTTCGCCCGCGGTAACTGGCAATGCGCTTGTTGTTTTTCTTAATGTTTTTGCGGTTCATCTGGGCAGACGCATCCCAGGAAAGCCCGCTAAGGATTATAACAGCCAACAGAAAATAGACAGTTTTTTTCATTGCCGGTAACCGTTTAATAGCCAATGAACTACAAAGGTAATTAAAAATTAATTTCGGATATCGAGCCCCCAGTTTAGTTTCTGACGCAGGGTTTTAAAGTAATGCTGCCCCTCCAGCTGTACAAGGTGCGCACGAAAGGGAGCCCGGGTAATGGTAAGGCGGGCATGGCGGCTTATTTCGGTAAAGCGCGAATCGAGGGTGACCAGAAAAGTGTTGGTGCGGCCTTCGGCCTGCACGGTTATGCGTGCCGAATCGGAGACCACGATGGGGCGGGCCGTAAGGTTGTGCGGGCTTACCGGAGTTATGACAAAGTTGCCGCTGTGCGGAAACACCAGTGGTCCGCCGCAGCTCAGCGAGTAACCGGTAGAGCCGGTTGGCGTAGCTACAATAAGGCCGTCGGCCCAGTAGGCGTTCAGGAACTCGCCATCGATGTAGGTGTTTACGGTAATCATTGACGAAGATCCTTTTTTCATCAGGGTAAAGTCGTTCAGGGCAAAGTTCAGGCGGCCAAACACTTTGGCTTCGCCCGATACCTGCAGCAGGGTTCGCTGGTCGGTTTGGTAGTTGCCTTTCAGTACGGCCTCAACAGCCCATTCGGTTTCTTCCTTGCCAATGGTGGCCAGAAAGCCCAGCCGGCCGGTGTTAATGCCCATTACGGGTATTTCTGCAGGACCTATGTGTGTTATGGTTTCGAGCAATGTGCCGTCACCGCCCAGGCTTAGAAACAAATCGAAGGCGGGCAGCTTTTTGCCCGCACGGTAGGGCTGCCAGCGTACATTGGGCAGTTTATATCTGCTTATGGATTTCCCGAAAGCTTCGGAAAGATATAGGCGCACATTATGCCTGGTAAGTAAGTCCAGCACCTGGCGCACAAAATCCACTTCTTTGCGGTTCAGGTCTTTTCCATGAATAGCTACTTTCATCCGGTGGTAAGGTGCTTTTCGGAATGAAGATACAAATTGCAGGCGGTGGGCGAAAATTTTAAATATCGAGGTAGCGAAGCAGCATGTCGAGGCGTTCTTTTTCACTGCCCAGGGGCTGGCTTTCCTGGTACCGCCCGATGATTTTATACCCGAAGCGTTCCAGGGTGGCCACCGTACGCGACAGGTCGGTTTCGTTGAGTTTCAGGGTAAGGCGTATTTTGCCTGGTTCGATGGGGTCTTCTTTTACAATGCTGCTCAGTATTTTAACACGGTTTTCTTCTATGAGGCGGCTTATTTCGGCCAGCGAGTAGTCGGAGAAGTTCATGTATAACACCAGTATTCCGCCCGGCATTTGCACGGCAGCCGAGTGGGCAAAGAAGGCCATGGCATCGTGCACGGTTATAACACCATGATATTGCCCGGCTTTATCGGCTACTGCCACCAGCTGCAGTTTGTATTCGGCAGCTGTTTTAAGCACATCGTAGAGGTGGCTGTTCAATCCCACAACACAGGTGGTGCCGGTAAGGGCAAAGTCGCCTACTTTGCGATCGATGTTGTTGCCTTCCAGTATGGTTGCCTCGGTGATGAAGCCCAGAAAGCGCAGCTCATGTACCACAGGCAGGTGCGGGCAATGGAATTCATCCATCCACACCAGCGCTTTGTGGGCGTCATCATCCGCCCGGAGCGGGGGAATCATCTGGTTAATCATTTCACCGGCGGTCACGGCGCACTCGTTTTTTTGCTATATACGTTAATCTTTCAGAAAGTCGCTTACCAGATCATTAAATTTTTCCGGATGTTCCATCATGGGAGCATGACAGCAGCGGTCAATAAAGCGCAATGTGGAGTTGGGGATTAAACGGTGAAACTCCCAGGCTGCCATGGGCGGGGTAATGGTGTCGTTTAGCCCCCAGATGAGCAGGGTGGGTGCCTTTATGCGGGGAATATCACCAGCCATGTTGTGCCGCTGGGCCGACTTGGCAATGGCTACTATGCGCATGGCTTTCGGAATGCTGTTGGTGGTTTCAAACACTTCGTCTACCAGCTCTTTGGTGGCCACGCTGGGGTCGTAAAAGGTGTACTCTACCCGCTCTTTTATGTAGGCATAGTTGCCCCGCTTGGGGTAGGAGCCGCCCATGGAGTCTTCAAAGAGGCCTGAACTGCCGGTAAGCACCAGCTTTTTTACCTTGTCTTCGTTTCGCAGGGTGTACAGCAGCGCAATGTGCCCGCCCAGGCTGTTGCCCATAATAATCATGTTGTTCAGGCTGAGGAATGCCACAAACTGCTCCACAAAACGGCACAGTCCTTCCAGACCGGCTTCCTTAAGCGACATTTCATAAATGGGCAACATGGGGATAACTACACGGTAATCACGGCTAAAGCGGTTTACCACGCCCTGCCAGTTGCTCAGGGCACCGAATAACCCATGCAACAGCAGCAGCACAGGCCCTTGCCCTTCGTCAACATATTTAAAACCCCCTGCTTCTTTAACCTGCAAATCCATCTGGAGATTGCCTAAAAATTACAACATTTTTATTAAACCTATAGCAAGTCCAAATATGCAAAAGAAATGAAAATTACTCATCTTAACCCGGCTGCCTTTCCTGGCTTTAACATTGAACACGGCATGATCGCCCTTCCTTCAGGGCAGCGAGCCTGGCGCAAAATTTTTTTATGCCGTGCATTGCAGACACCGTGCAATAGCCTTACCCGTAAGATTTCGTGTTGCTTCCAGGTATCCGGAATATCAGCTAACCCGTACACCCCGTAATTAAGATGCGTTAAGTGCCATCAAAACTTTTCCGCACCAAAGTCGCCACGAAGGCGGCGGTAGCGTTTGCGGGCTTCGGCAGCATGCACGCTGCCCGGAAACCGGTTTATAAATTCCAGGTACAGTTCGCGTGCCACTTCTGCCTGTTGAAGGTGCATTTCATAAATCTCTGCTTTTTTAAACCAGGCATCATCGCACAGCACATCATCGGCATAATCCTGTATTATCCGGTTCAACATTTCAATGCTTTTATCGAAGCGCTTTTGTTTTACATATACCCCGGCTTCCAGCCAGTATACTTCATCCAGTATGGCGTAATTCGGAAAGGTAGTCCAGGCGGTATCTTCCGGGTTTTTGATTCGCCCTTCTTTTATTTGTTCCATAAGCTTCAGGGCCTCATTTGTTTGGTTTTGTTTAAGCAGCAGCTCAGCCTTGGCCAGTGCCTTCAGGGCCATTCCTGATGAGTCCATAGCCAGGTTTTCTTTTATACGGATGCTGAGTTCCATGGCATCGTTGGCTATGGTGCGCGATGTGGCTTCCTTGAGCACATCCAGATGTTCGGCTGCCAGCCTGAAGTCGCCCCGGTAGTACCACAGCTGCGCATTGCGCAGTTTGGCTTCATAACCGGGTTCGGTTTCTTTCATGCTTTTTTCCACCTGCGAATACAACAGTGTAGCTTCCCACCATTCGCCGGTAAGTGTGTAGATTTCTGCCAGGTTAAGTTTGGCCCGGGCCATCAGGTTATCGGGTACATGGCGCATGCGAATTACCTCTTGCAGCAGTTGCACGGCCTGGTCGTGCTGCTGCAGCCACTGGCTGTACAGCAGGGCCAGGTCGCTTTGGGCTTCGAGGGCTACCGGATCCGGAAGGTTTTCGGCAATAAACTGCTTGTAGTCGGCTACGAGGCTTAGCACCGAGTCGCGGGGTATAGGATAGTGCTGCCGGAATGCCGCTTCGCGCGTTTGAATAAGCCCGCGTCGGGCTTCAACGTAATATGGCCCCTTCGGGTAAGTTCGCAACAGCCACTGATAGGCCATCCGGGCTGCTTCGTAGTCGCCATTGTTTACGGCCAGCCGCGCCACTTCGGCTGTTTGCTCGCCATAAGTGCCGGTTCGCCTGTCGAGTGCGCGTGCCTGCACCAGCGCACCGAAAAAATTCTTTTGCTGTACATACAACCAGATGAGCAAATCGGTGTACACGGCGCGATTGGGATTGGCTTGAACATGTTCCAGCAGCTTGGCTTCGAGCACATCCATATCGGCCGGCTCCAGCAACACCTGCAATACATTTTTCACATACTGCAGGTTGTAGTTATCCTGGGTTACATAGGCCAGGTATTCATCGACCATCTGTTCTTTTTGTCCCCGCACCCGGTACAGCATGGCCAGCTCCAGGCAAAAAACTGTGTTATTTTTATAAACCCTGCGCACTTCCTTATAAGCCTGAATGGCATATTCATGCAGCGATCGGGAAGTAAGATAATCGGCCAGTAATTTTATGTGCCCCATGTTGTGCGCATTCGCCTCAATGAGTTCGCGAATGGTTTTTTCGGCACGTGCCATATCGCCCGAACGGAAATACATCCAGGCCATGTCGCCCTGATAATTAATGTTTTCCGGATATTTTTTAACCAGCCGTGCCAGGTACTTCTGTGCCTCTTCATAGAGGGCGAGGTCGACCAGGGTGTTAAGGTAATTGTTGTGAATGTGGGGAATATTTGCATCTGACCGCGCCGCTTCGCGAAACAGTTCTACAGCCTTTTGTTTTTCGCCTTTCAGGTAATACTCATTGGCCAGTTGAACGAGTTGATTATCAGATTGTGCATAAACTGATACAGTTATAAAAAATAATACTGTATTTAAGTATTTGTAATTGTTATTAACCGGCGTGGAATTGTGCGCAACCCAATTCCGGAATAAACGGAAAGCCGTTGTGCATATCTGGTGGATTGTAATGAACTGATTCATAGCGCGCAAAACCATTAACCAACAATACAACGCCTGGTGTTAATGAAAAGTTGTGGGTAAGTGGCACCTGATAAATTGTGAATAAGCAGCTTTTTATCAACAGACAAAAACGCATAGCTGGTTTTGGGACTTAACCGGTTATGGATGGTTTTACTTATCCACATCTTTTGGTGGCCTTATCCACAGAGGTCCAACTTCCCAGTTGGCTTTTGCGGGTATATCGAACGTATTGTTTTCATAGTAAAACCAAACGGGCTCCGGCTCCTGTTTGAGGTAAAAGTTACCCCAGTCCCATTTGCCGTTTTCGTTGGTGTCAATAAAAGCCTTTAAGCGGTACGTGTCCGGTGGCAATTCGCTGAAGCGTCCACTATGGCCCGTACTGCTGGCAACCAGTTTGTTTTTACCGGTTACCTGTACAATGCACAGGTTGTTGGTTTCTACCTCATAGAGCAGTGTTGAAAATTCTTCAGGCTTTAAAAGTTTAATCTGACTTGTAAGCATGGCAGAAGAATCATTATCTGCAGATATGAATGCGCCTTTCGCAATTATGATGTGATTAAGCAGATGCCTGTAGTCGGGTGCAGCTTTTGCCAGTCCTCCTCCCTGCCGCGCAATGGCGGCTGGCTTTCGTTGTTGTTTCTGTTCAAAATTTAATGGCACGGGCAGGTGCTTGCTGAAGGCAGCCTCGGTTCGGGTCTCGTTCCATGTGAAATCGCTGCTTTCAAATCGTATGCTTTGGGTTGTATCGGCATGGATGAAAATGCTGTCGGCAATGGTGCGTACAACCGGTTTGCTAAAATTTATCTTACCGATAATCATATTTTTTGTGTCGTAATACCGCACACCGTTTACAGTCAGTTCAAACTTATCGGTCATGATGCCCTGTCTGGCAAATTTTATATAAAGCAGGGTATCTATCTTATTGCCAATGCTGTCGTTGCAGGTAAGTTGTGCCGCCAGGCTGTCGGTAAGGTTAAAGGTGTTGTACAGATTAATAACAGATGGTTCCGGAAAGGAATAATACAACGTAACCAATGTATCGGCTGGTTTTAATTTTACATCCAGAAATCCTTTATTGAGCCTTATTAAAAACACATTGCCCACCGGACGTGCCGCCAAAAGCTTTAATGGTCGCATGTCTAATTTAAGCACAGAGAGGTTGATGTCCAGATTTTGATGGATTAATTCCACGGGCTGGCTTTTAAATCCGAATATTTCTGACTGGCTGTCGACAAGAAGATTTTTATTTTTGTCGAGAAAAGCATAAACAAGGTATTTGCCTTTTTTAATATTGTCCAGCTGATAATTCCCCGCCTTATCGCTCAGAGTAAAATACCGGGGTTTATGTTTGAAAATGTCGGTTGTATCCGTTGCATGGGCCAGCGCCACTATGCAATTTTCAACAGGCTCACCGGTTAGGTGATGTACCACCCTGCCCCTGATAATAAGCGTATCGATATGCGGACCTGTACTGAAAGCCAGTTTCAGATTATGCGCCGGATTTCGTTCGGTAATATCCTGCACGGCTTCGCGGAAATTAATGGTATAGGTGGTGGTGTCCTGCAGGGGCTGATTGAAGCGGATGTAAATTTTATTGCGCCGTGCGGTAACCTCCAGTTTTTTGTTGTCGATCGGGGGTATTACGATAAGCTGCTCCCTGGGATTGTTCAGCTGTACATATTCGTTAAAAGTAAGCACCACCTGGTTACCTTTGAATGAAGTTTGCCGGTTGGCGGGAGTAGCTTCCACCAGCCCGGGAGGTGTCGTGTCTTTTTCGCCCCCGGTGGGCATGCCTTGCTGTGCACAGGAACCGAGCAGTAGCGCAATACATCCGAAGTATAATGATTTTACAGAAAGGCTCATCAGTTATTTCATGGCAAGGTAAAGCAAACTGGAGTATGCACCTGTTTTTCGTGCATGCAGGTTGCTTTTAAGTGCTGTGAAAAAGCCTTTCAGGAAGCGCGCCGGCAAATTTTGGTTCTTTCTGCAGGCTTCGCTTAACAGGCTAACATAATAGGCGTCCCAGGGCATGGGCAAAATCTGATGCAGGGTAAAACCCTGTTGGTTTAACAGCGTTTTCATGGCTTGTCTGGTAAAATGCCACAGGTGGCGGGGAACATCAAAACCTGCCCAGTGTTGCCGGTAGTGAAGGGCATCGAAACTGTCAGGGTTGGGCACCGCAATAACCAGCAAACCACCCGGCTCAAGTAATTCGCGGCATCTCTTAAGGGTGGTGTCCGGCCGGTGCAGGTGTTCGAGCACGTGCCACAGGGTGATAACCCGGTAAGACTTTTGCGGTAATTCATCAAGACGGGTAAACAGCCTTTGGTTGAGTATGTTTTCTGCCTGCCGTCTTGCGATATTGGCTGGCTCCACTCCGGTTACTTCCCAGCCGCTACGCTTCATTTCATGCAAAAACGCACCGGTCCCGCATCCTAAATCGAGCAAACTTCCTTTAGGATATTTTTTTTCAATGAGCTTTCGCTTGCCTGTAAGGGCGATACGTCTTACGGCAAGGTAAAGCAATTTTAGCATGCGATTATCATGTTTACCGGTATGCGATATGTAATTGGATGAGGCGTAATACCGTCCGATTTGATCTTCATCTGGCTGCGGAATGGTAGCCAGCAAGCCGCACTGCGTGCAACGGTATAGATTAAATGGTTCACGGGTTACGCCGAAATCCTGCGTGGCCAGATAATATTCAAACTGCGCATTGTGGCACGCAGGGCAGCTAAGGGTTACGTTCATCAGCGCCCAAGATAAATGGTAAGAACCGAAATATCAGCAGGGCTAACACCGCTTATGCGGCTTGCCTGGCCGATGGTTCGCGGACGGATGCGTTTTAGTTTTTCCCTCCCTTCGGCCGAAAGTGCCTTTACCCTGTCGTAGTCAAAATCCGGACGTATGGAAAAGGCTTCCAGACTGTTCATTTTTTCTACCATCTTTTGCTCGCGCTCAATATAGGTTTGGTACTTCACGGCTATTTCGGCCTGCTCCACGACTTCGTTTTCATAGTTGCTTAGCGTGCGGTCTATTTCCGGATGGAGGTTGCGCAAGGCTTCGGCTGTTATTTCGGGCCGGCGCAGCAGGGTTGCCAGGTTTATTTTATCGCGTATTGTTGCCGAACGCATTGCTTCCAGGGCATTGTTTACCTGGTCGGCATGTACCCGAATGGTTTCCAGCCTTTGTACCAGATCGGCCACCTGCTGTTTTTTGTGCCGTACCCGTTCTGCCCTTTCGGCCGAAGCCAGGCCCAGTTCATGTCCTTTTTCCGTCAGGCGGATGTCGGCATTGTCCTGTCTGAGTAGGATGCGGTATTCTGCCCGGCTGGTAAACATTCTGTATGGTTCCTGGGTGCCTTTGGTAATGAGGTCGTCAATCAGCACCCCGATGTAGGCTTCTGAGCGTTCCAGGATAAACGGGGCCTTGCCGTGTACTTTGTTGTGGGCATTGATGCCCGCCATAAGGCCCTGGCAGGCCGCTTCTTCGTATCCGGTTGTACCGTTTATTTGGCCAGCAAAATACAGATTATCAATTAGTTGCGTTTCCAACGTTGCTTTTAGCTGCGTAGGAGGAAAGAAATCATATTCTATGGCATAGCCCGGGCGAAACATTTTGGCATTTTCAAAGCCAGGTATCTTTTTAAGGGCTTTGTACTGTATATCTTCCGGAAGGGAGGTAGAGAAGCCGTTCACATAGATTTCAATGGTTTTCCATCCTTCGGGTTCTACAAAAATCTGATGGCGCTCCCTTTCGGCAAACCGGTTTATTTTATCTTCTATCGAGGGGCAATAGCGCGGACCCAGGCCCTGGATGCGTCCGGAGAACATGGGCGATTTGTCAAACCCCTGTTTAAGGACATCGTGTACGGCCTGATTGGTGTAGGTAATCCAGCAGCTTAATTGCCGCGACAGGGGTTGGGTTTCGGTGCCGAAGGAGAACTTTCCGGGTTTTTCGTCTCCTTTTTGTTCTTCCATTCTGGAGTAATCCAGGGTACGGCCATCGATTCGGGGTGGGGTACCTGTTTTCATTCTTCCCGATTCGAAGCCAAGGCTTTTTAGTTGTTCGGTTAACCCGGTAGCGGCACGTTCACCTGCCCTTCCGCCGCCAAACTGTTTTTCGCCAATATGGATAATGCCATTCAGAAAGGTGCCGTTGGTAAGCACCACGGCCTTTGCGGGTATTTCAATGCCCAGCGAGGTACGTATTCCGGTTACGCGCTGGTCTTTTATCAGCAGGGCGCTGACCATTTCCTGCCACATGTCGAGATTTGGGATGCCCTCCAGTGCGAGGCGCCACTCTTCTGCAAAGCGCATGCGGTCGTTTTGGGTTCTGGGGCTCCACATGGCCGGGCCTTTGGAGCGGTTAAGCATCCGGAATTGAACCATGGATTTATCGGATACAATCCCGGAGAGTCCGCCCAGTGCATCAATTTCGCGCACAATTTGCCCCTTTGCCACCCCGCCCATTGCGGGATTGCACGACATGTGGGCGATGGTGGCCATGTTCATGGTTACCAGTAAAACCTTGGAGCCCATTTTGGCGGCCGCTGCCGCTGCTTCGCATCCGGCATGCCCCCCTCCTACAACGATAATATCGTATTCCGGAAACATAACTGCTATTTGGTTTCACGTGAAACCCAAAAAATGCACAAATCAACAACCGATTTCCACATTTGTGGATAAACCAGAAAGTTCCACGTGGAACTACCGCAAAGATAGGCAGGCCTCTTCTTTTTTTCGCATGTATTCCTTTTCCCCGGGTTTTTTGTCGCCATATCCCATCAGATGAAGCAAACCGTGCGCCATTACCCGGTGCAGTTCGTCAGTAAATGAACACCGGTATTTGCGGGCATTTTCGCGAACCCGGGGAATGCTGATAAACACATCCCCTTCAATGTCCTCTCCTTCTGTATGATATTGAAAGGTAATAATGTCAGTCAGGGTACGGTGATTCAGGTGGGCTATATTCAGGCGAAGCAGGTATCGGTCGGAACAGAATATGTAGTTTAAATTGCCAATTTCCTTGCCCTCCTGTCTGGCGGCCTTTAACAGCCACCTTTTTGTTTTAAGCGGGTTTGGCAGCCTAAACTGTGTGCCTTCGTAGAAATAACGAATTGGCAGGCCCATCAGGAATCAATGTAGAAAATCAGTTCAACCAGCCTTCCTCCCTCACGAAAAACCACTTCATCGGCCAGGTGCTTCATTAAAAAAATACCTCTGCCGCTGGGTTTTTCAAGGTTTTCGGGCAATGTGGGGTCGGGCAGGTTTCGGTAGTCAAAACCATTGCCCTCGTCTTTTATGGTAAACCGAAGGGTGTTGTTGTCCAGGTGAAGGCTCAGGTACACATTTTTTTTGTTATTGTGTGCGTTTCCGTGCTTAATGGCGTTGTTAACCGCTTCCGTTACGGCAATCATAATATTTCCGTACATGTCTTCGCTTAAATGAAAGCGATCTTTGGCATTATCAATGAAACTCTCAATTATTCTGATGTTTTCTGGAATGGAAGGAATTTGAATGCTAATGTTGTTCATTTCTTATTGGTTTTCCCTGAGGCGCTTTAAATATTCATTTATCTCGCGTTGGTAATAGGGAGAGAGTCTGGGAGGCAAGGTGCGCAACAGTTCGGTTTCTTTGGCTTTTTCTTTCAGGTATTGTTCAATGGCTTTGGGCATGATTTTGTCGTAATCGCGGGCCGTTTCGCCTTTGCGCTCTTCGTCAAAATCCTGTTCTCTGGCCGATTTCTCGGCTTCCAGCAAGCGGGTTAAAATCTGGCGCTGGCGCCGGATAAGTTCATCGGTGAGCTGTTTGTTCACCAAATCCATTTCGGTTTCTTCCATTTGTTGCTGCAGCTCATCTCCTACTCCTTTTCCGCCCTGCTTTTTTAAATTCTCCTCAAATTCTTTTAATGCCTTGCGTATGCGTTCCTGTTCGGCCGCCAGGCGGGCCAGCTCTTCCGACAGGTCGCGGCCCTGCCTGCCACTGTTTTTCAGTTCTTCAATTTTTTGATTGAGCTGTTGCTGCAGCTCCGAGAGTTTCGCATTGCCCTTATTGTTGCGCGAACGCGATGGCCGCGCGTTGGCCATCATTTGCATGAGGGCATCATAATGGCTGTCTAACATAAGCGCCAGGTTATTTACGGAGGTCATGCTTAACTGCATGGCGTTAAGAGCCGGGCCCCGCCTCTTTTCGTTGTTGGCTTCTATGGCCTTTTGCAGGTTGTCGTCCAGCTCGGTGATTTCGCGCGTAACAAACGAACCCATCATGGGGTCGCGCGAAGCAAGCGCTAACAGGCTGTCTTCCAGTACTTTAACATCGTCTTTCAATTTTATTTGCCGTTGGGCCAGTTCGTTAAACCGGGGGTCGCTGCCCGGTAGGGAGCGCATAACGGTAAGTATCTCTTCCTGTTCGTGCGAAATTTTGATGAGCCCGTGCAGGATATGCCGCAACGACTCCAGGTTTTTCATATCGATTTCCATCATCGCGCCCTGCATTTCCTGGTTCATTTGCCGGCTCATCTCCTTCATTTTTTCTACGGCCTTTTGCTGGGGTTCGCGGGCATCGGCCGGGCGGTCCTGTTCCAGGTTTTGTCGGCTTTTGTCCATTTCTTCTGCCGCATCATTGATATCGCTTTCCTGCGGCAAATCAGGTTTCTCCCCCGTTTCTTCGCCCAGCTTCCGGATTTCCTGCAGTTCTTCTTTTATTTTTTCCAGTTGTTGTTTAATGTTGGTCTGCTTTTCGGCCAAATCGCGGGTTTGCGTTGCCGGGCCCTGCTTTTGCCGGGAGGTTTCTTCTGTTTCTTTCAGCAGTTCTTCCTGTTTTTGTACCAGCTCGTCCAGGTTTTTGGCCGTTTGTTCAAGCTGAAACTCCATTTGATGACGTTTCATCAGTTCGTAAGCCCGTTCCAGTTCCTTTTCCAGGTTGCGGGCATCGCGGTTAAGCTGTTCGAGCAATTTCTGCACATCCTGGGTTCGGGCGTTTTCCTGGAGCAGGCGCTGTAACTCTTCCAGCAGTTTGCGGGTTTCGTCATCCAGCAGCTCGTCTATTAGCTTCTGCAGTTGCCGGGCTTTTTCAATGAGGCGTTCGTCCTGTTCGGTAAAGCCTTGCTTTTTGTTTTCCAGGTTTTTGTTTTGTTCATTGAGTTGCTGAAGGAACTGGTCCAGCGACTTGCGCTTTTCAACCAGATCCTGCAGGCGTTTTTTTTCCTGCCAGTCAAGCGACTGCTTTCCCTTTAGCTTTTGCTGAAGTTCATCCAGTTCATTTTTAAAATTTCGCGACTGGTCAACTCCTTCGCGGAAATTCTCCAGGGTTTGCCGTGCCGAACGCGCAATATCGGCCTGCACGTGCTCCTTGTCCGGCAGGCGCAGGGTGTATACGGCCGAACGTGTGCTTTTGCGTCCGTTTACGCCATCGTTGTCAAATACTTCCAGGTAGTAGCTTAATTCATCACCGGGTTTGAGGCGCAGGGTATCCAGCGGCCAATAGTAATAGAAGCTTTGCCGCGGCAAGCCGGCATTAAAGGGCACATGGAGTGCTTTGCCGGGCAGGTCTTTTCCGTCTGTTTTCATGTGAAACACCAGCCGCAGGTCAGTTATTCCGTAATCATCCGATACCACTCCGCCGGCAACCAGGTGTTTGTAAAAAACCGAATCCGGGATATGGGTGACGGATATTTCGGGGTATTCGTCAGGTATTACTTCAATTGGATAACGCAGCGTTTCGCTGTTGCTGCCGAATTCATTGTGGAGGCGGATTTCGTACTGCCCGGATTGCAGCAGCACAGACGAATATTTAAAAGTCTGATTATCAGACCATTGCATGTCATTCCATTCCGCTTTATTGATTTGTATGGTAGCCCTGGAGGCGTGGTTGCTGCGGGCCGAAAAGTTTACACGGGTGCCTTGGGGCACGCGCAGGGGGCCGGCGTTTTGGAGGCTTTCGGGTTTACGGCCGGTGTAACCGGGATAGCGGAGGTCTATGCGAAGCGCCTGCAGTTCGGGCCGCTCGGCCAGCTGTAGCTTGTAGGCAGGCGATGGGAAACCGGCGGCCTCAAACCAGAATGTAACAGGATGTTGTACCTTCTCAAACAGAAAGCTGAAATGTCCGTGGTCCCTGCGTTGCATAAGGTAACGGCTGTTGCCGGTTATGAGGTAAACCTGTTCGGGCAGTGCCACTCCGGTAAGCGCAAGCTTCAGCTCAAAATCTTCGTTGCGAAAAGCCAGCAGGTTGGGGTTTTCCAGGTTAAAAGCAAAGGGCGCTTCGGGTGCAAAAGGTTGCCTGAAGTGAACAATGCGGTAGGTGCTGCGCGTAAGAACCGAGGCGTTTACAAGCAGCAACACAGCCATGATGCCGAGGGGGATAAGGAGATAGGGCAGGTAGCGTTTGTTTTGGCGCAGATCAACGCTTTGTTCAAAAGGCAGCGGCTCGAGTGCCCGGGCTTTTTGTGCCAGGCCGGCCTGAGCCAGCAGGGAATTGTGCATGCGCGAAAGCTGAAGCACGTTAAGCAATTTATCCCGGATGCCGGGAAACATCTGCCCGATGTAACGCGCAGCCTGCTCATCAGTCATGCCCCGGCTGCGCAGATAATACAGCAAAGGTTGCTGAAGGAACACATAAAGGCATGCCACCACAATGAACACAAACAATATGATGATGAAAAGACGCAGGGAAGTAGAAAGCCAGAAGAAATATTCAAGGAGAGCCGCCAGCAGATAATACCCCAGCACACTGCCGGTTGTAAGCAACAGCCCGCGGAACAGCAGCGACAGGTAATACCTTTTTTTAAAGGCGCTGATTTTTTTTTCAATACTCTCTAGGGCATCCATACTATACTGAAAAACGGGCATTGAGCAGCAAAGTTACCGCCATGCTAAATATACGGCTATAGTTGCGTATTGCAATTACAGGTTTGGGGCCTCCTGATCTTCTCCGGCCGGAAAGGACCAATTGTATTCCTGCTCGAAGTATTCTAGGATGTGCATCTTAAGGAGCTTTTCCTGTTCACCCAGAGAGAAAGAGGGCAACTTTTTTACGTTTTGCCAATGGGGCCATCCCTCCTGGTCCAGGCCTTCCAGTCGGTAATAACCAGACAGGCTCAGCACTTTGCAGGTGGCAATATGCATAAGGTCCTGTTTTTCTTCTTTGGTAAACTTCCGGCTTCCCTGTCCCAGTTCCTGTACGCCTATAAGAAACAAAACAGCGTTCAGGTCGGCTGGCCTTTTGCCAATGGCTGCTTCCAGGCGTTGCAGCAGCCTGTGCCATTGCCGCTCCAGGTCCAGGTCGCGTTTATACATGGTTTAGTTCTTCCCAGTATTCAAAGGCGCGTCGCAGGTGCGGAATTACAATGGTTCCACCAATAAGGGTAGCTATGCCCATGGCCTCGTTTACCTGTTCGGTGGTAAGGCCGGCTTCATGGCATTTGCCCAGGTGGTACTTTACGCAGTCATCGCAGCGCAGCACCAGCGAACAGGTTAAACCAATAAGCTCCTTGGTACGCACATCCAGAACGCCATTGGTATACGCATGGGTATCAAGGTTGAAGATGCGCTTCAGCAGCAGGTTGTCGCTGGAAAATATGCGCTCATTCATTTTGGCGCGGTACCGGTTAAAGTCTTCTACCAATGACATGGCTGTGGTATTTTAGCAGGGTACAAATATATTGGTAATGCGTGTGCCTTTTGGGTCTTTCCTGTCCGATTTCCTTCATCTTCTGTATCCGCCGTACTGCGTGGCCTGTGCCGGTCCGCTGGTGAAAGGCGAAGACTGGATTTGCACCTCTTGCTTAATGCAGCTGCCCCGGCCCGGGTATCATCTTTACCGGGAAAATCCGGTTTTTCTCAGGTTGGTTGGCAGGCTTCCGCTTGATTTCGCAGCGGCATTTCTGCTTTTTACCCGTGGCGGAAGGGTGCAGCATATTTTACATGCCCTGAAATACCACAATGTTCCTGCCCTGGCGGTTTATCTGGGAAAAATTTTTGGCGGAGATTTAAAGGAAGCAGGGCTTGGCAGCAAAGCAGACATGATTGTGCCGGTGCCGCTTCATCCTGCGCGGCAGCGGAAGCGTGGCTATAACCAGAGTGCTGAATTTGCCAGGGGGCTTTCGGCCGCCATAAACGTTCCACTCAACACCAGCATACTCGTACGCGCACGTGCAACCGAAACACAAACACGTAAGAACCGCCTTATGCGCTGGCAGAATGTAGAGAATGCCTTTGCGCTGAAGCAGGCTGAGGCCGTTAAAGGCAGGCGCATCCTTTTGGTGGATGATGTCATTACCACAGGAGCAACCCTGGAGGCCTGCGGACAAATATTGGTAAAGGCGGGGGCGGCCTCATTGAGCGTGGCCGGCATTGCCTATGCGGGATAAAAAACCCTGCCGCGGGGCAGGGTTGTGGTAAACAGGCGCAATGATGAATTTCAGTAATTCGATCCGGCTCTAATCATGGCGCACCGGAAGCCGATGGTTGCCGTGGCGCTGTCCTGGTCGAGGTAGCGGCGCGTACCCGGTGACATCCAGTAGGCCACATCTTTCCAGCTTCCGCCTTTGTACACCCGGGCGCGGTCGGTAATGAGCGATGTGTAGCTTGCAGGGTTACGGTCTTTGTTGTTATACAGGTTCCCTTCCTGTTCGGTTCCCGAAGCCTTGTCCAGGAAACCATCTCTGCGTATGGGGTTCAGGTCATCAAAGTCCTGGAACGACATGGGGCGGTACACATCCTGTACCCACTCGCTCACGTTGCCGGCCATATTATAGAGCCCGTAATCGTTGGGAGGAAACTCATAGATGTAAGAGGTAATGAGCGCGCCATCGTTCAGGCGTCCGGCAATACCGGCATAGTCGCCGCGGCCGCGTTTAAAATTGGCCAGCATAAAGCCCATTTGTTTTCCGTAAGGGTTGCGCACTGCATGGCCGTCCCACGGATAAATACGCTGATGTGTTTGCATTTCCTCCAGCCATTGGGTGCCAATCATAGCCTGAGCGGCATATTCCCATTCGGCTTCGGTGGGCAGCCGGTAGGCGGGTACCACAATACCCGACTCCAGCGGTATGCGGCCATCGGTTTCGGCATATTCGGTTCCTGCTTTTTTCGCAAGGCTTATGTTTACGGCACGGGTACGCCACACGGCATAGGCATTGGCCTGCGTCCAGCTTACGCCTACCACAGGGAAATAACGGAAGCCGGGATAGCGAAGGTAATGTTCAACGTAAGGGTCGTTAAAGGCCAGCTTGCCTACCCATACGGTGGTATCGGGGAGGGCGGCCTGATACACTTCCTGCGAAGAGTCGCGGGCCAGGTAGTGCAGGTATTCCAGCCAGTGGATGTTGGCTATTTCGGTTTCATCCATATAAAAAGAAGCCACCGAAACGGTGCGCTCCAAATTGTCGCGCGAAGCCATTACATCTTCTTCGTATGAGCCCATTACCGCGCGGCCGCCTTCTATGAAGACCATGTTCGGGGCATCGGGTTGCCCTTCAAAGGGTTTTACCGTAAAGCCCCCCTCATCTTCATCGTTATACGCCAGGCCGGTAGCCGTGCTTATTTGGCCGGGGTTTTGCGCAGTAGGTTTTCCCTTGCCCCGGTTAAACAAACTGCAGGCAGAAAGCAAAGCCGAGGCGGCAACTGCAAAAAATAGAACCTTGGTAAGCCGAATCATGACTGGTTTGGTTAAAAGCAAACGCTAATATATGGACATAATGATGTGTTTTCCAAGTTGTACCCTGTAATTCATAAATTAAAGGTATAAATCAACCTGCTTTGGGTATGAAACGCCGGAAGGGTGTTTTTATTTTAATTGCGTACAGCGGTCTCCACACCGGTTTCGAGCATTTGCCTTAAAACCGCAATGGCCTGGCGTACATGGGCAATGCTTTCGATAATAACCATGGCCTTACCGTTCTGGTCGCGCAGGCGGCATGTACGGGGATGGGCCTGGATATAGCGCAGAATTTTTCCAAAAACCGGTGAGTTGAAATAGTCGGGTCGGGAGGAGGTAAAGTGCCCTTTAAAACTACCGTTTTTGAGGGCTATTTTTTCAAAACCAGCTTCCTCGCCCAGCCAGCGCAGCCGTACGGAGTGGATCAGTTCATGAACAGGTTCGGGTATTTCGCCAAACCGGTCGAGCAGTTCGGTGGTAAAAGCGTTAAGCTCGTTTTCGTTTTTAATGTTGTCCAGCCGGGCGTAGAGCTGCAGGCGTTCGGTAATGCTGGAAACGTACCATTCGGGAATAAGAATTTCCAGGTCGGTTTCTACGGTGCAATCCTGTACCAGCAGTTTTGCTTTTTGTGCCAGTTCGGAGGCGAACAGCTCTTTGAACTCGGTTTCCTTAAGTTCCTGGATGGCATCGTCCAGTATTTTGTGGTAGGTATCAAAACCCAGGTCGTTGATGAAGCCGCTTTGTTCGGCACCCAGCAGGTTGCCGGCACCGCGGATGTCGAGGTCGCGCATGGCTACTTTAAATCCATCGCCCAGGTCAGAAAATTCTTCCAGTGCGGCAAGGCGCTTGCGTGAGTCGGCCGTGAGCAGCGATGCGGGAGGGGTAAGCAGGTAGCAGAAGGCCTTTTTATTGGAGCGACCCACGCGGCCGCGCATCTGGTGCAGGTCGGACAATCCGAACATATGGGCCTGGTTTATAATCATGGTGTTGGCGTTGGGTATATCCAGCCCCGATTCAATGATGTTGGTAGAAACCAGCACATCGTATTCGCCATTTATAAACTTCAGCATGGTTTTTTCAAGCTGGTCGCCGTTCATTTGTCCGTGTGCCACCGCAATGCGTGCATCGGGCACCAAACGAAACACCAGGTGGGCTACTTCATCAATATCGCTTATGCGGTTATGCACAAAAAACACCTGTCCGCCCCGGCGCAGCTCAAAGCTTATGGCATCGCGTATTATGGTTTCATGAAAGGTATGCAGTTCGGTGGTTACCGGCTGGCGGTTGGGTGGTGGTGTGGCAATAATGCTCAGGTCGCGGGCGCCCATGAGTGAGAAGTGCAGGGTTCGTGGAATGGGCGTAGCCGTGAGGGTTAGCACATCAACGTTAACTTTAAATTCCTTGAGCTTTTCCTTAACCTTTACGCCAAACTTCTGTTCTTCATCTACTATCAGCAGGCCCAGGTCTTTAAACTGTACGTCCTTGCTTACTATTCTGTGGGTGCCAATAAGTATATCCAGTTTTCCTTCGCGTACCTTTGAGAGGATGGATTTTACTTCGGCTGTGGTACGGAAGCGTGATACATAGTCGATGGTTACCGGCAACCCCTGAAGCCGTTCGGTAAAAGTGCGGTAATGCTGAAATGCCAGTATGGTGGTGGGCACTAGCACGGCCACTTGTTTGCCATCGGTAACGGCTTTAAAGGCGGCACGAATGGCCACTTCGGTCTTACCAAAGCCCACGTCACCGCAAATCAGCCGGTCCATAGGATGTGGCGCTTCCATATCTCTTTTTACTTCTTCGGTAGCGCGGGCCTGGTCGGGCGTGTCTTCATATATGAATGAAGACTCCAGCTCGGCCTGAAGGTAGCTGTCGGGCGAAAAGGCATAACCGGGTGAAGACTTGCGTTTGGCATACAGGCGGATGAGGTCTTTGGCAATATCCTGAACCTTCTTTTTAACGCGTGCTTTTTTCTGTTCCCATTCCTGGGTGCCCAGCTTGCTTATTACCGGTGGCGTGCCCTCTTTGCCCGTGTATTTTGAAATTTTATGAAGCGCATGAATGCTTACATACAATACGTCATCATCGCGGTACACCAGCCTGATTAGTTCCTGCTGGCGCCCGTTTATTTCTTTTTTTTCAAGGCCGGCAAACTTGGCTATACCGTAATCGATGTGCGTAACAAAGTCACCGGGTTTGAGCGTTTGCAGTTCGCGCAGGGTTAGGGCTTTCGACTTGCTGAATTTTTCGCGGGCATGATAGCGATGAAAACGCTCGAAGATCTGGTGGTCGGTATAACAGGCTGTTTTGAGCAGATGATCAACAAACCCCTGCCGAAGCGGAAAAGAAAGCGGAATAAACGTAAGGCCGGGGCGTATTTCTTCGAAAATGCGCGCAAGCCTGTCGTGCTGCCGCGGCATTTCGGCTGCAATAAAGCACCGGTATCCCTTTTGGCCGAGCTCATCGAGGTTGGCAGCCAGCAATTCGAAATTTTTTTGAAAACCGGGCTGGCCAGCCGACTGCCAGGTGAATACCTGCGCTTCGCTGGCCGCAAAGCGCTGGCCAAATTCAATTTGCCTGAACCGCACGGCGGCCCCGTTAAAGGAAGAAAGTGTTTCAAAAAGGTGTTCGGGTGGCAACGCGGTGGCGGCGCCGGAAGAGCTGCTCTTCAGCTTTTCGAAGACAGCGCCCACTTTTTCGAACTGACGGGCCAGCACATCTTCGGTGAGCCGGATGTCTTTAAACCATAACAGGGTGTTTTCCGGAATGAACTCCAGAAAAGACTGCCGGTCTTCGTGCACAAAGCGGGTTTGAATGTTGGGAACAAGGTTTATCTGTTCGTGATTTTCGACCGACAGTTGCGAGGCGGGATCAAATGAACGCAGGCTTTCTACCTCATTACCGGCCAGTTCAATTCGGTAAGGCAATTCGTGGGCAAAAGAAAATACATCAATTATGCCCCCACGCACGGCAAACTGGCCGGCCTCATACACAAAATCGGTCTTTTCAAAGCCGCAGGTATGGAGAAATTCTTCCAGAAAAGAAACATTTAACTCATGTCCTCTGCGCACGGCAAAGGTGCTGGCGGTTAGGGAGCGCCGGTGTATAACTTTTTCGCTCAGCGCTTCGGGATACGAAACAATAACCGGGAGGGAATGATCCGACATGATGTGGTTCAGCACCCCGGTGCGCATCAGCACGTTGGCATTTTCTATCTCTTCGTATTCATAAGGCCGTTTGTACGACATGGGGAAAAAGAGCACCTCCTGCTCAAGCAGGTTTTGCAGATCGTTCTGAAAATAGGCTGCTTCTTCCCTGTCGTGCAGCACAAACAGGGCCGGTTGCTGCAGGTTGCGGACTACAGCAGCGGCTATCAGGGCATCGAGGCTGCCCGACAGGCCCTTTATTTGAACACGCCGGGACGTACGAATGCTTTCGCTGAGCGTCTGTACCCAGCTGTCGTGCCGGTAGAGGTGTAAAAGTTCGTGCGGCCTCAAAACGAAATGGGGCACAAAGATAAAAACGGAAGCCGATAACAGGGTTTAATGAAAAATGTATATTTCGAACAAGGTGCCGGATATGGAACAGGTAAAGCTTTTTATTCTTCTGGTTCTGGCTGCAGCGTTGCTGTTTATGCTGCTGGGGCTTTACCGGCCGCGCCTGGTGTTGTGGTGGGAAGATGTGCAGAACCGAAGAAAAATTTTACGCGTTTACGGATCCGTTGCAGCTGTGGCATTCCTTATTTATCTGCTGCTGCATTTGCTTATTTGATGCGTTTGGTGAGCAGCAGGTGCTTTCCGCTTACAGAGGTGCAGGCAATAAGGTAATCTTCGCCTGCGGCAGTGAGGTGATATTTTAAAGCCAGCCGGTTGGCGGCTACCGGGTAGTTGCGTACCAGCACATGTGCCCTGGCGCCATAAAGATTTTTTAAGGCATGTCCCGGCTTTAGCCCCGCCTCCACCCGGAACATTCTGCCCGGAAAATTTTCTATAGGACTATGGCTTGTGTACAGGTGGGTGTTGGGATGCAGTTTCAGCAACCCGAATCGGCCTGCTGCCAGTTTAAAGGCGCCGGCCTTCATTATGGCCAGGTTGGGTTCGTAAAGCCAGGTTAACGGAGCAGCGTATTGAACTTCTGCCTGCTGTTCTTCGGCAAAGGTAAAGGCAAACTCCATGCGGTTTCCGTTTTGAAAGTTTACCGTTTTTATGACCGGCTGTTGGGATAAGAAAGGCGTTGCCAGGAAAAGCAGTTCCTTTACTTCGTTGTTAACTGCCACCACGTGCACTTCGGTAGTTTGGGGCAGTTGCCGCAGGCCTTCGCTTATATCGAGCAGGGGCGATGTTTTTAGCAGAAAGTTGGGCGAGGAGGCGAATATCAGGTTTTGCAGGGCCGTAATATCGGGTGAACAATCCTGCAACCGTATGGCTTTGCTGCCCCGCGAAGATTTGCGCGAAGGGTCGGCATAGACCAAATCGAATTTTCCAAGGTTCTGTTTCAGAAAATCGTGCGCTGTTAAAGCATGATAATGAATATTTTTTGCACCCAACACCTGGTGGTTATGCCGGCTTATTTCCAGCAGCGAAGCATCGGGCTCTACATACGCTACTTCCTGAAAAAGGGTGCTCAGGTAAAAAGTATCCACACCCATGCCACCGGTAAGGTCGGCAGCCTGCGCGGGGTTTTGACCAACAAAGGGCATAATCAGCCCGGTTTTGTAACGGGCCGTGATTTCGGACGAACACTGTTCAAGAGCAACCGCAGGGGGATAAACAATGCCTGGCGTTTGATACCAAAGGGGCAGCTTTTCTTTGGCTTTTCTTCTTCCCTTAAGCTGCCGGGCAAGCAGGCGGGTGGGCAAGCCCAGGAGCGTATCGTGTTTCAGCAAAAGCTCCTGTTCGTCCAGACCTGCATTTTCCTGAATAAACCGGATAACTTCGGGAGAAGATAATTTTTCAATCCAGGGGGGCATACTTCCGCGCAATAAAGGTAAGCAGCAATTGCCCGGAAGAAAGCGGGTTTTAATACACCAGGCTGCGCTCCATCATAAACTCGGCTATTTGTACGGCATTGGTGGCTGCGCCCTTGCGCAGGTTGTCGGCCACAATCCACAGGTTAACCGTATTGGGCTGGGACTCGTCACGCCTGATGCGCCCCACAAACACCTCATCGCGGCCACGGCTGTTTACTGGCATGGGATAGATGTTGTTTTTGGGGTCATCCTGAACAATAATGCCCGGCGTGCTGGCCAGAATGCACCGGATTTCGCTGCAGGTAAAGTCGTGATAAAACTCTGCATTAACCGATTCGGCATGGCCACCCAGCGTGGGCACCCGAACGGCCGTAGCCGTAATGCCTATGGTGGGGTCGCTTAAAATTTTGCGCGTTTCGTTTACAATTTTCATCTCCTCTTTGGTGTATCCGTTATCCAGAAAGGAGTCGATATGCGGCAGGGTATTGAGATCGATGGCGTGCGGATACACCTTCGGGCCGGCAACGCCCTTGCGTTCGTTAAGGAGTTGCTCCACGGCATCTTTGCCCGTTCCGGTTACAGCCTGATAGGTCGAAACCAC
Source organism: Cyclobacteriaceae bacterium (assembly GCA_026003355.1). GTDB lineage: Bacteria > Bacteroidota > Bacteroidia > Cytophagales > Cyclobacteriaceae > UBA2336. Next base: position 109,070 of record BPHC01000005.1, read on the forward strand.
TATGCGTTTTAGTTTGAATTTTACATGCAGGGACGCCAGCACCATAACCATTTGAATGGTAGAGCAATTCGGGTTGGCGATAATGCGGTCGTCAATGGTAAGTTCATGCCCGTTGATTTCCGGAACGATAAGCTTCTTACCGGGATCCATGCGCCAGGCCGAGGAGTTATCAATAACGATGCATCCCTTTTCGGCATAACGGGGGGCCCACTCCAGCGAAGTGCCTGCACCGGCCGAGAAGATCGCTAAGTCGGGCGCAAGGTTACAAACTTCTTCAATGGAGCGTATGGGATACTCCTTTCCTTTAAAGGGCACTACCTGACCAACCGACTTTTCAGAAGCAACCAGATACAATTCATCGAATGGAAAATTGCGCTCCTGGAGCACGGTTAAGATTTCCTGACCCACCAAACCGGTGGCGCCCACAACTGCTAACTTCATGTTCTTTTTACGATTAACAGCCCGCACGGGCTTTTACCAACTGTAAACCGGGCGCAAAAATACTATTTTTGGATAAGCCAAAATTTCTACTACGGATATTTTAGTTGAAAGATGCACCCGTTTCTGAAAATTTTTTCGGCTTTACTAACGACTGTTATGTTCGGAACCGTTTGCGCCCAGCTTACCGATGATTTTTCAGACGGTGATTTTACCGCCAACCCGCCATGGAGCGGAAGCACCGCCAAATTTGCTGTTGATGCCCAGCGCCTGCGGCTCATGGCCCCTGCCACTACCGATGTGGCCTGGCTTGCAACGCCTTCTGCGGCCATTGAAGATGCCGTGTGGGAATGCCGGGTACGCATGGAGTTTAACCCGTCATCAAGCAATTTTGTGCGCCTATACCTTACGTCCTCCCAGGAAGACCTTTCCGGCCCGCTTAACGGATATTTCGTTCTGATTGGCGGCACCGATGATGAAATTAGTTTGTTCCGCCAAACCGGTACAACCAGAACGAAAATCATTGACGGACTTAACGGGCGTGTTAATGCCGATCCGGTAGATGTTCGAGTCCGCGTTACCCGTTCGGCCGGGGGCGTGTGGCAGTTGTTTTCGGATGTGGGCCTTACCGGAAGTTTTGTGCAGGAAGGAATGGAAACCGACTTCACTCACCCGGCCGCTGAATGGTTCGGGGTGTTTTGCAGTTATACCGCCACCCGCTCCACTCTGTTTTACTTTGACGACTTTGTTGTTTCGGGCAATGCCTATGTTCCTCCTCCCCCGGCACAATACAAACAGGTTGTTTTTACCGAGCTTTTCCCCGACCCCGATCCCTCCATTGGTTTGCCGGCAGCAGAATTTGCAGAGCTGTATAACCGCTCGGGCACAGCGATTAATCTGGCCGGCTGGAAGCTTTCCGATGCCACCTCATCTGCAATGCTGCCGCCTTTTAACCTGTTGCCGGGCAGGTATGTAATACTGGCACCCGATGCTGCGGCTTCGGCCTATCAGGCTTTTGGCGATGTAATTGGAATAAGTGCATTTCCCACCCTCAACAACAGTGCTGATAACCTGCAGCTGCGCGATGCCTATAACAACCTGATTGATGAAGTAAAATACACCGATGCCTGGTACAGGGATGCAGATAAGAAAAACGGTGGATGGACGCTTGAGCTTATTGACGAAAACAACATCTGTGCCGAAGAAGACAACTGGGCCGCTTCCGAACATGTCTCGGGGGGCACACCCGGTCGCGAAAACTCCATACGGGGCAGTAATCCCGATGTCTTCGGGCCGAAGTTGCTGTCGGCTTTCCCCGAAAGTCCTGAGCTGCTTAAACTGACCTTTGATGAAAAAATGAATGCGGCACTGCCCCCGCCTGAAAGTTTCAGCATAACACCGGCATTGGGCATAAGTACGGTAAGCTTTGGAACCTCCATGCGCGAAATGGCGCTGCAGCTTACCGGCAGCCTCCAGCCCCAAACCGAATATACCATTGTTGCAAACCAGGTCTATGATTGCGCCGGAAACCCCATACAGGAAAACTTTAGCAGCGCAAAGTTTGGACTGCCCGGGCGGGCCCTGCCTGGCGAAGTGGTTATACATGAACTGTTGTTTAACCCGCGACCATTTGGCGTTGACTTTGTTGAAGTGTATAACCGGTCGTCCAAATACCTTAATCTTATAAACTGGAAGGTGGGCAATTACAACGGTTATGCGTTTACCAACCCTCAAACCATTACTTCAGACAACCTTTTGTTACCGCCCGGTGGTATCATGGCATTTACTACCGATCCGCTTACCCTGCAGGCGCACTATCCGCGGGCTGCTTCGGGAATGATAATAAAAGTGCCGGCCCTTCCTGATTTTCCTGATGACGAAGGATCGGTAAGCATTCTGACTGATAATAACGAGCTGTCTGATTATTTTATCTACAACCGGAACTATCATTCGGTTTTTTTACGCAACACGGAGGGTGTTTCGTTGGAGCGTATTGATGCGCAGGCCGAAACCAACAGTGCGCACAACTGGAAATCGGCCGCCACCGCTGCCGGCTATGCAACACCGGGGCTTCCCAACTCAAATGCCGTGGTTGCCGGGGTGGCTTCGGGGCGCGTAGAGGTTGTTCCGCAGGTATTTGTACCACATTATAGTTACCCCGATTTTGCCGAGATACGATATGCCTTTGAAACAGGAGGCAAGGTAGCCAATGTTAAAATTTTGGATCAGCAGGGGCGGGAGATAAAAGTTGTTGCCAGCAACGAGCTTTTGGGCACGGAAGGCTTTTTCAGGTGGGATGGCGATCGAACAGACGGAACCAAAGCCAGGCCCGGCTATTACGTGGTGTGGTTTGAAGTGTTCGACCAGTCTGGACGAACGGAAACATTCCGCAAACGCGTAGTTGTTGGCGTGCAGTAGCAAGGGGGTGTGCGTGTTTACCTGCCGTAAAACCGCCACTGTGTGCTGAAATTGCGCGATAGGGGCGCGTTGGTTAACAGGGCCCGGAGCAATTCCACAGGCATGCTGTTTTCGGCCATTACGGCATCATGAAACTGTTTATAGGTCATCTTGCCGCTGTCTACCAGTTCTTTTTTTAAGGCGTAAAACTGCAGGGCGCCCATCATATACGCCAGCTGGTAAAGGGGGCCATAGCGCCCGGTGAACGACCGGCGTACTTCGCCCTCGGCATTAGCCCGTTCGTGTCCTACGCGGTCCACCAGAAAATCAATGCACTGCCGGGGCGTCCACACGCCCAGATGGTAATTCAGCGAGAAGATAATGCGCGCACAACGGTGCATCCGCCAGAACAGCATGCCGATGCGGTCTTCGGCATTGCGCGGAAAATTCATATCCCATAAAATCATCTCCCAGTACAGGGCCCAGCCTTCCGTCCAGAAGGGTGTGCGGAAATTGCGGTATGCCTTGTTTCGGTTGTTCATAAACTGTTGCAGGTGGTGGCCGGCAATGAGTTCATGATGTACCGTGGCGCGCGAAAAGTGGGGGTTGTTGCCGCGCATGCTCATCAGCTTGTCTTCATGGTCCATGCTTTGGGTGGGGTAGGAAATCTGGAAAAGTTCACCGCCCAGAAAGAAGGGGCTAACAAGTTGTTGTTCCGGGGTCATCATGCGCATGCGCCAGGTTTCTTCTGCCAGCGGCGGAATGGTTATCAGGTCGTTCTTTTTCAGAAAATCAACCGATTGGTTGTACAGGTCCAGCATGGCTTCGGGCTGGCGACCGGGCGGAACGAAACTCTGCTTGACTTTTTCGAGGGCCTTTTTCCAGTCGTTACCAAAGCCCAGCTCGGCACTGGCTTTCAGCATTTCGCGGTCACACCAGGCAAATTCCTTTTGGGCAATATCAATAAGCTCTTCGGGAGTATAAGGAATAAATTCCAGCCTGAGCTGGCGGATGATTTCATCGCGCCCGATGGGCTGGCCGATTATGCCGCTTCCGTCATCTTTTGGAAGGCGTGCCATATCTGTTTTTTTCTTCAGGGCTTGTGCATAGGCGCCTAACAGGGTATCCAGTTGCTGACAGGGCTTTTGTACCCACCAGGTGAATAACGGGTCATACTGATTGTAAAAACCGTAAACACTGCGCAGGGCGTTTTTCAGGCCGCCAACCGTTTCTACGGCACGGTTAATGATTTCGGGAGGCAGGCTGGGCTGCCGGGACAGTTGTTGCATGGCCTCTTCCATCTGCCTGCGTACCTGGTTAAGGGTTTGGGCTACTTCTTCGCTGTTTAAGGTGTAGCCTCTTCTGCGCTTTTTTTCCAGCTCATATAGGGGGTCGGCCATGGCCACATACTTTCTTATCTGGTTGTATTCTTTTTCTTCTACCGACAGCTGATACAGCGCGTCTTCCAGGTTTCTTTTAAAGAGGATGTAATCTACCTTACCCCCCTGCGAAAAGGTTTCAAACGGCAGTTCTTCAAGTTGCTTCAGGTAACTGGTATAAAATTCTTTAAGCCGTTCTCGGCGTTCGGGCGAGTTGGCAATGGTGTAAAACCGCATGAGGCTGCCGCGATCGGCCTCGAAGTTTACCATCAGATGATGCACTTCGCTGGTTTGCCGGAACAACAGGCCGGTTTGGGCAACACCGGTTAACCCGGCCGGCAGAAGCAACAAGCAGAGGAGATGTTTTTTCATAGGTAATGATTATGGTTGTTTACCCGGATGATATTTTTTTTCAGCACGCTTGATCACATCTTCGCGGTAAAAAGCCACGTCTTTAAACTGCGCATCAACGTATCGCCTCGCCTGGTCCATAAAATGCGGTGAGGCCGGGTCTGAGCTTTGTCCGCCTGCCAGCAGACTTTTGGCGTATACCCTGTTGCCAAACGCCACTACGGCAACAAAACTGTTGCCATAGGTGCCATACAGCTTTTTGGTGCCGGTATTGCTCCGTACACCAAACGAAGCCAGCGCACCCCAGTTGCCCGATGCCATGCCCACGGCAAGGCTGGGCCGGGAGTCATCAAAAAATTGTTCAATATCACCGGTTAGCCGCTGAAACCGGTTTACTTCACCCCACGGCAGGGCCCATGTGCCAAAGTCGGCTTCCAGTTTTTTAATGGTGGCGTCCAGCATGCGCAGCCTTTCTGCCGGCGGGGTGCCGGTGCCCAGGTAATTTATCCGCTCCATGGGTGTTAGTTCCCGGGGCAGGGGCAAATCCTGTAAACAGGATGTGGTAAAAAAATGAGCTATGGTCATGGCTACCGAGTTTTTCGAAACGCGAAGGTTCCATTTGCTTAAGGTGTCTACTACAGGTTTTAGGTGCGGATACCTGCGGGGTAGTTCGGCAAAAGCCTGAACCACGCCGGGTATTACCTTTTCAAAAGCCGGCAGCTGCGGGTCGTAGGCCAGCTCAATAAGCCTGTCCAGGGTTATGTCCTTCTGTCCGGCAAGCACCCTAACAGCATGTATGCCTCTGAAATTTTCAGGATCGGGGGCCATGTAGGCCGGGTACTTTTCCTTATCCGGGCTGAACTGCAGTGCACAGGTAAAGGGTGTGGAGTTGCAGTTCTGTATCCAGCCGTTGGGAGGGTTTATGAGGTGCACCGTTTCGGCAACGGGGTGCGTACCCTGCCAGTCGGTGGCCGGGTTGCTGCCGTCAACCGGCCGGGTAAAATCAAAGGCAGCATTTCGCCTGGGAATAAAGTTACCATGAAAATAGGCAATGTTGCCTTCTGCATCGGCATATACGGTGTTGTTCGATGAGTTGGTGCGCAGATCGAGCACCTGCATAAATTCTTTAAGCGAGGAGGTCTTCATGCGCCGGTACGACTGCTCGAGTGCGCGGACGGGGTCCCAAAGCATGGCCGTAGCAATCCAGGCCGAATCGTTTGCGTGCGTTATGGGGCCATGATGCGTCCGGTAAATATCCAGGGTTTTTTCCTTCAGCGAGTCGCCAGCAGCATATTTTAAGGTGATGGTTTTACGGATTACGGGCCGCCATTCGCTTCCGTATTGATAGAACAGGTTGTTGTTTCGCTTTTCAATACGTTCAATGTATTCGTCCATTACATCGGTAGCCGAGCTGGTGTGCATCCATCCGTTTTTTTCGTTAAAGCCCTGGTAAATGAAAAACTGACCCCAGGTAACGGCCCCGTAGGCATTCAAACCTTCCTGGCTTACCATGTGTATTTCGCCCCGGAAATAAAACGAGGTGTGCGGGTTAATGAGCAACATGGCTTTGCCCGACCGGGTAACCTTTCCGGAGAGGGCAAAGCCGTTGCTGCCGGCAGGTTCTTCCGCAATGCGGTCATTGCCGGGAAGGGTTGCCGCCAGCGAGGTGTTTTCATAAAAATCCTTTAGCCGGCTAACAGAAATGGATTCGATGTTGCCGCCAATGGAGCCTTCGGTGAAATACAGTACCATCCACGGCTCAAAATGTTTCAGCAGCCTGGGTTTTACTTCCGTATGCGTGTGCAGATAATAGTTAATGCCATCGGCCCAGGCCTGGCACAATTCCTTTAGCCACGGGGGTGTTCGCTCAAACAGTTCCTGTGCCTCTTCAAAAGTCATAAACAGGCGGGCGCGCACATCGTGATAGAGGTATTTTTCCCCCTCAACTTCGGCCAGCCGCCCCAGGGCGGCCAGGTAGTTGCGCTCCACACGTTTGAAGTCGTCTTCGCATTGGGCGTATATCATCCCAAAAACGGCATCTGCATCGGTTTTACCGTACACATGCGGTACGCCAAAATCATCGCGCAGAATTTCTGTTTGGGCAGCCCGTTTTTCCCACCGGTCTGTTTCGTTTTCGGAGCAGGCAGGCAGCAGCGCCCAGGCAATAAGCGCAAAAAAGATTTTTGTCGAAAGGCGTTGAAAGAAAAGCATATTGGGCAGCAGCACGCAATTAAAAACCTTTATTTTTTGTTTTAGCACCGTCCACGTATTTTTGCCCATTCTTTACGGGAGGGACACTATGGCAAAAGCAAAAAAAACCACAAAGAAAGCAGCCAAAAAAAGCGCTAAAAAGGCTGCCAAAACCAAACCGGCAGCAAGGAAAGGCACAGCCAGAAAAGAAACCCCGGCCAGGAGTGCGGCAGCCCGCACGGGTAAAGCAACCGGTAAAAAAACTTCTTCCCGTAAGCAGGAAACCCGCCCCTCCCAACCCGTGGGTACTTTTCCCAACACCCCCGTACAGCGGCCGGTGGCGTATCCTTCAAAAACGGCATCTGCAACTGAAGATAAAAAACGGTATTCTGCTGATGAGCTGAAAGAGTTTGAGCAACTGATTCTGGAAAAGCTGGAAAAGGCACGGGCCGAATACCGCATTCTTAAAGAAACGCTAAACCGCAACAATGACGAAGGCACCGATGCCACCTCAGGAGGCAACACCAAGGTGCTGGAAGACGGAGCCGAAACAGCCGAAAAAGAAAATCTGAGCCAGCTGGCCGCCCGGCAGCAAAAGTACATCATGAATCTGGAGAACGCCCTGGTGCGTATCAAAAACGGAACCTACGGTATTTGTACCGTTACCGGAAAACTTATTCCAAAAGAGCGCCTGCTGGCCGTGCCGCATACCACCCAGTCGATAGAAGCCAAAATGATGCAAACCGACTAACAGAACCGGTAATGGATTTTTTACAGAACCATATAGAGGCTTTGATCTTCTGCTCGCCCGTACCAATAAAACTGGCGGACATCAAAAGCTGTTTGTCGGAAATGTTCAATGCCGATGTGCCTGAAGAAGATATTATAAACGCCATCAGGCGCATAGAAGAAAAATATCAGGCTGAAGACTATGCCTTTCAGCTTTATAGAGCGGCCGGGGGGTATCAGTTTTTAACCAAGCCGGCCTACCAGGCCAGCATCAGCATATTGCTCAAGCAGCAATCCCGTAAACGGCTCTCTACCTCGGCCATGGAAACCCTGTCGATCATTGCATACAAGCAGCCCATTTCCAAGCCCGAAATAGAGGCTATTCGCGGGGTAAACTGCGATTATGCCATTCATAAATTGCTGGAAAAAGGGTTGATAGAAATTATCGGCAAGTCCGACAGCATTGGCCGCCCGATGCTGTACGGCACCTCGGTAAAATTTATGGAATATTTTGGCATAAACGATCTGTCGGAACTGCCCGTACCCAAAGACTTCAGCCAGGAAATAAACACCATAGGCGAAGATGCCGATTTGAAAGAGCCCGATGCCCAAGCGTAGTACCCGTTCACGCGTCAGGGCTTCCGGCAGCGTACCTGCAAAGCCTTTGCACAAAGGCAAAGCGCCCAAAAAAGCCGGTCCCGAAACTTCTGCGCCTGCGGCCCCGGAAACTATTCGTCTGAACCGGTACATTGCCAACAGCGGAATATGCTCCAGGCGGGAAGCCGATAAGCGCATTGCCATGGGTCTGGTTTCGGTTAACGGCCAGGTAATTACCGAAATGGGCTACAAAGTAAAGCCGGGCGATGTGGTTCGGTATGAAAACCGCGTGGTTCGTGCCGAAAAACCCGTGTACATATTGTTGAATAAACCCAAAGGGTACCTCACCACCACCAACGACCCGCAGGAGCGCAAAACCGTTATGCAATTAATAGGCACGGCGGTAAAAGAGCGCGTTTACCCGGTGGGCCGGCTGGACCGCAACACCACAGGCCTCCTGCTGCTTACCAACGATGGCATGCTGGCCGAAAAACTTTCGCACCCTTCGTATAAGGTTAAAAAAGTATATAAGGTGCAATTGAACCGGCCCCTTACCAAAGCCGATGCCGAACGTATTGCACAAGGTGTTGTGCTGGAAGAAGGAAAGGCCATTCCGGACAACCTGGCCATTCTGTCGGATGACCGCAAAACCATAGGCATCGAACTGCACATAGGCTGGAACCGCGTAGTGCGAAGAATATTTGAGGCATTGGATTACGAAGTGGTTAAGCTGGACCGCACCCTCTATGCCGGCCTGGACAAAAAAGACCTGCCCCGTGGCAAATGGCGATTTTTAACTCGGGAAGAAATTATAAAACTTAAGCACTTCCGGCAGTGAAGGGGAGGGAGTGGTGACGGGCAGAATCGAACTGCCGACACAAGGATTTTCAGTCCTTTGCTCTACCAACTGAGCTACGTCACCAAAAACGGCCCTGCCGCATGCAGGGGGCACAAAAGTAGATAAATTTATTATCGGTGCAAAACAGCACGCTTGGCCTCACCGGCAGGAAAATGTATTTTTAGGCATGATACAGCAATTACTTTTTGTACTCACCCTGCTGGTATTCGGATATTTTCTGCGCAGGCGCATCCTGCAAATCCGCAACACCATTCGGCTGGGCCGGCAGGTGCCTGTAACCGGGCCTGTTGCCCAACGCCTGCGAAACATGCTGCTGGTGGCTTTCGGCCAGAAAAAAATGTTTGCGCGGTTTATTCCCGCCTTTCTTCATCTCCTTATCTATATTGGCTTTATTGTAATTAACCTCGAAGTACTTGAATTCGTGATCGATGGCCTGGCGGGCACCCACCGCATTTTCGCTCCCTTTCTTGGCAGCCTGTATTCCGTACTGATGAATGTTTTTGAGTTTCTGGCCGTTGGTGTGCTGGTGGCCTGTGCCGTATTTCTTGTGCGCAGAAACGTGCTCAGGCTTCCCCGCTTCTGGTCGGCCGAAATGACCTCCTGGCCCCGCCTCGATGCCAACATAATTCTCATAACCGAAATGGTGCTTATGCTGGCCATACTCAAAATGAATGCAGCCGACCAGATATTGCAACAACGCGATGCCCACTACACCCCTACCGGTAAACTGTTTTTCAGCAGTCTTTTTATTCCGTTGCTGGAAGACTACTCCACTCCCTTCCTGATTTTTGTGGAACGCTTTGCATGGTGGTTTCATATAACAGGCATACTGGGCTTTGCCATATACATAACCTATTCCAAACACCTGCATATTTTCATGGCTTTTCCTAACACCTATTATGCGCGACTGGAGCCCGCAGGCTATATAAGCAACATGCCGGTAGTTACCCGAGAAGTAAAAACCATGCTGGGCCTGCAGGCCGAAGGGACCCCGGCTGAAGACGTACCGGCGCACTTCGGGGCCAAAGACATAAACGACCTGCCCCGCACCAGCCTTATGGCCGCCTATGCCTGTACCGAATGCGGGCGGTGCACCTCCGAATGCCCGGCCAACCTTACCGGTAAAAAACTTTCACCCCGCAAAATTATGATGGATGTGCGCGACCGGCTGGAAGAAGCAGGCCGGAACCTAAGAGCCGGAACCAAAGGGCTGGATGATGGTAAAACCCTGTTAGACCATTACATTACCCGCGAGGAGATAAATGCCTGCACCACCTGCAACGCCTGCGCAGAGGCATGCCCCGTGCTGATAAACCCCATGGAAATAATTATAGAACTGCGCCGGTATGTGGCCATGGAAGAATCGGGCGCACCGCCCGCATGGAATGCCATGTTCCAGAACCTGGAAACCAACTTTGCACCCTGGAAGTTTCCCGCAGCCGACCGGTTTAACTGGGCTAAGGAAAATTAAATACAAACCTGCATGAAAATACCCACACTCAGCGAACTTACCGCAAAAGGCCAATCCCCCGACATCCTGTTTTGGGTAGGCTGTGCCGGTTCGTATGACGAACGCTACAAACGCGTAACCCGGGCCTTTGCCCGGATACTGCTGGCTGCCGAAATAAAGTTTGCCGTACTCGGAACGGAAGAAACCTGCACCGGTGATCCGGCCCGCAGAGCCGGAAACGAATTCCTGTTCCAGATGCAGGCCCTTAACAACATACAACTGCTTAATGGTTACGGTGTAAAGAAAATTGTTACAGCATGCCCGCACTGCTTCAACACCCTTAAAAACGAATACCCCGTGCTGGGCGGCCATTACGAAGTGCTGCACCACAGCCAGTTTTTACAGCAACTCATAAACGAAGGTCGTATTAAACTAACCGATGCCAACCACTATCAGGGCAGGAAAATCACCTATCACGATTCCTGCTATCTCGGCCGGGCAAACGGCGTGTACCATGCTCCGCGTGCCGTGCTGCAGGCCCTGGAGGCCGACCTCGTGGAAATGAAACGGTGCAAATCGCGGGGCCTTTGCTGTGGCGCCGGTGGGGCACAAATGTTTAAAGATGCCGAAAAAGGCAACAAGGAAATAAACCACGAACGCACTGAAGAAGCACTAAGCACAGGGGCAACAACCATTGCAGTAGCCTGCCCCTTTTGCATGACCATGATAACCGATGGGGTGAAGGCAAAAGAAAAAGAACAGGAAGTAAAGGTTAAAGACCTGGCCGAACTAATAGCCGAAGCACAAGGTTTAACGTAATGATAAACTACCCATATGTTTGTTCCGTTCGATGAACTTCCGGCAAACAGCCGGGTCTGGATATACCCGCTAAACCGCCCGCTGCCGAACACCCGGGAAAAAGAAACTGAGGCGGCACTGGTGGAGTTTATCCGCCAATGGCAGGCGCACGGACAACACCTCAAAGCCTCGTGCTGCATTGCCCTTCACCGCTTTATTGTTCTGGCGACCGATGAAACCTTTTGTGCCCCGAGCGGATGTGCCATAGACCGCTCTGTGCAGGCCGTAAACCAAATTGCCCGTAACGCAGGGCTTGAAATCATGGACCGGGGCCATATATTTTTTGTGCTGAACAATACCATCCTGCCCGTTCCCGTTCAGGAAATAAAAAAGAGCCTTGAAAATGGTATATGGAATGCCGAAACCCCGGTGTTTGATACCACAGTAACCACGCGCCAGGAATTTATGAATAACCCCCTGCCTGCCCGAAATACCTGGCTAAACAGGTACCTGAAAGTTTCGGTTTGATTTTCGTAGCTTTAAAGGATTTTTCAGCGCCATGCGGTTTTTCACTTTTTTATGTCTGGCTGTGCTGGCAGCCTGCAGCACCGAAAGAAAGGTGCAAAAAGCTTTTCTGCGCGGAGAATACCAGAACGTAATCGAGGTCCTGTCCACCAAAAAAATTTCCGATGCCGGCAAGGCCAATTACCTCATAGCCGAATCGTACCGGCTGTCTAACCGCATTAAACAGGCCGAGCCTTTTTATGCCAAAGCTGGCGGCCGCAGCATTGATCGCGACTCGGTTCAGTTTTTCTATGCCCAGTCGTTAAAAGCCAACGAAAAATACGATGAAGCCCGCAAACAGCTGGACGAGCTCATTAAACGCACCGCCAACGAAGCGCTGCGCAACCGGGCACAACTGGAATACAACGGCCTGGCCTATCTGGAAAAACTGCGCGAAAATCCCAGCTACTATCGGGTAAAAAACCTGGAAGCCCTCAATTCGTCATACAGCGAATACAACCCGGTATACCTTAACAACGAACTGTACTTTACTTCTTCGCGCGGCAATGGCAAAATATATGCTGCCACCGGAACCCCCTTTACCAGCATTTACAAGGTGGCCAGCAGGGGGGCCATTGTGGATATGGCAACGGTATCACCCCTGCCCGGCTTTATCAATGTGCAAAATGTAAACAACGGATGCATTACCTTTAGCCCCGATGGGCGCATCATGGTGTTTGCCAGAGGTAATACCGGAAAACGCAAAGATTCCGATGACGTTGACCTGTACATTTCGCGTTTTCGCAACGGCGTGTGGACGGAACCCCAGATAATTACCGGAGGCGTAAACACACCCGACTCCTGGGACTCCACACCGGCCTTTAGCCCGGATGGCCGAATGCTGTATTTTGCCTCCAACCGCAAAGGAGGATTTGGCGGCACCGACCTGTATGCAGCCCAGATGGATTCGCGCGGAAGGTTTTCGCGCGTACGAAACCTGGGCCCCGAAATCAACACACCCGGCAATGAAATGTTTCCCTTTATGGCCGAAGACGGAAAGCTTTACTTTGCCTCCGATGGGCATCCGGGCTTTGGTGGCCTTGACCTGTTTGTGGTAAAACGTTCTGCCGGCAAAACCCAGGTTGAAAACCTGGGCGAACCCATGAACTCCTCAGGAGATGACTTTGGTATTTTCCTGTTCCGGCCCGACCGCGGATTCTTTACTTCCAACCGCGAAGGCGGAAAGGGCGATGACGATATCTACACCTTCGTAAACGAAGACCCAAACCTGAAAGTAGTAAACTATTATCTGGCAGGAATAACCTATACCCCCGACAAAGAAGGCAAACTGCAATTGCTTACCGGCACCAAAGTATCACTGGTTGACAGCGAAGGCGACATTTTGCAGGATTATGTTACCGGCAATGATGGAAAATTTCTTTTCAGGGTTTATGAAAATGAAGACTACACCCTGATTGGCGAGGCCGAAGGATACCTTACCCGGCGCCAGCCCTGGAGCAGCAAAGGAAAAAGCGTTGATCCTGCTACGCTTAAAGAACTTGTTACCAACATAACCTTCGACACCATAGTGGTGCTCGACAAAATTGAAATCAACAAAATTTTCGTGCTGGAAAATATCTATTACGACTTCAACAAATACGACATCAATCCGGCTGCCGCCCGTGAGCTCGACAAGCTGGCACAGATACTCACCGATAATCCTGAAATTAAAATAGAACTCAGCTCGCATACCGACAGCGTTGACACCGAAGAATACAACATGTGGCTATCGCAAAAACGGGCCGAATCGGCTGTGAACTACCTCATTAAAAAAGGCATTTCGCCCGACCGCATGATTGCCCGCGGCTATGGCGAATCGCGCCCCATTGCCCGAAACACCAACCCCGATGGAACCGACAACCCCGAAGGGCGCGCCCGAAACCGCAGAACAGAATTTAAAATCCTGGAAGTAGGCGTATTGCCCAAGCCGCTGGAAGAAGAAGAATTTGACGAAGACAAATACTTCAGGAAAAAAGACGGACAGTAAAACGCAGAGCCGCATTTAATCCGGCCGGTTTCTTTTCTAATTTTGACCGCTTCACCATACCATAAATCATTTACATCATGAATTTCAGAATAGAAAAAGACACCATGGGCGAAGTACAGGTGCCTGCCGAAAAATACTGGGGCGCCCAAACCGAGCGTTCGCGCAACAACTTTAAAATAGGTCCGGAAGGAACCATGCCGCGCGAAATCATCTACGCCTTTGCCTACCTGAAAAAAGCTGCTGCACTGGCTAACCACCAGCTGGGGGTATTGCCGGCAGAAAAAAAAGACCTGATAGCAAAAGTTTGCGATGAGATTCTGGCCGGCCGGCTGGACGACCAGTTTCCTCTGGTAATCTGGCAAACGGGGTCGGGCACACAAAGCAATATGAACGTAAACGAAGTGATTGCCTACCGCGCCCACGTGCTCAGCGGAGGTAAACTTACCGATGAAAAGAAAATTCTTCACCCCAACGATGATGTAAACAAATCGCAATCATCGAACGATACCTTTCCCACCGCCATGCACATTGCGGCCTATAAAATGGTAATGGAAGTTACCCTGCCGGGCATGCAATTGTTGCGCGATACGCTGGCCCGTAAATCGAAGGAATTTTCGGGCATTGTTAAAACCGGACGCACACACTTTATGGATGCCACCCCCCTTACACTCGGGCAGGAATTTTCCGGCTATGTACAACAGCTTGATAACAGCATGCGTGCCATACGCAACGCCCTCGAAATGGTAAGCGAACTCGCACTGGGCGGCACAGCCGTGGGCACCGGCCTCAATGCCCCGAAAGGTTACGATGTACTGGTAGCCGAAAAAATTTCTGAACTAACCGGCTATCCGTTTAAAACTGCACCCAACAAGTTCGAAGCACTGGCGGCGCACGATGCCATGGTTGAACTTTCGGGCGCACTGAAACGGGCAGCAGTAGCCCTGATGAAAATAGGTAACGACATTCGCATGCTCAGCTCCGGTCCACGCTCGGGTATTGGCGAAATTTTAATTCCTGACAACGAACCCGGCTCATCCATTATGCCCGGAAAGGTTAACCCCACCCAGCCCGAAGCCCTTACCATGGTATGCGCCCAGGTTATGGGAAATGACGTGGCCGTGAGCATCGGAGGTTCCAACGGCCACTTCGAACTGAATGTATTCAAGCCCCTTATTGCCGCAAACGTGCTGCAGTCGGCACGGCTGCTGGGCGACGCCTGTGTATCATTTAACAACAAATGCGCCGAAGGCATTGCGCCCAACCTGCCCGTAATCAAGCGCCACCTGGAAAACTCGCTTATGCTGGTTACCGCTTTAAATCCCCATATTGGCTACGAAAAAGCTGCCCAGATTGCCAAAAAAGCGCATAAAGAAAACAAAACCCTGCGCGAAGCAGCCGTTGAACTGGGCCTGCTTACCAGCGAACAGTTTGATGCCTGGGTCCGGCCCGAGAAAATGGTGGGCAACCTGGAAGATTGAATTTGTAAATAATTTGTACTTTTATTCAACTTTTTGAACTATAACCATGAAAGCAACCGTCCAACTCCTATGTCTGGCTTTACTTTTTGCGGGCACCTCTGCTTTCGCCCAGCTGTCCAAGCAGGAGAAAAAAGAGTGGAAGAAGAAAGCCAAAGAATACGCCAAAAATCCCGCTAACCTCAAGCAGTTCACGGAAGAAAAACAATCGGCCGAGAACCAGGTTAACACCTTGAACAAAAAAATTACCGAGATGCAAAGCGCCTTAAGCACCAAAGACGCGCGCATTGCCGAGCTGGAAGACCAGCTTTCGCAGTTGCGCGGGCAGCTGGCTCAGGCGCGGGCCGAAATTCAGCAACTCAAGGAAACACCCGTGGTTAACCCCATGGACTTTTCCAAAGGCATTGTTTTTAAAGTACAGGTGGGGGCCTTCAAAAACAAAGACCTCTCCAAATACTTCGACAATAATCCTAACTTTGGTGGCGAAGTGCGCGAAAACGAACCCCAGCGCATAACCATCGGCATCTTCCGCGACTACTGGGAAGCCGACCAGTTTAAAAAGTACATGCGCGAAATGGGCGTAAAAGATGCCTGGATTGTACCCTATAAAGACGGTCAGCGCACCGACATAAAAGAGGTACTCGAAGGGGTTATAAGCGACAAACCCGACACCAAAAAATCTGACCAGTAACCCGTTGAAACTTTACCCAAACGCAGTGGCTCAAACGGTCACTGCGTTTTATTTTTACATAGCCTGCCCTTACTCAAAGGCACATGAACCGAGTATTAACCATTGTGTTTTTGTTTTCTTGCGCTGCACTGCAGGCGCAGATGAGGTACACACGCCTCGTGCTGCAGCCCAAACAAAAGCTTGCTTTCGAGGCACAGTCGGATATTCTTGTGGCTGACACCCTGATATTAAAAGACTCGGCCGTAATACAACTTAACAACCTGCGCACCGAAAACTTTATACGCACCCGCGTACTTCGCGTAGAAGGCACCGCATTCATTATGGGAGGCGGGGCCTTCGGCCAGCCCGGCAGGCCTGGCAGGCCCGGGGCATCCGGGCAGGGCCCCTGCCAGCACGGACAGAACGGCCAGCCCGGGCAAAACGGTCTGCCGGGTGTAAGCGGTGTTAATCTTGCCCTTTACTCCGATGAGGTTATTATTGATAAACATCTTGTTATAAACCTCTCCGGAGGAAACGGAGGCAGCGGGGGCAAAGGCGGCAGAGGTGGTGACGGCAGCACCGGCACCATACACTGCAACGGCGGCAACGGCGGTAACGGCGGCATGGGAGGCAAGGGCGGTGATGGCGGCAACGGTGGCAACTTTATCTTTCAGGGCGCCAGAGCCCTTGTATTGCGCGAGTGGACGGGCAGCAAGATCATTATACGCAACGATGGCGGGCAGCCGGGTTCCGGCGGTAAGGGCGGCTTGCCGGGATTGGGAGGCCCTGGCCCCAACCGCAGGTATGGCCGAAACGGCTTTACCGGCCCCGACGGACCAGCCGGCTTACATGGAAAACCCGGAACGATTACCTTCCGCACCAACTAATGAATAAGCGCTGGATATATAAACCCCTGCCCAATGAGGCACAGATTTCGCACCTGAGCCGTACCATTAACGTTAACCCATACCTTACGGCGGTTTTGCTACAGCGCGGTATAGACAGCTTCGAAAAAGCACGCCGGTTTTTCCGCCCCTCGCTGGCTGACCTGCACGATCCGCTGCTGATGAAAGACATGGATAAGGCAGTGGAACGCCTGCACCAGGCCATTGAACGCAACGAAAAAATTCTGATTTATGGCGATTACGATGTAGATGGCACCACGGCCGTTTCGTTGGTTTACCTCTACTTGTCATCATTCTATAACCGTTGCGAGATATACATCCCCGACCGCCAGCGCGAAGGCTATGGCATTTCGCGGACCGGCATTCAATACGCCTGCGATAATAACTTTTCGCTGGTCATTGCCCTCGATTGCGGCATTAAAGCCACCGACATGGTAGCGCTGGCAAATGCACAGGGTGTTGATTTTATTATATGCGATCATCACCTTCCGGGCGACCACATACCACGGGCCGTGGCCGTTCTCGATCCCAAACAAAACGGATGCAACTACCCCTATAAAGAGCTTAGCGGCTGCGGACTCGGCTTTAAGCTCATGCAGGCCTACGCCCGGGCCTTCAGAAAGGAAGAAGAAGTGTACCGCTACCTGGACCTGGTGGCGCTGAGCATAGCCTCTGATATCGTTCCGATAAACGGTGAAAACCGCACGCTGGCTTATTTCGGACTGCAAAAACTAAACAACGATCCGCTGCCGGGTCTTGCCGCCCTCAAAGAAGTGGCGGGGGTTCAAAACCAGGTAGATATAACGGGCATTGTTTTTGCGCTTGGACCGCGTATAAATGCAGCCGGACGAATAGCCCATGCCAGCGCTGCAGCCGACCTGCTGCTTTCTGAAACCATTGAAGAAGCCCGGCTAAAGGCCGGCACCGTAAACAACAACAACATGGTGCGAAAGGAATACGATACCACAACCACCGAAGAAGCTCTGGCCATGATTGAAAGCAACCCCGATATGCTTGCCGCCAGTGCCACCGTGTTGTTTAAACCCACCTGGCACAAAGGTGTTGTGGGAATAGTAGCCGCACGCCTCATTGAACATTACTACCGGCCCACGATAATACTTACCGAGTCCGACGGGAAAATAACCGGCTCGGCCCGCAGCATCCGCGACTTCGACCTGTACGATGCACTGCTGCAATGCAGCGACCTGCTGGATAAGTTTGGCGGGCATCGCCACGCGGCCGGTCTTACCCTGTTGCCCGAAAACCTGCAGCCCTTCATTGAACGATTTAACCAGGTGGCTGCACAGCGCCTTAACCCTGAAATGCTTAAGCCGCCTGTAGAAATAGATGTCGAGCTTCCGTTAAAGGCAATTTCTCCTTCTTTTGTAAAAATACTCAACCAGATGGCCCCCTTTGGCCCGGAAAACCAGCGTCCTGTCTTCGCTGCCCACGGGGTGCAGGTTACCCATTCGCTCACTTCATATAAAGAACGCCACCTGCGCTTTTCGGTTCAGCAAAATGATGATGAACGCGTACATCAGGCCGTGGCTTTTAACCTGGCCGGGTACTACAGCAGGCTGGCTGCCGGCAATTCCTTTAGCATGACCTTTACCATCGAAGAAAACACCTACAACGGCAATACGGGCATACAGCTAAAGGTAAAAGACATTAAGTTTGACCAATGAAACTCCGTGCCGAAAACCTGGTAAAAATGTACAAAACCCGCACCGTGGTTGACCACGTGTCGGTAGAAGTTAACCAGGGCGAAATTGTGGGGTTGCTGGGGCCCAACGGAGCCGGCAAAACCACTACCTTTTATATGATTGTGGGGTTAATTAAACCCAATGAGGGGGCTATCTTTCTGGACAGCGAAGAAATAACCCCGCTGCCCATGTACCAGCGTGCCCGAAGGGGCATTGGCTATCTGGCACAGGAGGCCTCGATATTCCGAAAGCTTACCGTTGAAGAAAACATACAGGCTGTGCTGGAAATGCGGGGCTACACCCCGCAGGAACGCAAAGAAAAAACCGACCGGCTGATAGAGGAATTCAGCCTGCAGAAAGTGCGAAAAAACCTGGGTATGTCGCTTTCGGGAGGTGAGCGCAGGCGCACAGAAATAGCACGTGCCCTTGCCGTTGATCCGAAGTTTGTGCTGCTCGATGAACCCTTTGCCGGCGTTGACCCTATTGCCGTTGAAGAAATTCAGTCGATTGTAGCCCGCCTTAAAAATAAAAACATAGGTATTTTAATTACCGACCACAACGTTGACGAAACCCTTTCTATTACCGATCGGGCCTACCTGATGGTTGACGGTAAATTGTTTCGCTCCGGAACCGCCCGGCAACTGGCCGATGACCCACTGGTGCGCAAGGTATATCTGGGGCAAAACTTTGAGTTGCGCCGGTCGCGCGTCATCCCGAACCCATAGGTTAAATTGCAATCATTTATATTGGCGGCATGGGTTTAATAAACTCCATACTTACGTGGATCATGAAAAAGCGCATTCACCAGATTGAGCTTTTCATGAAATATCCCAACGAAGTGCAGGAGGAATGGCTGCGCAAACTTGTTCGCGCAGCCCGCCATACGGAGTTTGGCAAAAAGTACCATTTCGTTTCGGTGGAAAACTATAGCCAATTCGCTGAACGCGTGCCTGTGCACACCTACGAACAACTGCTGCCCTTTATTGAGCGCCACATGCGCGGCGAACAAAATGTTCTGTGGCCATCCGAGATCAGATGGTTTTCAAAATCATCGGGCACCACCAATGCACGCAGCAAATTTATTCCGGTTTCGCCCGAAGCGCTGGAGGAGTGCCACTTTAAAGGAGGAAAAGACCTGTTGTCGATATACGTAAACAATTTTCCTGACACGCGCATTTTTGACGGCAAAAACCTGGCTG
Source organism: Cyclobacteriaceae bacterium (assembly GCA_026003355.1). Classification (GTDB taxonomy): domain Bacteria; phylum Bacteroidota; class Bacteroidia; order Cytophagales; family Cyclobacteriaceae; genus UBA2336. Next base: position 128,761 of record BPHC01000005.1, read on the forward strand.
TAGGGGGCAGTCATCAATTAAATGAAAACGACCCGTCGGCTTCTTCTTACTATGGCGATGTGTCGGCTGTTATCATGCAAAACCTGCCTGTATGGGCCGAGTTTATCCGCACACCCAAACTGGAAACCGCCCTGTTGGGCAACTGGGAAGAAAAAATTGAACGCCTGGCGAAGGAAACCATGCGCGAAAATGTTACGAGCATTGCCGGCGTGCCCACCTGGACGGTGCTGCTCATCCAGCGCATAACCGAAATGGCCCGTGCCCGGAACATTCTGGAAGTATGGCCCAACCTGGAAGTATTCTTTCACGGAGCAGTTTCGTTTACCCCTTACCGCAGGGTGTTTGAGGAACTTATCCCATCGCCGGCCATGAACTACTGGGAAATTTACAATGCCAGCGAAGGATTTTTCGGCATTCAGGACAGACGCGGCTCGTCTGATATGCTACTGATGCTCGATTACGGCATTTTCTATGAATTTATTCCACTGGAAGAGCTGAACAACGAAACACCGCGGGCCGTGCCGCTTGGCGAAGTGCAGCTTAACCGAAACTACGCCATGGTTATTACCACCAACGCCGGGTTGTGGCGGTACCTTATTGGCGATACCGTGCGGTTTACCTCAACCCAGCCGTACCGGATTCGTATTTCGGGCCGCACGCGGCACTTCATAAATGTGTTTGGCGAGGAGCTTATGGTAGAAAATGCCGAAGCAGCCATTGCGCGCACCTGCCAGTTAACCGGGGCAGCTATTGACAACTTTACAGCCGGCCCTGTTTACCTGGATGCGCACCACAAGGGCGGGCACGAATGGATTATAGAATTTACGCGCGCGCCGGCAAGCCTGGACGAGTTTACCCGCATACTCGATGAATCGCTTCGGCAGCTGAACAGCGACTACGATGCCAAGCGCTCGCACGACCTGGCCCTTGCCCCGCCCCGCATACACAGTGTTGAGCCTGGCACTTTTTACAACTGGCTGAAAAGCAAGAATAAGCTGGGCGGACAAAACAAGGTACCCCGCCTGTGCAACACACGCGAATATCTGGACGATATTCTGGCCATGCTGAAGCAATGAAGCCATGCAGAGAACCCAAGTGGCTAACCCTGGGGATGCTGGCCTGGGGCATTGGCTGTTTTTTTCTTGATTCTCCTGTTTAAATGGGATTTCAACCTTCTTGCCCGGATGCCGCCTTCCTGAATAAGCAATTTTTCCGGCCTAAACGGCTTAAAACAAAGTACCCGGGACGGGAGTTGAACCCGTACAGCCATTTTCTGGCCACAGGATTTTAAGTCCTGCGTGTCTACCAATTCCACCACCCGGGCATGTGCCCCCCTTGCGGGAGCCCGAAAATAAAAAAGTGTGGGGTGAACCACACTTTCAGCCTGTTAAATGAGCGGGAAACGAGACTCGAACTCGCGACCCCGACCTTGGCAAGGTCGTGCTCTACCAACTGAGCTACTCCCGCACATGAGGCCTGCAGGGCATCGCCCCGCATAACCGGGTTGCAAATTTAATAGCTCACCAGGAAAAAACAATACCTACGGGCCGCCTAAGGTTACCCCTCCCCCGATAACCCCAACACCACCCGTTAGCACACCGGCACGAACGGCTGTACGTTTGTATTTTAGCTGCTTCGTTATTCATGCCACAAATTCCCGTACCTTTGGCCCCGCATGGACTATGCCGCCACCATTACCCGTTACCAGCCCGTGTTGCAGGCCATTGCCTATAACCTGCTGCGCTGCCGGGCCGATGCAGAAGATATTGTGCAGGAAACCTTTCTTAAATGGCTTAGTACCGAAAAGGAAAAAATTACCAACACCAAAGCCTATCTTATTAAAGCGGTTACAAACAATTGCCTGAACCACCTTAACGCGCTGAAGCGCAAAAAAATACAGTACCTCGACTGCCTGCACCTCCCGGAATTGCTCACTAAAATAGAAAGTAATTTTTCGCACCTCGATTGGGATACCTCGCTGGTCACCGCCATGCAGGTTATCCACCAAAAACTAAAGCCCCTGGAACGGGCTGTGTACCTGCTGAAAGAAGTGTTTGAGGTAGACTACGACACCCTGCAGCAAACCCTCAATAAAAAAAAGGAGCATTGCCGCCAGCTGCTTTCCCGCGCCAAAAAGAAATTACAACAGGAAACTGCAAAAATCCGGCTGGATACGCCCCGGCCTTCCGCCCTGCTGGAAAGTTTTAAGCGGGCCTGCCAGGGCGATACCGATGAACTCATTAACTCCCTTAAGCGCGACATCTGGCTTCAGCCCGAAAAGGGATCCTGAAATTTTTTATCCGATTTCTGTCACAAAAAGCTGGCGCAACGGTCTTACGTTTTAAGCGGCACGCGCCGCCACCCATTGGTCAAAACGGAAAACCTGAATTGTATGATCATCCCTGTATTTTTTATCGCCCACTGGTACCTGTCGTTGTTTTTTCAAACCTTCTTTCTGCACCGGTATGCCTCCCACCGGGCGTTTACCATGAGCCCCTTTACCGAAAAATTATTCTTTGTGCTAACCTGGATTTTCCAGGGTTCCAACTACCTGAGCGCTTATGGCTATGGCGTTATGCACCGCATGCACCATGCCTTTGCCGATACGGAGAACGACCCCCACTCGCCCAGCTATGACGAAACCATCTGGAACATGATGTGGAAAACCAAAACCATTTATTCGGCAATTGCCAACGGAAAACTGGTGGTTGACCAACGCTTTACCGAGGGCGTTCCGCGGTGGGATGCATTCGACCGGTTTGCCCGCTCCTGGCCCTCGCGCATCATGTGGGGAGCGGTGTACACCCTGATGTATGTTCAGTTTGCTACCGCCTGGTGGATGTGGCTGTTGCTGCCCGTTCAGTTCATGCTTAGCCCCATTCATGGGGCCATTATCAACTGGTTTGCCCACAAGTACGGCTACCGAAACTTTGAAGTAGGCGATACCTCCAGAAATTTTTTACCGGTCGATTTGCTGATGATGGGCGAAAGCTACCACAACAACCACCACAAATACGGTTCGCGCGCCAATTTCGGGGGCATACGCTGGCACGAAATTGACCCCACTTACTTCATCATCCGCATACTGGACAAACTCAGGATTATCCGGCTGAAACCCCAAAAAGAAATCCGGATCGACAAAGTACGGGCAGCCGCATAACCGCGTGCGGTTGCTCAAATTAATTCAACAGGTTATCCGATAAATATTCGTACCTTTACCGCATAAACCAATTGTAACACCGGCCTCCGGCAATACCGGGGCCAAAAACACATTTTACCAATGAAAGAAGGAAAAGTAAAGTTCTTTAACGAAGCCAAAGGATTTGGCTTTGTGAAGGACACCGCAACCAACGAAGAGTATTTTGTACACGTATCGGGTCTTATTGACGAAGTGCGCGAAAATGACGAAATCACCTTTGACGTTGCCCCGGGAAGAAAAGGATTGAATGCCGTAAACGTACGGTTAGTAAATAACTGATTTTTTTCTCCACTCCATCAAAGCCAGGCCATTTACGTCTGGCTTTGTTTTTTCAATATCTGCCCCATGACATTCTCCGATTTTCGCCTCGACTCCAGATTACTCGAAGGCCTGCAGTCCATGGGCTTTGAAAAGCCTACCCCTATCCAGCAACAGGCCATACCCGTTATTCTGCAAAATAAAGATGTAATTGCCTGCGCCCAGACCGGCACAGGTAAAACGGCAGCCTACATCTTACCGGTTCTGCATAAAATGATGCAAACCAGCCACCGCCACCTCAATACCCTGGTAATAGCCCCCACCCGCGAACTGGTACAACAAATTGACCAGCAAATTGAAGGCTTTGCCTACTTTACCGGCATAAGCTCCATACCTGTATATGGCGGGGGCGATGGCGCAGCGTGGGACCAGCAAAAGAAAGCCCTGCAGCAGGGTGCCGATATAGTGGTGGCTACCCCCGGCCGGCTTATCGCCCTGCTGGCGGCTGGTACTACCGTATTTGATCACCTGCAACACCTCATTTTAGATGAGGCCGACCGCATGCTGGACATGGGCTTTTATGACGACATCGTAAAAATTGTGAGCTACCTGCCCAAAGAACGGCAAACCCTGCTGTTCTCGGCCACCATGCCACCAAAAATCAGGGCATTGGCCAGCCGCATTTTGCGCCAGCCCGAAGAAATTAACATTGCCATTGCCAAACCCGCTGCAGGTATTAACCAGCAAGCCTATATGGTGTACGATGCGCAAAAAGAAAAACTGCTGAACCACATTTTGAAAACCCACACCTGGAACAGCATACTTATTTTTGCCTCGACCAAAGAAACCGTTAAAAAACTCGATGCACTGTTCAGGCGGGCAGGTATAACTGCCCGTGCATTTCACTCGGATCTGGAACAAACCGAACGCGAAACCATTTTGCGCGCTTTTAAAAACAAACAACTCAGCATTATAATCGGCACCGATGTGCTGTCGCGCGGCATTGATGTAGAGGGCATTAGCATGGTGATAAACTGGGACGTTCCGCCCGACCCAGAAGATTATGTTCACCGCATTGGCCGCACGGCCCGAGCAGAAACTACAGGCACGGCCATTACCTTCGTGAACGAGCGCGACCAACGCAGGTTCCAGGGCATTGAAAACCTGATTGGCTACCCCATACCCAAAATGCCGCTGCCCGCTGAATGCGGAGAAGGCCCGGTGTACTCACCACAAACCAGACGCGAAGAAGGATTCAGAAAAAACAGAAAGGGGCCGCGGAGAAAGCACTTTCGCCCCCGGTTTAATAAATAGAATGCCGGCCGTCCGGGGTTATCCGCTCAACCCGCACCGCGTTCATGGGTGAACATTCCAATATCCATAAATCGCCATTGGGCGTATGGAGCACGCCCGTTGGTAGCCAGCCCGCATTTGTTTCGGCCACCGTAAAAACCTTACCGGATGGGGTAACCTTTTTTACCTCTCCGGAACCATATACCGCTACATACACATTTTTTTCCTTATCCACACTCAGCCCCATCACCAGGTGTGGTTCGTTTACCAATGCAGGTTTCCGTTTGTTTTGCTGAAGTTGCGTGGCCAGTGTCTTCACTTGTCCAAGCCGGTTTATTATTTTCAGATCATACCGGTCAACAACTAACACATCGCCATCCTGGGTTGCTGTCATCCACCGGATGTTCTCCATGCAATCATTACCCAGTTGGGTGATCATTCCATTACGATCACGCCTTACCACCTGCTGGCAATCCGTTTCGCGCACGGCCCAGTACATGTTACCTTGTTGATCACGTACGAAACTGTAATCCTTCAGAAACCCTTCCGTATCGGGAATTACCTTCTGAATTTTTCCATCTGCTGAATACTTCCATACGTAGTGTCCCCATGTATTGAGCCGCTCGCCATTGTACCACAAGTGCTCACCATAAAGATTGTCCTGCGCATCCATGTACAGTTCATGAGTATGCACATTGGGTACAGCCACAGATTTCCTTCCCTGTGTATCAATTTTCCAAACCTGTTTCAGGTCGGTATAGAACACATTGCCCTTACTGTCCATTACAATGCCCACACCGGGATGAGCCCATGCGGAGGCCGAAATCAGCAACAGAGAAATCAGGAAATGCAATTTCATTCTTAACGACTTTTAGCCCGTATCAAAATGCGTAGCTGTACCTCATCGCGAACCAGTTCGTCCTTAATTCCTTTGTACGAAACACCAAACAACTGCCGGTCAAAGTGCAGGTCGGCTTCACCAATAAACTGCTTATCTGATTGAACGGTGGGCGTGATGGCTGCGGTTACCAGCCGTGTAGTTTGTTTGATCGAGAGGTTTCCGGATACCAGGTAACGGGCCGGGTTGGTCGGGTGTGGTCGGACTTCCGTTATCACAAACCGTGCGGCAGGAAACTTCACCACATCAAAAAAATCAGCATCCTTCAGGTGGTCCTCCAGTTTTCGTTTAGGAATGGGATCAGATGCGGGGATGTCCGTACAGACAATGGTCTTCATATCAACCACTACATAGCCTCCGGCCAATCGGTTTTCTTTCATCACCACATTGCCCTCTTTAATATTAACCACACCCTGATGGTAGCCGGTTAGTTTTGTGCCCGTCCAGATAATTTTTGACTCTTTGGTTGAAAGCGGAAGAATTTGCGCCAGGGTGTTCGTCAAAACTGTTACTAGAAATGTTGCAAGCCATGTGCCACGCCTTTGTATTAAATTCATATACTTTACGGATAAATCTTCTAAAAACTTAAAACAATATCACGCGTACCCATCCAAGCTCCATCCTGGCTTTTATCCAGCTTTATGATTCCGGCACCTCCACGCTCGGGTTTTTGTTTACGGTGTTGGTCGGTGAGCAGCGGATCATCATCAAACAAATAATCATTAATCCAGTAATACCCTTTGCCCGGTTCATAGATTATCGCATGGATGTGCTGCGGTATGTTCTGGTTTGGATAAGGAGCTGGGCGTATCGTTTTAAATAAGTACCGCCCCTGCTCATCAGTCTTCATCCAACCACGTAAATGCCCGTGTTTGGTCACGGTTTGATTGGGCGCGGGAGCATACAGCCCCCGGTTATCGGTATGATAGATATAAAGAATTATGTCAGGGGCCGGAGTTTTTGTGCCCTTTTTATAAATCGTTCCACTAATAATAAGCGGTTCGCCAGGTTCATCCGGTGCTGAAATAGTGGCTCGCCATGACAACTGGTTTGGCATGCCCTCAAACAACAACTCGCAATCTTCGCACGGACCGCCAAGCACGTGTTCGTACTGACTTTTTGTTTGGCTGCAGGCCACAAAAAAATTTACAGCAATGGCGGCAACCAGTAGCGGGTTTCGGATCATAACCGATGGATTTTGAATCGAATTAACGAAGGAGAAATTAGCCCGGGCGACCGGTTATGACGAATCGTTTGATTTTCTTGACGAAATGCAAAATCCGCCTTAGGTCAGACAAGCTGAAAGGCGTAATTTTCAACTATGGAGCGATTCTTTCGGTACAAACTAGACCACGTTATTTTCTGGTTGCTTACCATTTTCTTTCACGGTTACACCCGGCTGAATGTGTTGAACGAAGCAGGCCCAGTTCCCTTCATGCTGGAGTTACTCATCCGCAACGGCTTACTGGCAGTGGCCATCTATTTCACCCTGCTTGTTATTGTGCCACGGTTTACAAAAAGACGCAACTTCATTATCAGCGTTGGCCTTATTCTGCTAACTCTTGTTGTTTATGTAGCATGCAAAAATGCCCACGATGTTTATTTGTACGGATATGGTTTGAATTCACCTGCAAAGCAGTCGTTTTTTAATCATTCATTATACAACCTTTCCATTGTGATTTTCTACCTCACCTTTGCCGTAACGCTTTACCTGAGCAAGCAATGGTACCAGCAGCAAACATTGCTTCGGAAAATTGAACTGGAAAAGCTGAACACCGAACTGGAGTATCTCAAGGCCCAGATCAATCCGCATTTTCTTTTCAACTCGATTAACACCATTTATTTTATGATCGACAAACAAAACAAAGAGGCCCGCGAAACACTCACCTGCCTTCTCCGATATGCTGCGCTACCAGTTATATGAGTGCAACGGGCCCGTCATCCCGATCGAAAAAGAAATCAGTTACCTGAAAAATTACATCGACCTGCAGCGGCTCCGCAAAGATGAGAAGTATCAAATCGCTTTCCGTTATTCACCTGACTTAAAAAATTTTACCATTGCGCCTTTACTCCTGATTCCCTTCGTTGAAAATGCCTTCAAGCACGTATCGCACTTCACCGATAAGCCGAATACAATTGACGTTGTACTGGATAAAAAAGGAAATTCATTTTACCTGACTGTCTTCAACACAATCGATGGCATGGAGGCATCAACCGGAAATACCGGAATCGGCCTGCGAAACGTTAAACGAAGACTTGAACTGCTGTATCCGGACCGGCATACCCTGCTGATCAACGGAGCATCTGATGGGTTTCAGGTTAGCCTTGAACTGAAACTGCAACAACCAGTAAACCCCGCCCCATGACCAGCGCTGTAAAACTGAATTGCCTGATTGTTGACGATGAGCCGCTGGCCCGCAAAGGCCTGCAAGAGTATGTAAAAGACGTTGATTTTCTTCAGCTGGCCGGATCGTGTGAAGATGCGCTGAAAGCAGCTTCCCTCCTCCGGGAAGGAAATATTGACCTAATCCTGCTCGACATTCACATGCCTAAACTTTCAGGCATTGAATTTCTGAGAACCCTGAAAAACCCACCGCTGATAATTTTTACCACAGCCTACCCGGATTACGCACTTGAAAGTTATGCACTTGATGTACTGGATTACCTCGTTAAACCCATATCCTTTGACCGTTTCTTAAAAGCTGCACAAAAAGCACACGACTACCATGCGCTTAAGCACAGGGCTCCCGGTACACCTGATTATTTTTTTATTAAGTGCGATCATAAATACGAAAGAGTCAGTTTCTCAGAAGTATTGTATGTGGAAGCCATGCAAAACTACTGCATCCTTTACACCACCGGCCGCAAACTGATTACCTACATTACATTAACTGGCCTGGAAGAACGGTTACCAAAAGACCGTTTCATTAAAGTGCATAAGTCATTTATTGTTTCGTTAGAAAAAATCAATGCCATTGATGGCAACGAAATTCAGATTGGTACCGCCCGAATCCCCATCAGCCGGGCGATGAAGGATAAGGTAATACAGAAAATTCTTGGAAGTAATCTTTTCAGGAGGTAAGAAGCCTACCGGGATGCTTGCTTATTGGTTTTTCAACACAGAAATAACCTCATTCAACTTCAGCAACGCCTCTACCGGGCTAATGGTATTGATATCAATACCCTTCAGCATTTCCTGAATTCTTTTCAGCGTCGGGTCGGCCTCAAACAGGTTTAACTGAATATTGGTGGCTGGTTTGGGCAGGTTATGCGGGTTTTCGGCTGCCCCCTTGTTGCGATTGCGCTCCAGAAAATGCAATACTTCATTGGCGCGCAGCACCACTTTATTGGGGATGCCGGCCATCTGCGCCACGTGTATGCCAAAACTGTGTTCGCTGCCGCCCTCCTTTAGCTTGCGCAGAAAAATAATTTTGTCGCCCGCCTCTTTAACGCTCACATTGTAGTTCTTAACCCGCACCAAATCATCGGCCAGCTGGTTTAGTTCGTGGTAGTGTGTAGCAAATAGAGTGCGGGGCTTAAACCGGGCGTGTTCATGCAGGTACTCCACAATAGCCCAGGCAATAGAAATGCCATCATAGGTAGAGGTGCCCCTGCCAATTTCGTCCATCAGAATCAGGCTGCGCTCACTCAGGTTATTCAAAATGCTGGCCGTTTCAATCATTTCAACCATAAAGGTTGATTCCCCGCCCGACAGGTTGTCGGAAGCTCCTACCCGCGTAAAAATCTTGTCCACCAGGCCTATGTTTGCTGTATCGGCCGGAACGAAACACCCTGTTTGTGCCATCAGTACAATAAGCGCAGTTTGCCGCAGCAAAGCCGATTTACCCGCCATATTCGGTCCCGTAATAATCAATATCTGCCGGCTGGTGGTGTCTGCATAAACATCGTTTGGCACATAAGTCTCACCGGGCGGCAGGCGCTGTTCAATAACCGGATGGCGGCCGTTGCGTATGTCCAGCACCAGGCTGTTGTTTACCTCGGGTTTTACATACCGATGGGCCCGCGCCACAAGCGCAAAACTCATCAGGCAGTCCAGCTCAGCCAGTATGCGGGCGTTTTGCAGTATGCTTTTTACAAACCCGGTAGCAAACTGCACCAGTTCCCTGAACAGCTGTTGTTCTATTGACAACAACCGTTCTTCGGCATGCAGAATTTTTTCTTCGTAGGCCTTGAGTTCTTCGGTTATGTAGCGTTCGGCATTTACCAGCGTTTGTTTTCGTATCCAGTCTGGGGGTACTTTGTTTTTGTTGGCGTTGCTCACTTCAAGGTAGTAACCAAACACCTTGTTATAGGAAATTTTAAGCGAGGCTATGCCTGTACGTTCGGCTTCGCGTTTTTGAATCTGCACCAGGTAATCCTTGCCCGAATAGGCTATCTGGCGCAACTCATCCAGTTCGGCATGTACACCCGGGTTAATCAGGTTCCCCAGGGCGGCCTGTGCCGGGGCATCGGGGCGCAATTCTTTTCGGATGCGCTCAGTAAGTGGGGTACAATCGGCCAGCCGGCCGGCCAGCCGGTTAAGTTCGGGGGCATTGTTCGTGCTGAGCATTTGCTGTACCGCAGGGATGTGCAACAGCGATTTGCATAGCTGGCTTAGCTCGCGCGGGTTTATGCGGCCGGCTGCAACCTTGGCACCCAGCCTTTCCAAATCGCCAACCTGTTGCAGGGTGTTCGTTAATTTTTCCAGAAGTTCTTGGCGGGCGGTGAGGGCCGCTACCACCTCCTGCCGCCGGTGTATTTCGGCTAAATCTTTAAGGGGCAAAACCACCCACCGGCGCATAAGCCTGCCGCCCATGGGGGTAACGGTGCGGTCCAGTATGTCCACCAGCGGCACGCCTCCTTCAAAGGGTGTTTTGAGTAGTTCCAGGTTACGGATGGTAAACTTATCGAGCCACACATACTGGTCTTCCTCAATGCGGGCAATTGAGGTAATATGCGTGTTATGGTGGTGTTCGGTGGTTTCAAGGTAATGCAGAATGGCACCGGCCGCCACCAGGCCATCGTCCATACCCTCCAGGCCAAAGCCGCGCAGGGTGCTTACGTTAAACTGGCGAAGCAATTTTTCTTCTGCGAAGGTGCGCTCGAATACCCAGTCGTCCAGGGCAAAGGCCGGTGTTTTCGGGTCCAGTTTTCCGTTCCAGATGTGGCGCTGTGCCTTGTTGTACAGTATTTCGGCAGGCGAAAAACTCTGAATAAGCTTAAGCACATACGTTTCTGTACCCTGTGCTGCCAGGAACTCGCCCGTACTTACATCCAGAAAGGCTATTCCTGCGGTGCTGTTACCGGCAAAGAGGGCGGCCAGAAAATTGTTCTGGCGGGTTTCCAGTACATTATCGTTAAACGACACACCAGGGGTAACCAGCTCGGTAACACCGCGCTTAACCACGCCTTTGGCAAACTTAGGGTCTTCCAGCTGGTCGCAAATGGCTACGCGGTAGCCGGCCCGCACCAGTTTGGGCAAATAGGTGTCGAGCGCATGGTGCGGAAAGCCTGCCAGCTCTACCTCCGATGCCGAACCGTTGCCGCGGCGGGTAAGCACAATATCCAGCACCCTGGAGGTAATAACGGCATCTTCGCCAAAGGTTTCGTAGAAATCGCCTACCCGAAACAGCAATAAGGCGCCCGGATATTTGGCCTTGATGGCGTTGTATTGTTTCATGAGGGGTGTTTCGGCAGCGTGGGTGGCCATAAGGGCAAAGATAGAGCGAAACCACAAACGGTTTTCAGGCATTTATGGCCGATTTACACCCCGCTCCTGTAACAAGATTTTGGCGCGCGCCTGCAATTCTTTGTAGCTTTCTACAATCTTAACATCTGCATATGAAAAAATTACTGCCTGTCTCTCTGGTTTTTATTCTATGCATTTCTTTTGCACAGAAAAAGAAAACCGAGGCACAACCTGCTCCACCACAAAAAGCCCCTACCGGCATTGCAGCCAGGGTTTCGGGCATGAAATACTACCCCGGCTACTTCGATTTTTATTATGATGAAAAACAGGATAAGATTTTTCTGGTAATCGATAAGTTCAACACAGAATTTCTGTATGTTAATTCACTCCCTGCCGGCATTGGCTCCAACGACATCGGGCTTGACCGCGGGCAACTGGGTGATGACCGCATCGTAAAGTTCGAACGCAGGGGGCCTAAAGTTTTGATGGTACAACCGAATTACCGCTTCCGCGCCATCACCAACAATACCGATGAACAAAAAGCCGTAGAGCAGGCTTTTGCGCAATCGGTACTGTGGGGCTTTACGGTTACTGCCGAAGAAGAAAACAAGGTGCTGGTTGATGCAACCGATTTTTATTTTCAGGATGTGCATGATGTGATTGGAAGATTGCGCAATCAGCAACAGGGCAATTATTCGTTGGATAAATCCCGCTCAGCGTTTTACCTGCCCCGTACAAAAAACTTTCCGCAAAACTCAGAAGTGGAGGTAACGCTCACCTTTACCGGTCAGGCAACGGGGGGCTTTATTCGCAGTGTAACGCCAACGCCCAATGCGGTTACGGTTCGGCAACATCATTCATTCGTACAACTTCCGGATGACAAGTACAAACCGCGCAAGTTTGATCCGCGTGCCGGTTACTTTGGCACTTCTTTTTACGATTACGCCACGCCCATTCATGAGCCTGTCGAAAAGCGGTTCATCAACCGGCACCGGCTGGAAAAGAAAAATCCGGGTGCGGCCATGAGCGAACCGGTTAAACCGATCATCTACTATTTAGATCGCGGCACACCGGAGCCTATCCGTTCCGCTTTGCTGGAAGGTGCGCGTTGGTGGAACGAGGCTTTTGAAGCAGCCGGTTTCATCAATGCCTTTCGTGTTGAAATGATGCCCGAAGATGCTGACCCGATGGATGTTCGGTACAACGTAATTCAATGGGTGCATCGTTCCACCCGCGGATGGTCGTACGGTGCTTCCGTAACCGATCCACGCACGGGCGAGATCATTAAAGGCCATGTAACGTTGGGCTCTCTCAGGGTCCGACAGGATTTTTTGATTGCCGAAGGATTGCTTGCCCCCTATGAAGAGGGCAAAACCATTCCGCCACACATGCAGGAAATGGCACTGGCAAGGTTACGCCAACTTTCTGCACATGAAGTAGGGCATACCTTGGGGCTTGCCCATAGCTATGCTTCCAGCTCGGAAAACCTTGCTTCGGTAATGGACTACCCCCATCCCATAGCCACTATTAAAGATGGCAAGATTGATTTAAGTAAGTCATACGATAATAAAATCGGAGCCTGGGACAAGGTGGCAATCATGTATGGCTACTCACATTTTCCGGAGGGGACCAATGAAGATGCTGCCCTTGAAAAAATTCTGCTTGATGGCTTGAAGCAAGGCCTAACCTTTCTCTCCGATCAGGATGCCCGACCTCCAGGAGGTGCGCATCCGTTTGCCCATTTATGGGATAACGGCAAGGATGCTGCCGATGAGCTAAACCGGGTGATGCAGGTGCGTACGCTGGCACTTAAAAATTTCGGAGAGAAAAATATTCGTGAAGGAACACCCATGGCCCTGCTGGAAGAAGTACTTGTTCCGATATACTTCTTTCACCGTTATCAGGCGGAAGCCACTTCAAAAATTATTGGCGGATTAAACTACCGCTATGCTTTACGCGGAGATGGGCAGCCTGTAACCCAACTGATTCCGGCCGATCAGCAACAAAAAGCATTAGAGGCCCTGCTCAAAACCGTTTCGCCACAAGCACTTGCTTTACCGGCAAACTTAATCGCTATTATTCCGCCTCATCCCATCGGGTATCAACGCACACGCGAAGTAATGCGCACCCGCACCGAACTTACCTTCGATCCGTTGGCGTATGCCGAAAGTGCCTCCGATATGATATTCGGATTGCTCTTTCATCCGGCACGGGCTACCCGGCTGGTGCAGCATAATGCACTCAACAGCCAACAACCTTCCCTGGAAAGTGTAATCGATAAAATTTTTAACAGTTCATTTAAAAGTGCAAATAAAACAGGCTATGAAGGGCTATTGCAAATGACGGTTAATCACAGTGTGTTGAATAACCTGCTTAAGCTCGTCAGAAATCAGGATGCATCGACACAGGCTCGTGCCATTGCCTCACTAAAAATCGATCAACTACAAACATGGCTGACCGAAAAAACAAAAACCATAACCAATGAAAGCTGGAAATCGCATTACGCCTATGCATTAAGTTTAATTCAGGCGTTTCGTGAAAATACCGAGAAGTACGAAGCTGAAAATCTGTTATCGCCTCCTCCCGGCCAGCCCATCGGGACCGATGATGCATTTTGCTCCTGGTACAGCAATCGCTGATTAACAAAGCGGTTAGAGGCATAAAAGCCCTGCTGTGCCTGTGCGCCGGCTTTGTTATACCTTTGCACCATGCGCAAACTCAAACTGGAGGAGCTGAAACGCCTATCCGTGGAAGACTTCCGGACCTCGGAAAAGCTGCCGGTTTGCATTGTATTGGATAATATCCGTTCGCTGCACAATGTGGGTTCGGTTTTTCGCACAGCCGACGCTTTTCGGGCCGAAAAGATTTTTCTTACCGGCATTACGGGCACCCCGCCGCACCGCGAAATACATAAAACCGCACTGGGGGCTACCGAATCGGTTAGCTGGCACTATGAAGAGCGGCCCGAGACGGCAGTGGCAACTTTAAAACAGGCCGGCTACACCGTGGTGGTAGCCGAGCAAACCGACTGCAGCGTGTCCCTTCACCAATTTGCACCCGCGCCGGCGCAAAAAATAGCCCTTGTTTTGGGCAACGAAATTCACGGGGTGAGCGAAGCCGTCATATCGCTGGCCGATGTGGCTGTTGAGATACCGCAGCTGGGCACCAAACATTCGCTTAATGTGTCGGTATGTGCGGGTATTATACTATGGGAGCTGGTGCGGAAGCTTAAATTTGCAGGCCCCGTTTAGCTGTACCATATTTGCGTTATGTCCGACCGTTACCAGCAGCGGGGGGTATCTTCCGGAAAAGAAGAAGTACACCGCGCCATCCGCCAGCTCGACAAAGGATTGTTTCCGGGGGCGTTCTGCAAAATTACAGAAGATTACCTGTGTGGCGATCCGCACAGTTGTGTGGTAATGCATGCCGATGGCGCCGGAACCAAGTCATCACTGGCCTACATCTACTGGAAAGAAACGGGCGATTTGTCGGTATGGAAGGGCATTGCCCAGGATGCGGTTATTATGAACGTAGACGACCTGCTTTGTGTGGGTGTTGCATCAAACATACTGTTATCATCCACCATTGGCCGGAACAAAAGCCACATACCGGGCGAGGTTATTTCGGCCCTGATCAACGGCACCGAGGAGGTGCTGGAAATGCTGCGCAGCCATGGTTTGAACATTTACAGCACGGGGGGCGAAACAGCCGATGTGGGTGACCTGGTGCGCACCGTTATAGTTGACAGTACCGTACTGGCCCGCATGCCCCGCAGCGAAGTTATTGATAACACCCGCATACGAGCCGGAGACGTAATTGTTGGGCTGGCCTCATACGGCAAAGCCATTTACGAAACCGAATACAACAGCGGTATAGGCAGCAACGGCCTCACTTCTGCACGCCATGATTTGCTGCAACGTGAATATGCAGCCAAATACCCCGAGTCGTTCGACCCCGGCATGCCGGCCCATCTGGCCTATACGGGTCGTTACCGAATTACCGATACACTGCCCGGCCACGAACTGAACATGGGCAAAATGATACTTTCGCCCACCCGCACCTATGCGCCCGTTATGCTGGCTATTTTCCGTGAGCTGCGCGGGCATATCCACGGTCTGGTACACTGCAGTGGCGGCGGGCAGACCAAAGTGCTGCACTTTGTTAACCACCTGCACATTATCAAGGACCGGCTGTTTGAGGTGCCCCCTCTGTTCAGGCTTATTCAGCAAGAAACACAAACACCATGGAAAGAAATGTACCGTGTGTTTAACATGGGCCACCGCATGGAAATATATCTGGAAGAACACTACGCCCGCCAGGTAATTGATATTTCAAAGAGCTTTGGTGTAGATGCCCAGATTATTGGACACGTTGAACCTGCTGATTCAAAAAAGCTTACAATTAAAATTGAACAGCAAACATTGGTATACTAAACGCCTTGCCGGCATCAGGCATAAAAGGCCGG
Source organism: Cyclobacteriaceae bacterium (assembly GCA_026003355.1). GTDB lineage: Bacteria > Bacteroidota > Bacteroidia > Cytophagales > Cyclobacteriaceae > UBA2336. The sequence goes on from BPHC01000005.1 coordinate 144,563, forward strand.
GTGTTTTTTATGATTGATATTAAATACAACTGGTTGTTCCCTTGGCCCTACCGGCTGGTAACGGTGTGCGTGCCGGTTTATGGAATATTTGTCCGGCCTGACAGTTTGTTGATTATACTTGCTCTTGGCATATTTTGTGCGCTTGCCCTCACTGCCCATGAAGGCACAGAAATAAATACCATAACCCGCACGTATCGTGAATATACTTCGTTTTTGTTCTTTAAAACCGGAAAGTTTACGGCCTACAACGCTATCGAAAAAATTTTTATAAATACTTCCAGGGAAAGCGAAAAAATGTACACCGCACACACCCTGCATGCGGCTGTATTTTCCAGTGTATATTACAATGCCTGGCTGAAAATGGATGACGGACAAAAAATTTTGCTTAAAAAGAGCAAAGACAAACAAAAACTAAAGGAAGTCCTCACACCTTTATGCCAGGCCGCTGATTTGAAGGTTGTTGATGATACCGGACAGAAGAATTAAGCCTGCTTGCTATATTTACCTATGCAAAATTTCAAACACCGCGTTCCTATTCAAATTCGATTTAAGGATATAGACCGGATGGGCCATGTAAACAACGCCAATTACCTTACCTACATTGAGCTGGCACGGGTAAAGTACTTTGAAGAAGTGGTGCGGCTGGATAAAAAGTGGAGCCCGGAAATAGGTATCATTCTGGCCCGGATTGAGGTTGATTTCAAGGCACCCTTGTTCCTGCACGATACCGTATATGTTTACACACGGTGTTCGCGTATAGGCACCAAAAGCCTTACGCTGGACTGGGCGGTAGTGCGGCAGAAGGAAACCCGTGAAGAGGTGGTGGCTTCAGGCATAGCCGTGCTGGTGTGCTACGATTACCGCCATGAGCAAACCATACCCGTTCCGGAAGCACACCGCAGGGCCATCGAACAATTTGAAGGCATTACCTAACCGGCCCGAAGGGCACCGTAACCTGCCGGCGTGCTGTATTGCCTAACCACCAGCGGCTCATGCCAGGTACACCAATAAAACATTACTTTCTCACCAATGGGCTTCAGCAAGCCTGTAAGCTGCTTAGCTTCAACGCCTTAATTGGGCGGTATGAAAAAATTATGGATGCTGGAGTGCGCTGCAGGGCTCACCGCCGTTGCCTACGCCCCTGGGGCAACTTATTTGGTACGGATTGGTCTTACCGCCGTTGGGATGATGAGCCCTGAAGGGCTGTTACCTTCCTTTCCGAAGGCTGAACGGCGTGAAGGTATAACCCTTCATCCGGCTTCCGGAGGGCGGAACATCAAGCGGTGAAAATGAATGAAAGTTATTGCCCGACTTTACAAAAGTCTGCGCCACATGAAAGCTGCTGGTCTGGTCCCAGCGGTTCAGGTTGGCCAGCGTATAGGTTCCGTTAAAGCGGGCCACAATGCTGTCGTTGTTAATGGTGCCTTTCTGGGCGCGGAATTTTACGGTAAAGTTCAACGGATTGGCCGTTCCCGAAAAATAATTGTAACCCACTCCGTAAACGCCATCCGGAAACAGGGCTGATTCATTTCGCACCGACAGGGCCTCAAAAACATTGCCGATCTGCACCGCAGAGGCCACCAGTTCAAAGTTCGATGAACCCGGCGGGTTTTCGCGCCACAAAAAAAGGTCCATGTCCACATCACCTGCGCTGCCATTGCCTGCATCCCAGGTTAATTCCACCCGCAGGCCGGGCCTGGCATCTTCGTCATAATCCTTTACCCTGAGTGTCATGGTTTGCTTTCCGCCAAGCTTTGCCGGTCCTGTAATGCCCGTTAATGTAACAATAAGGGTATCGCCCGGGTCATACACCTCATCATCAATTACGGTAATATACACCCCTGCCGGAATGAGCTGATAGGTAAACTCATCGGTCTGCAGGGTGCCGTCAAAAGCCACCTGGGTTTCGGCCCCCTGCGGCAACGACCGGTTGTAATACAGGGTATAGCTAAAACCCTCCGTAACCGTTCCGGTGGAGCTCAGAAATTCAATGGTTGCAATTCCGTCATCGCTTCCGCAGGAAGCACAAAAAAGCAAGGCAGCCCATACCGGCACAGAAACAATCCCTGCAGGCAGTTTTCTCATAGTCATTTCAGCCAAAGCGTGCAAAAATAACCATTCAATCTTATAAATCGGCCCTGCATTTAAAAACCACATTCTGGCAAGGTCTGTAATGCTTAAGTTTAGGGCAATTAAACTCATTAACGCATGCGCCTGCTTTACATTGTTGCCCTGCTGTTTCAGTTTTCAGTGTACGGCCAGAAGAAAAAAGTGTCACCGCCCCCCGGGCAGGTGCCGCTTACCCACGCGGTGTACGACAGCTGGAAGGAAATTCCCTACCGTGCACTTACTCCCGATGGTGCCTATGCCGTTTACCTCATCAACCCCCAGGATGGCGATGGCAAAGCCGTTTTTCATAACCTGAATACCAACATTCAGGATTCCGTGCAGCGTGCTGCCGGCATTTCCATTACCTGGGACAGCCGCCATGCCATTTTTAAAATAAAGCCGCAAAAGAACCTGGTGCAGGAACTGCGCCGGCAGAAAAAGAAAAAGGACGACCTGCCCAAAGATTCACTGGGTATTTACCATTTTGCCAGCCGTAAAACCGAAAAAATTCCCGATGTAAGGTCGTTTAAAATTCCGGAAAAAGCAGGGGGCTGGATGGCTTACCAAACCGAACCCCCGAAAGAAACCAAATCATCTGCCGCAAAACCCGACAGCGCCCGCAGCAACGGCAATAAACCGGCAGCGGCCAAAAAACAAAACGACAACAACGGTTACACGCTGGTACTGCGCAACCTTGGCAATGGCACGGAAACCAGCTTTCCGTTTGTAAAAGACTATCAGTTCGATAAAAACGGAAACAGCCTGTTGTTTTACTCAACCGGAAACAATCAGGACTTTAAGCCCGGAGTGTATCAGTACAATTTAGCCCGGCCGGAATTGCAGCTTCTCTATGAAGCACACCCCAAATACAACATCAAAGGCCTTTCTGTAACCGATGACGGCAGCCAGGTGGCCTTCCTGGCCGATACCGATACCACCAAAGCCCGTATCAGGCATTTTGTGCTGTACCACTGGAAGCAGGGCGACATGGCCGCCCGTGTGCGTGCCACCGACCAAAGTGCGGGCATCCCTTCGGGTTGGCTGATCAGCGAACACCATAATCCGTATTTTTCCGAAGACGGAACCAGGTTGTTTATTGGCACCGCTCCCCCGCCAATTCTTCCCGACACTACCCTGCTACCGGAAGAAACCGTTAACGTAGAGGTGTGGACATGGAAAGACGACTACATTTATCCGCAGCAAAACCGGCAGCTGGAACAGGACCGCAAGCGCTCCTATCTGGCCGTGTTGCACTTAAACAACAACAACCTTGTACAACTGGCCGGTACCGACATGCCATCGGTAGACACCGGAAACGAAGGAAATGCCCCGGTAGCACTTGCAGCAAACGAAAAACCCTACCTTATTATGCGCACCTGGGATACAGATGTATATAAAGATCTTACTCTGGTTAATCTTAACACCGGTGAACGCGAAGTAATAGGTAAAAAAATCAAAGGCTTTGCCCGACTTTCGCCAATGGCAAAATACGTGTTATGGTACAGCAACCCCGATACCGCCTGGTATTGCTATTCCGTTTCCGGGAAAACAACGGTTAAACTTAACCAAAACCTGCCTGTATCTTTTGCCGATGAAGAAGACGACCACCCCTACTATCCGACAACCTATGGGTATGCCGGCTTTACAAAAGGAGACGGGGCTGTGCTGATTTATGACCGCTATGATATATGGCTGTTCGACCCCGAAAACAAAAAAGCTCCGGTTAACCTTACCCGCATAGGCCGGACAGAAAAAACGCGCTTCAGGTATGTGCGGCTCGATCCCGAAGAGCGTTTTATCGACACCAATCAGGATATTTACCTTACTGCCTTTAACGAGGTAACGCGCGAGTCGGGCTTTTACCGGTATTCGTTTAAAGACAACAAGCTTACGCGCCTGATGATGGGCCCCTACCTGGCCGGCTCACTTATCAAAGCCAGGCAGGCCAACCGCTTTATGTTTACGCGCGAGACCTTCAGCGAATTTCCGGATTTGTGGGTAAGCGATGCCTCCTTTTCAGCTCCCCGTAAAATTACGCTGGCCAATCCGCAGATGAGCCGCTACCGCTGGGGTACGGCCGAACTGGTAAAGTGGACATCGGCAGATAACATTCCGCTGGAAGGCATTTTATACAAGCCCGATGGCTTTGACCCGAACAGAAAGTACCCCATGATGGTGTACTTCTATGAGCGCAATTCCGATAACCTGCATCGCCATATTGCCCCGGCCCCCATACGGTCGGCCATAAACTATACCATGTACGTAAGCAACGGATACCTGGTATTTGTACCCGATGTGGTGTACAAAACGGGCTATCCAGGCGAAAGCGCCATGAACTGCATTATGCCGGGCATTACAGCCCTTATAGCCCGCGGGTTTGTAGATGAAAAACGCATTGGCATTCAGGGACACAGCTGGGGCGGTTATCAGGTGGCCTATATGATAACCCGCACCAACCTGTTCCGCGCGGCCGAAGCAGGTGCACCCGTGGTGAACATGATCAGCGCTTATGGCGGAGTGCGCTGGGAAAGCGGGCTAAGCCGGATGTTTCAGTACGAACAGTCGCAGAGCCGCATTGGCGGCACGCTGTGGGAAAAACCCCTGCACTACATCGAAAACTCACCTATCTTTTTTGCCGATAAGGTGCAAACTCCCCTGTTGATGATGCACAACGATGCCGATGGTGCCGTGCCCTGGTACCAGGGCATTGAATATTACATGGCCCTGCGCAGGCTGGGCAAACCCGTGTGGATGCTGAACTACAACAACCAGGGCCACGGCCTCACCCAACGGCAGGACCGAACCGACTTTGCCAAACGCATGATGCAGTTTTTTGACCACTATCTGAAAGACGCCCCCATGCCCGAATGGATGGTTCGCGGAGTACCTGCGCTGGAAAAAGGAATCCGCCAGGGAATTGAATAATTTAAACTCAATGATGACTTAAATTGTTTATCGGGAAAAAACCTGAAATCTTAACAAAAACCAAACCATTATGGCTCAAACACGACTTGGCGAAAACATCGTAAACACAGCAGGCAATCTTCCTGAAACCGGCAAACCCGCCCCGGCATTTGTACTTACCGGAAACGACATGAAAGACATACCGCTAAGCCAGTTTACCGGTAAAAAAGTGGTATTGAATATTTTTCCGAGTATTGATACAGGCGTGTGTGCCGCTTCGGTACGCGAGTTCAATAAGCGCGCCTCGGGTTTGCAAAACACCGTGGTGCTGTGTATATCCAAAGACCTGCCCTTTGCTATGAAACGGTTTTGCGGTGCCGAAGGCATAAGCAACGTTGTAACGGCCTCCGACTTTCGGAATCGTGGCTTTGCCAAAGCCTACGGCGTGGAAATGGTTGATGGCCCACTGGCCGGCTTACTGGCCCGTGCGGTGGTGGTAATTGACGAAACCGGTGTGGTAAAATATACCGAACTGGTTCCGGCCATTGGCCAGGAGCCAGCCTACGAGGCTGCACTGGCTGCCCTTTGATGACCGCGGCTGCACATCTCCTGAACCAGGAGATGTGCAGCGTTAATTACCAGCCACAAACACCGCGTTGCTGAAAATCATTTTTCCGCCCTCCCAAAAGTTTCTGAACAACGGGTCATCCACAAAGTAAATTACACTGCCACGGCCTCTCTCCTCCATTCCAAACACCAGGCGGTCTTCCATGTTGTTGTTTATTTTAAAGCCCGCAAAGCCCTGAACGGGCCTGCTCCTTCCCTTCAACACCCCCACGTTCCAGCCCCCGGCCAGGTAAGGATACAACAATTCATTGGTTTTAAGCGTGTAGTACACATCGCCCAAACCAAACGCCAGCGGATGAGAGGTATCGAGGGTAACGCGGTAAATGGCCCCGGAAATCAGCTCTGAAATTTCCTTCCGCTCTGCTTCGGCATATTTTGTCAGCGCCTCCCGTTGTTGTTCCTCGCGCATCTTTTTCTCGGCCTCCTTTTTTTCGTCTTCACTGCGGTAGTGCTTTAACGCAAATCCTTCTTTATCGGCAAACGCTTCCAGCGCATTTCCAATCAATATCAGCTTACCCCCGTTGGCTACCCAGGAGTTTATGTTTTTCAGCACCTCATCGGTAAACATAGCGTACCGACCATCGGGCACGACCAGCACATCATACTGAAGCAGGTTTACGCTGCGAAAGTATTCCGTGCCGATTTGCGTAACCGGATAGTTCAGCTCCTGTTCAAAGAAATGCCAGATGGCACCTGCCGAAAGCGAAGAGGTTTGCTCACCGGCCAACAGGGCTATATTGGGTTTTTTAAGAAACGCCATGGCCGAAGAGCCAAAGTCGTTGCCCTCTTCTACCAACCCGGTAGTGGAACCAAACAGGGGCCGTCTGAATTCCTGTGCCAGTCGCCTTACCCGCGCATCAAAGTCGGGCAGGTGTTCGTTGTTTCTGCGCGTAACCACCAGCGTTCCGGCCGGAAAGGACGTATTGTTAACCCGAAAGGCAGACGTTGCACTCCGTACTTTGATGTTTTCTTTCAGCAGGGAGCTGAGAAACCGGGCATCGGTAACGCTTTGCCAGGGAAACAAATAGGCATAGGGTTTTTCGGGACCTTCCACCGAAGGCGGCTGAGGCTGGTAACTGCGCTGTGGAACAAGCTTTTCGGTTAGTGCATATCCTTTCAGGCCGTAAGCATAATACAGGTTCCATGCGGTAATGTCGTACGTCACCGAATCGGACAACCTGGAAACCGGCTCAAACAAGGTGGTAATAAGCCGCGATTTTGGTTGATAGATGCTGATAACCAGGTCTTCGGCCGTAACTGTTACCGGCTTAACCGACTGGGTGCTGTAATCGTAGCCGCGGGTGGTACGCGCACTGCCGGCCAGGCCGTATTTTATCAGGTGGGCATCCAGCAGCCGGATAAGGCGCCCGATCTTATCGGGCTGGTTGGTTGCCGATATTACATATGTTTTATAGGGCGAAGCCGGATTGTTCAGATTGTCGCGGAAGTATTTTTCAAATTCTGTTATCACTTTATCCGCTTGCTGGGAAGTAATTTCGACCGTTGACAGTCCGGTAACATGGTGATGGGTAAGCCGGTCTTTCAACGTAAGCGGATCGCCCTCACGGGTAGTAATAGTAAGGCCGGCTATGCCACCTCCGGCCTGTTCGTACGTCATGCCAATGGCTCCGTTGTAAGTCGGATAGGTATCGCCATAGCTGGGATAGTACAGGTCAAACCGTTCACGGGTAAAGTACAGCCAGCCTTGCTCGTCAAAATAGCGGGCATGGTTTTTCCCGATAATTTGCTGAAACTGCCGTTGCCACGGTGAAATTACCTCGTGGTAGGGTTCGGCTGCCGGAGCGAAGTAGTAGGGATTATTATAGCCCTGTTCGTGAAAGTCAACATGTACATGCGGCATCCATTGGTTATAGATTTTGATGCGCTGTTGCGACTCGACCTGCGTTAACCAGGCCCAGTCACGGTTCAGGTCAAACCAGTAATGATTGCTTCTGCCGCCCGGCCACGGCTCGCGGTGCTCTTTGGCATCGCTGTTCGGGTTGGGCGTGCGGTTGCCGTACTGGTTGTAAAAATTGGCGTAGCGGTCGCGCCCGTCGGGATTCATGCAGGGGTCCATGATAACTACCGTGTTCTTCAGCCATTCGGCTGTGCGTGCATTACCGGGGTCGGCCAGGTCATACAGTGTTTGCATGGCAGCCTCCATGGAGCTGGACTCGTTACCGTGCACATTGTAACTCAGCCAAACAATGGCTACCCGCGTTGAGGGCGTGCCTTCGGCCATGCCGGCGCGCCTCAGGTTATCCAACCGGATTTGCTCCAGGCGGGCGTGGTTTTCGGGAGTGGCAACCACTACATATACCAGTGGCCGGTGTTCGTATGTCTCGCCATAGGTAAAAAAATGTACCCGGTTGCTCACCGAGGCCACGTGCTGAAAATATTCCACAACCCGGTGGTGCCTGGTAAAGCGCTGACCTGGCTCGTAACCTAAAAAGGCCTGAGGACTTAACAGCTGCTGTGCACCGGCTATGAAAACCGAGGCAACCAAAAACAATACTCCGAGACTTCGCATAATGTTTCTTTTAAGACAAAACAGGTAGTAAGTACAAATTGCAATTAAACGCAAATTTATCGGGCATCCACAGGGAAACTTTTCAGAAGGTGTTTAATCTGAGGCAGGTGGTGATGCAGATGGGCGCGCAGCACCACCAGTGCCTGATACACGTTAAACCTGCCCGCCGGATGTTTGTAAATAAGTTTTTTGATATGCTCATCGGGAAAGGATAGAAGAAAGGCCTGCATATCATTGCGCACCTGTTGCCACCAGGCCTGTGTTTCGGAAAATGACCGTGCAGGAGGTGTATGCTGCACAACAACGCCAGGGGCGGTGAATTTGAGCGGTAACTGTTGCAGAATGAAAAACAACTGCACCCATATATCCGAAAGAAACCCTGCGGTTTTGCATTGGGGTAAGTTCTGCGATTTCTTTTTCATGTAGTTAAGCGAGAGTTGCTCAACGGTAATCAGGTGTGCCAGCACCTGCGCAAGCGACCACTTTCCAGGAACGGGCGCATATGTAAAATGCGTCTCAGGTACATCTTTGAGCAGGTCTGTAAGCCGGGCACGGCTCTGCTCCAATTGCTGCCAGGGGATTTCTATGCGGGGATTCAAGCTGGTTGGATTGATGTAAAAACTAAAATAGCTGTTTTTATCTTTTTTAAATTACTGAAATACATTACTTTTAAACAACCAAACCCCTAAAAACATGGAAGAATACAATTATGAAAGCTTGGATCAGAGCTCAGGCATACTTGCCGCCCTGGGCGCCGGTGTAATAATTTTATACCTGGCTGTACTGTTGCTCATTATTGTGAGCCTGTGGAAAATTTTTGTAAAGGCCGGTAAGCCCGGATGGGCGGCCATAATTCCCATTTACAACCTTATTGTATGGCTGGAAATTGTTGGCAAACCGGTGTGGTGGATTATCCTGCTCTTAATTCCGCTGGTAAACTTTTTTGTCCTTATTTATCTGAGCCACCTTACCGCAAAGGTCTTTGGCAAAGATATTGTTATGACCCTGCTCCTTATCTTTTTGCCCTTTATCGGATACCCGGTGCTGGCCTTTGGATCAGCCCAATATGTGGGGCCACCCAAAAGCTGATTAACCACCGAACACAAGCCTTCAGCCCGCTTTGGCGGGCTTTTTATTTTCCGGATGAACACGGGTTTTTAAGCCTGCACGTCCGGCCGTGTATAATGGTTTGCAGTCCTTCATGGCTTCTGCCTACTTTACCTGCATGAAACGAATTCTTGTTTGTGTGTTCCTTTTTGCCGCCCTGCACCAGGGCCGGGCGCAGGTTAAGGCGCTGGTTGGCGGCACCCTGATAGACGGTTACGGGGGCAGGGCCCTGCAAAATTCCGTCATTATTATTGAAGGCGAACGCATAAAAGCCGTTGGCCAGTTGGGCAAAATAAACATACCTGCCGGGGCCGAAATCATCTCCACCGAAGGTATGAGTGTTTTGCCGGGCCTGTGGGACATGCACGTCCACCTGATGATAAACGGACATACCGATTACGCCCACTGGGATAAAACCTACCTGCCCCTGCTCGAAAAAGTAATTATGCCGGCTTCGGCTCATCAGCTTTTGCTGGCAGGTGTTACCAGCGCCCGCGACCTGGGGGCTCCGCTGGAGGCCAGCATACAGGTGCGCAACCGCATTAACCGCGGAGAGATTCCCGGACCTACCCTTTACGTAAGTGGCCCCTTTATACAAAAAAAACCCTATCCGGGCACGGAAGCTTTTCGCTGGGGTGTAAACGGTGAAAAAGATGCCCGTGCCAAAGTGCAGCAGCTGGCCAAAGCCGGCGTAGATGTAGTGAAGCTTATTGACCACGATGAAATGACCGAAGCCGAGTACATGGCTGTGGTAGACGAAGCCCACAAACTGGGTTTGCGGGTGGTGGCGCATGCACACCGCCCCGAAGAAATAAGACGGGGCCTTAAAGCCGGCGTGGATTGCTTTGAACATACGGGGCTTTCGGCCGCTCCCGAATATCCGCCCGACATCATGGCGCTTATCCGCGAACGCACCGCAAAAATGAACATCGGCCCGCTGTTCTGGACCCCCACCGTAGAAGGCCTGTACAATTACGAGTACCTGCGCGATAACCCCGAAGAGCTCGACAACACCTCCTGGCACCTGGGCCTGCCCGACTCCGTTATTGCCGACATTAAACAGTCGCTTCAACATCCTTCGCGCCTCTCTTACTTTGGCTTAACCGCCCTGCGTAAACCCACACTCCACACCAAAGTAAAACAACTTAAAGAATCGGGAGTGGTTTTGCTGGTAGGCACCGACAGCGGCATACCCATGCAGTTCCATAGTCAGAGTACCTGGCATGAACTGGATGTTTGGGTAAATGCATTTGGTATTGACCCGATGTATGCCATACGGGCAGCCACCTACTGGCCGGCGGTGGCCATGGGTGTGGAGAAAGATTTTGGCACCATTGCCGAAGGCAAATATGCCGACATTATTGCCGTGAAAGGTGATGTGCTGCGCCACATTGCACTGCTGCAACGCGTGGACCTGGTGATAAAAAAAGGAAAGCGATATAAATAGCTTAATACAACGCACCTCATTTATTTTGTTAAATGTTGCAGCAATCTTAAATCTTTGTATGCTAAAAAAAATATTCCTGTTTATGCTGGCGGCTGTTCTGATTTTAGCCGCCTTTGTTTTGTTTAACACCTTCCGCTTTACGCCACCCCAGCCCGATGCTGCTGCGCTGCCTGCACCGGAATTAACCCCGCAATCCATAGAACATTTTCAGCGGGCCATTGGCTTTAAAACCATTTCCTATGCCGATCCTTCGCTGTTCGACTCGGCCCGGTTTCTGGCCTTCCGCTCTTTTCTGGAAACAACCTACCCCGGAATGCATACAGCGCTTAGCCGGGAAATCGTTGAAGGGTACAGCCTGTTATACAAATGGGAAGGAAAAAATCCTGAACTGGAACCGGTGGTACTTATGGCACATCAGGATGTGGTGCCCATAGAAGAGGCTACCCGGTCGATGTGGACAGTGGATCCGTTTGCCGGAACAATTAAAGATGGTTTTATATGGGGGCGCGGCACAACCGATGACAAAATTAACCTGATAGCCATTTGCGAAGCGGTTGAAAAACTGCTGCAGCACGACTTTCGGCCCGAACGCACCGTGTACCTTGCCTTTGGCCACGATGAAGAAATTGGCGGCAAAGGCGCCATTGCCATGGCACGCCTGCTTAAGGAGCGCAACATTGCAGCCGCATTTGTTCTGGACGAAGGAGGGATAGTATCGGCAAGCCAGGTGCCGGGCCTTGCCAAACCCGTGGCCCTGCTGGGAACAGCCGAGAAGGGATATCTTTCGCTGAAACTAACGGTAACCGTGCCGGGCGGCCACTCGTCCATGCCGCAAAAAGAAACTGCTATCGATATCCTGGCGGCCGCCCTGCATCGGCTGCGATCGCAACCCTTCGCACCCGAAATCTCAGAGCCTATGGAAGGGTTTATGCAAAGCACCGGTCCGTACATGGGCTTTGCAGAGCGCATGGCCTTTGCCAATCGCTGGTTGTTCGAAAAGCCTATCCTGAACCAGTTTGCCAAAACCAACACAGGCGATGCCATGATTCGCACCACCATGGTTCCCACCATTATAGAAGCCGGCATAAAAGACAACGTGGTGCCTACCATAGCCACAGCCGTTGTAAACTTAAGGCTGCTGCCCGGGCATACCGCACAACAGGCTATGGAAGGAGTAAAGCAACGCATTAACGATAACCGCGTAGCCATTGCTCCGTTAAGCACCATAAGCGAAGCATCGCCTGTAACCCCGGTGTCGGGCTTTGGTTACCGTAAAATTGCTGCAGCCATACAGCGCAGCTATCCGCAGGTAATTGCCTCACCTTTTCTCGTAATCGGGGCAACCGATTCGCGCCACTTTACCGGCATATCTTCCAACATCATCAAATTCAGCCCCATGATTGATCCCATCGGCTTTCATGGTATTGATGAACGCGTAAGCCTGGAAAGTTATAAAACGGCCCTGTGGTTTTATGAGCAGCTGCTGTCCGATCTGAAGTAACCCACACGGCCCGCTGTGCAGGCTCGGGTTTTTATTAACGGTTAATACAAAACACACAACGCTTTGTACCTTCACCAAACATTACGAATATGGGTATGAAGTACTTGCTGGTAATACTTGCCGTTGTATTGCTTGCACCGGCAAAGGCGCAGGTAACCATCGAAAACCTGCTTAACGTTCCCTATCCTTCATTGCTCACAGCCAGCCATGACCGAAAGCACATTGCCTGGGTATTCAACGAACAGGGTCAGCGCAACATTTATGTGGCCACGGCACCCGACTTTACACCCCGCAAAATTACAGGCTACAACCAGGATGACGGACAGGAAATAGCCGAGCTGCGGTTTCTGCCCGATAACCACCACCTTATCTTTATCCGGGGCGGTGCGCCCAACCGTGCAGGTGAATTACCTAACCCCGCCGCCCGGCAAACGGGGGTGGAGCGCGCCATTTGGATTATCGGCACAGACGGATCGGACCTTAAAAAACTGGCCACAGGCCACAGTCCCGAAATATCGCCCGATGGCAAAAGGATTGCATACATCAGCGGCGGGCAGGTTCATTTGGTACACATCGACTCGGCCGGAACCGGCAAAAGGCTGTTCCACGCCCGGGGCACACAACATGATGTCCGTTGGTCGCCCGACGGCAGCAAACTGGTTTTTGCAAGCGTCCGTCAGGACCACGCCTTCATCGGGTTGTATGATTTTACCCGTAAATCCCTGTATTTCCCCGATCCTTCGGTTGACCATGACGGCCATCCCGCCTGGTCGCCCGACGGCCGGTATGTGGCCTGGATACGCGTTCCCCACGATCAAAACCGCCTGCCTTTTGTGGCGAAGCGCGAAGGCCACCCCTGGTCTTTACGCCTGCTCGATATGGGCAACGGCCAGGTGCACGAACTATGGCGGGCAAAAACCGGAAGGGGCAGCGTGCTGCATCAGGGCATTCCGGTGGCTAACAACCTATTATGGTGGCTGGACGATTTTATTGTGTTTCCCTGGGAAGCAGATGGCTGGCAGCACCTGTATGCCATACGGCCTGCCGGTGGCGAAGCACGGCTGCTTACTCCGGGCGCGGGCGAAATAGAATCGGTAGCCGTTTCAGGCGATGGCAAAAGCCTGCTGGCGGTTAGCAATATCGGAGATATTGACCGCAGGCATCTCTTCCGCATCAATCCTGCAGCAGCAGCGCCAACACAAATCACATCGGGTGAAGGAATAGAATACCAGCCGGTGGAAACAGTGGCCGGAATAGTTTGCCTGCGTACCGATGCCACCACGCCGGCATGGTTATACCTGGTACAGCCCAATGGCCAGATGCGCATGCTGGCAACCCGGGAGTTTCCGCAGACCTTTCCCCGCAAAGACCTTGTTAAGCCGCAACCCGTTACGTTTACAGCCACTGATGGCATGCCCATACCTGCACAGCTTTTTCTGCCGCGCGATGTGCGGCCCGGTGATAAACGGCCGGCAGTAATTTTCTTTCACGGAGGTTCGCGCAGGCAAATGGTACTGGGCTTTCACTACAGCCAGTACTACCACAACGCTTACGCGCTAAATCAGTATCTGGCTGCCCGCGGCTATGTGGTGTTGTCGGTTAACTACCGCAGTGGCATTGGTTATGGCCTTGAATTCAGAGAGGCGCTTAATTACGGTGCAGACGGAGCCAGCGAATACCACGATGTGGTGGGCGCAGGGTTATACCTGGCACAGCGACCCGAGGTAAACCCCCGGAAAATCGGGTTATGGGGTGGCTCGTACGGCGGCTACCTTACAGCCATGGGGCTGGCCCGCGCTTCCGATTTGTTTGCCTGCGGTGTTGATATACACGGGGTACACGACTGGAATGAAGTAATCCGCAACTTTGTGCCGGCCTATAAACCCGAAAACCATGAGGAATTTGCGCAAAAGGCCAGGGAATCATCGCCCATGCACTTTGTTAAAAGCTGGCGTTCGCCCGTGCTGCTTATTCATGGTGATGACGACCGCAACGTGCCGTTCAGCGAAACAGTAAACCTGGCGGAGTCGTTGCGGAAACAGGGTGTTTATTTTGAACAACTTATCTTCCCCGATGAGGTGCATGGCTTTTTGTTGCATAAAAACTGGCTCAGCGCCTACCAGGCAGCAGCCGATTTTTTTAAGCGCATGCTTGAAAAAAATAGCCGTCCATAAAGTGAATCCTATAACCTACCTGCTGAGTTACATTGTCGGCATACCGGTTGAAAAACAACCCAGCCGTATAAGCGGTAAACTGGAAGTATGGTTGCAAAACGGTCGCTATGTGCTGCACAGTACGGCAGCCAACTATTCGTTCGACACCCTGCATGTGGTTTTTCAGCGAACGTTCCGGCACATCCGTGTTCAGCATAAAAATCCCGCAAGGGTACTGGTGCTTGGCCTTGGTGCAGGCAGCATTCCCGCTATATTATATGATGAGTTGCAGTTGCAGCCCGAAATAACCGGCGTTGAACAAGATGAAGTGGTTGTACAGCTGGCTCAAAAGTATTTTAACATTCAGCGTTATAAACACTTAAAGGTTATTCTGGACGATGCAATCCGGTTCATGCAATGCTGTGCAGAAAAATTCGATTTGGTAATAAACGATGTTTTTGTGCACACCGATGTACCGGAAGCAGCATGCCAAACCAATTATCTGCACAAGCTCGTACAATGCACGGCCACCGGCGGAACCGGACTGTTTAACTTTATAACTGAAACACCCGAACAGCACAAGGCATTCAGCCAAACAGAACGAACTCTTCGCAGCTTAAGCAGCAAAGTAGAGGTGTTTCACGCATCGGAAGTGAACGCAGTGCTAATGTGGCAGGGTTGATGGGGGCATAAGCAAAATAGCAAATAAGGTGCGGGCCGATGCCATGGCGCTTGATCTTAAACCATTAAAACCTTTGGGTAATTAATGCCCACTGAACGCTCATTCATAATTATATTCGCCAGAAACCCCAACTTATGGCAGCTACAAAAATTACGGTAAACCATAATGGCTCTTTGCGGGTAGAGGGCGATTTTGAGCTTGTAGACGCAGAAGGCAAGGCCTATGGCCTCCAAGGAAGAACAACGGTGTCGTTGTGCCGGTGCGGCCGCTCCGGCAACAAGCCTTTTTGCGATGGCTCGCACAAAGGGAATTTCGAGCACCAGGCCGTAGCCTTCAGTCTGCCCGAACGAAAAGCCTGATAATCTGGCGGGATTAGACGAAGTGTTTTTCTTTAAATCCGGCTATTAAGGCCGTAAAGCCGGAATGAGGAGTTGATTTTTGTTATGTTGGTATGCGCGCATAATATTTTTTACTACCTTAAGCCGCGTAATTCCACCTATGAAGAAAGAGGAAACAGTTGACTACCACATCCGGGCAGCCTGGCTGGCCATTTCGCGTATGTACAACCAGCAGGCTGTTCATTTTAACGCCACCATGTCCATGGGTTTTGTGCTGTTAAACATTGACGCGGAAGCAGGCACACCGGCTACCAAAATTGCCCCTCAGATGGGCCTGGAACCGCGCAGCCTTACCCGCCTGCTTCGCACCCTGGAAGAAAAGGGAGTAATATATCGCAAAACCGATCCGGCCGACAGAAGGTCTGTGCGGATATGCCTCACCGAAGAAGGAAGGCGGGGCAGGGAAAAGGCCAAAAACATTGTTTTGCGCTTCAACGAACAGGTGCGCGAAGAAATTCCGGAAGAAAAACTGCGCGTATTCTTTGAAGTGATACGCCACATTTCAAAGATCGTTGAGCGCAACAACCTTTACGAAGCATCCATGGCGATAACGTCTTAATCACATAATGTTTGTTTAATTAACGAAAAAAGCGTTTATAAAAGTATGAAAAGAACCATCCGCAAAGTTGCCGTACTCGGTTCAGGGGTAATGGGCTCGGCCATTGCCTGTCATTTTGCCAATATCGGATGCGAAGTATTGCTGCTCGATATTGTGCCCAAAGAACTTACGGAAGAAGAAAAGGCAAAAGGCCTTACCCTGTCGGATAAGGCCGTGCGCAACCGGATTGTACAAACCTCTTTCGACAAATGCCTGCGCTCTTCGCCCGGCCCGCTTTACAGCAAAAAGTTTGCTTCGCGGATATCGTTGGGAAATTTTGAAGACGACCTGCCGAAAATAAACGACTACGACTGGACCATTGAAGTGGTGGTAGAAAACCTCGACATTAAAAGAAAGGTTTACGAACAGGTAGAAAAGCACCGCAGGCCGGGCACGCTCATCACCTCCAACACTTCGGGCATCCCCATACACCTGCTGGCCGAAGGGCGCTCGGCCGATTTTAAACGGCATTTTGCCGGTACCCATTTTTTCAATCCCCCGCGCTACCTGCGTCTTTTTGAGGTTATCCCCACACCCGACACTGACCCCGAAATCACGAAATTCCTGCTCCATTACGGGGATTTGTACCTCGGTAAAGTTTCGGTGCTCTGTAAAGACACCCCCGCCTTTATCGGCAACCGCATCGGGGTATGGGCCCTGCTCAAGGTTATCGATACCATGCGTAAACTGGACCTGACCGTAGATGAGATTGACCGCCTTACCGGTCCGGTTATCGGCAGGCCCAAGTCGGCTACCTTCCGAACCAGCGATGTGGTAGGGCTCGACACCCTGGTAAAGGTGTCTAATAATCTGTATGAGGCATTGGTCAATGACGAGGGCCGCGAAATATTCAGGCTCCCCGATGTGGTTAACAAGCTGGACCAAAACAAATGGCTGGGCGATAAAACAGGCCAGGGTTTTTACAAAAAGGTAAAAAACAGCAAAGGACAAAGCGAAATCCTTACGCTCGACCTCAAAACTCTGGAATATAAACCCAAACAAAAGGTAAAATTCGCAACCCTTGAAGCCGCCAAAACGGTTGACAGCCTGCGCGAACGCTTCAAGGTGTTATTGGCAGGAAAGGACAAGGCCGGTGAGTTTTACCGCGACAGTTTTTACGGCCTGTTTCAATATGCCTCAAACCGTATTCCCGAAATCAGCGATGAACTGTACCGCATAGACGATGCCGTTTGTGCCGGCTTCGGCTGGGAACTGGGACCTTTTCAAACCTGGGATGCCCTGGGCGTGGAAAAAACCGTTAAAGCCATGGAGGCAGCCGGCTACAAACCCGCCCCGTGGGTGTACGACATGCTGGCTTCGGGCCACCCCTCATTTTACCAGGTTGAAAATGGCCGGCGCCTGTACTACGATATCCCCACCCGATCCTACAAAGGCATACCCGGCCAGGAAGGCTTCATCATACTCGAAAACCTTGGCAACAACATCATCTGGAAAAATGCCGAAAGCCAGGTAACCGATCTGGGCGATGGCATAATCAACTTTAGCTGGCACAGCAAAAGCTATACGCTGGGCAGCGCAGTAATAGAGGGACTGAACAAGGCCCTCGACCTTGCCGAAAAAGATTTCAAAGGCCTGGTAGTGGGGCATCAGGGAGCCGACTTTTCGCTGGGCGCCAACCTGGGATTGGTGTTTATGTATGCCATTGAACAGGATTATGACGAAATCGACTTCATGGTGCGCATGTTCCAGAAAACGGTAATGCGCCTGCGCTACTCCTCCATACCCGTGGTGGTGGCGCCGGCCGGCCGTACCCTGGGTGGTGGCTGCGAAATGACCCTCCATGCCGATGTGGCCGTGGCAGCTGCCGAAACCTACATAGGCCTGGTAGAAGTGGGCGTGGGCCTTATACCTGCAGGGGGCGGAACCAAAGAACTCACCAAACGCGTGAGCGACCGCTTTATTGAAGGCGATGCCGAACTAAACGCCCTGCAACAGGCCTTTATGAACATAGCCACCGCCAAAGTGGCCCTTTCGGCCGAAGAAGCACGCGAAACGGGCATCCTGCGCCCGCAGGACCGCATTGTGGTAAACCGCGACCGCCAGCTGCTCGAAGCCAAGCGTACTGCGCTGCTCCTGGCCGATGCCGGCTATACGCAGCCCTTGCCCGCTGCCAATATCCGCGTACTGGGCCGCAGCGGAATGGCCCTGGTGGCCGCCGGAGTTAACGGTATGAAAATGGGCGGATACATATCCGACCATGACGCCAAAATAGCCATGAAGATTGCAAACGTAATGTGCGGAGGCGACCTCACCGCACCCCAGGAAGTAACCGAACAATACCTGCTTGACCTGGAACGCGAAGCCTTTGTGTCGCTGTGCGGTGAACGCAAAACCCTGGAACGCATCCAGGCCATCCTTACAGGCGGAAAACCCCTGCGCAATTAATGCCATTAACGCATAACCCATGTTAGTATTTAAAACATATCAAGGTAAAAATAAAACCTAACATCATATGGACGCATACATAGTAGCCGGCTACCGCACGGGAGTAGGCAAAGCCAAAAAGGGCGGCTTTCGCTTTGCCCGCCCCGATGACTTCGCTGCCGAGGTCATTAAACATCTGGTAAAATCGGTGCCAGGGCTGGAGAACAATATGGTAGATGACCTGATTGTAGGCAATGCCGTTCCCGAAGCCGAACAGGGCATGCAAATGGGCCGCATGATTTCGCTGCTGGCGCTGGGCATTGAAGTGCCCGGCATGATTGTAAACCGCTACTGCGGCTCGGGCCTTGAAGCCATAGCCATAGCCACGCAGCGCATCCGCGCGGGTATGGCCGATGTGATTATTGCCGGAGGTACAGAATCGATGTCGCTGGTTCCGGTTATGGGTATTAAAACCGCGCTGAACTACAAAATCGCCACCGAAACCCCAACCTATTATACCAGCATGGGCCTTACGGCCGAAGAGGTGGCAAAACAGTTTGGAATATCGCGGGAAGAGCAGGACGAATTTTCATACCAGTCGCACATGAAAGCCGCAGCCGCCTGGAAAGAAGGCAAGTTTAAAGACGAAGTAGTGCCCGTTACCGTTAAGGAAGTTTATGTAGACGAAAGCGGCAAAAAGAAAACCCGCGAATTTGTGGTCGATACCGATGAGGGCATTCGCCCCGACACCACGCCGGAAGCCCTGGCCAAACTTAAACCCGTATTTGCCCTGAACGGCACCGTAACTGCCGGCAACTCATCGCAAACTTCCGACGGGGCCGCCTTTGTATGCGTAATGAGCGAGCGCATGGTAAAACAACTCAACGTTAAACCCATAGCCCGCATGGTAAGTTATGCCGTAGCCGGGGTGGAGCCGCGCATTATGGGTATAGGGCCGGTGGCGGCCATACCCAAAGCCCTGAAGCTGGCCGGCAAAAAACAGGACGACATGGACCTCATAGAACTGAACGAAGCCTTTGCCGCACAGTCGCTGGCAGTGGTTAAACAACTGGGTATTGACCGCAGCAGGTTAAATGTAAACGGTGGCGCAATTGCCGTGGGGCACCCGCTGGGTTCTTCCGGAGCAAGACTATCTGTGCAGCTTATAAACGAACTGCGCAGGCGCAATAAAAAGTACGGAATGGTTACCGCCTGTGTAGGAGGCGGCCAGGGGGTGGCCGGTATTTACGAAATACTCACCTGACGGAAGCTAACATAAAGTTTTGTTCAACAAATAAAATCTTTACCGGAATTATGGAAACCACAACACAAATCAACGCCATTAAAGGAGGAGAATTTCTGATACGCGAAACCAAAGCCAGCGAAATTTTTATTCCCGAAGAGTTCAGCGAAGAGCAGCAAATGATTCGCCAGCAGTGCGAAGACTTTCTGAAAAAGGAAATCTGGCCACGGCTGGACGAAATTGACTCCATGAAACACCCGGAACTTATGCCGCAACTGCTCGACAAAGCAGGCGAACTGGGGCTGCTGGGTACTTCGGTGCCGCAGGAATACGGGGGCTTTGGCATGGATTTCAACACCTCCATGCTGGTAGCCGAAGTGCTGGGTGCCGGGCATTCGTTTGCCGTAGCCATTTCGGCCCACACCGGTATAGGCACTTTGCCCATTTTATATTACGGAAATGAGGAACAAAAAAAGAAGTACATTCCAAAACTGGCCAGCGGTGAGTGGAAAGCCGCCTACTGCCTTACCGAACCCGATGCAGGCTCGGATGCCAACTCGGGCAAAACCCGTGCAACCCTGAGTGCCGACGGCAAACACTATATAATCAATGGCCAGAAAATGTGGATTACCAACGGAGGGTTTGCTGATGTGTTTACCGTTTTTGCCAAAATAGATGACGACAAAAACCTGAGCGCCTTTATTGTGGAAAAGTCGTTTGGCGGCATCACCATGAACGAAGAAGAAAAGAAAATGGGCATAAAGGGGTCATCTACCCGCCAGATTTTCTTTAACGACTGCAAGGTGCCGGTCGAAAACCTGCTGAGCGAACGCGGCAACGGTTTTAAAATAGCCGTTAACATTCTGAACATCGGGCGCATTAAGCTGGGTATTGCGGCCGTGGGCGGAAGCAAAAAAACCATATCTGCCGCTGTAAACTATGCCAGAGAGCGCAGGCAGTTCGGGGTGCCCATAGCCTCGTTCGGAGCCATAAAGCACAAAATTGCCGAAATGTGCACGCGCGTGTTCGCATCCGAATCGGCCCACTACCGCGCCAGCCAGAACATTGAAGATGCCTACCACGCCTTGATTGCCTCAGGCCTCAGTCCGGCTCAGGCCCGCCTTAAGTCGCTGGAAGAGTTTGCCATTGAATGCGCCATCCTTAAAGTGCACGGCTCGGAAGTGCTGGATTACGTGGTGGACGAAGGTGTACAGATATACGGCGGCATGGGTTTTTCGGCCGAAGGCCCCATGGACCGCGCATACCGCGATGCACGCATTAACCGCATTTTTGAAGGCACCAATGAAATTAACCGCCTGTTAACCATCGACATGCTGCTCAGGCGGGCCATGAAAGGCCACCTGGACCTGATGACCCCCGCCATGGCCGTGCAGAAAGAACTCATGTCCATACCCGATTTCGGCAGCGAAGAAGAAAACGGACTGTTTGCAAAGGAAAAAAAGGCCCTGGCCAATCTTAAAAAAGCCGGCCTGATGGTAGCCGGTGCGGCGGTTCAGAAATTCATGAACAAGCTGGCCGATGAACAGGAAATCATTATGAACCTGGCCGATATGCTCATTGAAGGCTACGTGGCCGAGTCGGCATTGCTGCGCGTGGAAAAAATGATTGCCCTCAAAGGCGAAAAAGCCTGCGAAATGCAAAAAGAAATGGCCATTATTTATTTGCACGAAGCCATACAAAAAGCGGCTGCTGCCGGCCGTGAAGCCATTGTTTCTTTTGCCGAAGGCGATGAACTGCGGCTTATGCTTATGGGCCTCAAACGGTTTACCAAAACGGAGCCCTTCAACCTTAAAAACGCCCGGAGAAAAGTAGCCGATTATGTAATTGAAAAAGGAGAATATCCGTTCTGAAAGGTTAAGGCCTGTGGCCGGCCACATGGTTGCAAAATAGAGAGGCCCGGTTTATTTGCCGGGCTTTTTGTTTGCTCTAAAGTTTACCTTATAACACGCTGTATGTTTGGCGCAGCAGCGCGGCGTGCCCGTAACACATGTGCTGTTTATCGGGCAGACTGCAGCATTTGTGCGGCCTCGTCTGTACCGCCCTGTAAAATCTGCAGTCGGCCGGATCGGTCGGCAAATACCAGGGCAGGAAGCCGGCTGATGCTCCAGTTGCGCAGCGTAACCGACCGCTCCGGAATGCGGTACACAATAATGCCATCGGCAAACAAAACAAGCTGTTCAGAAAGCTGTTTCCACCGGTTTTCATCGGGCTCGGCCACCGATATGACAAAAACAGCCTGCCCCCTGTACTGCCTGTTCAGCTGTTTGAACTTTTCAATATCGGCAAGGTACGGCCGGGCATCGGCCGGAAAGAAAGCCATCAGCACCGGCTTGCGGCCCTTGCTGTCGATAAGCAGCCACTTTAATTTTTCCTCGGCTTCTTTTTCTCCATGGGTGGTGCTCCACTCGTAATGGATATACCGAAAGAACTGCCGGTTAAGTGAGGCGCCTCCTCCCAGATCGCTGATAATTTTTTCTTCCAGCGGGGTGGCTTTCAGTATGGAAGCCTCATTCCAGAATGAAGAATCATAGGGTATGCCGAGCAGCTCTTCACGGTTGGGTTCTTTTCCGGTAAAGCGGTATTGGTCACCCATGCCAATATCGGTACTTACCAGTTCAACATGAACGTAATGCGTGGAGCCATAGGCCAGCTGTATTTCGCTTTCGCGAACCATATGGCTGGCATAATAACGCTGGTTGTGCTGCACATAGTGTACCACCGACCGAAACCGGTTGCCGGCGGCTTCGCGCAGTTCTTCACACTTTACAAAAGCATAACCGGTGGTGGTAATGTACAGGGTGCCACTAACCGAAGGGGCAGGCAGGTAGCCCGAGGTGGTGAGCACCGAATCGGGGTGCGACCGGTATGCGATAACGTAAACCTGGTGGTTATCGTATTGTGTAATGCCATGGTACGAAAAATCGTATTCATTAAAGTCGGTGTAAAGCGTGCTGGCTTCGGCAAAGAAATTTTTCAGCGCACCTTTTTGAAGCGTTTGGTACGCGGCCACATCGGCCGGCAGTATGCTGCTTACGGCAATGGGCGGGTGCGATGAAGCAAACACAGTATGGTCAAGGCTGCGCCGCAGGTGCGTAACGCGTAACTCTTCGCGCTCACCGCCTGTCTGGCGGAACGAGCGGTAACCATTGTGCTTCCACACATCCACAAATGCTTCAATCAAACGTCCGTACACGGCATTGTCGCGGCAATAGTGCCGGTAAAAAAAGCGCTGCAGAAAAGGCTGCACCGGGTAGTTTTTGGGCACAGCGGCAAAGGCCCTGCGCACCACCTGCCGCGCATTTACCGGCCGCGCGGTAACCACAATTTCGGGCAGCTCGACTGCATAGGGCGTAAGTTCTATAAGCACATTATCGGCCGGGTTGTGAACGATGGCCGAAACATACCCTACGCAGCTTACCTTAAGCGATGCATTTGGCGGAAAAACCATCGAAAACTCACCGTTGATGTTGGTGCTGGTGCCGCGGGTGGTGCCCACCTGGCCTACCGAAGCAAAAGGTATGGGCTGCCGCGTTGTACGGTCAATAACCTTACCGTTAATGCGCACCTGCGCCACGGTGGCGGTACTGAAGGCTAATAGAAAGATCGCAAAAAGACTTACGTTTTGCATGTACGAAAATGCCCGGCAAGATAATACCCTGCGCCTGTTTAATACCAGTTTTGCCGGCAGGAGTGGTTGGGGGTGCCGGATATTGCCCGCGCGCCGCGTTCAGCCAACCGGATGGCGGTTGTACAGGTCGGGATTAACAAAATACCGGCTGTACACGGGGTACTGGCGTACGGCTATGAGCCTGGGCCGGCTGCCCGGCGAAAACGCTATGCGGTAAAAAAATTCAAAACCCCGCTCCACATGTATTTGTTTGCGCAGCATGTACCATTCCTTGTCGTATGGATTAAGCACCTTTACCTGCAGGTTATACACGCCCGGATTGCTGCGTATGCGCACAAACTTTTCGGGGTTGCGGTTGTACAGCTTGCCGTTTATAAATACCTGCATGCTGGAGGCCTTGTGGGTTTGAATGGAAATGGCCGACAGGTAAGCCATGGCCGGATGCAGCGCCCCTGCGAGTACACAAATCATTACAACGCGTTTCATAAGGCTTTTTATAGTTTAAAAAATCAAGGTGCGTGCCAGTTTTTTTAGTTAATGCGCATATCGGTGCGCATGCCAAAGATAAAATTCATCAGCGCCTGCTGCCAGGTGGTGTCGGCATCCCATTTCGGGCCCAGATATACATGGCCGAAGTCGAGGTGCCGCACATATACTTTATAAACGTAAGCATGGGCGGGCAGGGTTTTTATTTGTTCCTGGCCGTTGGAAAAGGTAACTGAGGTGAGGGCGTTTTCACCGGGGTTTACGGCATAGCCCAGCAATTCGCGCAGTACTATGTTGCGGGCGTAAACCAGGCGCAGCACATAGGTAAGGCCCTGCCGGCGAAGTTCGGCCACAGGGGTGTTGCGCTCCACGATTTTATATTTTAACGGATAGGCCTGCATTATTTCCTCCAGGGCGGCATCGAAAGCCGCCTCACCGGTTTTTTCAACTGCCAGGCCATCAACCTTCAGGTCGTAGGCAAAGCGTTCGTTGCGGTTGCCGGTAAAAAGGGATATGGTTTTGGTGAATTCGGGAACATCGGCAATAAGCCAGTTCTGGCGCCGGTACTGGTTCAGGGCTGTGCGGTACAGGGCGTTAAGGGCTTCGGCAAGCCGGCTATCGGCCACATGCCAGGCGGGCTGATTGCCGGGCACCAGGGCGGGGCTGCCAGTAAAAGCTGTAACGGTAAGGTGCCATAGGTTTTCGCGGTGTACTACAAAGATAAGGCTGGCTATTTCGCGCTGGCTGAAGTGGGCCGCAAAGGCGCTGGTAACCTCGTCTGAAGCAAACACCCTGTCGGCCTCTGCATAGGTTACGGCATCAATGCCGGTTTGTGCAAGCCGTTGGTGCAGGGCTGTAAGGTCCGTTTCGGTTATTCCAGGCATGTATATAACGGCCGTACGGCCCGAGAGAATTTTTTCGGGCAGTGGGGCCGCAGGCAGGTTAAGCCACCACGGCCGGGGCTGGGCTTTGCCGTACAGGGAGGCAAGAAACAATAAAACCGGCAAAAGGCGCATGGCACGACTATAACGCACGAACAGACGGGGAGGTGTAAAGGAATTAAAAAATTCCAACATAGAGGCCATCGGCATGGCATTTTACGGGATATACTTTAAGCTCGGCCGACCGGTTAAGCATTTCACGGCCGGTTTGCAGGTTAAAACAGTAGTTGTGCCAGGGGCAGATAATTTCGCCCAGGTGGTTTACCGAGCCTTTGCTCAGCGATTCGCCATTGTGGGTGCAGGCATCCTGCACGGCGTAAAAAGAATGGTTTATACGCACCAGGCAAATGCGCCTGCCATTTAAAATGCAGAGGCGGGGCACGCCGTGTTGTAAGTGCTCAATGGCCTGTTTCTCGCTGCTAAAAACTTTTAACCAGGTTATCATGATGCTACGGGCCAAGTTGCAGAATTTATGCCATTTCAGAAATGATTAACGCCGTAGGCGGCCGGAGCATGTGCCGGTGGGGTATTTTTTACGCGGGATATTTGCGGGTTGTTTGTAAAATTTAGATTTAAACGAACAGGGTTGGTTAAAGGCAGATTTGCGGTTTTGGTAAGTGTTTAAATACGTTTATAAACGTTTATAAACGTTTAATTCGCTTTATGTTTCCGGAGTAAGGTGATATTTATTCCAACTAACAGTATACTGCCATGAAAACAGTTGTTACACTTGCTCCATTATGGCACCGGGGAAAGCAATGGGTGGCTATCAGGTTTCCGTTTAATACAAAGTTAAATGGCCGGATAAGCGGCCTGGCTTATTGCCGTTATAGTGCCACTCACCGATGTTGGTACGCACCACGGCTGAATAAAATACTACAATATTTGCGCAATGCCCTGAATGACATAGCAGAAGTGGACGATTCAGCATTTACTCATGATTTAGATGTCTATTATAATGTTGCGGAGGAACAATTACCTGCTTTGCGCCTAATGGAGCAGCAACTGCACCTGAAAGGATATGCGCCAGCGACCACTAAAGTATATTTAGAGCAGTTTAAACAATTTCTGCTTTTTTTTCATAACCAGCGGCCTGCCGAGTTGGGTAAAGAAGAAATACGTATGTATTTGCTGTATTTAACAGAGCGCAGGAAGTTGAGTCGTTCTGCACAAAACCAGGCCATTAACGCCATTAAATTCTTTTATGAAAAGGTTTTAAGGCAGGAGAAGCAGACCTATTATTTAGAGCGGCCAATGAAAGAACACCGGTTGCCCGAAGTGCTTAGCCACCAAGAGGTGCTGGCGTTGTTTGCTGCGTGTGACAACTTAAAGCACCGGGCTATGCTTATGCTCACGTATGCCGCAGGTCTTAGGCGCAGCGAAGTACTTAATTTACGAAAGGGCGATGTTGATTTTGATCGACAGGTGGTGTTTGTTCGCGGCGGCAAAGGCAGAAAAGACCGGCAGACGGTGCTTGCGGTGACTTTGATGCCATTGTTACGGAAATATTTGGAGATTTACCGGCCTGTGAATTGGTTTTTTGAGGGTGTGGGCAAGCGGTGCTACAGTGCGGCAAGCCTGCAGGCTGTAATAAAGCGGGCCAGCAGACGTGCAGGTATAGCCAAGAATGTGCGCCTGCATATGTTGAGACATTCGTTTGCCACTCATTTGCTGGAGGGAGGTGCTGCTACGCGCTACATACAGGAGTTACTTGGACATGGGTCGCCCAAAACAACGGAGCTTTATACCCGGGTTACTTCGTTTGCGCTGACTAAGATAAGAAGTCCGTTAGACCAGATAGGGCTGCAACATCAACTGCCTGTTCCTGGCGCCCCGCGGGGCATTCAAAATGAATATTCCTAAATTTTGGCTAAAAACCGCGTTTTTGAGGGGGATTTGCATTTTTGGTATAGGGGAAATATATTTAATTGCACAAATACGGATGTTGTGCACAATTTTTTTATAAATTTGACAAACCTAAAAATTATGAAAGATAAACTCACCAAATTAACCTATCACCTTTTAATTATTCTATCACTCTGGGGTTGCGATAACACTTTTATTAATGATGAAAAAAATAATCAAAAAAGGAGAATAATTAATTTATCTGACGATTTTCAGCTAGAAAAATATATCGGAAGTTCGAATAAAGATGTAAATCTTAGGACTAAAGCTCAAGAAGACATCTTCAGCCAAGCTGACTGGAGCAGAGTCTTAAGGGAAGACTTTGAAAACAATAAAGTTATATACTCTGTGCCGCTACCTTCCATTTTTGACCAAAATGGACTTATTCTACGCAATCTAATATTTGTAAAAGTTGACGATAACTTTACTGATTATATTATTAAAATGTATAAGGATAAACAAAAGGTTAGCGACATAGAAGTGACTAACTTAAATGACGAAATCTTATTCACTAGCAAGCAAGAAGAAAATTTAAATGGGCGAGTTCAGGCCATAGAATGCTTTGAATTTATGATTGACTACCCAACTACCATTACTGTTGGAGAGGGTAGTGATGCATACTCGAGCACAACTTGGTATTCAGAATCATATACTGTGTGTACTACATCAGGAGGGGATAGTGGGCCTATCGTATCAGGAGGAGAAAGCATAGGAGGATGTAAGTGTAAATCAGCGAAAAATGTCTCGATAATCGATAACGAGCAGATCCAAATTGATATTTGGGAAGATCAGATTGATGACTCCCAGTTAAAACCTTGTTTAAAGACGATATTAACTGATCTCAAAAATATTTCACAAGGTTCCGTTGGGCAAATTATTCAAAAATTTTCAGGAAGTCTTCCCGGGTACAACTGGGAACTAAAGGATGGTGTCCTAGCCGGTGGACAAAATGCATTCACAAGTCAGTTTTATAATAGAACGACAGGAACTGTTACAACTACATTTGATGGAAGTAAATTCACAAGCGCGACCGACCTATCAATAGCAAGAACAATTTTACACGAATCGATACATGCATATTTGATTGCCTATTTTAGAGTTGACCCTTTATCTGCAAGAAGCTCTTACCCAGATTTAGTAAATGACTATGCACAACAAGTTTATGGTGGTGATGCTAATCAAATCCAACATGGTGAATTTGTAAGAAATTTTGTCAATGATATAGCCATTGCCTTGGAAGAATACGGTAAGAATAAGGGTTACACCCATACAACACAATTTTACAAAGACTTAGCTTGGGGAGGTCTTACTCATACTGGTGTGTATGACGCACTAGGGCAATCCGATAGAAACTACATGGTTTCAAAGTTCGTTTCCAAGTGCTACAGATAGAAAGAGGATAGTTGATACAATAACTATTGAACAAACAGGTAAGGATTTTTCGGGAACAATAAAAACTCAAAAAGGCACCAATGCAGGTTGTTAAGACTACACTTATTACATTGTTACTGTGTACTGCTTGTGCAAGTAAAGGACTATTGGATAAGTCATCAATTGGTGGCAGCTACATTTTAGAAATGCACAAATTAAAAGATAATAAAACAATAGTAGCAGGACAATTCTTCCATCTGGAATCAAAATCCGAATCCATACCAGCCTTCATGAATATCAATGGGGTAATTCACCAAACTGATTCTGGCCGATTTAGTTTTCAGGTTTTACCTGGATCTTATAAAATTCAGGGAGGTTTTATAGGGAAAAAATGGGTTGTGACTCAAGACATAAATTTGGCACGCGGGGGATTCTGTATTTTTTAAAGCTTTTTCTAATTGACGACAACCGGCCTCTTTATGAAAAGTAATTAAAAAAACTGTGCACAACAAAATGCTTATGCAATAGCGGGGTTTGGTGTAAATTTGTAGCTTTAGTTTTCAAACAACGTTTTGTCACGGTTGACAGTGGACGTGTAGGTCGCGCTAAACATTCCGCTACGCTCCATTTTTTTAGCGCTCCTATTCCCGCCACTGCATAAGCGCAAAACCGTTGTGCACAATTTTTTAAAAAAATAACGTCTTTAGTTGGCATTTTAATAAAGAGAGATTTATTTTACCTATGTACAATCAGAACCAAACCTGTTTTAATCGGTAACGACTAAGTAACTGTGTAAAGGCCCGATTCGGCCTTGCTGAAAGGGGATGTGGAATTTACCACTTTCAGCCGAATCGGTTGCATTTAAAGACTTAACTTTAAACACAGTTACCATGGAAAATCAAGAACAACATCCTCTGCGTAAAGAGATGCTCACCCCTGAGTTTCTCAAGTAATTTAAGAATTCTAAAGACCTCAACGGTTTATCGATGAACTTTTCACCAAAGGCATGGAGCAAATACCGGAAGGAGAACTGGACGGTCATTTAGGCTATGCCAAGCATTCCCCGGAAGGAATCAATTCGGGGAACTCACGTAACGGAAAATCTCGCAAGACCATCAAGAGCAAGCGAGAGGAACTACAGATTGAAGTACCTCGCGATCGTAACAGCACTTTTGAACCTGTCCGGGTGCCCAAACGCAGCCGGTTCGTAGAAGGCATTGAGGAAATTATTATCTCCCTGTATGCACGTGGTATGAGTGTGCGCGACATTGAAACCCAAATCCGAGAGATCTATGGCGTAGATGTTTCGGACGCCACCATCTCCAATGTAACATCGCGGGTGCACACCCTGGTAACCGGGTGGCAAAGCAGACCACTCTCATCGGTGTATTTCGTGGTGTAGATGGATGGGATTGTTTTCAAAGTCCGCCAGAACGGAAAGGCTGTTAATAAGACGATTTACCTGGCCGTAGGCCTTAATGCTGAAGGATTTAAGGAAGTACTCGGTATGTGGCTGGGAGATAGCGAAAGTGCATCATTCTGGATAAGCGTACAAAGAAAAGAAAGTAACCTTTGAATTCAATAGTGCTTGCGGGTGCAGTTGTTTCAAAACACGTTTCCCACAATACTATTTAGGGATATACCGGTTAAAGTGATGCAAAAAACTTAATAAATAAAACCATTCTCCCGGCATTTCAATAATTAATTGGGCAATCATTTACAGTTCTTTCGAATAGCTGCTTTGGCTTCGGCAAGGCCCAACTCATCGGCCCGTTTAAAGTCTGAACAGGCATCGTATTTGTTGCCCAGCTGCAGTTTGGCCAGGCCGCGCTGGTACCAGGTTTCGGGGTCGTTCGGGTACAGTTCTATGGAAGAGCTGTAATCGTCAATGGCTCCGGGGTAGTCCTGTTTTTCGGCTTTGGCCATGGCGCGGTTATCGAAATACACGGGGTTGTTGCCATCTAGTTCAATGGCGCTGGTATAATCGGTTATGGCGCCTTCGTAATCTTCGAGGTTAAATTTTATTACGCCCCTCAGGTTGTATAGTTCAGGGTCGCTGGCGTTAAGTTCAATGGCTTTGTTGTAGTCGTCCAGGGCTCCTTTAAAATCAGCACGGGCTGCACGGGCCAGGGCGCGGTTTTCGTATTTTAGCGGATCGGCGGGGTCCAGTTTAATGGCCTGGTTGTAGTCTTCGATGGCACGTTCGAAGTTGCTGATGTTGTAAAAAGCTACTCCACGGTAATTGTACAGGCTGGCATCGTTTTTATCGAGCTCAATGGCCTTATTGTAATCATCGATGGCGCTTACAAATTCACCCAGTTCGGCTTTTACAACTCCGCGGTTAAAATATTTGTCGGCATCGGGCGGGCCCAGCTCGAGGGCTTTACTGAAATCGAAGTAAGCGCCCTGAAGGTCTTCAAGGTTGTATCGGGAAAGGCCCCGGCCGGTGTAGGCATCGGCAAACTTTGGGTTAAACTGTATGGCTTTGCTGTAATCAGCCAGGGCGCTTTCGTCATCACCGAGCGCGGCTTTGGCCTGGGCGCGGTGGTACCAGGCCTCGGCCATGGTGCTGTCCTGTTCGAGGGCAAAGGTCAGGTCGGCAATGGCGGCATAAAAATCGTTAAGGGCATTGCGCACTTCTCCGCGCAGCAACAGGGCCTGTTTGTTGCGGGGGTTGCTTTCCAACAGGCGCGACAGCTCGGCATAGGCGGTCTTAAAGTCGCCTGCCTCCAATTTCTTTTTAACCGGTAACAAATCCTGCGCGCCGGCGGCAACCGGCAGGAGCAGAAACAGCAGAACGGGTATTTTCATGCGAAAGGTTATGCGTGTTCAAGTTAAAAATTTTAAGTGGTTTTGGAGCCCTTGAAAGTCGCATACATGGCGTTTTCTATTTTTGCAGGTATGCGTCCTGAAGATTTTAACCAGCTTGCGGCCCGGCGCAGGTCCACCTATCCTGCGCAGTACACCGGTGATTCCGTACCCGATGAAATAGTTGAGCAACTCCTGGAAAATGCCAATCTGGCCCCTACCCATAAGCGCACCGAACCCTGGCGCTTTGTGGTTTTTTGCGGTGAGGGCCGGAAAAGGCTGGCCGAGTTGCAGGCCTCGGTTTACCGGCAGGTAACCATGGCCGATGGTACGTACAGGGAAGAGCGGTACCGTAACCTGCTTGCCAAACCCATGGAATCTTCGCATATAATTTTGGTGTATATGAAGCGCGATCCGCAGCGTTCCGTGCCCGAGGTTGAAGAAACAGGAGCAGTATTTTGTGCCATAGAGAATATGTACCTTACGGCTGCCGCTTACGGAATAGGATGTTACCTGAGTACAGGCGGAGTAACGTATTTTAAGGAAGCCAACCGTGCGTTTGGTTTGGAGGCGCACGACCGCATAATTGGGTTCTTTCATGTGGGAATGCCCAAAACGGCTTTGCCGCCCACTGCGCGCGGGCCGGTGCGTGAAAAGACAAGGTGGGTACGGCAGTAACCGGGCATAACATGCCTATTGCTTCACCAGGCATTCGGCCAGGCGCAGTAAAGTGGTGCGCAAAACCTGCCTTATTTTACCGGCCCGCTGCGGGTGATAGCGTTCTTCGGTATCGTCCATGTACACCAGCTTGCTCATCTCCAGCTGCAGGGCGTGCTGGTTTTCGGCTGGCCGACCATACCAGCGCGTAATATGCCCGCCCGAAAACGGATGGTTGTGGCTTACCGCCAAACCCGATTGCTCCAGGCTTTTAAGAGCCGTTTCAATAAGACCCGGTGAGGCAGAGGTGCCCCCGGCATCGCCAAGAATAAGGGCGGGAAATGGTTCGGGGTGAATGGTGGGTACGTAATGCCGTATGGAGTGGCAGTCCCACAGCAATACCGTGCCGAAACGGGCTTTGAGTTCCTGCAGGAGGTGTTGCAATTGCCGGTGGTAGGGATTATAGTAATGCTGCAGCCTGTGTTGTATTTCGTTATCGGCCACGGCCGGGCGTTCATCGCGGTAAAGTGGCTCTCCGGTAAAGGTAGTAACGGGGCAGAGGCCCGTAATCAGGCGGCCGTCGTGGTAGAGCGGCTGGTTGTCGGGCGGGCGGTTGAGGTCAATTACCCATCTGTGATAAACAGCATGTAATACTGTAATGCCCATGGCCGGGGCAAAGTCGTACAGCGTATGTACAAACCAGTCGGTGTCGTCAGGCCGGCCAGCGAGATGAGCTTTGAAGTGAGGCATCAGTTCATCCGGGAAAGCGGTGCCGCAATGCGGAATGTTGAGCAGCACCGGCAGGCGTTCGCCTTCCGGCTTAAGGATCTGAAAGGGGGGCATGGTTTAACGTGCAGCCTTGTTCTTTTTTAGTTGTTCCAGTTGTTTTAACAGTTCGTTTTTTTCGCGCTCGGCTGTTGCAAGGGCTTCGGCCATTTGCTGTTCCAGGGCGCGCATGCGTTGCACGGCTTCTTCGGTGTCGATGAGCGCCTCTTCGTATTTGGCTTTCCATATTTCCGATTCTTTTTCAAGGTGCCGGATGCGCTCCCATGTGTAGATGCTCCATGCCAGTGTGCAAACGGTTATAACCACCAGTACAACAGTAAGCGGTTTGAATTTCATGCGGTTAATGTTTTGATGTTTTCCGGTTCAGTTCTGTGCGGATGTTTTGTATAGCTTCTTTTTCTTTTTCCAGGGCTATGCGAAGGCTTGCGGCTTCGGCACGTGCGGCTTCGGCCTGCTGCGTACAGGTTTTGATCTGCCGGTACAGGTCCTGTACTTTATCGCGTTGAACCCTGGCCTCGTGGCGCTGGGTGTATCCGTAATAGAATGCAAAACCGGCCAGCAGAAACATGACCAGTGAGCGAGTTCTTTCTTTCATGTTATTCGGTTTTTTTAATTCCCCAGGTTAAAGGTAGGTATTATTTATGCTTTTTCTTCTTTCGGGGCGGGTCTTTGCTGTGGGCGGAATGACTTTCTTTTGCTTTCAGTTTAAAGACCTCCATGCGCAGCGAATCGCGCTCTTCCTTTAGCCTTTGCATGATTTCGGGCGAGTAAGCCGGCACAGAACCGGGCTGCTCGGGGCGCATTAGCCGGCTTTTAAGTGCCATAATACGGTTAAACGATTCGTCAATACGTTGCCTGCTTATACTGCCCTCTTCAATCAGTTTACGGATAATGCGATGTACGGCGTCAACCGTGCGTTCTTCGCTGCCTTGAATGTTGTTCGA
This sequence comes from Cyclobacteriaceae bacterium, assembly GCA_026003355.1. Lineage (GTDB taxonomy): Bacteria > Bacteroidota > Bacteroidia > Cytophagales > Cyclobacteriaceae > UBA2336. The sequence goes on from BPHC01000005.1 coordinate 177,794, forward strand.
GAAACAGAGGATGTCAACCCCTGCCTGTATGGCCAGCCGGATGGCTTCTTCCAGGCCGTAGTGTTTGGTAATGGCCTGCATTTGCATGTCGTCAGAAAACACCACACCGTTAAATCCTATTTGCCTGCGCAGGAGGCTGTCGATCATGCGCTTTGACAGGGTGCCCGGCAGGCCGGCGGGGTCTAACCGGGTGTTTACAATATGGGCGGTCATTACGGCATCGGCCATGCCCTGTTCGAGCAGCCTGCTGTAGGGTATCAGTTCGGTTTCGCTCCAGGTTTTTGAAACATCGGCCATGCCGAAGTGCGAATCGGCCAGCGAGCTGCCGTGTCCCGGAAAGTGCTTCAGCACGGTAAGAACGTTCATGCGCCGGTGGGCTTCAATAAAAATTGCCGCCCGTTTGGCCACGGTATCGGGGTGATCGGAAAATGCGCGCCCGTAACCATAGATTACCGTGTTGGCCGGATTTGCGCCCACGTCTATACAGGGTGCCAGGTTAACGTTAATGCCAAGGCCTGCCAGCGTGGCTGCAATGGCTTCGGCATAGAAGCGGGTTGAGTCGGGCGAAGCGCCCATTTCCTTTGCGGTTATGGTGCGCGGAAATCCGTACCGCTCTTTCAGTCGGTTTACCCGGCCGCCTTCCTGGTCAATGGTAACCAAAAGGGGCAGAGGCGCTGCCCGGCTGTACGTCCAGATTATTTTTTTTAGGGCAACAAATGCTGTGTTGGTTTTGGGAATATTTTTTTCAAAGAGAATAATGGCTCCGGCCTTGCCTTTTTTTATTTCTTCCAGTACCCCCCGGGTCCACTTCGGCTTTCGGAAACCCGATTAAAATCATTTGTCCTATTTTCAGGTCAAGACTGTCTTGTGCCTGTGCCAGGCTGCACAGCAGCAGAAAAACAACTGCTGCCCGGCATTTTGTGTTACAGTTTATCATGTATGGTTTTCAGAACAATTTCCATTTCCCGGCGCAACATGGTTACCGGCTGCACGTAGTTGCTGTTCATAAAACTGAATATCAGCACGCGGTTTTTTCGGGTAATTAAAAAACCGCTCAGGCAGTGGTTATTGCTAAGCGTGCCGGTTTTTCCGAAAATATAAGGCTTTTGGTTATCACCGGCTTTATACCAGTTGCGCAGCGTACCCGATTGTCCACCTGCGGCCAAAAGGGCAAAGAGGCGTTCGTACGGTATTTGGTGTGCAATTTTATTCCACAGGTAAACCATGTTGCGCGGGGTGGTAAGGTTATAGCGCGACAGGCCCGAGCCGTCAACCCATACGGGTCTGTCGGGGAGGTCGTTCAGGTGCGTTGCAAGCATAAACCGTATAGCGGCTTCGGGTTTCAGCGAGTCGGTGAGCACCCAGGCGCACATCAGCAGCAGTTGTTCACTTATAAAATTGTCGCTTTCCTGCATCATGGTTTTGCAGAGGCTGTCGGTGCGAACGCTGTAAACAACGCGGGCATTTTGCCGGTTAACCGTACGGCCGGGACAGGGGTTCAACCCTTTTTTTAAGGGTGTCCTGCAGCAATTCGGCTGTAAGGGTGAGTGATGCTTTAAAGGGCACTTGCCACACTTCGGGGCGCATGAGGTTTCTGGCAGGTGCATATTCCAGGTGGTTGGATTGCCATTCGCGCAAAAGCATGGTGCGGCCGGTGCTGTCGGCCAGGCGGAAATATTTTTTGAAAAAGCCGGGGGCAACGGTTGTTTTTCCTGTTGGGCTGCGTGCCACGGTAAAATAGTTGCCGTACACCGGAAAGGAAGATCGTTCGGCCGAGTAGCTGTACTGGTAATCGCTCCACGCCCAGCCGGGACCCAGCGGAGGAGCATACAGGGGGTTATCGGCCAGGTACAGCCCGCCCTGAAAACTGCGCAGCATATTGGTTACGGCAGGAGACCGGCAGGTGCCCGGATTGAGAAAGGAGGGGTCTGCTGTGCCGCAGAAAATCAATGAGTCGTTCCGGATTTCGTAGCGCATGGCGGGGATGGAATCGCCCAGCACGTTAAGAACGGTGTAAAACGTGAGCACCTTGGTGTTGGAAGCAGGTGTAAAATACCGGTCGCCCTGATAGCTGAATACAATCCTGTCTTTTTCGGGGTTGTACAATACAAAGCCGGCGTGGTGTTTAAACCGGCTTTCCAGTTTGCGGAACGTTCGGGTAAGGGCTGTTCGCGAAACAGGTGAGCAGGCCGCCAGGACAGATACGGTGAGGCACAGCAGGCATCTCATATTCCGTATCTTGATTGCAGAATCTTAACGTGGTGCAGGGCGTGTCCGGCAATTACATAGGCAATGTTCAGCACCGATATCCGGTTGCCGTTGGCGATGCCGGTGCGCCTCAGCATTTCGGGGGTAAAGGAGAGGAACAAATCGATGGTGGAGGCTCGCAGCCGGTTCAGCTCCTTAAGGTGGGTTTCAACAGGGCGTGCATGGGCGTTCGATTCGGGCGCGTAACGCGATTCATCAAAGCCGGGCAAAGCCGTGTCATCGTTTCGTGCGAAGCGCAGGGCCCTGTAGGCAAAAACACGTTCGGCATCCTGTATATGTGCCAACACCTCCTTGATGGTCCATTTGCCGGGCGCATAGGCGTAGGTGCCGCGTTCTTCGCTCACGTTCAGCAAAATATTTTGCAGTTGTTCATTCGACCACACCAGCGCTTCGTGGTGCGGAAGGTGGGCCACATGAGTTACGTAGCCCGAATAAAACGGGGGCAGGTTTTCAATGTCGGCTTTTGTTTTCATGCTCCAATATATGCTACAGGCGCTGATTTTTTTCAATGGAGCGGAGCATGATATTCCGCAGATACCCTTCTACCGGAAGGATGATAAAGGCTATCATTACCTGAATAAGAAACTCAGCCACAGGCCCTCCGCCTACCTGCAGGCTGGTGCCTGCCACTGTTTGAATAAATTCTATGAGGATAATGATGGAGAGCAGCGACAGAATGCGGCTTACAATGCGGTAACGGTTGCTTAGCCTGAATGATGACAGCACCAGCAGGGAAAACACGCCAAACTCAAGAGCGTAGAACCACCAGCGTTTCCAGTAGGGAGGAAGCACCGCGATGGGAAGTGTCTGAATGTTGGTGGTGTAGCCATCGGGTGTTTGTGCCTGCACTTCAAGCCGGTATTTCCCTTCCGGCAGAAAGGGGAAATCGAGCACGGCATGGTTGGGCGACCAATCGCTCCATGTATTAACCAGCCCGGCCAGCCGGTATCTGTATTTTACGGCTTCGGGCATGTTGTATTCGGGAAGAACTACCTGCACCTGTACCGCATTGTTTTCGCCAATAAGCCGCACGGGAAGGGGTACCTGTTCAACCGGCGTTTCGTTTATTTTAATTCGCCTGATGAGCAGAGGAAAATGAGCAGTTACAGGCAGGAGCGCATCCTGCCGGAAATAGATCAACTCACCCGATGAGGTGGTAATCCAGAGGTTGCCCGAATGTTGCGCGGTATGAATGCCGGCAATATCGGGTATGATGGAAAGATAACTTAACTGTTGCCTGCCAGGGTCTTGTCCCAGCACCTTCCATCCGTCTTCAAACCTAAGCCATATTCTGCCGGCATCGGGCAGGGCCAGGGTGTAACCTGAGAGGCTGTCTACCGGGGTGAGGGCAAATCTCCGGCTGTCCAGTGCCCATACCCGGCCCGAAGAGGTAAACAGCAGGTGGTTGTGGTGCATTACTCCGTACACGGCATCGTAGTCGGGGTTGGCAATAGGCAGGCTGCGGATGGCATGGTTTTTTATTTCATAAAGCCGGCTGGTCGTACATATCCATGTGGTACTGTCGGCATCGGGTAAAACATAGGTGGCATCGAATATGGTGCTGTCGGCTTCTGCGCGGAAAGTCTGGTTTGAAAGCACCTGCATGCGATGCACTTTTCCGTCGTGGCTTATGGCTGTTATGTTGCCGGGGCGGGTAAGCAGGTAACGCACTGGCTCGTCAAGCAGCAGTTGTGCGCGGTTTTCAGAAATTTCCCACAGGCCGGCCATCCCGCTGGCCAGCAGGCGGCCGTTCCAGACCTGCAAACCCGAAATGCGGGCATCAATTCCCTGCACCTTGCGAAACACGTATTCGGAAGCACGCAACATGCGCAGGGTTCTTTTTTCGCGCCTGTAGGTTACCTTATATTCGGTTATTACCGGATTGTTTTCGGATTTATCGGGTTGTACAGCGGGCTTGCGTCTTTTTAAAAATCCAAACCATCCGGATTTTTCTTTTCCGGCCCTTGTTTCATTAGCCTGAGTTTTACCGGCCGGCTTCACTGTAACGGGCACTTCAACATAGTACACCAGTTCTTCGTAGCGGTCTTCACGGTCCAGCCGGTACAACCCCAGCGCCGTACCGGTGTAAAGCGTTCCGTTAAACCTTTCGGCACATAGCGGTGTACCCTCCAGGCCAGGGTAGTGGGCAAATGAACGCAGCGGTATAAAAGGCATTATACGGGTTATGCCATAGCGGTGGGCTACCCAAACATTGCGGTTTCTGTCGGCAGCCAGTGCCAGTATTTCATTATCGGGCAGGCCCGATGCGTAGTTGATAATCTGTTCGGTGTGGCCGGTGAGCGGATTGACGAACATTACGCCACCGCGCAGGGTGCCCAGGGCCACGAGGTCGGGCGTAATCCAGCAGGCGCTTACCACCACACTGGCACGTGCGTAGGCTGAGTCGGCCAGCTTTAAGGTACGGAGGTATTTGCCTGACTCCAGCACAAACAGGCGGCCTTCATCGGTACCGAACAGGGTATGCTGGTGGTGGGTTTCGGCAAAAATTACGGCTGTGTTGTGCAGGGGTGCGAATGCAACCGGAACAAGATTGTTTTGCTTTAACACAAAGGTTTTGCCTTCGCCTGAACTTACGTAGGGGATATTTTCTGCGGTGAGCAGGGCTACCCACTCCTGCCTTTCAGCGGTTAGCTGTTTAAGGGTGTCGTTGGCATATTCATATATAAACCGGTCGTTGCCAAAAAACAGCTGCCCGGTTGTTCCTGTAACTCTGAACAGGGAAGTTGCGGCAGCACCTTTAAGCTGTTCAAAGCGCCATTCTGCCGGGTTATGAAGCGCAATTTTGCCGGCTCCGTTCCATCCTGCAGTGAACAACGTGTTATTATCAAACCACAGGTCATATACCGCGCCGCCGGTTTGAAGCAGGTCCCAGTTGCGGCTGTCGAAGCGCAGCACACCGCGTTGCACGGCAAAATACATCAGGCCGTGGTTGTCCTGAGCAATATCGAACACCGTTTGCCCGGCAGCCTCGCCCCCGGGCTGGTAATGCCTGAGCATATAGGTGCCATTTTGTGCATGCGCACGGCATACGGTAAAGAAAAGAATGAAAACAACCAGCGGCCTCATGGCGAATATCAAAGATAATGAAAGCCCTTTAACTGATGCGGCTCCAGTTGGTTGAGGATTGCCTTTGCAGGTTGATTTGATTGTATACAACCTGGTTTTCCGGCTTTTGCAGCAGGGGGTCGTTTTGCAGCAGCCTGATGGCCTCTTCGCGGGCTATTTGCAGCAGTTGCTGGTCTTTACCCAGGTCGGCAATAAGCAGGTCGAGCATGCCGCTTTGGCGGGTTCCCAGCAGGTCGCCGGGCCCGCGCAGTTCCAGGTCCACTTCGGCTATCTCAAACCCGTTGTTGGTTTTTACCATGGTTTGAATGCGCTTGCGGGCATCGGCAGTGAGTTTGGGGCCGGTCATCAATATGCAATACGACTGGCTGCCTCCCCGGCCAACGCGTCCGCGCAGCTGATGGAGCTGCGACAACCCGAACCGTTCGGCATTTTCAATAATCATAACGGTGGCGTTGGGCACATCAACTCCCACTTCAATAACTGTGGTGGCCACCATTATTTTCGTTTCGCCTTTAACAAAGCGCTGCATCTCGTATTCTTTTGCTTCGGCATCCATGCGGCCATGTACAATGCTTACGGGCACGCCCGGAAACGCGCGGCAAATGCTTTCGTAACCGTCCATCAGATGTTTCAGATCGGTTTTTTCCGATTCTTCAATAAGCGGGTAAACCAGGTACACCTGGCGGCCGGCCTCTATTTGCTTTTTTATAAAGCCAAATACGGCAAGGCGGTGGCTGTCGAACCGATGGATGGTTTGTACCGGTTTGCGTCCGGGCGGCAGTTCGTCAATTACCGACACATCCAGGTCGCCATATAAGGTCATGGCCAGCGTGCGGGGTATGGGGGTAGCGGTCATAACCAGCACGTGGGGCTCGGCCGATTTATTTTTATGCCAAAGCCGCGATCGCTGCGCTACCCCAAAACGGTGTTGTTCATCAATGATGGCAAGCCCCAGGTTGTGGAACTGCACCTTTTCTTCAATCAAAGCATGGGTGCCGATAAGAACCGATAAAGAGCCGTCTTCAAGTTGTTGGTGAATAACCTTTCTGTCTGATTTTTTTACCGAGCCTGTGAGCAGGGCCACCTTAAGTCCCAGCGGTTCCGCCAGCCTGCTGATATTTTTAAAATGCTGCTGTGCAAGAATTTCGGTAGGGGCCATAAGGGCGCACTGCGCACCGCTGCCCGCGGCAATAAGCATACAGGCAAATGCTACAATGGTTTTGCCGCTGCCTACATCGCCCTGCAGCAGGCGGTTCATTTGCTTACCCGATTTAAGATCGGCATAAATTTCGCGTATTACGCGCTTTTGTGCCCCCGTAAGCTGAAAGGGCAGGTGGTGATTGTAGAACTCGGTTAGCAAGCCGGTGTTATTCAACACTATGCCGTGCGATTTTTCCTGGCGCAGTATTTTAAGCTTAAGCAGGCGCAACTGCGTGTAAAACAACTCCTCAAATTTCAGCCGCCTTCTGGCGGCCGCAAGCAGATCGTGGTTTTCGGGAAAATGAATCTGAAACAGGGCATTCTGCTTGTCCATAAGCCGGTATTGGGCAAGCAGGTAGTGGGGCAGGGTTTCGGGTATTTTGTTGCGCGCCAGCAAAAGCAGTTCGTGCACCAGCTTGTTTAAGGTTCTGTTGTCGAGGTGTTTGGTGCGCAGCTTTTCGGTTAACGGGTATACGGGTTGCAGATATGCCCTTTGCTGATTTTGTCCGGTGGCCGGTTCAATTTCGGGATGGGCCATGCTGTACCGGGCGCTGTATTTTACAGGGGTGCCGAAAACAACATAAGGGATGCCGGTTTTGACTTTGTCAAGCATCCACTTTATACCCTGAAACCACACCAGCTCCATCTGGCCGGTATGGTCGCGGGCGTGTACCACGAGGCGTTGCTTTCGGCCCGCACCCACCAGTTCTTTTTTTTCGGGAATAACCACCAGCTGCACGGCCGGCATGTTTTCCTGCAGCTCGGCAATGGTATAAAAGCGGGTTCGGTCTTCGTACCGGAACGGAAAATGCTGCAGCAAGTCGGCATAGGTAAAAATACCCAGTTCTTTATTGAGCAGCGCAGCCCGCTGCGGCCCCACGCCCTTTAAAAATTCTATGGGAGTATCGAAAAAACGGTTGCCCATGCGTTCGAAAGTTAAGTAAACCTGTGTATGCCGTAAACCAAATGCATGGCTAGGCCTTATTAAACCTTTTAACCAGCCGCAACTCTAACCCAACAGGTTACTAATTTCGCAGCAGATTTATTAAGGCATATGAAAGTTGGCGCACAATCCTACCGGGGAATAGATTTTGTACGTGAAACCGACCTGCCTGCCGCCCAGCAGGAAGCTTTGCAAAAATCACCCGACTTCCCGGAACGCATTAAAATTCTGATAAATGGGAAGATAATGGACCGGTGCATTTATTATAAAGATTACGAGCAGTGGTTTGCCCAGGTATACAAGAAAAGAGAACAGCCAGTTGTACGCCATTTGCCCGACCCGGCCATTCCGTTGGCGGTTTCGGCCAGCCATTAAGCGGGCCAGATGTTTTTATCGGGCACTATTTCAATTACGTTGCCAGCGGGATCTTCAAAGTAAAACGATTCGCCCCCGCGGGGCCATTTAACCACATCGGTTATGGCAATTCCCCTTTCGGTTATTTCGGCTTTAACCGATTCGTATTCGGCATGGGGTACTTCGAGGGCAAAGTGCTGCCGCCCGTGTGCATAGTGTGCAGGCGGATGTTGTTTTTGTGAGGAGTCGTCCGGATTGAAAATGAGCAGCACCGAGCTTCCGGCACGCAGAAAGAGATGTTTGCCGGGCAGGTAGCTTATTACCGGCAGGCCGAGCTTTTGTTCGTAGAAAGGGCGCACCTGTTCCAGGTTGCGCACATACAGGCAGGTTTCTTTTATTTGCAGAAAGTTCATATCAGCAGTCTGCACAGATTTTTTTCTTCAGCAAAAGGTACTCGTTCCACATGCCAAGCAGGATGTCGGCTGCCGGGCGGATATCGCGGATAGCGGCCGCTACCTGCCCTATTTCCAGCTCGCCCTCTTCCAGGTCGCCTTCAAACATGCCGCGTTTTGCCCGGGCACGTCCCAACAGGGCTTTTAGCTCTTCGGGAGTGGCTCCCCGCCTTTCGGCTTCTTCTACCTGGTGGTAGAATTTATTTTTAATAAGCCGTACAGGCGTAAGTTGTTTTAATGTGAGCATGGTATCGCCTTCGCCAGCCTCTACCACTTTTTGCTTAAAGCCGGGGTGTACCGAGGCCTCAGTGCTGGCCACAAAGCGGCTGCCCACCTGCACGCCTTCTGCGCCTAAGGCTTCGGCAGCCAGTATGGCGCGCCCGTCGGCAATTCCGCCGGCAGCCAAAAGCGGTATGGTTATGGCATCGCGCACCAGGGGTATTAGTACCAGGGTGGTAGTCTCTTCTCTGCCGTTATGACCACCTGCCTCAAAGCCTTCGGCCACCACGGCATTTACACCGGCCTGTTCGGCTTTTCGGGCAAACTTTACGCTCGAAACCACGTGCACCACCGTAATGCCGTGCTTCCTGAGGTAGTCGGTCCAGGTGGCCGGATTGCCGGCCGATGTGAAGACAATTTTAACCTGCTCTTCCACCAGAATGTGCATAAGCTTGTCTATATCCGGATAGAGCAGCGGCACATTTACACCAAAAGGTTTTGAGGTGGCGGCCCGGCACTTTCTTATATGCTCGCGCAGCACATCGGGATACATAGAGCCCGCGCCAATAAGGCCCAATCCCCCGGCATTGCTTACGGCCGCGGCCAGCCGCCAGCCGCTGGTCCATACCATGCCGGCCTGAACGATGGGTATTTCAATGTTGAAAAGATTTTTAATGCGGTTTTGAAGGGATTGCATGGCCAAAAAATACATAAAGCTTCCAGATAATCAGGAAGTTATTTTTTAAAAGCCCATTTGGGGGTCTTTTAACTTGTCCACAAATAACGGATTGATTTTATTTAAGTTAAGTAATTGAATTTCAACATCTTAACAGAAAACATTCCCTTAATGTGGATAACCGGCCGGTTTTGTGGAATTCTTTTTTTGTACCGTTTTGCCCTGTTTTAAGTGGCTGATTTTTAAGTTCTTTAACCTATTGGCAAAAAGCATTGGAGAAAATTGTAAAACCACGGAACAACTTTTGCGTATTTGGCATTATGTAGCCAGATTGCCGTATCCATGAGAATACTGCTTTTACTTTTTCTTACAGCGCTTGTTCCGGTGGCGGGCAAGTGCCAGCCGGCTAAAATCATAAAACTGGCCGAACTGAAGGCCCTGATGGATGGACCATCCGAAAAAATTCGGGTGATAAATTTTTGGGCTACCTGGTGCGCTCCCTGCGTAAAAGAACTTCCCCTTTTTGAAAAGCTTGCACAGGAACGTCAGGATGTAAAAGTAACCCTGGTAAGCATGGATCTGGACCTTGACCCGAACCCCGAAAAGGTTTACCGTTTTATTGCCCGTAAAAAACTGCAGTCGGAAGTGCTTATTCTGGATGAGAAAGATCCCAACAGCTATATTGACCAGATCGATAAGCGGTGGACGGGGGCCCTGCCCGCCACGATTATTATTAACAACAAAACCGGCCAAAGAAAATTTGTTGGCCGTGAACTGCACGAAGGCGAACTTGAAAAGCTTATTGCCGAAACCCTGTAAACTGATGTTTAAACGAAACCCCGTAATTATGCTTAAAAATTTCTGCTTAGCTTTTTGTGCTGCACTACTGCTTGCTGCTGCAGCACCCCTTAGCCCCGGTTATGAAGTGGGCGATACCGTGGCCGACTTCCGTCTGAAAAATGTGGACGGCAAAATGGTTGCCCTCTCCGATTACAAAGATGTGAAAGGTGTAATTGTAATTTTCGATTGCAACACCTGCCCCTATTCCAAAGGATATAACGATCGAATCAAAGCCCTGCACGATAAGTACGCCCCGCAGGGTTTTCCGGTAATTGCCATTCAGCCCAACGATCCGGCTATAAGCCCGGGCGACTCGTTTGAAGAAATGAAAAAGCAGGCCGAGAAAAAGGCTTATAAATTTCCTTACCTGTTTGATGAAACCCAGCAGGTAGCTAAAGCTTTCGGAGCCACAAACACCCCACATGTGTTTCTGCTCAAAAAAGAAAGCAATGGATTTAAGGTGGCCTACATTGGTGCCATTGACGACAATGCCCGCGATGCCTCGGCTGTGAGCAAGCGCTATGTGGAAGAAGCCATTCAAGCTTTGCAAAAGGGCAGCACTCCGGCCACTACCAAAACCAAAGCGATTGGCTGCACCATAAAGTGGCGAAACGCCTGATTGTGCCTACGCACGTAAAAAACCCCGCTCCGCCGCGGGGTTTTTTATTAACTTTCTTCCATGAAACATGGCCCTTACCTTGTTTCTTTCGGTAAGCCTTTTCAGCGAGTCGCATGGTTTTTCGCTCAGGACCGATTCCGGATCGGTTATCCGGCGGATTTACGGAGTACTATTGTGAAAAGAAAAATAAATCTTTAACGGGAACCTAACCTTACAGTAGCCTTGTGTTGAAAGAATGCCGATATTTTTGAATTTAAAAATTGTCTCATACCATGCGATATTTTGCCCTTTTGCTTCCGGTGTTTATCCTATGCTGTTCTTCCGAAAAAGAGCCAGCGAAGAAAACCTTTACCGAGCCCGTTTCGCATCTGTACGATTCAAACTTAAAGCCATTTTATCACGGTGTGGCCTCCGGTGACCCGCTTCCCGATCGCGTCATCATCTGGACACGCGTTACACCCGATGACTCGCTGGATCGTATTGCCGTAAAATGGGAGATTTCTGATAACCCCGGCTTCAACACACTGGTGAAATGGGACACCACATCCACCACACCCCTTAAAGACTATACAGTAAAAGTTGATGTAAGCGGGCTGCAACCCGGCACTTTTTACTACTACCGCTTTCATGCGCTGAATACCACCTCGCTGGCAGGCCGCACCAAAACTGCGCCGGCCTCAGTAGCCGACAGCCTGAAATTTGCCGTGGTAAGCTGCAGCAACTGGGAATGGGGCTACTTTAATGCCTACGCCCGCATTGCCGAAAAAGAGCTCGATGCCGTAATTCACCTGGGCGATTATATTTATGAGTACGGTGTTGGGCGTTATGGCGATACCACCATCGGAAGGATAAACATTCCCCGGCATGAAATCGTTAGCCTGAAAGACTACCGAACCCGCCATTCCCTGTACCGACTGGATGAAGGCCTGCGCGCCATGAGCGCTGTCCATCCGCTTATCGCCATCTGGGACGACCACGAGGTGGCAAACAACTCGTACACAGAAGGAGCCGAAAACCATCAGCCCGAAAAAGAAGGCGACTACGCAACCCGCAAAAATGCTGCCCGCCAGGCTTACTACGAATGGCTGCCCATACGTGAAGGGAAAACCCACTACCGTTCTTTTTCCTTTGGTGAGCTTGCTCATTTAATTATGCTGGATGAACGGCTGGAAGGGCGTGAGGCTCCTCCCGCAACACCCGAAGAAGCCAGCCGGCAGCGCTCCATGCTGGGTAACACCCAGTTAACCTGGCTGCTGGAAAACCTTAAAACTCCCGCACAATGGAAAATTATCGGCAACCAGGTTATTTTCTCCGATATTGACCTGCGGGCCGTATATCCCAATATGCCGCGCAACCTGGACGCCTGGGACGGTTATCTGAGCGAGAAACAGCTTATTAAAAAATTTATCCTGGATAATCAGATTAACAATATTTTGTTTATTACAGGCGATACCCACGCAGCCTGGGGCATTGAAACAGCTACCGATGTGGCGCACACCTACAACTACCGGACCTCGGCCGGAGCCTTTGCGGTAGAATTTGGCACTACCAGTGTAACTTCAGCCAACGACAATGAATACCGGCCAACCGATTCGGTAAAGCGCATGGAACAAAAGCTGCTGGCAGCAAACCCACATATCAAATACCTTAACGACCGCGACCACGGCTACCTGCTGCTTACCCTAACGCCGCAACAGGCAAAAGCCGAATATTTTGTTGTGGAAACCCTTCGGGAAATGGATGCACGCGAACGCAGGGATAAGGTGCTTACCGTACTGGCCGGAACAACCCGGCTGTTTTAACATGCCAATTTCCTGCCCCGATTGGGCAACCAGGCCCTCTTGCAGCTAAACTTTTTTCAATAGTTGCTTAATTGCTTTTCATTGCACCTGCTGTTTTGTAAGTTTCAACCATGCCAGAAACCCCAAAGCTTTTTCTGCTCGATGCCATGGCGCTAATTTATCGCGCCCACTTTGCCTTTACAAAAACCCCACGCATAAACTCAAAAGGCATTAACACATCTGTACCGTTTGGTTTTACCAATACCCTGCTGGAGGTCTTGCAAAAACAAAAGCCCACACACATTGGCGTGGCTTTCGATACTTCAGCGCCCACTTTTCGCGATGAACTGTTTACAGCCTACAAAGCCACCCGCCAGGAAACACCCGAAGATATCCGCTACGGCTTACCTAAGGTAAAGGAAATTCTGCGCGGCTTTAACATTCCTGTTCTGGAACTGGACGGATACGAAGCCGATGACATAATAGGAACCCTGGCACGCCAGGCCGAACAACAGGGTTTTGATGTTTTTATGATGACACCCGACAAAGACTTTGGTCAGCTGGTTACCAATAAGATAAAACTTTACAAGCCTGCCTACATGGGCAATGCCGTAGATATTATGGGCCCTGCTGAAGTTTGCGAAAAATGGGACATCAGCCATGTTGATCAGGTTACCGATATGCTTGGGCTGCAGGGCGACACCTCGGATAACATTCCCGGTGTACCCGGCATTGGCCCCAAAACGGCCGCCGCACTTATACGCCGGTACGGATCAATAGAAAACATACTGCAACACGTTGATGAACTGAAGGGCAAACAAAAGGAGTTGCTGAAACAATATGGCGAACAGGCCCTGCTCAGCAAGAAACTTGCCACCATTATAACCAACGTGCCCATAACCTTTCGGGCAGATGAACTGAAATACACCGGGCCGGATGAGTCGGTACTTCGGCCGCTGTTTCAGGAGCTGGAGTTTCGGTCTGTTGCCAGCCGCCTTTTTGCCGATGAAAAGCCCCAGGTTACAACACGGGCCACGCAACTTTCTATGTTTTCTTCGGGCACTACCGAAGAAAAACCCCTGGCAGATTTAAAAACAGATGCCCACACGCCAGCCGGTACAGTTGTAAGGCCTGTACAACTTGAGCAGGTAACGAATGCGCAGAAACTGCTTGCCGAACTTTCGGGCAAAGACCACTATGCCGTTGAAGTAATGAACGGTAAAGACGATGAGCCGGTTATTTTCGTAGCAACCTCGCCCGATAAGGGCTATTGTTTTGTTCCGCAGTCGGCAAATGATTTACAGGCTCTGGCGCCTTTTTTCACTTCGCCTGGCATTGTAAAAACCGGCCACAACCTCAAGGCATCCATGCTGAATCTTAAATATGCCGGTGTTCCGGTTACGGATCCGTTATTCGATACCCTCATTGCCCACTACCTCATTGAGCCCGAAACCGCGCACGATCTGCAAACACTGGCCAGGCATTACCTTAACCGGGACTTTCCGGAAAATGCTTCCGAATATGAACAGGCAGTCCAGCGGATAAGTATGGCACTGGAGCTTAAAACCGCGCTGGAACGCGAACTTCAGGAGCGCAGGCAGTTGTCGCTGTTAAACGAAGTGGAGCTGCCCCTTATAGAAGTTTTGGCTTCGATGGAATACGAAGGCGTAAACCTGGACACCGAAGTACTGGCGGCCTTATCGGATGAACTGAAACAGGCCAGCGAAAAGGTGCAGGAAGAAATTTTTAACCTGGCCGGCGAAACCTTTAACATCAACTCTCCGAAACAACTGGGCGACATACTGTTTGAGAAACTCAAGCTGGGAAACAAACCCAAAAAAACCAAAACCGGGCAGTATGCCACCGGCGAAGATGTGCTGCTCAAACTCATACAGGAGCATCCTATTATACGTAAGATTCTGGATTACCGCGAGTATGAGAAACTTCGTTCCACTTATGTGGATGCGCTGCCCAGACTGATAAGCCCGCGCGACGGGCGCATTCATACCGATTACCGCCAGGCTGTTGCAGCCACCGGCAGGCTAAGCTCAAACAACCCCAACCTGCAAAACATCCCCATCCGTACCGAAAAAGGAAGGCAGATACGCAAAGCCTTTATCCCGCGCAGCGATGAATATCTTTTCATGTCGGCCGACTACTCACAAATTGAATTGCGCATAGCAGCCTCTTTCGCGCACGATGAGACCATGATTGAAGCCTTTAAAAACAAACGCGATATACATGCCACCACTGCCGCACGGGTTTTTAAAGTGCCGCTTGACCAGGTAACTGCCGATATGCGGCGCAAAGCCAAAGAGGTTAACTTTGGTATATTGTACGGCAGCACGGCTTTTGGACTTGCCCAAAACTTAAACATACCGCGTTCGGAAGCCAGCGAGATTATAGAGGCTTATTTCCGCGAATTTCCGGCCATTAAAAAATATATAGACCGCACCATTCAGCAGGCGCGTGAAAAAGAATATGTGGAAACCATTTTAGGACGCAGGCGCTACCTGCGCGACATCAATTCGCGCAACATTGCCACGCGTGGTTTTGCTGAACGCAACGCCATAAATGCGCCCATTCAGGGCAGTGCTGCCGATATTATTAAAATTGCCATGGTGCGCATTCACCGCTGGCTTACCGAAAACAATCTTAAAACACGGATGATTCTGCAGGTGCATGATGAACTGGTTTTTGACGTGCATAAAACTGAAGTTGAACAGGTAAAAGAAAATGTTGTGCACCTGATGAAAACCGCTGCCGAGCTGGAAGTGCCCATGGAAGTAGAAGTAGGTATTGGGAAAAACTGGCTGGAAGCCCACTAAGGCCGGCAACGTAACCAGAGGTAATCTTCCATTCTTTTAACTGGCTGAATGGCAATTATTGGTTGAACTTAGTTGAACTCAGAATGCATTAATATGATAACCCGCGAAACCCTGGAGCAGGCACACGACCGCATAAGACCCTACATTCATCGTACCCCCATACTTACCTCAACCGGCCTGGACGAATTATCAGGCTGTTCGTTGTATTTCAAGTGCGAGAATTTTCAGAAAATTGGTGCCTTCAAGGCACGCGGTGCCTTAAATGCCGTACTTTCCCTTTCGGCCGAACAGCGTGCAAAGGGCATTGCCACCCACTCATCTGGCAACCATGCGCAGGCTGTTGCGCGTGCCGCCAGAATGGTGGGCGTGCCGGCTTTTATTGTTATGCCCAAAAATGCTCCCGAAATAAAGAAAACGGGAGTGCGCGCATATGGCGGCCAGATTTTTGAATGCGAACCCACCACCGAAGCCCGCGAGCGCATGCTGGATGACGTGTTGAAACAAACCGGAGCAGCACTGGTGCATCCGTTTAACGACTATGCCGTAATTGCCGGACAGGGTACTGCCGCCAAAGAATTGATAGAAGATGCGGGCGTTAAGCTGGATGTTATCCTTACACCCGTTGGAGGGGGCGGCCTGCTAAGCGGCACCTTGCTGGCTGTTAAGTTCTTCTCGCCCGGAACGGAAGTAGTGGCCGGAGAGCCGGAAGGTTCAGACGATGCCTGGCGATCACTGCAAAGCGGAAAAATAGAACCGGCCCAGTCGCAGACCATTGCCGACGGCCTGCTTACCTCGCTGGGCGATAAAACCTTTCCGATTATCCGCGATCATGTAAAGGAAATTATAACGGTTACCGATGCCGAAATTGTGGAGGCCATGCGCCTTATATGGGAACGCATGAAAATTATTATTGAGCCTTCCTGTGCGGTACCCTTTGCGACCGTGTTAAAAGCAAAAGAAAAATTTGCTGGTAAAAAAGTAGGCATTATCCTTTCCGGCGGCAATGTGGATTTGGAAAGAGCATGTAAACTAATGACCCGGCAGATCCCATAGTGCGATTATTTTAGTTTGAGTTCTTTTTGAACTGATCGAACCGCGATTCGGTGGGCCGCCTGGGAAACACATTGTCGCCCTCGTTAATATCGGCCGTTTCTTTGTGGGGGTCAATAAGCACGCGCGCCACTTCCTTTTCTTTAACAAACACCTTGGTAACCTCGTTTTCGTTGGTGCGCCATATTTCGGCTGGTATTCGTTCAATTTCTTTGGTGCCGTCGCGGTAAGTCCACTCAATAATAACAGGCATAACCAGTCCGCCCCGGTTGCTTAGCTTTACTTCGTAAATGTTTTTGTTTTGCAGCCTGTTTAAAATGGCCTTGTCATCCAGCCGGTTTCTGAATTCACCGTAAGCCTGTTCATCGGAGGGCAGCACGGTAAGGGGTTGTGGGCCTGAGGTGAAATCTTTGTTGCCCTCATCGCCCGCCACACGGGTTTTGCGGGCAGATATGGATTTTTCGGGTGCGGGCCTGTCAGTACGCAGGCGGTACCATTTTACTTCATCGACCGAAATATCCACGTGGTCGGTGGTGTAGAACCATCCGCGCCAGAACCAGTCCAGGTCAACAGCCGAAGCATCTTCCATGGTGCGGAAGAAGTCGGCCGGCATGGGATGTTTAAAAGCCCAGCGGGTGGCATATTCTTTAAATGCCCTGTCGAAAAGTTCTTTACCCATTACCGTTTCGCGGAGAATGTAGAGAGCGGTTGCCGCCTTCTGATATTGTTCGGCACCAAACTCAATAACCTGTTCGGAGTTGGTCATCAGGGGTCGTTGCAGGCTTTTATCGCCCTTCATGTAATCTACCAGGTTTTCCGGTTTACCGCGGGTCCAGTTAATTTCGGGGTATCGTTCCAGTTCGGTTAACAGTTGCACAAAGCTGTTTATGCCTTCGTCCATCCATGTCCATTGCCGCTCATCGTTATTGATAATCATAGGGAAGAAGTTGTGCCCTACTTCATGAACAATAACGCCTATCATGCGCATGCGGGTGGTTTCGGAATAGGTACCGTCTTTGTTGGGCCGGCCGAAGTTAAAGCATATCATGGGGTATTCCATTCCAATGGAAGCGGCATGTACCGAGATGGCCACCGGGTAGGGGTAGTCTATGGTCATGCGCGAATACACTTCGAGGGTATTTTTTACTGCACGGGTGGATTCTCTTTCCCACAGGGGATTACCCTCTTTGGGATAAAACGACATGGCCAGGGGTGTTTTGTCTCCGATTTTTACGGCCATGGCGTCCCAGATAAACTTGCGCGAAGCGGCAAAGGCAAAGTCGCGCACATTTTCGGCTGCAAACTCCCAGGTTTTCTTTTCGCGCGAGCGGCTTTTTTCTTTTTGCATGGCCTCGGCCTGGGTAACAATGAACACGGGCTTATCGAAAGTAGTTTTTGCCCGTTCCAGGCGTTCGAGCTCGGTTTTGCTTAACACCTGTTCGGCATTTTGCAGCGTGCCGGTGGCGGCCACAATATGGTCGGCCGGAAGGGTTATGCGCACCCGGTAGTTGCCAAAGGGCAGGGCAAACTCGCCCCGGCCCAGGAATTGTTTGTTTTGCCAGCCGTTCACATCATCGAACACGCACATGCGCGGAAACCACTGGGCAATGGTGTACACATAGTTACCGTCATCAGGGAAGTATTCCAGGCCGCTGCGTTGTCTGTCTATCATGCGATCACCGATTTTATAAGTCCAGGCCACATGCAGCACGAACTTTTCACCTGACTTCAGCGGGGCGGGCAGATCTACGCGCATCATGGTGTAGTTAATGGTATGGGGCATGGGCCTGCCCTGGGCATCGGTAACCGAAAGAATTTTATGTCCGCCATCAAAATCTGTCAGGTTCAGTTCTTCGGCCAGGGTTTTTGTGTCGCTGGAGTCGCGCACCTGGGTTACAGCGGTTTTGGCGGTGAGGTTGTCTTTAGCCAGGATATTCTGGTCCAACTGCAGCCACAGGTAGGTAAGGGTCTCCGGGCTGTTGTTGAAATAGGTAATGGTTTCCTTTCCGGTAAGGGTTTGATTGTCGTCATTCAGTTCTGCCTCAATAAAATAGTCGGCCCTTTGCTGCCAGTACCGCGGACCGGGTGCGCCCGAGCCGGTACGGTATTCGTTGGGCGTGGGCAGCAGATAATCCAGCTGCTCGAATTTGCCCTGCCATTTTTTATCCTGGGCCGGGGCAACCATACAGCCCGCAATCATTAATACAAGGAATAACTTTCTCATATCAGGGTACTTAGCTTTTCGTTTATCAGCACCAGCGCCATGCCGGCTATAACAGAAGAGATTACCAGCCGCCAGTCTCTTCGGTTTGTGTTGAACAAATCAATGCATAGAAAGGCAATGGTAAGGAAAACGGCAACAATTATTATTTGTCCTGCTTCCAACCCCAGGTTAAAGGCAAAAAGCTGCACCACAATGCTGCGGTCTTTACCCAAAATGGTACGCAGGTAATTTGAAAACCCCATGCCATGGATAAGACCGAAAAATGCGGCATACAGGTAATTAAGCTGAATGGCGCTGCCCGAAAAAGCCTTTCCTTCTTTCTTTACAAACAGATTGGAAACTGCGGTTATGAAAATGGTTACGGGTATGAGCAACTCAACCCATTCTGCTGAAAAATGGATTAACTCAAGCGTGGCCAGGGCCAGTGTTACGGAATGACCTAAGGTGAAAGCCGTAACAAGAATAAGCACGCGCTTCCAGTCGCGCCAATGGTATAGGGCGCACAGGGCAATAACGAACAGAATATGATCGTAGCCGTTCTTAACATCGAGAATGTGGTCTTTGCCAAGTGCAAAATACAGAGCAAACTCACTCATTCAACAGCTTTTGGTTTTGGCTGGTAAGGCGTTTCAGAATGCGGGGCAAAATAAGCGAATATTTCTTTTGCCCTGATTTTTCTGTTTGGATTGTATTACAGTCGTGACGGCCCGGAGGCGACCACAGGAGTTGCCCTGTGCCTGTGCATTCATTTATTATTTTTAGCTGATATTTATCCTGCGTATGTTGTGGTTGCTTTGGATTAGCTGGATTAGCTGGCACCCCATTCATGTTTCGGTTACTGATATGGTATATGATGAACAGGAGCGGGAGCTGGAAATTACCATGCGGTTGTTTACTGACGACCTGGAGCTATCGGTAAGAAATGTACTGAATGAACCTGAACTGGACTTGTTAAATCCGGGCAGAGGGCGAACCACTGCCGGCCTGGTTAAAGATTACATAATGAAGCGCTTTTCGCTTACCCTTGATGGCCGGCCTTTATCGTTGCGTTTTTTGGGTATGGAGCAGGAAGCCGAGGTCGTGGTATGCTACATCCAGGCCCGGGATATAAAACGCTGGCGTGCCATTGAAGTTGTTAACACCGTTATTATGGAAACCTATGACGACCAGTCGAACCTGGTGCACCTCACCGTACAGGGTACTGTGCGCAGCCACCGGCTTACGCCAAAACAACAGAAGGGTACGTTCCTGAGATCGGCCTTTTAAGGCTCAAACCAAAACCTGAAAAGCGAATAGAGCCCCAAACCAATAAGCACTATGCCCGGTACCAGCCGTATGGCCGACTTCGGTTGATAGGCTTTTACCATGCGTCTGGCCATATAAGCCGCCGAAATAAGCAGCACAAAAGCGCCCAGCGTTAAGCCCGACAGATAGCTGTGCAGCTGGGCGGGGGTGTTCAGTACAATCCATCCGTGCCCCTTTAAATAAGCCGTTACGGCAATCCAGTAGGGCAGAATAAGGGGGTTAAGGATGCTGTACACTATACCCCGCCTGAAGCCGCTTTTTTGTATACGCCCGGCCAGGCCGGTGGTGCGCCCGGAGGTATAAAGGTTTATGACCCCGATAACCACCATTACCACTCCGCCAATAAGCAACAGGTTGTTTCGCACAGCGGGCGAAGCGGTTACCCATTGCTCAAACTGAATGGCTATCCAGGCATAGGGATATTCAATGCAGGCTGCAGCTGCGGCAAACCTCCATGCGGCGGGCATGCGGTGCTCCAGTCCCAGCTGTACAGCAGTAAGGTTAATGGTGCCGGGAGGTACCGAGCCCACAAAGCTGAAGGCAAAAGCCAGTGAAAATGCCGTTATGGCCTCCATCATCACCGCAAAGATGCCTTGTAACGCCTGAATTCACCAATAACCGTTTTAAGCGGTACATACGCCACGCCATTCCGGTGGTTTATGCGGCTGATGTGGTACATCTCCCGCCAGTGCTGAAAAACTGTTTTATAGGCTTTCCACAACGAATATCCCGGTTCGTAAATATGGGCAGGTTCCGAACTGCAGCCGTTCAGTTCCAGAATTTTCACATTTCCGGTATACAGGTCGTTAACCGAAGCACAGCGAAGGTCGAACCGGCCAAAATAGAATCCATCAATACAGGCAGCAATGGCATCGAAAGCTTCGTGAAGCCGTCTGTTAATAAGCTGTTCACCGTTAATAAACATGGTGCCCAGGCAGTGGTTGCCTATCTGGTTAAGCATTATCTTTTCATGCCTGGGTATTACTTCATTCAGGCGGTGCGCAAAGTGGTTTTTGAGGCGTTGCCATTGCATCCTTGCCCTTTCGTTGCGGATAATGAGCTCGCGCAGGGTGGAGGTGCCGTCACCGGTAACGGCCAGCATTTCTTTCAGGTTTACCGATGTAACCCGGCCGGCCTGTTGCCCGGGTCTGCGTACATAGAACACGCCGCACTCAACCGGTAAATCAACCAGTTCCTGTATGATAAAATCATGATGCATGGAACGGAGGTAACGGGCGGCTTCCTGCTCGGAATAAACCCTTTCTACCCGGTAGCCGCGCTCGCCCACGTTGGGCTTGAAAACCACCGGAAACGACAGTGCGTTTTGCCGCATGAGTTGCAGCACCTGGTCCAGACCAGCCGGCTGCCGCACCAGCACCATGGCCGGGCGCAGGTGGGCAGGAATTTTTTTCAGAATGTTATACTTGGATTCACCAAACATGCCTCCCAGCTCAATGCCGGGATTGCTGGCGGTAAAAAACGTAAGCGAGCGGGCGCGCAGCGCAAACCACAGCCACATGGCAAAAACAGGAATCTGAAAAACCTCCAGAGGCCAGTATTCCCATTTTTTCAGGCGCACCCACAGGTTGGCCAGGCGCACCTGTAACAGGTTATTCATGTACTTTCAGGCTAAGGCGGATGGGGTTTTCTGCTGATGCCGCAGGGTGGACGAGGCCACTCCGAAATCGGGCGGGAGGTTGATGTGCGGAGCCACCTCGCGTACACCAATCTTAATCAGGGCCATGTGATGTACGGCATGCTCGATGTTATAAACCAGTTCCCGCATAAAATTGGAGGGTACCTGGTGTACCAGGCCGGAATCGGTTCCGTAGGTAACCTCAAGGTTCAGAGCCTGGTTGTTTTTTGGATGACTAACATATTGTTTTAGCCGGTGCAATATATTCAGCGCAAGGAATTTATCGGTTTCAATCAGTTTGTTGTGTTCGCGTTTGTCGTAGTTTACGCTGCCGCTTTCAGCGCCTGCCTCCAGGCATATAAAAAATTCGAGGGTGTGGCGAATATGCTGGCCAACCGAATGATTGCCCAGTACGGTTGCTGGTTGTGAAAATTCTTCGGGGGTAAGCTTTTCGACCAGTTGAACAAGTTGTTCCAGAATGCCGGAACAGGCTGTGGGTATGTTCATAGGGTACAATGAATTACGCAAAGATAACAGAAATTCAAAATGGCAAGTAAAGGGTTTTGCCAGTGCCATTAATCGGGCCAAATTGACCGTATTTCTTCCCAAAGCAGTTCGGGTTCATAGCCTTTTTGCATAAGGTAGCGCGAAAGTTTGCTGCGCAACACAAAAGGGTCGGCCGTGGTGTGCCGCAGTTCATGAAGCTTTTTGTGTAACAGCAGTCGCAGGGTTTGCCTGTACTCGGTGGTGTTAATTTCCTGGAGGGCCAGAGCAACACACCGGGGCGTTATGTTTCGCATTTCAAGCTCACGGATTATTTTTAAACGCCCCCATTTTTTCATTCTGAATTTACCACCGGCAAAAGCGCGGGCAAAGCGTTCTTCGTTTACAAAGCCTTCGGCAATAAGCTCGTCCAGCAGGTGGTTTACCTCTTCTGTACGCAGGCCAAGCTGGTATAGTTTGTCCTTAACTTCCTGATGGCACCGCTCCTGATAGGCGCAGTAGCGGTATATTTTTTTCCGTACCAGAGCAATATCGGCATTGGCTTTTTTCATCAGCCCGTTACCGTTTTACCAGCCCCCTGGTGCGCAAAATGCTGTGCACAAATTTTCGCTCGTTATCGGTGTTGAAAATTTTAAAAGGCAAATGGATGATCTGCACTTTGTTCAGAAACAGCACAAAATAATCTTTGCCCACGCGGGCACGTTTTATCTGGTCCCACTTTACAGGCATGCCTTCGCGCGGGTTTATCTTCATGAGTATCTGCTGGCTGGTGATTTCGTATGAAAATTTTTCAAACAACATGCGGCCCTGCTCCAGCTGGGTTACTCCAAAAAACTGAATCCACCAGAACAACAGGTACAGGCCCAGGCCCGTTAGCGCAGCAATAAACCACCAGATGCTGGGCACCCAGAAGTAAAAGGCACAGATGGCCAGTGTGGCCAGCAGGGCAATCCATCCCTGTTGCCGCAGCACACCCCGCAGGGCAAGACGTATGTAG
The DNA here is from genome assembly GCA_026003355.1 of Cyclobacteriaceae bacterium. Classification (GTDB taxonomy): domain Bacteria; phylum Bacteroidota; class Bacteroidia; order Cytophagales; family Cyclobacteriaceae; genus UBA2336. The sequence goes on from BPHC01000005.1 coordinate 200,777, forward strand.
GTTTTTTTATCGAGTTTATAGTTTCGGGTTTTTACAATCATGGTTCAAAAAATTTTCAGGCTCATATCCAGGCTTTTAACCGAGTGAGTCAGGGCGCCTGCCGAAATAAAATCCACACCGGTAAGGGCTATTTCGCGAATATTGCTTTCGTTAATGCCGCCACTGGCTTCGGTAAGGTATTTGCCGTTAATCTTTTTTACGGCCTCTTTCATTTCATGCACGCTCATATTGTCCAGCATAATCATATCCACACCGCCACAGGCCAGTACGCGCTCCAGCTCCGGCAGGTTTCGTACTTCAATTTCCACCTGCAGTTTCATATTCCGGGTGCGAAGATAATCTTTTGTGCGCTCGATAGCCGCCTCAATACCTCCGGCAATATCAATATGATTGTCTTTAATCATGATCATGTCATACAGACCGAGCCGGTGGTTATGTCCGCCACCTATTGCCACGGCCCATTTCTCCATGAGGCGAAAGTTGGGGGTTGTTTTACGGGTGTCGAGAATTCTGGCCCGCGTGCCTTCAATGCATTTTACCAGCCGGTGTGTATAGGTGGCAATGCCGCTCATGCGCTGCATGGTGTTTAGCACAAGTCGTTCGGCCATGAGCAGCGATCGGGCCGGTCCGCTTACGGTAAAGGCCACATCGCCCGGATTTACGGTTGCACCATCGTTAAGAAAAAGCCTGGTGGTGAGTGAGGCATCAACCTGTCTGAAAACAGCCAGGGCGGCTTCAACCCCTGCAAGGATGCCAACCTCTTTTACCAGCAGGCGGGCGCTGCCGCGGGCGTGGTCAGGAATAACCGCCAGCGAGGTGTGGTCGCCATCGCGCACATCCTCCTGAAGGGCAGAAGCCACAAATTCCTGCAGATAGCTATCGGTAATGTAAGTCGGGCGCACGGCACAAAAATAGAGCCCGTTGCCGAGGGGCTTATTGTTTTACGAAGGAAATTTCTTCAATAACCTGCTGATTGCCGTTTACGCGCACTTTAAGCCACACCCTGAATGTGCTGCCGCCGCTTTTGTACTGACCTATTGCAAAAGGCTGGCCGCCTTTGGACTGGCCGCGGTGGATGAGGGAGAATTCATCGGGGGGGTGGTTGCGGAAAAAGTCGCGCAGCACCAGCTCGGCCTGGGCCCTGCTGTAGTTGGAGGGTTTGCCTTCCAGCGTAATGTCGAGCGATGCCGGAAAAAAACGCGCCAGTTCGCGGGCACTGCCGGCTTTTATGGCTTCGGTTGCCTGCAGAATAACCTCGGCCTGCTGGGCCAATGCATGGCCCCCCATACCCAAAAACAAGCAAAATGCAACCCATCGCAAAACCATACAGATTTATTTACCCAAAACTATGCCATTATAAGCCGGGCAGGCCTGTTGCTGACAAATAAACAACAAATCGCACTTTTAATATATATCAGGGGTTTAATTGTCCGAATATCGGAATGGTAAACGGTATATTTGGGCCGTTAAAGTCATGAATCGTAAAGTTCTTCTTATTATTCTGGACGGCTGGGGTATTGCGGCCGATACACGCGTATCGGCCATTGATGCCGCCCGCACGCCTTTTATGGATTCCCTCTATCCGGTATATCCGCACAGCCGGCTGGATGCCAGCGGTTTGGCTGTGGGGCTCCCCGAAGGGCAAATGGGGAACTCCGAGGTGGGGCACATGAATATCGGGGCCGGCCGCGTGGTGTATCAGGACCTGGTGCGCATCAATAAGGCTATCGGGGAGCACGGGCTGGAGAATCATCCGGTGTTGAACGAGGCCTTTGCCTATGCGCGCGAAAACGACCGGGCGGTTCATTTTATAGGCCTGGTGTCCGATGGCGGAGTTCATTCGCATGTCGATCACCTCAAAGGGTTGATTTCGCTGGCGCACCGCAAACAAGTAGAAAAAATCTTTGTTCATGCCTTTACCGATGGCCGCGATACCGACCCCAAAAGCGGTGCCGGCTTTATTAAAGATCTGCAGCAACACCTTAACCAAACCGGCGGAAAAATTGCCAGCATTATTGGCCGTTATTACGCCATGGACCGCGACAAGCGCTGGGAGCGAATAAAGCTGGCGTTTGAACTGCTGGTGCACGGAAAGGGAACAGCGGCGACCAATGCGGTTCAGGGCATAGAAAAATCGTATGCCAATGGGGTAACCGATGAGTTCATCAAACCCATTGTTATTACCGAAAACGGAAAGCCGGTGGCTGTAATCCGTCCGCATGATGTGGTAATATGCTTTAACTTCCGCACCGACCGCGGCCGGCAGATTACCCAGGCGCTTACCCAGCAGGATTTTCCTGAGCAGGGCATGTACAAACTGCCCCTGCATTACATTACCCTTACCAGCTATGACGAGACCTTTAAAGGCGTGAAAACAGTATTCGACAAAGATAACCTGAACAACACGTTAGGCGAGGTGCTGGCCAAAGCCGGGAAGAAGCAAATACGGATTGCCGAAACCGAAAAATATCCGCATGTAACCTTTTTCTTTTCCGGAGGCAGGGAAGAGCCTTTTCCGGGCGAGCAGCGCATATTATGCCCTTCGCCTAAAGTGCCCACCTACGACCTGAAGCCCGAAATGAGCGCCTACGACATCACCGACAGGATTATACCGGAGCTGCAAAAACAGGAAGCCGACTTTATATGCCTGAATTTTGCCAACCCCGATATGGTAGGGCACACCGGGGTGTTTGATGCAGCGGTAAAAGCCTGCGAGGCCGTTGACGAGTGCGCAGGCAGGGTAACCCGCGCAGCACTGGACAACGGCTATACCGTGCTGATAATAGCCGACCACGGTAATGCCGATTGTATGATCAATCCCGATGACACGCCCAACACGGCACATACTACAAACCCCGTGCCCTGCATACTGGTGGATAACCACCTGAAAGGACGTATGAAAGACGGAAAACTGGGCGATATTGCGCCCACCATTTTATGGCTTATGAACCTGCCCATACCTGCTGAAATGACGGGCCGGTTGCTCTTTGAAAAAAATTAAACCATGGCCAAACGCGAACCGCTAGCCCCGGAAGACAAAAAGGCGCTTAACCGTACCAACCTCCAAAAACTGCTGCACATACTGCGCTTTGTGTGGCCTTACCGCATGTGGTTTTTAGCTGGCCTGCTGGCGCTTATACTCAGCAGCCTCACCCTGCTTTCATTTCCTTACTTTGCCGGCCAGTTGCTCGATATTGCTTCGGGCAAAACCGTATCCTGGTTTTCGTCTATCAATCAGGTGGCATTGTTGCTAATTTCCATTTTGCTGGTGCAAGCCATCTTCTCATTTACGCGGGTGTACACGTTTAGCGTTACCTCCGAGCGGTCGCTTGCCGATTTGCGCCTGGCCGTGTACCGCAAAATCATCTGGCAACCCATGTCGTTTTTTGACAGCCGTAGGGTGGGCGAACTCATAAGCCGCATTACGGCCGACGTAGGCACCCTGCACGACCTGTTTACTTTTACCCTGGCTGAGTTGCTCAGGCAAACCTTAACGCTTATTCTGGGAACAGCCTGGATATTTTATCTGGCACCTTCGCTTACGGCCTTCATGCTGTTAACCTTTCCGGTGCTGGTAATACTGGCGCTGGTGTTCGGTAAATACATCCGTAAACTATCCAGGCAAACGCAGGATAAACTGGCCGAAGCCAATGTGGTGGCCGAAGAGTCGTTGCAGTCGGTGCAGGTGGTAAAAGCGTTTACCAACGAATGGCTGGAGGCGGGCCGCTACGCCAAAGCCCTGACCGATACGGTTTCAACCGCCATACGCACGGCCCGGTACCGCGGGCTGTTTATTTCATTCGCCATTTTTACCCTGTTTGGCGGTATAGTGGCAGTAGGCTGGTTTGGTGCCAGCCTGGTGCAACGGGGCGAGCTTTCGGTAGGCATGTTGTTTTCATTTATTATCTACACCTCGTTCATTGGCGGCTCCATTGCCGGGCTGGGCGACATTTATACGCAGGTGCAGCGCGCCATCGGGGCCTCCGAACGGCTGCAGGAAATTCTGCAACAACAGGACGAAAGCAACCAGCCGCAACACCCTGAGGCACTGCCGCGCTTTGCCGGAAAAATTACCTTCAGAAATGTGTGGTTTGAATATCCCGCCCGTAAAGATGTAACGGTGCTGCGAAACCTGAACTTTACCATTGCGGCCGGAGAAAAGGTGGCATTGGTAGGACCCAGCGGAGCCGGAAAATCAACCATCATCAATTTGCTTATGCGCTACTACCCCGTAACCCGGGGAGAGATTCTGGTTGATGACCGCCCGGTGTTATCCGTTCCGCTCTCGGCATACCGCAAACACATTGGTATTGTGCCACAGGAAGTAATACTGTTTGGCGGAACCATACGCGAGAACATTGCCTATGGCAAACCCGATGCTACCGATGAAGAAATAAGGCAGGCCGCAGAGCAGGCCAATGCACTGGAGTTTATTATGGCCTTTCCGGAAGGCTTTAATACCCGGGTGGGCGAACGGGGAGTGAAGCTGTCGGGCGGGCAGCGCCAGCGCATAGCCATAGCGCGCGCCATACTGAAAGATCCGGCCATTCTTGTGCTGGATGAGGCTACCAGCTCGCTGGATGCGCATGCTGAGGTGCTGGTGCAACAGGCTCTGGAAAAACTTATGGCCGGGCGTACCACCATTATTATTGCTCACCGGCTGAGCACCGTTCGCAAAGCCGACCGGATTTTTGTAATAAACCGCGGTGAGCTTGCAGAAGTCGGTTCGCATGCAGAACTTTCCACACGAAATAACGGCCTGTATCGTTATTTGCTTTCGCTTCAATTGCAGGAATCATGACGCCTTCTGATCAGATACTCAGGGCACACCGGCTTCGCTTAACACCTGGACGAAAGGCTATACTGGGTTTGTTCATCCGAAGAAAACACGCCCTGTCGCATGCCGATATTGAACGATGGTTACAACCCCGGTATGACCGTGTAACGGTGTACCGTACGCTTCGCACCTTTTTGAAACGTGGCCTGATACACAAGGTTCTGGACGATGAGGGGGCGCTTAAGTATGCCCTGTGCAGCGAAACCTGCACCGCCAGCACCCACCGCCACAACCATGTGCATTTTAAATGCAGCCGTTGCGGTGAAACCAGCTGCCTGGAAGTGGACATCCCCCTTGTGCAGCTCCCGCGCGGCTACCAGGCCGCAGAGTGGAACCTGCTTATACAGGGGGTGTGCCGCAAATGTTTTTAGGCATTTTTCGGGCTTTTACGGGTTTCTTTTTGGTACTTTTTTATCCACACCAGGGCCTGGCTAACGCGTAAAAGAAAATTAATTGTAGTTTTGCCTGTTTTGTATATTAAACTTTGCTTGTTGAGCACTTATCCTGAAAAGTATAACCTAAGCGATTCGTCTTGGTAAGGTCCCTCTCCATATTTTTGTTTATCCTCTTTGATGGCAACGAGCGCGAGGTTATACTGTTTGCCATATTCGGAATTATTATTATTCTTTTTCTGGTGCTCGACCTGGGCCTGTTTCATAAACAGGCGCATAAAATATCGACCCGGTCGGCCCTGTATCAGTCTATTTTCTGGGTAACGGTTTCCACCCTCTTCGGATATTTTATTTATGCTTACGATGAGAGCGGGGCCGTTGGTGCCGTTGAGTATTTCTCGGCCTACCTTACTGAATATGCCCTTTCGGTTGACAACATTTTTGTTATCCTGCTCATCCTGAAGTATTTTCAGGTTGATGAAACCTACTACCACAAAATTCTTTTCTGGGGCATTCTGGGTGCCATTGTTTTTCGCGCCATCTTCATATTTGTAGGTGCTTACCTCATTCACAAATTTCACTGGATACTGTACATTTTCGGGGTGTTTTTAATTTACTCGGGCATTCGCATTTACTTTGAAGATGATGATGAGAAAATTGAGCCTGAAAAAAACCCGATATTAAAATTTTGCAGAAAGTACCTCCCCATTGCTCCTGATGATCGGGGCGGAAAGTTTTTCTTTCTGGAAAACAAAAAACTTTATTTCACCCCCCTGTTTCTGGTTATTGTACTGATTGAAACCACCGACCTTATTTTTGCGGTTGACAGCATACCGGCTGCGTTTGCCATTACCCAGAACGAATTTCTGATTTACACCTCAAACATTTTTGCCGTAATGGGGCTGCGGGCCATGTTCTTTCTGCTTTCTGGCATTATTGATAAGTTTTACCTGCTGCAGAAAGGTCTTTCCATTATTCTTTTCTTCATAGGCGCCAAAATGCTGCTTGAGATAATAAAGGATGAATATCCGCTGTTTGTGGAGAAATACGTGGAGAACCCTTATCTGTCGTTCTCGATTATCATTACCATTCTGGCTTCGTCTATAATTTTCTCCGTACTGGTGCCGCGTAAACCAAAAGAACTCAAATAGCATTAATGCATATCCAGCTCGGAAAAAAGGCTGCGCGGAATAATTTGCATTAAAATGGGAAGGGTGAGGAATTTCTGGGGCAGCGAAATAATAACAAAAGAGGGTACGGTTTTGAGTATGGTTATTAAATGTTCGCGCACCGCTTCGTTTTCTTCGGGGCTTAGCTGTCCCGAACGGGCCTTGCGCATTAAAGTAACGAGTTCATCGCTGTCTTTAATGCCCTTAAGCAGTCTTCCTTTGTTTTTTTCGGCCACGCGGGCCAGGCGTTCTACAAAATGGGCGCTTACCTTTTCGTAATCCTGCTTGTCCTGCAGAAACTCCAGCTGCTGCCAGTGCTCCAGCACAAAACCTTCAATGGCCAACAGGCTGTTGTCGAGATCTTCTTCGTTAAAGTTAAGTGCCCGGCAGAGGTCTTTCAGAAAATCCTGCTCGGCCTGCTCCACCCGCCGGTCGGCCCATGTGGTAAGGATGGCTATTTCCAGCAAAAACTTGCGCAAAATCCATGAGTTGTCGGTGGGTATGTTGATTTCTTCAAGCACAGCCCCCTCCTCAAATATTTTCATGGCCTCTTTGCGCTTGTCGGCGGGCAGGTCGGTGCTTTGCAGGAAATAGTGAAACAACTTGCGCTCTTCGTAGTCTAAAATGTTGTCGGCATGGGCCGTGGCGGCAATAACCTTTACCATGGCAAAGCGCAGTTCTTCACGCTCGTACCTGAAAAAGTCGGCCACAATGCGGTCGGCATTGGTGTGTATCCATTGGCCGAAAATGAAAATATCCAGAAACAACAGGCTGTTATGAAAGAAGTACACCCAGAAGTTGTCCTTGTAATCGGATGTAAGATCAATGCGTTTGTCCAGGATTTTTTCGGCCAGTTCGAGCGGAGAGCGCTGGCGGCCAAACAGTGTTTTGGTTGGCGTGGCCAGTTCGGGGAATACGTTGTTGTAAAAACGGGTAATGTTTTCGAGTACTTTCAAAAATATTTCCGGAAGTTCTTCGGGATTGGTAACAGGCTTTTGATGAAACAGCAACGAGCTGCTGATAAGGCTTTCGGCCAGCAGAATCTTGAGCTTGTCTTTTTCATCCCAGGTACCGGCAGCGGGGTGCTCAATGGGCCCAACCGACTGCCCGTACATAAGGCCCGTAGGCTGAATGATGCGGTACAGGGAGTGTTCGGGGTGAGACGACCGGAGGTTGATGGAAATGTCTTTCAGGAGGTCTTTACGGAACTCCAGGTATTCTTTAAGCCATCCTTTTTGGTTGGGTTTCACAGGCTGAAGGTAATTCTTTTTGGTGTAAAATCAGAGCAGCGAGCGCCATCCTTTCTGTTCCATTTCGCGCGCAGCGGCCTCAACTTTGTTTTGCAGGTTTTCTTTAAAAACACCAAGGCGCTCGGCTGTCTTTTTGTCCGATGAACCGATGATTTGTGCGGCCAGAATACCGGCATTGCGTGCTCCGTTAAGCGCTACGGTGGCCACCGGAACGCCGGCAGGCATTTGAAGAATGGACAGTACAGAGTCCCAGCCGTCAATGGAGTTGCCCGATTTTACCGGCACCCCGATGACGGGAAGGGTGGTAACCGATGCTACCATGCCGGGCAGATGGGCGGCTCCTCCCGCTCCGGCAATAATAGCCTTTAACCCGCGCTTGCGTGCTTTTACGGCATAGTCCATCATGCGCTGTGGGGTGCGGTGGGCCGAGACAATGGTCATTTCGTACGGAATGCCCAGTTCGTCCAGGGCTTCGGCTGCGTCTTTCATCACGGCCAGGTCTGAGCGGCTGCCCATAATAATGCCTACAAGCGGTTTGTTCATGTTATAACCTTAAGGGTTTGTTTTACAAATTCTGCTTTCCTGTGCAAGCGCGCAACATCTTCGTCCACTACCGTTACATGCCCCATTTTGCGAAAGGGTTTGGTGTTTTTCTTTCCGTACAAATGTACATGTACGCCGGGCTGCTGAAGCACCTGTTCCAGCCCCTTGTATTGGGCAGGCCCTGAGTAGCCGTCTTCGCCCAGCAGGTTAATCATGGCGGCGGGGGCAATGAGCGCGGTGCTGCCCAGTGGCCAGCCCAGTATGGCCCTCAGGTGCTGCTCAAATTGCGAGGTGATATGGGTTTCGATGGTGTGGTGTCCGCTGTTGTGGGGTCGCGGAGCCATTTCGTTTACCAGCAGCTCGCCTTTGGCAGTTACAAACATTTCAACGGCCAGCAGTCCCGTAAGCTGCAGGCGCTCTATAATGTTGCGTGCCAGGGCATCGGCTTCACGGGCTGTTTGCGGTGAAATACGTGCAGGGGCAAAGAGATATTCCACGAGATTTTTTTCCGGATGGAAAATCATTTCAACGGGCGGGTAGGTGGTTACTTCACCCTTGGCGCTGCGGGCAGCTATTACGGCTATTTCTTTTTCGAAAGGAATGAATTTTTCGAGCACACCGGGTGCATCGAAGGCCAGGTGCAGGTCGGCAGGGGTTTTTATTATCTGCACACCGCGGCCATCGTAACCTTCGCGGCCCAGTTTGTGCACAGCCGGAAGGAATGCGGTATGCCGGCTTACCTCTTCGCGGTTTTGGGTAAGCACGAAATCGGCTGTTGGAATATTGTTGTTGCGGTAAAATGTTTTTTGTGCGCGCTTATCCTGTATAAGGCTGATGGCCTCCGGCTGGGGATAAATTTTTTTTCCCTGTTGCTGCAGCACCTGCAGGGCCTCTATGTTTACGTTTTCAATTTCAATGGTAATGATGTGGCAGTCCTGGCCGAAGGCCAGCACGGAATCGAAGTGGGTAATGGAGCCTTGCACAAAACCATTAAAGACACTGCAGGGGGCGCTGATGTCGGGGTCCATGATGCGGAAGGAAAGCCCAAAGTCCAGGCCTTTTTGCACCAGCATGCGGCCCAGTTGTCCTCCGCCCAGAATACCAATAACCGGTTGTTCCATAAAGAAAGCAAGTTAGGAAGAAAATGCATTTGCCATGCCGGCATGGTTTTTGGAAAATTATTTGCAAATTCGAAACATGAAGAATACGCTTTGGCTGTGGTTTGTGTTGTTTGCCGTGCCGGCTGCTGCCCAGGTTACGGGCAAAACATTTCCGCAAATGGAAGCCGAAAATCTGTCGGACGAAAAGATTGTTTTGCCCGATGCGGTGCGCGGCAAATACACCCTGCTGGGTTTGGCTTATTCCAAAAAGTCCGAAGATGAACTGAACACCTGGTTTCAGCCTGTTTTTGAAAAGTTTATTCAGAAAAACAAGGGGTTGTTTGAGGGCTTTGGCTATGATGTGCATGTTTATTTTATTCCCATGTTTACGGGTGTAAACGCAGCGGCTACCGGTACAGCCAAAAGAAAGGCGCTGCAGAACGTTGACCCGCAGCTGCATCCGTACATATTATTTTACAAAGGCGACCTGAAGCCTTACAAAGAGGCTTTGGATTTTGAAAAGCGCGATGTGCCCTACTTCTTTGTGCTGGACGCCAACGGAGTAATACGGTATGCCACCAGCGGCCGCTATGCGCCTTCCAAAATGGATGCCATAGAGGCGGTACTGGAATAATAATTTCGGATGAGTTTGCTTATTTTACTTGCTCTTGCTTTTGCTCCCGGCCTGGCTATAGCGCTGTACATCTATCTTAAGGATCATCATGAGCGCGAACCCTTTGGCCTGCTGATGACGAGTTTTATTTACGGAGGTGTAAGCACCCTTGTAACCCTGTTTATAAGCTGGCCGATGGATTTGATTTTTGTTCTTCGTGATGACAGCCTGTCTGATCAGTTCACCAATGCTTTCTTCAAGGTGGCCCTGGTAGAGGAGTTCAGCAAGTTTATTTTTATCCGTTTTATACTGTATTATAACAAAAACTTTAATGAACCCTTTGACGGCATCGTGTATGCCACCATGGTGGGTATGGGCTTTGCCACGCTCGAAAACATACTTTATGTTTTTCAGTACGGCATACCCACCGGCATTTTACGCATGTTTACAGCCGTACCGGCACATGGCTGCTTTGCCGTATTAATGGGGTATTATCTGGGTAAAGCCAGGTTTACACATCGACACGAGTGGGCTTACAGCCTCTTTGCGTTGCTGGTGGCCACTGCCTTTCATGGTGCGTACGATTACTTCTGGTTCATTAGTTTTGTTCCGGGCATTTGGCTGGGAGCTGTGCTTTCGCTCATTATTGCTGTAGTACTGTCGCGCAGGGCCATACGACTGCACCAGCAGGCTTCTCCGTTTATTCCTGTTTCGGGCAGGCCTCCGGAAAACGACCTAAGTGTTTAACTGTATTTCTTCTCCCTCCTGGTTCAGAAATTTAAACTCGGTAATGGCCAGCGAAGAATTGACTTCCAGTTTAATCCAGCGCCGGTAGGTAAAAAACCAGCGCATGCGGATGGACGGAAATCCGCGGGTGAAGTAAGCATGCAGATACGGATGAACAGCAAGCACCAGCCGGCGCTCGTTTTGCTTGCGCACCAGGTATTCCAGTTCCCGTTCAATCTGGTCCGACACCAGAATGGTAGCGCCTATTTTTCCGGTGCCGTTACAGGTGGGGCATACCTCTTTGGTAATGATATTAAGCTGGGGCCGTACCCGTTCGCGGGTAATTTGCATGAGCCCGAACCTGGAAAGGGGCAAGACAGTTGAACGGGCCTTATCTTGTGCCAGCTCCTCCTTCATTATTTTGTAAATAAGCCGTTTGTTGTCGGGGCTTTTCATGTCAATGAAATCCACCACAATAATGCCTCCCATGTCGCGCAGGCGCAGTTGCCTGGCTATTTCGCGTGCGGCCTCGGTGTTTACAGAAAGCGCGGTGGTTTCCTGGTTTTCTTCGCGGTTTGACTTGTTGCCGCTGTTTACATCAATTACGTGCAGCGCTTCGGTGTGTTCAATAACCAGGTAGCCGCCACCCTTCAGGCTTACGGTTTGGCCAAAAGCCGATTTGATTTGCTTTTCTATGCCGTAGAACTCGAACAGCCTGGCTTTGCCGGTATAAAGCTTTACAATTTTTTCCTGCTCGGGAGCAATGGTGCGGATGTACGATTTTATTTCTTCGTATATCTTCTTGTCGTCAACCAGAATGTTATCGAACGACTCGTTGAGCAGGTCGCGCAGCAGGGCCGATGTTTTGTTCAGTTCGCCAATAAGCTTATCGCGGGGCTGGGCATCGGGCAGGCGTGCAACGCCCTCTTCCCAGGTTTTAAGCAGCTGGCGCAGGTCGCGGTCAAGGTCGGCTACTTCTACGCCTTCGGCCACCGTTCGCACAATTACCCCAAAATTTTCGGGCTTTATGGACTGGATAAGCCGAAGCAGGCGCTTGCGCTCATCGCTGCTCGTAATTTTTTTGGAAATGCTTATGGCATTGGAAAAGGGGACGAGCACCAGGTAGCGCCCGGCCAGTGACAGCTCGCAGGACAACCGCGGGCCCTTCGTTGAGATCGGTTCCTTTACAATTTGCACCGGAATGACTTGGCCTTTGGTTAACTGCTGGCCAATTTTGCCATGTTTGTCAATGTCCGGCTCGAGTGTAAACTTTTCAAGCTTGCCGAAAATCTTGCGGGCCCTTACCAGTTTGGTAAATTTTTGCAATGAGCTGAACTGGGGTCCCAAATCCAGGTAATGAAGGAAAGCATCTTTTTGGTAGCCCACGTCAATGAAGGCGGCATTTAAACCCTGCACTACTTTTGTAACCGTGCCCAGGTAAATGTCTCCTACGGTGAACTTGCTTCCCTCCGTTTCCTGATGAAATTCAACAAGGGTTTTATCCCGAAGAAGGGCTATACGGCAACCGTCCTGAGCATTACTGATGATCAGTTCGTTGCTCACGGTTCAGAATGTTTTTGTTGCGTATAGCGTTAAGCTTATCTGTTCTTCTTCTTGTGTCTGTTTTTTCTCAGGCGCTTCTTGCGCTTGTGGGTAGCCATTTTGTGGCGTTTTCTCTTTTTTCCGCTTGGCATATATGGTTTATGTTTTTGTCCTTCCCCGCGTAAAACGGCAGGCTATGGAAAGGGGGTGCGTTTATTTTAAATCCTTCAGATACGAATCGACCGTAGCCTGAACGGCCGGATCCGGATCTGCCTGTTTAATTAATTCAAATTGTTCGCGTGCCTTTTTCCGGTTTCCCAGATTCATGTAGGCTACGCCCAGCAGCAACCTGCCCTGGGAGTGTGCCGGGTTAACCTGCAGCAGTTCTTCCAGGCGTTCTACCGCCCGGCTGTACTGCCCCGACTGGATGGCCAGCATGCCCAGGTTAAACAGGGCAGTCTGGTTTTTCGGGTCGGCCTGCAACACCTCGCGCAGCAGGGTTACACCCTGCATGGGAGCAGAGCTGAGGTACGTCATGGCCAGCTGGCATTTTACTTCCAGGTTGCCGGGTTCGGTCTCCAGCACCTTGCCCAGGTAGTGGCGGGCGCTGGAAGCAAGCTGTTGCTGTTTTTTTTCATCCACAGCAAAGGTATAAGCCTGGTAGTAGGCTTCACCGGCCTTTTTCCAGGCGGTCGTGTTGTTAAAAAACGCTGCAGCCCTGTCGGCAAACCAGGCGGCGCTGTCGTATTGTCCTGCTTTGCGGTACAGCCCGCTCAGCGAGTCGGCAAAGATAGCATTTTTTTCAGCGGTGGTTTCTGCAGCCCACTGGCTGCGCATCTGATGGATTTGCTCTGTAAGCTCCTGTGCGGGCCGATGTGGGTCGGCCGGGGGCATGCCAACGCTGTCGGCAGCAGAACTGTTATCGGCATTGCGCACCACCGAACGGGGCAAAAAATACAGCAGGGCAATTAGCGCCAGCCCGGCCAGGAGCAGAAAAATCCGGTTCTTCCACATTGCGGTGACCTCAGGCCTTGCCGGCCATTTGCTTCACTTTTTCGCTGGTTTTGATTTTGTTAACAAATATTTTGGCGGGCTTAAAGCTGGGCACAAAATGCTCTTCTATTACCAAAGCAGTGTTACGCGAAATGTTGCGGGCAATTTTGCGCTTGCGCTTCTTGTTGATGAAACTGCCAAACCCCCTGATGTAAATATTGTGGCCGTTGGCCATGTTGTTTTTAACCACCAGAAAAAAGGCTTCCAGCGAGGCGGTAACATCGGCCTTGTCCACGCCGGTTTTTTCAGCAATTTCGTTGATGATATCTGCTTTGGTCACGACTTATGGAATTAAGGTTGGATTTTTTTGGGACGCCAAATTTAATTTTCGCTCCCTGAATTAAAAATGAATATTGAAAAAATTGATTATCAATAAGATGGACAGCCCCTTTTTCGCGACCAATGCACTGAAATGGTATGACGAAAACAGGCGTGATTTGCCCTGGCGCAACACGTCCGACCCCTACCGCATCTGGCTTTCGGAAATTATCCTTCAGCAAACCCGCGTTCAGCAGGGCCTTCCCTATTATCAAAGGTTTATTGCAGCATTTCCCGATGTATTCCGCCTGGCGGCTGCCCCGCCGGATAAAGTTTTACGCCTCTGGGAAGGACTTGGCTATTATACCCGGGCGCGCAACCTCCATGCCTGTGCCCGGCTGGTGGTACAAAACCACCAGGGTGTGTTTCCGTCGCGTTATGAAGACCTGCTGCGGCTGCCCGGAATAGGCCCCTATACGGCTGCAGCCATTGCTTCGATGGCATTCGGACAGGCGGTGGCCGCCGTTGACGGTAATGTGTATCGTGTGCTGGCGCGGTTTTTCGGCCTTGAGCAGCCCATAAACAGCCCCTCGGGCAAAAGAGTCTTCCAGAAACTGGCCCATGAACTATTAGACCGACAACGCCCTGGAGCGTACAACCAGGCGGTGATGGAGCTGGGCGCCCTTGTTTGCACTCCCAAAAACCCGGCCTGCCACACCTGTCCCGTCCGGTCCGGCTGCCGGGCATTTCAATTAAACCGGTGGCATAAACTACCGGTTAAGGCGCAGACACGGAAAATACGTACCCGCTACCTGCACTATCTGGTGTTTTCGGGGGGCAATAGGGTTTATATGAAAAAAAGAAAAGCCAGAGACATCTGGCAAGGGTTATACGATTTCTATTGCGTGGAAACAAACCGATTGCAACCGGCTGAAAAAATTGTAAAAAGCCTGGGCCTTCGGCCCGGCTATATTTCGGGCGTTAGTCCGGCTTACCGGCACCAGCTTACCCATCAAAAAATTGTGGCCCGCTTTGTGGTTATCGGCAACCCGGCAGGCCTTCCGGCAGATGCCGGCCTGCGGCCCTATACACCGGCACAGGCGGCCAGATTACCCAAACCCGTCCTCATTACCCGCTACCTGGCCGACACCGGTTTTTTATAGTTGCTGCATAATGGCTAACTTTGTTCAACTCTGAAGATGAAGAGAGTTTCCTTAGGGCATCAACCGAAAAACAAGTCAATACTATGTCTGGAGTAAACAAGGTAATTCTGATAGGCCGCCTGGGTAAAGACCCGGAAGTGCGAAGCCTGGACAGTGGTGTAATGGTGGCCAATTTTACACTCGCAACCTCTGAAGTATACCGCGATCGCACCACCGGAGAGCGCAAAGAAACCACCGAGTGGCATAATGTGGTGCTGTGGCGCAATCTTGCCGAAATTGCCCAAAAATATCTTCACAAAGGCGATATGGTATATATTGAGGGGAAATTACGCACGCGCTCGTGGGAAAAAGATGGCGTAACCCGTTATACCACCGAAGTGGTGGGCGACAACATGACCATGCTTACCCCGCGTGGCAGCAGTTCTTCGGCTGAAAATAACAGCGCCTCCAGGCCTGCAACTGAAACCACGCCGCTGCCGGATACCGGAGCGACAGACGACCTGCCGTTCTGAGCCCGACTTCATTAAACCGCTAGCCCCTTGGACGAGCCTCCCAGTCAATCGTTGTTGGATTGGCTTTCGGGCATTAGCCCGATAGTTTGGATAGGTGTTGCGTTTATATTCATGCTGCTATTCCTTTCTGGAATGGTATCGGCATCGGAAGTGGCCTTCTTCTCACTTAAGCCCGATGACCTGGAGCGTTGCCGCAAGCGCAACACACGTGCCCACAGGCAAATTGCCGACCTGCTGGGCAAGCCACGTCAGCTATTGGCCACCATTTTAATTGCCAATAACACCGTTAACGTAGGGGTAGTAACCGTGGCCACGTTCATAATGTGGGAACTGGCGCAAACCAAACGCCCCGAAGAAATTGTGGTGGTGAGCGTAACACTTACCATAACACTGCTCATTACCTTTTTTGGCGAAATACTGCCAAAGGTTTATGCCACCAAAAAAAATCTGGCAATGGCCACTTTAACAGCCGGAATCTGGACGGTGCTGGTATGGCTGTTTAAACCGGTGAGTGTTCCGCTTATGCGCATGACCCGCTGGGTAGAAAAACGCTTTGAAAGGAAGGGCTACCAGGCTACCATGCAGGAACTGAACCAGGCTCTTGAAATTGCCACCGGTGCCGAGCCCACTTCATTAGAAGAAAAAAAAATACTAAAAGGCATAGTGAACTTCGGAACCATTACCGTAAAGCAAATTATGCGTTCGCGGGTTGATATTGCCGCCATTGATGCAGAAAAGAACTTTCACCAGCTGCTGGATGAAATAAACCGCTACGGCTTTTCGCGCATGCCCGTTTACCGCGAAACGATAGACAAAATAGAAGGCATTCTGTACATCAAAGACCTGCTTCCATACCTGCACGAAAAGGCCGACTTTAACTGGCAGAAACTGCTGCGCCCCGGTTTTTTTGTTCCCGAAACAAAAAAGATAGACACCCTGTTAAAAGATTTTCAGGAAAAGCGTGTACACCTGGCCATGGTGGTAGACGAATACGGGGGTATTGCCGGCCTGGTAACCCTGGAAGACGTGCTGGAAGAAATTATCGGAGAAATAAACGATGAATTTGACGAAGCCACCCTTAGTTACCAGAAAATAGACAACCACACCTATCTGTTCGAGGGCAATACTTCGCTGCACGACCTGTGCAAGGCCCTGAATCTGCCCCCCGAAACGTTCGATGAAGTGCGGGGAGAAAGTGAGTCGCTGGCCGGACTTATGCTGGAACTGCATCGGGGCTTTCCGTCTGCCGGTGAACGCATCCGCTACCGCGACTTTGAATTTGTGGTAATGGCAACCGACCGAAAACGCATTAAGCGCGTTAAAGTTATTCTGCCGCAGCAAACAGCCAATGACGATTGATGCATG
This sequence comes from Cyclobacteriaceae bacterium, assembly GCA_026003355.1. Taxonomy (GTDB): domain Bacteria; phylum Bacteroidota; class Bacteroidia; order Cytophagales; family Cyclobacteriaceae; genus UBA2336. The sequence continues at coordinate 217,300 of BPHC01000005.1, forward strand.
AATAGGATTTTGCCCCTGTTGCTCATAGTTTGCCTCTTTGCCTGCAAACGCAACTATATACCAAAGCCCATAGGCTACAACCGCCTGGTGTTGCCCGAACCGCAATACCGTCCCCTGCCCGATTCTTTTCCCTACTTTTTTGAATATTCGGTGCACGCACACTTGCTACCCGATACCACAGGATTTAACGAGCGGTATTGGATGGAGATTTATTATCCGGCCATGCGCTCAACCATTCACATTACCTATAAGCAGATAAAAAACAGCGAGCAACTGCTTCGCGAATTTTTAAACGATGCCTATACCCTTACCGCCAAACACCAGATAAAAGCCTATGCTATTGATGAGTCCATTGTTCAGACGCAACTGGGCCACACAGCTATAATTGCCGAGATTGAAGGAGAAGTGCCCAGCCAGATGCAGTTTACCCTTACCGACTCGGTGCGCAACTTTGTGCGCGGCGCATTGTACTTCAATACCAAAGTGCACAACGATTCGCTTAAGCCCGCCATTGAATACATGAAGAAAGACATCATGCACCTTATCCATACTTTTGCCTGGAACAACAAACATGCTGCGCTGCAAAAGAAATAAATTCACCCTTCCCCCATCGGTTACTTACCTCAACTGTGCTTACATGTCGCCTCTGCTCAAGGCCGTGGAAAAGGCGGGTATTAACGGATTGCGCGCCAAAAGAAACCCGGCCCTTATTTCACCGGAAGATTTCTTTACCGAAAGCGATAGTCTGCGCGAAGCCTTTGCCAGGCTTATTCATGCTCCCGACCCCCATCGCGTGGCCATTATTCCGTCGGTGTCGTATGGCATGGCCAATGTAACCCGAAACCTCCGCCTGGCACGCGGTGAGAATGTGGTGCTGGCTGCCCGTCAGTTTCCCAGCAATTATTACCCGTGGCAGCGTCTGTGCCACGAAACCGGGGCAGCGCTACGGGTAGTGGCCCCACCCGAAACCTTCGTTAACCGTGGCCGGCAGTGGAATGAACGCCTGCTGGAAAGCATAGATGCTTCTACCCGGGTGGTGGCCATAGCCCCCGTACACTGGGCCGACGGCACGCGTTTTGACCTGGCCGCCCTGCGCCGGCGTACCCATGAGGTAAACGCTCTGTTAATTATTGATGGCACCCAGGCCGTGGGGGCCATGCCCTTTGATATAATGCACTTCCGGCCCGATGCACTGATATGCGCAGGCTACAAATGGCTGTTTGGCCCCTATGGCATTGGCCTGGCCTATTACAGCGAATACTTTGATAATGGCCTGCCGGTGGAAGAGAACTGGATAAACCGTGTTGAAAGCCACAGCTTTGCCAACCTGGTAAACTACCAGAGTGAATATCGGCCTGGCGCCCTGCGGTATGAAGTGGGCGAGCACAGCAACTTTATACTGGTGCCCATGCTGCTGCGGGCTGTACAACAGCTTAATAACTGGAACCCCGAACAGATAGAAGCCTATTGCCGACATATTACACAAAATTCGCTGAATGCTTTAAAACAACAGGGTTTTTGGATTGAGGACGATGCCTGGCGCGGTGCCCACCTTTTTGGCGTTGGTGTGCCGCCGGGCACAGATATGGAAAAGGTAAAAGCCCACCTGCTGCGGCATAAAATTTACGTGTCCTACCGGGGTGATTTTATACGGGTATCGGTAAATGTGTATAACCGTGAGCAGGATATGACCCGGTTTGTACGCGAACTGCAAAAAGCTGTAAAACCATAGCAAAACATCAGCCTTAATACCTCCAGCTTTTCACATCGGCTCCTTTTGGCGCTGTTTTTTTTATGCGTTCGAGTATTTTGGGCAAATACAGGGTGTTATACCTAAGCCGCGACAGGTAGTTGGGGTTGTTATGGTCGCCATTCCAGCAATGTTCGGCCCGGTCGCCATAATCAACTTCACCCCCGTAAAACGGGTTGCGTGTGTTTTTCAGAAACTCCTCCATCAGATACACGGCGTTGTTGAGATAATAGTTGTCCATGTCGCCACAATAAATATGTATTTTGCCTTCCAGTTTGGGTCCCAGGGTTTTCCAGTCGCGGGCAAGTATGTAGCGCAGGTCGTAGTTTTCGCGCCAGTAGGCTGCCACTTCTTTGTCAATCTCTCCGGTTAATTTGTTCCATATGGGTTTAGGGTATCCGTCGGGGCCCTGAGGCGAGTATACGGCCTGCCAGATGTCCCACTGCTGGCCTGAGCGCGAGTTGGTACCCAGTGCCAGTTCGCGGTAGTTCATTTGCCGCAGGGTGGCTGTTATCTGGCCAAGGTAATTGCGCTGACCGGGTCGTTCCAGCTTCTTAAAATCACTTTCATAAAAATAGGCGTTGCGGTCTTCGTAAATATTTACCAGGCAGTAAGCGCGGAAGTCGATGGGGTCGGGGCAGGCAGCAAAACAACCGTTCAGCATATCCGGATAAAAAATCTGGGCGGCAAGGGCTTCCCATCCGCCTGTTGACCCGCCATAGGTAAAGCGTGCCCAGCCTTCGCCAATGCCGCGGTAGCGTTTTTCGATTTCGGGAATAAGTTCGTGCATGATAGCATCGCCATACGGCCCCAGGTTGGCGCTGTTAACCGCATACGAGTCATCGTAATAGGGGTTGGCATGCTGGATTTCCACAATCAGAAAGCGCGGGAAATTTTTGCTGGTCCATTGCCGGTAAAAGTTATAGGCTTCCTGCGCCTGAATTTTTTTGTAGCCGTAAATACCAAATCTGGGATTATAGTCGGTAGTATCCATATTGGGGTCGGGAGGGGTTTCGCTAAAGCCTCCGAATTCGGAGGGAAAGTGCCCATGGAAAATCATAAGCGGGTACCGGGCCCCGGGGTGTTCGTCAAACCCTTCGGGCAGTAGTACCCAGGCGCCCAGGTGCATGGGTCGCCCCCACCATTCCGAAAGCAGGCGGCTTTGAATTTTTACATGCCGGATGTAGCGGGTTTCACGGGGCCCGGGTACCGGAGGGATTTTCCGGTCCATGCGGATTTCGAATTTTCCGCCTTTGGCAGGATCGATGAAAACCTTAACCGGCTCGCTGTAAAAGTTGCCGGGTTTAATATTCCACTGTTGCCCTTCGCCCCTATCGGGGGGAAGCTTTACGGTATGTCCGGTTTTAAGATGAAAAGTTTCATACCGGTTTAACAGGGCCTGCACGTAATATTCACCTGCCGGGATGTCGGCCAGGCTTTGCACGGGGTAGCCAAACGCTTCGGTAGTAATTTTAACCTGCTGCCCGGGTTTCAAGCCTTCTACGTCAATTCCAAACACCAGTTGGGTATTCAGGGCATCGGATATCTGAAACCGGGGTTCAGCTTTGTTGTTATTGGCCAGCAGAAGCAGCAGGCGGCCATCCTGAGGCTGTCCGTCCAGGGCGCTATCGAAGCTGATGCTGAAAACCGGCCCTGCCGGGGGTGTGGCACACCGGTAATGCAGGCACCAAAACAAAAAGATTAATGGAAGCAGGCGAATTGAGGCTTTCATGGATACGTGAGTAAGGTATTAAATATATGTTTTTATGGGTGAGGTGGCACGGCATTTTACATAGTACGTGCGGGTATTACATTTATGGTTGTGTTCTGCTGCAAACAGGAATTTATTATATTGCCCTTCCAATAAGTGTCTGCTATGCTCATTCATCTGATAGAAGACGATGACATATATGCGGAATTTATCCGCAGGTCGCTTGCGCAGAATCCGGATGTGCAGATAAAAGTATTTAAAACAGCAGAAGACTGCCTGAATGCGATAAACGGGAGTTCTTTGCCCGATGCATTCATTGTTGATTTTAAATTGCCGGGAAAGTCGGGTATTGAATTTTACGATGCCGTAAAAGGCAGGTTAACCGATGACCACAAGCTTATTATGATGAGCGCTATTGATGACGGGGCCATGGTACTGAATTTTATCCGCAAGGGTGTACGCGACTATGTGATTAAAGATGATAATGTAATCGAGTCGCTTAAAGCTGTTCTGGAAGGCAAGGATGAAGATTACTACCTGTTTAGTTAACATCGTGATGCTTATGGGGGTGGTTTTCAAAAACCATTCCAAAGGTGCTGCCTTTACCCGGCTCTGACTGCACCGTTAGCCTCCCCCCGGTAAGGGTTAACATGGCCTGTGCAATGTAAAGGCCCAGGCCGGTAGAACTTTCTCCTCCCGTGGGGCGGGCCGATAGCTTTGTAAATTTCCGGCCAGCAAGCAAAAGCTCGTCCGGCTTAAGGCCCTGGCCCTCATCATGCACTTCAATCCACACACAGTTTTCCGATTCGCCCGCATCAATGCTTACCTTTTTTCCTTCGAATGAAAATTTTATAGCGTTCGAAATCAGGTTTTCGAGGGCGCGCGCAAGGCAGTATGGGTCGGCCTGCACGACTACCCCTGGTATTGGGTGCATTACCAGCTTTACCGATTTTCTTTGGGCGTTTTGCACGTGGGCTTTTACCACACGTAACAGCAGCTCGCGCAGGGCAACCGGCTGCATTTGTACTGTAACCAGGTTAAGTTCCAGGCTGCGGTAATCCATCAGGTTTCGCATCATGGCCAGGGCATCGGCCACCACCAGTTGCATTTTTTCCAGATACATTTGCTGCTCCTCGTCAAGGGCATTTTTGCCGGTTTGCAACAACTGCAACAGGGCATGCAGGCGGTTAAAGGGCGAACGCAGGTCGTGCGAAATGAGGGCAATGAGCTGCTGCTTTTCGTGCTGTAACAACTCAATCAGTTCAGGCAGGGGCCGTATTTCATCCGGTTCTTTCATGCTACGGTAATATGAAAATAGCAAAAGGCCGGCAATTAAAACCGCAGGCGCACTTCTTCGCGGTAATTAACCGGCAGCTTCATGCGTATGCCCCTGTACGACAGCCACAAAGTGCCGGTATAGGCCACTTCAAACTTCCTTGCGTTCAGCAATGAGAGTACTGTATTGAGCAGGCCTGTGTCGTTCAGGTTTACAGTTACCTCGAGTGGCAGCGTAAAATCCGATTGCGGTGGAATTTTGAAATTAAAATCCTGTTGAATGCTGGCTGCAGGTTTGCCGTCAATGTGCACTTCAATAATTGCCCTGCGCAGTTTTACACGCACCCGGTTGGGGTTGTGTATTACGGCCTCGGCCTGAAGTACAGGAGGTTGCGCAACCCGTACCCCAACATTTTTTATTTGCTGCAGGCGTAATGGCTTTACCGTTTGGCAGGAGGCAGCAAACAGCACAATCAACAGGCACAGTAAGCTGGTCTTCAAAGGATATTTTGTGTGCGGCATAAACATTTAAGCGCCTAACATACAAAAGCCCCGCTAACTTTGTGCCATGGTTAAGCAATTTGAGGATATAGCTGCCGGACTGGCCGATGAAGGCTTTGCTGTTGCCAATGACTTTCTGCAGGCCGAAGAAGTAAAGGCCATTCTTTCATTGCCGGTATTTAAGGAAATGGAAGGCCTGCGCAGAGCAGGGGTAAGCAAACAGGGTAGCGTTCATGCCGACATACGGGGCGATTATATACAATGGATTGACCCGCGTTCAGCCGAATCAGCCACACAGGTTTACCTTACGCGCCTGCACCAGCTGGTGCAGCACCTCAGGCAAGCGCTCTTCATCAGCATTCAGGATGCGGAACTGCATTACACTGTATATCCGCCCGGCACTTTCTACAAACGCCACCTCGATCGTTTTAAAGATGATGACCACCGCAGGCTGTCGGTTATTTGTTATCTGAATCAAAACTGGAAGGCAGAAGATGGCGGGCAGCTTAAAATATACCTGCCCAATGGCAACGAGGTGGTTGTGCTGCCTGAGGCCGGACGGCTGGTGTGCTTTCGCAGCGAATTGCTGGAGCATGAGGTGCTGCCGGCCACCAGGCCGCGCCGCAGCATAACCGGGTGGTTGTTAGACTGCCCTGCCGACCTGAAGCACCTGGGGCCAATCTTATAACATTAAATCAGGGTCGCCCTGGCGGCAAAAAAGAAGATGTCAAAAAAACCAAAGCGACCGGATAAGGCAAAAACTGTTTTATTTGTAAAAGGACTTGTTTTCCGCCGGCTTAATACCACCACAAAACCGGCGCTGTAATTTTAAACCCGTTACCTATGTTAAAAGAAATCAACGAAGCAGTAGCATATCTGCAAAAGCGGGGCATTACCGAACCGAAAATCGGGGTGATTCTGGGTACCGGCCTTGGCAACCGGTTTGTGGAAGAAATGCGGTCGCCCGTAATCGTAAATTACAACAGCATCCCATCGTTTCCCATTTCAACCGTAGAATACCACAAGGGCCGGCTGATATACGGAACCATGCACGGCAAAAAAGTACTGGCCATGCAGGGTCGGTTTCACTACTACGAAGGCTACAGCCTGCAGCAGGTTACCATGCCGGTACGCGTTATGAAGCTGCTGGGTGTAGAGGCATTGCTTATATCGAATGCGGCCGGCAATCTGAATCCGAAGTGGAAGAAAGGGCAGCTCATGCTGCTGGATGACCATATTAACCTGTTGCCTGATAACCCGTTGCGGGGCGAAAACTACGATATTTTCGGGCCCCGGTTTCCGGATATGAGCGCGCCCTACTCGCCCTTGCTTAACAAAAAACTCAAGCAGATTGCCCGCGGCCTTAAGATAAAACTTAACGAAGGGGTGTATGTGGCCGTGCAGGGCCCCAACCTCGAAACCCGGGCCGAGTATCGCTTTCTGCGGCTTATTGGAGCCGATGCGGTAGGCATGAGCACCGTGCCCGAAGTAATTGTGGCCAACCACATGGGTTTGCCCTGTTGTGCGGTGTCGGTACTTACCGATGACTGCGACCCGGATAACCTTAAACCCGTAAACCTCGAAACCATTGTAAAGGTGGCCCACAAAGCCGAACCGCAGCTTACCCGGCTCTATCTTAGCCTTATACAGTCGCTTTGACACTCGTGTTGTTTCCGGTTAACGGCTTTTTGTGCCCAGCTTTTTTCTGAGGAATGCCGCTGTGTGGCTACGTGTGGCGTTGCGCACCATATCTTCGGGTGTGCCGGCAAAAACCAGGGTGCCCCCTTCTTTTTCGCCTCCTTCCGGTCCGAGGTCTATTATCCAGTCGGCACATTTAATCACCTCCAGGTTGTGCTCAATAACTATGGCCGTATGGCCGCGGTTAACCAGGGCATTGATGGAGTTTAGCAGCTTGCTGATGTCGTGAAAGTGCAGGCCGGTGGTGGGCTCATCAAAAATAAACACCGTGTGGCCTTCGGGGTTGGGGCGGCCCAGGTAAGAGGCCAGCTTTACGCGCTGGGCTTCGCCACCGCTCAGTGTGTCGGAGGGTTGCCCCAGTTTTACATAGCCCATGCCCACTTCCTGAAGGGGCAGTATTTTTTCGCGTATGGCTTTCCTGTCGCTGAAAAACTCAAGGGCCTCGTCAACGGTAAGGTCCAGAATGTCGGCAATATTCTTTTCCCTGAAAGTAACTTCCAGCACCTCGGGCTTAAAGCGTTTGCCCTGGCAGCTTTCGCATTTCAGGCGGATGTCGGCCATGAACTGCATCTCCACGGTAATCACGCCTTCTCCTTCGCAGGTTTCGCACCGGCCGCCCGCTACGTTAAACGAAAAGAAGGCGGGCGTAAAGCCCCGCTGCCGTGCCAGCGGTTGTTCGGCAAACAGCTGGCGGATGGCATCGTAAGCTTTTACATACGATACGGGATTGGAGCGCGATGACCTGCCAATGGGGTTCTGGTCAACAAACTCCACGCCCGACACAACCTGGATGTCGCCTTCCAGGCGGTCGTGCTTACCGGGTGGGTCGGCCGGCAGCCCCAGGGCACGGCAAAGCGCCGGATGCATCACTTTTTTTACCAGGGTAGATTTTCCCGAACCGCTTACACCCGTAACCACGGTTAGCACGCCCAGCGGAAACTGCACGGTAAGGTTTTTAAGGTTGTTTTCGCGGGCGCCTTTTACGGTTATGCTGTCTTTCCACTTTCTGCGGAAAGGCGGTACGGCTATCTGTTCCTTTCCGGTAAGGTAGCGGGCTGTCCAGGAGTTTCTGGCGTGCTTTAGCTCTTCAAAGGTACCCTGAAACACCAACTGGCCCCCGTTAATGCCGGCTTCCGGCCCAATATCAATCAGTTCATCGGCAGCCCGCATAATTTCTTCTTCGTGTTCTACCACTATTACCGTGTTGCCCTGGTCGCGCAGCGACTTAAGCACATTTACCATGCGGGCGGTATCGCGCGGATGCAGCCCGATGCTGGGTTCATCCAGAATGTACATTGAGCCTACCAGGGCGCTGCCCAGCGAGGTGGCCAGCTTTATGCGCTGGTATTCTCCGCCCGAAAGCGTGGAGGTAAGGCGGTTAAGCGTAAGATAGCCCAGCCCCACCTGTATAAGATAATCCAGCCGGTTGCTTATTTCGGTGAGCACCCGCGCGGCAACCTGCTGTTCGTAGCCCGTAAGTTGCAGCGACTTAAAAAATCCGGCCACTTCTTCCACGGGCATCAGCACCAGGTCGGTAACCGAGGTGCCGTTTATCTTTACATACTGGGCATCTTTGCGCAAACGGGTGCCGCGGCAGTCGGGGCAGGTGGTGCGGCCGCGGTAGCGCGACAGCAGCACGCGGTATTGAATTTTGTGCAGTTGCGATTCCACAAACCGGAAGAAATCGTCAATCCCGGCAATGTGCCCGTCGCCTTTCCAGAGCAACGCCTTTTCGGCATCCGACAGCTCGGCATAGGGCCTGTGGATGGGAAATTTGGCAGACGCCTGGCGTATAAAGTCTTTCAGCCATTTGTTCATGCCTTCGCTGCGCCAGGGTGCCACGGCCCCCTCAAATACCGACAGGGATTTGTCGGGGATAACCAGATCTTCATCAATGCCCAGCACCTGTCCAAACCCTTCGCAGGTGCGGCATGCCCCGTAGGGGTTGTTAAAGCTGAAAAAATTTACCGAGGGTTCGGTAAAGGTTATGCCATCGGCCTCAAAGCGGTCGGAGAAAGAAAGAGTATTTCCGCCTTCCACATGTATGCGGCACTCATCGTGGCCTTCGTAGAATGCGGTTTGTACCGAATCGGCCAGGCGGAACAGCAGGTCTTCATCGTTCTGCTGCACCACGGCCCGGTCAACCACCACCTCCAGGCCCGTGGGTGGCGGCAGTTTTTTCTGCTGCAGCAGGTCTTCAATAAGCCACAGGGTGCCATTGGCCATTACCCGCGAAAAGCCTTTGCTGAGCAGCAGGTTCAGCTCTTCTTTGGGCTTTCTGGCCCTTGCCGGAATAACGGGTGCGGCAATGATTATGCGTGTGCCTTCGGGCAGGGCATTTATGGAGTTTACCACATCGGTAACCGTGTGGCGTTTTACTTCCGCGCCGCTTACGGGCGAGATGGTTTTGCCAATGCGGGCGTAGAGCAGTTTGAGGTAGTCGTAGATTTCGGTGGTGGTTCCTACCGTGCTGCGGGGGTTGCGGGTGGCGGTTTTCTGTTCAATGGCAATGGCGGGCGACAGGCCGCGGATGTAGTCCACATCGGGCTTTTCCATGCGCCCTAAAAACTGGCGGGCATAGGCGCTAAGGCTTTCTACATACATGCGCTGCCCTTCGGCAAAAAGGGTATCGAAGGCCAATGACGACTTACCCGACCCGGAGAGCCCGGTAATAACCACCAGTCTGTTGCGCGGTATGGCAACGCTCAGGTTTTTAAGGTTGTTAACCCGGGCGCGCTTAACGATAATGTGCGTGCGGGCATCCGTGATGTCCGGGTCGGTTTCAACAGGATATGGCAGGGGGTTTACGGGCATATGGCAAAAACCCGTTTAAAGGCAAAAAGGTTGAGGGGGTGCACGTGGCGGTTAGTTGTCGAAGTCGGGGTCGTAGCTGGCTTCGCGGCTGCTGCGGTGGCGGGTGCCGGTATCGTACGAGTCGTCATCATCGTTACCGTAATCGTCAGCCGTGCTGAAGTCGTCATCTTCCGCCTCATCGAAGTCGCGGGTTTCGGTTTCCATTTCATATTCGCCCTCGCTGTTTTTTGTGGCCGGTACTTTTACCAGGTAGGTGGCATCGTCTGTTTCGAGCGGAAAAACAAATATGGGCTCGTTGCGCGCGTTGGTGATACGGGTTATGGCCGACTCATAACCGTTAGGGTACTGTTTTTTAAGCAAATCCCGAAGATCCTGGCTAAGGTTTTCCAGACTCTTGATAAGCCGTTTCTTTGTGCCTGACATAGGGTTAGCAAACCAAAAACCGGCAGCAAATACCCAAAGAAAATCTGTTCAAGGCAAGAATTTTGAAGATTTTTTTGCCTGAAAACCGAAAGTTGCTATCTTTTCAGCCTATTTAAACCTTAAACCCGGCAATATCGAGCAGCATCTTTACGTTACCTAAACGTAAGCAGGAATGACCAACAGACAATGCAGCGACAGCGAATTGCTGTTGCGCTTTAAGGAGGGTAACGAAGAGGCCTTTGCCATGTTGCTGCACCGCCACAAATCGCGCCTGTACACTGCCATTTATCTGATTGTGAAAGACCGGTATGTGGCCGAGGACCTGTTGCAGGAAACGTTCATCAAAGCACTTACCACCATACGCAACGGCGGATATGCCGATGAGGGCAAGTTTGCCTCTTGGATAGGGCGCATTGCCCATAACCTGGCGGTTGACCACTACCGCAAGTTGAAGCGATATCCGGAAATTGTGCTGGAAGACGGCAGTGCCCTGTTCAACGCCCTGTCGTTTGCCGATGAAAGCACCGAAGACCGCCAGGTGTGGCGCGACAGCCGCCTGCGCCTGCGCCAGCTTATTAAAGAGTTGCCCGTAGAGCAAAAGCAGGTGCTCATTATGCGCCATTATTTAAAGATGAGCTTTCAGGAAATAGCCAACCGCACCGGGGTAAGCATAAACACTGCCCTGGGGCGCATGCGCTATGCGCTGATAAACCTGCGCAGGAAGATGATGAAAAACCCCCATGCCTATGATAAAAACCTTTACCCAAACCGATCTGATCAGGTATCTGTACCGGGAGACTACGGAGGAGGAGAGCCGGGAGATTGAAGCGGCTTTGTTGTGCGATGACGCCCTGCGGGCGCAATACACGGCATTTGTTGCTATAAAAAAGGAGCTGGACGAGGCTCTGATCGAACCCCCGGAGCAGGTAGTAGAGAGAATCCTGGAATATGTACGCGGAAAGGCGACCTCTAAACATTCGAAGTTATAACGGCAAGGCCTTATAACGCTGCAACTGTACCTGGCATTTAGCTGTACCGGTTTTTCTGTTTTACCCGTGTAACATAATAGTTAGTAAATTGTACTTCTGTGTGTGCATTGCTGCCGTCCCGGCCTGCCTGCGCGTTGCGGGTATAAACCTTTGCTAACGCTCAGGACTTCCGACCTGGTTATTGAATTTATAAGTTCTCAATAAAATCTTTGGAAAACTAATTTGATCTTGCATAGGCTGACTTTACAAGTTATCGGAAACATCAGGCAATTGAATCTTATTACATAAGCATTTTTACTTACAAGTACCGGTATTCGATGGAGTTGTTCCGGGAGTAATTTTCATAGCCGGAATATTTTGTTAAGTGCAGATAAAACTATCTGTAGTCAAGGGTAATTTTTTTGATAATTTTAAGCAATTTATTATATGCTTTTTACATTCAGGCAGTTGTGAAAATTCTGCTCCTGCACCAGTTTTTCAATACCCCACATGGCGGAGGAGCGCTGCGGTCGTATTTTCTGGCTACGGCCCTGTGCCGCTCCGGATTTGCCGTACACGTTATAACCACGCATAATAAGCCCCACTACCATCGCGAAGAAACCGAAGGAGTGGACGTGCATTACCTGCCCGTACCTTACCAGAATCATTATGGATTTTTCAGACGGGTGTATTCCTTTCTGCTTTTTGTTCTCAGCATCATCAGGCATGCATCGCGTTTCCGGCAGGCAGGGTTGTGTTATGCCATATCGGCCCCGCTTACCACTGGCCTGGCCGCCATGGTGCTGAAATGGCGGTACGGCATGCCCTATGTGTTTGAAGTAGGCGACCTGTGGCCTGAAGCGCCCATCCAGTTGGGCATGGTGCGCAATACCCTGTTAAAAAAAATGTTGTACGCCCTTGAGGCCGCCATCTACCGCCAGGCCCGAAGCATTGTGGCCCTGTCGGTTCCTATTGCCGAAAACATCCGGCAGCGATTCCCGGCATATACGGTAGAAGTGCTGCCCAACATGGCCGATATCGGTTATTTCGGGGTGGCTGCTGAACCGGAAACAAAAGCAAAATTCAATGCAACGGGTAAACTGGTGGTTTCTTATTTCGGTACCATGGGCCGTGCCAATGGCCTGCAGTTTGTACTGAACTGCGCACAGGCGTGCGGCAAAGAAAAGCTTCCCGTTTTGTTTCTGCTGTGCGGTGACGGAGCCGAACGAAGCAGCCTGGAACGCACCACCCATGAAATGCAACTAAATAACGTTGTTTTTATGCCTTTTCAAAACCGCGAGGGAATACGCCGGTTAATGGGCATTACCGATGTGGCCCTGGTGTGTTTCAGGCCGCTGCCCGTACTCGAAACCGGTTCGCCCAACAAGTACTTCGATGCTCTGGCTGCAGGCAAGGCAGTGGTGGTAAACTTTGGCGGTTGGATTAGGGCAGAAATCGAGCAAAGCGGCTGCGGCTTTTATGCTGCCAACGCTACCGACTTTGCCCGAAAAATAGCTGCCTACCTGCAAAACGAAAACCTGCTAAAGCAGGCACAGCATGCTGCTTTGCAAACTGCACAGCGGTATGCCCGTACGGTTTTGAGCGCTCGCTTTGTGACACTGGTTAAACGGGCATCTGAAAAGGCTTAACCTGCCCTTCAGCCAAAGTATATTTTTCATACCTTTAACAACATGAAACCCATTATCCTTGTGCTGGCAGTGCTTATGGCCTGCGCCGGGCGCCAGCAACAAAATGAAGATCAGGTTGGTGTAGCCGATGCGGAACCCGACCTGCCGGCCACGTTTCAGGGTTATTGGGAAAAGCTCACGCAATGGCCCAACGGGCAATGGGTGGTGTATCGCCCCTGCGATGCCGATAATCCATCGCTCACGTTTCAGTCCGATACCCTGGTTATTGGCTGGGGACAGGATGCTTCCATAGCGGTTATAGATAACATAAAGGCCGATGAAATACCGGGGCGTTTTGTGTTAGCTGCCCGTGATGAAGGAGTAGAAGCGCTTGTGTACTACCTGGAGTGGGAAGACGATGAAAAAACGTTGCTGCGTGTATGGCTTTATGGTCCTGATGAGGCGCCTGAAGTTTATGCACGTGCCGATGTGCTGGAAAACTACGATCTGTTTGAACAACCCTGCCACGAGTGCTGGGAAGATTGCGATGAAGTGGAAGGAGAGATAGAAGAGATTGAGTAGCCTTACTTATACCTGCCGGCTCATAAGCTGATGCGTAAATTGCTTTAACAGATCCATGCCTGCCTTTCGGCCTTTTACCCTGCCAAGCTGGCGAAACGCCCGCTTAAAATACTGCTGTATTTTAAGCTCTGTATCCTGGCGCACATTCAAATCATCCCATATTCGTTTTACGGCATTTATTTTTTCTTCCCGGTTGAAGTGCGTGGCGTTGAGCCAATAGTTAAGTTTTTTTCGTTGTGCAGCCGAAGCTTTTTGCAGGCTGGTAATAAGCAGGTAGGTTTTTTTATTGGCCATAATGTCGCCACCGGTTTGTTTACCAAACTTTTCCGGGTCGCCATAGGCATCGAGCAGGTCGTCCATAAGCTGAAAACCAATGCCCATGTCCAGGCCCAATTTATTCAGTGCCCGGCAGTCGGCTTCGGGGGCACCGGCCAGGCGGGCGCCCAGTTCGAGCGAAAAGCCCAGCAGGGCAGCGGTTTTTTGGGCAATCATGCCAATGTACTCTTTTTCGGTAACGGTGGTTTGCTTTTCAAACTCCATATCGAGCTGCTGTCCTTCGCAAACCTGTGTGGCACAGGTGTTGAACTGCTTCAGCACCTGAACGGCCTTTTCGGGGGGCAATGACAAGAACAGGTTGTATACCTTTACCAGCATTACATCTCCCGACAGGATGGCTGTACTTACACTCCACTTTTCGTGAACCGTAGGTTTGCCCCTGCGCAAAGGGGCATTGTCCATAATATCATCGTGCACCAGGGTAAAGTTGTGAAACAGCTCAACGGCAACGGCATAGGGCACGGCTTTTCTTACATCCGTCCGGTACAACGAGTAGGCGAGCAAAACCAGCAGGGGGCGCAGGCGCTTGCCGCCCAGCTGCATCATGTAATGAATGGGTTCGTAAAGCGATACAGGCGCTTTACCTGTCCGTAATTTGCGGATGGAAGCTTCGATAAGGTTTTGATAATGCAAAATGGTTTGCGGAAACAGGGTTTTCACGGGCATCAGGTTTTGGCCGGCAACAGGTCTATAAGTCTTCGGTCAATATCGGTTTTCTTTATTTTAACCCGTATCTGGTCGCCCAGGGTGTAGATTTTACGGGTTCTTCGTCCCACCACACAATAGTTTTTCTCATCGTATTCGTAATAATCGTCATTCAGGTCGGCAAGTCTGATCATGCCTTCGCATTTGGTTTCAATCAGCTCTACGTAAAGTCCCCATTCGGTTACACCCGAAATGAGGCCATCGAACACCTTGCCGGGTTCCATGAGGCTCATGTATTCTACCTGTTTGTATTTTATGGAAGCCCTTTCGGCATCGGCTGCTCGTTTTTCGCGTTCGGAGGCGTGCACGCACATGGCTTCATATTCGGCTTTGTTTACCGATTTGCCCTTGTTGAGGTAATGAAACAGCAGGCGGTGCACCAGCACATCGGGGTATCTGCGGATGGGAGAGGTAAAGTGCGTATAATGGTCAAACGCCAGACCGAAATGTCCTTTGGGCTCGGTGGTGTATTTGGCTTTGGCCATAGCCCTAACAGCCAGTTGCTGCAGTACGTTTTGTTCGGGCTTGCCTTCAATTTCGTCCATAAGTTTGTTAAGCGAGCGGCTCAGGGCGCGTTCGTCTACATTTAAGCGGTGGCCGAACTGGCGGGCAAACACGGCAAAATCTTTAACCTTTTCGGGATCGGGATAGTCGTGAATGCGGTACACAAAGGTTTTGCCCGAAGTGTCAGCATTGGTTTTATCTTTTTTCCCGAGGTTATATACAAACGTGGCCACCCTTTTGTTTGCCAGCAGCATAAATTCTTCAATCAGCTTGTGGGCGTCTTTTCTGATTTTGGGAATTACGGCCAGGGGGTGGCCGTTATCATCGAGTTTGAATTTCACTTCGGTGGTTTCGAAGTTTACTGCGCCCCGTGCAAACCGTTCCTTGCGCAGCTTTTTAGCCAGGTCGTTCAGCAGCTTCAGTTCATCGGCAAAAAGGCCTTTGCCCGAATCCAGAATTTCCTGGGCCTGTTCGTAGGTAAAGCGGTGGTTGGAGTGAATAATGGTGCGGCCAAACCATTCGTTAACAATATGAGCCTGGCGGTCCAGCTCAAAAACGGCTGAGAAGGTGAGCTTGTCTTCGTGCGGACGCAGCGAACACAGCTCATTTGAAAGGCGTTCCGGGAGCATGGGTATGGTGCGGTCGACCAGATACACCGAAGTGGCGCGGTCGTAGGCTTCCTGGTCCAGTGCCGTACCGGTTTTTACGTAATGTGTTACATCGGCAATGTGCACGCCTATGCGGTAGTTGCCGTTGGGCAGTGTTTCAACCGAAAGGGCATCATCGAAGTCTTTGGCATCTTCAGGGTCGATGGTAAAGGTGGTGGCGTGCCTGAAGTCTCTTCGCTTTTTAATTTCGGAGGGTGTTATGCCTTCGTCTATGTTGCGGGTTTCGCGTTCTACCGCTTCCGGGAACCGGAAGGGCAGGCCGAATTCGGCCATGATGGAATGTATTTCGGCTTCGTTTTCACCGGCCCGGCCCAGAATTTCCACCACGCGGGCCACGGGGTTTTCGCCTGGGCGGCCCCAGTTGGTTACCTCTACCACCACCTTATCGTTTTCGCGCGCACCGTTCAGGTCGCCGGGGTATACTATAAAATCCTCGTGGATTTTACGGTAGTCGGGTATTACAAAGCCAAGGTTTTTGGTGCGCTGCAGTTTGCCTACAAACCGGGTGCGGTTTCTGTGCAGTATTTCGGTAACTTTTCCCACGGGATGTTCGCCATGGCGGCCCGGCAGCAGCACCAGCCGAACGGTGTCGCCATCAACAGCTGTGTTTAAGTCCTGGGTGCGCACAAATACATCGGGGGTATCTTCGCCAATGTTTACATAGGCAAAGCGTGAACTTACATGATCAACTACCCCGGTTAAGGTTTTTTCTGTGTGCGCCAGGGTATAGGCTCCGTTTTCAAGCTGGCGCACTTTTTCTTCTTTGGCCAGTTCATGCAGGGCCTGGTTTAAAAGTTGCTGTTCGGTTTGTTTTTTAAGGCCCAGCTTTTTTGCCAGTTGTTTGGGGGTGTAGGCGAGGCCTCTGCTGTTTTCTGCAAGAAAGTTCAGAATGAGGTTGCTAAGGCTTTGCGAAGTAAGGCCTGCCGGTTTTCCGGACTTGCGTTTTTTGCTCATGGTGTGGTGATGGCTTCTTCTATGTTTTCTTCCGGAATGGGGGGCAGGTTTTTAAGTCGAATGTACAGCTGGGCAAGCACGGCTACATCGCTTAAGCAGTATTTTTTTATTTTTTCCAAGTTATTCTCTTTGTAGTACACGGTGTTTACCAGGCTGCCGTCCATACCGTTTTTGCTGGAGGGTATGTTAAACAGGGCTGCCAGCAGGTCGAGTGAGGTGTAGTGTTTATAATCGCCAAATTTCCACATTTCAAGGGTGTCGAGGTGTGGAATTTCCCACGGCTTTTTTCCTGAAAGGTTAAGCAGCAAAGGCAGGGCGATGCCGTTTACCAGCATTCTGCGGCTAAGGTAGGGAAAGTCGAATTCCTTGCCGTTGTGTGCGCACAGTTTGGCGGCAGGGCCAAGTTTTTCCAGCAGCAGGCGAAAGTCGTTTAGAATTTCTTTTTCATTATGGCTGCAGTAGGACTTAAGGTACAGCACCGGTTCGCCTTTGGTGTTTTCGCGTATCATGCCAAAACCTATGCAAACCACCTTTCCAAATTCGGCATATATGGCTGCCCGTTGGTGAAAGAGTTCCTCATCGGTAATGTTTTCTTCGCGTTTAAGCCATGCGGCCTTGCGTTCCCACTGGGTGCGAATGCGCTCATCGAGCGAAAAATAGTTATTGGTGCAGGCAACGGTTTCGATGTCGAGAAAAAGAATATCGCGCAGTTCGGCAATCATGGCCTGAAGATAGCAATCTTTGGCGGTATGTGGCGTTGTTAGCTGTGCAGTATGCCCTCCATATTCAGTTCTTCAATATAACGCAGATTGGCTTCGCAGATGGAGTCGGGCACGAATACAAAACGCTTGTCGAAAATAGTAGAACCAATGTAGTAACTTACCCAGTATTCGTTGTTGAGGTGAAATACGGCCGGATCGATGGGTTCGATGTGCACCGTTCCTCTGGCCGGCACTTCGGAAAAAAAATGGCGCAGTATGGAGGTGCGCTGTTCTTCACCGTCTTTAAGTCCGTAGCCCTTGCTGGCTACCAGGGCGTTTTGGAGGGGCACGCTGTTGTTGTTGATGAGGAACACCTGCCATTCATCGGCTTCGCCCGGACTTTGCCTGCGTACCACGGCAATGGTTACGTTCTTTACCTGAGGTATTTCAATGTCGCGCATCATATCCACTCCATTTCAAACACTTCGGCCAGTTTTGCTTTCAGCACCAGGGCCACATCGGTCAAAGCCACGCTTCGGCCCAGTTCTTTTTCCATTGAGGTTACGGCTTTATCGCGGATGCCACAGGGTACAATGTAGTTAAAGTAAGAAAGGTTGGTATTTACATTAAGGGCAAAACCGTGCAGGGTTACCCACCGGCTGGTTTTTACTCCCATGGCGCATATTTTACGGGCGCGGTGCGGTTCCTGCGGGTCCACCCACACGCCGGTAAGGCCTTCGATGCGGCCGGCAGGCAAACCGAAATGCTGCAGGGTAAGAATGATGGCCTCTTCCAGCGATCGCATGTAGCGGTGAATGTCGGTAAAAAAGTTTTCCAGGTCCAGCACCGGATAACCCACCAGTTGCCCGGGGCCGTGATAGGTAATGTCGCCACCGCGGTTAGTGTGTACATAAGTGGCGCCCAGGCGTTCCAGTTGTGCGGCATCGGCCAGCAGGTGCGCGGGGTGTCCGTTGCGCCCCAGTGTGTAAACGTGGGGATGCTGGCAAAAGATAAGGTAATTGGATGTTTGCGGCCGGGTGTGAGCTGTTGAATTGCGGCTGGCAACTTTCTGTGCAAGAATTTCCTGCATGAGCCGGTCCTGATAGTGCCAGGCCTGCCGGTATTCTATTACACCCAGGTCAATAAACTTAACCTTTCTGTTGGCAGCGGAAATGCTCACTTATTTTTATCCAGTTCTTCTTTCAGGTGAACAATAGGTTCAACGGGGTCGGGGTCAATTCCGTTTTCCTTTGCCAGGAAGTACGATACCCAGTCGGTTAAATGAATAAGATAATAGTATTGTTCCAGAAGGGAGGCTCCTTCGCCTACTATGTCGATAATGGGATTGGATTTTTTTTCGAATATGTTGCGGCAAATTTCCATGCGTTTTTCCACGCGCTCATGGTCGTGGTCAGAATACATATACACTACCTGCAGGTAGGGCATTATGGCTTCGGGAAACTGCCACCCTACCAGCTCGTTGTGGTTCATTTCGGGGAAAGTGTTTACATGGGCCAACTGCTTGGCGTTTTCGTTGAGCTGCTGCTGAAAGCGCAGGGCCATGGCGTGCAGGCGGCTGTCGCAGTAAATAACCGGAAGTTTTCCTTTAAGCTTTCGGGCAATGAGTTCGGCTTCGCTCTGAATGCCTTTTTCACCGCGGTCCAGAAACTGAATGGCATTTTCAGTTTCCTTGATAAAGGCTGCCCCGATAAGGTTGGTGTGGTACAATACCGACAACAGGGCAATGATGTTGTAAGCCAGCATGGCGCGGGGGCTATCGGATCCTGAAGGCAGTTTGATGTAGTACAGGTTATACTCGCGGGCAATTTCCAGCAGTTTGCCACCAGAGGCTATGGCAATAACATGTGCCCGCTTTAGCAGAGCCTTGTTCATAGCCGCAACGGTTTCTTCGGTGTTGCCGCTGTATGAGCAGGCGATAAACAGCGTATGCGGACTAACAAACTGGGGAATGCTGTAGCTTTTGCAAACGGTAATGGGGATGGGAATGCGGCCAAAGGTAAGCGACTCCACCAGGTTAGCCCCAATGCCAGAGCCCCCCATGCCGGCAATAACTACGTTGCGGATGTCGCTGCCCGGGCGCACCAGGTCTACATTCTGGCTCATGCGCAGCGCATCGGCCAGCTGACGGGTAAATTGTTCGATGTATTTTTTTGTGGCAGACATAAAACCGTAAATCTTTGCAAAGGTAGGGCAAAACAGGGCAACTGGTAAACCCTGGCACAAAGTTTAACGACCATGGCCAGCAAGCAGCAAGCCGGTAAATGCGGAGAAAATCTGGCAGCTTCGTTTTTGGAGCGCCAGGGGTACGAATTGGTGGCGCGCAATTACCGCTACCGACGGGCCGAGGTGGATTTAATTATGCGAAAAGCTGATTGGCTGGTATTTGTTGAAGTAAAGGCGCGTACGGGCGAAGCATTTGGATACCCCGAGTCGTTTGTAGATGCCCGCAAGGCTGCTTTGCTGACGCAGGCAGCCGAAGCCTATATATATGCCCACAACTGGCATGGGCATGTGCGGTTTGATGTGGTTTCGGTTGATTTGCGCACCGGCACCGTGCAACATTTTGAAGATGCCATACAGTAACCCGGGGGTGCTGTACATAAATGCCGAACCCGCCTTCCATGCTTTTTAAAGCCATTTACTGCGGGCTACACCTGGTATTTCGAAATACCTGATACCCCGTAATTTGCTACACCAGGTAACAAATTAACACATAAACCGAAATATGGATATCTTCAGGCCATAGAATGCTTTGAATTTATGATTGACTACCCAACTACTATTACTGTTGGAGAGGGAAGTGACGCCTACTCTAGCACTACATGGTACTCAGAATCTTATACTGTGTGTTCTACATCAGGGGGTGATAGTGGACCTATTGTCTCAGGTGAAGAAAGCCTAGGTGGATGTAAATGTGAATCAGGGAAAAATGTCTCGATAATCGATAACGAGCAGATACAAATTGATATTTGGGAAGATCAGATTGATGACTCCCAGTTAAAACCTTGTTTAAAGACGATATTAACTGATGTCAAAAATATTTCACAAGGTTCCGTTGGGCAAATTATTCAAAAATTTGCTGGTTCCATACCCGGCTGGAATTGGGAATTAAAGGATGGAGTTCTTACTGGGGGAACAGGTGAAACGGATCCTCCTGCGAATTACAATAAATCGACAGGAACAGTAACAACCACATTTGACACTCAAGCTTGGTTAAATGCATCAGATTTAGAGAATTCTCGACACGATTGCAGTCGAATTGACAGGGAAAGACACCCAAGGAAACTCAAAAACACAAAAAGGAAAAAGTGCAGGACGCTAATTAAATAAAAATTATGAAAAAATCCATTTTACTTCATCTTATTGTTGGCTTAGCAATTACTTCCTGTCAGCATAAAGTTGTAAATATAAAACCAACCTACAACAAAGGTGGTTACGCAATAAATCACATGCAAAGTGAATCAAAAAGTACCACAGTAGTTTTTGGACAAGTAGTAGACATTGAAACAAATCAGATATTAAGCCCTGCAATAGTAAAAATGGGTTGCTTAACAGTCCAAACAGACGAATCAGGGAAATACGAAATCTTGCAAGAATCAAGTACTACAATGTCATTTTTAACATGTTCATTTATTGGATATAGGACTATTGAGACAGAACGTTTTAGAATAGTAAAAGGAGATTCACTTAAAGTGAATTTCTTTTTAGTACAAGACGATAGACTGTTAATAAATTGTGAGGGTCAAGAATAAAAAAACTGTGCACAACAAAAGCTATAAAACATATGCTTTTTTGTAGTTTCTTAAAGTGTGTGCTGTTAAATTTCGTTAGCAACGTGGGACAGTGACTTATGTATTTATACGCATACGTTTTATAGCCACACGTTATAGGCAACCATAGGACGACAGTGCAACCAAATATAAAAGACAAAAAAGTATGACATTTTTAGAATTAGCCGAAAGAGTTTTAAGAGAAGAAAAACGACCGTTGACCGCCAACGAAATTTGGACTTTGGCCACAGAAAAAGGTTATGACAAACAACTTAACAGCGAAGGCAAAACTCCTTGGGCGACACTTGGTGCACAGATTTACGTTAACGCAAAAGACAATCCAAAATCACCGTTTGCACAGACAGACAGCAGACCGAAAAAATTCTATCTAAAATCTCAAGCAAGTCAACTCGACTTATCAGAAAGAGCAGTTTCAAAAGAGCCGACAGTTGTAAAGAAAAAACGGTTTGACTTTTTAGAGAAAGACCTACACCCATATCTGACTTATTACGCTTATTACCATTTACATTGCTACACCAAGACAATTAACCATTCACAATCTTCAAAAAAGGAATTTGGTGAGTGGGTTCATCCTAAACCAAAAGCAAAACAAATAGATGAATCTGCAGATGTATTAAATTTTATGCTCTATAATTTGGGAGTGAATGTTAAATAAAACTATGTTTATTTATAAAATCGGATGAAAAAAATTGTTTTAACAAGGAAAATTCATCGAGGTCGTTCGGTTTTATTAATGCATTTTGAACGCGACTTAGAATTACAAAACATTTGTAAAAAAATTGGAGCTTCATTTTCTGCTACACACAAAGCCTGGTATTTAGACAATAACAAAGAAAACTTAATATTGATATTAAACAGTTTTAAACAAAAAGCTTTTGTAGATGCCTACGAAGTATTTAATAACTTTCAGTTTACAAACCTTTTAAAGGATGAAAAGAAAATTTATACAGAAATTTTTCATGAATTAAACAAAGAAAAAGAATTAAAAATTCAGGAATTCAGTAATTGGTTACATAGTAAGCGCTATTCTTTAAATACCATTAAAACTTATACAGATGCACTACGAACATTTCTTCGATTTTTTAATGATAAGCAAATCCACGAAATCAATCATAAAGATTTAATTCGTTTTAATAACGAGTATATACTTAAAAACCAACTTTCATCCTCATTTCAAAATCAAATTGTAAATGCCATAAAACTGTTTTTCAAAATAATTGAAAATAGTAATATGGATATAGAACTTATACATCGTCCGAGGCGAGAAAAGAAGTTGCCTAATGTACTAAGCAAACAAGAAATTAAATCAATACTTGATGTATCAAGTAATATTAAACACAAAGCAATGCTCAGTTTAATTTATGCCTGCGGATTGAGAAGAAGTGAATTATTAAATTTAAAACCAACAGATATAGATAGTAAAAGGCACTTATTAATTATAAGAAACTCAAAAGGTAAAAAAGATCGGGTAGTTCCAATTTCTGACAAATTAATAGAATTGTTAAGATCATATTATAAAAATTACAGACCAAAAATTTGGTTATTTGAAGGTCAAAAATCAGGTGAACAATATTCAGAAACCAGCTTACAAAAAGTTTTACAAAATGCCGTAAAAACTGTTGGGATAAAAAAGCCGGTTACCTTACATTGGTTACGACATTCTTATGCAACACATTTATTAGAATCGGGAACAGACATAAGGTATATACAGGAATTGCTGGGGCACAAAAGTTCAAGAACAACAGAAATATATACACATGTAAGTGAAAAAGCACTTCAAAAAATACAATCGCCTTTTGATAATTTATGATTTTTTATATTTTTGGGAAAGAAATATAAATTTATAAGGCATGATAAAAAAGTGTACATATCTTACAATTTTGGTTTGTATATGAACACCTTTTTAGAATTTAGAGTAAACATATAAGTAAGTTAGGTGCAATGCCAGCGGACACCCTAAAACATTCGGAGTTGGCTGACAAAATCTTTAAAACGCTTTTCTTGTGCTTCATAATAATCTTTGTCAAGTTCAAAGCCAGTAAATGAATATCCGTTCTTTTGACAAGCTATCCTACTACTTCCACTTCCTAAATGTGTATCTAAAATCAAATTGCCTTGCTCCGCAAATTCTTTTAAAATCCATTCATAAAGTGATATTGGCTTTTGTGTTGGATGCACTCTATCAATATCGCCTCGTTCCTTTGCATTTCCACCACTCCAAAATCTTGAATATTTTTTTACCACCTTATCAAAGCTACACCAAGCAAGTTCTCCATCTGCATAAGAATTGTCTCCCGTGCCTTTATCCCAAAATATCCAGCATCTTGAAGGTGGCAAAAATTCTGTCATATAATTGCCACCCCACACAATTTGATTTTTAGATACTCTAAACAACTGCTCCCAATAATCGGCAGTAGGAATAGCATTATCCCAATCATTTACTTTGTGGAATTTACTTGGCTTTTTTCTTGTTCCACTTTGGAAGTTTACACTACCTGCCCCAATTCCATAAGGTGGGTCAACTATTGCAAGGTCAAAGTAGTTATTGGAAAAGCGTTTTAAACCCTCTACACAATCCTCATTATACACCACAGAAGGCACTGCACCTAACACGGTATTGGCAAAATTGCCGTTCTGTTTTTCAATTAAACTTTCGTCCATAATTTCAACTTTTGTTTTTCAATTTAGCTTTCGGTTCGGCAACTTCGCCAATACCCATACGTTATGTGCCATTCTAAAAGACCTTGCTATAACGAAATGACAGAGGACAAAGACGCACAACTTTTAATCGGACGACATAATTTTTTTTGACTAAATTTGAAATGGCTTTTAATTGAATTTGAAAATGGAAATATTAGGCAACGAACAACATAAAATTATTCACGGAGACGCTTTGGAAGCATTAAAAACACTTCCTGACAACTCTGTGGATTTGATATTTGCCGACCCTCCCTACAACATTGGCAAAAACTTCAATGGACACATTGAAAAATGGAAAACGGAAGAAGCATACCTTAAATGGTGCTACGAGTGGCTTGACTTGTGTATTCAAAAACTTAAACCAAATGGTAGTTTTTATGTAATGACAGGCGACACAGTTTATGCCATTTTTTGACATATATCTTCGCAAAAAGTTACACATACTTTCTCGAATTGTTTGGTATTACGATAGTTCAGGTGTTCAAGCCAAAAAATACTTTGGTTCCAATGTATGAGCCAATTTTGTTTTGTGTAAAGGACAAAAACAATTACACTTTTAATTCAAACGACATTTTAGTCGAAGCAAAAACGGGTGCTAAACGAAAACTAATTGATTATCGTAAGCCCGTTCCAACAGTATATAGTTCAGAGAAAGTGCCTGGCAATGTTTGGGAATTTCCAAGAGTGCGCTACAGAATGGAAGAATATGAAAATCATCCAACACAGAAACCGATTGCTTTACTTGAAAGGATTATTAAAGCAAGTTCAAATAAGGGTGATTTAGTATTAGACCCATTTTCTGGAACATTTACTACTTGCTTTGTTGCAAAAGAACTTGGCAGAAAGTCTATAGGTATAGAACTTCAAGATGAATATGTAAAAATCGGATTGAGGAGATTACAGTTAGCCAAAGAATATAAAGGTGAAAAATTAGAAAAGGAAATTCGGACATTTGAAACACAAAAGTTGGCTACTGCCAACACATTAAAACTATTTGAAGAGCCAAATGGAACATACATTCACAGCAAACATTAAAGCAATTTTAGAAAAACACTTTGGCGATAACGCTGATGATATTTTTGACAAAAGCCAACTCATTCAGTATGTAAATGAGAAAACCCGTTCAGCAAACAAAGGTTCAAAATCTCGTTCAAGTTTTGCAAATCTTTATGCTATTTATGTTATTATAGAAGATTATATCAACAATGGCTTTGACCAAAAAGGTGATTATTCAAAATATGAAGGTGCAGCGTTTGTTAAACTTTTCAAACGTCAACGAGAGCTGCCAGTTTGGCAGTAAACTTCAAAATCACGCTTTGAATAATCGTATGAATTCAGAGTTTCAAAAGTTTTTTCCGAGTTCAGAATTTGTCCCAATTCTTCGGAACCTTGAAACAAATCGCTACTGGATTAATGAAAATCTGCTGAAAGTAAAGGTTGGTAAAACCAGTTTAAATATTGCAAAAGCTATTATAGAAATAATTGATGAATATGCGAAGACTAAGCAAGATGCTTTTCAGCGTTTTGTAAATTCTTGCGAAGAATTGCAAGAAATAGGCAAAACCTACACCCCAAAAAAGTAGAGGAGTTTTTAATTGGCTTACTTGCACCAAATGTTGATGCCCGACTTTTTGAAATTGTAAGTTATTCAATTCTAAAATATTTCTACCACGACCAACAAATTTATTTGGGGCTATGAAATAGAAAAACTTAACAAAGAGAATTTAAAACTTTACAAAACAGGAAGAACAAATGCCAATGATGGTGGTATTGACTTTGTGATGAAACCTCTAGGACGGTTTTTTCAAGTAACTGAAACTTTAGATTTCAAAAAATACTTTCTCGACATTGATAAAATTCAGAAGTATCCTATAACTTTTGTAATAAAATCAACCGAACCAACTAATGACCTTTTAAAGAAAATCCGAGACAATGCAAGTAAAGCATATTCAATCAAATCTATTGTTGACAAGTATATGGATTGCATTGAAGAAGTTATAAATATTCCGACCCTAAATAATAGGTTTAATGATGCTGTTAAACAAGGCTACTTGAACGACATACTTAACGAGATAATTATTCAAAGCAAAGTTGAGTTTAACTATGAGGACTCAGAAGATGACGAAGAATAGAAGAACGGCACATAACAGCGGCTTGGCGTAATGGCGGGTTCAGTGCTTCGTATGACAGTTTTGTGGTAGGTTCAAGTGCAGTTCTTCGATTGAACTTTTGTGCTAAAAATCCGCCACTACGCCAAGCCGCAAAACGTTGGCGGTTATTTGCGGACAGAGTAATCCTTCGATTAAAAAGAATGAGAATCTTAGTATTATTTATTTTACTAACACCTTTGGTTTCAAGCGGACAATATAAACTGACAGGTATTGTACGTGACTCTTTAACTAGAGAGACAATGCCTGGTGTAAATGTAATATTAGAAAGTCAAAACAAAGGGACAGTTACAAATGCAAAGGGAGAGTTTGAAATAGAATCAAAAACAGAAAGTGCACGGGTGACGTTTTCGTTTATTGGATTTAACACAGTAACCCGGACAATTCATGCTTCTGTAAGCGAGTCAATTGAATTGACTTATGACAAGCAATTACTAGAGGACAACCCTATTCACCATATTAAGGCGAATTTGGAATTAGGGTACTTTGGCGACAAAGAATACGCTCCTTATGGAGCAATTTTAAATTTTTCAATACAGTCAGTTGGACAAAAAAACATTGGACTTACCTCAAGTTTAAAATACTGGGAACAACAAAAGAACTCGGGTATGGAGTTTTCAATTTATAAAGACTTAGGAATTCTATTTTTTCCTAACATACTTTTTAGTTACAAATCAATAGATTATGCCGACAATGAATTTGGGCTAAAACAAGTACGCGGACTCGTCTCTTATAAACTCCCAAGATTCTTTGCCGTTGACTTTGGTGGTTCGTACAACGACTTATCAAGAATAAATCAACTTGAGACACTGACGGATGAACAACACTTTAATGGAATCATCGGACTGACAAAGATTTTTTAGTTATGACTCATTCTTAAAGAACTGGGGATTTTATTCGAATATCAACTATAATCCCAACTGGAAATACTATGAAATCGGGACTTACAAAGAGTTATATATTAAGAAATTTACATCATTTGTATTCATGGCTAAGTATTACGACTATGGGACATTTGACGGTTTTCTGTTTTCAATCAGGTTTAAAATATTTGACACGAGATATTATTGCTGTCATTCATGGGCCGTATATTCGGACGACATCAATGCGTTGAAATAAAGTGGACAATGCAAACAACCGCCAACAACATGCTTGTGCAATGCAGGGGTTAGGTGTTTATTTGTATATTAGTTTTCAAATTACGTTTGGTCACGGTTGACAGTGACGTGTAGGTCGCGCTAAACATTCCGCTACGCTCCATTTTTTAGCGCTCCTATACCCTGCACTGCACAAGCACAAACGTTAGCACTCATTTAAAACGACAGACAAAATGACCATACTTTTCAAATTATTTTTAATTCTTCATATTATTGGTGGTTCTTTAG
>BPHC01000006.1 GCA_026003355.1 Cyclobacteriaceae bacterium
CTTTAACTGGACGCCCTTTGGGGCTTTTACCCAGTTTCATCTGCGCATAAACGCCAAAGCTTCCATACTGCAGGACCTGCGGCTGGAACGCAGAAAACCCTTTTACGACAACCGATGAACTTGCCCTGATGCAAAAAACTGCATTGGGTGGCTACGACAACTGCCTTAGCCAGCCCTCTACTTCTTCGGGCGTAGGGTTGGGCACATCGTTCAGCTTCATCTTCTTGCGCATACCGCAGATGTCGTTGAAAAGTTTTGAAGGCTTTATGCCTTTAAGCTGTTCAACCGACTGGATGCCCAGCCGTTGCAGTATGGGAATTAACTCGGTGCGGATGCCCAGGCGCTGCGCTTCTTTTTCTGAGAGTACCGCAGCGGGGTTTTTTCGGGCCGCATTTGCGGAAAGAACAGCACATCCTGAATGGAGGGCTGGTTGGTCATAATCATGCACAGGCGGTCTATGCCTACACCCAATCCGGCTGTGGGCGGCATGCCAAATTCCAGTGCGCGCAGAAAATCCTCATCCAAAGTCATGGCCTCTTCGTCACCGCGCCGGCCCAGCTCCAGCTGCTCCTCAAAACGCCTGCGCTGATCTATCGGATCGTTCAGCTCAGAAAAGGCATTACAAATTTCCTTACCGTTGCAAATGGCTTCAAAGCGTTCTACCAAACCGGGTTTGCTGCGGTGCTTTTTGGCCAGAGGCGACATCTCAATAGGGTAATCCATAATAAAGGTGGGCTGTATAAGGTGAGGTTCGCACTTTTCGCCAAACAGCGCATCGACCAGTTTTCCTTTGCCCATGGTATCATCAACCGGTACGTTAAGCCTGCGGCAGGTTTCGCGCAGGGCGGTCTCATCCATGCCGGCAATATCAACACCGGTAAAGTGTTGAATGGCCTCGTACATGGTAATATCTTGTCCATGGCCTTTTAAAGTCAATAATGTGCCGGCCCACCTGTACTTGGGTAGTACCGTGCAGGTCCAGAGCAACCTTTTTCAATCATCTCCTCCACCAGGTCCATCATCCAGTAATAATCTTTGTAGGCCCACATACAGCTCTACCTGGGTAAATTCGGGATTATGAAAGCGCGACATGCCCTCGTTGCGGAAGTCTTTTGAAAATTCATAAACACCCGTATAACCGCCTACGATAAGTCGTTTAAGGTAGAGTTCATTGGCAATACGCAGATACAGGGTCATATCCAGCGTATTGTGATGGGTTTTAAACGGGCGGGCAGCTGCTCCACCGTAAAGCGGTTGCAGAATGGGCGTTTCCCACTTCCAGGTATCCGCGGGCATTGAGAAACTCCCGCATGGAGTTGATAAGGCGCGTGCGTTTTACAAACACCCTCGCGCACTTCCGGATTCACTATCAAATCTACATAGCGCATGCGGTAGCGCTGTTCGGGGTCGCTAAAGGCATCATGCCTTATTACGTTCCCCTGCTCATCTGTCGATTCTTTCACTACAGGAAGGGGCCGGAGCGACTTGGCCAGCACCTTAAACGCTGTAACGTGAATGGAAATTTCACCGGTTTGGGTTGTAAATCCGTAACCTTTTACTCCTATAATGTCGCCAATGTCGAGCAGTTTTTTAAAAACGGTGTTGTACAGGGTTTTGTCTTCACCGGGGCATATATCGTCCCGGCGCACATAAATCTGAATGCGGCCGGTCTCGTCCTGGAGTTCGGCAAACGAGGCCGACCCCATAATTCTGCGGCTCATCAGGCGGCCGGCAAGGGAAATATTGCGGTAATCGCTTTTATGGCGCGGATAGTTTTCCAGTATCTCCCGGGCCGATACGTTTACTTCAAAGGTCTCGGCCGGATAGGGATTGATGCCCAGTTTTTCCAGCTCTTCCTTTGCCTGCCTGCGGATTATTTCCTGCTCGGTTAACGACATATCCGTTTAATTTGGAACGCAAAAATAAGGATAATAACCGGAGCGGCTAAGAACTCCTGCTCCAGGAAACCATGGCTACGGCAGCATAGCCTGTTTTACTTATGCTAACCCGGCTGTTGCCTCCTTCTATGCAACTCCATGCGAATCAGCATCAGTTCGCGACTGCTTTGCCCGGCAACCGAAGTGTTCTCTTCGGCCCTGCGAAACAAATAGGGCATTACTGCACGCACCGGCCCGTAGGGCAGATATTTTACCACATTGTATCCGTTGCGGGCCAGGTTAAAGCTTATATGGTCGCTCATGCCATATAGCTGGGCAAACCACACGCGTTCATCCTGCGGTAATAGTCCGTGTTTTTCCATGAGCACGGTTAGGTAGTAGTTGCTGTACTCGTTTGTGCGAGCCGCATACCAGAGCAATCCGTTGTTTGTTGTCTAAACAAAAAGCCAGGGCTTTGTTAAAGGCTTCATCGGTAGCCTGTTTGTTGGGTTGTATGGGGTCGGGGTATCCCATCGTTGCCGCGCGCCTGCGTTCTTTTTCCATATAGGCCCCGCGTACCAGCTTTGCACCAAAAAAAAACGTTGTGCATAACCGCTTCATGAAAGTGATTGCGCAGGTTGGCAAGGCCGGTGGTACGATACAGCTGGTAGGTGTTGTAAACAATAGCCCTGCGGGTGTTGTATTTTTTCATCATGTTCAGGGCCAGCCGGTCTACTGTATCCTGATACCAGCTGTCTTCGGCATCAATCATAACGGGTACCTGCAGCTCATAAGCCCTGCCGCATATCCGGTCGAAGCGTTCCTGCACGCGCTGCCAGGCCAGTTGTTCTTCTTCATCAAGATCCTTTCCCTGCTGTATTTTCTCCATCAATGCTGCCGATGCCACACCGGTAGGTTTGAATACGCAAAACGGAATATGGCCAGATCCGGCAGCGGTTTCCAGATTGTTCAGTGTTTCGCTAACGGTTTGCTCAAAACCGGCCTCGGTGTGTTCGCCCTCAACAGCATAATCCAGAATGGCCCGCACATGGTAAGCCGCCAACCGGTTAATAACCTGCCGGGCTTCGTCCTTGTTTTCGCCCCCGCAAAAATGGTTGAACACCGTTTTCCGGATAATCGATTCAACCGGCAGGCGGAGCAAAAGGCTCAGCCTTACCAGCCTGGTAGCAAAGTCAGCTACCCATGGATGGTTAACCACAGAGAAAATTAAATGTGCTCTTTTAAGCTCGGCATCGGTGCGATAGGCAAATGCTGCTTTTGTATCCTCGAACGAAACGGGGGGGGTGGGTATCCATGGCGCGAATATAGGCGGTGCCTTTGTACCGGCAACAGTTTTTAATAAGTAGCTCCTGCCGGTAAGAACAACCCGGCCCACCGCATTGTTACCGGCAGTATATGGCAATTCCGTAACTTCAGGCCCCATGAATCTAACCGAATGGATTAATCCCCTGAAAAGGCCTTTGATTATTTCCGGCCCCTGCAGCGCTGAAAGCCCCGAACAGCTTTTAATCATAGCCGGCAGGCTTAAAAAACTGGGCATACCCATTATGCGCGCCGGTGTATGGAAGCCCCGTACCCGCCCCGGAACTTTTGAAGGTAGGGGAAATGAGGCGTTGCAATGGCTGGCCCAGGTAAAACAACAAACCGGCATAATGATAGCCACTGAAGTAGCTACTGCGCAGCATGTGGAAAAAGCCTGCCAAGCCGGCGTGGATATACTTTGGATTGGTGCGCGTACCACCGTAAACCCTTTTATGGTACAGGAAATAGCCGATGCCCTGAAAGGAACAGACAAGATTGTTTGGGTAAAAAACCCGCTTAATCCGGAACTGGCCCTTTGGCTTGGCGCGCTGGAACGCATTAACCAAAGCGGTATTAGCCGTTTAGCTGGCATACACCGGGGTTTTACACCCTTCCGCCAGTCGAGGTACCGCAACCTGCCCCTGTGGCAGTTGCCGCTTGAACTTAAAAGCAGCTGCCCCCAACTGCCCCTCATTGCCGACCCCAGCCATATAGCCGGCTCACGTAATCTGATTTTTGAGGTCGCCCAACGTGCGCTCGACCTGGGTTATGACGGACTGATGATTGAAACGCACCCGGACCCCGACAAGGCATTGAGCGATAGCCAGCAACAAATTACTCCCGAAACACTGGAGCAAATCCTTGCGCAACTGCATACCTATACCCCTTCTTCTGATAATACCGTGTTTTTGAATAAACTGGAAAAGCTGCGCGAGCAGATTGACCACATTGACCGCGAGTTAATTGATACCCTGGCCGCCCGCATGCGCCTTGCCGAACAAATAGGCGAATACAAAAAAGAAAACAACGTGGCCGTATTCCAGGCCGAACGATGGAAGGAGATTATGGAAAGCAGGCCCCTGTGGGGAGAACAGGTAAACCTCTCAGCAGAATTTATGCGCGAACTGTACCGGATAATCCACGATGAATCCATCCGTGTGCAAACACAAATTTTTAACCGGTCCGAACATGACGCTGCCTGAACACATCCGCATCTCCGAATCGCCCGGAGCTGACCTGAAGGATTTTTTGAATAAAAACTCCTATTCGGCTGTGGCCCTGCTTACCGATAACCACACTGCCCTGCACTGCTACCCTGTTATAAGGCACGCACTTCCGCAGCATATCCATGTTACCATTCCGGCAGGCGAGGTGCATAAAACCCTCGATACCTGTGCTGAGGTATGGAAATACCTGACCGAAGCCCGGCTCGACCGCCGATCGGTGCTAATTGTACTGGGTGGAGGAATGCCCGGCGACCTGGGTGGTTTTTGTGCGGCCACCTTTAAGCGAGGCATTGATTTTATACTTGTACCCACCACCCTGCTGGCCATGGCCGATGCCAGCATTGGCGGAAAGTTGGGCATTGACTTTATGTCGTATAAAAATCAAATCGGACTGTTCTGCCAGCCGGCACTTACCCTCCTTTCGGCCGCTTTTCTCAGCACCCTGCCGGAGGCCGAACTCAGATCAGGCTATGCCGAAATACTGAAACACGCCCTGATATCGGAACCGGCATGGTGGGATGAGCTAACCGCCAGGCCGTGGAAGCAACACAACTGGCAGATACAAATTGAAAAATCGGCCCTGCTAAAATGGCGCGTGGTTTCAGAAGATCCGCATGAAGTGGGTATCCGCAAAATACTCAATGCGGGGCATACCCTTGGGCATGCCATAGAAAGCTGGTTTCTTGCCTGCAACCGCCCTGTTCTGCATGGCGAAGCCGTAGCTGCAGGCCTGGCAGCCGAATCGATTATTGCGCGCGATGAAGGCCTGCTGTCGTCACACCTGAGCCGGCAAATAATCCGGTACATTACCGATGTGTTTGGCAAGCTGCACTGGAACAGCCACGACACGGCCAGCATTGTTCAACTTTGCTTTCAGGATAAGAAAAATACGGGAAAAAAAATCCGTGCGGCCCTGCTAAAAGAAATAGGGCAGACCATGTGGGATTACGAGGTGAGTCCGGAGCGCATTACTGCAGCACTCGAAGAGTACCGGCAGTTGTAATCAGATGTAGATCGGATCCTCATCTGTTGCTGTTTCTTTTTTTCTGTTGCGAAGGGCCCTTTTCAGGCTCTCGGTTTGCCTGGCTACAAACTCACGGGTTTTCTTTTTACGATCGCCCGTTAGCAACCAGGCTGCCAGTAGCGCACCCGATGCAATTCCCAAACCAAGCGCTATTTTTTTGGTTAAACTCATATACAAATTTAAACCGCTTTTGTAA
Organism: Cyclobacteriaceae bacterium; assembly: GCA_026003355.1. GTDB lineage: Bacteria > Bacteroidota > Bacteroidia > Cytophagales > Cyclobacteriaceae > UBA2336. The sequence goes on from BPHC01000006.1 coordinate 5,647, forward strand.
AGCAATTGTTTCAGGCTCAATAAAAAATATTTGCTTTGCTAACTTGCATCACATCGTGCAAACCATAACCCTTCAACCAGCTCCGCGGCTCTCAGGCAAGGTTCAACGCCTTCCGGCATCCAAAAGCCTAAGCAACCGCGTTCTTATTATTGACGCTCTGGCAGGCGGCGGCTCGGATATTCAAAACCTCTCTGAAGCCAACGATACCCGGCTGATGAAAAACCTGCTTGCTTCGGCCGATCCGGTATGGAATGCCGAAGATGCCGGAACCACCATGAGGTTTCTTACTGCATTTAGTGCCGTGCAGCCGGGCACACGCCAGCTTACGGGCACCCCGCGGATGAAACAACGCCCCATTGGCATACTGGTAGATGCGTTGCGCGAACTGGGCGCTGAGATCAGGTACCTGGAAAAGGAAGGCTACCCTCCGCATGAAGTTAAAGGCATTGTTCACCCCCGAACCAATGAAGTAACCATTCGGGGTGATGTAAGCAGCCAGTTTATTTCGGCCTTGATGATGATTGGCCCAGTTCTGCCGGGCGGCCTGCGCATAAACCTGAAAGGGCCTGCGGGCAGCCGGCCCTATATTGAAATGACTGCCGCGCTGATGCGCAGGTTTGGTGCGGAGGTAGCCTGGCAGGATAACCGGATTAATATAGAACCTGTAGCCTACAAAGCCGCATCCTACACGGTAGAAAACGACTGGTCGGCTGCCAGTTACTGGTTTGCTTTTGCGGCGCTTGCCCGGGCCAGCGAAATTCTGTTGCCCTCCATGACGCTCCGTTCGTTGCAGGGCGACCGCATTATTGCAACCTGGATGGAAAGCCTTGGGGTTACGTGCCAGCCCCGTGGCAACGATTTGCTGCTGTTGCACAAAGACGATGTTCAGGCAAGCGTACAATTTGATTTTACCCACTGCCCCGACCTGGCTCAGACGATTATGGTGGTATGTGCAGCCCGCCAGATCAAAGGAGTATTTACCGGGCTGCACAGCCTTCGCATAAAGGAAACCGACCGCATTGCGGCCATGCAACGCGAGCTAAGCAAGTTGGGCGCCACGCTCCTGGAACAGCAGGGCACCTGGATACTGCAGCCTGCGCCACAGCTTCCTGAAAGCATCGAAACCATTCAAACCTACGAAGACCACCGTATGGCCATGGCCTTTGCTCCGCTGGCTGCCGTTAAAACAATACGTATTGAAAATCCGCACGTGGTAAAAAAATCGTACCCGCACTTTTGGGACGATGTGCAGCACATGGGTATCAGGTTAACCGGCTTTTAAGCTGCCTGATATAGTCCGGAAAATACAGCATGCGGCTGCCATACCATGAGAACATTTCACCATCAGTTAAAATAATCCGTGCTTCCGGCAACAGCTGCCTTATTTCGGCTATATGTTTTTCACGAAACGGATAGGGCTCGGACGAAAGCAATACCACTTCGGGGGCAAGCCTGCGGATATCATCATCGGTAAGCGGGGGGTATCGCGGTGTATTTTCCAGCACGTTGGTAAACCCGGCCAAACACATCATCTGGTGTATGAAGGTCCGGCTTCCGGCACCCATCCACGGATTTTTCCAAATCAGGTACAGCGCCCTTAGCCGTGGCAGGGTTTCCATGGCGGCCAAACCCGACTCAATTTCAGCGGCAAGGGCCTGGGCATGGTTGCCACAACCTGTTAAATTGCCCAAAGCCCGAATCATATCAAGGGCGCTTTCAAGGTTTATCACATCACTCATCCATACAGGGAATTCTTTTTTCAATGCTTCAATTCCTTCGCGGTGGTTTTCTTCACGGTTGCCGATAACCAGATCAGGGTTGAGGCTACGAATAATTTCGGGACGAAAGTTTTTGGTGCCACCCACAAGGGTTTTGTGTTTTTTCCATTCCGGCGGACGAACGCAAAACCGGGTAATGCCTACCACCCGGCTGTCAAGACACAGCTCACTGAGAAGCTCGGTTTGCGAGGGCACCAGCGATACAATGCGCTGCGGAGGGAACCGGAAAGTTACCTCATAACCCATCTGGTCGGTAAAGGTGGCGTAATTCACAGGGCGAAAATAAAAAAGGCACTCCGGTTAAGGGAGTGCCCTGATAAAAAACGCACAGAGTACGCGAAGAAAGACCCTCTCACGAAAAACTCCGCGACCCTGCGCGTATATCTTCTGTTGCCATGCCGGCAGGTGCCTTCATGTTGGGCAGGTAAACGGTAAAGGTGCTTCCGACTCCGGGTTCGGAGGTTACACTTACTCTTCCGTTTAATCTTTGTACGGTGTCTTTTAAAATAAACAGCCCCAGACCCGTTCCCTGAGCCACCGTAGTGGCGCGGAAAAACATCTCGAATATGCGTTGCTGATATTGTTTATCAATGCCAATGCCGTTGTCCTGCACGGTTAGCGCAGCTTCGGCCGGGTTTACCTGTACGGTTATCTGAATAAGATTATGATCTTTTTGCGGGTCAGAATATTTTATAGCGTTGGTAATCAGGTTGGTAAGTATGGTCTTAACCCGCAGGCGGTCTGACCAGTATTCTTCGGGTTGATTTACATTTACCCTGATTGAAATTTTTTCCGGCTGATAGGTAAGGCGGTGGTCGGCAAGTTCTTCTTCAATAAGCTCCTGCCAGTTTATAAGCTCACTGGATATAGCCATTTTACCTGTCCGGTAAAAGTGGTTCATTTCTTCAATAAAAGCATTGAGTTTGGTTAAGCTCCTGCGCAACAGGGTAAGGTATTCCGAACGCTGCGGTTCGGGGGCCTGTTCGGCAAGGGTAAGCAGGCCCATGGCCGACATGAGGGGTGCTTTCAGGTCGTGGGTAGTTTTATAAATTACCTGATCCATCTGCTGGTTCGACTGCAGTAACTGTTCTTCTTTTTTCTTTCGAAGGGTAACATCATGCAGCTCAAGTACCCGCCCTCCGTCTTCATGGTCTTGCCTTACCTGGTAAGCCGTTACATCGAAATAGGTTATCTCATCACCTGCCAGCTTCAGGCCTACCTCAAAAATTTTCCTTTCGTTAACCCGCGTAAGGCAGTCCTGCCAGTGTTTAGCCTGGTCAGGTTCGGTGAAGTTGAAAATACTTTTGCCCAGCAGCGACAGCGGTTCGGCCCCGTATTTACGCACTACCGATGAGATGTAGCGGATGTGGAAGTGTTTATCCAGCAACACATAAATGTTATCGGAGTTTTCAACCAACTCTCTGAAAAAGCTATACATACTCTCCTTACTCAACAAGTTTTAGCCGAAAACTCCGATACATTTTCCATCGTGGGGCCGGACAGTTAAATCAGTATAGACATACTGGCCAGCTGTCCGGATACCTTTAGATTGCTGCTGCTAAAGGTAGCCTGGTTAAGCTCCCATTTAAGCTTACCATCAATAACCCTGAAGTTGATGCAGCTGCCTTTCTGTCCCAGGCCATTGCCATCGGTTACGGTAAGTACCGGTTTGCCGGCAATGGAGCTTTTTATGTTTTCAAACTCCTTACTTTTTGATTTGCCCAGATACACCACATGGCAACTGGCAGCCTCGTTAGCCGTGGTAAGTTTTTTTACCACATACTTTTTGGCTCCTTTCGGTTTGCCGTCGTACCAGGCCTTAAGCGTGTTGAACACGTTGTCTTCGCCCATAACGCCTACCACAAAATCGCCTGGCGCGGCCTCATCGGGCCATTGTACATACTTAATGAAGTTAAACAACATGGCCGCGTGAATTTCATGTTCAGGACGTTCCTGGGCCTGCCCTGTTACCGCAGCACCGGCCATCATAAGGAAAAACATGAGCTTTTTCATATGTGAGAGGTTTATGAGGTTACTTAAATAAGAATGGCCATTGACGTAAGCGAGCCTGCAACTTTAAGATTTGCAGCCTCAACAGCCTTCTGGTTCAGTTCAAATTTAAGTTTGTTATCCACAAATTTAAAGTTAATAGCGCTGCCTTTTTCGCCCAGGCCTGCCTTATCGGTTATAATCAGCGTGCCTTTTCCTTTTACTTTGGCATTTACCGCTTCAAATTCTCCGCTTTTGGTTTTATCGATAAATACCACGTGGCAATCGGTAACTTCGGCAGCTGAGTTGAATTTTTTAATGACGTAGGTTTTGTTTCCGCGGGGCTTGCCACCATACCAGGAGTTGAGCGTATTGTACACTTCGTGGTTTCCGATAACACCAATAACAAAATCGCCACTGGTGGAGTGGTCGGGCCACTGTACATACTTCACAAAGTTGAACACCATCATGGAATACACTTCGTGAAGGGGGCGGTCCTGGGCATTTACCGAAACAGCCAATGTTGCAAATACCACCAAGAGGGTTTTTCTTATGCTTTTCATTCTTTTTTCCGGTTGATTACGGTACAAAAGTAGGCCCCCCGGCAAATGTTCGGGGGGCGTTCATAAGCCTCTTCTTATGGATGTAAGATTTTAGTTGATTTTTATTTAATGTACCTGAAATCCTGGCCGGGCTTAACCTGCAAAAGCACTTCGTAAATAAGCTTTATTACGTTTTCCACGTCATTTTTATGCACAGTTTCAACCGTGGTGTGCATATATTTCAGCGGCAGGGAAATGAGGGCCGAGGCCACCCCCTCGGCCGAATAGGCAAAAGAGTCGGTATCGGTGCCGGTCGAGCGGCTTACAGCCTGCCGCTGGAAAGGTATTTTTTTCTTTTCGGCGGTTTGAATTATCATTTTCAGTACGTTGTGCTGTACGGCAGGGCCGTAGCACAGTACCGGGCCGCTGCCGCACTTTATATGGCCCGTTTCCTTTTTGTTGTACACGGGCGAGCAGGTATCGTGCGTTACATCGGTACAGATGGCCAGGTCGGGTTTTAACCTGCGCGAAATCATTTCCGCTCCGCGAAGGCCAATCTCTTCCTGAACCGAGTTAACCACGTAAAGGCAGTAGGGAAGTTTCTTGTTGTTTTCGTGAAGCCTGCGCGCCACTTCGGCAATCATAAAACCTCCCATCCGGTTATCAAGGGCACGACCTACCAGAAAATTTTTATTCATTTCCATGAGTTCATCATCGAAGGTAATTACGCAGCCCACGTGTATGCCCATTTCTTCCACCTCTTTTTTGGAGTCGGCACCTACATCAATAAAAATATTTTTAAGAGAGGGAGGTTCTTCTTTTGCGGCATCGCGTACATGTATGGCCGGCCAACCGAACACGCCCTTTACGATTCCTTTTGCGGTGTGGATATTTACGCGCTTGGAGGGGGCTATCTGATGGTCCGAACCTCCGTTGCGCTTCACGTAAATGTAGCCATCGTCGGTAATATAGGCTACGAACCACGAAATTTCATCGGCATGGGCTTCGATTACTACTTTGTATTTTGCTCCGGGATTAATAACGCCTACTACGGTTCCGTAAACGTCAACCAGATGGTCGTCAATGTAAGGCTTTAAATAGTTGAGCCATATTTGCTGACCGGAATATTCAAAACCGGTTGGCGAAGCGTTGTTCAGATATTCGTATAAAAATTTGGTGCTTTTCTTATCCATAGTGTATTGGTTTTTTCACAAAGGTATGTTTCCGTGTTTTTTCCTGGGCAGTGTAGCCACTTTATTTTCGAGCATGGCGAAGGCGCGTATAAGTTTAATACGTGTCTGGTCGGGGAATATTACCTCGTCAATATAGCCGCGGTGGGCTGCCCGGTAAGGCGTGGCAAATTTGCGGGTGTATTCTTCAACTTTTTCGGCCAGTTTGGCTTCTGGGTTTTCTGCCTCGGCTATTTCTTTTCTGAAAATAATTTCGGCAGCTCCTTTAGCGCCCATCACGGCAATTTCGGCTGTTGGCCAGGCAAAATTCAGGTCGGCACCAATGTGTTTGGAGTTCATCACATCGTAAGCGCCGCCATAGGCTTTGCGGGTAATTACCGTTACGCGCGGCACGGTGGCTTCGCAAAAAGCATATAATAGTTTTGCGCCATTGGTAATAATACCGTTCCATTCCTGGTCGGTACCGGGCAGAAAACCGGGTACGTCTTCAAACACCAGAAGGGGTATGTTAAAGCTGTCGCAGAAGCGCACAAAACGCGCACCTTTTATGCTGGCTTTAATATCCAGCACACCGGCAAGCGAAGCGGGTTGATTGCCCACCACCCCGATGCTCCGGCCCGCCAGGCGGGCAAAGCCCACCACAATGTTTTCGGCAAAATTTTTATGCACTTCAAAGAACGTGCCCCCGTCAACAACCTCTTCAATCACTTCGCGCATGTCGTAGGGCTGGTTGGGGTTGGCGGGAATAATGTTGTTTAGCCTTTCGCGCATTTCATTACCTGGTGTATAGGGCAACCGGGGAGGGTCGTCTTCGCAGTTTTGCGGGATATAGCTCAGCAGCTTTTTTATCTGGTTAATGCACTCCACTTCGTTGGCACAAGAAAAGTGGGTTACGCCGCTGCGTGTGCTGTGGGTTAATGCTCCGCCCAGTTCTTCGGCCGTAACGTCTTCGTGGGTTACGGTTTTTACCACGTTTGGGCCGGTAACAAACATGAACGAGGTGTTTTCGACCATAAAGATGAAATCGGTTATGGCAGGAGAATAAACCGCTCCTCCCGCACACGGCCCCATGATGGCCGAAATTTGCGGCACCACGCCCGAAGCCAGGGTATTGCGATAAAAAATATCGGCATAACCGCCCAGCGATACCACACCCTCCTGGATGCGCGCCCCGCCCGAGTCGTTTAACCCGATAACGGGAGCGCCGTTCTTCATGGCAAGGTCCAGCAGCTTTACAATTTTTTCGGCATGTGCCTCAGAAAGTGAACCGCCAAACACGGTAAAGTCCTGCGAAAAGACATATACCAGCCTGCCGTTAACCGTTCCATAACCGGTTACCACCCCATCGCCCAGGTAATGCTCTTTGTCCAGACCAAAGTCACGGCAGCGGTGCATAACAAAACGGCCAAGCTCCTCGAACGAGCCTTCGTCCAGCAACAGTTCTATGCGTTCGCGGGCGGTTAGCTTACCCCTTTTGTGCTGCTGTTCGATGCGGGCCTCGCCCCCACCGAGCATAGCTTCCTGATTCTTTCGCTTCAGCTCATTGAATTTTTCGAGCAACTGCGGGTCTGATATTTTTCTTGAACTCATATTCGGCCATTATGCCCGAAATATAACCAAAGCTATCCTGTATATTCGGCTGTTTTTTTGATGAATACACGTATTGCCATTTTAGACCTGGGTACCAATACCTTTCATTTGCTTACAGCCGAAAAAAACAGGCAATGCCTGGACGATTATTCACCGCGACCGCCAGGCAGTTAAAATCGGGCAGGGTGGCATTAATCAGGAAATCATTTTGCCCGAGGCAGAAGAACGCGCCATTCGCACGCTTAAACATTTTACCGCAACCCTGCAGGCAAACCAGGTGGGTCGGGTGCTGGCTTTCGGAACCAGTGCCATTCGCGTGGCCCGCAACCAACAGGCCTTCCTTGCCCGCATACAGGCCGAGACAAACATTACCGTAAAGGTGCTTTCGGGTGACGAGGAAGCGCAGTTTATTTATTACGGAGTAAATAAAGCCTTACGACTGGAAAACGACAGGGCATTGATTGTTGATATTGGCGGAGGCAGCGTGGAATTTATTATAGCCGGTGAAGGCCGCATGCTCTGGCACACCAGCCTCGAAATAGGAGCACAAAGACTGATGGAAAAATTCCACCACCACGACCCCATTGCTCCGGAAGAGATAACAGGCCTTATGACCTTTCTGGCAACAGAAATGAAACCTGTTTTACAGGCCATTTGGCAGTTCATGCCTAAAACACTTGCCGGTTCCTCGGGAACCTTCGATACGCTTAGCGATATTTTCTGTTTAAAACACCAAATCCAAACAGAACCCAATGCTCCCGAAACACCCCTTACCATTCAGGGATTTGAGGAGATTTATGCCGATTTAATTCAAAAAGATCGCAACGCACGCCTGGCTATTCCCGGTATGATAGAAATGCGGGTTGACATGATTGTGGTGGCCTGCTGCCTGATCAGGTTTCTGCTGGATCAGCACCGGTTTACCTCCATCCGTGTTTCATCGTATTCCATGAAAGAAGGCATTCTGGAGCGGCTGGATTATCTGTGAACACCTGATTCGGCACCTGCACCGGCAGCTATTTCTTCCAAAGTCCGGCCCCGGGTTTCGGGCATGAAACCAAAGGCCCATATGAGCTGGGCCGCCATCATGGCCATGAAGAACAAAAAGATGTAGCCGGGCTGATGCCGCAGTAGGCCTTTTTGAGCATCCAGAAATACAGGCGTAACCAGCGTGATGATGGCCGCCAGTACCCAGTGCACACTGGCACCAAACGACTGCCCTGCCGCACGGGCCCTGTTAGGAAATATCTCGCTTATAAAAACCCAAATAACAGTTCCCTGCCCTACCGCATGCGAGGCAATAAAAACCAGCAGAAATACGAGCAGCCATCCGGCTCCGGCCGAAGCAAAAAATGAATATGCCACCATGCCCAGGCTTATGATGTACCCCAGCGAACCCCAGATTATCAGCGCCCGCCTCCCCGAACGGTCAATGAGATAAAGCCCGACAAATGTAAATATCAGGTTTATCCCACCCAGCGCTATCGAGTTAAAGAGCGAATCGCGCGTGGCCAGCCCGGCCCGCTCCAGTATTTCGGGGGCGTAGTACAAAATAAAGTTGATGCCCGAAAGCTGGTTGAAAAAGGCTATGAAGAAGGCCAGTATTACCGGCCTTCTGATTTCGCGGCTTAGCAGGTTAACTTTTGTTTGTTGCTCTGCCGGGCTGGCCTCAATCCGGGCCAGGAGCTCATCGGGTTGGGCCACCCCCAGCTTTATCAGGGCCTGGCGTGCTCCGGCCCTGTTGGATTTTTTTACGGCCAGCCACCGCGGGCTTTCGGGTATGCCCAGAACCAATACCGTATAGACCAGTGCCGGCAACGCCTCAATGCCCAGCATCCACCGCCAGTCGTTGGATCCGCCTACACCCTGTAACAGATAGTTTGATATAAAGGCGGCCAGAATACCGAAAACAATATTAAACTGGTAGGCAGCCACCAGCCGCCCGCGCCACCGGGCTTCGGCAATCTCGGCAATGTAGGCAGGGGCTGCCACAGAAGAAATACCCACCCCTATGCCGCCAATGAAGCGAAAGAATGAAAATGAATAAGGTTCGGGCGCCAGTGCCGACCCAACAGCCGATACGGTGTAGAGTACACCAATCCAGAAAAGTGTTGGCTTGCGCCCCCATTTATCAGTGGGCCAGCCTCCCGTTAAGGCACCCAGCACGGTTCCCCACAAGGCCATAGACATGATGAAAAATCCATGAAACCAGGGCGATGTATTCCACAATTCTTTAATGGGCAGGTTGGCACCGGAGATAACCACCGTGTCGAACCCAAACAAAAAGCCCGCCATGGCTGCTACCACGGCAATACCGAACATTCGTGGCCTCATAAAACTGTTTTAAGGCAATAATAATAGCATAAGCCTGGCATTTTACCTACTTGCACAACTTCAATAGTTTGGCAACCTGCCATTCAAAGCGGTGCGGTGGCAGTAAATGCCGGTTAATAATTTATCTGCCGGCCCTTTGGGTACTTCACTTCGTAGGCAAACCCTACCGTTTTCGATTCGTTGGGTTGCAGGGTTAATTCCCACGATAATTTACCGGTTTCTTTATTGTAGCGTGCACCGCCCGAATCAATCAGGGTAACTTCAATCTGGCTGTTGCGCGAAACCGGAACGTGGTCTTCAACCATAATGGTAACCGGAACTGTGCGGGTGTTGCGCAAGGAAATATTCCAGGCTTTGGACTGGCGTATATTCGAGCCCATGGTTTTTCGTGTGGTAAAGTCTTTTCGTTGTTCGCGCTTAATAATCAGTCGCGGGTCACGGCCCATGGATACCGAAAGCGTATCGGTTGTTTGCCCGGGATTAATGTAGGTTTTACCCACATAGGTACCTTCAAAAAACACCTGGGCTTCGCCCGGCATAAGATTGTATTCTTCCCAGCCGGTGATGTGGGCCTGAAGGAAGGCATCGTTATCCAGAAGGGGCACCGCAGCATAGCGGTAGGTAGCCGGCACATCAAAGCGCTGAATGTCGATGGTTACCGGCTGTGTTGATGATGTTACCGTATAAGGCAGTCCGATGTCGAACTCGGTGTTCAGCGAAGTTTGAACAGCCTGTGTATAGTTTGCAAGGGTGGCTTCATCGCTCACAAGCAACACTTCTTCATCCGGTGCCTCAGCTACATCGCCCCTTACATTTTTTGCGGCAGCCGCCCTGGGGGTCGGGGGGTACAGAAAATCCAGATACCAAACATCCAGTTCTGGTTTCACGCCGCCCGATGCAGGATTGGCTGTTGATAATTTAAGTTTTACCTGTTTCCAGTCCTCTCCGGTACTTTGATGCACCCGGGCCCTGTAATGCAGTTGCACCGGGCCGCCCGCATTCAGGGCACGTATATCGTAAACCGGCTGCCAGCCGGCATTGTTTACCACATACGACAGTTCGAGTTCGGCAGGGCCGGCTGTTTCGGTTAGCAGGCTAATTACCACTTCGCTGGTGTTGCGTTTATACAACTCATTCTGTGCACTATACTGCCTGTTTAATTTTTCAAGCCGTTCTTTGAGCCATGCTGTCTTTTCATCGGTCTTCAGGCGCAACAGGGTTATTTCGGTAAGTCTGGACCTGAAATAATCGGCCATGCCTTTCAGTTCGCTGACCGAAAGGTTTTGATTGGCACCCCCTATGCGCTGATTGGCCAGCAGCATTTGCTCTTCTTTGTTGAGCACCTCCCGGTTTTGTTGTTCGAGCATAAGCTGGCGGTTGTAAAAATTTATTGAATCTTTAAGCTTTTTTAATTCGGGCGGCAGCAACAGTTCATTTATAAAACTGTGGCGATGGCCCACACCCAGTAACACGGCTTTTCCCTCTGCACGCACCTGAAGACTTTGCGGATCGAGTGCGGCGGGCAATCCGCGCACCACAACAGTATTTTTTCCCGCCTCCACACGTGCCTTAACCTGCCGGGTTACCTGGGCACGGTTTAGGAACACGGTTACCCGTGAAATATCAGACTCAGCTGTTTTTTCTGTCTGCGCCATAACCAGGTTGGTTATAAGGAAGGCTGTAATTCCAAATTTTCCCATAACGAATGTGTTTTTTTTGCCAGATGCGCGGTAATGATAATTTTCACAAGGTAAGGCAGTTTTTTTGCATGCCAAGCAGAAGATGAACATGGGCAGGTATGTTTGTTTATCTTTGCCCGGCATGGACTGGCCCGTATTTGAAGCAGAAAAATTAAAAGCTTTTGCCATAACAGTTTTTGAAAAGATGGGCTGTTCGCCCGAACATGCCCGGCTTGCCGGCAACGTATTGCTGGATGCCGACCTCCGGGGCATTGATTCGCATGGCCTGGCCCGGCTTTCGGGGTATGTGCGCTTATGGGCAGCTGGCCGTATCAACACCTCACCCCGCATAACTGTTGTGCATGAAACTCCCTCTACCGCTGTGGTTGACGGAGATGGCGGCCTGGGATTAATTGTTGCGCCTTTTGCGATGGAGGCCGCCATAGCTAAAGCCGGGCATTGCGGAACGGGCTGGGTTGCGGTGCGAAATTCCAACCACTTTGGCATTGCGGCACATCATGCCATGCTTGCCCTGCCACATGATATGATTGGTGTGGCCATGACCAACGCCAGCCCCCTGGTAGCTCCCACCTTTTCTACCGAACGCCTTTTGGGCACCAACCCAATTGCCGTGGCTATTCCTGCCGGCAGTGAACAGCCTTTTGTTCTGGATATGGCCACTACCACTGCCGCAAATGGCAAGTTGGAAATTTTACAACGGCTGGGTAAAAATGCTCCTGCAGGCTGGATACAAACCAAAGAGGGCAAGCCCTCTGTCAATCCGTTTGAGTTAAAGGAAGGCGGGGCACTGCTGCCGCTGGGCAGTGATTATGAACACGGCAGCCATAAGGGCTACGGCCTCGGTGCGGTGGTGGATATTCTGTCGGCTGTGCTGTCGGGTGCCAATTACGGGCCGTGGGTACCTCCGTTTGTGGCATTTCTCCAACCCGTATCCAACCCGGTGGGTGCCGGCATCGGGCATTTTTTGGGCGCCATGCGGATTGACGCTTTCCGGCCGGCAGAAGAATTTAAGCACCACATGGATAACTGGCTGAGGCGTTTTCGGACTGCGCAACCGGTATCAGGAGCGGAAAGGGTGTTGGTTCCCGGTGATATAGAGGCCGAAACCGCTGCCCGGCGCCTGCAGCAGGGCATTCCCGTAAACCCGGTGGTGTTAAATGATTTGCACGAACTGGCCCGGAAGCTCAGCGTCCCGGCCATCCGGTAAAGAAAAAACGAATGGAAAGCGGCGAGGCAAACACACTGGTATTGGTGTACAGAAAGTCATACGATACCAGCATGTTAAAGTAACTGTTACGGCCTGCCGGACTGGTGTAGCCTATGCCGCCAAACAGGCGCTCAAAATTTCCGGAAGAATCGGCCTGGCCCCTTTGGGTAATTTTAATCGTTACCAGGTTATATTCGAACTGGACAAAGAAGTTGCTGATGTTGTGGCGCACAAAGGGGAAAAAATTATACATATAGTTTTTCACGCCTGCATCCTGATAAGTGGTGTAGTTGTATTCCAGACCCCCGCCTGCCGAAAGGTGTGTGGTGAGCATATATCCCAGTTGCCCCGAAGCTCCAATTGAAAAAAACCTGCCATAAAAGGCATCCTGCCCGAAATTAAGGCCGCTTAGGCCAAATCCAATATACGCCCTGTTGTTCAACGACCAGTCGGAAGTACTGCCTATCTCGCGCTGTGCCCAGAGCACAGCGGGTATGAAAAGGCCAGCCAGAAACAGGATTTTGAATTTCATTGTTCTTCTTCGGTTATAACAAATACATCTTCGCTTTCCTTTTTCATAAGGTACCGTTCGCGGGCAAACTTTTCAAGCGATTCATTGCTACCAAACAGCTCCTGCCGGTCTTTTTCCACTTCTTTTATTTTTTCCTGGTAATATTCCTTTTCCCGCTCCAGTGCGCGCAGGCGGGCCGAAAGCCGGAACCGGCTTACCAGGTCGTTGGGGTCCAGCAACAACATCCAGATTAAAAACACCAGGCCGGTTACCACGTAAAAATTCCGGAATATCCGGGGTATGCGTATCCTCATGAGCTAAAAAAATATTTTCTAAGGTAAGAAAAAATTTATTAAGCAATACCCGGTGCCCTTTGGTGGTCTGACCTGCTTCGCACTATACTGCCTTAACCTCAGAATTTCCTTCCCGGAAAGCGCGCTGTTTCGCCCAGTTCTTCTTCAATTCGCAGCAGTTGGTTGTACTTGGCCATGCGGTCTGAACGCGAAGCCGATCCGGTTTTAATCTGGCCGGTATTCAGTGCTACGGCAAGGTCGGCAATGGTGCTGTCTTCCGTTTCGCCTGAGCGATGCGACATAATGCTGCGGTAGGCGTGCCGTTTGGCCAGGTTAACGGCATCGATGGTTTCTGAGAGGGTACCTATCTGGTTAACCTTTATGAGGATGGCATTGGCAACTCGCTGATCAATGCCTTTTTGCAGGCGTTTAACATTGGTTACAAACAAATCGTCCCCCACCAGTTGCACTTTGTCGCCAATTTTTTCGGTAAGTGCCGTCCACCCAGTCCAGTCGTCTTCGGCCATGCCGTCCTCAAGCGACAGGATTGGATATTTTTTAGCCCAGGCGGCCCAGAATTCTACCATTTCAGCGGGCTTTAGTTTTTTTCCGCTTGATTTTTTGAAATGATAAACTTTGGCTTTGGTATCGTAAAACTCAGATGCTGCGGGGTCAAGCGCAATGAAAATATCTTCACCGGGCTTGTAGCCGGCTTTTTCAATTGCTTTCAGCACCACTTCAATGGCCTCTTCGTTCGATTTGAGGTTGGGTGCAAAGCCTCCTTCATCGCCCACGTTGGTAGATAGACCTTTTTCGTGCAGCACTTTTTTGAGCGTATGAAACACTTCGGTTCCCATGCGCAGGGCTTCAGAAAAGCTGCCGGCACCAGCTGGCATTACCATAAACTCCTGAAAATCTATGGCATTATCGGCATGGCTGCCGCCATTCAGGATGTTCATTAATGGTACAGGCATAGTGTTAGCGCTAACTCCTCCAACGTAGCGGTACAGTGGCATGCCGCATTCCATGGCCGCAGCGCGGGCAATAGCCAGCGAGGTTCCGAGTATGGCATTGGCGCCCAGCTTGCCCTTGTTGGGGGTGCCATCCAGTTCAATCATTATGGCATCGAGCAGGTTTTGTTCAAATACCGGGTAGCCCACAATTTCGGGTGCAATCCTGGCATTTACGTTTTCTACTGCCTTTAACACGCCTTTGCCCATGTATTTTTTCTTGTCGCCATCGCGCAGTTCAACGGCTTCGTGGGTACCGGTCGAGGCACCCGAGGGCACCGCTGCACGGCCCCAGGCTCCGCTCTCGGTTTGCACTTCGACTTCAACGGTTGGGTTGCCGCGGCTGTCGAGTATCTGCCGGGCATGAACGCTTTCTATCAGACTCATGTTTTTGGTTTACTGTTTGGTAATGTGCTCTAAAATTTGCCGGTTTTGTTAGCCAACAGGTTGTGCCGCGTGCTCGCGCACCATCTTTATAAACTCATCAAAAAGATATCTCGAATCATGGGGTCCTGGTGATGCTTCGGGGTGATACTGCACCGAAAAAGCTTTTTTGTTTTTAAGCCGTATGCCCATAATGGTGTTATCGTTAAGATGGATGTGGGTCACTTCCACATCTGGATGGTTCATTACATCTTTTTCATTAACGGCAAAGCCATGATTTTGCGAGGTCATTTCGCCCAGGCCGGTAAGCAGATTTTTGACCGGATGATTAAGGCCCCTGTGGCCGTGATGCATTTTATAGGTTGAAATGCCACAGGCCAGGGCCAGCAGCTGGTGCCCCAGGCAAATTCCAAACAATGGCTTGCCGGCTGCCAGTATTTGTTTTACGGTATCGATGGCATAATCCATAGCTGCCGGATCGCCCGGGCCATTGGAAATAAAGTAGCCGTGGGGATTCCACTTTTCCATTTCGGCAAACGCAGTACGGGCCGGAAACACTTTTATGCAGCTGCCGGCACGGCACAGATTCTTTAAAATACTTTTCTTGATTCCCAGGTCGAGCGCAGCAATTCGAATTTCGCTTTCGCTTCCCGTGAGATAAGGCTGAGGGGTTGTTACCTTTGAGGCCAGCTCCAGGCCCTCCATTGAAGGTACCCTGGCCAGTTCGGCACGCATCTGTTCGGGTGTAAGCTCGGATGAAATAAGCGCATTCATGGCGCCTTTGTTGCGGATATGCCGTACCAGCATGCGTGTATCTACGTTGCAAATGCCGGTAATACCGTGCTTTTCCAGGTATTGCTGCAGGCTTTGGGTGGCTGTTTGCCGGCTGTATTCCCACGAAAATTCATTTACCACAATACCGCTTATTGTCGGCCCGGCCGATTCCTGTTCATCGTCAAGTGTTCCGTAGTTGCCAATATGGGCTGCGGTGGTAACCACAATTTGCCCAAAGTAAGAGGGGTCGGTGTAGATTTCCTGATAGCCGGTCATGCCGGTGTTAAAGCAGATTTCACCTCCGGTAGTACCGGGAGCACCCACAAGGGTGCCTTCTGCCAGCAGGCCATCCTGAAGTAATAAGTATGCTTTTTTGGTCACAGATTATTTTTGGTGAACAAAATTAAGATTACATGCGATAAGTTATAGAGCCCTTCAGGGTTTTTTAGGTCTGAAAATAAAAAAGGGACTGGCGCTGTGCCAATCCCTTTTATCTGAAAACGTGTGCGGTTATTCATTGGTGGTTTTTTCCTCGCCACCGGCTTTTTCTTCGGGCTGATTTGTTGCTTCTGTTGCGGCTGTTTCTGTTTTTTTGGCTTTGCTTCTGCCTCTGCGGGTTTTGGCTTTTTTGGCGGGAGCCTGTTTGCCGTATATTTCATTAAAATCCACCAGCTCAATCATGCACATTTCGGCACTGTCGCCTACACGGGTTTCACCCAGTTTAATTATGCGGGTATAGCCCCCGGGGCGTTCGGCGGTGCGCGAAGCCACCGTGCTGAACAATTCCTTTACCGACTCTTTGTTCTGCAGGTAGGAAAATACCATTCTTCGCGAGTGCATGGTATCGGTCTTGGCGCGGGTAATAAGCGGCTCCACGTATTTGCGAAGGGCCCTGGCCTTGGCCACCGTGGTGAAAATGCGTTTATGCAGTATAAGCGAGGTGGCCATATTAGACAGCATGGCCTCGCGGTGACCGGCCTTACGGCCCAGGTGATTGACTTTCTTTCCGTGTCTCATGGTATCTTACTCTTCGTCAAGTTTATACTTCGACAGGTCCATACCAAAGGTAAGACCTTTTTCGGCAACCAGTTGTTCCAGTTCGGCAAGTGATTTTTTACCAAAGTTGCGGAACTTCATCATATCGGATATTTCCAGCTGCACCAAATCGCCCAGCGTTTTCACACCTGCCGATTTGAGGCAGTTGTAGGCGCGCACCGAAAGATCGAGGTCGTGCAGCTGGGTTTTAAGCAGCTTGCGCATGTGCAGCATTTCTTCGTCAACCTGCTCCACCTCAGCCTCCCTGATGGTTTCAATTTCCATTGATTTATCAGAGAACAGCGCAAAATGCTTGATGAGCACATGAGCTGCTTCTTCCAAAGCTTTTTCAGGATGAATGGAGCCGTCGGTCTGGATTTCGATAACCAGTTTTTCGTAGTCGGTTTTTTGTTCTACGCGGGTATTCTCAACGCTGTACTTCACATTTTTAATGGGTGTGAAGATGGCATCGATGGGAATGTACCCAAATACCTGTTCATTGGGTTTGTTTTCTTCGGCGGGTACGTAGCCGCGTCCCTTCTCGATGGTTAGCTCAATTTCGAAGTGAGCGCTCTCATCGAGGTTGCAAATTACATGGTCGGGGTTAAGCACTTCGAAAGCCGAAGTGAAGCGCGAAATATCTCCAGCTTTGAACTGGGTTTGTTTTTTAATGTTAACGGTTACTTTTCCGTCAAAGCTTTCGCCCACTTTTTTAAGCCTTACCTGTTTAAGGTTAAGAATAATTTCGGCTACATCTTCCACCACTCCTTCGATGGTTGAGAATTCATGGAGAACACCGGGTATTTTGATACCGGTAATGGCGTAGCCTTCGAGCGAAGAAAGCAGTATTCTGCGCAATGCGTTGCCAATGGTTACGCCATAGCCTTTTTCGAGTGGTTTGAAGGTGAAGGTGCCGTGAAAATCATCGGCCTTCTCCATCACCACCTTTTCGGGCATTTGAAATGTTATTATTGACATAATATCTTGAGATTAATAGATTAATCAGGTTTACTTGGAATAAAGTTCGACAATCAACTGTTCGTTGATGTTTTCCGGAATGTCGGCACGGGTAGGCCAGTGAATGAGTTTACCTTCCATTTCGTTGCCGTCCCACTCCAGCCACGGGTACTTGTTTACGCTTTGAAGCGCCAGGCTGTTGGTTATTGCCTCAAGCGATTTGGACTTTTCGCGAACGCCCACCTTATCGCCCGGTTTGAGGGTGTAAGATGGAATATTCACGATATTTCCGTTTACGGTAATGTGCTTGTGCAAAACCAGCTGGCGGGCCGCCCTTCGGGTGGGTGCAATACCCATGCGGTACACCGTGTTGTCCAGGCGAGCCTCCAGCAGCTGGAGCAATACCTCGCCGGTAACACCCTTTTTACGCGATGCAATGTCGAACACACGGGCAAATTGCCGCTCGAGCAAACCATATATGTATTTCGCTTTTTGCTTTTCAGCCAACTGCACCGCATATTCCGATTGCTTGCGTTTTCTGCCACGGCCGTGCATGCCGGGGGCAAAATTCTTTTTCTGAAGGGCCTTGTTATCGCCCAGTATGGGCTCACCGAAACGTCTGGAAATGCGTGCTCTGGGACCTGTGTATCGTGCCATTTTACTTTGCTTTTTTCATTTTACAGTTTATTTAAACACGCCTGCGCTTGGGCGGGCGGCATCCGTTGTGCGGCAGCGGTGTTACATCGCGAATGGCGGTAATCTCTATGCCGGCTGTTTGAATGGTGCGTATAGCCGACTCGCGGCCGGCTCCCGGACCTTTGACAAACACTTCCACTTTGCGCAACCCCAGTTCGAATGCACGCGAGGCGGCATCCTGGGCGGCCATTTGGGCGGCATAAGGGGTATTCTTCTTCGACCCCTTGAAGCCCATCTTTCCGGCCGATGACCAGGTAATAACCTGACCGGTGGAGTTGGTCATGGAAACAATGATATTGTTAAAGGTGGCTTTAATGTGTGCCTGTCCGGTGGCTTCCACATTCACCACGCGTTTTTTGCTTTTGTCTTTCTTTTTTTCAGCTGCCATAGTTAACAGTTATTATCAGCTCAACGGTTTAGCCTTTGGTTGCTTTCTTCTTGTTGGCCACGGTTTTGCGTTTTCCTTTGCGCGTGCGGGCATTGTTTTTCGTGGTTTGGCCACGCACAGGCAGGCCTTTGCGGTGGCGCAGGCCGCGGTAGCAGCCAATGTCCATCAGCCGCTTAATGTTCATCTGAACCTCTGAGCGAAGGGCTCCTTCAACCCGGTATTGTTCGGCTATGATGGAACGTATGGCATTCGACTCCTCATCGGTCCAGTCTTTTGCCTTTTTATTCCAGTCTACACCGGCCTGGGTAAGTATTTTCTGGGCCGACCGGCGGCCGATGCCGTAAATGTAGGTAAGGCTTATTTCGCCTCTTTTGTTGTCCGGAATATCAACTCCTTGTATCCTTGCCATGGTTATGGTTTTAATTATGGTTTATCCCTGGCGCTGTTTATAGCGCGGATTTTTCTTGTTAATAACGTACAGTTTGCCTTTGCGCCTTACAATTTTGCAATCGGCACTGCGCTTTTTTATGGATGCTCTTACTTTCATGTCTTTGCCTTTAATTTTATTTATACCTAAACACAATTCTGCCTTTGGTAAGGTCGTAGGGCGACATTTCAAGTTTTACCTTATCGCCCGGCAACAGGCGGATATAATTCATCCGCATTTTACCCGAGATATGCGCCAGCACTTCATGCCCGTTTTCCAGTTGTACACGGAACATGGCGTTGGACAATGCCTCGGTTATGGTACCGTCCTGTTCTATTGACTTTTGCTTCGCCATTTATAAGCGTAACGTTGTTCTATATATTGGTGGGTGGTTAACACCTCGGTTTCATTTTCCCGGATGGCCACCATATGTTCGTAGTGTGCCGAGGGCCGTCTGTCGGCCGTGCGGATGGTCCAGCCATCGCGGTCCTGCACTACTCTTCGGGTACCCATGTTAATCATGGGTTCGATGGCAAACACCATTCCCGGCACCAGCTTAACTCCCTTTCCGCGCTTGCCGTAATTGGGTATTTCCGGCTCTTCGTGCAGGTTTTTGCCTACTCCGTGCCCTACCAGCTCGCGAACCACACCGTATCCGAAGCTTTCGACAAAGCTTTGGATGGCATAGCTGATGTCGCCCACCCGGTTTCCGGCTTTTGCCTGTGCTATTCCCCGCATGAGTGATTCGTAGGTACGGTTAAGCAACAACAGCACCTTTTCGTCTGTTCCCTCAAGCGGGTAGGTGTAGGCCGAGTCGGTGTGGTATCCTTTGTAGTAAACCCCACAGTCAACAGATACCACATCGCCTTCGCGCAATTCGTAATTGCCTGGTATGCCGTGCACCACCACATCGTTTACCGATATGCAGAGGGAGGCGGGAAAGCTGCCATTGTAGTTTTTAAACGATGGCACCGCTCCGTGGTCGCGGATATACGCTTCGGCAATCCTGTCCAGTTCGGATGTTTTTACACCCGGCCGGATATGCGAGGCAACCTCACCATGGGCAAGACCCAGAATACGGGCTCCCTCTCTGATGATGTTGATCTCCTCATCGGTCTTTAAGTGAATCATTGCACACTTAAGCCGCAGCAAACTGAGAACGTCCTTTTACACGTCCGGATTTCATCATTCCTTCGTAGTGCCGCATCAGCAGGTAACTTTCAATTTGCTGCAGGGTGTCGAGTATTACTCCCACCATAATCAGCAACGAAGTGCCGCCATAAAACTGGGCAAAATTCTGGCCAACCCCTGCCATCACGGCAAAGGCCGGCAGCACGGCAACCACAACCAGAAACAGTGCTCCGGGCAGTGTAATTCTTGATAAAACCGTATCGATAAACTCCGCGGTCTGCTTTCCGGGTTTTACACCGGGTATAAACCCACCGCTGCGTTTTAGATTATCGGCAATGTCGTTTGAGTTGATGGTGATGGCTGTGTAGAAAAAGGTGAACAGCAGAATAAGTACACCAAACAACAGGTTATATTGCCAGCTGGTATAGTCTGAAAAAGCCGATCCAATGTAGGCACCAATATCGGTATCGCGCCAGATACCCGCTATCAATGCCGGAATAAACATAAGTGCCTGCGCAAAAATAATAGGCATAACTCCGGCAGAGTTAAGTTTCAGCGGTATGAAGTCGCGCTTGCCGCCATACAGCTTGTTGCCGATTACCTGTTTGGCATATTGTATGGGTATGCGGCGGGTGGCCTGGGTTAATAAAATTACACCCATTACCACAAAGAAGAGGGCCAGCAGTTCAATTATAAAAAGCAGTGCTCCCTGCATGCCGCGGTTGTTTACGGCTTCGTCAATAAGGGCACCCGGAAAACGCGAAACAATTCCAATCATAATGAGCATGGAGATACCGTTTCCGATGCCCTTGTCGGTAATGCGCTCGCCCAGCCACATGCAGAACATGGTGCCGGCAATAAGGATGGTGATGGATGAGAAATAGAAGAAGAATCCAGGATTGGTAATGGCTTCCTGAGGTATGGTACCCCGGATGTAGCCGTACGACTGAAAACCGGTGATGAAGATGGTAAGCACGCGCGTCATCTGGTTAAGGCGCTTGCGCCCGGACTCACCTTCTTTTTGCATTTTCTGAAAGTACGGAACGGCAAAGGTGAGCAGCTGTACAATAATGGAGGCGGAAATGTAGGGCATAATGCCCAGCGCCAGAATGGAGGCCCGGCTGAAGGAGCCGCCCAGGAAGGTGTTAAGCAGATCGAAAATACCACCCGATGCCACATTGGCGGCAAGTATTTCGGGATCAATGCCGGGCAGCACAATGAATGAGCCCAGCCTGAAAATAATAAGATAACCCAGCGTGTTGAGGATGCGCACACGCAGGTCTTCAATTAAAAAGATGTTCCGTATGGTAGTAAAAAACCGCTTCATCAGGCAATGCGGGTTATGCTTCCTCCAGCTTGTTCAATGGCCTGGCGTGCGGTATCCGAAAAGGCATGCGCCTGTACATTAAGGCGGGCCTTGAGCTCACCGCGTGCCAGTATTTTTATTTTGTCTTTCTTTCCTACTATTCCGTTATCAGCCAGAACCTGTGGCGTAATGTCGGTAACCTTTTCAGATAATGACTGGAGCACATCGAGGTTCACTGCCTTGTAGGTAACTTTGTTGTTGTTTTTAAAACCGAACTTGGGTACGCGTCTTTGCAGGGGCATCTGTCCGCCTTCAAAGCCGATTTTTTTATGATACCCTGAACGTGACTTGGCCCCTTTATGGCCTCGTCCTGCCGTAGTTCCTCCCGATCCCTGTCCGCGTCCCAGCCGTTTGTTGGTGCGAACAGAGCCTTCTGCAGGTTTTAATGTATGTAACTTCATAATCAAAGTTCGGTTACGGTAATTAAATGATTCACCTTGCGGATCATCCCGGCAATTTGCGGGGTAAGTTCCACTTCAACAGTTTTATTGATGCGTCCCAGCCCCAACGCCTGGAGTGTGCGCTTTTGGTCCTGCGGACGCTTTATTGAACTGCGATATTGGGTAATACGTACTTTGGCCATGGGTTTAACCGTTAAATACTTTTGTAAGTGAAACACCTCGTTTGGCAGCCACTGCAACGGGATCGCGCATGCTGGTTAGGGCTTTAAAAGTTGCCTTAACCACGTTGTGCGGGTTTGACGATCCCTTTGATTTGGCCAGCACATTGTGTACACCTGCGCTTTCCAGCACGGCACGCATGGCCCCGCCGGCAATAACACCGGTACCGGGTGCGGCTGGCTTGAGCAGCACATACCCTCCGCCAAACTTGCCGATGGCTTCGTGCGGAACAGTACCTTTTATAATAGGCACGCGCACCAGGTGCTTTTTGGCGTCATCAATTCCTTTGGTAATGGCATCGGTTACTTCGTTGGCTTTGCCCAGGCCGTAGCCTACCACACCATTGCCGTCGCCTACTACCACTATGGCGGCAAAACTAAAGCGGCGGCCGCCCTTCACCACTTTGGCTACACGCTGTATGGCTACTACGCGTTCCTTGAGGTCAATTTCGCTTGCTTTTACCGTACTGATATTACTTACTGACATATTGTTTCGTTTATCGGTTAAAATTTAAGGCCGCCTTCGCGCGCACCTTCGGCAAAAGCCTTCACATTACCATGATACAGATAGCCGTTGCGGTCGAATACCACCTGCTCTATGCCGGAGGCCTTCGCCTTTTCGGCCAGTTTGAGTCCGGCCTGGCGCGAATTGGCAATGTTAAGCTTTGTTTTATCGCCCAGTTCACGGGTTGATACCGAGAGCAGTGTAACACCCCTGGTGTCGTCTATCAGCTGGGCATATATTCCCGTGTTGCTGCGAAACACCGACAGGCGGGGGCGTTCGGGCGTTCCGGATATTTTTTTCCGGATACCTCTTTTTATGCGAATTCTGCGGTGAGTTTTTGTAGCCATGTTAGTGCAATGCTTTTAATGTTACTTGGCTCCGGCTGCCTTGCCGGCTTTTCTGCGTACGTATTCACCCACAAAGCGAATACCTTTTCCTTTGTATGGTTCTACCTTGCGCAGGGATTTAATCTTGGCGGCCACCTGACCCAGCAACTGCTTGTCGATGCCTTCCAGGGTAATGGTGGGGTTACCGCCCTTTTCCTGTGCTGCCTGAACTTTTATTTCCTGGGGAATAGCCATAAAAATGTTATGCGAATACCCCAGGCTAAGCTCCAGCACGTTACCCTGGGCATTGGCTTTAAAGCCAACTCCCACCAGTTCGAGCTGGTGCCTGTAGCCCTTTGTAACGCCTTCGACCATGTTGGCCAAAAGGGCACGGTAAAGACCATGCATGGCGCGGTGGCGTTTTTGGTCGGTGGGGCGTTCAACCACAAGGGTATTGCCCTCCTGCCGGATGGTTATATCCGGATGGACCTGTTGCTTTAGTTCACCTTTAGGGCCTTTTATGGTTACCGTATGTTGTTCGGCAGCGTAGCTAAAGGTTACTCCGGCCGGCAGGTTAATGGGTTTCTTTCCTATACGCGACATGACGGATGCGGCTTTTTAGTACACGTAACACAAAACTTCTCCGCCCACATTCAGTTTGCGGGCTTCTTTGTCGGTAATCACACCTTTCGAGGTAGAAAGGATGGCTATACCCAGGCCGTTCATCACACGGGGAAGGCGCGAAGTATCTACATACTTGCGAAGGCCCGGAGTAGAGATGCGCTCCAGCCGGGTGATGGCGGGTTCACGGGTTTCGGGGTGGTATTTAAGGGCTATTTTAATAACTCCCTGGGGATTGTTACCCTGCTCGAACTTGTAGTTCAGGATATAACCTTTGTCGAACAACACTTTGGTTATCTCCTTTTTAAGGTTCGAGGCGGGTATTTCTACCACGCGATGGTTGGCTTTTATGGCATTGCGCAACCTGGTCAAATAATCTGAAATAGGGTCAGTCATATACTGTTTCCTTCTTTTCTGCTTTAAAATAAAGCAGCCCGCAAAAAAACGGGCTGCAAAGATACCTAACAATTTTGGTTATCCAAACTGTTACCTGGTTTCGGGTGTTCCGGCTCCTCCGGACTACAGCCGACCTGGGTACTCAGCAACCGGTCAGTACGTCAGAAAATTGCCTTACCAGCTGGCCTTGGTGAGGCCTGGTATTTTGCCTTCGGAGGCCATTTGGCGGAATACGTTGCGGCAAACGCCAAATTTGCGCAGGTAACCTCTGGGCCGGCCGGTGATTTTGCACCGGTTGCGAAGACGCACAGGCGAGGCATTTCGCGGCAGCTTGTCGAGCGCCAGGTAATTGCCTTCTTTTTTAAGCCGTTTGCGCTTTTCGGCATAGGTGGCTACCAGTTTTTCGCGTTTGGCCTGACGGGCTATGATGGAAAGTTTCGACATACAATATTTTTAATTTTTGTTTGCAAAGGGCATTCCGAAAGCCTTGAGCAGCTCATAGCTTTCCTCATCGGTCTTTGCCGTGGTAACAAAGGTGATGTCCATGCCACTTATTTTATTGACCTTATCAATGGATATTTCCGGGAAGATAATTTGCTCGCGGATACCCAGTGTGTAGTTGCCCCGGCCGTCAAAGCCTTTGGGGTTTACTCCGCGGAAGTCGCGCACGCGCGGAAGGGCGATGTTCATAAGCCTGTCCATGAATTCGAACATGCGGTTACCACGGAGGGTAACCCGCACTCCGATGGGCATGTTTTCGCGCAGCTTAAAGTTCGAAATGGCTTTTTTGGCTTTGGTGGGTACTGCGCGCTGCCCGGTTATGGCTGTTATTTCTTCAATGGCCTGTTCGATGAGTTTTTTATCGGCCACTGCTGCCCCCACGCCCTTGTTTATGCAAATCTTTTCGATTTTGGGCACCTGCATAACAGACTTATAGCCGAATTTGCTTTGCAGAGCCGGGATAATCTCCTTTTTATATTTTTCCTTTAATCTTGGGGTACTCATGACTTAATGAATTCTCCTGTTTTTTTTGCGTAACGCTGCAGTTTACCTTTTTCGTTCAGCTTTCTTCCCACGCGCGTAGGTTTACCCGAGGCAGGGTCAATGAGCATCAGGTTGCTTACATGCACGGGTGCTTCGGTGCGTTTAATGCCGCCTTCGGGCTTGCCGGCCGAGGGTTTTTCGTGTTTGGTTACCACATTTATGCCCTCGACTATGGCTTTGCGCTTTTCGGGAAACACTTCCAGTACACGGCCGGTTTTACCTTTGTCGTCACCGGCCAGTATTTTAACCATGTCGCCCTTGCGGATATGCAGCTTGGGCTGCTTGTTATACTTTCTTTCCATATTACAATACTTCGGGGGCCAGTGAAACGATTTTCATGAATTGCTTTTCGCGCAGTTCGCGTGCCACGGGCCCGAATATGCGGGTTCCGCGGGGTTCATCCTGTGCGTTGAGCAATACTGCGGCGTTGTCTTCAAAGCGTATATATGAGCCGTCTTTTCTGCGCACTTCTTTACGGGTGCGCACCACAACGGCCTTGGTAACCGTACCTTTTTTAATTTGGCTGGTAGGCAATGCCGATTTAACGGTAACGACAATCTTGTCGCCTACCGAGGCATATCTGCGGCCACTGCCGCCCAGTACGTGCATGCAAAGCACTTCTTTTGCTCCGCTGTTATCGGCAACTGTTAGTCGGGTTTCGGTTCGGATCATGACCTTACTTATTTAGCGCGTTCAACAATTTCAACCAGGCGCCAGCGCTTGCGTTTGCTCAGCGGGCGCGTTTCCATGATGCGCACAGTGTCGCCAATTCCGGCCTCATTTTTCTCGTCATGAGCCAGAAACTTGGTGGTTTTTTGAACGAACTTGCCATAAATAGGGTGTTTTACCCGGCGGTGTACGGCAACGGTAATGCTTTTCTGCATTTTGTTGCTCAACACGGTGCCAATCCGTTCTTTTCTTTTATTTCGTTCCATGCGCTTTTATTTTTCCAATTGCTTTTTTCTTAATTCAGTACTAAGCCGCGCAATAAGTTTGCGGGTTTCGCGGATGCGCATCGGGTTTTCGATGGCCGATATCCGGTGGGCAAACTTTAGTTTACGCAGGTTTTCTTTTTCGCTGTCTATTTTTTCGCGCAGCTCATCGACTGTCAGGGTTCTGATTTCTGTGTTTTTCATGGCTTACTGACCTTCAACGTAATCTCTGCGAACAACAAATTTGGTTTTAATGGGCAGCTTGCCTTCGGCCAGCCGCAAGGCCTGGCGGGCTGTGGCCATGCTTACCCCGCCGGCTTCGAATAAAATGGTTCCCGGTTTTACAACGGCAACCCAGTATTCCGGTGCACCTTTACCTTTACCCATCCGCACTTCGGCCGGCTTTTTGGTGATGGGCTTATCTGGGAAAATGCGTATCCACACCTGGCCTTCGCGCTTCATTGCGCGGGTAAGGGCCACACGGGCGGCTTCGAGCTGGCGGGCGGTTATCCAGCCACCTTCAAGCGATTTGAGGCCGAATGAACCAAATGCAATGGTGTGGCCCCGGGTGGCCATTCCCTTTACACGGCCCTTTTGCATTTTTCTGTATTTGGTGCGTTTGGGTTGAAGCATGTTCTTAAACAGTTAAAGCGTTCACCTCTGTAATTTCTTATCTTTTTCTGCGTTCTCCGCTACGGCCTTCGCCACGCCTGCGTGCCGAGCGTTCGCCGCGGCCCGAAGGGGCTACAGTGCCCGTGGCCATCCCTACATTGGGCGAAAGGTCGCGTTTGCCATACACTTCGCCTTTAAATATCCACACCTTTATGCCGATTTTACCATAAACGGTTTGTGCTTCGGTTACGGCATAGTCGATGTCGGCACGGAGGGTGTGCAGGGGTACGCGGCCCTCTTTATATTGTTCTACACGTGCCATATCGGCACCTGCCAGCCTTCCGGAAACTTTTATTTTAATTCCTTCTGCCCCTACGCGCATGGCCGAGGCAATGGCCTGCTTCATGGCGCGCTTATAAGAAATGCGGGCTTCAATTTGTTGTGCGATGGACTCGCCAACCAGTTTGGCATCGAGTTCCGGGCGCTTAATTTCGAATATGTTTATCTGAACGTCTTTTCCGGTGAGGTGTTTTAGCTCTTCCTTAATTTTATCCACCTCGGTTCCGCCTTTACCAATAACTACTCCCGGCCGGGCGGTGTGGATGGTTAGGGTAATGCGCTTGAGCGTGCGTTCGATTACAATTTTCGATATACCTCCTTTGGGGATGCGGGCTTCAATGTATTTGCGTATCTTCTGGTCTTCCACCAGTTTATCGGCAAAGGTTTTGCCTCCATACCAGTTGGAATCCCAACCGCGTATAATACCCAGGCGCAGGCCTACCGGATTTACCTTTTGTCCCATTATGCGTTCGTTTGGTTAGCGGTTACTGTTTCTTCTTTTTTCAGGCTGTCTAATACAAGGGTAACATGGTGCGAGCGTTTGCGTATTCTGTAGGCGCGACCCTGAGGTGCGGGGCGCAGGCGCTTAAGCATACGGCCGCCATCTACCCAAATGTATTTTACATACAAATCGGCTTCTTCCAGTTTGCCATCGGGATTTTTAGCCTGCCAGTTGGCAATGGCCGAAAGGAGTAGTTTTTCCAGTTTGGGCGCTCCCGATTTAGCCTGATATTTCAAAATGTCGAGGGCGCGTGCCACGCGTTCGCCGCGTATTAAATCGGCTACCAGCCGCATTTTGCGGGGAGAGGTGGGCACGTTGCGCATACTTGCTGTTATAGGTCCGCCTTCAGCGGCCTCTTTGCGCGCTTCGCGCTTCTGGCGCTTTAACACCGATCGTTTAATTTTCTTTTCGGTTTCCATACTTACTTACCTTCTTCTTTCCGGTTACCGGAGTGGCCGCGGAAGGTGCGTGTGGGCGCAAACTCGCCCAGCTTATGACCTACCATGTTTTCGGTTACATACACCGGTATGAATTTATTTCCATTGTGCACGGCAAAGGTGTGACCGATTAATTCGGGCACGATGGTTGACCTGCGCGACCAGGTTTTAATAACCGACTTCTTGCCGGCTTTTTCCATGGCTTCCACCTTTTTCAGCAGGCGAAAATCGCAGTAAGGTCCTTTTTTAACTGAACGTCCCATGGTTATTTCTTCCTCCTGGATATGATCATTTTATCAGAATACTTTTTGGGGTGCCGTGTTTTCTTTCCTTTGGCATACAGGCCCTTGCGCGAGCGCGGGTGCCCGCCCGAGGCGCGGCCTTCGCCACCACCCATAGGGTGATCGACCGGGTTCATGGATACACCGCGGTTGCGTGGCCTTCTGCCTTTCCAGCGCATGCGGCCGGCCTTACCGATGCTCTCGTTCATGTGGTCGGCATTGGAAACGGCCCCTACGGTGGCCATGCAGGTTTCCAGTACATTGCGCATTTCGCCCGACGGCATTTTAAGTGTTGCCAAACCGTTTTCGCGTGCCATAAGCTGCACAAAGGTGCCGGCGCTGCGGGCTATGGCACCGCCTTTTCCGGGTTTGAGTTCAACGTTATGCACAATGGTACCCAGGGGTATGTTAGCCAGGGGCAGCGCATTGCCAACTTCGGGGGGTACATCAGGACCGGACATTACCACCTGTCCTACTTTCAGGCCATCAGGAGCCAGTATGTACGTTTTATATCCATCGGCATAGCTCAGCAGGGCCACGCGCGCAGAACGTGTGGGGTCATATTCAATGGATTTAACGGTGGCCGGAATGCCGGTTTTGTTCCTTTTAAAGTCAACCAGCCGTATTTTTTGCTTATGTCCCCCACCAATGTACCGCATGGTCATGTGCCCATCGTTGTTGCGGCCGCCCGTTTTTTTACGGGTTACCACCAGCGACTTTTCAGGCCGCGTTGCCGTAATGTCGTCAAACGAGGGCGCCAGCCTGTGGCGGGTGCCGGGGGTAACGGGTTTTAGTTTCCTCAACGCCATGACGCTCTCTGTCTTTAAATGTTGCTATAAAAATCTATTACCTCTCCGCTGGCCAGGGTTACAATTGCCTTTTTGTAGCTGGGCTTGCGTCCTTTTAAGGTGCCGGTTTTGGTATAGCGAACCTTTTCTTTTCCCATTACGCGCATGGTACTAACTTTTTCCACGTTAACGCCATACTGTTTTTCTACGGCATTCTTAATCTCTATTTTGTTGGCTTTGATATCAACAATGAAACCGTACTTACCCTTTTCGTTAAGGGCAGATACTTTTTCGGTTACCAGTGGACGTTTCAGTACGCTCATGACGCTTTGTTTAACAGGGTTTCAACCTTGGCAACGGAACTTTCCAGCAAAATCAGCGCATCGGCATTCAGCACATCATAGGTGTTAATCTGATCGGCCGTGGTGATTTTGGTATTTTTAAGGTTTCTGCCCGACAGAACTATGTTTTTGTTTGTTTCGGGCAGCACCAGCAAAGTTTTTTTATCGGCCAGCGAAAGGGCAGCCAGCAGGCTTTGGTAGTTTTTGGTTTTGGGTTGCTCGAAGGTAAAGTCTTCGAGTACGGCAATGGCGTTTTCGCGGGCTTTGTAGGTAAGGGCCGATTTTCTGGCCAGATCTTTTATTTTTTTGTTGACCTTGATGGAATAATCACGGGGAACGGGTCCGAATATGCGTCCGCCTCCACGGAACTGCGGGTTTTTGATGCTACCGGCCCGGGCTCCGCCGGTACCTTTTTGCCTTTTGATTTTTCGGGTTGAGCCGGAGATTTCGTTGCGTTGTTTGGATTTGTGCGTGCCCTGGCGCTGGTTGGCCAAATAGCTTTTCACATCCAGATAAATGGCATGGTCGTTTGGCTCAACAGCAAATATGGCATCGGAAAGGACAACCTTTCGAGAAGTCTTTTCTCCGTTGGTTTTTACTACGGCTACTTCCATCACTTCTGCAGAATTACAGTTGAATTTTTAGCGCCCGGAACCGAACCACTTACCACAATAATGTTCTGTTCGGGCATAATCTTCATTACCCTGAGGTTGGTAATCTTTACACGGTCGTTACCCATGCGCCCGGCAAGGCGCTTTCCTTTAATAACGCGCGAAGCAAAAGATGCATTACCCATTGAGCCCGGCGCACGCAAGCGGTTGTGCTGACCGTGGGTTGCCTCGCCTACGCCGGCAAAACCATGACGTTTTACCACGCCCTGGAAGCCACGGCCCTTCGATGTACCCACCACATCCACAAAATCGCCTTCATTGAACACCTGCTCTACACGGATTTCTTTTCCAACTTCAACAATGCCTTCAAATTCCTTTCTGAAATCGCGGAACTCTGCAATATTTTTTTTGGGTGTGGTTCCCGCCTTCTTGAAATGACCAATAAGTGCTTTAGGTGTGTTCTTTTCCTTGCGATCGCCATAGGCAAGCTGTACGGCCCGGTATCCGTCTGTTTCAACATTTTTTACCTGCGTAACCACACAGGGACCGGCTTGAATTACCGTGCAGGCAATGCTTTGCCCGTCAGCACCGTAAATGCTGGTCATCCCGATTTTTCTTCCTATAATTCCAGGCATGGGTAAACCTTTTAATGCTTGTTTTTCAGGCTTTTGCGCGTTCTTCGCGCAAAAAAGGACTGCAAAGATAGGATATAGGATTTAGTTAGCAAACCTGCCCCTCTTTTTTTTAAAATCGGGCCACCCGGCAATTGGGTTTTTCCTATCATTGATGCCGGAAAAACGGTTCCGTGGTGCGTTGGTGGTTACTTTCTCTTTTAGTAATACTGCTGGTGGTGGCTCATCTGCTGTCGGGCAGCGTGTTTATTCCCCCGGCCGGGGTTTTAAAAATCATAACGGGTAAAGTGCCTGAACAGCCGGCCTGGGCCGACCTGATTTGGCTATACCGTTTACCCAAGGCCCTCACTGCCCTGCTGGCCGGTAGCGCCCTTTCGCTAAGCGGCCTGTTTATGCAAACTTATTTCAGAAACCCGCTGGCAGGACCTGATGTGCTGGGATTAAGTGCAGGTGCAAGTCTTTTCGTGGCGCTTTTTATTATGACCGGAAGCGTTTTGCCCCTCCCATCGGGCAGCGCCTCGGTTTTAATTGCAGCGTTTGCGGGAAGTGCACTGGTCTTTCTGCTTATGACTTCGGTCGCCTATCTGTTAAAGGATGCCTCTTCACTGCTTATTAGCGGCCTGATGGTAAGCGCACTGGTTTCGGCACTGGTAAGTGTTTTGCATTTCTTTTCCCGTGCCGAGCTGCAGCAATATTTTTTTATGTGGTCAATGGGCAGCCTGGGGCATTTGAATTATACGGAACTGGTGTGGCTTGCCCTTGCCCTTGCTCTGGGAACATTGCTGGCCGCCACACTCACCAAGGCCGCAAATGCCTGGCTGCTGGGTGAAAATTACGCGCGCAGCATGGGCATTGCCACCGGGCGCACCCGCCTACTCATTATTATATGTGCCAGTTTGCTTACTGGTGCGGTAACAGCTTTTTGCGGACCCATTGGCTTTGTAGGTATTGCAGTACCCCACCTTACGCGCCTGCTTTTCAGAACGGCTAATCATCGCCAACTAATACCGGGTACATTGCTGTGCGGTGGCGCACTGATGTTGCTTTGCGACCTGACCGCCCAGCTTCCGGGCAGTGCGCGTGTTCTTCCCATAAACGTAATCACCGCACTGGTGGGGTCGCCTGTGGTGATCTGGGTTATTATGCGCAACAAGAAAACCTGGGTATGAGCAATAAGGCTGTTTTGCTGCAAACCCGTAGTCTTTCCGTTGGGTATGAGAAGCCTCAAAAACAGGTGCTTCTGGAAAACCTCCACCTTGCCCTGCCGGCAGGATCGCTGGTTTGCTTTATGGGCCCCAATGGTATTGGCAAATCTACCCTGCTGCGTACCCTGGCAGGCTTGCAAAAGCCACTTTCGGGCGAAGTCATCCTTTCGGCTGAAAAGCCAGGGCCGACCGAAACCTTTGTATCGGTAGTTTTAACCGACAGGACCCCGGCACTTTACCTCACCGCCGAAGAAGTAATTGCCTTTGGCCGCTACCCCTACCTGAACTGGCTGGCACAGCTTTCGGCCCACGACCGGAATGTTATTGAACAGGCCATTGCAACAACCCATGTTGCGGCATTTCGCCACCGCAAAATGTTTGAGCTGAGTGACGGCCAGATTCAGTTAACCATGATTGCCCGGGCCCTGGCCCAGGAAACGCCTGTAATGTTACTGGATGAACCTACCGCCCACCTCGACCTGAACAACCGGGTAGAAATAATGAACATGTTAAGAGAAATAGCCCGCCAACAGGGTAAAGCCGTGCTGGTGGCCACCCATGAGCTGGACCTTGCGCTGCAAACAGCCGATCTGATTTGGCTGGCCGGAGAGCAGCGAAACGTGCTTACCGGCTTTCCGGAAGATCTGGTGCTGAACGGAGTGTTTGACACCATTTTCCGCTTCAAGGGTTTTGACCTTAAAACCGGAAAAATACAGCACAATCCATGGCGAAATGTGCCTGTAACCTTAACCGGTGAAGGGGCAGAATATTTGTGGACCAAAAATGCACTGGAAAGAAACGGCTACGGCGTTCAGGCAGAAAGTTCCATTCTGGTAGAGGTAAAACGCAGCCATGAGCTGATGTGGCTGGTAAACGGGCAGGCATGCCACAGCCTGGAAGAAGTAATTACAGTGCTTAACCGAAATAGTTGCTGAGTGGCTTTTACCGACCTTTACTGTTTTTCTTTCTCACGGTAAAAGTTTAGCGATACCGAATTAACGCAGTATCGTTTTCCGGTTAAGGTGGGGCCGTCATCGAACACATGCCCCAGGTGCGAACCACAGTTGGCGCACAGTATTTCGGTGCGAATCCAGCCGTGCGAGGTATCGGTTACGTATCGGATTTTACCCCCCTCTATGGCGCGGTCAAAGCTGGGCCATCCGCAGTCGGAGTCGAATTTCATATCCGAAGTAAAGAGCTCTGCTCCGCAGGCTGCACAGGTGTAAACACCCTTCTCATTAAATTTATAGTACTTTCCCGTAAAGGGCGCTTCGGTACCTTTTTCCCTCAAAATGTGGTATTGCTCGGGCGTTAGTATTTTTTTCCACTCTTCTTCTGTCTTAAATACCTTTTGTTCGGCAACAAAGGGTTTTTCTTTTTCAATAATATTTGATTTCATGTCGCGCATATGCTGGGCTTGATTGGTACAACTGATTAACAAACCGGCAATCCAGATGAAGTGATGTTGTTTCATCATAAGTTAAACAATTTAGTTTTTGCTAATGTTCGGCATGCACCCGCTATGGATTAAAGTACTTCGCCACACCCAGAGCTATCATAAGCGATTTGTTTCTGAACCGGTTGTTTTCTTCGGGTAGTTGCTGTACCCGGGTAGTAGTGGTGTATTCCGTAAACAGAAACTGCACCCCGCCCTTTACGGCCAGGGAGCCGGCCGGCCGATACAGCACAAAGAATTCAGAATTCAATGAACCCCGGTCGTTATCGCTTACCAGCAACAAATTAAAGGAAGTGGGTTTGGCCTGCGCAGCTTCCCTGACCGGGCCGTTAATGTAGGTGGCCGGTTGCTTTGCACCTAAGGTGGCGCCTATTACGTCAATGTTAAAGCCGGCCCGCCAGTGTTGCGCTATCCGATATTGAATTTGCACAAACAGGTTAACGGCATGCATAGAAGAAACGCCTACCTGTATCGAATCCATGTTGCCGGGCTGATTGGGTTTGAATAACACCAGCGGGCCGGTGCTGCCGGTAGTTAGCCGGGCAGGGGCCGTAGCGTAAAACCGATCGGTCCCGCGGTATCCTGTATACCTTATTCCGGTGCCCCACACCCACTTCTCCCGCTCACCTATTTCCCATTCCCTTCCGGCTAACGCGCTGAAAGAAAACCCTTTTCCACCAAGACCAAAAGAAGCATATACCATGTTATGCTGCCCCTTTACATCTTTATTTGCCAGTACAACGAAAAGCATGACATAGAAAATTGTTTTGCGGGCATGCCACAAGGTATTTTGCCGTGAAATTGCGGGCATAGTTTATTATTGCTATGATTGCACAACAAATATTGCACAAAAAAAGTTGAAGCCGGCCCGGTTAAAAGAAATATGGATTTACCCAGTTAAATCGTTGGGGGGCTATCGTTGTGCGGAGGCCCTGGCGCTGGAAAAAGGCTTTGTGCATGACCGGCGCTGGATGCTGATTGACGCAAACAACCGCTTTCTAACCCAGCGCGAGCATCCGGAGATGGCTTTATTTTCCGTCTTCCTTTCCGGTAACACGTTGAAGATTACCCACCGCAAAACTGCCGCTTCAGTTCAGTTTGAAGTGTGGCGGCAAAGCGGCAAAAAATACACAGCCCGCATCTGGCAAGATGAGGTAACCGTATATGAGGTACATAGTGAGGTAAGCCGTTGGTTTACCCATGAACTGGGATTGGAATGCAGGCTGGTGCGCTTTCCGGAAGAAAATCCGCGGCCGGCCTACCCCCGGTATGTGCCCCTGCCGGGCAACGTAAGCCTGGCCGATGCATATCCCTATCTGATTATCGGTCAGGCTTCGCTTGACCTGCTGAACCGCCACCTGATAAACCCCGTTTCCATGCTGCGCTTCCGGCCTAACCTGGTAATCAGTGGAAGCGAACCTTTTGCCGAAGACGCCTGGAAAAAATTTACTATCGGGCAGGTACTCTTTGAAGCCGTTAAGCCCTGCGCACGATGCATACTTACCACCGTAGACCCCGATACCGGCATACGCGGAAAAGAGCCCCTTAAAACCCTGGCTGCCTTCCGAAAAACCGGAAACGCCATTTATTTCGGCATGAATGCCATTGCCCACACCAGCGGAATCATAAGTGAAAATGATGAAATAAGCTTTACGCATTAGCTGCAATAGTATATTTGCCGAACCCATAAACGCTGAACACCGTTTTAATGCAATGAATGATTTTCTGATAAACACCATGGCATACCGATTTTCCGTTTGGCTTGTAGTTACACTCAATCTTCTTGCATGCCAGTCTTCAAAAAATGAAAAATTGCCCATACTTGGCGAACGTAAACTGGATGTTGTTGAGGTTAACGGCAAAAAACAGATAGATACCGTGTACCACACCATAGCTCCGTTTTCGTTCATCGACCAGGACAGCCAAAGCGTTACACACCGCACCCTGACCGGAAAGATATATGTGGCCGACTTTTTCTTTACCTCCTGCCGTACCATATGCCCCATCATGAAAACACAGATGCTGCGCGTGTACGACTCCATTCAGAAATACGATGATGTGGTTATCGTGTCGCACACCATCGACCCCGAACACGATGATGTGGCCCGCCTGCACGATTTTGCAGCTAAACTGGGCGTAAAAAGCAGCAAATGGCACTTTGTTACCGGAGAAAAAGATTCCATATACAACCTGGCTCAAACCAGTTATTTTCTTACCGCTTTGGAAGATAAAAGCGAACCGGACGGATTTATACACAGCGGCGCCTTTTTACTGATAGACAAGAAGCGAAGAATACGGGGTAAATACGATGGCACCTCAGAAGAAGACGTAAACCGCCTTATAAAAGATATTGGCATTCTCAGAAAGGAATATGCCCAAAAGGCTAACTAAATGGTTATTAACCGCAGTCCTGCTGTACGGGTGCACCACGGCACAGGAAAGAAAATTTAAACAGTACTACCTGCAGGGGCAGCTGCTTTATGAAAAACATTGCAGCAATTGTCATCAACCTAACGGATCGGGGTTAAAAAATCTTTATCCGCCGCTTGCCCTTTCGGATTTTTTAAAAAACAACCCCGAAAAGACCCTGTGTTTGATGCGCCATGGTCTTACGGGAGAGGTGGTGGTGAATAACATTACTTTTAACCAGCCCATGCCTGGCATACCCTCTCTTACCGACCTGGAAATAGCCGAAATAGCCACCTATATATACAATTCATGGGGCAATAAACGGGGCCTTGTTGAAGTTCAGGAAGCCGAAAGGGTGTTGCGTTCGTGTATTGAATAGCATTGCCCTTTTGCCGGTTCTATTTTATTTCAACCGTTACTTCGCTTGTTTCGGCTCCGTTGCTGAATCTTAGTCTGTATATTCCTTTTCCGGCATACACCAGGTTTTCGGAGGCTGCCGCGACCCGTTTGCTTTTTTCAGATGACGGCTGCGCACCGTTTATTTTCACATCCCAGTTAAACCGCTGAAAACCCATCCCACCTTCAGCAGCAAGCGTGCGCAAGGTACTGCCTTTCTCATCCAGTACTTCTACTTTTATTTTATCGGCAGGCACACCCACGTAATACAGTACCACAACACGGGGTTCATTTTCCTGCGCCCACGGATAGGCCTTCTGTCCCCATCGTTCACTGTACTGCAGGCTCTCGGGGTTAAATGCCTGTATAGCTTTGCCGGGATCTTTCAGTGCCTGAAGAGGCTTAACATCCATTATAAACACACTGCGCCCGTGGGTGGCTACAATCAGTTCATTATCGCGCGGATGTACCATCATATCGTAAGCAGGTACGTTAAGCATGGGGGTTACAAAATGCCAGTTCAAACCACGGTTAAAGCTAACCCACGTGCCGTTGTCCATCCCCGCGTACAGCAAATCGGGCACAACCGGATCCTGAATGATTACATTGGCTACCGACCCGGGTAAATCGCCTTTAACAGAAGTCCAGGTTTTACCGTAGTCGGTGCTCATGTAGAGGTAAGTGGTGAAATCGTCATTGCGGTAACCATTTAGCGAAACGAACACCGTTCCTTCGCTGTGGGGTGATGGAAATATGCTGCTCACCCATTTTTCCTGCGGAAGGTGCTGTGCAATGTTTTCCCAGCTGCCGCCGCCATTGCTGCTTACCCACAGGTTACCGTCATCGGTGCCGGCATACAGCAAACCGAATTTAAGTGGCGACTCGGCCAGTGCCGATATGGTTGAAAACGGAACATCACCCTGCGGTTTGTTTTTCGTGAGGTCATCGCTAATCACTTCCCAGGTCTCTCCGCGGTTCAGGCTTCTGAAAACCTTCTGGGCTGCCATATACACAATGTCGGGGTTATGGCGGCTCAGCAGCAACGGTGTACGCCAGTTCCACCGGTAGGCCGGCTGGCCGATATCGTGGCGGGGAGTTATGCGGGCAGGCGGTTTGCCGGCCTCATTGCGGAAATAATTGCCGAACTGAAAGCCCCAGTACACCCGCCTGCTGTCGCGCGGGTCGGGCACCACATACATCCCGTCTCCCCCTCCTATTTCCTCCCAGTGTTTGCCGATATTGGGTATTGAACGGGACGACCCCTTTAAAACGCCATTATCCTGCAGACCGCCATACACGTTGTAGGGCGTTTCCATATCGGCCTGTACAGTATAGAACTGCCCCACTGGCATATTATTGATATGTTTCCACCAGGCGCCCTCATCGTAACTTACGTAAAGGCCTCCGTCATTTCCAAGCAGCAAATGTTTGCCATCGGCCGGATTAACCCATAACGCATGGTGGTCAACATGAATACTCATTTCCCCGCGCAGCGTATCCAGGCGGTTCCAGGTAACACCGGCATCGTTCGATTTAAGCAGCGGGACACCGTAAATATACACCTTGTTGCAGTCGGAGGGATCAACCTGCATTTCCGAAAAATAATAGCCATAGGTAAAAAACACCCCTTCCAGATCGTAGCTGTTCATCTTTTTCCATGTTTTGCCGAAGTCCTCCGAACGATAGAGTTCGGCTCCTGTAATTCTGGTATTGAACAGGCTGGCGTTGGCATCGCCACCGAGGTATTCATAAATTGCACGGGGTGCATACTTTTTGTCGCGCACTTCCTGTTTCACTTTTTTTGCATCGTATTTCTGCGGAAACCTGTTTTCGCGCAGAAATGCTTCCAGTTTTTTATCGTCCAGTTTAAGAAATGCTTCGGCCGTCATTTCGCGGAAAACGGCTGCCGTAAGTTTGTCCTGCGCGCCTGCCGGTTTTTCCGGTTGTGGAATCTGGTGCTGGTTATCGAGAACAGCATACACAACCTTCGGATCATTGAGGCAAACACTCAGCCCGATGCGCCCCACCTGCCTGCCCTGCGGAAAGCCTGCAACGGCTTTTTGCCAGGTTTCGCCCCCGTCATCCGAACGGTATATTGCAGAGCCTTCGCCCGATTCCTTAAAGTTCCATGCCTTACGGTCTTTTTCCCAGGATGAGGCAAGCAACTGGTTTGGGTTTTTCGGATTCACAACCAGGTCAACTATACCCGTGCTGTCGTTTACAAACAGGGTTTTGCGCCAGGTTTTGCCGCCATCCATGGTTTTATATACACCACGGAGCTCACCCGCGGAGTACAACGGCCCCAGGGCCGCAACCCATACAATGTTGTCGTTTTCAGGATGTATAACCACCCGGCCAATGTGATGGGTACCTGCCAGACCCAGATGTTGCCAGGTGCTGCCACCATCGGTTGTTTTATAGATGCCGGCTCCGGCATAACTGGAACGGCTGCTGTTTTTTTCGCCGGTACCCACGTACATCACCAGCGGATTACCCTGCGACAGCGCCATATCGCCAATGCCGGGAACATCAGCCCCATCGAAAACCGGTTCGAAGGTAATGCCGTTGTTTACAGTTTTAAAAATCCCGCCCGAGGCAAAGCCCACGTAATATTCGGTGGTTTTACGGTTGTTTACCTCAATATCCACAATGCGCCCGCCCTGTACAACCGGACCAATGTTGCGCACCGGATACCGGGCCAGAACAGACTTCTGTGCCCGGAGGTTACGCTCTTTCAGCGAATTTTCCCAGTCTATTGAAGATGTGGGCTGCCCCCATAATGAACATGAAGCCAGCCATAGTAAACCGATAACAATAGGTCGCATAACCCGATATTTTACGAAATATAAATATTTACTTACCTCGCAGCCTATACAAAGCGCCGGATGTTATTTTAGTGGTTGATTAACCTGATAACATGACCAACGATCCGGAGCTTAACGGAAAATACCTCGGAACCATTTCGGCCGATTTTGTAAAAGTGGCCGATTTGCTGAAAGAAGCCGCCTACCAGATTCGCGTGCGCGGCTTTTCTGATTACCCGATTTTTCCGGTTTGCAGGCGCGAACAGCCCATTGGCCAGCTGCTGGTTGACCGCCAGATAAGCGCTACCCAATGGAATTATTACGCCTCGTACCTGGACGAATTTGTGCAGCGCGGACTGATTGATCAATCCGGACAGGAGTCGTTTAAAAACGCTTACAAAAATGCCGATGAATTCTGCTGCCTGTTTGTTATAGACGAGGCTTTTACCAACTTTGTTTTTATTCCATATCCGGAAGACTGATGAAATTCCTTACCGGCTTTGCGGTTTTGGTTTTACTGACTGATGCTCCGGCACAGCCGCAACATAACCGGCCGGTATTTGAACAGCTGGTCATTCCCGGCAATATACAATCAACCGAATATGCAGATGTAATTCAGGACCAGGAAGGACTGCTATGGGTGGTCGCCAACGGCCTGCATGCGTATGATGGCTTTCGCTTTGTCCGGTACGACACAACAGCCAACTCGCGGTCGCTGCTGAACCAGGAAATAAACTGCCTGCTGTACGATTCGGTACGCAGACGCCTGCTTATAGGCACCCGAAATCTGGGTGTTGTTGAATATAATTACGAAACCAACCTGCTGCATGCGCTGCCGGCACCCCACGGAACGCCTATTATTAACCATCTGGCGATCGATGCATGGGGAACAGTGTGGGCTTCGTCCTTCAACAGCGGGCTGTTTACCATTAAAAACGATACGCTGGTAAGAGCCGATGTAAAGAACTACTCCAGCGTACGCACTTCGGCCATACTGGTTGACGGAAACAGCCTGTGGGTGGGCGATGTGCGCAAGTTGTATGTTGTGCAGCAAAACAAAGTTATCGACTCTTTAATTTTAAGCTGGGATAAGGTGGACTTTGCTTCGCAGGGCCGGGTTACCGCATTGCACAAGCACGGTAGCCGGTTGTACATAGGCACCGAAAAGCTGGGTGTGCTGATTTACGACACCCGCCAGCAGAAATTTATACGTTACCTGGGCCCGTCAGAACCTCCCTTCTTTAACCGCATAAACCGTATTTACACCGACCGCCGCGGCCAGGTCTGGATCCTCACCAAAGCCGGGGGCATTGCCATCTGCCATCCGGAAACGGAACAGCTTACCACACTCATGCCCAGCCAGCTAACATCCTATTCGCTTAGCAGCCATAACTGCAATGCCATACTGGAAGATAAAACCGGAATTATCTGGATTGCCGCTTCGGGTGCCCTGAACAAGTACGACCCCGATAAAGTGCAGTTCAGGCATATTACCCACAGACAGGGTGATTCAATAAGCCTGTCGGACAAAATGGTGCGCTGCGTGTACGAAGATATTGACGGTACCCTGATTGTTGGCACCGACGGGGGGTATCTGAACTTTCTGAATTTAAACAGGCAGCAAAACCGGCCGGTAAAAATTAACGTAGACGGAAGCCCGAAGAATTTTATGCCGGCTTCCATTGAGGCGCTGGACGAACAAAACCTCCTTATCGGTACCAGCGCAGGCCTGCTGGTAATGGACAAGCAACGGCAAACTTTCAGATATTTTGATTCGCGCCTGCCGGCCGTGTCGCGCGGCATGGTAAGACAACTCATTAAAAGGGACAATTATCTGTATGCTATTGCTTCCGGATTTCTGCACATCATAAATCTAAAAACCAGGCAGGTGGCAGTTTTCAGGAATTACAACGATGGTGCCGGTAAAGTGCCTGTTCGCGGGGTATCTGCTCTTTACTTCGATTCTTTTAACCGGCTGTGGCTGGGCGTGCAGGGAGGGGTCTCGCTGTTAAATGCCGACTCTACTTTTACCTACTTTCCGATCGAACCCGAGCGCACCCGTCCGGACGGATCGTATTTCATGGTGCTGGCCATGAATGAAATAAACGGCCACCTGTGGATAAGCACATTTAATTACGGCATCTGGAAACTCAGGCTCACCCCAACCGGTCAGGAGAAAGAGGTTGTACAAAGAGTAGAAATACCCGGCTTTAACAAAAATACCATTTACTGTACCCTGCCCGACCGCCAAGGCACCATTTGGATGACTTCGAACGAGGGACTGCTGCGCTACAACCCCGCCACCGGCAACCTCCTTACCTTCCTTCCTGAGCAGGGTGTACAGGCCATGGAATTTAACCGCCTGGCCTTTACCACAGCCCGCACCGGTGAACTGGTGCTGGGCGGAATTGACGGCATTAACATATTCAGGCCCGAAGACATACAAACGCACATAACCCTGCCCAGGGCCATCTGGCTGTATGCAACGCATTACAGGCTGGCCGATGTACCGTTTTACACCAACCTGAGAGACAAAGACGAGTTGAACCTGCAGAAAAACCAAACATCGCTTGCCGTTTATTTTCTTCTGCCAGCTTTTAACACACCGCGCAATTTTATTACAGAATACTTTCTGGAAGGGCATGACTACACATGGACCGAGGCTTCCGGCAGCGAAATAGCCCTTCCGAATTTAAAACCCGGCTCCTACACCTTGCGGCTCCGCACAAGGATAAACAACCGTACAACCGAAACCAAACCGCTTAAAATCAATATACCCGTTCCGCTGTGGCAGCAGGGGTGGTTCATAGCCCTATGGGCTCTTTTTCTGATTGCACTTACCTTTTCCGGCTTCAGGGTACAGGCCGGAATAAGCAAACGAAACAAGCAAAGACTGGAAAACCTGCTTCATCAGCGCACGGCTGAGATTGAAAAATCGCGCGAAGAATTAAAAGCACTAAATGAAAAAAAAGACCTGATATTCTCCATCCTTTCGCACGACCTCCGATCGCCTCTTACCACCCTGCAGGGATTTTTATCGCTGCTCGAAGAAAACGCTGACAAACTCCGGCCCGAACAGATTGCCGCGTACGCGCGCAACATACGCAATTCAGTTGGCAGTGCACTGGACCTGGTTGACAATACCCTGTACTGGGCTTTATCGCAAACCGGCAGCATTCAGTGCAGTCCTGCATCTTTTTCGCTGAATGAAGTACTTAACAAAATTTACCACCTGTATCAGCTTACCGCGTCGCGCAAACATGTAGAACTGCGCCTGTTAAACAACACCAACCTGCAGGTTTATGCCGATGAAAACATGGTTTATGTGGCCCTGCGCAATGTGGTATCGAACGCTATAAAATTTACGCACGAGTGGAAGTCGGTTACCATAAAATGCGAAGCATACAACGGACAGGCCCTGATTGCGATAAAAGATGAAGGCATAGGCATGAGCCGGGAATATCTTACGCGCCTGTTAGGCCATCAGAATGTGGCCATTAAAAAGGGCACTGCCAACGAGCGTGGTACCGGTCTGGGGCTGATATTATGTTATAAATTTATTGACCTGAACAACGGCCGTATTGAGGTTACAAGCGAGGAAAACCGTGGCACGGAATTCCGCATTTACCTGCCGCTTTCCGATGCCGGCCGGAAATGATTCCATCCCTGCGCCTGCAGCGGCACCAGGTTGTTTTGTTTGGTTACCAGAATGCGTTCTTCGGGGTTGTCGGTAATGTATCCGATAAAATGAATATCCGGATGGTTTTTTATTTTTTCAAAATCAGCAGGGTTAATGGTGAAAAGCAGTTCGTAATCTTCACCTCCGTTCAGGGCACAGGTGGCGGGGTCGAGCTTAAACTCCATGGCAGCGGTATTATAGACCTGAGCATCAATGGGTATTTTGTCTTCAAACAGCCTGACGCCCGTCTTTGAGCGGGCGCAGATATGAAAAAGGTCCGATGCCAGCCCATCGCTAACATCAATCATGGCTGTTGGTCTTACGCCGGCTTCGCGCAATTCATGCACAATATCTGTTCGGGCAACAGGTCTGAGCTGCCGCCCCACGGCATAGGCATATTTTTCCAGCACGGGCTGCATATCGGGGTTGGCCATGTACACTTCTTTTTCGCGTAGCAATACCTGCAGGCCAATGTAGGCGCCCCCCAAATCGCCCGTAACACATACAATGTCTTTTGGTTTCGCACCGCTGCGTTTTACCACGTCATCTTTTCCGGCCTTGCCAATAGCCGAAAGCGACAGAATAAGGCCCGAACGTGAGGCGCAGGTATCACCTCCCACCAGATCAACACCGTATTGTTCGCATGCGGCCCGCATACCTTCGTAAAGTGCCTCAACCGCCTCAACAGAAAAACGGTTGCTTAAGCCCAGGCTTACGACAACATGCGAGGGTACTCCGTTCATGGCGGCAATATCCGACACATTTGCTGTTACTGCTTTATGGCCCAGATGCTGCAGCGGGGTAAACGATAAATCGAAGTGAATGCCTTCCACCAGCATATCGGCCGTCCACAGTAAATAATGGTTACCTGCATCTATTACAGCTGCATCATCGCCAATGCCAGCCACGGTATCGGGTCGCACTGTTGCAATCAGGCTTTTTAGCCGTTCAATCAGTCCAAATTCTCCCAGCTGGCTTATTTCGGTGCGTTTTTCTTTCGTTGACATGCAGGTAACAGTTATTTATGGAACAGATTAAACCTTTCACCGGCAAAAGTACACTTCCGGCGACAATTGCAGCCCATTACCTGCAAAACGGGGTATTCATGGCCAAAAAACCAGCCATGAAAGCGATTTTTTGCGCGGTCGTGGCTTTAATCCTGACAGCCGGATGCGGCACCATACCAAAACCCTATTACGAAACAAGGGTAGGGAAAAAGAAGCAGAAATATTACAATGCCATCCAGTTCGGGCAGCGCGATATTCCGCCCTTTCCGAAAACAAAAACCAGCCGGCCTAGGAGCCGGTAACCGACTGGCATAGTTCTATCAACACTCCCTGCGTGGTTTTGGGATGAAGAAAGCAGATGAGCTTGTTATCGGCTCCTTTTTTGGGTACGGATGTAAG
The DNA here is from genome assembly GCA_026003355.1 of Cyclobacteriaceae bacterium. Lineage (GTDB taxonomy): Bacteria > Bacteroidota > Bacteroidia > Cytophagales > Cyclobacteriaceae > UBA2336. The sequence goes on from BPHC01000006.1 coordinate 49,290, forward strand.
CGGTTCAAAACCCAGCCTGCGGTAATATTCTATGGCTGTGTAAATGTTATCTACCTCAAAGGCCAGGTGGTGAATACCCTCACCGCGTTTTTCCAGAAATTTGGAGATGGGCGAATCGGGACGGGTGGCCTCCAGCAGTTCAATTTTTACCTCGCCTACGCGGAAAAACGATGTTTTTACCCCTTCTGCCTCTACCGTTTCTATTTTGTAGCACTCCGACCCCAGTAACCGGGCAAACAACGCATTGCCCTCATCCATATTCCGCACAGCTATGCCTATGTGTTCCAGTTTATGCATAATTGCTAATTTTACTGCCCAAACTCCGAACTTTCAGGGGGGTTGCCAAGTTTTTTGTCTGTAAATTTAAGGGTATGGAAACGGTGAGCGAAATTCATGTTGAGGCAGCACGCATACAACAGGAAATCAAAGACCATCTGGGATTACGGTCGTCTGACCTGGTGTTTGAGTATGGTTCCTCCGACGGCAAGGTAAAGCTGGACCTGATTACCATAAACCCCCGGCATAACCAGGCCTTTCTCTTTCACAGTGTAACAGGCACCGACAAGCTCGATGCCCTGCGCAAAATGCTGGACTATGTTCAAAACTATAAGGAAAAAGAAAACAGTTACACCATACAATGGGTGGTGCGCGGGCAGCGCGAGCTGCATACCTCTTACTTTCGGGCCAGCAACATCATGGATGCCCTGCAAAAACTGTATTACGGCCGCGACATGAATACCATAACCGTTTTCAGCGTAGTATTGAATCCGGTTTCGTAAATTGCAATGCCTATGATTTCGGTTACAGAAAAAGCCAAAGAAAAGCTGCTGGAACTTCACTCCAAAGAGGGTAAGGGTGCTGAGCCGTATGTGCGGGTTGCCGTAAAGGGTGGAGGCTGTTCGGGCCTGATGTACGACCTGTCGTTTGATGAGGCTGCTGAGCCGGCCGATCATGTTTTTGAAGATAAGGGCATACGCATACTGGTGGACAAGAAAAGCCTGCTTTACCTGCTGGGCACCACCCTCGATTTTTCTGATGGCCTGAACGGCAAGGGTTTTCAGTTTATTAACCCCAATGCCTCGCGCACCTGCGGATGCGGAGAGAGCTTTGCCGTATAATGCGCATTAAATGGTGGCAATACACTTAAGCTCAATGGCTATGGGTGTGGGCAATGCGTTTACCTCAACAGTGGTGCGGCAGGGCTGGTTGGTGTTAAAGTATTCGGCATAAATTTTATTAAAGCGGGCAAAATCGTTTTTCATATCGGTAAGAAAAACGGTTACATCTACCAGGTTGTCCCAATGGCTTCCGCATTCTTCCAGTATAAGCCTTACGTTTTCAAAAACCGACCGGCACTGTACTTCGATATCATAAGCCACCACATTGCCCTGCTCATCGAGGGTTACACCCGGAATTTCGCTGCTGTTTCGTTTTCGCGGGCCAACACCCGAAAGAAACAAAAGGTTTCCAACCCTGCGCGCATGCGGATAGGGCCCCACAGGCAGCGGCGCTTGCGAAGAATGATAAATATTGTTCATGGCATCCATTTATAAACCAAACACCAGGCTACCCCAGTAGCTTTGCCAGTCGGCTCCGGCCTCGCGCGCAGGAACCATTTTTACACAACTCACCATCCACAGGCCGGTGTTGCTAAGCCGGGTGGTAACGGTTCCGTCTTTTTCGGTGTAGAGGTTCTGCATAAAGGTGCGACCGTCTTTGCGGTTCCACACTTTTACCATGGCGTAAGGCAGTGGCTTGCCTTCAAATAATACCCTGAATTTAATTTCGCCGGTAAGTTTTACTGTATAGGGGTTTTGCAGTGCTATAATTTCCAGAGGTAGTCCGGTAATTTTACGGTACACATCAGCTGTTTTGCCACCTGCCTGCACGAGCAGCTTGGCATTGCGTTGGTAATATTCGCGGGCAGGTGCATTTATTGTACCGTTTTGTTGGCGGTACTTCAGTATATCTTCCAATCCGTCTTCTTTCAGGTAGGCATTGAAGTCAGCGGCTTGCAATTCCACAAAAGCATTGCTGCTTTGCAGCACAAATAGATGTGTTCCTTCATCCTTCAGGAGCAGTTCAAGGTGGTTGCCTGTATGGCCTGTGTTGAGAAGTTCGGCCACACTTTGCACAGTGGCAGGGCCATGGTGGTCGAGGCGGATAACGCGATTTTTCTGCAGGTTCCAGCGTTCACCGGCAAACTGTTCGCCCACCATACAGTTCAGCTTCATAACTTCGCCAGGCTGGTAGCGGAAGCGGTCGGGCTCCATCCAGAATTCGTGCGCCTGGAGCACCAGCGAAATTCCAATCCATACTGCTAAAAAAGCTGCGTCTCTTGCTCTCATGCCCGTGTTATTTGCTGTTCATCAGCTCTTCAATTTCCTCTGCTTCGATAGGAATGTCGCGCATCAGGTCGGTGAGGCCGTTTCTGGTTATCACCACGTTATTCTCAAGCCTAATGCCCAGGCCTTCTTCGCGGATGTAAATGCCCGGTTCAACGGTCCACACCATGCCTTCCTTTATTTTATCAAACATGTTGCCGGTATCGTGCACATCCAGGCCCAGATGGTGGCCGGTACCATGCATAAAATACTTCATGCAGGCGGGTTTATCGGGGTTTTGGTTTTTAATATCGGTTTTGTCCAGCAGTTTAAGCCGCAATAATTCAGCTTCCATAACTTTCTGTACTTCGCGATGATAGGTAAAGTACTGTGTTCCCGGGTGCAGCAAGTTAAACGCTTCGCGCTGCACGCGCAGCACGGCATTATACACATCGCGCTGTCGTTTGGTAAAGCGGCCGTTTACGGGTATGGTGCGGGTAAGGTCGGCATTGTAGTTGGCATATTCTGCCCCCACATCCAACAGCAGTACGTCACCGTCGTTGCAGGTGGCGCTGTTGTCAATATAATGCAGCACGCACGAATTGGCGCCCGACGCAATGATGGGCTCATAGGCAAAGCCCCGCGAACCATGCCGCAGAAACTCATGCGCCAGTTCGGCTTCAATTTCATATTCTTTAACACCGGGTTTTACAAACTTAAGCACCCGTCTGAATGCGCTGCCGGTAATGTTGCAGGCTTTTTGTATGAGTTCAATTTCGGTTTTGGATTTAACCGCACGCAGTCCGGCCATAAGCGGGGCCAGCCTTTCGTATTTATGAAGCGGATATTTTTCGCGGCACCATTTAATAAACCGGGCATCGCGGCTTTCTACCACCACGTCGGCACGGTAGTGCTCATTGGTGTTGAGATATACATACTCTACACCTCCCATTACCATCATGGTATGAAAAAGTCTGGAAAATTCAGAAAGCCACAACACGGTTTCTACGCCGGTAAGACTGCGGGCCTCTTCCCGGGTTAGCTTATGTCCTTCCCAGGTGGCAATGGTTTCGTTGGTTTCGCGCAGAAACAACACTTCGCGGTATTTTTTATCGGGGTAATCCGGGCACAGCACCAGAATGGTTTCTTCCTGATCTACTCCGGTTAAATAAAACAAATCGCTGTTTTGCCTGAACCGAAGCGTGCCATCGGCATTGGTAGGCATAATATCGTTGGAGTTGATTACCGCCACCGAGCCGGGTTTTAGCAGTTTGGTAAGCCGCTTCCGGTTTTCAATGAAAAGTTTGTTGGTAATTTTTTCGTAGCGCATAATGAGCCAAATATCAGATAAAAAACAATCATCCGGCAAACATTCAGTTGCCGTTTCAGAATTGTTTGCCGAGAAGGGGTTAATCAGCCCTCCGAAGGTTCATCGGTATCAATAAAGTTTATAAGGATAAAGGTTACCAGCAGGCCCGAGAACACGCCTTCAAGGGCCACAATAAACGATGCAATATAGGGATTCAAAAAACGGCCCATGGGCTCATTTTCAATCAGATACTGCATAAAGTCGCGGTCCAGCAGCGACACATAAACAAACAAAAAGGCGGCAAACACCAGCGAGCCCACCGCCCCGGTAGCAAAGCCGGTTATGAGCGCACGGAAATAATGAATATGTGCGCCATGGGTTTGCTGAAATTTTTTCAGGGCATAATAAATGCCCCCGATTAATATAAAAAGATTAAGAAGGCGCAACTCAACCACATGCAGCAGGCCGGCAAACTTCATAACCAGAAAGTACAAAATAAGGCCGCCGGCAATACGGAGGCCGTAGTTAATGTGTACCAGATTGGGGTTGGCAAGTGCATTCATGGGCTTGGGGATTAAATTTACCGAAGATTTAAAATTTACCTGTTATTATCAAATTTTTTTAAAAAAAACCTAACTTACCCCATCATATATCCCCCACATTATGTTTAAAAAAATTCTATGGATTATCGCCGGGCTTATTGTGGTTCTGGTGGTAATCGGTTTTATGCTGCCGGGTAAAGTGGTCATCACCCAATCGGCAGTAATTTCTGCACCCGCATCATACGTGTTCGAAGAGGTAAACAACCTGGAACGGTTCCCGGAATGGTCGTACTGGCACAACCTGTATAAAGACGACATGAAAACCACCTACAGCGATTTAAAAACGGGAGTCGGTGCCTTTTACCAGTGGGAAGGTGAGAAAGCCGGAAAAGGAAAGATGACCATTACCGAAAGCGTACCCGACCAGTCGGTAAAAATGGATCTCGATTTCATGGAGCAGGGCAAGGCCCTGTCGTGGTACACTTTTGCGCCCGAAGAAAATGGCACCAGGGTTACAACGGGTTTTGAGGTGGACATGGGCATGAATCCGTTTATGCGCATTATAGCTGCCACGCTTATGAAGCCTGAGATGGAAAAGGCTTTTGCGTACAACCTGTCGCGCCTGAAAGAAATTGCCGAAGCCAAACCGGTGTTTACCGTTACCATAACCGAAGAAAATACTCCGCCGGTACGATACATCGGCAAGTCAACCGAAATGAGTTATGAAAACCCCGCAGCCATAAGTGCAGCCATGGCCAAATCGTATGGCGAGCTTATGGGCATGCTGCAACGCGCCAAAGTTCAACTGGCGGGTTATCCGTTTTGCCTGTACCCGAAGTGGGACGAGCAAACCAAACAAATGCAGATGGTTTGTGCATTGCCCGTAGATGCCGGTGCCAGGCTGCCCGCATCGGTAAAGGTGAGCGAACTTCCCGGAGGTTTGGCAGTAAAAGCCATACACAAAGGCGACTACCACACCCTGAGTGCCACGCACGACCAGGTAAATAAGTACATTGCCTTTAAAAACCTGGAGATTACGGCAGCCCCCTGGGAAGTTTACGTTACCGACCCGGGAATGGAGCCCGACACCAGCAAGTGGATTACAGAGGTGTACTATCCGGTTAGAAAAAAGCAGGGCAACTGATTTTCTGATCGTACCGTGCCTTGGTCATTCCCCGCCTGCAACAGCCAGCGGGGATTTTTTTGTAAAACATTCGTGATGTTTTTAAGTCAATCTTGCTGACTGAAATTTACCGGCCGGCATCTTCGTGCGGGCGTACGCGCAACATGCCGCGTTTCCATTCTTCCAGCTCCAGCCTGCGCTGTTCCAGCTCAGCTTCACCGGGTTTATAGTTCAGCAACTCCTGCACATCGGGCTGGCCGGCATCTGCCCAGGCACTGTACCACAGGTCGCCCGTCATTTTTACTGCGGCCCGCATTTGCCGCTCAACCATGCCGTTCAGGGCTTTGTGGTAGGCATAAGTAAATTCGCGGCTGTATACGCGCACCGTTTGCCGTCCGCGTGTTTCAAATGAATATTTGCGTTCACCAAACTCTTTGGTAAGCTGCCGCTCAACTGTTAACACGGTGTCTACCTTTAAATGCGACTGAACAATAGCCTCCCACACCCGCTGCACTATATTGGGTTCGTACCGGGCGCGCCCCACCCAAAAGTTGTACTCTCCGGCCATCAGTTCAGGCACACGCGACTCCCAGAAGGCGTGAATGCCTTCCTGCCCGGTTAACTGCCCGTTATAGTTTTCGGTGGTGTGCAGCGGTACATGGGCGTCGGCCACATAATGCCCCAGGTCGGCCGAAAGGCGCAGCACCAGTGCGGCATCGCGCACAAAAAACGCATCGCGCAACCGGTAATAGGTTGTTACCAGGTGCCAGGGTAAAATGCCATAGGCTTTCAGGGTGTCTTCGGTGTACTTCGCCACGGCATCCTGCCATTGCCTGGGCATGGTAAACACTGCGCTGTCGCCAAAGTGGTCAATGTCAATGTAATGCCGGGGGGCTTCTTCCGGAACAGCAAAGCGCCTGCGGTCGGGATTAACCGAGGCTTCGGTAATGTAGGCGTTGTGCTTTTTGTAAAAAGCAATGAGTGGCGGGGGCAGTGTAAAAACCGCCAGTTGGTTAATCTGCCGGTGGGCATAAAAACCCCATGCGCCGCACAGCAGGGCAGGCACAGCAACTGCCAGCATTTGTACAACTCGCCTCATGCGGTGTAATTTACCACCAAAAATCACATGCCATGATCATCCGCCTTCTGCTGCTCTTCATTGTCTTCCCCGTACTGGCCAGCGACAACTACCCGCGAAATGAGGCGGTTGACATTACCCGGTATATTTTCAGGATAGAACTGAACGACACCACCAACCGCATTGGCGGAATGGCTACCATTCGTTTTTATAGCCGAAAGGCCATTCAGGAACTGGAGGTCGACCTGGCAGGCGATGCAAGCGGAAAAGGTATGCAGGTAGAGGAGGTGCGCCTGCAGGGCCGCCTGATAATTTTTAATCATCACAACAACCGGCTTAAGATGCTCTTTCCGGTACAAATACCGCAGGGGCAGGAAAGCGAAATTACCATTCGCTATGCAGGCATTCCGGCCGATGGCCTCATTATTAGCCGCAACCGGTATGGGGAACGTACATTTTTTGGCGATAACTGGCCCGACCGGGCCCGGCACTGGTTGCCCTGTATTGACCATCCCTACGATAAAGCAGCAGTTGAGTTTATCGTCATCGCACCTCCGCATTATCAGGTAGTAGCCAATGGCATTCGGACAGAAGAAAGCTACCTTACAAACCGGCAAAAACTAACCCATTGGCGCGAAGACGTGCCCCTGCCCACCAAGGTTATGGTAATTGGCGTTTCGCGCTTTGCCATACGCCTGCTCGGTATGGTTAACCACATACCGGTAGAGGCGTGGGTATATCCGCAAAACCGCGATGAAGGTTTCTCTGACTATGCCCCTGCCGTAAAAGTGCTCAGGTTTTTCGACAGCCTGCTGGCACCTTATCCGTATCGAAAACTGGCTAATGTGCAATCAACCACCCGGTATGGTGGCATGGAAAACGCCAACACCATTTTCTATTTCGAAAATTCGGTTAGCGGAAAAGGGCAGGTTGAAGGCCTAATTGCACATGAAATCGCCCACCAGTGGTTTGGCAACTCGGCATCGGAAGGCGACTGGCATCATGTATGGCTAAGCGAAGGGTTTGCCACCTATTTTACCCATGTGTATATGGAGCATACCTATGGCTTGGAAAGACGAAAGGAACTTATGAAGCGCGACCGCAACAGGGTAATTGACCATTGCGCCAAAATGCCTGCCCCGGTAATCGATACCCACATAACCCATTTCCCTGATCTGCTGTCGCCCCATGTTTATGAGCGCGCCTCATGGGTATTGCACATGCTCCGCCGGCAGGTTGGAGACTCGGCCTTTTTTGCAGGCATACGCCTTTATTACAAAACCTTTTCGTTTGGCAATGCCCGTACCGAAGACTTCAGAAAAATAATGGAAACAACATCGGGGCAAAACCTGGAAACCTTTTTCCGCCAATGGCTTTACGAAATACCCATACCCCGCCTGCGGATATCCTGGCAGTACCAGAACGGGAAGGTGGACATAAACATCAGCCAGGTGCAGCCGGAACCGGCTTTTTACATAACCCTTGAAGCCGGCCTCACCTTTTCTGACGGAGAAGAACGCATAGAAAAACTGGTCATTACGCGCAAAAACCAAACCTTTAGCCTTCCCGTTCCTTCGCGGCCCGTTCGCATCACGCCCGACCCCGGAGTAAACCTTCTTTTTGAGGAGGTGAAGGGTTATTGACCAGATATTTGGCAAATAAGGGGCAAGCTCTTACTTTTGCAGTCCTTTAAGCAAAAGTTCTCATGGCAAACCACAAATCAGCCGAAAAACGCATACGTTCCAGTGAAGCCCGCCGGCAGCGCAACCGCTACCAGCATAAAACCACCCGTACCTTCATTAAAAGGCTGAAAGCCACCACTTCCAGAAGCTGAAGCCGAAGAACTGCTGAAAAAAGTTAGCAGCATGCTGGATAAGCTGGCCAAGAAAAACATTATCCACTGGAAAAAGGCGGCCAACCAGAAATCGCGCCTGGCAGGGTATGTAAACTCGCTTAAATAACAACCTTCAAGCCGGCCCCCTGCTTCCCGGAAGTGCCACTTGCCGGGAATTTTTATTTTTAGGGCATGGGTAAAACGCCTGCCGGCTTTCTGAATATCAAAAACTGGGCAAAGGAGGATCGCCCGCGCGAAAAGCTCCTGCTTAAAGGAAAAAGCTCGCTCACCGATGCCGAACTGCTGGCCATTCTTATTCGCAGCGGTACGGCCTCGCAAAGTGCAGTCGACCTGGCCAAGCACCTGCTGCAAAGGGTTAACCACAACCTCGATGAACTTGCACGCCTTACCGTTACCGACCTGATGAAGATTAAAGGCATAGGCCAGGCCAAGGCCATTGCCATAGTAAGCGCCCTGGAACTGGGACGCAGAAGGAATGACGCTGCCCCCGAAGAACGACCAAAAATAACCTCGGCAGCCCAGGCCTTTGAAATCATCAGGCCCGACCTGCTGGATCTGCCCCAGGAAGAATTCTGGGTGCTGCTGCTTAACCGTTCAAACCAGCTTATCAGAAAACAGAGAATAAGCCTGGGCGGCATTCATGCCACCTACGTTGACCCAAAAGTTATCTTTAAACATGCACTCGATGCGGGCGCCAGCCATTTTATACTGGCTCATAACCATCCTTCGGGTAACCCCACACCCAGCCAGCACGACCGGGACCTGACGCGCAAATTAAAAGAAGGAGGACAGCTTATTGAAATCCAGTTGCTGGACCACCTTATCGTAGCCGGCAAAAGTTATCTTAGCTTTGCAGACGAAGGGTTGCTATGAAAAAACTCCTCTGGATTATGCTGGCTGTATCAGCGCTCATGGCTGTGTTCTACATCCTAACGGGTACGCAAGGGCAGGACGAGTACATAAAAAAAATTGAACAGCACCGCGCAGGGAAAGACCACAACTTCAAAACCAGTCCCGACTCGCCCTTTGCCGGCGACACAACCTTTACCGGGCTTAAATACTTTGCCGTTGATCCCTCCTACCGTATCATCGCCCGCCTGGTGCCTGCCCCGCAGAAGCACACCGTTACCCTGGGCACCAGCGATGGCCGGGAAAAAAGGTACCTGGCCTATGGCTATGCCGAGTTCGAACTGCACGGTCGGCAAAACCGGCTGCTTATTCTTGAAATTGCCGATGCAGGCCCCTATCGCGGTACCCTGTTTCTTGCCTTTGGCGATGAAACCAGCGCCCGCGAAACCTACGGAGGCGGTCGCTATATGGATATTGAAAAGGAAAGAGGCGCTTCGATCATTGTACTCGACTTTAACCTGGCTTATAACCCCTATTGTGCCTACAATAACAACTATTCCTGCCCCCTGCCCCCGCCCGAAAACCTGCTGCCCATACCCATACGCGCCGGAGAAATGAACTACAAAAAGTAAAACCCGGGGCACCGCATTTCCTGCACGGGCATTGCAATGAGGAAGTGTTGTTCCGGACAATAGTTCCCCAAAATAAATCCAATCGTGTATTTTTGAACCTTTACCTGCCCGCAAGGCACATTTGCAACCACTATGACCATCTCCTACAACTGGCTGAAAGATTATATCCTCCTGAACGAAACGCCCGGGGAAACCGGCAAGCTGCTAACGGCAACCGGCCTCGAAGTTGAGAGCATCGAACCCTTTCATACCCTGAAAGGAAACCTCGAAGGCCTGGTTATTGGCCAGGTGCTAACCTGCTCGCGCCACCCCAATGCCGACCGGCTTTCGGTTACCACGGTCGATGCAGGCACCGGCAAACCCATGCAAATTGTTTGTGGCGCCCCGAATGTGGCCGCCGGCCAAAAGGTAGTTGTTGCACTGCCGGGCACAACCCTGTATCCCTGGCAGGGCCAGCCCTTCGCCATCAAAACCACAACCATAAGAGGCCAACTCTCAGAAGGTATGATTTGTGCCGAAGATGAAATAGGCCTTTCCGGTAATCATGAAGGCATTATTGTGTTGCACACCACCCTGCCCAACGGCACGCCGGCATCGGAATATTACCAGCCCTACTCCGACTTTCGTATTGAAATAGGCCTTACCCCCAACCGGGCCGATGCCGCCTCGCACATTGGCGTGGCCCGCGACCTTAAAGCCGTGCTGAACCGAGAAATACAATGGCCTAAGGTTGACCATTTTGCCGTTGAGAACACCGGCTTTCCGGTTAGGGTAACCATCGAAAACCCCGAGGCCTGCCTGCGTTACTCGGGCCTAACCATTAGCGGGGTAAAAGTTGGCGAATCACCCGCATGGCTCAAGAACAGGCTGCTTGCCATAGGCCTTACACCCATTAACAACATTGTAGATGTAACCAACTTTGTGCTTCACGAATGCGGGCAGCCCCTGCACGCATTCGATGCCAGCGCGCTGGCCGGACGGCATATTATTGTTAAAACCCTGCCGCAGGGCACCCCCTTTGTTACGCTCGATGGCCGCGAACGCACGCTGCTGGCCAGCGACCTGATGATTTGCGATGAAGAAAAAGGTCTGTGCATAGCAGGCGTTTTTGGCGGGAAACACTCTGGCATTACCGAAACAACCACCAGCGTATTTCTGGAAAGCGCCACCTTTGCACCAGAATACATCCGCAGAACCGTACTGCATCACGGCCTTAAAACCGATGCCGCCTTCCGGTTTGAACGCGGCACCGATCCGAACCTTACCTTGTACGCACTGAAACGGGCGGCACTGCTTATAAAAGAGATTGCAGGCGGAACTATAGCTTCCGATGTAGTTGATGTTTACCCCAATCCGGTGCCAAACCGCACCATCGAAGTGCGCGATAAAAATGTTAACCGCCTTATTGGCAAAACCTTAAGCCGCGAGGAAGTATTTTCCATCCTGAAAAGACTCGATATTGAAGTTACCCGGGCCGAAAGCAACAGCTACACCGTAAGTGTACCACCCTACCGCGTGGATGTTATACAGGAAGCCGATGTGGTGGAAGAAATCCTCCGCATTTATGGCTTTGATAACCTTTCACTGGCCCCCTACCCTTCGGCCGGTTTTCTGTCGGAGTTTCCACCCAACAGCCCGGATGCTTTCCGCAAAACCCTGAGCAGCATGCTGGCTGGTTCCGGCTTTTATGAAATATGGACCAACTCGCTAACCCGTTTATCTTACCAGCAAAAACACGGCCTTGCATTCGGGGCTCAGCCAGTCGAAATTTTGAATAAACTAAGCGAAGAACAGGGCATATTGCGGCAAACCTTGTTGTTTACAGGCCTGGAGGTATGCGCCTACAACATTAACCGCCGGCAAAAAGACCTTAAGCTCTTTGAGTTCGGAAAGGTGTACGGAAAAACAAAAACGGGTTACTTTGAAGAAGAACGCCTTGCCCTGTTTATTACCGGTTTGGCCGAAGCCGAAAACTGGCAGCGGCCTCCCCGTGATGTAACCTGGCACGACCTGGCCCGGCACGTGCACGACTTACTGGACAAAACCGGGCTGCAAGCCGTAACGCAAAATGAAATAGCTGATCCGCGCTTTGCCTATGGCGCTGAGTTATCCACAAACCATACACCAATAGGTGTTATGGGTAAGGTAAGCACGGCCATTTTAAAAGATTTTGGCATTAAACAGCCTGTATTCTTTGCCGAACTGAACAGCGCCTTGCTTTTCAGCCGGGCAAATCCTATGTTCGTGTTCAGGGAAATACCGCGCTTCCCCGAAGTAAGGCGCGACTTATCGCTGGTGCTGGACAAAAGCGTGAAGTTTGAAACGATACAGTCGCTTATCTTCGCAACCGAAAACCGCCTCATTAAAGAAGTACTGGTTTTTGATGTGTATGAAGGAGATAAAATTCCGGAGGGCAAAAAAGCCTATGCGCTGGGACTCATCCTGCAGGATGAAACCAAAACCCTTACGGACGCAGAAATAGACCAAACCATGCAGCGACTAATGGACGCCTGCCGGCAAAAATTAGGAGCTGCAATAAGACAATAATAATTTACATGGAGCAGGAATTACTTAAAACCCAGTTCACCGCACTGGAACGCAAACTAACCGTGCTGGTAAACGAGCATAAACGCCTGAAAGAAGAGATGCGCCAGCTTAAAACCGAAAACCAGGAACTCCGGCAACTGCTGCAAAGCCGCGAAGAACAACTGGAACATTTCCGAAATCAGGCAAAAATCGCTAAACTTGTCGATAATTTACGTTCGGAAGACGGAAGTGCTTCGGAATTAAAGAAAAAAGTTGACGACTATATCAGGGAAATCGACAGATGCATTGCCTACTTAAGCCGATAAACCTGTAAGCCGGTAAAATGGAAGAGCTGTCCATACGCATAAAAATAGCCGACCGCGAATACCCCATGAAGGTAAAGCCGGAGGATGAAGAAAGGGTAAGACAGGCCGGACGGCTGATTAATGAACGGATTGCCGCTTACAAAAACCAATTCGGCATAGAAGATAAACAGGACCTGCTGGCCATGGTGGCTTTCGACAGCCTGGTCGAAAAAATGTCATCAGAAGAAAAACAACAGGCCTTTGGAAAGGCACTGGCCGAAAAAGTAAACCACCTGAACCAAATCGTTTCCCAGTCAATTCTTTAATTCCTGCCCACCGCTCCGGACAAGTGTTTAACCTTTAACGCTTTGTTCTATGGGCAACCAATATATTTTAATAGTTACCGGCATTGCCGCCATCGCTACCATAGGCCTGAGTTTTCTTATCGGCCTTATGCTCTACAAACGCAGGCTCAAACAAAACCAGCAAGAACTCGAAAAGAAGGCCGCCCTCATCATTAAAGAAGCCGAAATGGCGGCCGAAAACCTCAAGAAGGACAAAATTCTGGAGGCCAGAGAAAAAATCCTCAAAATGAAGGCAGAATTTGAGGAAGAAGCCAACCGGAAGAAAAATCTCATCATCAGCAACGAACAAAAGGTAAAGCAGCTGCAGCAACAGGTAAGCCGCGAACTGGAACAGGTAAAACGGAAAGAAGCCGAACTCAACGAACTGCAGGAAAACCTGCAACAGCAGCTGGAGATCGTCCGAAAGCGCAGGGAAGAACAGGAACGGTTCAACCAGCAAAAAGTGCAAATACTGGAAAACATATCACGCCTTACCGCCGAAGAAGCGCGCGAGCAACTTGTGGCCTCTCTTAAGGAAGAGGCCCAGACCCGCGCTGCCTCGTACATTAAAGACATCATGGAACAGGCCCGCCTTACCGCCACCAAAGAAGCGCGCAAAATTGTAATCGAAACCATTCAGCGCACCGCCACCGAACATGCCATTGAAAACTGCGTGTCGGTATTTAATCTGGAAAGCGATGACATAAAGGGAAAAATTATCGGCCGCGAAGGCCGCAACATACGCACCCTGGAGGCCGCCACCGGCGTGGAGCTTATTGTTGACGATACCCCCCGAAGCCATTATTATTTCGGGCTTCGACCCGGTAAGGCGCGAAATAGCCCGCCTTTCGCTTCACCGCCTGGTGCAGGATGGGCGCATTCACCCTGCCCGCATTGAAGAAATAGTGGCCAAAACCACCAGGCACATTGAAGAGGAGATTATTGAAATTGGCGAGCGCACCGTTATTGAGCTGGGCATACACGGGCTTCACCCCGAGCTGGTAAAACTGGTGGGACGCATGCGGTATCGCTCTTCTTACGGCCAAAACCTGCTGCAACATTCGCGCGAAGTAGCCAACCTGTGTGCCATAATGGCTGCCGAACTTGGCCTGAACGTGAAACAGGCCAAACGGGCCGGCCTGTTGCACGACATTGGCAAAGTATGGCCCGAAGAACTGGAAAAACCCCATGCCCTGGTAGGCATGGAGCTGGCTCAGAAATACAAAGAACACCCCGTAGTGTGCAACGCCATTGGCGCCCACCACGATGAAATTGAAATGACCAGCCTCATAGCGCCCATCGTTCAGGCCTGCGATGCAATAAGCGGTGCACGGCCGGGCGCCCGCCGCGAAGTGATTGAACAGTACATCAAACGACTTAAAGAACTGGAAGAGCTGGGCATGAGCTTTGAAGGCGTTGAAAAATGCTATGCCATTCAGGCAGGCCGCGAACTGCGCGTAATACTCGATGCCGAAAAGGTGAGTGATGAACGCGCCAGCCAGCTGAGTTTTGAAATATCGCAGAAAATTGAACGCGACATGCAATACCCTGGCCAGATAAAAGTTACCGTAATACGCGAAAAGCGCAGCGTGGCGTATGCCAAATAAACCGGGCAGGCCTGGCTTTCTTACTCCATCAGCCCGGCAATTTCACGGTCGTCAATGCGGATATCGTCTTCGCCTACCTCGTCAAACGGATGCTCCAGATGATCTTGTATGTTATCCAGGCTAACCAGAATAAAACTGTACAGCACCGGCATAACATATTCCAGCCTGGCCGAGTAATCGCTGAAGGTGCTGGCAAAGTATGGCCCGTAAATAATAGGGAAAATATAGATAAACACCTTGCTGTAGGCGCGAAGGGTAACGGGTGTGCGGTAAGCATGAATAATTTTCAGGTTATCGAAAGCAATAATCATTTTGCTTACGTACTGGCTTATGCGCGATATTTCACCACTCTGCACCCCCAGGTTGCGCAACGCCATGGTAAGCTTCGATAATTCAGAAAACAGCTCATATATTTTTCTTTCGTTTTCCCTGCCAGGAATTTCGGTGCACCGTTAAAAACATGGTGCGCATAAGGCGGGTAAGTTCTCCGGTAAGCGCACGCACACGGTTAGGTATATCCGAATTCTTTTCCGCAGGCCAGTCGCGTGCAGCATAGTAAATGGCAATGGCATGCCCTTTGAAATCAGACAGGCGCTGAAGAGCCGTTTCCCCTGCGGTTATAGGCCGAACCGATAGAAAACACTACCGGAAACACGATGGCTACACCCACCAGCATATCGGGAAACCGGGCGGTAAGGCCATAGTGATAGCAGGCATAGGTAGAGATAACCGACAGTGCCGTAACGATAAGTGTCTTATAATTAATGATGAGAAAGAAGCTGGAAAGCACGCGTTTCATAGCCTTAAGTTTACCCTAAATATGGCGAAAGCCGGGCTTAGTCTTCCAGTACTTCAACTTCTACCCTTACATTTTTTCGTGCATTGGCTCCGTGCCTGTCGTACAATGGTCGTTTACCACCCCAGGCTTTTATCTCAATGCGGTCGGCTGCAATGCCGTTATCCACCAGGTATTGTTTAATGGTGGCAGCTCTTTCGTAGGAAAGATCCTTTGCCGAGCCAATCCGTTCGCGTGCACCGGTAAGCGAAAAGTAATTTTTGTCGGGTCCCAGCGCCAGTATCCGCCCGTGGTAGTTACCATTGGTATGCCCGTGCAGGCGTATGCGGTACCGGGGGTTCTCTTTCATCATCTCCAGCAGCTGGCCCAGTTCGTATCTGGATTCAGGCAGCATAACCGCGGCATCATTAAAGAAATAAACATTGTACAGGGTGGTGATGTCGCCCTTCCGGTAGCGCACCATATCGAACAGTACTGCCAGCGTGGTGCCCATAAGGTCGATGTGCGGTTTTACGGTATCTTTAAGCGGTAACGGATAGTTTATCTCTACCTGTTGCTTGCGGTATCCGAATACTTCGGCAATGAGGGTAAGCAAGCCCGACTGGGTTTTTGGGTCAGGAAGCATCAGGTATTCATTGCCCTTTACTTTTGTTATCAGCCGAGTTCTTTCGGTATCAATTACCTGTACCTCACCGTCAATTACCCGGTTTGTGGCAGCGTCAAAAAGGCTTATAAACACTTCGGTGTTACCCAGCGTCATTACCGGATACTGGATAATTTTTTCTTCCTTCTCTTCTGCCGGTTCTTCGGCTTCGGCCGGAGTTTCAGGTTGCGCTTCAGCAACAGGCTGGGGTTGCGATGCCGTTGGGGGGGGAGTTTCAGCCTTGGGCGGTTGTGCCTGAACAGCCGGTTGCGGCGCAGGCTGAACAGACGCAGCCACTATACCCGGCACAACACGCACCCAGGCATCGGTAAAACGCCCCTGCCGGCGTACATTTTTCATCTCCTCAAGGCCTGCCTTTAGATTAGTATGGTGGCTGAGGTAAACAAAGTACAGGTTTCTGGACGCATTGAAACCGTATTTGGCCGTAATGCCATTGGCCTGTAAAGCCTCGGTGAATTTTTTTGCATATGCTTCGCGTGTTGGTGCATAAGCTGCCACCACCACATAATACCCCCCCGCCTCCATTTCAGCAGTGGCCTGAGCCCCGACCATTGAACACACCGTAAAGATAGCAGCTGTGGTGAGTAGGAATTTTTTCATGCAGGTAGGTTTAGGTAATCCAAATTTTTATAAAAAAAACCCTGAAATCAAAAAATATAATGAACTAAATGTTTGCCAATGCATCACAGCCCGAAAAGGCTTTGAAAAATATCTGATGTTACTGATACACATGATGCATTATCCTTTACCAAAGCCCTTTAAACCATTCTGAGATAAAACCGTAACCATACCCGGTTAGCTGAATAAAGGCAGCAGGCACCGTTAGCAACGAAACGCTTAGTAAACGGGTAGCCTTGTATGCCTGCAAGGCCACGGCAACAAGAAAGGCTGTAAGCAGGCTGCCTCCTAACAAAAACAACGGCCACCACACCAACAGCCATACAGGCAGTAACAAGGTACCAGCCAGAAAAAGAAAAGGCAGCCAATGCACCGGCTTAACTTCGCCCGGGTGCGCATGGCCCACGCGTATACGCCCCCCGGCCAAAGTTGGCTACCTGATGAAAAAAACTGCACCCATGACGTTCTGCGCCTATGATAAACATAAGCATCCTGCAACAACACTATTTTAAAGCCGGCCTTGCGCATGCGCACGCTTAGTTCAATATCTTCTGCCAGATGCGAGAATCTGAATCCTCCGGTATGAAGCCCACACAGCCCTTGAAAAGCCCATGTTGAAACTTCGCGGCTGAAAGGTGGCACTGCTTCTGCTGCCCCGTATACCCCCTGTGGTAATGCCGGCCGACATGGTAAAGGCCATAGCCTGCTGCAGCGGGGTAAACGTTTCATGTCCGCGATCGGGACCCGCCCCAGGCATCGAACGCATGCTTTCGCAGGGCTACGTCAACCACTTCGAAATAATGGGGTGGCACAATGCAGTCCGAATCGAATACCACAAAATATTCGCCACGCGCGTGGGCAAAACCAAAGTTGCGGCTTGGGCCCGGACCGGTGTTGGGTTTATACAAATACTGAACGGCCAGCCGGTTACTGTACTGCTGCACTACCGTATCGCAGCGATCGGATGAACCGTCTTCAACCACCAATACTTCAAAATTCTGGTAGGTTTGACGGGTTAAACTTTCCAGCAGCTCGCGCAGCTCATCCGGCCGGTTGTAAACCGGAACAACTACCGAAAATCGGGGTATGCCCTGCATAACGCACAAATCTAAACAGTTGACAGGCGGTTTCCGCCACAACCGGGTATTTTCTAACTTGAAGGCTTAAAATACGCCTCATGAAAATAAGCTTACTATCCCTGGTGGCCGCCTTAGCCTTTGCGGCACATGGCCAGTCGTCCTATCAGGCCGATGTGCAGGTCGGCCGATGCCCTTGTAAAGGCCTTATATCATGTTATATCGGGCAGCGCCAGGCGAAGACAGGAACTGGGATCGGTTCCGGTATTTGTTTTGCTCCCGATGCCCGCCTCATTTCCTACGGTAAAAAAACCAGCAGGGACAACTGGCGCTACGATCCATTACGCCCGATGAGTACGTGCAGCTATTCAGCAGCCGAATACCCGCAGGCTTTTTACGAACGCGAACTGCACCGCGTTACCGAGCAGTTTGGCACTATTACCCACGTGTTCAGCACCTACGAAACGCGCGAAAGCGAAAACGGACCGGCCACCAACCGGGGTATTAACAGCATACAGTTGTTTTACGATGGCACCCCGGTACTACATAGTAACCATACTATGGTGTGCAGAAAGCCTGGGCTTTTACCCTTCCGGATAAATATTTAAGCGAAAAAAGATGAGATTTCTCGTACTTATTCCTGCAGTGATGTGTGCTTCGCTGCAGGCACAACCCGGTAAGGCCCAAACCGATAAAGCTGCAGAACGCCACACCGTACAATCGTTTAGGCTGTTCTACGAATTGCTGAGCCTACCCAACGATGCCCACTACCCGGCCGATATTGAAAAAAATGTACAATGGTGTGAGCAGGCTTTTGCGAAGCGCGGCTTTACCACCAGAAGGTTAACCACGCCCTCCGTTCCGCTGCTGCTCGCTTCGCGATCTTTTCGGAATGCTGCAAAAACAGTGTTAATATATCTGCAGCTGGACGGGCAACCCGTTGATCCCTCGAAATGGAATCAGGAAAGTCCGTGGAAACCCGTACTGAAAGAACAGGACAAACAGGGCAACTGGCATATTATACCCTGGGAAAAGCTGCACGAAGGGTATAACCCCGACTGGCGCATATTTGCCCGGTCGGCCTCCGATGCCAAAGGACCCGTGGCCGCCTTTCTGGCCGCGCTTGATGCCCTGAAAGAGCTTAACGCTGAGCCCAACTACAATTTAAAGGTTATCATGGATTTTGAGGAAGAACTGGGCTCACCGCACCTGCCCGATGCTGTTAATCAATACCGCAAAGAACTTGCAGCCGATAGGATGATTATTCTGGACGGACCGCGGCATTTTTCTAACCTCCCTACGCTGAGTTTTGGCGCACGGGGTATTTGCGAAATGACCCTTACAGTTTACGGACCACGCAGGCCCGTACACAGCGGCAACTACGGAAACTATACCCCCAACCCGGCCATGCGGCTGGCCCAGTTGCTGGCCTCTATGAAAGATGCCGACGGCCGCGTAACCATACCGGGATTTTATGACGGAGTAACCCTCACACCGGAAGAAAAAGCCATTCTGAAACAAGTGCCCGATGACGAACACGCAATCCGCAACTTTCTGGGCATTGCCCAACCCGATAAAATTGGCGAAAACTTTCAGGAATCGCTTCAATACCCTACCCTCAACATCCGCGGGCTGAACGCCCTGTATGTGGGACAGGAGGCACGCACCCTGATACCCAACAATGCCGTGGCCGAAATAGATATACGCCTGGTACCCTCCAGCCATGCCGAACGGTTAGCTGGGCTAATCATAAACCACATAAAGCAACAGGGTTATTATCTTACAGAAGCCGAACCTACCGAAGAAGAGCGGGCACAACACCCGCGCCTGGCTTCGGTAAGCTACAGGGTTTCGTACGGGCCTTTTCAAACACCTTTCGATTCCGAAACCGGAAAATGGCTTACACGTGCCCTGAACCGCGCATTCGGGAAAGACCCCGTTCGCATTCGCATGACGGGCGGATCCATTCCTGTTTCGCCTTTTGTTAATGCGCTTAACATTCCCGCTGTGGCCGTTCCTACCGTAAACCCCGACAATAATCAACATGCCGAAAACGAAAACATACGGGTGGGTAATTATGCCGAGGCGGTTAAATCTTTTCTGTACATCCTCCTCGAAAAACTGTAGGCAGTGCATTTGTTTGCTACAGTTATCTTTGCTGTAAAAAGCAAGCATGTTACCGCGTGCACGTATTGTTCAGTTGCTAATCGGGCCGGCAGATGTCCTGCCGGCATTTGACTATAAATCGGCATGGCTGCGGGCTTTGTTATCATTGCTCAGCATTAAAGTAGCTATTTTCTATTTCATAGCCGATTGCCTTACCGGTGTGCAGGGTAACTACCCCTTTTACCTGCTGGCCATTGCCGCCGGCGTGGCATGCCTAATACTTAACCGCCTGGGTTACTTTCTTTCTTCCTCCGTAGTTTTTTTGCTTACCATTAACCTTACGGTATTTGTATTTGCCGATAACGACCCGCACTTTACCGGCATTTACACTTATTTTATTTGTACTGCCCTTACTGCATTTGCCCTTTTGGGTTACCGCCATCCTAAATTGGCAGCCGGCTTCAGCCTGTTGAGTCTTGCGCTTTTTCTGCTGGCTTATTGGACCGATCTGAACCTGGTTAAACGCGAAGTAGTGCCCCTGGCTTACGCACAACTGTATCTTACCATAAATTTTCTGGCCTCATTTTTTACCTGCCTGTTTATTATTTACTTTCTGATTGATGTAAACAGATATTCCGAAAGCATTTTGCTAAAGCAAAACACCATGCTGGAAAAGGCCAATGCAGAACTTGACCAGTTTGCCTACAGCGTTTCGCACGATTTGCGTGCTCCGCTAAGTTCCATACTCGGGCTTATTAACGTGTACCGGTTGTCGCAGAATACCGAAGAACAGCAGCATATCATTTCGCTCATAAGCGGCCGTGTACAAAAATTGGATGAATTTATCCGTGATGTGCTGAACCATTCGCGCAATATGCGCATGGAGGTTAACTATGAGCCGGTTAAGCTGCATGCGCTGGTGCAGGAAGAACTTGCCCGGTTAAGCCATATGAAAGACTTTGGTAAACAGAAAATAGAAAATCATGTGCCTGAAGACTTTCAGGTTAACACCGACCGCAGCCGGTTGCAGATTATCCTCTCCAACCTCATCAGCAATGCCGTAAAGTATTACGACCCGGCCAAGCCCGAACCGTTTATCCGCATACAAGCCGAAAAAAGTACAACCCAATGGAAGCTTACCATTGCCGATAATGGCGTGGGTATTGAAGAAAGCCACAAGAAAAACCTGTTCACCATGTTTTACCGGGCGCATAATTTTGGCGAAGGCTCGGGGCTGGGTCTTTACATCGTTAAAGAAATATGCCAGAAGATGGGCGGCACGGTGCAGGTAAGTTCGCAGTACGGAGCGGGAACGGAGTTTACGGTTACTTTACCGCTTACCTGTGTGGCCAAATAAATTCATATTCCTGCTTTTTCTTTTTCGGCAAAGCCGGCGCGTTCGGCAATAAGATAATCCTTGCGCGAAAGCGACTGGCGCGCAATGAGTTCGGCCAGAAAGCCTGTTACAAACAACTGTACGCCAATAATTACTGCCACCAGGGCCAGATAAAATAAAGGCTGCTGGGTAATATCGCGCCTTAAGGGTGTGCCCGAAAAATATATGGCGTCTATTTTATCCCAGAACAGTTTGGCGGTAAACAGAAACCCGGCCAGAAACGACAGCATGCCCAACGTGCCAAAAAAATGCATGGGCCTGAGGGCGAAACGCCCCACAAACATAATGGTGAGCAGGTCCAGAAAGCCGCGTACAAACCGTTCGAACCCAAACTTGCTGTAGCCATACTTGCGCTCGTGGTGTTGTACCACCTTTTCGGTTATTTTATTGAACCCTGCCCACCGGGCCATTACCGGAATATACCGGTGCATTTCGCCATACACCGAAATGCTTTTTACCACTTCGCTGCGGTAGGCTTTTAAACCGCAGTTAAAGTCATGAATGGGTATACCCGAAATTTTGCGGGTTACGAAATTAAAGAATCTGGAGGGCAGTGTTTTCGTTATCGGGTCTTTGCGCTTCTTCTTCCATCCCGATACGAGCTGATACCCTTCATGCACAATCATGCGGTAGAGCTCCGGAATTTCATCGGGGCTGTCCTGCAGGTCGGCATCCAGGGTAACCACCACGCGGCCGGCCGATGCCCGGAAACCGGTTTGCAGGGCAGCCGATTTGCCGTAGTTGCGGTTAAACCTTATTCCCCTTATGCGCGGGTCTTCGGCTGCCAGTTCTTTAATGCGCTCCCACGAAGCATCGGTTGAGCCGTCATCTACAAAAATTACCTCATAGGAATAATGCTCCTGTGCGAGTGCGCGGTTAATCCACTGGCTCAGTTCGCGCAGGCTTTCTTCTTCGTTATAAACGGGTATAATTATGCTAAGCTCTGTCATGCAGGGTTGCCGGCCACAAATCTGGCAAAAAGTTTTGTGATTCCGGCATATTTTACCACCCTGCCTCAAGTACACCCGGCCGGCAGTAATCTTAATTCTAAAACGGAGGCGCCGGATTTTTTTTCTGTGTAAATATGCTTACGATAAGGGCAATAAACATTCCGCCCAGTATGCCACCTACAGCATAAATAACCCAAAACAACTTGCGGGTCCATTCCAGAGCTATTTCTATCTGCTCCTCGGGCATGTTGCGTTCTTCCATCTGCATGCGCTGCGACTCATAGAATTTCTCCATGGTGGCGGGGTCAATAATGTTGGAATAGATATAGGTAAACAAACCCGCCACAGCAGTAGATATCAGTACCATCCAGAATGATATTCCCAGGCCCTGACCGTATGTCATAAAACTATCACCCTGTTGTTTGAATTCGCGATGGGCGAGCACCATAAAAATGATGGAAAAAATGCCCCCTATCCATCCCCATTTATTATCGAAGGCGTTTGCACCGGCAATAACCAGTATTAAAAAAAACAGTATCGAAAACAGTGCGCTTATTATGCCCCACTTCAGGCCGACTGACCGCGTGGTGGGCATGGTGGATTGCGTTTGCTCTTCCATAATAAAAGGGGTTTAGGTTGAAGGTTGTTTTCTGAGCATTACCGCCATGATAACGCCCGCAAGCAGGCCGATAACCAGGCTTTGCACCAGGTACAGCGAGGCCAGTTGCGCGGCATTAGTCGTGGGAAGGAGCTCCAAATTACGCTCGTACACTTCTTTTCCTATGCGCTGGATATCTTCTTCAGGAAAACCTTTAAGGTATTCCATGGTTTTTTGAATGTATTCTGCCACAAAACCACCCTCGGCAGCAGCAAAAAGCCACAGCCCCAGGGCCCCCGCCACACCTGCCCAGAGTACCAGCAGCGTGCTTCCGGCCATGCCCTGTACAAAATACAAAACCCCCTGCTGTTGATAATCGCGAAACTCGCGCAGGGCAAAAAATAAAAATATTGCATACAGGGGAATGCGGAAATCCAGAAAAGGCGAGACCAGCAACGGATGACGCCCCAGATAATACATGCAGATAATAAACGACAGGCTTAACAGGGCTGCCAGAAGACCGTATTTAAGGGTTATGATGAATAAACTTCTGAACATGACCATCAATCGAAAATCCGGTAGCGGCCATTGTTAAAAACCGCCACAGCTTTGCCTTTCAGGGTCTTTCCCCACCAGGGCGAATTTCTGGACTTGCTCCTGGAGCTTTGCTCGTTAAAAGTCCATACGGCATGCGGGTTAAACAAGGTAAGGTTGGCTTTTTCTCCGGGTTCAATAACCGGCTGGGACAGTCCCAATATTTTGCGCGGATTAACGGCAATTTTTTCTATGAGCACCTCCCACTGAATTCTGGCAGCCAGTTCGGTAAGGTTTGCGCCCGTTGTTTGCAGGCTTATCATTCCCGGCTCGGCCTGGTCAAATTCTACCTGTTTGCTTTCGGCATCCTGGGGCACGTGGCCCGAACAGATTACATCAATCGTTCCATCTTCCATGCCGCGTATCAGGGCTTCGTTGTCTCTTTTTCCGCGCAACGGCGGATTCACCTTATAGTTGGTATCGAATCCTTCCAGCAGGTTGTCGTCCAGCAGTGGTTGGTAGGCTGTTATGTCGCAGGTAACTGCAAGCCTTTTGCGCACGGCACGGATAAGGCGCAACGACCTCGAAGTGGAAACCCTGGCCACATGCAGCCGCCCGCCGGCATAGGCCAGCAACCTAAGGTTGCGGCTCAGGGCCACCTCTTCGGCCAACGCCGGCATACCCTTAAGCCCCAGCCGCGCACTAACAGGGCTTTCGTTCATCTGGCCGTACAGGTTCAGCCAGATATCTTCCGGGTGGTCTATTAACAG
This sequence comes from Cyclobacteriaceae bacterium, assembly GCA_026003355.1. Classification (GTDB taxonomy): domain Bacteria; phylum Bacteroidota; class Bacteroidia; order Cytophagales; family Cyclobacteriaceae; genus UBA2336. The sequence continues at coordinate 73,292 of BPHC01000006.1, forward strand.
GCCGTTAAACGCCTGCAGGTATTGAAGCGTTTTAAGAAAAATATCGGTGTTCCAAATGGTTTTCAGGCCGTCTGTAAAGCCAATGGCACCGGCATGGTGCAGGTCCATCATGTCGGTAAATTCTTCGCCACGGGTATTGCGCGTAACGGCAGCCATTACATGCATTTGTACCAGCCGGCCCGCATTACCGCGCAGAAAGTAGTTTACATCAGCGCGCGTTTGAATAACCGGCTGGGTGTTGGGCAGCACAGCTATTTCGGTAAAACCTCCGGCCATGGCCGCCTGCGCCAAAGTTTCAAGGTCTTCTTTTTGCTCAAAACCCGGCTCGCCCGACTGGGCCCCCAGGTCAAACCATCCCGGCGTAAGCAGCATGCCTTCGGCTTCCAGTGTACGATCTGCCTCCACAGGCTTTGCCGGCAAATCAGCAATCCGGCCGTTGTCAATCAGAACATTTTTTACTTTAAGATGAGCAGATGAGTTGGGATCGATAATGCGGGCAGACCTAATGAGAATCTTCATAGACTTCACCACAAAGAAACGACTTTTTTGCAAACCCGCTTTAATGCCATAGCCTTAACAGCAATATTTCGGCAAGCAAAAACAATAATGCCAGCAACAGGGCATACCTCCACAGCGGAGTGCCCAGATATTCGTCACGGAATGCTGAGCTGAAATTACCTGAAGCGCCGCCGTAAATAAATCTTACATGCGGATTGTTGCCCAGTGTTTCGGCCAGCGATTGTTCGGAATGCTGCTCCAGATACGACTCACGCTTATCGGCATTAAATGCCAGCAGGGCCAGCGTATCTTTTTCGCGAATGGCATAATAAAAACCCGGTTCAATTGTGTGGCGCGGCAACTCCAGCACCACGCGGTCGCCTTGCGTTCGCTGGTCGGGAATAAGCGCACGCTCGCCATCCAGCCGTACTATGCCGGTGGCCATGGCACTGTCGGTGCGAAGCACCACCTGGCTTTCGGCCAGCGAATAGTAAGGTTTAAGCAGCGTCTTTTTACCCGACTGGGCAATGCGGTACATTACGGGCAGAAACAGAAAATGGGTAACCAGGTCGGTGTATTCCGTATGCAGGGGCGAAGCCAGCAGGTATAAACGGCCATTGCCCTGGTAGAGTAACGAAAGCAGGGGGTTATCGTTCTTAAATTTCAGCAATGCAGCCCGGTCTCTGCCCCAGTCAATTACCCGCCTGGCCTGGAACGGGGCCAACCGGTCAATGCGGTCTTCTACAATATTGCGGAAAAAGGGATGGTTGAAATCCGGATCACTGATCTCCAGCTTTTCTTCATCGGTTTTAGTTACCGGCACGGCAGCAAGCTGGCTGATGGCCGCCGGCTGTGGCGTGGTACCCGGTATAACCAGCAGTGTTCCGCCTGCCCTAACATAGTTGCGCAGGTTTTCTAGCAGCGGCGCATCCGGATTGTTCACCTGGTTTAGCACCACCAGGTCGGCCGCCTGAATCGCGGCATAGTTAAGGTTGGAAGCTGCGAACGAATGAAACACAAACAAACGAGTATTGCCAAAAACGGTTTGCACAAATTTTGGCGTACCGGTATCGCGTATTTCTACTACCCGTATGCGATCTAACCGGTTCAGTGCCACATATAGCTGGTTATCGAACACTGCGGGGTAATCATTAAACCGCACCTCCAGCCGGCTGAATGAAGTCATAGCTGCCGGAAGGTTAAACCTCACTTCGGCTACCCCCAACGCCGGAACAGATACCGAGGTATTGCCCGCCTGCACGCCCTCGTTTAGCAGTTTAACTGCAAGCTGTTCAACCGGATTTTGGCTGGTATTTCGTATGCGCACGTGCAGCGCATTGCGCTCGCCGGGAATGATAAACGGATTGTCGAGCCAGGCTGAATCGGCAAATACATTCCCATGGTTCTGCAGCTTAAAGCGAATAAGATAAACCTGTCGGGAGGTATCGGCAAATGCGGTGTTGGCAGGATCTCCCAATGTTGATTTTTGAAAATCAGACAACAGGTAAAAATCTCCGGAAGGCGAACCGTTGTTCAATCGTACGGCAATATCGTTAAGCGAACGGCTTATGGGCGAGAGCCTGATACCCGAAAGCAGCTCCTGGAAATCGGACCTGGTTTTAAAAGCGTTGGAGAACGGGGCAAAATCGTTGGTAAGCAGCCGGTAACGCGTATCGGGCGGGAATACTTCGGCCAGCCGGTGCGCATGCTGAATGGCTGCATCCAGTGCCCGCTCTCTTTCCGATACCGGCACCGACATGCTAAGCGAATTGTCAACATAAACCGACACGGTGCGTGTGCTGGTAACCTGTTGCGGTGCCGGGATGTAGGGCTGCGCAAAGGCCATGATAAGGAAAAAAAGAAACAACAGCCTGGCTGCCAGCACCAGCAAGTGCCTGAGCTTTTGCCGCGATGCGGTTGCCTGCTGTACCTGCCGTAAAAACCGGTTGGTGGAAAAATAAACGCGCTGGGTTTTGCGAAAGCTGAACAGGTGTACAATAACCGGAATGGCCATTGCCCCCAACGCCCACAAAGCTCCAGGATTGGCAAAACTCATAGCTGCAAGGTACAAAGGCAGGGGGTATGGAAACCAACCGGCTGAAAAATTCTGCATGGACCCAGGGCCCGCAACGGCAAAAAACACCCTCCCCTTTCGGGGAGGGTTGCCCTCCGCCAGTACCATGCCTCAAAGCCCTGTTACTTTTGGAAGGCCGGCTGGTGAGGGTGGTTTAATGGCTCAGTCATTCAATCCATTACCGCAGGTCGTACCCCAAAACTGCTTTGGGCGACTTCAGAAAATAGAATATTCCAAAATCTTCATCCACCAGATATTCAGGCTTTTTATCTTTGGTAATGATTTGGCCCTCCGGTTTCCCGGTATCTTTATTTAATTTCACAAGCCCCACACCTTCATCAAGCGAAGTTTGGATGTAGAGGCTATTTTTAGTGGCTGTTGTGGCGTTGAAGCGCTGCGTCATAATGGCTGCGGCATTGCCGGCCACACCTGAATAGGCTTTGGCCGTTCTGCCTGCACTTGCTTCCTCATCTTCTACATAAAAAGGTGTAGCACCCTGCATCATACCGGCCTGTGCAGCCGAGGCTGCACCGGCTGCAGCACCAGCCACCATAACGGCACCGGCCAGTAATTTGCCGGCAACACTGGTTCCCGGGGCTTTGTAAAACACATTGTATTTTATGTTTCCGTCGTAATCCACCAACAGGGCGTTTTGATTGGACGAAAGCAGGACACCCCCCTCCCTAAACTCGATTTTGGAAGGATTTTCACCTCCTTTAAACTCGATGTCGCAAACCTTTTTGGATGTTCCATCGCGGGTAATAAAAAATAACTCATTGCCCGTGCTCACCACAAACCGATTGTTTTTCCGGTCCATGGCCGTTATCAGCTGCTCTACTTTCCTGAATTTTGCCGGCTCTTTAACAAAGCTGCCATCCTGCAGGTTTGCAACGCCCATCTTTACACCGCTAAGGTAAAACAGAGAACCATCCGGATTTAAGGCAAATACCCTGTAAGGAGCACCGGTATCAATGTTCTTGCTCAGCCGTAAGGTACCGTTGTGGAGTAAGGTATTTACTTCACCGGTAGAGGTTCCAAACACCACGCCATCGGGTTGAAAAATAAATTCCCGGATGCCGCCCTTATCGGAATAGGGCTTTTTCCACAGCCTGGCTGCTGTGCCCGGATCGAACAGATTTACTTCAAATGATTTTTCTTCTTCAGCGTACACCCACAATCCTTCTTTCAGAATTTCAATCCGCATTACGGCTCCGTCCAGGCTAATGGGTTTGGGCCACATCAGCGAACCATCTTTGGCGTTGATTTTATAAATCTTGGCCTTTAAGTAAGGGCTGTATGCATACACCACCTGGTTTTGTTGATCAAACAGGTATTTCAGTGTACCGTTTGAGTTGTTTAGCTTGGTGGTAAACCATTCAATAGCATTTGTGCGCAAGTTTATTACGGTTACGCTCTTGGTGGTGGTCATAATGAAGCGGTCACCTTCTACCACCATGCTGGTGGGTAATCCGCCCCCGGTAAGTTTTTTATCTTTAAGGTCAATTAAGGCTAATGTCTTATCCGACCCCAGTTCATAGATGCCAATACACGTACCCGATACAGATTTGTTTGCTCCCCATATTACAAATTTACCTTCGTCAGCCAGGTAATGGTAGCCGGCCGGAGCCGTCCAGTCTTTTTTCTGGCTATCAAAGATGGGCTTTCCGGTAAAATAATCCAGCACTACGTATACCGGCATTTTACCAAACGCTGCATTTTTCAGCACAACCCAGGGGAGGCCATCGAGCAAATCCATTTCATTTAATTTAATCTTACCTAAGTCGGTATAATTGTATACGAATTGGTTATTGTGGGCTTCAATGGCGGCAAACCCTTTTTCATGCCCAACCAACAGCATGCCACCGGGAGCTAGTGTCCAGGCTTCCCAATCGTTGGGTAAGTTATAGGTATACTTAGGTTGAATGGTGTTTTGCGACCAGCCCGGAAGACAAAACACATACAGGAAAAACAGTAGTTTTTTCATGGCTTTGAGGTTTAGTTTTCAGCGCCAAGTTGTTTACCGGTACGGAAAGTTGTAATACCGGTAAACCGGTAATCTGCTACCGTTTTTGGCTAATCCAGCAGGCCTTCGGTCAGGGCCACCCGAATCAGTTCGGCCGAGTTGCGAACGTTGAGTTTTTTGAGCAGGTTTTTACGGTGGGTTTCGACCGTACCCGGGGAAAGATGGAGTTTATCGGCTATTTCTTTGCTCGAAATGCCTTCTGCAATAAGCTGTAACACCTCGCGCTCGCGCTGGCTGAGCAGGGCCAGCAACTTTACATTTGACTCCCTTTTTAAGGATAATGGATTTACCTCCAGCAGGGATTCGGTAAGCTGGGTGCAATAAAATTTATTTCCCTGCATAACTGCCTGAAGACCGGATAGAAATTCCTGACGAGGAGCATTTTTAATGATGTAACCGGCAATACCCATTTTCACCATTTTTTGCACCAATGCTTTTTCATGATGAAAGGTGAGTATCACAATTTTATAGTTTGCATGCTGCGCCAGGAGTTTTTCGGTGCATTGCAGGCCATTCATGCGCGGCATTTCCAGGTCCATTAAAATGATGTCGGGCTTCAGTATTGGAATTTTCTGCAAGGCTTCTTCTCCGGAGTTGGCATAGCCTATCACCTCCCACTCGCCACTGCTTTCCACCAGCGAAATGATTCCATCTATTACCAACTGATGGTCATCTACCAGATATAACGTGCCTTTTTTCATCTTTACGTATTCAGCGGCAGGGTAACGGTTACCAGCGTACCTTCATTTCCGTTGCGTTCAAACAAAATGGATCCATGTATTGCCTCCAGCCGGGTACGGATGTTCATTATTCCATGACCGCTACTTACGGCTGCATCATCAAAGCCTATCCCGTTATCTTCTACCGTAAGGCGAAGTTTATCTTTAATGCGCAACAGGTTAACGGCAACCTGGCTGGCATGTGCATGACGGATAATGTTATTTATGAGTTCCTGTACCACCCGGAAAAGGGCCAGTTCAGTTGTTGCATCGAGTCGGTCGGCCGGCAGGTGGTGATGAAACGTGCAGTGCACGGGGGTATGGGCAAAGGTGCGGCTCAGCAGGTCGCTGATGGCCGGCACCAACCCCAACTCCGTAAGCGACCTCGGCATCATTTCATGCGATAATGCGCGTACCTCCGAAGAGGTTATGCGTAAATTATCCAAAATGGGGTTTAAGTTTATTTTCAGCATATCGCTGCTTCCGTTATGAATGGCCGACTCCAATTGCAGAATAGCTCCGCTGAGTTGCTGCCCTATGCCATCGTGCAGGTCGCGGGCAATGCGATGGCGCTCTTCTTCCGTGGCTGCCAATATGGCATCGAGGCGCAATTGCTTTTCCTGCAGCAGCAGTTGTTGCTCCCGCGCCTTTTGTCGCGTCCTGAAATATACTAAGCCGGTAATGGTAAGCAGCACCAGAATGACAACTGCAGAGGTGAGCACAATATTCCGGTTGCGCTGCTTTGCCATTAAGAGGTTGTTTTGCTTTATAACCAGCTGCTGATCCAGTATCTGCCGCTCTTTTTCTGCCGTTTGATACTTTACCTCCATTTCAGCAACGCTTTCGGCATTGCGCCTGCTAAACAATTGTTCAACCACTTCCTTTTGCTGGTCAGCATAATACCTTCCCAGTTGCGGGTTGCCGGTCATGTAATAGTAAGATGAGGCGTACCGGTAAACATCAGAAGCATAAAATTCATATTCAGGCTTTTGTTTAATTAAATCGAAACATTTTTGCAGTAAAGGAAATGCCTGGTCGGGCCGGCCCAAATCCAGATATATACCGGCAGCTGCTGAACGAACGTTCATCAAAAACTTATCGGGCAAATAAATGGAGGAGTCGTGATGCAACACTTCCATATTAAAGCGCTGGGCTTCTTCGTGCCGTTGTAAAGCAGCAAGTGTTTTGGCCAGGTTGGAAGCCAGGTCGTAATATTGGCGCAGAAATTTATGCCGGCGTGTAAGCTCAATACCTTTGCGGTAGGCTTCTTCCGCTTCGTGGTATTTTTTCTGATGATACAGGCAGATGCCTATGTTATTGTAAGAGGTAGCGGCCTGTGCCAGCAAAGAAGGATCGCTGAGCCGCAGGCCAAGCGCCTGATTATGGAACTCCAGTGCTTTATCATAAAGCCCCAGTTCCTGATAAATTAATCCGATATTGTTTAATGGCGTACTCCGGGGAATTTGTTTCGACTTTTCCAGCTTACTGTTTTTTTCATTCACCTGCAGAAACAAGTCCAACGCAGTTTGATAGTACCCTCGGTTCCAGTTATTCAGGCCCAGGCCATTGAGAAACTTCACCTCCAGATCGGCAAGTCCATGGTTACGGCTCTCCGCCAATCCGTTTTCGAAATAATGGCGTGCTGAGTCAGTTGATCCGGTAACATCGTAGTACACAGCCCTCACATAGGTGGCATAGGTGGTAAGGTAAGGGTTGTTTTTCCGTTCAAGAAGTTGCCGGGCTTCGGTAATTTTTTGCCAGGCCAGTTTTGAATCGTTAAAAATATACTGAAAGGCCAGTTGCAACAGGGCTGATATTTTTACTGAATCATTGGTGGTGGTTTCTGCAAGTTGTTTTAAACTGTCGGTCTTTAATCCCTGAGCAGGCACGTTATACGCAACCATGGCCATAAGAACGGCTCCAACGAACCTTCTCAGTGAATACATACCAGCCAAATGTATGCTTGCCTTGTTGCAATTTATAAAATCCCATAAAAAAGTGCTATTGTCCGTAAGGCTTAGCGGTTTCATGGAAAGCTATTCCATGGGTTTTCAGATCATTCAGAATGGGATGGTACAGTTCGGCCTGAACCGGAATAGCCACTCCGCGCGTTTTAATCTGGCCTTCCAACAGCAATCGGGTTGCAATGCCCAGGGGCAGCCCAACCGTTTTGGCCATAGCGGTATGAACCGAATCGGTACCGGTAACGGCCAGGGAAGATTGGATTTCAGATTGCACTCCGTTTTTTTCAACCCCGAACCGGTGCCACATCACAATCATATCTTTATCCTCCGGCCGCAGCGCCCATCGTTTGTTCAGAATATGCTCGGTAATCTGCGCTGGTGTGCCTTGTGTTAGCCCAATAGGCTCAGAACTGAAAAAGCCGCTCCACCGCAGCCGTTGCATTTCCGGGCCCTGCAGGGGCAAATCTAACCATGCTGCCAGTCGTTCTTCGGCCGGCCGGGCATCGTATGGCAGGAACAACTCAATGAAATCGCAATGCGATAACCCCTCGCAGTTTATTGTATACGAATCATCGCATACACCCAGTTGTACCAGCACATGCCAGGCCGCACAAAAGCCCGGACTGCGCAGGGTGCCTCTTAACAGGGTATGCACACTGTTAAGGCCGTAGGCTTCTTTATACTGTAAGGAATCGCGGTTGGCATAGCCTTCATAATGGCCATACCCCGGCACGTGCACGGGCGTTACCCTTCTGAATAACTGGGTATAGGGAATAAATCTTACTTTTCCTGCTTCCAGATAGCGGGCCGTGCCCTGACCGGCCGTTACCACGTTTCGCGGGTTCCAGGTAAACTTGTACCGCCACGGGTTTTCAGGGTCGGTATCGGGCGCAATCAATCCTCCTGTAAACGATTCAAAAGATGTTACCCTGCCTCCTTCTTGTTGTATGCGATGGATGACTTCCATGGCACTCATGTGGTCTATACCCGGATCCAGCCCGCACTCATTCAGTAACAACACATTTTTTTCTATGGCCTGCCGGTGAAGCCTCCTCATGTCGGGCGAGACATAACTGGCGGTTATGAGATGCCTGCCGTGGTCCAGGCAAAGCCGTGCTACCGCTACGTGCAGATGTGGCGGCAACAGCGATACCACCACATCGCTGCCGGCAATAACCCTGGCACTGGCAGGAATATCGGCTATATTAAAAGCAATGGCTTCTCCGTAAGAAGATCCGCCTAATTTTTGACGGGCCAGCTCGGGCTCTAAATCTCCAACAATTACCTTCCATTGCCTTTTGGCAGCCTGCGAGAGCAGGTAATTAATTAATACCGAAGCGGAGCGCCCGGCCCCCAACACTAAAACAGTCTTCATGATACAATCGCTCAACCTGCAATATGAAAATTTTTTAACTTTCTAAACCCAAAGCCACAGTATGAAAGATGTCCAACTATATGACCAGCTGGAAGAGCTGGACCAGGAGTCGCGCTACCTTATTCACAAAGCCAAAGAAGCAGCCGGCCACGCCCATGCCGGCTATTCAAAATTTTGTGTAGGCGCTGCGCTGATGCTGGAAGACGGCACCGTTATAACCGGAGCCAATTACGAAAACGCCTCCTATCCGTTAAGCATGTGTGCCGAACGGGTAGCCCTGTATGCAGCTGCAGCCCAGCATCCGGACAAACGCATTACAAAGCTGGTGGTAGTAGCCAAAAAAAAGGGCGGAAAAGATTTATTGCCCGCCACCTCGTGCGGGGGCTGCCGCCAGGTGATGCTCGAGTTTGAAAGCAACCAGAAAAAAAACTTTGAGGTGGTAATGCAAACCAACGATCATAAGTGGATTAAATTTCCTTCGGCCCAGGCCCTGCTGCCGTATGCCTTTCTGCCCCACAACGTAGAAGCCAGCAGAAAATAACCGGTTACAGTATTTTCATTAAACTTGCCGGCATGAAACGGCTCTCCGGCCTTACTTTGCGCCAATGGGCATGGGCAACAGCCCTGCTTTTTTTTGCCCTCATTGCCCTGCAATGGCTGTGGCTAAATAACCGCCACCGGCAGCTGCTGGCCGTGCAATGGCAAACAGACCTGGTAAGGCAGCAACAGAGCCTTTTCAATGAACTGGCCCGGTTTGAGTGGCCCCCAGCCGCGAGGCAGGCCCGCATACACCAGCTTAACCGCTCGCTTAACCTGCTGCGCAATGGCGGCACGGTGCCCTTCACCAACCTAAAACTCCCGCCCCTGCAAAAGTTACCCTCAGTTACCCTCACGGCTTTGTTAAACGACTGGCAGATCTACACCGGCAGTACCGACAGCCTGAACCGGCAGGCCCAGGCACTGCTCATCACCAGCCAGTTCGATATGCTGGTGCGCGACCTGCAACGCGAGGCCGCCAGGGAACAAAGCCGCTTTAACCTGTTGCTGGCCGGTACCCTTGGCATTAACGCACTGGCCCTGGCAGGCCTGGTATTGTGGTTTCAGCGCAAGGTAGTTAAGCCGCTTGAGATGCTGGCCGGCAATACCGCACAGCACAATCATACCACCGGCCTGCCACCGAACGAAATAGGCGAGGTTGCCCGGCATATTAGTGAAGTGGTAGAAAACCTTCGCGATGCCAGCGACTTTGTTAATGCCATTAGCGAAGGCAACCTGAATAAAGACTATCGCGAGCTGGAGCCCGACTATGCTCCCGGGCGCAACAGGCTGGCCGATGCGCTGATTGCCATGCAGGAAAAACTGCGCCAGATAAACGAAGAAGAGCAAAAACGAAAATGGGCCAACGAAGGTCTTACCCGGTTTGTTGACATCCTCCGGTCATCGCAAAACAACCTTCAGCAACTGGGCGACCGCATCATCAGCACGCTGGTTCAGTACACCCGCTCCAATCAGGGCGGGTTGTATGTGCTGAATGAAGATGACCCCTCTAACCCGGTGTTGGAGTTACTGGCCTTGTTTGCCTTTAACACAAAAAAGCACGGGCAGCAGAGAATACAACCGGGCGAAGGTCTGCTGGGGCAAACCTTTCTGGAGAAACAAACCGTATACCTCAGGGAAGTTCCTGAAGAATATGTGCGCATAACCTCCGGCCTGGGCGATGCCCCGCCGCGATTTTTGCTTATTGTACCCTTAAAGCTGGAAGACAAGGTGTATGGCGTGGTCGAACTGGCCTCGTTCGATCCCTATCAGCCGCACGAAATTTCGTTTGTGGAAAAACTTGGCGAAACTTTGGCATCTACACTTGCCTCGGTGCGCACCGCCCAGCAAACCCAGCGACTGCTCGAAGAAAGCCGCCTGGCCACAGAGGCCATGCGCACCCAGGAGGAAGAAATGCGCCAGAATATGGAAGAGCTTACCGCCACACAGGAAGAAATGCAACGCATTCTGCGCGAATCGCAGCAAAAGGAAACCTACCTGAGCAACCTGATGGATGCCACCGGAGATGCCTTTGTGGCCATTGACCGTTCGTACCGCGTAGCCCTGCGAAACAATGCTCCGCTGTTCGAGCAGTTCATCAAATCCGGCATCCCCTATGAAAAAGGTTATTATGTGCTCGGCCTGTTTAAAGCCGAAGATCTGGAATACCACAAGTCTATTTACGACCGCGTGTTTAACGGTGAGTCTATAAACGTAACCAAAAACTATTTTGGGCGCGACTACTCGGTAAATTACAAACCACTGCGCGCACCGGGCGGTGAAATAATCGGGGCCGCCATTTATGCCCACGACCTTACCGAACAGCAAAAAATGGAAGCCCGCATTCGCGAACTCGAAAACCGGCTGGCAGAGGCTGCTGCCGACACTGTGCTGCAGGAACTGGAAAAAACCCTTCGCATTAACCTTGAGGCACTCGAGCTTACCCGCAGGGCCATAAATCCGGGCGAAAAACCGTAGCCCGGACCGCAAATCAGCGTAAATCGTTAAATTTCAACCCCTTGAAATAACTGCAGGCAAAAGCCCGGGCAAAAAAAACAGGGCACGCATGTAAGATTTTATACCCTATTTTTCTGCCGGGCTAAACCGCCGGCCGTATTTTTGAGGCCCTGATTACTGACCCTCATCATGCAGGAAATAGACATAGCCGACTTAAGGCGGATTTCGGAGCTGATTTACCAGAAACATCACTACGATTTCCGCAATTATGCCATGTCGTCCTTCAAACGAAGGGTACAGCGCATACTGGAATTGAAAAAACTTACCGTAGATGCCCTGATCCGAAAACTTACCGACCAGCCTGCCTTTATCCACGAATTTCTGGACGAGCTTACTGTAAACGTTACCGAAATGTTCCGCGACCCCGGATTCTGGCGGGTGCTGCGCGAGGAAATTATCCCCTCCATTCTGCTTAACCACAAGCAGTTCAAAATATGGCATGCAGGCTGTTCCTCAGGCGAAGAGGTGCTTTCTATGGCCATCCTCCTGAAGGAAATGGGAATCCACCAGGATGTGCAGATCTATGCCACCGATCTGGACGTGAATATTCTGGAAAAAGCCAAAATGGCCTCCTACCCCCTTAAAAACATGGACCTGAATGAGAAAAATTACATTCGCTTTCAGGGGGCAGGAAGCCTGAAAGACTACTACCGCGAAGAAAACGGAATGGCCGTGTTTAACCGCGACCTGCTCAGTACGGTTACCTACCGCAAACACGACCTGGTGCTGGGTGAAATTTTCAACAAGTTCGACCTGATACTGTGCCGCAATGTGATGATTTACTTTAATCAATCATTGCAAAACGAGGTCCTCAGGAAATTCCACGAAAGCCTGTTCAAATACGGATATCTGGCAATTGGCTCCAAAGAATCGCTCATTTGGTGCGATTACGCCAACCGCTTTATAGTGGTTAACAACGAAGAAAAAATTTATAAGAAAATAAAGGATTAAGCGCGCTGCCATCGGCCCATGAATACTTTCAACCTAAATAACAGCTATAAAGCCGTTGTTATCGGTGGGTCGGCCGGTAGCTTTCAGGGAGTAGTGAAAATCCTTTCGCAGCTGCCGCAGGGTTTTCCATTGCCCATTATTATGTGCCTGCACCGGCTTAAGCACGTGCGGCATGGTTTCGTTGAAGCTCTGTCGCTTAAAAGCGTGGTGCCGGTAACCGAACCACACGACAAAGAACCTATTAAAAAAGGAGGCGTTTATCTGGCTCCGGCCAACTATCACCTTTCGGTTGAACTGGGGCATTACTTTGCGCTCTCAACCGAAGAGATGGTTAACAACTCCCGCCCGGCAATTGATATAACACTCGGCACCTGCGCCTATGTATTTAAAGATAAGCTCATTGGCATCCTGCTGTCCGGCGCAAATAAGGATGGTGCCCTGGGCATGAAGCAAATTAAAGACCGGGGCGGCCTTACTATTGTACAGGATCCGGCAGAATGTATGATCGACACCATGCCCAGGGCTGCCATGGCTGTAACAAACATTGACCATGTTTTGAAAATTGACCAGATTGTGAGTTTTTTTAAAGAGCTACATAAGCAATACCGTACATGATGAACAAACTTGCCATACCCGCGGCCGGCCTGGCGCTGGCTGTGCTGTTTCTGTTAACCGGTGCGGCAGCCGTATTAAATCTGCTGCTTGTTTCCGCCCCCGGCATTCCCCCCTCATTTTATATGCTATTGGGCATTTCGCTCCTTTCGGGAGCCGGTGCGCTGATTGTTGCTCTTACCGCCAGAAACGAAGTGGTGGTTTACCGCGAAAAACGCGATGATACACGACTTGCCCACGAGCAGGCCCGGCACGACCATACCACTTCGCTTAACCTTAAAGCCATTACCGATGAAGTAAACCGGGCCAAATCGGCAGAACAGGCTGTGGAAAAATTTTTGCACGCCATTGCCAGCCAGCTGCAGGCCGGAGCCGGAGCCTTTTACCTGGTGCAGCAAAACAACGGCCAACGCACAGCCGTATTGCAGGCAGGCTATGCCATACCGGTAAGCGAAAAAAACAGCATTGCATACGAGGCAGGCGAAGGACTCATCGGGCAGCTTATCGTAACCGGCAAATCGCTTTATCTGGACGAAATACCCGAAGGATACATTAAAATAATTTCCGGGCTGGGCAGCGCCTCGCCCCGGTATGTGTTTATCACCCCTGTCCTGCAGGACAATCAGGTGGTTGGTGTGCTGGAGTTGGCTTCGTTCACGCCCCTGTCGCCCGAACAACGCAGCCAGGCAGAAGCCGCATGCCAAATCATTGCAGAAAAAATACTGGCGTAAACCGGAACGACTATGTGGAAGAAAATTCGGATTAGCACCAAAATTACCCTGCTCATACTGGGCATCTCCTTTGCCGGTGTTGCAGCCATAGCCCTGTTTACTTTCGGGTATGTGCGCAAAGCCAATCGCGACAAGTACCTGTTTAGCCTGGATGCCATAGCCCATGCCCGAGCCGACCAGACCGAAACCTTTTTCGAAAACCAGAAAAACCGAATCCAACGGCTGGCTGCCAGCCTTTCAGCCAACAGCGACTCACTGTGGGCCGGATTACTGGCACCCGAAGACACTGCCTGCATCATTACTCCCTCTGGGCAGGTTTACATCTCCGGCCACCCCCAGCTGCCCGAAGGCGCCATGATCGCCAACCCCGATGGAACGGGCTTTACGGCCGCTAATCAAGGGGTGTATTTTACTTCTGTTCTCAAAGAAGGAAATTATTATTACCTGTATGGTGTAGCACCTGTAACTGATAACTACCTGTTACTGGCAAAAATCGGGCTAAACGCACTTTACCACAAGTTCAGATTAACCGATGGCCTGGGCAAAACCGGTGAAGTTCTGTTGGTGCGCAGAGATGCCGCTTCCGGAAAACTGTTTCTGGTAAGTCCGCTGCGGCACGAGCCCGGCTCGGCCATTCGCCTGCTCAATGCTGATGAACCCGCTGCAAACGGGCTAAACGCCATATTTAACCATACACCCGGCTACAATACAGGTACTGATTACCGTGGCAAAACAACGCTGTACACCGGCTATGTGCTTTCGCTTTCCGACTGGGCCGTTGCAGCAAAAATAGACGAAACCGAAGCCCTTGGCGATGCCCAAAACCTTACGCGCACAATGGTGCTGGCCGGAGCCTGCGTACTGCTGCTGGCGCTTTTTATAAGCCTGCTGCTTGCCCGTTCACTCACCCGGCCACTCAGTTTTATGCGCAACATACTGGGCATGGTTGAACAGGGTATTCTGCCCGAACCATTTGAAGTAAAACGGCTTGACGAATTTGGTCAGGTTACAGAAAAGGTAAACAACCTGGTGGCATCGCTTAAAAAGAGCGCGCGTTTTGCGCAGCTGGTTGGCGAGGGCAGGTACGACACCGAATTTGCGCCGGCCTCCGAAAACGACCAGCTGGGCATGTCGCTCATTAACATGCGCAACAACCTGGTTGAAAACGAAAGGCGCGAAACCGAACGCAACTGGATAGTGCGTGGCGTAGCCGAGATAAGCGAAATACTGCGCATGCACGATTCGCTCGATACCATGGGTGATGATGTTATTAAATTCATCCTGGAAAAAATAGGAGCCGTGCAGGGGGCTTTTTATGTGGTGAACGATGAGGCCGAACCGGAGCCGCTCATAGAAATGCGGGCCAGCTATGCCTACGGCCGCAAAAAATACCTCAAAAAAACATTCCGCTTTGCCGAAGGCCTTGTGGGCCAGGCTGCCATAGAGAAAGATACCGTGTTGCGTACGGAAATTCCGGCAGAATACGTTACCATAACCTCGGGCATACTGGGAGACCAGCGGCCAACCTGCATCCTCATTGTTCCGCTCATCACCAACGAAGAAGTATATGGCGTGCTGGAGTTTGCCGGCCTTAAAAAGTTCAATCCTTCGCAGGTAAAGTTTGTAGAAGAACTAAGCCTTATTCTGGCACGCACCATCTTTAACATTAAAGTAAACGAGCGCACCCGCAGGCTTCTGGAAGAATCGCAGGCTATGAGCAACGAACTGAAAGAAAAACAGGAGGTGCTCAGGCAAAATGCCGAAGAAATGCAGGCCACGCAGGAAGAACTGGAGCGCACCAACCGGGAACTGGAAAAACAGATAGAAGAAGTAAACCGCACCCAGAAGCGCATGCAGCTGTTGCTGGAAAACGCCTCGGAGGTGATTACCATTTATGAAGAAGATGAAACCATCCGGTACATGTCGCCCTCGGTAGAAACCATTCTGGGTTACGGCCAGAAAGAACTGGTAGGAAAGAGCGATATGTACCTGGTGCACCCCGACTACCGCGAAGTGTACGAAGGGCTGTTCCGCAAAATGAAGGCTGCCCCCGATGAAAAAGTCACCGCACAGTTTGAGTATAAAACCAAAGACGGCAACTACATTTGGGTAGAGGCCACCGGCACCAACTGCATGGCCAACCCGGCCATTCACGGTTACATTATTAACCTGCGCGATATTACCGAACGCAGACGTGCCGAGCAGGAGCAGCGCATGCGCAGTAAAATGCAGGCGCTTTCCGAAAACTCACCCGACCTCATCACCCGGCTGGAAGACGAAATCATCTCGTACATTAACCCCGTAATCGAAAGCTATACCGGCAAAAGTCCGCAGTGGTTCATCAATCGCAAAGTAAAAGAAGCCGAACTCGACCAGGCTGTACTCCAGGAGTGGCTCAGAATTGTAGAACAGGTAAATGCCAGCAAAGAAACCGTTGCAACCGAAATGGATTTTCCCAGCGAGCTGGGCAGACGCGTTATGCAGGTAAACGCCATTCCGGAGTTTGATGAAAACAACAAACTCGAATCGGTTCTGGTGGTATCGCACGACATCACCGAACGGAAGATGATTGAACTGGAAATACAAAACAAAAACAAAAAAATTACCGAAAGCATAAACTATGCAAAGCGCATCCAGACGGCTATTTTGCCCAACACCCGCGTGATAAGCCGCACACTGCCCGACTCTTTTATTCTCTACAAACCCCGCGATGTGGTAAGTGGCGACTTCCCCTGGTACATGCAGCTAAAAGACGAAGTATTTATTGCTGCGGTAGACTGCACGGGTCACGGCGTTCCGGGTGCGTTGCTGTCGCTCATCGGCTACTTCCTGCTGAACGACATCGTGCGCAGCCGCAAAATTACCGAACCCGGTGTTATACTTGATCTGCTCGATGAAGGCGTAACCAAAACCCTGCGGCAGGATGAAGATGCCACCACCAAAGACGGCATGGACATTGCCCTTTGTAAAATAAACCTTAACACCCGCCAGGTGCAATACGCCGGAGCTCACCGCCCCCTGTATGTAATGCGCAACGGAACCATGGAGGAAATTAAAGGCAACAAGTTCCCCATTGGCGGAGGCATATTTAAAAACCAAACCAACTTTACCACCACCACCCTCCAGTTGCAGAAAGGCGACTCGATATACTTTAGCTCAGACGGCTACCCGGACCAGTTTGGCGGACCGGAAGGCCGTAAATTCGGCCCTAAAAAAGTACGCGAAATTATTGAGCGCGTGCACACCCTGTCCATGCGCGAGGCTGCGGTTATCTTTGAAAATGAGTGGGAAACCTGGCGGGGCGACACCAAACAAACCGATGACGTGCTGCTGATTGGTATAAAATTTTAATATGCATGAAAATTCCTCACTTTAAGTAATTTAATGACCCGATATTCAACCAAACCTTCTAAATTCGAACCTAAATAACCTACAGCAATGGATTTTATCTACAACCTGCACCGCACCATGATGAACCAGCAACTCATACTGGTTTACGAGGGCGAGTTCACCCAGGAAACCACTAAGTCCATCCTGGCCATGGCCGAACGCAACCTCGACTCTTCAGGCGAAGAGTCGGCCATTAAACGCAAGGTCTTTAACGTAATGGTCGAAGCCCTGCAAAATATTGTTAAACACAGCGATGAACTGGTAGATGGTGAAGTGCGAAGCCACGCGGCAATTTTTTTAATTGGCAAGGAGCCTGACCGCTATTCCATTATGACCGGCAATCCCATCCGCAAACCCAATGTGGAAAAACTGAAAAACGCACTGGAGCACATCAACAGCCTGGATAAAGACGGGCTAAAAGAATTGTATAAAAACATCATTAAAAACACCACTATATCAGAAAAAGGCGGAGCCGGCCTCGGCTTTGTGGATATGGCCAGAAAGTCGGGCGAAAAACTGGAATTTTCCTTTCCGGAAATGAACACCGAGTACTGCTTTTTCTGCCTCAAAGTAAATGTGCCGCGCGAAAGTGGCGAGTAAATTTTTAATAAACGAAAATTTCAACAACTATGGAAATACTGCATCTGGAAGGAACCGAAGACACCCCCAAAATTATTCTGGACAAGAAAAACGGCATCTTTGAAATATCCGGCCGGTCGCTGCCGGAAGATTCGGCCGAATTTTACCGCCCCGTGCTGGACTGGATTAAACAGTACAGTGCCGACCCCAATCCCACCACCGACTTTGTGTTTAAACTGGAATACTTTAACACAGCCTCCTCCAAACTCATACTTGATGTGTTAAATGCGCTGGAAGACATAAAGGGCATGAAAATTCTGTGGTATTATCACGAAGATGACGAAGACATGCAGGAAGCCGGACAGGAATTTTCTGAGCTGGTGGAAATACCCTTCGAATTCAAAACCTACTGAACCCTTGTCCCGGCCCTGACCGGAACCGAATGTAATAAGGTATGAGTGAAGAAATTCTCAAAGCGCTTACCCAGCTGTTTGCCATTATCACCAAACAGGACAGCGGCGTAAGCGCAAACGAACGCCAGTACGTTTTGAATTTTTTCCGTACCGAACTGGACCAGGACTCAGTAAAAGAATACCTGGCCCTGTACGATGAACAGTCGGGATACGGCAAGGCCCCTGATACCGGAGGGGTTAAACTAACCTCGGTAAAAGAATCGGTACGCGTACTGGGTATATGCAAGAAAATAAACAAAACCCTTACCCAGAAACAAAAGGTTGTTGTACTGATTAAAATACTGGAGCTGGTGGCCGTTGACAAAAACTTTTCGCCCCAACGCATGGAAATTGTAAACACCGTGTCAACGGTGTTTAACATCAGCCCCGAAGAATATAAACTCATAGAAGATTTCATTACCTCTGCCAATCCGCTGGAACTGAATTACCCCGATATTCTGCTGGGCAACAGCGGTGAAAAAGAACCCGGCAAACAATACAAGCATGTTAACATTCACATACAGGGCAACCTGGTGTGCATGCGGGTGCGTAGCGTAGACATGTATTTCGTAAAATATGCGGGCGAGGAATCTACGCTGCTTAACGGCTTCATTATGCAGCCGGGCAGAGTGTACCTGTTCTCGCACGGCAGCACCATAAAAGCCCAGTCGGGCGATGCTCTGTACTACAGCGATATTGTTGCCGATTTCAATGAAGAGATTAAAACCACCAAGCTGTCGTTCAATGCCGAAATTGAAGAGTACCGTTTTCCCAACGGCACCATTGGCCTGCGCGATATACAGGTATCGGAAGGGCCCGGCAAACTCATTGGCATAATGGGTGCCAGCGGTGCCGGTAAAACCACCCTGCTCAATGTGCTGGCCGGCCTGGCCAAACCCACCAAAGGCGCCATTCGCATAAACGGATTCGACATTTTTGAAGAAAAAGAAAAAATTCATGGCGTAATAGGCTACGTGTCGCAGGACGACCTGCTGATAGAAGAGCTTACCGTTTACCAAAACCTGTACTACAACGCCAAACTGTGCTTTGCGCACTACACCGAAGAACAACTGCACAAAAGGGTGATGGAAGTGCTGGAAGACCTGGGGCTGGACCAGCGCAAAGACCTGAAAGTGGGCAACCCGCTGCAAAAAACCATAAGCGGCGGGCAGCGCAAACGCCTTAATATTGCCCTGGAACTCATACGCGAGCCGGCCATACTCTTTCTGGACGAACCCACCTCCGGGCTTTCCTCACGCGACTCAGAAAATGTAATCGACCTGCTTAAAGAATTGTCGCTTAAAGGAAAGCTGATCTTTGTGGTTATCCACCAGCCTTCTTCCGACATCTACAAGATGTTCGACAAGATGATTATTATGGATACCGGCGGTTACCCGGCCTACTACGGCCCCCCGGTTGAAGCCGTAACCTACTTTAAAAAATCTACCCTGCAGGTCGACAGCAACCGAGGCCAGTGCGAAACCTGCGGCAACGTAAACCCCGAACAGATTTTTAATATCATTGAGGCCAAGGTAGTAGACGAATACGGGCAACCCACACCCCGGCGCAAAATAAACCCGGCACAATGGTATGAATGGTACCGCGAACGCTTTAAAATTCAGAAAGTGGAAGATGTACGCGAAGAACCTCCGCGTTCGCTTAACCTGCCCAACCGGCTTAAACAGACCCTGATTTTCACCACCCGCGATACGCTGGCCAAACTCAGCAACAAACAATACCTGCTCATTAACCTGCTGGAGGCTCCGCTGCTGGCCTTCATCCTGGCCTTCATTATCAAATACCGTAGTGCACCGGGCGGAAAAGAATACCTGTTCCGGTTTAACGACAACTTTCCGGCTTTTATCCTCATGAGCATTATCGTTGCCCTGTTTATGGGACTTACCGTTAGTGCCGAAGAAATTATACGCGACCGGAAAATACTTAAACGCGAATCGTTCCTTAACCTCAGCTGGAACAGTTATCTGTTGTCCAAAGTTATCATCCTGTTTACTTTATCAGCCATACAAACCCTTTCGTTTGTTCTTATCGGCCACCTTATCCTGGAGGTGGAGTGGCGCATGATTTTGCCCTACTGGATCATGCTGTTCTCCGTGTCGTGCATGGCCAATGTCCTGGGATTAAACATCTCTTCGGCTTTCAACTCGGCCGTAACGGTATATGTTATGATACCCCTGCTGCTTATCCCCCAAATGATTCTCAGCGGGCTCCTGTTCCGGTTCGACAAACTGAACGAAATCATCAGCACCCGCGGAAAAGTACCCCTGGTAGCCGACCTGATGGCTTCGCGGTGGGCTTTCGAAGGCCTGGCCGTGTACTCGTTTATAAACAATTCATACGAAAAACCCTACTACACCTACGATAAGATTGAAGCCCAGGCCGACTTCCGTTCGTCCTTTCTGGTAGATGAGCTGGAAAAAAGACGAAAGTTTATCGCAGAAAACATCAGCACCACCTCCGATTCGGTAAAAGCGCTTATGCAAAAAGACCTGGAGATTATCCGGAAGTCATTGAAAGATGACTTCTTTAAAAAAGGGCTGGAAAAGATAAACTTTCAACAACCCTGGAACCTTGCCATGTTTAACCCCGGTTTCAACCAGCAACTGGAGGCTTTTTTCCCGGCCTATAAAAAGTTTTATCAGGATGTGTACAACAAAGCTGTGGCCGAACGCGAAAAAAAGATTTACGAGCGCGAAAACCAGAAAGGCTCAGCATACAACCTCAACGAATACAAAAACCGGTACTACAACGAAAGCCTGGCCGACCTGGTAAAGAACGTAACTACCAAAAACCGCATTGAAGAATACAATGGCGAACTGCTGCAGAACATCAACCCCGTATTTCTGGACCCCAAGCCCAAAAATATGCTGGATTACCGTGCCCACTTTTATGCTCCGGTTAAAAACCTGTTGGGCGCCCGGCTAAATACGTTTACCTTTAACCTGCTGGTAATTTGGTGTATGGCTGTGGCCTTCTACATAAGCCTGTACTTTGAGTGGCTCAAAAAAGCCATTAACCTTACCAATAAGGTAAGCCTACCGGTAAAAAAGTAGGTGCCCCTGGAAAAAATGGCCGGAAGGAGTTAGAATTGCGCCCAATCAACACGGCTGTAAGGTTTTTGGCCGGGTTGACTGAATTTATAACTTTGTGGACCTAATTTCGGGCTTATGAAAAAGCTATCTGCCGTACTTATTGCAACTGCCCTGGCGGCCTGTGGTTCGGAAAAGAAAACTGACGAACAGGCATTTATGGAAACACTGGATACCGCCCAGAATGCCGGCCCCACCATATCCGAAGCGGTAATCGGTGACATCCTCCAGCAAATTCCCAGCCCGCTGGAGATTGCCGTACTATTAAAGGAGTCGGGCAAAAAATACAACGCCTCCCTGCTCAACTCGCCCGATAACCTGCCCAAATACAACAGCAACTACCAAAAAGCGCTTAACCTGGGTATTTACGGGGCCGACCTGGGCTATACCAACATCTATGAACAAAACCAGGATGGCATTAAATACATCAGCACCATCAAATCGCTGGCCGACGGCCTGAATATCGGGCAGTTTTTCGACATCGAAACCATTGGCCGGCTGGCCACCAACAGCAAAAATCTGGACTCACTTTTGCTTATCACTACCCAAAACTTTAACTCTATAAACCACTACCTGCAAACCCAGGGCCGGGCCAACCTGAGCGTGCTGCTCCTTACCGGCGGATGGATTGAGGCCGTACACATTATGTGCAGCGTGGCCGCCCAGGACCCAACCAATAAAGTGTTGCAGGAAAAAATTGGCGAACAAAAGGTAATACTGGAAAACATATTGTTGCTGCTTTCCTTTTACAAAGAAAAAGACCAGAATATGGCGGCTTTGCTGCAAGACATGCAGGAATTGAAAAATATTTTTGACCGGGTAAACATTACTTACACCTACAAGGAATCCACGTTTGAAGTGGTTAACGGGGTAATGGTAATAAAAGATAACAGCACCACTACTATTGATATTACTCCACAGGATGTAACCGACATTCGCAGTTCAATCATAAACATTCGTAACAAGATTATCAGCTAGCAACTATGAAACGACTCGCATTTTTGGTCTGGACACTCGTAGCACTCAGTACAACTGGTGCCTCCGCCCAGTGCAATTCAGAGGCCCTGTCAAACCAGTGCATACCCAAACTGGCAGCCGGGTTCAACTTTTTGAAAAGCTATAAAATTGACGGTGAAGGTGGCTCGAAAGACAAGGTGGAATACTCCTACGTTTTCACCAAGGGCACGCAGTATATGATTAACATCTGCGCCCCCAACCAGCCCACCGATGGCATAGTGGTAACCCTCTACGACTCCAACCGCAACAAAGTGGCTACCAGCAAGGTAAACGGCCAGTATATTTCGGCCATTGCCTACCCCTGCAACGCCACGGGAATCTATTACATTCAATACACGTTCGATGGCTCTTCCACGTACTGCGGCGGCAGCGCATTGGGTTTTAAGCGATAACTATCCTAAAATCTTTCAGCATCAAAACCCGGTTATGCCGGGTTTTTTTATATCCAATCGCCATAGCTGTTTAACATTCAAAGAAAATGATACTCTTCAGTTCTTGACAGAATCTACATATCCTAAAATCAAGAAAGCAATCTTGACTGTTTATTAAGTAAATCAAACAAACTGATATATATTTTGTTTGTTGTGCCGATAAGGAAGGTAAATGGATCGTGTATGTGGGAGTTGATTCATACCAAAAAAGACATTAGAAAATTCTAAAAAAACCGATATTTAGATTGTCAACGGAGATAAAAAAGCAATTATGACAGCTTGATGGATCTATTAATGATAGCCTTAGGAAAAGGTGAAGCAACTGAAAATGATTCAAACGGTCATTCCCTAATGACGTATTTACCAGCTCGACAACTACAGGAGAAATTTATCACTTATGCCAACAAAAATTTGACTTTATTGAGAGAAGTCTTAAAAAATTCAAAATACGCTGATCAAAGGGAAGTGGCAGCAACTGTAATAGCGTACTACAATAATTAAGCCGAAATAATTAAGGACTTACTTGGAGCAGTTACAGATTCAGATGAAAGTGTTAGGAATAACGCAGTACGAGCAATTGGGATAATTGCAAATTATTCAAAAAGGAATCCACATCTAAAAATTGAAATACCTGCCGACCCATTTATTGATATGATCAATTCCATCACATAGACAGATAGAAATAAAAGCAGCTTTGTATTACTCGCACTTAAAGATAGCCGTGACAAGAAACTTCTAAATCAACTTAAACAACAAGCTTTAAAGCCTATTGTGGATATGGCTAAATGGAAAAGCAGTGGCCATTCCATGCCGGTTATATAATACACTTGGTAGAATTGCAGATGGACTGATCAGGCAATTATGGATGGAATGAATGAATAGTGACAGGTGACCAATCATTAAAAAGATGCTCGATAAAATTAATAACTGAATCCACACCAGCGTACAACATTGGTATTGCTGGACGTTGTTATCTCCGGCTGTAGTTCACTATCAGCAGCGGTTTCGGCGGACGGAATTATGTTGGGCTTTTAATTTTTATTTTGTACTTTTAAATCTTTAATGTGCAACAGTTCCTGGCAGGACAAGGAATGAATTCCACACGTGCTGCAATACCTGTTCGTTGGCAGTAATAGGGCCCCAAGACAATTTCGACCTCAAACTGGTAACACTTCGCTAACAAGTATTTCCAACCAGGACAATCAAATAGTTGGCCCATAAATAATTGAAATCATGAAAAAAAAGACATCGGTTGCATACAGGTGGATGGGAATTGGAGCCCTGATAAGTTTGCTTAGTCCTCTTCTATGTTTCCTGTAGCACAAATACATACATGGGTCGATGGATGAAGTGGCGTGCTTCCGATATAAATGACCATCAAAAGTTCCCTGCCTTTGAGTTCTCGCAATCAGAAACACCATTCCATTTTACTCATTCGGTTGACACCCAAATTGGACAATTACTCATCGAACAGGGTAAGAGAAAAGTAAGCCTTCTACATCTGATACAAATATCTGAAACAACAGCTTTTTTAATCATCCGAAACGATTCGATACTGTTTGAACACTACGCTTCAGGGTACACCCGAGAATCAATTAACACTTCGTTCTCAACAGCCAAGTCAATTACCGCTTTACTGTTGGGCAGGGCAATTGGAGACGGATACATTACTTCTGAGCATGATGCCGTAACAGAGTACCTGCCTGAACTTAAGCAGGTTTCCGACCTATACGATGGCCTTCAAATTAACGACCTGATAGACATGCGTAGCGGTATTCAATTTAAAGACCACGATTTGCCTTAGGGGCGATAAACCGAAAGGCCTACTATCATCCCATGTTGACGAGAAAAAGTAATGCAGCTCTCAATAAAGTATAAGCCTGGTGAAAAATTTCAATACAATTCCTACAATCCAATCTTGGTAGGAATGATTCTTGAAAAAGCTACGGGCATGCCACCGGCAAAATACTTTGAGAAATCAATTTGGAATAAACTTGGAATGGAGTTCTCAGGTTCATGGAGTGCCGATAGTGAGGAGTCCATGATGACAAAAATGGAGAGTGGACTCAACCTTCGTGCTATTGACTTTGCCAAGTTTGGAAGACTAGTTCTTAACAATGGCAAATGGAATGATGAACAAATTATCCCTTTGGACTGGATTGCAAAAAGCACCCTGATTGACCCCAACCACAACGTTAATGAATTTGGTTCAGAAATCTACTACGAAAACTTTTGGTGGCTTTATAGTCGTGACAAACTCACACCATACATCATTTCAGCTTGGGGACACTTAGGGCAATACCTATATATTTTCCCGGAGAAGAATGTAATCATTGTAAGAATGGGCAAAGATCTAGGACCTATAGAATCGTGGAGCAGAATATTTAAGGATGTTGTTGAAAAAATTTGAGACACATCTACATCTGACAACGAGAATAGAAACGGACTACAAAAATAAGTTGAGGGGAAAGAACCCTACTACTGCCAACAACAGCTATTTTCAATTGCGGGGTTTGGTGTTAAATTGATATTTATGTTTCATAATGTAGTTCGGTTACTGGGGACAGTTCGGAGCAGGTCGGGCTTAACATTCTATGTTTAAAATGAAGTTAGGTCACAGAGGACATAGTTTCTTAAACAGCTATTTCAGTTCCGCTTTCAAAGCCATCTAATCAAAGCTTACTATGCCGCCACAGAAAATCTTCAATACCCATTACTTCTGCATAAAATCCGGAAGAATGGTGTTGCCGAAGGTGTAAATCATAACCGTAAATATTGTAGCCCACACCGCACCACTAATGAACATGAAAATCAGAATCCGGTCTTTCGGGCTGCCAAATGCCACCGCCAGCACCGTACCGCCTATGGGTGTAAGCAATAAGGGTGTTAAAAAGGCTACACCCGCCAAACCGTATTTTTTCCAGATCATCACAAACCTGCGGTTACCCGGTGTAAACTTCTTTTGCCTGCCCAAAAACCGGCTTATAATTTTTTGGCGCAACCAGTTGCCAAAAAATGCAAAGGCCACCACGCTGCCCATCATACCCACAACCGTTGCTAGAATGGTCGTAACCGGATGCAACCCAACTGCATAACCGCCCAGCGGCCCCAATATAAACTTCAGGCTGGCCGAAAAAGCCACTGGAAGCGCTTTTAGTATTTCTTCCCACATAAAGCCAACTGTTGGTTATAATTTTTCACCAAAGCATAGGTCACCCGCATCGCCCAACCCGGGAACAATATAATATTGTTGATTAAGGGCCTCATCCAATGCCCAAAACCATATATCGTGCGGTAGCGGAAAATGTCTTTTCACAAATTCCACCCCTTCGGGTGCAGCTATCAGGGCTGCTACATGAATATGGGCCGGTTTACCTTGCTTTAACAAAGCCTCAGCCGCACGCACAAACGATTTACCGGTAGCCAGCATGGGGTCTATAAGAATAACCGTTTCGCCTTCCAGTGAAGGGGTTGCCACATACGACAACCCGATGTTCACTTCCTGAACCCCTGCCTCGTGTTCCTTTCGCCAAGCCCCGATAAACCCTGCCCCGGCCTGCGGAAACATACGCTGAAAACCCTCGTAATAAGGCAACCCGGCACGCATAACCGCTATCAGCACGGGCTGCCGCTTCAAAATATGCACCCCGGCAAAACCCAGTGGCGTGCGCACCTGCTTTTTTTCATAAGGCAGCGTCTTTGAAATTTCGTAGGCCATCAGCTCCCCCAGCCGGGTTACCAGGCTGCGGAAATGTGCCCGGTTGGTTTGCTGCCCGGTATCGCGCAGACCCTCAAGAAAAGTTTGCGCAACCGATAATTGCTCGCCCAGGTTATGCACCATAATTTTTTATTGCCGAAAATTTACGATAAAGTTGCACATGCCTGCTGCAAAAACGTTAAAAGCCAAATGGCTTAACACCAATCTCCTCAAATCGCTTTGCGAAATCCATTCCCCTTCGGGCGAAGAATACCGGATGAAGGCCTTCCTGAAAGCCTACGTATTAAGCCGGCAGAAACACTGGCAAACACAACCCGAAATTATTGAGGGCGAAGGCCTGCAGGATTGCCTGCTGCTGCGGTTCGGCAAACCCCGCACAGCCATCTTTGCTCACATGGATACGGTAGGCTTTACCGTGCGCTACTTTAACCAGTTGCTGCCTATTGGCAGCCCCGAGGCCGAAGCCGGAACCAAACTTACCGGAAAAGACAGCCTGGGCGAAATTGAGTGCCTGTTGGACTATGACCACGAACACCATGCCCTGTACCGCTTTGGCCGCAGCATTGACCGCGGTACTTCGCTGGTGTACAAGGTAAATTTCAAAGTAGAACGCGATTACATCCGGTCCGCCTATCTCGATAACCGCCTTGGTATCTATAACGCACTTGCCGTTGCCGAAACCCTGCAGCATGGTATGCTGGTATTTTCATGCTGGGAAGAACACGGCGGAGGCTCGGTTTCTTATCTGGCACGCTACCTCTACGAACAATGGCAAATCAGCAAAGCCTTAATATCCGATATCACCTGGTGCTCCGATGGTATTCTGCCGGGTAAAGGAGTGGTTATTTCGATGCGCGACCGCAACATTCCGCGCAGAGCATTTATTGAACAGGTTATCGCCATTGCCCGCCGGCACAAAATTGATTACCAGCTCGAGGTAGAAGGCGAAGGCTCCAGCGATGGCGGTGAACTGCAGCGCTCACCCTATCCGTTCGACTGGTGTTTTGTAGGCGCACCCCAGCAGTTTGCCCATACCCCTCATGAAAAAGTGCATAAGCGCGATGTGCAAAACATGATTGCCCTGTACCGCATTTTAATGCAAACCCTTTAACCACGGCAACTGCCGGCGTAATGCAGGGTTGAATTACCTGTACTCAACCCATCGAACTTTATTTTATTTTTGCCGCCCTATGAAGCTGCATGATCTGGAGTTTGAACTCTTTATTCCTGCTGCCGGCATTCATGAAAAAATTCAGCAGCTGGCCGCACAAATTCAACAAGACTACAACGGCAAAACCCCCTTGTTCCTTCCCATCCTAAACGGCTCGTTTGTTTTTGCTGCCGATTTAATACGGCTCATACAGCTTCCCTGCCGTGTATCGTTTGTAAAACATTCATCCTATCACGGCACCATTAGTTCCGGAAAGCTTAAAACGCTTATCGGCTTAAGCGAAAGCCTGTTTAACCAGGACATCATAATCGTGGAAGATATCATGGATACCGGACTTACCCTAAGCAAAGTGGTTGAAGAACTACGCAGCCTCGGTACCCGATCGGTTGAAATCGTTACACTCATCCGCAAGGAGGCAGCCCGTAAACATGCTGTTCAACCTCGCTACGTGGGCTTCGATATTCAGGATGAGTTTGTGGCAGGTTATGGCCTGGATTATGAGGGGTTTGGACGCAACCTGCCCGATATTTACCGCAAAAGGTAACCGGGGCCGTGCCCAACAACTTGCGGAACGCCTGCTTTGCCGCGGTTTTATTAACTTAGCCACCTTTGTTTAACCTATTCAAACCTTAATGAAAAACATAATACTCTTCGGGCCGCCGGGAGCCGGCAAAGGCACACAAAGCGAAAAGCTCATTCAAAAATACGGCTTCGTGCACATTTCCACGGGCGATCTTTTCCGGTGGCACACCAAAAATCAAACTGCACTGGGCCGCCAGGTAATGGAAGTTATGAACAGCGGTGCGCTGGTGCCCGATGAAATAACCATTGCCATGCTGCGCGAAGAGGTGGCGAGGCATCCAAAAGCAAATGGATTTCTGTTCGATGGCTTTCCCCGAACCGTAGCCCAGGCCGAAGCTCTGGACGCACTCATGAAAGAACTGGGAACAGCCATACACCACGTTATTGCACTGGAGGTAAACGAACATGAACTGCGCCAACGCATTGCCAAACGCCGAACCCTGGAAAGCCGTGCCGATGACGAAGAAGAAAAACTAAACAAACGCATAACCGAGTACTTCAGCAAAACCGTGCACGTGCTGCCCTTTTACGAAAAACAAAACCGCCTGGTACGCATTAACGGAGTAGGTAAAATTGACGATATCTTTGCGTCTATCTGTGCGGTGTTGGACAAAGCTTAGCATCCGGGCCATACCCTATCCGGAATTGCACAGGTTAAAGCCATGTCATCTCCCAATTTTATCGATTATGTAAAATTTTGTTCCCGTTCAGGGGCAGGCGGGGCGGGCTGCGTACATTTTCACCGCGAAAAGTACGTGCCCAAAGGCGGGCCCGATGGCGGTGACGGCGGAAGAGGCGGACATGTAATACTGCGGGGCAACGCCCAACTCTGGACCCTCCTCCACCTCAAATACCGCAAACACATTATTGCAGGCAACGGCCAGCCAGGCGGTGCCCAGAACTGCACCGGCGCTGACGGCAAAGACGAAATCGTGGAAGTGCCATTGGGAACCGTGGTAAGAAATGCCCAAACCAACCAGATAATTACCGAAATCACCCAACACGGACAGGAGTTTATCCTTACACCCGGCGGCCGGGGCGGTAAAGGAAATCTGTTCTTTGCCACCTCCACCCGCCAGGCACCTAATTACGCCCAACCCGGAGAACCCGGCCGGGAAGAATGGATTGTACTGGAACTCAAACTGCTGGCCGATGTGGGACTGGTGGGCTTTCCGAATGCCGGCAAATCAACCCTGCTTTCGGTGGTATCGGCCGCCAAACCTAAAATTGCTAACTATCCGTTTACTACACTAACTCCCAACCTGGGCGTAGTACCTTACCGCGATGAAAAATCGTTCGTCATGGCCGATATACCCGGCATCATTGAAGGCGCTGCAGAAGGGCGCGGACTGGGCTTGCGGTTCCTCCGGCATATCGAACGCAACTCCATTCTGCTTTTCGTTATCCCGGCCGATACCCCCCACATCGAAAAAGAATACAACATTCTGATAAACGAACTCCGCAAATACAACCCCGAACTGCTGGACAAAAAACGCCTGCTGGCCGTATCCAAATGCGACCTACTGGACGAAGAACTAATCCGGCAACTGCACAGCGAACTGCCCCCCGGTGTACCCGCCACATTTTTCTCGGCCATAACCGGAAAAGGCCTTACCGAACTGAAAGACCTGATATGGAAAACCCTGCACGAATAGCCCATTATGCCATTGTGGCATATAAAGGGCTTTGGCAGAATTATTGACTTATTTTTGCGCGATTCGACTTTTGCTGTATGGAGAACAAGATTGAAAACAATACTACACCCGAAAATAACCTGCAAACCGACACTAAAAATAACGAAGTGCCATCGGCATACGATACGCAAGGCGGATGCGACCAGCCGTCGCAGGAAGCCGAGCTAAACCGGCTAAAGGACGAATTGGCAGAAATGAAGGACAAATACCTGCGGCTTTATTCCGACTTTGAAAACTTCAGGCGCAGAACCCTGCGCGAACGCCAGGAACTCTTGCTCAGTGCAGGCGAAAACACCTTAAAACAAATGCTGCCCGTTATGGACGACTTCGAACGGGCCGAAAAGTCCTTTCAGAACAGCAACCCCAAAGACCTGGAAGGACTGCAGCTTATCAGCAACAAATTCCGAAAAATACTGGAGCAAAACGGGGTAAAGCCCATGGAGCTTGGCCCCGGCTCTGATTTTAACCCCGAATACCACGAAGCCATTGGCCAGGTACCCGCCCCGGGCGATGACCTGAAAGGCAAAGTGGTGGAAGTAGTGGAAAAAGGATATTTTTTAAACGATAAAATTATTCGCCACGCCAAAGTGGTAATCGGAAATTAAGCCTATGGCAAAACGCGACTACTACGAAATACTGGGTGTTGACCGCAACGCAACGGCCGATGAAATTAAAAAGGCTTACCGAAAGGTGGCTTTAAAATATCATCCGGATAAAAATCCGGGCGATAAAGAGGCCGAAGAAAAATTCAAGGAAGCTGCCGAAGCTTACGAAGTACTGAGCGATGAAAACAAACGCGCCCAGTACGACCGCTATGGGCACACCCGCGGTAACGGCGGCTTTGGCGGTGCCCAGCATATGGATATAGAAGATATCTTCAGCCAGTTTGGCGATATCTTCGGAGGCCACAGCGCTTTCGATTCGTTTTTCGGAGGCGGTACGCGCAGGCGCCAGCGCAAAGGCACCAACCTGCGCATTAAGCTCAAACTCACCCTTGCCGAAATAGCACAGGGCGTTGAAAAGAAAATTAAAGTTACCCGCCTGGTGCGGGCCGAGGGCGTAACCTTTAAAACCTGCCCCGCCTGCCAGGGCAGCGGCCAGGTGCGCAAGGTTGTAAACACCATGTTGGGCCAAATGGTCTCCACTTCGGTGTGCCCGCATTGCGGTGGCTCGGGGCAACTGCTCGACAAACGGCCTCCTGGCGTTGACAGCTCGGGCCTGATACAAAAGGAAGAAATTATTCCGGTAAAAATTCCGGCCGGCGTACATGGAGGCATGCAGCTGTCCATGTCGGGCAAAGGCAATGAGCCGCCCGGCGGAGGCATTCCGGGCGACCTGATTATTGTAATCGAAGAGGTGGAAGACCCCATCCTGAAACGCGATGGCAACAACATTGTTTACGACCTGCACATCAGCTTTATCGATGCTGCGCTGGGCACCACACTCGAAGTACCCACCATTACCGGAAAAGTTAAAATAAAAATAGAGCCGGGTACCCAGCCGGGTAAAATACTGCGCCTGCGCGGTAAAGGCCTGCGCGATGTAAACGGCTACGAAACGGGCGACCAGCTTATTTACGTAAACGTTTGGGTGCCCAAAAAACTTACCCCCGATGAACGGGCACGCCTCGAAAGCCTGCGCCACTCGCCCAACTTTGCGCCCCAACCCGGAACTGGCGATAAAAGCTTCTTTGAACGCATGAAAGAATTCTTTGGCTAACCCCCGGGCGCTCCATTAACCCCGCAATGCCGGTTCTGTGCTTTTTTGCCCTATTCCTTACATGGCGTAACCTTACCGCAATAATTGCGTAATAAATCAGCATGCGTACAATTTTCACATGGGCTGTAATGGGGCTGGCATTTCCCCTGGTGCTAAAGGCCCAGGTAAAGAAGCTGATAAGTGTTGACGACCACCCCCAGTGCAATACCATTAACCTGCAGCTCAGGGCCAATGCGGGTACCTGTTTTATTAAACCCACCCATAACCAGGAGGTGGTATGCATGTACAGCAACCAAAACCCCGATGCCTTCGCCCACAGGCTCATCAAGGAAATAAACGGAAAAGTATGCGATGTAAAAATAGCCATCGAAGAACCCGGCCAGCAGGGTTTCGGGCAAACCATCTCCAGCCAGTTGTTCGGAAGCGAAAAGCCGGCCGGCCAAAACTACTGGAAAGTATACCTTACCCAGCAGAAGCCCTACCGCCTGGTACTGCATTATGCTCTGGGCGAAGCCAATATTGATCTCAGCGGTTTGGCTATCGAAAATTTCAGGCTTTTTTCGGGCAGTTCAGATATACAGGTAGGCTACCCTACCGGTGTTGAAAACCAGGTACCCATGGATACATTTTGCGTAAAGGTAGAACTGGGTTCGGTAAAGGTTAATAACCTCTGCCTCTCGCGGGCCCGCCACGTTATTGCCGATGTGGGCTTCGGCAACATTACGCTGGATATGAGCAACAAACCCATGAACCCCCTTAACGTACGCGGAAGTGTTGGCGCCGGCAATTTGATTGTTATTCTGCCCAATGAATCCTTACCCGTACTGGTTAAGGTAAAAGACTCCTGGATGTGTAACGTAAAAATGACGCCCTCCCTTCGTAAAATAAGCGAGGGCACCTTCGCCACCCCATCGTACACAGGCAGCGCCCCCAATGCCATGGTATTCGACCTGGACGTTTCCATGGGCAATATTGTTTTCAAGGAAAAAAGCCGGAATTAAAAAAGCTGTTATCGTTTTTTCGTAATTCGGGTTTATCTTTTGCCACTAATTCCGGCATAACCCTAAACCCGAATCATGACCGTTGCTGTATCTGCCCGCCAAATCACCAAATCGTACACCAGCCACCTGGCGCTCGACTCGGTTTCTTTAACCATTCCGGAAAAAAGCATTTACGGATTGCTGGGCCCAAACGGAGCCGGTAAAACCACCTTCATCCGCATACTTAATCAAATCATCCGCGCCGACAGCGGTACCATCGAAATTTTCGGCCGGCCCCTGGAGCCTGACCATGTTAACCTTATCGGCTATCTGCCCGAAGAACGCGGACTATACAAAAAGCTTAAAGTTGGTGAGCAACTGGTTTATCTGGCCCGTTTAAAAGGACTCTCACGCAAAGACGCCCTTGACCGAATACGGTTCTGGTTCGAAAAATTTCAAATTAAAGAGTGGTGGAACAAAAAGGTAGAAGACCTCTCCAAGGGCATGGCGCAGAAAATTCAGTTTATCTCAACCGTTTTGCACGAACCCCGACTCATTATTCTGGATGAGCCCTTCTCGGGCTTCGACCCCGTAAATGCCCAGCTTATTACCGAAAACATTCTGGAGCTTCGCGACCGCGGCAGCACCATTGTGTTTTCAACACACCGCATGGAAACAGTTGAATCATTATGCGACCATATTGCCCTCATCAACAAATCGCAGGTAATTCTGGAGGGCAGCAAAACCGATGTTAAATCAAAATACCGTTCCAACACTTTTCTGGTTGAGCATTCCGGTAACTCGCTGCAGCTACCACCCGAACGATACCAGGTGCTGCAGCAAAACCCGCTTGCTGAAAATCTGTACCAAACCCTTATAAGGGCCGAAGCGGGCATTAAAGGCAACCAGCTGATACGCGAACTGGTGGAACAAACCGAAGTACACCGCTTTGAAGAAAAACTTCCCACCATGGCCGATATTTTTATTGCACTGGTAAAAGGCGAAGGCGATGAAGCATTGAAAAAGCATTTAACCGAAGCATAACTGTACCACTATGAATAAAATCTGGCTCATCATACAGCGCGAAATACTAAACCGCATACAGAAAAAATCATTCCTCATAACCACCATTTTGGTGCCACTTATTTTTCCGGCCATTATAGGGGTACTGATTTACATTATGGTAAAGGAAATAGAATCGGCCAGACCCGACACGGTATTGGTGGTAGATGAAAGCGGCCGGTGCAGCCTGGACAGCACCCGGCGGTTTCGGTTCGTTCCGTTAAATACACCTTTAAACGAAGCCAAAAAGGTGTTCCAGCAAAGCGAAAATTTTGCCCTGCTCTATATTCCCGATTTTGATCTGGACAGCCCCGAAGGCTTTGCACTCTATACCCGCGAAAACCCAAGCATTGAAAAAATAGAGTCGTTGCGGAACATCCTGAAAGATCGCATCCATGACCTGAAGCTTGAAGCCTACCACATCGACAGGGAAGTACTTAAAAAACTGAAGGTTGATGTAAACATCAAACAATTCAACATTACCGAAACCGGAGAGGAACAATCCAGCAACTCCGGCATTTTGTACGCAGCCGGGTTTATACTGGGAATACTTATTTACATGTTCGTAATGATTTATGGCGTTCAAATAATGCAGGGAGTAATTGACGAAAAAAGCTCGCGCATTGTAGAGGTAATTGTTTCATCGGTTAAGCCCTTTCAACTTATGCTGGGAAAAATAATTGGCATAGCCTCGGTTGGTTTACTGCAGTTTCTTATCTGGATTGTGCTGATAAGCGTGCTCTCTTCGGCCGTATTTGCCTACTTCGGCATGAATATGCCCCAGCAGGAACTCATGGAACAAATGTCGGTGCAAATGGGTAATGAAGAAGTACAACAGGCCATGCAAAAACAAAACCCCCAGATGTTTAAACTCATGCAGCAGGTTAACCAAATTCCTTTCGGAAAAATTACACTGGTATTCCTGTTTTATTTCCTTGGGGGGTATTTGCTGTATGGTGCCCTGTTTGCCGCAGTAGGAAGTGCGGTAGATTCCATTCAGGATTCCCAGCAGTTTCAGTTTCCTATTACACTACCCCTGCTCATCGGCTACATCGGGTTGTTTATGTTCATTCTCCGCGACCCGCACGGGCCGGTAAGCTTCTGGCTGTCGGTTATTCCTTTTACCTCGCCCGTGGCCATGGTAGGCCGTATTGCCTTTGGTGTGCCCAGCTGGCAACTGGCCCTCTCCATGGCCCTGCTGGTAGGCGGGTTTATTCTTACCACCTGGGTTGCCGGACGCATCTATCGCGTGGGTATTCTCATGACCGGAACCAAAGTAAACTACAAGGTGCTGGCCCGCTGGTTTATGATGAAGGGCTGATTTTTATCAAATTTACCGGGCATGCCCCGTGCCGAACAATATAGCCCCCACACCAACCTGAAATGGATTGTGCTGGGTGCCTCGGTTATGATCAGCGCAGGGTCTATCTGGTACACCAATGTGCTGGTTAAACAGCTCAAAGACCGCGAACGCCAGCAGATAGAACTCTTTGCCCGTGCACTGGAATACACCCTGGCCGGCCAGCCCGATGAAAACATATTGTTTGTTACCGAGGAAATCATCCTTAAAAACAACTCCATTCCGGTAATCTGGATCACCCGCGATGGGGAGTATCAATACCGCAACGTTGACGTGGAAAGCAACTGGAGCGAAGCACGAAAACGCAAGGCGCTGGATAAGGAACTGGAACGCATGAAGGCCCTGTACGATCCCATACCAATTACTTACAGAAATGAACTGGGCGAGACGGAAGAATATGGCTATGTGTATTACCGCAATTCGTTTCTGCTTACCCAGCTTACCTACTATCCGTTTATCCAGCTGTCGGTTATTGCCATTTTTGCCTTTATATCGTACCTGGCTTTTAACTATTCGCGCATAGCCGAGCAAAACCAGGTGTGGGTAGGGTTGGCCAAAGAAACCGCCCACCAGCTGGGCACTCCGCTATCCTCGCTCATGGCCTGGGCAGAAGTGCTGCGCGAAGACCCCGGCTTAAAAAACAAGGAAATCATATCCGAACTGGAAAAAGACATCCGCAAACTATCCATCGTTACCGAGCGGTTCTCCAGCATAGGATCGGTGCCTGCGCTTAAAACAGAAAACATTGTTGCCCTGGTACATCATGTTATTAACTACTTCCGGCCACGCATTTCTTCACGAATAAGCCTGGAAGTGTACAGCCTTTCAGACACCCTTATGGCGCGCGTAAACGCCCCGCTGTTTGAGTGGGTGCTCGAAAACCTGTGTAAAAATGCCGTTGATGCCATTGGCACCTCCGGACGCATTGCCATAAAAATACTCAGAGGCAGTAACCGCAAAATTTACATCGACATCTCAGACACCGGCAAAGGCATTGCCCGCAGCAATTTGCCCCTTGTTTTCAAGCCCGGTTTCACCACCAAAAAAAGAGGATGGGGGCTGGGCCTGGCCCTGGCCAAACGAATTATTGAAAATTACCATAACGGCAGAATTTTCATTAAATCTTCAGAAGAAAACCAGGGGACAACTTTTCGGATTGAGCTTCCGGCAGAACCTTCGGGAACCGGACAATAATCAACCCCTAAATTATTGGCTAAACGCCACAATCATGCTACTTTTGCGACCTGCCTGAAGGGGCAGGTTTATTTACGCACAAACCGCTTTCAAAACACACAATAGATGGCTAACATTGGTAAAATTACCCAGGTTATCGGCCCTGTAGTAGACGTGGCTTTCGATGAACCCGGCTCAAAGATTCCCAACATCCTGGACTCGCTTGAAGTAACCAAACCCGATGGCACCCGCATTGTACTGGAGTGCCAGCAGCATCTGGGCGAAGACCGCGTGCGCACCATTGCTATGGATGGCACCGAAGGACTGGTGCGTGGCATGAAAGTAGTTGATACCGGCATGCCCATACGCATGCCCATTGGCGAAGACATAAAAGGCCGCCTGTTTAACGTGGTGGGCGAAGCCATAGATGGTATTAAACAACCCAAAGGCGATAAGCACCTGCCCATTCACAGGCCAGCCCCGGCTTACGAAGAACTGTCTACCTCGGCCGAAGTTTTATACACCGGTATTAAAGTAATCGACCTGATTGAGCCCTACGCCAAAGGCGGTAAAATCGGGCTGTTTGGCGGTGCCGGTGTAGGAAAAACTGTTTTGATTCAGGAGCTCATCAACAACATTGCCAAAGCCTACTCGGGCCTTTCGGTATTTGCAGGCGTGGGAGAGCGTACCCGCGAAGGAAACGACCTACTGCGTGAAATGATTGAAGCCGGCATTGTAAACTACGGCCCTGAGTTTCTCGAATCCATGCACGCCGGCGGATGGGACCTTTCGAAAGTATCGGAAGAAGCCCTGAAAGACTCAAAAGCCACATTCGTGTTCGGGCAAATGAACGAGCCACCCGGCGCACGCGCCCGCGTAGCCCTCTCGGGCCTTACCATTGCCGAGTACTTCCGCGATGGCGACGGACAAGGCAAAGGACGCGACATCCTGTTCTTTATTGACAACATCTTCCGCTTTACCCAGGCCGGTTCAGAAGTTTCGGCTCTGCTGGGCCGAATGCCCTCGGCAGTAGGTTATCAGCCCACACTGGCAACCGAAATGGGAGCCATGCAGGAACGCATTACCTCAACCAAAAACGGTTCTATTACTTCCGTTCAGGCAGTTTACGTACCGGCTGATGACCTGACTGACCCCGCACCAGCCACCACATTCGCCCACCTGGATGCCACCACCGTTTTGAGCCGTAAAATTGCCGAACTTGGCATATACCCTGCCGTTGACCCGCTCGACTCTACTTCGCGCATTCTGCGTGCCGATATTGTAGGCGAAGAGCATTATCGCTGCGCACAGCGCGTAAAAGCCATCCTGCAGCGCTACAAGGAACTGCAGGACATCATCGCCATTCTGGGTATGGACGAGCTCAGCGATGAAGACAAGCTGGTGGTACACCGCGCCCGAAGGGTGCAACGCTTCCTGTCGCAGCCCTTCCACGTGGCCGAAGCCTTTACAGGCCTGAAAGGCGCACTGGTAGATATAAAAGATACCATTAAGGGCTTTAACATGATTATGGATGGCGAACTCGACCACCTGCCCGAAATGGCCTTTAACCTGGTTGGTAATATTGAGCAGGCCATTGAAAAAGGCGAGCGCATGCTGGCCGAAGCTAAAGCCTAAACAACCATGCACCTCGAAATACTTACACCGGAAAGAAAAATCTTCGAAGGCGAAGTGAGTATTGCTACCCTGCCGGGCGCTGACGGCTCCTTCCAGGTGCTCGATAACCACGCCCCGCTGGTAAGCCTGCTGAAAGAAGGTATCATTGAATATAAAGACAAAACCGCAACCCACACCGTGCGCATTACAGGCGGTGTGGCAGAGGTGCTGTCGAACAGGGTGATGGTACTGGCCGACGGTACCCTGGACAGCCAATAATTTAACCAGGCTTTTTATCTGCCTGCGCCCGTACCATCCGGGCGCTTTTGCTTTCTGAACAACCGGCTGAAAAACCGCTTTTCAAACGACCAGAAAAAAGTAAACTGCCCGAAAATCGCTCCGTATATCAAAAGAAAAATATTGTACACCGGCAGTATGAGCACATAATAGATTACAGTTGCCCACAGTGGCCGCTGCCCATCAGGAAACCACCAGGCAAAAAGGGGGTACTTCAGCAACAGTACGGTGGTGCCGGTACAGGCAAACACCAGCAAAACCACCACCACCTGAAGCGTGTTTTTAAGCCCCCACCGGGCCTTAAGTCTTTCAGTCCAGCGCGCCATTTTCGTATTTAAGGCCCTTAAAGTAATTCCATATTTTTTCATCCGGTAACGGTGCACGGATAATTACCGCTGTTTTTTTTACCGGGTGGGTAAAGGCAAGCGAAAAAGCATGCAGATGAATGCGTCCATCGGCATTGCTCCGGTAAAAGCCATACTTCACATCGCCAACTATGGGGCATCCAATGGCTGCCAGCTGAGACCTTATCTGGTGTGGCCGCCCGGTTAATGGCCGTACTTCCAGCAGATAAAAGCCACCCTGCCGGCCCAACAGCCTGTAACTAAGCTCACACCGCAAAGCGGCCGGAACCTCAGTGGAATAAACTGTGGCCTTATTTTTTTCTTCCGATTTTCTGAGCCAGTGTACCAGCGTATCGGCAGCCTGAGGGGGCTCACGGTCCACCACAGCCAGGTAGTTTTTTTCTGTTTGCCGGTTTCTGAACAGAGCATTCATACGGGTAAGGGCCTTTGAAGTGCGGGCAAACACTACTACGCCGCTTACGGGCCGATCGAGACGGTGCACCACGCCCAGATATACTGCGCCGGGCTTATGATATTTTTCCTTAATATACAGCTTAGCTGTTTCAGCCAGCGGCACGTCTCCGGTACAGTCGCCCTGCACCAGCTGGCCCGCCTGCTTGTTCAGCGCCAGCAGATGATTATCTTCGTACAAAACCTGCGAATGAAGCATCCCTGTTCAAATATAAAATTTGCCTTGCACCGGCAGGGGGCAAAGTACGTTTATTTAGGTGTTACCCAAATCATCCCGCCTGTAAAGAAGCCAATAATGGTTTTTGTTTTAATCGCCCTTGCTGCTCTCCTTTCCTGTTCTTCAGGGCAGAATATAGCCGGTTTGGAGAGCCGGCTGAGACGTCATTTTGAAGCACAACAAGGTGTATTTGCCGTGGCCTTTAAGGACCTGAGCAGCGGAGAAAGCCTGTTCATTAACGAAAATGAAGTATTCCACGCGGCCAGTACCATGAAAACCGCCGTAATGATTGAGGTGTACAAACAAGCCGCACAGGGCCGCTGGCAGCTGTCTGATTCCGTGCCGGTAATAAACGATTTTACCAGCATTGCCGATGGCAGCAGGTTTTCGCTGCGTGCAGAAGATGACAGCGAAAAAGAGCTCTACAACCGGGTTGGAAAAAAGCAAACGTTATACAACCTGGTGTACGACATGATTATCAGAAGCAGCAACCTGGCTACAAACATCCTGATAGAATATGCAGAAGCGCAAACGGTTACCCGCAGCATGCGCCAGCTGGGAGCCCCGCATATACAGGTGCTGCGGGGTGTGGAAGACATCAGGGCTTATGAAAAAGGTATGAACAATACCATTACCGCATACGACCTATTGGTAATTTTCGAAAAGCTGGCCACCGGCCAGGCGGTTAATGCCGAAGCCTCTGATCAAATGATTGCCATTTTGCTCGATCAGCAATTCAATGATGTGATACCGGCACGCCTTCCGCCAAACGTAAAAGTTGCACATAAAACAGGATTCATCACCGGCGTTCATCATGACAGCGGCATCGTTTTCCTGCCCGATGGCCGCAAATACGTGCTGGTACTGTTATCGAAAAACCTCCCTGATATAAACCAGGGAACCATTGCTCTGGCGCGGGCCTCGGAGATGATTTACGAATTTATGATGCAGAAATCCCGTTAGCGGGGCACATCCCATTCGGATGTAAAATGAAACGCGATTTCGGGAGAATTTTCCTGCACCATCTGCAACCAGGCCTTCGATTCGGCCATAAAAACAGGTTTTCCGTCTTTGTCGCGGGCTATGTGGCGCTGCCTGGAAGCGATGAATGCCTGAAGTTTCTTGGGGTCGCTGCAGCTTATCCAGCAGGCCTTGTAAATATTCTGTGGTACAAACCGTACAGAAGCTCCGTATTCATGCAGCAGCCTGAACTGAATTACCTCAAACTGCAGTGCTCCCACCGTGCCCACTACCTTGCGGGAGCCCAACTCGTAGGTAAACAGCTGGGCAACGCCTTCTTCCATTAGTTGCTGCAATCCTTTTTCCAGCTGCTTCGATTTCATGGCATCGAGGTTCTCAACCTCTTTGAATATTTCGGGCGAGAAGCTGGGTATGCCGGTAAACATCAGCTTCTCCCCCTCGGTAAGCGTATCGCCAATTTTCAGATTTCCCGTATCATAAATACCCACTATATCACCCGGCCAGGCTTCATCAATGGTCTCGCGGTCCTGTGCCATAAAAGCGGTGGCGTTCGAAAAGCGCAGGTTTTTGCCCTGCCTTACATGAAAATAGTTGTTACCCCGTTGAAAACGCCCGGAACACACGCGTACAAAGGCAATCCGGTTGCGGTGGCGCGGGTCCATGTTGGCGTGAATCTTAAAAACAAAACCGGTAAACCCCGGCTCGTTTGGTTCTACTGTGCGCACATTGGTGTTGCGATGCACCGGTGCCGGTGCAATACGAATGAACGTATCGAGCAACTCGCGCACACCGAAGTTGTTCACGGCACTGCCAAAAAAAACGGGGGCCACCCTGCCCTCAAGATATTCGCTTGTATTAAAGGCGGGGTAAACCCCTTCTATCAGTTCCACATCGTGCCGCAACTGTGTGGCATATTGTTCGCCTATCAGCTGGTCAAGCTCTTGGCTGTGTATATCCTTAATTTCAACCCCGTCTTCAACCACCGTGCGGCTGGGCGTAAATAGCAGCAGGTTTTTATCGTACAGGCTGTAAACACCCTTAAACGTTTTGCCCATACCTATGGGCCAGGTTAGCGGCCTTACTTTAATATTGAGCTTGTTTTCTATTTCATCCAGCAGATCAAACGGGTCTCGCCCCTCGCGGTCAAGTTTGTTTATAAAGCAAATTACCGGCGTGCTGCGCATACGGCATACCTCCATTAGCTTCTCGGTTTGAATCTCCACGCCTTTTACGCAGTCAATCACCATCACCACGCTGTCAACAGCCGTAAGGGTGCGGTATGTGTCTTCGGCAAAGTCCTGGTGGCCGGGTGTGTCGAGCAAATTGATTTTGATGTCTTTGTAAGTAAAACCCATAACCGAAGTTGCCACCGAAATGCCGCGCTGTTTTTCAATTTCCATCCAGTCGCTGCGGGCGTGGTCTTTTATTTTGGCCGACTTTACCGCTCCGGCTTTTTGAATGGCACCCCCAAACAGCAGAAGCTTTTCGGTAAGGGTGGTTTTGCCCGCATCGGGGTGGCTGATGATTCCAAAGGTTCTGCGCCTGCTTATTTCCTGCATTAATTCCATGAATACACAGTAACTGAACCGCGAAAGTATAAAAGCGCGCTTTACCGGCCGACAGAAAGCCCAAAAAGTCCTGAAAACCGGTAGGAATGAACAATTATCTGCCAATGTGGCATATTTTCCCGCCATTAACCCGACTGGCATTTGCATTGATGAAACAATTATGCATAAGCACTACACATCACAGGAAACCTTAACATATACTGCCATGGGAAAAATTATTGGAATAGACTTAGGAACAACCAACTCGTGCGTTGCCGTAATGGAAGGCAATGAGCCGGTGGTTATACCCAACAGCGAAGGCCGCCGAACCACGCCTTCGGTGGTGGCTTTCATGGATGGTGGCAAAGGCGAACGTAAAGTGGGCGACCCCGCCAAGCGTCAGGCCATTACCAACCCCAAAAACACCATCATGTCCATCAAGCGCTTCATGGGCAAAAAATATTCTGATGTAAAGGAAGAAATGAAAATGGTGTCGTACCAGATCGAGCAGGGCCCGAACGACACCGTGCGGGTGCGCATTGGCGACCGCCTGTACACCCCGCAGGAAATTTCGGCCATGATTTTGCAAAAAATGAAATCTACTGCCGAAGACTACCTGGGTCATCCGGTTACCGAGGCCGTTATAACCGTGCCGGCCTACTTTAATGATGCCGAACGCCAGGCTACCAAAGAGGCAGGGCAAATTGCCGGCCTGGATGTTAAGCGCATTATTAACGAGCCCACAGCAGCCGCACTGGCCTACGGACTCGACAAGAAAAACAAAGACATGAAAATTGCCGTGTACGACCTGGGTGGCGGTACTTTTGATATATCCATTCTTGAACTGGGCGATGGCGTGTTTGAGGTAAAATCCACCAACGGTGACGTACACCTGGGTGGTGACGACTTCGATATGCGCATCATTAACTGGCTGGCCGATGAGTTCAAAGCTGAACACAACGTAGATTTGCGCAAAGACCCGATGGCCCTCCAGCGGCTCAAGGAAGCAGCCGAAAAAGCCAAGATTGAACTTTCAAGCTCGCAGGAAACCGAAATAAACCTGCCGTACATTACCTCCATTGACGGAGTGCCGCAGCACCTGGTAAAAAAATTAACACGTGCTAAATTCGAGCAGCTTATAGACGACCTGGTGCAACGTACTCTTGAACCGTGCCGCAAAGCCGTAGCCGATGCCGGCATTACCGTAAACGATATTGACGAGGTAATACTGGTTGGCGGTTCAACCCGCGTACCCCGCATACAGGAAGTAGTAGAGAAATTCTTTGGTAAAAAGCCATCGAAAGGTGTTAACCCCGATGAAGTGGTGGCCGTGGGTGCCGCTATACAGGGCGGTGTGCTTACCGGTGAAGTAAAAGATGTGCTCCTGCTGGACGTTACCCCGCTGTCGCTGGGCATCGAAACCCTGGGAGGGGTGTTTACAAAGCTCATCGAAGCCAACACCACCATACCCACCCGCAAATCCGAAATCTTTTCCACAGCTGCCGATAACCAGCCTTCGGTCGAGATACACGTGTTGCAGGGTGAGCGGCCCATGGCCAAAGACAACCGGACCATAGGACGCTTTCACCTCGATGGCATTCCGCCTGCACCACGCGG
This sequence comes from Cyclobacteriaceae bacterium, assembly GCA_026003355.1. Lineage (GTDB taxonomy): Bacteria > Bacteroidota > Bacteroidia > Cytophagales > Cyclobacteriaceae > UBA2336. Next base: position 116,315 of record BPHC01000006.1, read on the forward strand.
CATCCCACAGATTGAGGTAACCTTCGATATCGATGCCAACGGCATACTGCACGTTTCGGCTAAAGATAAAGGTACAGGCAAAGAGCAGAAAATACGCATTGAAGCCTCCAGCGGCCTCACCGAAGCCGAAATTGAACGCATGAAACGCGAAGCACAGGCCCATGCCGAAGAAGACCGCAAGGCCAGGGAACGTGTTGAAAAAATAAACCAGGCCGATTCGCTGATATTCCAGACCGAAAAACAACTGAAGGAATATGGCGACAAACTGTCGGAAGGCAACCGCAGTGCCATTGGCAGCGCCCTTGAAAAGCTAAAAGAGGCTCATAAAAATCAGGATGTAACTGCCATCGATACCGCCATTGCCGCCCTGAATGCCGCCTGGCAGGCTGCCTCACAGGAAATGTACCAGGCTACCCAGCAGGGTGCAACCCCCAATGCCGGCCAAACCAGCGGCAACACTTCCGATAACAATGTTTCGGATGTAGAATACGAGGAAGTGAACGATAAAAAATAAATATAACACGCGCACAACCTAACAAAAGGCTGCCCTTGGAGGCAGCCTTTTTCATTGGTATTAAACAAAGTAAAAGTCAACGATGTTATAACAACCTCCTATCTTTGCCTTCTGAATTTAACCCTCACCAACATGTTGGTTTTAAAATTCGGAGGCACCTCGGTAGGCAAACCGGAACGCATGAAAAAAATTGCTCGCCTGGTTACGGAAACACCAGGACAGAAAATAGTAGTGCTTTCGGCCCTGGCAGGCACAACCAATGCCTTGGTTTCAATAGGAGAACACCTGTTAGGCGGCCATGCCGAAGCAGCCGAAACCGAAATTGCAGCACTCGAAAAACATTACCAGGCCTTTGTTCAGGAGCTTTACCAATCAGACGGTTTTCTGGCTATTGGCCAGGAAATAGTTAGTCGCTTTTTTGTTTTCATGCGCCTGCTGGCCGCCGGGCAATTTGACGATAAGAGCTATCGCGAACTGCTGGCACAGGGAGAACTCATCTCTACAGAGCTTTTCTATCAATACCTTCAGGAACAAAAAATTACTTCCCGACTGCTACCGGCCCTTCATTTTATGTCGATAGATGAGAACGAAGAACCTGAGCTCGAAAAAATAAGCCAACGCCTTAAACCACTCATCGCTTCACTTAAAAACATCGACATTGTAATAACGCAGGGCTACATTTGCCGCAACCACCGCAATGAAATTGATAATTTGAAACGCGGTGGCAGTGATTATACGGCCTCGCTTATCGGTGCAGCTCTAAAGGCCGATGAAATTCAAATCTGGACCGACATTGACGGCATGCACAACAACGACCCCCGCGTGGTGGACAAAACCATTCCCATATCGGAATTAACGTTTGATGAAGCCTCTGAGCTGGCCTACTTCGGTGCCAAAATACTACACCCCTCTACTATTGTGCCTGCGCAGAAGTACGGCATTCCGGTACGCCTGAAAAATACCATGGACGAAAAAGCCCCCGGCACCCTCATCAGCAACAAGGGTACAGCGGGTACCTGCAAAGCTGTGGCAGCCAAAGACGGCATTACGGCCATTAAAATCAAATCTTCGCGCATGCTTATGGCCTACGGCTTTTTGCGCAGGGTGTTCGAAGTTTTCGAGCATTACCGCACCCCCATTGACATGATCAGTACCTCCGAAGTGGCCGTTTCGCTTACCATTGACAACACCCGGCACCTGCCGGAGATAAAACAGGAGCTCGAAAAATTCGGCAGTATTGAGGTAGATACCAACCAAACCATTGTTTGCATAGTTGGCCATAAAATCGAAGGGCAACAGGGCATATTGGAACGCGTTTTCGGAGCTTTGAGCCAGGTGCCCATTCGTATGGTTTCGGTGGGCGGCAGCGCCAACAACATTTCGCTGCTCATCCCCTCCGACTATAAAAAACAGGCGCTCACAGCCCTTAACAAACAACTGTTTGGGCTCCCCTGATAAAAACATTGTTCATCGGGCTGCAAATTTGCTTTTGCATCACATGTAAATTTTCCATATTTCAGCCCAAACCCGAAATATGGAAGCCTTTATTATTACCCTTTTTATTATTGGCTACATTGGCATTGCGCTCGAGCACCCGCTAAAGGTTAATAAAACCGCAACCGCCCTGCTTACCGGTGTAATCTGCTGGACCCTGTTTGCTATTTTTCAGCATGAAAAAATTGATTTTATCAGCGAAGAACTGGCCCATCACCTTGGTCAAATAGGCGCCATTTTGTTTTTTCTAATGGGTGCCATGACCATTGTAGAGCTGGTGGATGCCTACCAGGGATTCAGGATTATTACTGACCGGATAAAGACTAAAAACCCAAAAACCCTGATGTGGATTGTATGCTGGGTAACCTTTATCCTCTCGGCCATATTAGACAACCTTACCACTTCAATAGTTATGGTATCGCTGCTTCGCAAGCTGGTACCCAACAAACAAATGCGTTTGTTTTTTGCTGCCATGGTGGTAATTGCGGCCAATGCAGGAGGTGCGTGGTCGCCCATAGGCGATGTTACCACCACCATGTTATGGATTGGCGGCCAGATATCGGCCGGAAATATTATTATAACCCTATTGTTGCCCAGTATCGTCTGCATGCTTATTCCGCTGCTGTATCTGCAGTTTACGCTTAAAGGCGAATTGGACTATAATTCCGAAGAAAACACGGCTGACCACCATGGGCATGGACATGGACATCGGCCTCATCCGGACAAGCCCATTAGAGGATCTAAACTTATATTTTTTCTGGGAGTAGGCGGCCTGATTTCCGTACCCGTATTCAAAACCTTTACCCACCTGCCCCCCTACCTGGGCATGTTGCTGGCCCTGGGAATACTATGGGTAGCCTCCGAACTCATTAATCCGGATATGGATGAGGCCGAGAAACGGCCCTATACTGCCGCGGGAGCCCTTACACGTATTGATGTACCCAGCGTACTTTTCTTTCTTGGCATATTGCTGGCGGTGGGCTCGCTGGAATCAATGGGCACGTTGCATCATTTTGCCGCCTGGCTGGACAAAACTGTCGGTGACCAACGCATTATAATTACCCTTATCGGCATACTTTCATCCATTGTCGATAACGTGCCCCTTGTGGCTGCCAGTATGGGCATGTACGATATGAGCATATACCCGCAGGATCATCTTATCTGGGAATACCTGGCCTATTGTGCCGGTACCGGGGGCAGTGTGCTGATCATCGGCTCGGCAGCAGGTGTAGCCGTTATGGGCATGGAAAAAATTGACTTTATCTGGTATATGAAGCGCGCTTCCCTGCTGGCATTGCTGGGATATTTTGCCGGAGCCATAATTTATTTGATTATTCAGCCCTACCTGGCCGTGCACCACTGATAAACCTGCCTTATTAAACCAACTGCCTTAGTGCTATTTCAAATGAAGCCCGGGCAAGCCGGGTAGTTTGAGGGTTCAGGCTATGCGTGGCTTCGAGAGCACGCCTGATCGTAGCCGATATATCACCAAAGATGTACTCATCTTCCAGGCTCACCTCGCGCTCCATAAGATAGGCGAACACACGGGCCATGCCACAGTTGGCAATGAAATCGGGAATCACGGCACAATGTTCATCGGCATACAGGCCGGTTGGTCCCAGGAAGATTTCCGGGTCGGCAAAAGGTACGTTGGCGCCACAACTTATCACCTCCAGCCCGGCCTGCAGCATGCGGCCAATCTGCTGGCGGGTTATGAGCCGTGAGGCGGCAGCCGGGATAAATATTTCCAGGGGTTCGTCCCAGATAATTTCGCTGGCCTCTTCGAAAGGGATGAGGTTATCGGAGACCAACCGGTTTTTTTGGCGGTTTACCATCAGGGTCTTAACTTCTTCGGCTGTAAATCCCTTCCTGTTAATGAGCCCGCCTTCACGCCCCAGTATACCGGTTATTTTGACTCCCATCTGGCAAAGAAAAAAGCCCGCTGCCGCACCCACATTACCCCAGCCCTGTATAAGGGCGCGTTTTCCCCTGATGTCGCCTCCCCACAGCTGGTAGTAGTGCTTTACGGCCTGTGCCACGCCATAGCCTGTGCACAAATCAGCAACGGTATATTTCTTTTGCAGGGAAGGCGTAAACCTTTCGTCTTCAATTACCTTAATAACCCCTCTGCGCAGTTGCCCTATGCGGTTTACCTTTTGTGGTTCTGTTGGCCGGTAGTGCCCGGTAAAAACGCCTTCCTGCGGATGCCAGAGGCCTGCTTCTTCTGTAATGGGTATCACCTCATTAATCTCATCCACATTCAGGTCGCCCCCGGTTCCGTAGTAGTATTTCAGCAATGGCATTACGGCAGCATACCAGCGCCGGAGCACCTGTGGTTTTCGCGGGTCATTGGGATCGAAGTTAATGCCCGATTTGGCCCCGCCTATCGGAGGGCCGGATACGGTAAATTTTACCTCCATGGTTTTGGCCAGGGCTTCCACTTCGGCCCGGTCCAGGCCCTGGCGCATGCGTGTACCCCCGCCGGCAGCACCGCCACGCAGGGAGTTGATAACCACCCAGCCGTTAGCACCGGTTTCATCATCGTGCCACTCAAAAACAATCTCGGGATGTTTCTTCTCAAATTTTTCAAGTAAATCTTTCAGCATACGGTTACTGATTTCTCTTGCCGCTGTCTATAAGAACTCCGCCTGATGAGTCGTGCCGGGCACCGGTTACACTGCACAGTGTGTTCATTTCACCGCGCAAGCGCAAAACGCCAAGGAAAGCAAAAATCAGTGCTTCCTTGTGGTGCACAATTTCCGGTTCGGGAATGATAAACTGAATACGGTCGCCCCCGCATTCCAGCAGGCGATACATTAAATAAGTGTTCAGCGCGCCACCACCGGTACAGAGCACGGTGAGCCGGTCTTTTTCTGGCAGGGCACGAACAATGGTTTCGGCAATTGCTTCGGTACAGGTAGCGAGCTTGTCAGCAACAGAAATTTTTGATTCATCCAGCAGCGGTTGCACGTAACGCACAAAAATCTCACGACCCAGTGAGGGCCGGTTTCTGCCTGTTTTATTATAAAAAGTGCGAAGTTTTTTAAATAACGATTTATTAACCACACCACTACCCGCCAGTCTGCCGCCCCTGTCGTACGGCCGGCCTGTTTGTTGTGCCAGGTAGTTCAAAACCATATTGGCAAAACAAATGTCGAATGCCATGCGCTTTTTTCTGTAGCGAAACGAAAGATTGGCAATACCTCCAATGTTGAGGCACACATCATATTGAGGGAAAAGCAGTTCGTCACCGATGGGAACCAGCGGGGCCCCCTCACCGCCCAGTGCAATGTCGAGCGAACGAAAATCACATATTACGGGAAGGCCGCAGGCCGCATGCAGCGCAAAGCCGCTGCCCAGCTGAAAAGTAAACTGCCGCGCCGGCTGGTGAAAGATGGTGTGACCGTGCGAGGCCACCGCATGTACATTGTGAATTTTATGGGCCCTGCAAAATTGTTTAACCAGCGTGCCCAGATACGTGCCGTACCGGGCATGCAACTCCAGCAGGGCATCGGCCGGCAAAAGATGCGCCTCCTGCAGGCGCTTTCGCCAGGTGGTATTGTAGGTTATCGTTTCGGCCGCATGGATATGGTAATTCCATTTATCCGCATGCAGCCTAAAATCGCAACAGGCCAGGTCAACCCCATCGCCCGATGTTCCCGACATGAGGCCTATTATCCGGCATGGATTTGGGGCGTTCATTTTACGGCTCACAGGTCGCAAAACTAATCGTTTTATTGGGGTTAATGCCATGCCGGCCGGTTCTGCCTCTGTAAGCAGGCTTTTGAAAACCAGCCGAAAGCCCGCATATTTGCGTCCTTTAAAGGCCAAATAATCTTTACATCATAACGTTACGTTACGGAATGCCTTCTTTCCAGCAATTTTTAACCGTAATCTGGCTGGTTGCTGCCCTGCCGCTGTTTGGGCAAACAGCCCGCACCCCTTTTTCTGCTTTTGGTATAGGGCAGCCCTTTACCCAGGCATTGATTCACAACCAGGGCATGGGCGGAACAGGCGTGGCCCAGCCACAATACTGGTTTGTAAACAATCAAAACCCGGCCCTTCTGGCATTTAATTACTACACCGTGTTTGCAGCGGCAATGTCGGCCGAAAGCGTTACGGTAAGGGCCGATACGGTAAGCAATACCAACAGCGGCAGCAACCTGAGCTACCTGGTAGCGGCTTTTCCGGTTAAGCCGCGCAGGTGGACCACTTCTGTGGGCATTATGCCTTTTACGCGGGTAAACTACAGGTTTCTGTATTACGAATCGCTGCTGGACATCAACAACAACCCTATTGATACCATAGCCATCCGCGAAAGCGGCCTGGGCGGCTTTAACCAAGTTTACTGGAGTAACGGATAAGGCTGCACGATAACTGGTCGGTGGGGGTACAGGCTGGCCACATCTTCGGTGCATAAACAACGATTACGCCAACACACTCATCAACATCAACTCACCGGTTCCGTTTCTTATTGCTGTAGAAGAACAAACATATGGAAAAGGTTTCCGTTTTTCCGGCGGGGTGGTGTTTAGCAAAGACTCGCTGGGCAGGCGAAAAGACGTGGCCCTGAGTGCCGGCGCTACCTTTGCCGGGCAGTCGGGCCTTAAGGCCGACCGGATTACGCGTTATGAAAGGAGAAATTCAACCAACGACCCCATTACCCGCGACACCCTGTTGAGCATAAACGGAAACATTACCATTCCGGCTGCCTGGCAGTTTGGCGTGGCAATAAGCAAAGCTTCGAAATGGGCTGCATCGGCCGAAGCGGGTTTACAGGACTGGCAGGTTTTTTCCGGGCTGGACAACAACCGGAGCGAGCTGGCCAAATCGTGGTATATCGCAGCCGGAGCAGAGCTAACCCCCGATTACCTGTCGCAAAAACTGCTGGACAGGATAACCTACCGAACGGGATTTCGGTATGAATACAGCCCTTTTTTGGTAAACGGCAATCAGGTAAAGGATTTTGGCATTAATTTTGGGCTTTCATTACCGGCCGGCCGGTCCAGCATAGACCTTGGCATTTACCATCGGTCAGCGAGGTAGCCGGTCAGCAACCAGCCTGGATGAACGTTACTTCCGGGTATATTTTGGATTAACTTTTAACGACCAGTGGTTTATTCGCAGAAAGTTTGACTAAACAATTGTAAAAATGAGACCAGTGTTAATTCTAACCCTCCTTGCCGCTGCAGCTTTAACTGGTTTTAGCCAGTGCCGGGAGTGGACATGGAGCGAAGATGGCGCCACCAAGGCACGCGAACAGGAAAAGGTTACCCTGTATCAGGATGCCAAAGCCAACGGGCAATACCGGCAGGCCCTGCCTCCGCTAAACTGGCTGTTAAAAAACAGTCCGAAACTCAACTCCAGCATTTACATAAACGGGGCCGAAATTTTCGACAAGGTTGCCAGTATGGAAAAAGACCCCGTAAAAAAGAAGGTATATATCGACTCGCTGCTGCTGATCCATGATTTACGCATTGCCAACTGCGGTGAAGAGGCTCCGGTAACCAACCGTAAGGCGCTCATGGCTGCCAAATATTACGCCAACGAAGATGGTAAGGAAGCTTACGTGCTGGAACTGATGGACAAGGCCTTTGAGCTGAATGGCAACAACATTATGGACGGCACTATTATTCCTTACATGCAGGTAATAAAAATAAACAAGCTTAAACTCAAAAGCCTTTCAGACGATGACGTACTGGCCCGTTACGACCGCGTAATGAGCATCCTGGATGCAAAAATTAAAGTAGCCTCCAGTAAGGCCAATCAGGACCAGGCCAACCGCTACCGCGAAATGAAAGATGATGTAGACAAAATTCTCTTTAGCATGGTAACGGTAAACTGCGACTTTGCACGCGAAAAACTGGGGCCTAAATTCCGGCAGAACCCTTCCGACATCAGCACCGCCAAAAAAATATTTGCCTTCATGCTGCAGGATAAATGCACCGAAGATCCGTTGTGGCTGGAAGCTGCCGAGGCCATACACAAAGTAGAAAAAGACTTTGGCCTGGCTAAAAACCTGGGCATACGGTATCTGGTTATGGAGAATTATTCCAAATCTGCCCAGCTGTTTAACGAAGCATTGGAGCTGGCCCCCACCCCTGCCGATAAAGCCGACATTTTGATTTACCTGGGTTCGGTTGAAGCCAAAACCGGAAGCAAAGCCGCAGCGCGCGAACTGTTTCGTCAGGCGCTTGCTGCGGATAATTCCAAAAAAGAGGCATACGAGAAAATTGGCGACCTGTACTACCAAAGCTTTAATGAGTGCAAAAAAGAACAAAATATGGCCGATGACCGCCTGATATACCTGGCCGCATACGATATGTATGCCCGTGCAGGCGATGCCAAAAAGATGGCCATGGCCAAAGAACAGTTCCCCTCCAAGGAGGAAATCTTTCTGGTAAACTACCAGGCCGGCCAAACTATACGTGTGGGTTGCTGGATTAACGAAACCACCACCATACGCACCCGCGATTAATACCATGAAAAAAATATACAGAAGGCCATAGATTTGCTATGGCCTTTTGTTTTTATCCATGCGCCCGCACCATTATCTGTTTTTGCTGCTACCCCTGGCCTGTACTCAGCCTGAGTCGGGCCCTCCCCTGATTTACGAAGGACCCGTACGCGCAGCCGATTCGGTAGAGTTGCTTTACACAGAAAATCTTATCCTTAAGGTTAAGCTGCTGGCCCCGAAGGTGCTGGAATTTCAAAATGGCGACCGCGAATTTCCGGAAGGCATTTACCTTGAGTTTTACAACGAAAGCGGGCAGCTTACCTCCACCCTGCGGGCAAATCATGCCCGGTATTTCAAAAAGGAAGATCAGTGGCGCGCACGGGGCAAAGTAGAACTTATCAATCTTGAAAAAAGCGAACAACTCAACACCGAAGAGCTTTTCTGGAAACCTGCCGCAGAAGAAATCTTTACCGAAAGTTTTGTGAGCATCAAAATGCAAAACGAAGTACTGTATGGCGAAGGACTGCGCGCCCGGCAGGATATGTCGGACTACACCATACTGCGCCCGCAGGGCGAATTTGTGCTCGCAGAAGAGTCGGCAAAATAATTAACTTTGAACCTGATGAAACTTACCGACGCAGTGCTTCTGTCGCTGGCTGCAGCATTTCTTATTATTGGCATCCATCAACTCATTGTACGGGGTATTGGCTATGCATACGGTTTGTTTATGCTTTCTTCGGCGTTGTTTCTGTGGTACAGTTACCGAAAGCGAAAATGATGGACTATTCCCTCATACCTTATATTTTAATATCATTAGCCTTTTCATTCTTCTTCTCAGGAATTGAAATTGCCTATCTGGCTTCGAACAAACTACAGCTGGAAGTTGCCAGTCGTCAAAAAACCTTAACCGGAATTTCACTGGGACACTTTATCCGAAAACCATATTTGTTTATTGGCACCACCCTTATAGGCAATACCATTGCACTGGTTATTTACGGCATGTTTATGGCACAACTTATTGAGCCGGCCCTGCACCAGCTCCTTCCGCCACCCTTACGCAACGAAGCTGTAATTCTCATTACACAAACCGTTCTCTCCACACTGGTAGTATTAATTAGTGCCGAATTTCTTCCCAAAAGTCTTTTTCTTATCAATCCCAACTTAATGGTCACCTCGCTGGCCGTTCCGTTTGCAGCCGTATACTATATATTGTTTCCGCTTGTGTTTGCGGTTGTGAGCTTTTCCCGTTTTATTATGCGGTACTTTTTACGTGCCGGTTTCTCTGAAGACCGCCCCGCATACGGCCTTACCGACCTGGGTCAATATCTTAAAAACATGCAGGGCATAAGGCATGAAGACGAAAACATTGAGCTGGATAAAAAAATTTTCACCAAAGCACTCGCCTTTAAAACCGTGCAGGTGCGCAACTGCATGATTCCCCGCACAGAGATTGCTGCTGTTGAACTGGCCGATGGTCTTCCGGCACTGCATAAGGCTTTTGTAGAAACCGGGCACTCAAAAATTGTTGTGTACAAAGACAGCATTGACGACATCATAGGCTACTGCCACTCAGCAGCTCTCTTTAAACATCCTCAAAAAATTGAAGACATCCTTACCCCCATCATTACCGTACCCGAAACCACCCTGGCCAACGACCTGATGATTAATTTGATAAACCAGCGAAAAAGCCTGGCCGTTGTGGTCGATGAATTCGGAGGCACGGCAGGCCTGGTGAGCATGGAAGATATTATTGAAGAAATTTTTGGTGAAATAGAAGATGAACACGACCGCGACGACCTGGTTGAACAACAGCTTGGCAGCAACACCTGGCTGCTCAGCGCCCGGCTGGAAATTGATTATCTGAACGAAACCTATGGCTGGCAACTGCCCCAGGGCGATTATGAAACCCTGGGAGGGCTCATCCTTAGCTTAACCGAAGACCTGCCCCGGGCAGGCGAAACCATTAAAATACCCCCCTACCAGTTCACCGTACAGTCAACCCTCGACAACCGCATCGACACCGTGCGACTGGAAATTGTCGAAGGCTAAACCATTTAATTGATAACCAGCCTGTTAACCAAAAAACTGAATCTGCATAAGCGGTTTTGCCATTGCAAAAAGTGAGTTAAATTTGCGGTCTTTAAAAAATTAATCTATGGCTTTTATTGGCAGGTTACGTGAAAAAATGGGTGCCTGGGTGGCTGTTTTTGTTTTTGTAGCCATCGGGCTGTTTATACTGGGCGATTTGTTCAGCAGCAATTCCATGATCTTCAACCGGAACGAGGTAGGTGAAATTGCCGGCCATACCGTTTCGCTGGAAGAGTTCCAGCAGGCAGTAAAAGAACGCGAAGCCAGCTACATACTAAATTTTAACCGGCAACCCGGCGAGCGCGAAATGATAACCCTTCGGCAGCAGGCGTGGGATATGCTCATACTTAAATACGCTATACAACCGCAGTATGAAAAGGTAGGCCTAAAGGTTACCGATGATGAAGTGGTGGATATGATTACCGGAAAAAATGTGGACGAAGCCATCCGCCAGTCGTTTATTAATCAGCAAACCGGTGAATTCGACCGGGCTGCGCTGGGTACCTATATTAACCAGATTAAAGCCATGCCCGCCGGCTCAGAGCCCCGCGTTCGCTGGGAAATTTTTGAGCGCGAACTCCGCCCTGCGCGCGAACGCATTAAATACGAAAACCTGCTTATTAAAAGTACTTATGTAACTGCCGCACAGGCCGAGTTGGAATATCACATGCAAAACGATGTGGCCGAGGCAAAGTATCTGTACATTCCCTACTTTTCCATAAGCGACACCACCGTAACGGTAAACGATTCTGAACTGCGCAATTATTACAACAAAAACAAGGAAAAATACCGCACCGAACATACACGCGATATCAAATATGTCGTATTTCCGGTGGTACCCTCAGCCACCGACAGCCTGGAGATTCGGCAGGAAATAAACCGAATGGCCACCGAACTGAAAACAGCCGAAAACGACTCCGTATATGCCGTGCTCAACTCCGATAACAACAATGCCTATGCACGCTATACCAAAGCCAATCTGCCCGCATTCATCAAGCCGGCCGACCTCACTCAAGGCAACGTAATCGGACCTGTTATTGACGGATCTGCCTATAAAGTGGTTAAAGTGTCGAAAACCGGAAAGGACACCACCTTCCAGGCCAGGGCCAGCCACATTCTGATTCGCTGGGACGACACCTCCGAAACAGCCAAAAAAGCTGCACGCGAAAAGGCACGCAAAATCCTTAACGAAATCAAGGCCGGTGCCGATTTTGCCGCCATGGCCCGGCAACATGGCACCGACGGAACGGCCATGCAGGGCGGTGACCTGGGCTGGTTCGGCAAAGGCGCCATGGTAAAACCCTTCGAAAACGCTGTGTTCGCAGCCACCAAACCCGGCCTGCTCAACGATGTGGTGGAAACCGAATTCGGATACCACATCATAAACGTTACCGAACCAAAAGACAACACCTATTACATACTGGCCATCATCGAAATTGAAATAATACCCGGTGATGCTACCATAAACGAAACCCTGCGAAAAGCCGAGCTCTTTGCTTCAGGCCTCTCGGGCGTTAAAGCATTTGAGGAACGGGCCGCAAAAGAAGGCCTGCAGGTTCAGGAAGCGAAAAACATAGGTGTGGCTGACAGGAGTATAGGTACACTGGGCGAAGCCCGAAACGTGGTGATTTGGCTGTTTCGCGATGCTGAAACCGGAAAAGTTTCTGATGCCTTCGATCTTACCGACAGGTATGTCGTTGCCATTATGACCGGAGAAATTGAAAAAGGCTACAAACCATTTGAACTGGTTAAAGAAGAAATCAGACCCGAAGTAGTAAAAGAAAAGAAGGGCAAAATTATTTCCGATAAGCTGCGCGCCCTTACCGGCACACTGGATGAATTAGCCAAAGCGTACGGAAAAGACGCCACGGTGTACACCTCCAGCAACATTAAACTCAACACCAACAGCCTGCCGTTTGTAGGATTTGAACCCGTGGCCATTGGCAAGGTATTTGCCCTCGAAAACGATAAGCGGTCAGCTCCTGTTAGCGGAGAAAACGGTGTAATTGTGTTTGAAATGACGGCCAAAACCATTGCACCCGCCATTGGCGATTACAGCTACTACAAAAATCAGCTGGAACAAACCACCAGCCGCACCAACAGCTTTAATATTGCCGAAGCCATTAAGGAAGCCGCTGGTATAGAAGATAAGCGATACCGGTTTTACTAATACCATGAACAGCGATGCCTACGCATCATTCCGGGTAAAACTGAACAGGGAATACAACTGGCCGGCTGACTACCTGTTTAAGTTTATTGCCCCTGCCACACGGCAAAATGAACTTGCTGCCCTCTTTCCGGGCAAAAAACTGTTCATCCGCCAATCGGGTAAAGGAAAATACATAAGCATAACCGTTACCCTGCACATGGATTCGGCCGACAAAGTAATAGCCCTGTACCGCGAAGCCGCCCGTATTCCGGGCATAATAATGCTTTGATTGCCGGTTTGTTGTACATTCGTACAAATACCTGTGCATATGTGGAAAGAAGAAAACAACCGCTTAACCAAAACCTTTCGTTTTGCCGACTTTAACCAGGCCTTTGGCTTCATGACCCGGGTAGCGCTGGCCGCGGAAAAGATGAATCATCATCCCACATGGACCAACACCTGGAATACCGTTCATATTGAACTAAGCACCCACGATGCCGGCAACGTAATTACCGATAAAGACCGGCAACTGGCACAGCTTATCGATACCCTGGCTGCAACCCCATGACATTCAGCGCACAGTTGTACGTAGTGCCCACGCCCATCGGCAATCTGGCCGACATTACCCTGCGGGCCATCGAAGTACTGAATGCCGTTGATGTGATACTGGCCGAAGACACCCGCACCTCACGGCATTTGTTGCAGCACTATAAAATTCAAAAACCCCTGGAAAGCTTTCATGCCTTCAATGAACACAAAAGAGCTGCCTCCCTGATGGCGCGCCTGAAAGGCGGTGAACGCATGGCGCTGATAAGCGATGCAGGTACCCCGGGTATTTCCGACCCCGGATTTTCGATTATTCGTGCCGCGATCAGAGAAAATATTGCCGTGGAATGCCTGCCGGGTGCCACGGCCTTTGTGCCTGCCCTTATAAAATCTGGATTGCCCTGCGACCGTTTTGTGTTTGAAGGCTTCCTGCCCCACAAAAAAGGACGGCTTACCCGGTTAAAAAGCCTGGCCAATGAAACGCGTACCATGGTTTTTTATGAGTCGCCCCACCGGCTCCTTAAAACCCTCGAGCAACTTGCCGGGTATTTTGGAGCGCACCGCCAGGCTTCTGTATCGCGCGAACTTACCAAGCACTTCGAAGAAACCCGCAACGGCACCCTTTCCGAATTGCTGGAAAGTTTTAAAAAAACCGGCATTAAAGGCGAAATTGTTATTGTGGTAAGCGGTAAAAGTTAACTTTTCCGCTTAAAGCCGTGTTATACTTTCGCAGAATGATTATTTCAATATTGATATGAACTGGCGTGCCCTTGAAAATCAGGTTATTGATATAGTGTTGCGAACCGGATCGTTTATACGTGAAGAAGCTGCACGCTTTAACCGCAGCGATATTGAGTTCAAACAGGGGTTCAACAACCTGGTTTCGTACGTTGATAAAGAGGCCGAGCTCCGGCTGGTAAACGACCTGGACAAACTTATACCAGGTTGCGGCTTTCTGGCTGAAGAAGGCACGTACAGCAAGTCGGCCAGCGGACTTTTGTGGATTATTGACCCACTGGATGGTACCACCAACTTTATGCACGGAGTACCTCCGTATGCCATAAGCATAGGCCTTGCCGAAGGCGATAACCTTAAATTAGGCGTAGTTTATGAAATTACCCGCGATGAATGCTTCCATGCGTCCGAAGGCCAACCCGCCCGGTGCAACAAAAAGACGATCAGCGTGTCCGGAATAACCACCCTGAACGAAAGCCTCCTGGCCACCGGATTTCCTTACTATCACACCGAGAAGCGCGATGCCTATCTGCATATTATTCGCGTATTCCTTGAAAAAACCCATGGCATCCGCAGGCTGGGCAGTGCTTCGGTTGACCTGGCCTATGTGGCATGCGGAAGATTTGAAGGTTTTTTTGAATACAATCTTAACCCGTGGGATGTGGCCGGTGGCGCCTTTATTGTTCAGCAGGCAGGCGGTAAAGTGAGTGATTTTAGCGGAGGCGACCAGTATTTGCACGGGGGCGAAATGATTGCCGCAGGCGCCATCCATGCCGAAATGACCGAGGTGGTTAAAAATATCTGGCATGCCGGAACATGATGGATGAACTTTTACCAGGCCAGAACAATTAACTTTGTACCCATGGTGCAAAACCTTATTATTCTGCTGCTTTTTGGTGCGGCTGTAGCTTATCTGGGCCGGCAGGTTTGGCGCAGTTTTCGTTCCGGAACCTGCGCATCAGGCTGCGGAAAATGCAGCGCAGTCGATTTTGCACAACTCGAGCGCAAAATCAAAGAAAAACAGTCGGCTTCGGCCTGATCAGGCCCAAACCCGCGTGCCTTCCGTACAATTGGCACACATTTCTATACGGCTGCGCGCATGCAGCAGCCTGGCACGAAAATCTCTGTAGGCCCTGCCTTTCCATACCTCCTCAAACGTTTGTTCACGCAGGTCACCCAACACATGCTGTGCATCTTTATCGAAACAACAGGGCACCACTTTGCCGTCCCAGGTAACCACACAGCTGTGCCACATTTTCCAGCAGTGATTATGCAGGGCATTTTTCAGCGTGTACGTTCCATCGGCCAAAAGCCGGTAGCGGCTGTATTTTTCATTTTTCGGCATAAGCTCCGAGCCATGGCGGTAATTATAAATCTGGGCTGTCTTTAGTTTAACCTCGTTAACACCTAGTTTGCGGGCAAGTGCATAAATTTCGGGTATCTGATGTTCGTTGGGCCCGACTACCAGAAACTGAAAGACAACATGGGGTGTGGTTGTCCTGAGTTTTGTTTTCCAGCGAACAATATTTGCCGTGCCCTCCAGCACCTTTTCCAGCTTTCCTCCCACCCGGTACGACTCATACGTATTTTGTGTGGTGCCGTCAATGGAAATAATAAGGCGGTCCAGGCCGGATTCAACCGTCTGGCGGGCGCGCTCATCATTAAGATAATGGGCATTGGTAGAGGTAGCCGTATACACCCCTTTAGCTCCGGCATACGCAACCATGGGTAAAAAATCAGGATGGAGAAAAGGCTCTCCCTGAAAATAAAAAGTAAGGTACAACAGCCTGTCGGCCACCTGGTCAATCACATCCCGGAAGAGTTCCGGACGAAGCATACCCGTAGGACGGGTGAAGGACCGGAGGCCACTGGGGCACTCCGGACAACGCAGATTGCACGATGTGGTGGGCTCAAAAGCAAGCGCTACAGGGAAACCGCTGATGTGCGGTGATTTAGTTGCCCGCGAAAGGTAGTAGCTGCCCAGCACCTGTGCCACATTGCGCACCCGCGGTAAAGTAAGTTTTTTAAGGCCGTTGCCAATATCGCCTATCACCATAATGTTTACCTGCAAGGTAAAAAGGCTGTGCTAAAAATTTAAACGCTCCGGTTTACGGGCAATAATTATATTCGGGCGAAATTGGCTATGCGCATTTTAATTTTTGTGCTGTTGCCGGCTTTTCTGCGGGCCCAGCAGCTTTCACCGCAGTCATTTGTTTCGGTTATTACCTGCGGGCCGGGACAAACCGAGCTGTACTCAGCCTTCGGGCACAGCGCTTTTCGGGTTTACGACCCCGTGCTGGGGCTGGATGAGGTCTATAATTACGGGGTATTCGACTTCAGCCAGCCGAACTTTTACCTCAACTTTGCCCGTGGCAACAATTACTATAAGCTTGCCGTTCAGCATTATCCGAACTTTGAATATTTCTATCGCTATTATAACCGGTTCATACACGAACAGGTGCTTAATTTAAATGAGCATCAAAAGCAACGCCTCTTTGAGTTCCTGAAGTGGAATGCCCTGCCCGAAAATTGCTCGTACCGTTACGATTACTTTTACGACAATTGCGCCACCAAAATCCCCGCGGTACTGAAACGCCTGTTCGGTGATTCCCTCAGGTTTAATTATCAACACGTAAACACCAGGTATTCCTTTCGTCAACTTACCGACCTGTATCTTTCCGGGCAGCCCTGGGGTGATCTGGGTATTGATCTTTGCCTGGGGTTGCCCATGGACAAAAAGGCTACACCACACGAATACATGTTTTTGCCCGATTTTGTAGAGGCCGGCCTGGATAATGCCACGCTAAACGGGCGGCCTGTTGTGAAACAAAAAAACATGGTCTACCAGCCAACCCGGGTAAAGCCGGTCAGAAAGTGGCTAACGCCCGTGGCCGTGTTCAGTGCCCTGCTGGCTGTTACCGTGCTCATTACCTTCCGTAATTTTCAGCTCAGAAAAACCTCGGTTTGGTTCGACCGTATTTTGTTTGGAACTGCCGGGTTACTGGGCACCGTTCTTTTGCTGTTATGGGTTGCCACCGATCATTGGGCTGCAGCTTGGAATTTTAATTTATTATGGGCGCTGCCCACCCATGTTATTGCTGCAGTGCAGATAAAGAAAACCAAAAAGTGGCTTGCTGTTTATTTTAAGGCAACAGCTATAATACTGCTGTTGCTGCTGTTGTGCTGGTTCTGGTTGCCGCAGCAAATGCATACGGCTCTGCTGCCGCTGGTTATTGCTTTATTGCTTCGTGCATGGATAAACATACGGGCCCGAAACAGGGCCACCCCGGTAAACTAATATGGCTATCGGGGTTACATGTGAATTGCCCGATTGGCTGTGGCGGCCAGGCAGGCTTCGCGAAAAGCCTCCATGTAGGTAGGGTGAGCATGCGACATGCGGGCAATGTCTTCTGCCGAAGCCCGGTACTCCATGGCTACCACAGCCGCGGCAATCATATCGGCTGCACGCGCACCCACTATGTGCACACCCAGAATTTCATCGGTGGTTTTATCGGCCAGAACCTTTACCAGCCCATCCAGATCCATAGAAGCACGTGCACGGCCCAGGGCTTTATAGGGGAATGAACCGGTTTTATAGGCACGGCCGCTTTGTTTAAGTTGTTCTTCGGTGTAACCTACTCCGGCTACCTCGGGCCAGGTATACACCACGTTGGGAATAAGCAGGTAGTTAATGTGCGGTTTCTGGCCGGCCAGTTGTTCGGCCACCATTATACCTTCTTCTTCGGCTTTGTGGGCCAGCATGGGTCCGCGCACCACATCGCCTATGGCATAAATATTTTCTACTGCCGTTTGCAGGTGGTCGTTTACAGGTATTAGTCCTTTTTCGGTTTTAATACCCACCTTTTCAAGTTCCAGGCCTTCGGTATAAGGCCTTCGGCCAATGCTAACCAGGCAGTAATCGCCTTTCAGTTCAAGCTTTCTGCCGTTCTTGTCTTCGGCCTGCAGCACCACTTCTTTTCCTTTGGTTTCCAGTGCTGTTACTTTATGCCCCAGGTAAAAGTCAATGCCCAGCTTTTTGGTGGCCTTGAGGAGCTCTTTGCCCATGGTACTGTCCATGGTGGGTATTATGGAATCCAGAAATTCCACCACTGTTACTTTCGCACCGATGCGGGCATAAACCGATCCGAGCTCCATACCAATTACGCCACCGCCCACAACTATCAGGTGTTTGGGTATTTCCTTTAGTTCGAGGGCTTCGGTGCTTGAAATAATGCGCTTTTTATCGAACGGGGCGAAGGGAAGCGGCGTGGGCTTGGAGCCGGTAGCAATAATGATTTTTTCAGAAGTAATGGTTTGGGTCTTTCCATCGGATGCGGTTATGCGAATGGTGTTTTTATCTGCAAAAGAACCCACGCCGGTGTACACATCAATCTTATTTTTCTTCATCAGAAAGGCAATGCCGTCCACATTGGCTTTTACTACACCGGCTTTACGTTTTATCATTTGTTCAAAATTTATTTTGAGCTTGCCGGTTTCTATTCCATGCTCAGCAAAGGTATGTGTTGCATTGTAGTAGTGCTCGGATGAGTCCAGCAGGGCTTTGGAGGGTATGCAGCCTACATTAAGGCAGGTGCCGCCCAGGGTGTTATACTTTTCAATAATGGCAGTTTTAAAGCCCAGCTGCGCGCACCGGATAGCCGCCACATAGCCGCCCGGCCCCGAGCCGATAATGGTTACGTTATATTGCATAACAGTTTTGTAAATTGAATTTTGTGTTGAAGTGCATTTTCAGGTTGCCGGAAAAACTATACGCCCAGGATTAACCTTCCCGGGTCTTCCAGCATTTCTTTTACCCGGTACAGAAAACTTACCGACTCCCTGCCGTCAATAATGCGATGGTCGTACGACAGGGCCACATACATTACCGGCCGCACAACAATTTCACCGTCTTTTACTACCGGTCGCTCCACAATGTTATGCATGCCCAGAATAGCCGACTGGGGAGGATTGATGATGGGTGTGGAAAGCATGGAGCCGAACACACCCCCGTTGGTTATGGAAAACGTTCCTCCTGTCATTTCTTCAATAGAGAGTTTACCCTCACGACCGCGCTGGGCAAGCCGCATGATTTCTGCTTCTATTTCATGAAAAGTAAGCGATTCGGCATTGCGAATTACCGGAACCACCAGTCCGCGTGGCGTAGATACGGCTATGGAAATATCGCAGTAGTCGTGATACACAATTTCATCGCCATCAATGCGGGCATTTACAGCAGGCCACTCTTTAAGAGCCTGGCAAACTGCCTTAGTGAAAAACGACATGAAGCCCAGCCCTACACCGTATTTTTCTTTGAATTTGTCTTTGTACCGGGCGCGTAAATCCATGATGGGTTTCATATCCACCTCGTTAAAGGTGGTAAGCATGGCCGTTTCGTTCTTTACTGCCACCAGCCTGCGGGCAATGGTTTTGCGCAGGGAAGTCATTTTTTCCCTGCGTTCATTTCGCTCAAAGGCAAGCGAGGGCGCAGGCTGCACCGTTTTCTTTTCTGTTTTGGGGGCCGCCGGTTGGGCCTTCATGGCATCGTCTTTGGTAATGCGCCCGCCCGGGCCCGAACCCTTTACATCCTTGGTGTCAATACCTTTTTCGGCCAGTATTTTGGCAGCGGCGGGCGAAGGATGACCGGCCGCATAGGTTTTACCGCCACCGGAAGAAGGTGCGGCTGCAGGCGTCTGGGTTGCTGCATTAGCAGCCGGCTCGCCCTCGGTTATTTCAATGCGGCAAATTAAGCCGCCAATAGGCAAGGTTTCTTTCTCCTTAGCCACAATGCGCAAAATACCGGTAGCTTCTGCGGGCAACTCGAAGGTGGCCTTGTCCGATTCCACTTCGGCAATAACTTCATCCAGCTTTACAAAGTCGCCATCTTTTTTAAGCCAGGAAGAAAGGGTAACCTCGGTAATGGATTCGCCCACTGCAGGCACCTTCATTTCCTTAACTTCACCGGTTGGTTTGGCTGTATAGGTAGCGGCAGTGTTTTCAGGCCTGCTCACCTTGTTTTCGGGGCCGGTCTGGGTTTTGGCCGAAGTGCCGTTTTCTTCTATCTCACAAATCAAATCGCCTATGGCAACTGACTCGCCCTGCTGTTTTTTTATGCGCAGGGTACCGGCAACCGGCGCAGTAAGCTCGAAGGTGGCTTTATCTGATTCAAGCTCGGCTATGACTTCATCCATGGCAACCGTTTCGCCATCTTTTTTGAGCCAGTTTGATATGGTTACTGCGGTTATGGACTCGCCAACCTGGGGCACATTTACTTGTACTGCCATGATCTGGAATAGTTTAGGGTTTGATTATGTTGGTTTTCAGATTTCGAATGCCTGGGCAACAATTTTGTCCTGCTCCATTTTATGTACTTTGTTATAGCCTGTTGCAGGCGACGCGCTGGATTTGCGTGCCACCACCTTCCATCCCGCATCGGGCATAAAGCGCTGCATATAGGCCCAGTATCCCATGTTATAAGGTTCCTCCTGTACCCAGATGAGCTGGGCGTTTTTATATTTTTTCAGCACATCGTTAAGCTGCTTTTTCGGAAAAGGATAGAGCTGCTCAATACGAATCAACGCGGTGTCTTTTATCTTTTTCTTTTGCTGATATTCCCGCAAATCGAAAAACACCTTACCGGTGCAAAGTACCACACGTTTAACTTCTTTTACATTGACATTTTCATCATCAAAAACCTCGGTAAAGGTTCCTGAGGTAAATGCCGTGAGGGGCGATACCACACCCGGGTGGCGCAGCAGCGACTTGGGCGAAAACACCACACAGGGTTTGCGGAACGGCCATTTTACCTGCCGCCTCAGCAAATGGAAATAGTTGGCCGAAGAAGTAAGATTGGCCACCACCATATTCAGTTCAGCTGCCATTTGAAGGAACCGTTCGGGGCGGGCGCTGGAGTGTTCCGGCCCCTGTCCCTCATATCCGTGCGGCAGCAGAAGCACCAGGCCGTTCTGGCGTTGCCATTTCGATTCGGCACTGGTGATAAACTGGTCTATAATAACCTGCGCGCCGTTGGCAAAGTCGCCAAACTGGGCCTCCCATATAACCAGCGCATTGGGAGTTGACATGGCATAGCCGTATTCAAAACCCATTACCCCAAATTCAGATAACAGGCTGTTGTACATGTGCAGGGTGGCCTGGTTGGCATCCAAGTGATTAAGCGGGCAGTATGTTTCGTTGGTGTTGGCATCCCAGAACCAGGCATGCCGGTGACTGAACGTGCCCCTTTTGACATCCTGACCCGACATGCGCACAATGTATTTTTCCAGCAACAACGAGCCAAAAGCCAGCTGCTCGGCCTCTGCCCAACCCAGCTGCCTGGTTTCGAAAAAGGCCTCTTTGCGTTCCTTAAGCAGCTTTTCTATTTGTTTTATGGGCTTAAATCCTTCCGGAATGGTGATGAGCGCCCGGCCTACTTTTTCAATCACCTCGGGTTTTATGGAAGTGTCGGGCGATTGATCGAAATCTTCTGCTTCGGCCTTTTTCATGTTTGCCCACTCTTCTTCGCTTTCCTGAAATTTATAGGGCAGCGCTTTTTGTTTAACTTCGTTAAGCCTGTCCTGCAGGAGCTTACGGAAAGAGGCATCCATCTCTTTGGCCAGCGCCGCGGCATCCATGCCGCTTTCGCTGAGTTTTTTTACATAAACCTCGCGCGGGTTGGGATGTTTGGCAATGATATTATAAAGTTTGGGCTGGGTAAACTTGGGCTCATCGCTTTCGTTGTGTCCGTGCCTGCGGTAGCAAAGCATGTCAATAAAAATATCCTTTCCGAACTTCTGGCGGTATTCAACGGCCAGGTTGGCAGCAAAAGTAAGGGCTTCGGCATCATCGCCATTTACATGCAGTACGGGAGCATCGATAATCTTGGCCACATCGGTGCAGTAAATAGAGGTGCGGGCATCATCGTAATCGGTGGTAAAGCCCACCTGGTTGTTGATTACAAAGTGGATGGTGCCCCCGGTGGTGTACCCGGGCAGGCCCGACATCTGCACGATTTCATATACAATACCCTGCCCGGCAATGGCGGCATCGCCATGGATCAGGATGGCCATGGCTTTTTTCAGGTCGCCATTATATTCGTCATCAATTTGTCCGCGGGTATAGCCCAGAACAAGCGGGTCAACTGCTTCGAGGTGCGAAGGATTGGGGGTAAGTTTTACATAAATTTTTTTGCCCGACGGCGTGACTATACGGCTGGCATACCCCAGGTGGTACTTCACATCGCCATCGCCCATGGTGGCATTGGGGTCGATGTTCCCCTCAAATTCATTGAAAATCTGTTCGTAGGTTTTACCTAAAATATTGGCCAGTACGTTCAGCCGGCCGCGGTGTGCCATGCCAATAACCACTTCGTGAATATCCAGCTCGGCTGCTTTGTTTATTAAAGCCTGCAGGGCCGGTATGGTATTCTCGCCGCCCTCCAGCGAAAAGCGCTTTTGCCCCAGAAACTTGGTATGCAGAAAGTTTTCGAATACCACCGCTTCGTTCAGCTTGCTGAGTATGCCTTTGCGCTCTTCCAGCGAAGGCTGGTACTGATAGTACCCGGTTTCGCATTTGTGAAAGAACCACTGGCGGATATCGTCATTGCGGATGTAGTTGTATTCAAAACCAATGGGGCCCAGGTATACCTTCTGCAGCTTATTGACAATCTGGCGCAGGGTTGATCGCTTCATGCCAATTTCATCTGCCACATCAAATTCCAGGTCCAGATCGGCTTCCGTCAAGCCAAAAAACTTAAGGTCGAGGTGTACGTTATGGTTTCTGCGCGGCCTTACCGGGTTGGTTTTGGAGAGCAAATGCCCGAACGAGCGGTAAGCAAATATGAGGTTCCGCACGCGTGTTTCTTTGATGGACTGCGCATCGGCCACCTCTGTGCCGCCGTTTTCACCAAATCGCTGCAGCGAAAATTCGTATCCTTCAAAGAACCTGCGCCAGGTAAGGTCGACTGATGCCGGGTCTTTTTTATAGTTTTGATAAAGCTGGTCCAGATAACCCACTTCGGCATTGGAGATATACGAGTAAGAATCCATGGTCTTGAATCGGATAAGTTATCAAAAGTAAGGAACAGGCCTGCAATTAAAAAACCGAAAAATCGCTTATGCGAATATGACTACTAATTTATTGAACACCAGGCAGATTGGCAGTTGGTATAAAAGCCTTATATTTGCGACTCCTTAACGGACGAGTTCCACTAAACACTGAATTATGGTACGTATCAGACTGGCCCGCAGGGGCCGCAAAAAACTGGCACGGTTTGACGTAGTTGTAGCCGATGCCCGCGCACCACGAGATGGTCGCTTCATTGAAAAAATCGGAACGTATAACCCCTTAACCGTCCCGGCTACCATTAACCTGGACGAGGAAAAAGCCTTTCAATGGTTAATGAAGGGCGCACAACCCTCGGATACGGTTCGGGCTATGCTTTCCTATCGCGGCATTTTGCTGCGCAAACACCTGCAAATTGGCGTTATTAAAGGTGCCCTGACCCAGGAAGAGGCCGATAGCAGACTGGCTGAATGGAAAAAAGCCAAAGAAGCCAAAATACAGGCCAAACGCGATCGCGTTGCCGGTACCCGCAAGGCCGAGGCCGAAGCACGCAGGGAAGCCGAACGCAAAATACGCGAGGCACGGGCCGAAGCATTGCGTAAAAAGGCTGAAGCCGCTGCCGAAGAAGCCGCTGCCACAGCCCAGGCAGCCGAAACCCCGGCCGAAGCCGAACAAAACAATGCCCCGGCTGAGAATCAGTAATGCCCTTAAGGCTTTGAACCCAAACCCAAAGGCACAACCTTTGGGTTTTTTATTCCCGAAAACCCAAAAAGCATTCTGAAAGCAGCCATGAATACCCCGGCCGGTTATTACAAAGTAGGCTACATTCTGCGCACCCATGGCCTGAAAGGCGAAGTAACTGTGGCCCTGGAGGGCGATGCCCCCGTTCACTGGCAAAAACTGAAAGGCTTGTTTGTAGACCTGAACGGCCAGCTCATCCCCCACCGTATTGAACGGATATCCTTAAAAGGATTACGCGCCTTCGTAAAGTTCAGCCAGGTATCCACTCCCCAGGATGCCTCCCTGCTGCTGCAACGAAGCCTGTACCTTCCCTTATCTGAAAGACCCAAACGCTCGGGCCTGGACTTTTATGATGACGAAATAACCGGCTTTGCTGTTCGGGATAAAACATCCGGCCTGCTGGGGAGTGTTATCCGGGTTGACCGTACCGGCCCCAGCCGGCAAATTATCATCTTATACAACCATCAGGAAAAGATGATTCCGGTTAACGGGCCGTTCATTACCTCAATCAACCGCCGGAGCAAAACCATACAGGTTGAACTGCCCGACGGCTTTCTGGAAATTTAACCTGCCACGCCATGCACTTAACCATCGTTACCTGCCTGCCGCGCCTGCTCGAAGGACCCTTTCAGGATTCCATTCTGAAACGCGCTCAGGATAAAGGCTTGGTTACCATTGAAATAACCGACCTGCGCAACTATGCCACCGATAAACGCAAAACCGTTGACGATTATGCTTTTGGAGGCGGTGCCGGAATGGTGCTTATGATTGAACCAATTGATCGCTGCCTGGCTGATTTAAAGTCAAAAAGGCATTATGACGAGGTTATTTACCTGAGCCCCGATGGGGAACTGTTCAATCAGGGCTTGGCTAACGAACTAAGCATGAAGCAGAACCTCATTCTGCTTTGCGGGCATTATAAGGGAGTGGATGAGCGCGTGCGCCAGCACCTGATAACCCGGGAAATAAGCATTGGCAACTACGTACTTTCGGGAGGCGAACTGGCTGCAGCAGTAGTTGCCGATGCGATAATCCGCCTGCTACCCGGTGTTTTAAATGACGAAACCTCGGCTCTTACCGACTCTTTTCAGGATGGACTGGTGGCTCCCCCGGTTTATACGCGACCTGCCGAATATAAGGGCTGGCGGGTACCTGATGTGCTGCTCTCGGGCGACCACGCCCGGATAGAATTATGGCGCCAGGAGCAGGCCCTTAAAAGAACCCGCCAGCGCAGGCCAGACCTGCTGAAGGAATAGGGCGGGGGCCAAAAAACCCGGGTGGCTTTAAAACATTGCAGGCTATTTGAGTTTAAATTTCTCAAATCCGGTTACTTTCCCTACATTTGCAGTCCTTTTACGAAAACTCAGGTTTGTATGGCCGACTTCATTAAACTTGTTGAACAGGAAGCTACTGCTGCGCGAACGAAACATCCCGATTTTAAGGCAGGCGACACCATAAACGTGCACGTTAAAATACGTGAAGGAAATAAGGAGCGCATCCAGCAGTTTCAGGGCGTAGTTATTCAGCGCCGGGGCAAGGGCACAAATGGCGAAACCTTTACGGTGCGCAAGGTGTCGGATGGCATTGGGGTTGAACGTATCTTCCCGATTATCTCGCCCAATATTGAAAAAATTGAAGTTATCAGGCGGGGCAAAGTGCGCAGGGCACGTCTTTACTACCTAAGAGGGCGACAGGGTAAATCGGCACGCATTAAAGAAAGCCTGTAAAATGCTTTTCATAAACACCAAAAGCCACCACAAGTGGCTTTTTTGCTTTTCCGGCTCATACCCCCTGGGTTCGGAATAATTGATAAATTTGTCGCCCCGGCATCAAATTTTTAACAATGGGAAAAATAAAAATCGAAGAATTATTGGGCAGCGAAGCCGAAAACCTGCTTTCACATCAGTGTAAAACCATTCCTTCAAATCAGATTCACCTGCCCGGTCCCGACTTTGTGGAACGCATTTTTGTGCCCTCCAACCGCAACCCGCAAACGCTTCGAAGCTTGCAATGGCTTTTTAACACGGGGCGCCTTGCAGGCACGGGCTACCTGTCTATTCTCCCGATTGACCAGGGCATTGAACATAGTGCAGGTGCTTCTTTTGCCAAAAACCCCATTTACTTCGACCCGGAAAACATTGTGCAGCTTGCCCTGGAGGGCGGGTTGCAATGGTGTGGCCACCACTTTTGGCGTGCTGGCGCTCATGTCAAGAAAATATGCGCACCGCATTCCGTTTATTGTTAAAATAAACCACAACGAACTGCTCACCTATCCAAATAAGTACGATCAGATTATGTTTGGTTCGGTAGATGAGGCCTGGAATCTGGGGGCTGTTGCGGTAGGAGCTACTATTTACTTTGGCTCCGACCAGTCTACCCGCCAGATTCAGGAAGTGGCAGCAGCCTTCGAACGTGCCCACGAGCTGGGCATGGCCACCATATTATGGTGTTACATCAGGAACAATGCATTCAAGAAAGACGGAAAAGACTACCATGTTTCGGCCGATCTTACCGGACAGGCCAACCACCTGGGTGTAACCATTCAGGCCGATATCATTAAACAAAAGCTTCCCGAAAACAACGGAGGCTACAAAGCCCTGAACACCGGTGGCAGCAGCTATGGCAAACTGGACGAACGAATTTACACCCACCTTACCAGCGACCATCCGATTGACTTGTGCCGTTATCAGGTAGCCAACTGCTATATGGGGAGGGCCGGCCTGATCAACTCCGGTGGTGAGTCGAAAGGAAGCAGCGACCTGGCCGATGCCGTGCGCACAGCCGTTATCAACAAACGCGCCGGAGGTATGGGTTTAATATCCGGGCGTAAAGCCTTTCAGCGCCCCATGAAAGAGGGCGTTGATATTCTTCACGGCATTCAGGACGTATACCTCGACAAGCAAATAACCATTGCCTAACCCATAGCATATGACCTGGTTCAGGCGTACAGACAAAGGCATTCTTACTCCCACCGAATCGAAACGGGAAGTGCCCGACGGGCTTTGGTTCAAATCGCCCGGCGGAAAAATTGTGCACACGCGGGAGCTGAAAAACAATGCCTATGTGGTTCCGGAAGAAGATTACCACGTGCGCATAGGCTCGCGCGAGTATTTTGAGCTGCTCTTCGACAACAACCAGTTTACCGAACTGGATTCGAACATGGAGTCGGCCGACCCACTGAATTTTGTTGACACCAAGCCCTACCCCAAACGAATTAAGGAAGCCCAGGAGAAAACCGAGTTGAAAGATGCCGTTCGCACTGCTTACGGTAAAATGAACGGCATTGATATTGTTATCGGTTGCATGGATTTTAGTTTTATTGGAGGTTCCATGGGCTCGGTAGTGGGCGAAAAAATAGCGCGGGCCATGGACCACGCCCTGCAGCACCGCAAGCCGGTGCTGATTATTTCGCGAAGTGGTGGTGCGCGCATGATGGAGGCCGGCCTATCGCTGATGCAAATGGCCAAGACTTCGGCCAAAATACTTCAGCTCGACAGGGCGGGTATTCCGTACATTTCGCTGATGACCGACCCGACCACGGGTGGTGTAACGGCTTCGTTTGCCATGTTGGGCGATTTTAACATTGCTGAGCCGGGTGCTTTAATAGGTTTTGCCGGTCCGCGGGTAATACGCGAAACCATTGGCAAGGACCTGCCCCCGGGTTTTCAGAGCGCTGAGTTTTTGCTGGAGCACGGTTTTCTGGATTTTATTATCGACCGCAGAAATCTGAAAAGCCGACTTACCTTGCTGCTCCGAATGCTGGCAAGTTAAGGGATTCCGTAAGACCGAGTTTCTTTTTAATCTCCACCAGAAAATCTTCCTGCGGCCTTCTTCTGGCTATTTCCAGCGGAGAAGCATTCTTTTTTGATGTTTTTAATGTCACCCCAAATGTTAAAAAATAAAAAAGGCTGCCAGCCGGCAGCCTTTAGAAGAAGTAATAATATAAACTCAATATCCGTTGTTCTGAACCAGATTAGGGTTAACATTGATTTCCCTTTGAGGAATGGGAAATACCATCCTGGGATCATTAAACGGATATATAATTGCCCCTTCAATTACATCCTGCATCAATCGTTTAACATCATGCAGCCGATGCCCCTCGTGAGCCAGTTCTAGTTCACGTTCACGCAAGATATCGGACAAGGTTAAGGGGCCTGTAAGAGAAGCCAAGCCAACCCGATCTCGAATTTCATTTACATCATCCAATGGGTCAGCTCCAACATTCGTCGAGAGCCTGAAATTACATTCCGCTCTGGTTAAATACATTTCAGCCAGGCGCACAATTTTCACATTACCAAACTGATTGACCCATTTTCCGGTTCTGGTTTCTCCGGTACCAGTGTCGATGTAAAATAAGGCGAGGCGTTCATCTCCGGCTTCATATTTTAAAAGGTGAGCGGATTGAATCTCAACATCACCTCTACCCCCATTAGAGGTTGACGCATAAAACGTATGCATATTGTTTACACCATCTACTGTGCTTACAGGGATATCAAAAATATCTTCAGGGGTTGTACCACCGTTAAAGCAACTGGCATAATTATTTAACAAACTGTAGATACCTGATTGAATGACACGATTAGCGGCATCGCGAGCTTCAGCATAGTTCCCCATTTGCAAATACACACGGGAAAGAAATGCAGCAGCGGCTTCTTTAGTTGCTTTTCCGGGCCGAGGTCCTTCGGGAAGTTTTCCTTCCGCAGTAGTCAGATCGCTGATAATCTGATCATAAACTTCCTGAACCGTTCTTCTGGGGACGAGGGCCGTACTATTTCGGTCTTCAACCAACATTATAGGGACACCTAAATTAGTGTTTGTATTCCCAGCGGAATAAGGTTGGGCAAAAAATTTAACCAGTTCAAATAACACTATACCACGCAGAAATAATGCTTCACCTTCAACCTGATCCCTGTCAGCTTCATTAACAACAGAGAGGGCGCTGAGCACATTATTGGCAATATTTATAACACGATAGCCGCTTGTCCACAAAGCAGCCGCATCGGCATTAAGCGCAATAATCTGCTTTCTATAGATATCCGCAACATCATTGAAAGTTCCGGAAAAGACTACATCTTCGCCGGCCGCAAGCAATTCACTATTTCGGAGAGTATTCCCTCCGAAAAGTGCTCCGGCTGATAAGGCATCGTAGGCACCATTAAGGGTGGTTTTAACATTTTTATCATTTGATAGCGCAATAGCATCACCCGTATTGTTGGGGTCGGTTAGCTCAAGTTTATCTTCACATGCCATCAAACCAGACAGCAAAATGAAAAAGCATATTTTCTTTATCATAAAATCTTAAAATTTTAATTCAAAAACCAAGTTTCATGCCGATGGTAAGGTTTCTAGGCTGAGGAGCAGCATAGAAATCGTTACCAAGGTTTATATTACTTGCAATGAAATCGGTATTCACTTCAGGGTCCCAACCACGATAGTTAGTAAAGGTTAGTAGATTTTGACCGGAGAAGTAAAGCTTAGCACTTGAAAGTGAAAGTTTGCTTAGCAGAGAAGAGGGTAAATTATAGGCAACGGTTAAAGTTTTGAGGCGAAGATAACTACCATCATACAAATATCTGCTTGACGACTGGGCTCCGTTATTTCTATACAACCTTGCCTGAGGAATATCGGTAATATCTCCCGGCTGTCTCCAACGTCTCATCTGGTCTACCGTTGAATTATCCTCAAATCTCCCGTTAGCAGACATAAACCCTCCAGCTCCATCAAAAATCTTATTGCCGTGCACTCCTTGGAACAATACAGCAACTTCAATTCCCCGGAAGTTAATGTTAGCATTAAAACCGTAAATACCCGATGGGTTGGGATTACCCAAGACGATGGCTTGAGCTAAATTAAAATTGTTTGTAACGTAACGATCGCCATACACACCTCCAGGTACAATAAAGGCGTTACCGTTATCCAATTCATCCTGAGTGGGTTGGCGATTGAGATAAAAAAGAGCGTCTCCGTTGGCAGGATTAGCACCGGCATACTCTCGGCCGTAAAATACACCAATGGCCTGGCCTACTATTACCGCATTAAGGAACCGGGATCCCGTTGGCCCTATCTGCGTTTCTCCGGCGTTAAGGCTAAGGATTTTGTTTCTGTTGGCTGCATAGTTTCCGCCAATCGTAATACTCCAGTCTTTGTTTCTGAAAATATTGTAATTAAGCACCACTTCTACCCCTTTGTTTTCCAACGATCCTACATTTCTGAATTGCGTGGTGAACCCCGAGGTAGAAGGAACGGGGGTATTAAGAAGCAAATCGGTAGTTTGTTTATTATAATAATCTATTTCGCCGGTAAGCTTATCGTTAAATAAGCCAAAGTCAAATCCAATATCATACTGAGTGGTTTTTTCCCATCGCAGTTCAGGATTGGGTATTTGCGTAGGTGCAAGGCCGGACTCTCCGCCATATGCTACACCGGAATACTGGGCTAAATAACGGTAGTTGGGTATGGATGCATTACCGGTTAATCCGTAGCTGGCTCTAAACTTCAAAAAGCTAAGGGCTGCCAGATTCTGCATGAAACTTTCCTGTGTAATTATCCAGCCTACAGAACCAGCAGGGAAAAATCCGTATTTATTGTCCGGACCAAATTTGGATGAACCGTCCGTGCGGGCACTCAAATTCAACAAGTATTTATTTTTAAATTTATAATTGGCCCTTGCAAAAAAGGATATGAAGGTTTCTTCTACCAGGCTAGAAAAAGCAGTGGTAGGCTCAGCTGCGGCATTAAGCTTTTTAAGTTCAGGCAGTGGAAAGCCCTGACCTTCTGTCGTTGTGGTGCTGGTACTCCGCTCCTGAATTTCAGTTCCACCAAGCAGTGTCAGGCTGTGTTGGTCATTCACCGAAAAATCATACGATAATAAGGCCCGTGCATTGTAGTTAAAAAGCTGTACCCATCTGGAAAGACCATATCCGCCAACAGCCCTTCCTGTTTGGGTAAATTCGTTCTGGTATCGATCTTCATTTTGTGTCAGTAGGTCAAACCCATATTCTCCTGTCAAACTTAATTTTTCAGTTAACTTATAGGTCGCTCCAAGTGAAACAAGATTTCTGAAAACGGTAGTAACAAAGTTGGAATTCTCTCTTTCAACCGTTGCAGGGTAATACGACATGGCCGGATTGAGTGCATCATCATAAAGATTACCCTCCAGATCGCGTACGGGTGTAATAGGCGCCTGTGCTACGAGTTGCATGGGTGTGGAAAATGCATTGTCGGAGGAAAGACGATTGTTCACCGATTGTGAAATGGCAACGCTACTTTGAAAACTCAGCTTATCTGTTGCTTTGTGATCTAAATTAAGCCTGCCCGACAAACGCTTGAAATAATTGCCGATAAGAATTCCGTCTTGGTCAAGGTAGCCCATACTAAAAGCAAAAGTAGTTCGATCACTCCCACCATTTGCAGTGAAATCAAACGACTGCATTTTAGCCTTTTGATAGGCTTCTTTTTCCCAATCCGTATCGGTCTCTAAATTCCGCCAATCGGTATGACCTGCCAAATAGTCCATAAACGATTCCCAGAATTCCAACCACGAACCGGGATACTCAGCAGGATTATTAATAGGGTCAATGCCATCCCTCAGATCATTATTGTATGCTGACTCCCTCATCAGTTCAACGTATTGTGCGGCATTGAGAAATTTTCTCCGACGGGTTGGTTCACTGTTTCCAAATTGGTAATTAACAGTAAAATTTGTTTTACCAGTTCTACCCCGTCTGGTAGTTATTATCACCACTCCATTTGCTCCACGTGAGCCATAAATAGCCGCAGCAGATGCATCTTTCAGAATTTCAATGGATTGGATATCATTAAAATTTAAATCAGCCAACGGGTTGGTTGCTGCTTCGTTGCTGGATAGGTTATCGGTGTTAATAATCATTCCATCTACCACGTACAACGGCTCGTTGCTGGCTGAAATAGATGAGGAGCCCCTTATCCGAATATTAATTCCCTGACCAAGCTTACCGTTCTGGGCCGTTACCAATACACCAGCAGCACGCCCTTGCAATGATTGTTCAAAAGTTGTAACGGGAATATTTTCAATAGCATTTCCGCTAACCTTGGCTATGTTTCCGGTTAAGTCCTGCTTAATCTGTGTTCCGTAACCAGTAACAATCACCTCAGTAAGCTGCGTTACGTCTGGTTGCATGGAGACATCCACCACTGTACGCTCCCCGATTACAACATCCTGGCTTTGAAAGCCAATAAAGGTAAAGGTAAGCGTACCGCCTGAAGCTGGCACCGAAATGGAATAGCGCCCGTCGGCATCGGTTACTGTTCCGGTGGTAGTGCCTTTTAATAACACATTAACTCCCGGCATAGGTGTGTTGTCCTCAGAAGAGGTTACCCGGCCGGATACCGTACGGTTTTGCGCCTGAACCTGCCAGGCAATAACCAACGGCAACAAAAACAGTAAAAACTTCCTCATAAAAATTTGGTTTAGGTTTTCGAGTGCTAAATTTTAAACTATTTTAAAGAATTGCCAAAAAAACCAAGAAAAACAAAATATCATAGTTAGTCTGCAATGCAGCTTTTCTCATCAAGCTGTAAGGGGCTACCTAAACAGCCTGCATAAAACAAAAAACCGCCCGTGGGGCGGTTTTCAATGTAAATAAATCTTTCCGTCCAAATCAGGCCTGCGGCTCTACCGATACATAGGAGCGATTTTGCCGACCCCTTTTAAAAACCACCACTCCGCTGGTAAGCGCAAAAAGGGTATGGTCTTTACCCATTCCCACATTCTTACCCGGGTGGTGCTTTGTGCCACGCTGACGGACAATAATATTGCCCGCAACCGCTTTTTGCCCGCCAAAAATCTTTATGCCCAGCCGTTTGCTTTCCGACTCCCGGCCGTTCTTTACTTTACCTTCGCCTTTCTTATGTGCCATAAACGTTAAATTTTTGGGTTTTACCCTATCTTTTCAATCTGTACCTTGGTAAACTGCTGGCGATGCCCGTTTTTAACGGCATAGCCCTTTCTGCGTTTTTTCTTAAAAACAATAACCTTATCGCCTTTAACATGCTCCAGAATCCTGCCGGTTACCTTTACCCCGTTTACCAATGGGGCACCTACCTCTACCTTGTCACCATCCTGGACCAGCAAAACCCGGTCGAAAGTAACGCTGGAACCCGTCTCACCCTCCATTTTGGGGGCATAGATGTACTGATTCTGGGCCACCTTAAACTGGATTCCGCCAATGTTTACTATTGCGTACATAGCTGTTTCTAAAAGGACTGCAAAAGTAGAAAAAGAATACCAATCTAAAAAATCTGCAGCCCGCTTGTCCCGCTTCCGGCCCCTGAAATTTTTTTATTGAAGTTTTCCCGCCCTGCCCTGTGCCAAGGGCTTAAAACACAAACTGTTATTATCTGCAGGGCAGCCGGGAGGTATTTTCAGTTCACTTTCCGGTGTTTGATTTCCAATCTGCATTTCAAATATTTGTACGCACGCCCACGCCGGAAGCTGGATAACCCCCTCCGGCAAAACAAGGCCAGGAGAATATTTTTTAACCTGTCGCCCTGTTTTACCAAACAGAGCGGCCCAAAACATATTTACAACCACAAAACCCTTGCACCCATGAACAATGTTACAGCCGAAGAACCCATTTTAAAAGAAAACAAAGACCGTTTCGTGCTTTTTCCCATCCAGCACCACGACATCTGGAAGTTCTACAAACAGGCCGAGGCCAGCTTCTGGACAGCAGAAGAAATTGACCTGAGCCACGACCTTACCGACTGGGAAAACATGACCGACGGTGAACGTCATTTCATTAAACACGTGCTTGCCTTCTTTGCTGCAAGCGATGGCATTGTAAACGAAAACCTGGCCGAACACTTTGTTGCGGAAGTGCAGTATACCGAAGCCAAGTTTTTTTACGGCTTCCAGATAGCCATAGAAAACATCCACTCCGAAACCTACTCCTTATTAATCGATACCTACGTAAAAGACCCCCAGGAAAAAGACCGGCTGTTTCATGCCATTGAAACGCTGGACTGTGTAAAGAAAAAAGCCGACTGGGCCCTGCGCTGGATTGAAAAAGGCAGCTTCCAGGAACGCCTCATTGCCTTTGCTGCCGTAGAGGGCATCTTTTTCTCCGGTTCATTCTGCTCCATCTTCTGGCTTAAAAAACGCGGCCTTATGCCCGGCCTGAGTTTCAGCAACGAGCTCATTTCGCGCGATGAAGGCCTGCACTGCGACTTCGCCTGCCACCTCTACACCCGGCACGTGGTAAACAAACTGCCCGAAGAAACGGTCATCAACATCATCAAAGAAGCGGTCGAAATCGAGAAAGAATTCGTTACCGATGCCCTGCCCGTTGACCTTATCGGCATGAACGCCAAACTCATGCGCCAGTACATTGAATTTGTGGCCGACCGCCTGCTCAATGAACTGATCGGCAAAAAAATATTTGGCGCCTCCAACCCGTTCGACTTCATGGATATGATTTCGCTGCGCGGAAAAACCAACTTCTTCGAAAAACGCGTGGGCGATTACCAGAAAGCCGGCGTAATGGCACAGGCCGAGAAAAAAGAATCGGCACAAAAATTTTCGCTGGACGAAGATTTTTAATACCTTCAAACCACGTTTCAATTTTTTAAACTAAACAACCCTAAACCTCATGCTCGTTATTAAAAGAGACGGACGGAGAGAGTCCGTGAAATTCGACAAAATCACCGCCCGCATCGAAAAACTCTGCTACGGCCTCGACATGAAATATGTGAGCCCCGTAGAAGTTGCCATGAAGGTAATTAACGGTTTGTACGATGGCGTAACCACCGTGGAGCTGGATAACCTGGCAGCCGAAACCGCCGCCACCATGACCACCCGGCACCCCGACTACGCCAAACTGGCCGCCCGGCTGGCCGTCTCCAACCTGCACAAGGTTACAAGCAAGTCGTTTTACAGCACCATGAAACGGCTCTACACCTATGTTGACCCCAAAACCGGCCAAAATGCCCCGCTCATATCCAAAGAAACCTGGCGCGTAGTACAGAAACATGCAGCCGAGCTGGACGAAGCTATTATTTACGACCGCGACTTTGGCTACGACTACTTCGGCTTTAAAACCCTGGAGCGCTCTTACCTGATGAAGATTGACGGAAAGGTGGTTGAACGCCCCCAGCACATGCTTATGCGCGTTGCCGTAGGCATTCATGGCGAAGACATACCGGCCGTAATCGAAACCTACAACCTGCTGTCCGAACGCTGGTTTACCCATGCCACCCCTACGCTCTTCAACGCCGGAACACCCAAACCCCAGCTCTCTTCGTGCTTTTTGCTTACCATGAAGGACGACAGCATTGACGGCATTTACGACACCCTGAAACAATGCGCCAAAATATCGCAGTCGGCCGGAGGCATTGGGCTTAGCATCCACAACATCCGCGCAAAAGGCTCCTACATTAAAGGAACCGGCGGCACCTCCAACGGCATTGTGCCCATGCTGCGCAACTTCGACATGACCGCCCGCTATGTGGACCAGGGTGGCGGAAAACGCAAAGGAAGCTTCGCCATATACCTGGAACCGTGGCATGCCGATATTTTCGACTTCCTCCAACTCAAGAAAAACCACGGCAAGGAAGAACTGCGCGCCCGCGACCTGTTCTATGCCCTCTGGATACCCGATCTGTTTATGAAACGGGTAGAAAACAACGAAATGTGGTCGCTTTTCTGTCCCAACGAAGCACCCGGCCTGGCCGATGTATGGGGCGAAGAATTTGAGCGGTTATACGAAAAATACGAAAGCGAAGGCAAATTCCGCAGGCAGGTAAAGGCACAGGACCTCTGGTTCGAAATCCTTGAATCGCAAATCGAAACCGGAACTCCCTACATGTTGTACAAAGATGCGGCCAACCGCAAGTCGAACCAGAAAAACCTGGGCACCATCAAATCCAGCAACCTGTGCACCGAAATTATTGAATACACTTCCAAAGACGAGGTGGCTGTGTGCAACCTGGCCTCTATTGCACTGCCCAAATTTGTTAACCCCGAAGGCACCTTCGACCACCAAAAACTATACGAAATTACCAAGGTAGTAACCCGTAACCTCAACAAAGTAATTGACATAAACTACTATCCGGTAGAAGAAGCCCGCAACTCAAACCTGCGCCATCGCCCCATTGGCATTGGCGTGCAGGGCCTGGCCGATGCCTTTATCATGCTGCGCATGCCCTTCGATTCGCCCGAGGCGCGAAGGTTAAACGAAGATATTTTCGAAACCATTTATTATGCCTCCATGGAGGCCTCCATGGAGCTGGCAAAAAAAGACGGTCCCTACGAAACCTTTAAAGGCTCGCCCGTATCCAAAGGCATCTTCCAGTTCGATATGTGGGGGGTAACACCCAAAAGCGGCCGTTGGAACTGGGAAAAACTCAAGCAGGAAGTAAAAAAACACGGTGTGCGCAACTCCCTGCTTGTGGCACCCATGCCCACCGCCTCCACCTCGCAGATTCTCGGCAACAACGAGTGCTTCGAGCCGTACACTTCCAACATCTATACCCGCCGAACCCTTTCGGGAGAATTTATTGTGGTGAATAAACACCTGATGAAAGATCTCATCGATCTGGGACTGTGGAATGAAACCATGCGGCAGAAGCTCATCGCCACCAACGGATCGGTACAGCCCATACCCGAAATACCACAGCATATTAAGGACATTTACCGTACGGTATGGGAAATACCCCAACGCGCCATTATAGACATGGCAGCCGACCGCGGAGCTTACATCTGCCAGTCGCAAAGCCTGAACATTCACCTCAAAGACCCGAATTTCGGAAAGCTTACCTCCATGCATTTCTATGCCTGGAAAAAAGGCCTGAAAACCGGCATGTACTACCTGCGCTCCACTGCCGCTGCCGATGCCATTAAGTTTACGCTCGATAAAACAGCCTTGCAGCAGCCCGTGGTTAAAAACCAGGCCACAGCACCCGAAACCCATCAGGAACGCGTAGCCAACTACGAACAGAAAAAAGCCGATATGAGTTGCTCTCTGGATAACCCGGATGCCTGCGAAGCCTGCGGCAGTTGATTGATCAGCACCTGCTGTGAAAACCCCGGTAATGCCGGGGTTTCTTTTTGCTGTCTGATTTTTCTGTCAAAAATTCATTATCATTAAACAATTAACCTTCCGGTTATGAACCGAAGAACATTTTCCCGCAAAACCGCTCTGGCAGCAGCAGCCGTAAGCGTACTCCCCTCCCTTTCATTTGGCAGCCGCCAGCCGGTACGCCTCATCTTTATTGGTGTGGGCCTGCGCGGCCAAAACCACCTTAGCCTGGCCTTGCGCAGACACGATGTGGAAGTGGTGGCCCTGTGCGACATAAACAACCGCATGCTGGACATGGCCGCTGCGATTGTTAAAAAAGCCGGCAAGCCCATGCCGAAGATATATACCGGTGAGGTATATGCCTGGAAAAAGATGCTGGAACTTAAAGACATTGACGGAGTGATTATTTCCACCCCCTGGGAATGGCACACCCCCATGATTATCGGTTCGCTCGAAGCCGGCATTCGCTATGTGGGCACCGAAGTGGTGCTGGGCATTACTCTGCAGGACCATTGGGATGTGGTAAAAGCTGCTGAACGATATAAGGCCCAGGTGATGATGCTGGAAAATGTGTGCTACCGAAGAGACGTGCTGGCCGTGCTCAACATGGTTCGGCAGGGGGTGTTTGGCGAAATTATTCATCTGCAGGGCGGCTACCAGCACGACCTGCGCGAAGTAAAATTCAACAACGGACAGCAACCTTACGGAGGGGGTGTGGAATTTGGCGATAAAGGTTTTTCGGAAGCCGCCTGGCGTACTCACCACAGCCTGCATCGAAACGGTGATCTCTACCCTACCCACGGCGTTGGCCCGCTGGCAGAAATGATTAACATTAACCGGGGCAACCGCTTCGTAGTCCTTAACTCATTCGCCTCAAAAGCCCGGGGGCTGCACAACTACATCGTAACCCATGGCGGTGAAAACCACCCCAACGCCAGGCTGGAATTCAGACTGGGCGATGTGGTAACCACACAAATAAGCTGTGCCAACGGAGAAACCATTTTGCTGCAACACGACACCAGCCTGCCCCGCCCCTACTCTCTTGGCTTCAGGGTGCAGGGTACCAGGGGCCTGTGGATGGATGTGAACAAATCCATCTACCTGGAAGGTACCAGCCCCCAACCCCATCGCTGGGAAGATGCCACCCCCTATCTGGAAAAGTACGACCACCCGCTGTGGAAACGCTGGATTAAAGAAACCGATGGAGCAGGGCATGGCGGCATGGATTTCTTTGTGCTGCACGCCTTTGTTGAAGCCATCAAGCGACAGACCCCCACACCCATGGATGTATACGATGCCGCCACCTGGAGCGCTATAACACCACTTAGCGAGCGCAGCATTGAACTGGGCAACCAAACCGTTGAATTTCCCGACTTTACCGGCGGACAGTGGATGTACCGCAAAAACGATTTTGCCCTGACAGATGCGTACTGACAACATCCCGGAGGCACTTCCGGCCGCAAGGGCTTTCGGGCTACCCGATGCAACAATTGAAGTTATATCAGAAGGCTTAATTCACCGCACGCTGCTGGCCACTTCCGATAAACGGCAGCTCATATTGCAGCAAATCAATACACAGGTATTTCCAAAGCCCGAAAAGCTTATCAGCAACTACCTGCTCATTTGCAATCATTTAAAATCACAGGAAATTTTTCTGCCGGAGCCCGTAGCTGACACATCCGGTAATTACTTGTTTGCTGATAAGGAGAGGGTGTGGCGTGCCACGGCTTACGTCTCCAACACGCAAACAATAGCTGCCGCACTTACGCCCGAACAGGCTTTCAGGGCCGCATCGTGCTTTGCCCGATACACCGCAGCACTGGCCGGCCTGCCGGTTAACCTAATACAACCGGTTATTCCCGGTTTTCATAACCTGCAATGGCGTTACCAGCAATTCGAAGAAGCCTGTTTCAACGATGTTGTTCAGCGAAAAAAGAATATTCCCGATCTGATCAGCCGGTTGCGCCTGCGTAAACATTACGTGACTTTTTATCAAAACGTAACCACCCGCCCTCACTTCCGGCAACGCATTATGCACTGCGACAGCAAAACCGGAAATATTCTTTTTGATAAAAATACGCAACGGGCTGTTTGCCCTGTGGATTGGGATACGGTAATGCCGGGCTATTATTTTTCTGACCTGGGTGATCTGATCCGCAGTACCTGCTCTACGGTTCCTGAAAGCAGTACCCATTTTACTTCCTTAGCTATCCGCGAAGAAATTTACCGGGCCTTAACAGAAGGCTACCTGCATTTCGCGGAAGATATGTTAACCCCATCCGAAAAGCACTACCTCCATCATGCGGGTTTGCTGATGACCTACATGCAGGCTTTGCGCTTTGCTACCGACTACCTGAACGGTGATGTGTATTATCAAACCACCTGCCCGGAACAAAATCTGCACCGGGCTATTAATCAATGCACCCTGCTGAGGCAACTGGAAATATTTCTGGAAAAACACCTGAAGTACCGTATTTCTGATTAACGGCTACTAACGCTACCCGGCTTGTAGGTTCACATACGCCTTTGCCTTTCGGACTTTTAACGGTTCCGTTACATCGCTCCCTTCTTTATCTCCTCTACCACATTCGGATCCAGCAGGGTGGTGGTGTCGCCAAGGTGGGCGGTGTCGCCTTCGGCCACCTTGCGCAAAATACGGCGCATAATTTTTCCGGAACGTGTTTTGGGCAGGCCGCTCACAAACTGAATTTTATCGGGTCTGGCAATGGGGCCTATTATGCGGGCAACTGTGTCGCGGATTTCTTCTCTGAGTTGCTGCTCAGCAGCCGGAGCTGGCGACTGATAGCATACCACAAAAGCATAAATGCCCTGCCCTTTGATGTCGTGCGGAAAACCCACCACAGCTGATTCGCATACGGCCGGGTGCTCGTCCACGGCACTTTCTATTTCGGCCGTACCCAGGTTGTGCCCCGAAACAATAATAATGTCGTCCACCCGGCCGGTTATTCGGTAATAACCTTCGGTATCGCAGCGGCAGCCGTCACCGGTAAAGTAATAACCCGGAAATGTGCTGAAATAGGTTTCCCTGAATCGCTGGTGGTTGCCGTAGATGGTGCGGGCCATAGCCGGCCATGGAAATTTAATGGCCAGCCGCCCCTCGGCCGGACGCTGCGATATTTCCATGCCCTGTTCGCTCATTACTGCCGGCTGTACACCCGGCAGGGGCAATCCGGCATGCGCGGGTTTTAGCGGCAATACATCGGCTATGGGCGAAATCATAAACCCGCCGGTTTCGGTTTGCCACCAGGTATCCACCACGGGGCATTTGCCGTTGCCGATGTTCTGGTGGTACCAATGCCACGCTTCTTCGTTTATGGGTTCGCCCACCGTGCCCAGTACCCGCAGCGATGAAAGGTTGTTCCGCTTTACAAAATCAGGCGGCGCCTGCTGCAGCGAGCGTATGGCCGTTGGGGCCGTATAAAATATATTCACCCGGTGCCGTTCCACCACCTGCCAGAAGCGCCCCCAATCGGGCCATGAAGGTATGCCTTCGAACATAAGGGTTGTGGCCCCTGCCGACAGTGGCCCGTAGATAATGTAGCTGTGCCCGGTAATCCATCCTACATCGGCTGTGCACCAGTATACCTCGCCTTCGCGGTATTGAAAAGCGGTGCGGAACGTGTAATTGGTGTACACCATGTAGCCGCCACAGGTGTGCACCATGCCTTTGGGCTTACCTGTAGAGCCCGATGTATAGAGAATAAACAGCATGTCTTCTGCGTCCATCTCTTCCGCTTCGCACAGGTCGGTGGCATTTGCCAGTTCATCATGCCAGTAATAATCCCTGCCTGGTTTCATGGTGTGTTCGGTGGTGGCATGCTTCACCACCATTACTTTTTCCACCGAAGGGCAGCTCTTCAGTGCTTCATCCACAATATTTTTCAGGTTAATGGTTTTATCCCCGCGCAGCGACCCATCGGCTGTAAGCACCAGGCGGCAGCCGGCATCGTTTATCCGGTCAGCAAGTGAGCCGGCCGAAAATCCTGCAAACACCACGCTATGCACAGCGCCAATGCGGGCGCAGGCCAGCATGGCAAAGGCTGTTTCCGGAATCATGGGCATGTAGATGCAAACCCTGTCGCCTTTGCGCACACCCTGCGCTTTAAGCATATTGGCAACACGGCAAACCTGTTGGTGCAGTTCGGCATAGGTAATGTGCCGCGGTTTGTCATCCGGATGGTTTGGTTCCCATATTATTGCTACCTGATTGCCCCGTGCAGTAAGGTGCCGGTCCAGGCAGTTTTCGGTTATATTCAGTTTGCCGCCAACAAACCACTTTACTTCGGGTTTGTGAAAGTCCCATTCCAGCACCCGGGTCCATTTTTTATGCCAAACAAAATCATCGGCTATATCGGCCCAGAAGGCTTCAGGGTGTTCAACACTCCTTCGGTATTCGTTTTGATAATCGGCAGGTGTTTGAATAATCTTCATGATAATCCGGTAATGATGATGAAAACGAAAATCAGATAACAAAACGAAAAAAACAAGGCATTTTGCGCAGGTTGTCGTAAATTAGGCATTATGAATTTACTACTGCTTTTATTTTACCTGCTGCAAATTCCGCAGGATATTCCCCATCAAACCGAACCCGTTGACTTTCGCCAGTGGGAAAACATTTTGCTGTACCTGGTAACGCCTCTGCTGCTCGCGGCACTTTACTTTTTCTACTTTCGCAAAAGAAACAAAAGATAACGGAGCGCTGCCGCCATGCTTATTACCTTACCGGCGCTTTTAGCCGGCTGTTTATAATATGTACTCAACGCCTACAGCAATAAGGGCGCCCAGCATGGCCACGGTAAGCTTGCGGGCGTTAAAGTGGTGGTCGGGGCTGCTTTCAAAAACAATGGTGGTAGAAATATGGAGAAAGTTGCCGCTTACCAAAGCATAAAGCCAGGTTAATCCAGAGTGGGAAAGCACCTGGTGGTTGGCCAGGTAGGAGGCCAGCAGCAATCCGGCCGGGGCAGCCAGCGAAAAAACAACAAGGTAGGGCAGCGTTTGTGTTTTGCGGTGCAACTGGTGCACCAGAACCGTCATGAGCGCAAAGGCAGCGGGGGCCCGGTGCAGGGCTATGCCCAGCAATATGGCGTTTACATCGTAAGCAAAGCCCATGGTTACAGGTTGTGCCAGCATACTGCCTTCCAGAAAGGCATGCACGCACAGCGCCAGCAGCAGTACCAGGGCGGAAATCTGACGGTGATAATGCGGATGGTGGTGGGAATGCTCATGCGCAGGCAGATGCCCGTGCTCCACACCGGCTGTAAGGTACTCCAGCAACTGCTGCATAAAAAAGCCGGCCAGCACAAAAAGACCGGTAAGCTCCAGCTCATTACTGGTTCTGTAAAGTTCCGGAAGAATATGCACCACGGTAATGCCAAAAAGGTAAGAACCTGCAAACACCAACAACAACCTGTAGTTGCGCATTTTGCCGGTTGGTACTATAAACGCCAGTAACCCTGCCAGCAACGGCACCAAAAACAACACCAGCAACTTAAAGATCATGGCGCCTGCTGATTTAATTTAACCCTTCCGGAAAGGCCTGGGGTTATGTATACTTCCATATTACCCTTTTCGGTAGTGTACATGAGTATTCCCTGCATGCCGGGGCGGGCTTCTAAAAAACTGCGTGCCTTTTCCGGGCCCATTACCATTAAAGCAGTGGCCCAGCCATCGGCCGAGGTGGCATCTTTGGTAAATACCGAAACACTTAGCAGCGGATTATTAACCGGATAACCACTTTTGGGGTCGATGGTATGCGAAAATTTTCTTCCCTGAATTTCGCGATAATTGAAGTACCCTCCCGAAGTGGTAAACGACTCGTTTGTTACAGAAACGTATGCTTTGAAAAACAGGTTGTTGGGTGTAGAGTTGGGGTCGAGTATGCCGATTTGCCACGGTTTTCCGGTCTGGCGGTTTATGCCACAGGCCAGGCCTTCGCCACCAATTTCAACCAGCATATCGGTAATGCCCTGTTGTTTAAGGAAACGGGCAATCACATCGGCACCATAGCCCTGACCAATGCCGCCAAAGTCCAGTTGGGTACGGGGGTCGGTTTTCCAAACACTGTCGGCATTGAATCCTATTTTCTCAAAACCCACAAAGGTGCGGAGCGAGTCCACATCGGGGATACGGGCCTGCAGCGGCTGGGCCGGGCCAAAGCCCCACGCATTTACCAGCGGCATTACGGTGGGGTCGAAGGCCCCTTCCGATTCCGTTACTACTGGTTGTGAGCGTTCCAGTATTTCGCGCAGATAGGGCAAACGAAACCGGATGGATGAAGCCGAACGGTTAAACAAGGTTACTTCCGAGTCGTCCAGATAGGTGTTAATGCTCTCATTAATTTTGCGCAGCAGCGAGTCAACCTGAGGTTTGAAGTTGCGCTTTTGTTTGTCAAAATAGGTAATGTGATAGGTGGTGCCCATGGTGGGGCCTTCTATTTTTACAGGAGCCTGTTGGTGCCTGCGGTAATAATAAACCGCCAGAATGGCCACCAGGAGTATAAATGAATAAATCAGGTTGCGGGCGCGGGGGCTCATACATAATAAGCGTGTGCAATTTAGCCGAATTCGGATTAATGCAACATAGTTGCCGGAAATGCCTGCCGAAATATTCCGTATTTTTGTCTGTTACGTTGTGCCATGCGCGAAGATTATCTGAAAGGCAGTACCGAATCGCTTACGGCAGCCGACCGCGAAGCCGAAAAGGCCCTGCGGCCCCTTACATTCAGCGATTTTACCGGGCAGGATAAAATTGTGGAGAACATACGGGTATTTGTGCAGGCAGCCCTGCAACGTGGCGAGGCGCTGGACCATGTTTTGCTGCACGGGCCGCCCGGTTTGGGTAAAACCACCCTGGCCTTTGTTATTGCCAACGAGCTGGGCGCCTCCATTAAAATTACATCGGGCCCGGTGCTCGATAAGCCGGCCGACCTGGCCGGGCTGCTTACCGCACTGGAGCCAAACGATGTGCTGTTTATTGACGAAATCCACCGGCTTAACCCGGTGGTGGAAGAATATCTGTATTCGGCCATGGAAGACTACCGGATTGACATCATGATCGATTCCGGTCCGAATGCCCGAAGCATACAGCTTAACCTGCATCCTTTTACCCTTATTGGCGCTACCACCCGTGCAGGCCTGCTTACCTCACCGCTCCGGGCGCGCTTCGGCATCAATGCACGCCTGGAATACTACACCTCCGACCTGCTTACCCGCATTGTAAAACGCTCGGCTTCCATATTGCAAACGCCGCTTGACGATGACGCAGCCTTTGAAATTGCCCGCAGATGCCGCGGCACCCCCCGTATAGCAAACATGCTGTTACGAAGAACCCGCGACTTTGCCCAGATTAAAGGCAACGGATTCATTACCCGCGAAATTGCCCAGCTTGCGCTGAAAGCCCTGGATGTTGACGAAGATGGCCTCGATGAAATGGATAACCGCATTCTGTTAACCATTATCGAAAAATTCAAAGGCGGCCCGGTGGGCATATCGACCATTGCAACGGCCGTGGGTGAAGAGGCCGAAACACTGGAAGAAGTATATGAGCCTTTTCTCATTCAGGAGGGATATATAAAACGCACCTCACGCGGACGGGAGGTTACCGAACGGGCCTACCGCCATCTTAAAATAGTTCCGCCGCAAAACCTGCAACCCGGTTTATTTAACTGATGATCCCCTCCGCAAACAGGGTACAGGCAACCGCATTGGTTAAGCAACTTGCCCGCGAACTGGGTTTTAGTTATTGTGGTATTGCCGAAGCCCGTTTCCTGGAAGAGGAGGCCCCCCGTCTTGAAAAGTGGCTTAAACAGGGTTTCCATGGCAAAATGAAATACATGGAAAACCACTTCGATAAACGCCTCGACCCTACACTGCTGGTACCCGGCGCCCGATCGGTAATAAGCCTCATCTACAATTACTATCCCCCCAAAGAGCTGTCCCGGACGAACAATTTCAAAATTGCCAGGTATGCCTACGGCCAAGATTATCACCGCGTGATAAAAGACAGACTGAA
This sequence comes from Cyclobacteriaceae bacterium, assembly GCA_026003355.1. Classification (GTDB taxonomy): domain Bacteria; phylum Bacteroidota; class Bacteroidia; order Cytophagales; family Cyclobacteriaceae; genus UBA2336. The sequence goes on from BPHC01000006.1 coordinate 161,182, forward strand.
GGAAATGTTGCAGCGCATGCGCGCCCAGCTGGGCGAAATAAACGGCCGCGCATTTGTTGACTCCGCCCCCGTTATGGAGCGAGCGTGGGCCCAAAAGTCGGGGCTGGGCTGGATTGGCAAGAATTCATTGCTGCTTAACCGATCGATGGGCAGCTTTTTCTTTCTGGCCGAGCTGATTGTGGACCTGCCGCTGGAATATGACGGCCCCGTAAAAGACTACTGCGGCACCTGTACCGCCTGCATGGATGCCTGCCCTACCCAGGCTATACCCCAACCCTATGTGGTTGACGGCAGCCGCTGCATATCGTACTTTACCATAGAACTTAAAGACGAAATTCCGCAGGAAGCTCAGGGAAAGTTTCAGGACTGGATATTCGGGTGCGACATCTGCCAGGAAGTATGCCCGTGGAACCGTTTTGCGAGCCCGCATCACGAGCCGCGCTTTGCTCCGCCTGCCGGGCTGGAGCACATGCAAAAACAGGATTGGATTGAAATAACCGAAGACGTTTTTCAGCGCCTGTTTGGCAAGTCGGCCGTAAAGCGTGCCGGCTACAAGGGCCTTAAGCGTAACATTGCATTTGCGCAAAAAAAGGCACCGAAATAGTTACTTAATCATAGTTGCCACCTCGTTGGCCGTTTTCTGGTTGTATTCAAAGGCAATTTTCTGATAATTCACCAGGTCAATTATAGTGCCTATGTAACATAAACCCAGTGTAAAGAAAAAAAGAATACCCATGCCAATCTGGTTGGTAACAAAGCGCTGAATACCGGCTATTCCAAGCAATCCTACAAGGGTAACAATCAGTATCATCTGCGGATCTCTTCTGCGGGTGCGGTATACGCTGGCAAAGCTGCGGGCCTTGTCGTCATCCCAGTCTTTCATAAGGTTTTGAACATATACCATTTCCTCGCCCGAAAGCTCTGGAAGTATTTCAATAATTTTTGCCATACAATTTGAAGTAAGCGGTAAGTAATGTAATACTGCGATAAAATAGGACAATTACTGCAAATATTCCTAACGGATGGGTATTAAAAGATCGTAAAAAGCTGCCATGCAAAGCCCAGGCTATTGACCGACCAAGGCCGCAGCCCGGGCAAAAGTCGAACCCCATGTATTTTACCGGACAAAGCACAACATGCGCTTCCTGTCCTGGCGAACAGGCAGCCAGCGCAAAAAGAGAAATTAGCCATATCAAAGCTTCAAACGGAAAATGCCGTATCGGCGTGTGCCGGTTAGTCTTCATCCGAAAATCAGCCGGCAGCAAAGCAACGGTTTAAAATGTCGTTGTACCGGTTACCAAACCGCTCATAACACCAGCGCTTTAACTCGGCAAGTTCTTCGCGGATCAACAACCTGATGGCCTTTCGCAACTCTTTTTCAAACAGACGGGCATCGAAACTTACTTTGGTTAAAACGGCTTTTACGTAATTAAGCATGGTTACCAGCGTTAAATAAAGTTAAAACATTTAGACCGGTGATGAGTAAATTTACCGCCTCTGTTTACACCGGTCAAGAATATTTTAAGTTTTGTTACGTAATTTTCGGCATAAAGATTGCGCATGAAGCGATTTTTTTTTCTGGCAGTTTTTCTTCAGCAGGCAAATGCACAAACGCCGCAAATTTTGCTGGGGCCTGACGAAATTGCCGAAAACCAGCCCTGGACCATTACCATTACCGTGCAAAACGACCGGCTGAAATCGTACGACAACTTTCCGGATATTGAAGGCTTTCGCAAGGGTGGGCAATCGGCTTCATCCCAAACCAGCATTATAAACGGTCAATCGAACACTTCCTACAGCCTTATCACCACCTACATTCCGCAAAGGCAGGGCATTATCACCGTTCAGCCATTTACCATGAAAATAAACGGGCAGCTGGTTTCCTCGCCCGGCAAAAAGGTCAGGGTCGGGCCACCGGTACATGCCCCCGCGCCCGATCCATTCAGAAGTTTCTTTGATGATTTTACCGACCCCTTTTCCGGAAGGCGTACCCCAACCGAATTCATCGACATTAAAGAGGATGCCTTTCTGGCCCTGACCACCGACAAAAACGAGGTGTACACGGGCGAAGGCTTTAACACGGTACTTGCTTTTTATGTGGCCGAAAGCAACAGGGCTGCCATGGACTGGTACGACATTAACCGGCAATTCACCGAAATTGTACAAAAACTAAAGCCCAAAAACTGCTGGGAAGAAAATTTTAACATAGAAAGCATTGAAGGACGTTCCGTAACCATAAACAATAAACCTTACACGCAGTATAAAATTTATCAGGCCATGTATTACCCGCTGGTTGCCGGGCAGGTTGACTTTCCTTCGGTAGGTCTGGAAATGATTAAATACAAAGTAGCCAAAAATCCGTCGTTCTTCAGCCCCAACCGGCAACGCGACTTTAAAACCTTCTATTCAAAACCCAAAACCGTGCGCGTTAAAGAGTTACCCCCACACCCGCTGCGAAACGTGGCTGCAGTGGGCAATTACCGGCTGGCCGAAAATCTTAATCCGAAAGAAGCCCGAACCGGCCAGAGTGTTAAATACGAATTCACCATTTATGGCGAAGGCAACATTGGCGCCATTACCCGACCTGTAACAAAACCAACCCGCACATTCGATGTGTTTGACCCGAACGTACGGCAAAATATCAGACGCGAAAACAACCGCATAACGGGCAGCGCAACCTTTAGCTACTACCTCATTCCAAAAGAGCCCGGAACCTATAACCTGGGCGACTTACTGGAATGGTATTTTTTTAACCCCAAAACCGGACGGTACGATACACTTAAAGCCACCGCCTCGTTGCACATTACCGGTGAGAGCCTGGCCAACGAATCGATCGACTCGGGCGGAGAAAGCGCTTTTTACAATCTGGCCGATGCGGCCGATAGCACCCTGCACGGCCGGCCCTGGTATGAGCAATATTCCATTATCCTTAACCTTATGGCGGTTATGTTGCTGATTATTTCTGTTTACGCTGCTTTTATTCGCAAATAACCGGCTGTATTTTGACATAATGGCCGGCAATACCCAACTTTAGGCTGTTTATTTATGAATACCTTTGGCAACCTGTTTCGCATAACCACCTTTGGCGAGTCGCACGGCCCGGCCTTAGGTGTGGTTATTGATGGCTGCCCGGCCGGGCTGGACGATAGACGAGGCCTTTATTCAAAATGAACTGAACCGCAGAAAACCGGGCCAGTCGAAGTTAACCACCCAGCGCAAGGAAGACGATTCTTTTGCCATTCTTTCGGGGGTGTTTGAAGGCAAAAGCACCGGAGCGCCCATAACGCTGGTAATTGAAAACCGCGATGCGCGAAGCAAAGACTACCAGCACCTGAAAGATACCTTCCGGCCTTCGCATGCCGATTATACTTACCAGATAAAATACGGTGTGCGCGACTATCGCGGCGGAGGCCGAAGCTCTGCACGCGAAACGGCAGCACGTGTGGCCGCAGGTGCCATTGCCAAAATGCTGCTGCAAACACATGGTATAAGTGTACAGGCCTATGTATCGCAGGTAGGCACCATTGTGGCTCCGCCCTATACCGCGCTGGACCTTTCCAAAACAGAAAGCAACGCCGTTCGTTGCCCACACGCTGAAACAGCCGAAAAAATGATGGCCCTCATCGACCAGGTGCGCCGGGAGCGCGACACCATTGGAGGTGTGGTAACGGGTGTTATCTGCCGGGTGCCGGCCGGCCTCGGTGAGCCGGTGTTTGGTAAATTTCATGCTGAACTGGGAAGGGCCATGCTGAGCATTAACGCTGTAAAAGGTTTTGAATACGGCAGCGGCTTTGCCGGAGTAACCATGCGAGGCTCTGCACATAACGACATTTTTGTAAACGAGGGTGGGAACATACGCACACAAACCAATTATTCGGGAGGTGTGCAGGGCGGCATTACCAATGGCGAAGACGTGTACTTCAGGGTAGCCTTTAAGCCTGTGGCCACCATTATGCAAAGTCAACCCGGTTTAGATGCCGGGGGCAATCCAACGGTGGTAGAAGCCCGCGGGCGCCACGATCCCTGCGTGGTTCCCCGTGCCGTGCCCATTGTAGAAGCCATGGCCGCCCTGGTAACAGCCGATTTTTTATTGTTAAATAAAATTTGCCGGCTACCGTAAGACATACCGGATTCCGGAACCGCCTGCCTCTGCCACGTGCGGCAGTTGATTTTTAAAAAGCCCTTTTAAATAAAGACAGGCCTCTGATTTTTTTCTTAAAAACAGCTGAATGAGCTGGCTACAGTAGAATTTTTTTTCCCGGTTACGGAACCCCCGCTGCCCAACATTTGTTTGTCCTCTACTTCAATTTAAACACCCGCGCATGAAGGACTTCAACACCCAAATTAGAGAATTGGTGATCAAGCGAATCCTGGAAATTCAGGAAGAAAGGAAGCAGGTTATGAATGACCGCTTCGCCCTCATTAAAGAAATTATGGAAATCTGGGAAAAAAAAGAGTGGCAGAAAAACGGACCTCCGCCAGACTCATGGTATGGAAAGGCTTACGACAAGCTACACGATTTGCCGATATTTATGCTGCGGTACAAGCTGAATGTTGAGCAGTCTAATAGAATTTTCATAGCATCAGGCTGTGTTATTGGCTTAAGGAAACCATGGAATGATTTTTTTTCTCCTCCTGACCCGCTATTGGAGTAAAATTTAACCGGCAACGGGAGCCTGCGGCTCCCGTTTTTTTTGCCACAGCCCGCAATGGGTTAGTTGTACCGCACCAACTGCGGCTTTTTAACAAACCCGGCCGTATACTTAACCTGCAGATTAGAAGTAAGCGTAACCCTGAAGTGGTCTATGCCTTCGGTGGTGCGCGGAAAGTAGAAGAAGCGCAGGTCAATGGTGCCGAACACCAGGTTTTCGTTGCGGGTGCGCATGCCGGCACCCAGGCTTAGCCAGGCCGGCTGCTCCAGCAGCTTTTGGCCCGGACCGGCAATAAGCCCTGCCCCGGCAAACACCAGCGGGGCAAGCCGAAAGCCCAGACAGCGAAGCAGGCGTAAACAAAAGCGTTTCGGCCTGCACCCCCAGCCGCCGGTTGCCCAACAGGCTGTCGGCGGGAAAGCTGTTAAGCCCCAGTTCACTGCGCAGGCTAAGAGGCGCCAGCGTTTGCTGATTATACAAGGTAGAATAGGACAGTGTAACCGACTGCCTTACTTTACTATGGTGCCACTCCAGTATGCGGCTAAAAAAAGTCAGCTGTGCGGCCACCACCAGGTCTTCTGCCGAACGGTTTCGTACAAAACCTCCTGCGCTTAACGTGGCGGTCAGGAAATCGCCATTTTTGCGCACGCCCGAAAAGGTAAACTCGGCACCTGCATAGGGCCGGGAGCGCTGCAACTGCGAAACCTTTCCGGCAACAAGGGTTAGCTGGCGCCCGTAGGGCACATCTTCAGTGCGGCCAAATCCGTAGATGTAGCGGGTTTTATAAAAATTCTGTTTAAAGAATGTAACACCACCCAACCAATACCGCTGGTGGTTATACACGGGGTTGTTAACCTCGGCCGGCTGCGCCGGGCGCTGATTAAAGTGCTGGTCAAAAATCCGAAAGCCGATAAAATGGCGGCCCCGGTTTTCCTGCCGGTTACGGATACCCAGGTTATAGCCTGCCCACACATCGGTAATATTATAACTGTACTGCCGGAAATCGGCCGGGCTTTTATCGTACACGTTTACCGACCAGTTTCTGCTAATTTCCACTCCGCCGGCCATGCGGGTGTAGGGCGAAACCAGGGGCCGGTCCAACCGCAGGTAAACGGCATACTCATCTTCCATGCCCAGGCTGGAACCATTATTCAGCTGCGTAAATGATAACGTGGCGTTAATTAAACTTCCGGCCACACTGTATTTGCTATACAGCACCTGGTAGCCCATCTGCGGATGGCGGGCAGCATCGTATAAGGCATTAAATCCTAAACGTTGGGCGTATCCGCCAACATTAACATCATACACGCCAAACCGGTAACGGTCAACCGAACGGGGCGAGAAATTACCACCCAGGCTAAAAACATCGCGGGTGAATATGACCAGATCTACCGAATCGGATGTGTGTTCAAGGGGCACCACGGCAATAGTGGCATCCAGCAGAAAATCCAGGTCGCGCAGGTACCGTTCATTATCCGCCAGCTTGTAGGGATCCAACGGCCTGCCGCTGCGAATAAAGAGGTTGTCGCGAATCATTTGTTCGCGGGTGGTAACGTGAAGGCGGTTAGCCAGACGTGCTACGCTGCGCATGCGCACCTGGCGGGTAGTGTCGTAAAAGTTGCGCTCAAAGCTTATGTGTTTAATATCAATCTTTCTGATCACCTTATCCTTCCACGGCATAAAGGCTTGTTCACTGCGCCGGTCAATGGCCGAATCTGCCTTGCCGTTTACGGTAATCCGCGTTTTAACCTGTTGCTGCAGTTTTTCTGCTGCCGATTTAGGCAAGTTACCAGAGGCCTGGGCAACTGCCTGCACGGCACCCCCTGCCAGCCACAAAAAAATTGCGCACGTTATTCGCATAGCAGTGCAAAATAACGCGCGCAGCGATAATTAAAGCCGTTCAACGGGAAGCTTCGGCATTCAGCAGGTGGCCGTACAGCAGCGCATTCATAATTATTCGGTTGGTGCCCAGCCAAAAGGCGCGAAACGCCAGGTTATCGGTAAACCCAATTACCCGGCCCCGGCCCAATGCGGAAAAGCCGGCTACCGAACTGTTTTTTAACCGGGAATAGTTGGCTTTTGAAATATAGCCGCTCAGCAGCGGGGCGGCCGTGTACACCAGGGGGTTGGCGTATGGATTTTTGCTGTTTTCCATAAACAGGTTATTGTCTTTAAACACCGGAATACGTGGCGCGGTGTAACCATAGAACAACGGGTGCGTAAGGTCGGCCTGGGTTTCAAAAATCGCTCCCGGGCTTTGCTGGGCGCCCCGGTATTCTTCAATGTGGGCATAGGCGCGTGGCTTCTCCGGTTTGTCGCTTGTTTCGTTTTTCTTCATTTCAAACTTTCCCAAACCTACACTGTGCAACCAGTTTAATGCATTATCAAAACCAATTATAATACCTCCGTTCTGCACCCAGGTTTTGAGCCGCTCTTTGGTAGCCTCGGTTATGCCGTTGTACGATCCGTTTGGAAAGATGATGGTGTTGTAACGGTTTATATTGGTTCGGTTCAATACATCCACCGGCAGGGCTGTTACCGGTACGTGCATGCGCACGTCCAGCAGGTGCCACAGCTCGCCAGCATCGTTGGCGTTCACACCATCGCCCACCAGTAAGGCCACTTCGGGCTTACGCAAGGCAAGGAAGGAATTACTGCCCAGGCTTACACCCTTGTAGTCTAACCCGGTGTTAAAGGCATATACATCAATGCCGTCTTTTTCGGTTATTTCCCGGATCTGATATTGAATCTGGTCGGCAACCTTGCCCTGGTCGGACACGGTAACAAGAATGGAGCCGCGTTCAAAGCGCTTGCCCGAAGGGTGAAAGAAAGGCTCGGTAGCCACCTTAACACGGATATTGTTTTGCAGCAGGCGGTTCAGGGCACGAGGCACATAATAAGCGAACGGCTCAAACACATAAGCATATTGCGAAACGCCTCCCACCAGTTTTCCCGCTGGTAGTGTGACTTCGGTAACACGGTTACCCAAAGTCGGCACCGATCGGGTTTCTTCGTAATCTGTGCCAAAGGCCAGCGGCAGTGCCCAGGCAGAGATGTCGTAGAACAGGCTGTCCTGAAAAGTGGTTCGCTTTTCAGTCATGCCTTTAATGAGTCGATACTGAGGCTGGTTAAGTGGCACAATGTAGGCCGATTCGGCATCGTAAGTCTTTCCGCTTATGGTTATGGTGCCGGCCGGGCGAAACAGTTCAATTTGGTGGCGTACAAACACCTCGGCCAGGAGGGCAGCGCGGGTCTTATCGGCTGCACCAAACACAATGGCCTTTATGGGATCTTTGGCAGCTTCGGCCATGGCACTTTTAAAGAAGTCGCGCTGGTAGTTCAGCAATTCTTCGCGCATGTTGTAAACAGCCTGCAAAGTGCTGAGTGCAGCAGTAAACTGGTTGCGAACGGTAAAGGCAAATGGCAACACCCCGTTAACGCTTTCCTGTGCGTGCCCACGCGAACTGGCCTGCTCAAACAAGATACCTATAGCCCCCTGTACATCAGGAAAAGTAGAGCCTTTTCCGTAATAAAAGTCGTCATAGCCCTCCTGGGTATAGTAAAAGGAACCGATGTTGTCGAGAGCTTTGGCATGGTATTCACCTATTTTACGCGTAAGCTCCTGATTCTTTGCGGGCGTGAGCGGATGTACGCGCGAGGGCACGCCCGGCTGAAAGAAGAAGGTGGCGTTGGTGCCCATTTCGTGGTGGTCGGTAAGCACGTTGGGTTTCCACTGGTGGAATTTTTTAATGCGTGCCTGCGACTCAGGTTGCTGGGCAACCAGCCAGTCGCGGTTCAGGTCAAACCAATAATGGTTGGTGCGGCCTCCGGGCCAGGGTTCGTTATGTTCCATGTCGGCAGGATCGGCCGATACCATTTTGCTTTTGCGTGAGTTTACCCAGCTGCTGAAACGGTGCAAGCCGTCGGGGTTAAAGCTCGGGTCGAACAGTATTATTACATGTTTAAGATAGTCGTCAATTTCTTTTCCGCGGGCAGCGGCCAGGTGGTAAGCCACCAGCAGAGCGGCATTGCTGCCGCTGGCTTCATTACCATGAATACTAAAGCCCATATAAAAAACCGCGGGCATGTTGCGCGTATCGAGGTTACTGCTGAGCGAGGGGTCGGTAAGCTGCACGTGTTGTGTACGGATGGCTTCAATTTGCCGGTGGTTTTCGGGTGAAGTGATGGTGAGCAGAAGCAGGGGCCGGCCCTCGTGGGTATGTCCGGTAACTTCCAGTGCAATGCGGTCGGAAGCGCGGTCAAGAGCGTACATATAGTTTACCAGCCGGTCGTGGCTAATATGCCACTCGCCCACCTCATGCCCAATTACCTGGGCGGGAGTGGGAATAGCAGGATCGTAGCTTGTGCCTTCAGGAAGATAATAATCCAGCGAAGGCTGGGCGGTAACCCGAAACAGCAGACTGACGAAAATCAGTCCTAAAAAAATGATGCAGCGCATACTTTGAAGATTTTAACCGGGCCTGAAGTTGAAAAAATAACCCTGTATAAAACAATACGATAAGCGTTTTTTATGCAAGTGGTCTTTAAATTGTTGTTAGTAGCATGTAAACAATTTGTGGAAAGATTTAATGAAAGCATAAACCGGTAGTGGCCACAAAACCCTAATTTTGAGCGCTTTCAGTTAAACCCAAAACCCATTGATTATGAGGAAACTTTTACTGTACTCCATTCTTGTGCTTTCAGCCCCGCTGGGGTTATGGGCGCAGGGGGTTACCACTTCCACCATTATCGGAAAGGTAAGTGGTGCAAATGGTGATCCGCTTCCCGGTGCTTCGGTTCTGGCTGTTCATGAGCCTTCGGGCACCCGTTATGGAGCGGCCACTCAGGCCGATGGCCGTTTTACCATTCCTGGTATGCGGGTAGGAGGACCCTACACAATAACCATTTCTTTTGTGGGCTATCAAACCCAGAAAATCGAAAATATTTACCTTACACTGGGTGTGGCCACCGATATACCCGTAACCCTTCAGGAAGAAGGTACTGAACTGAGCGAAATTGTTATTACGGGCGACCGGTCAACGATTTTCAGTGCCGACCGTACGGGCGCTGCCACTTCCATCAACAGGGAGAACATCAACGCCTTACCAACCATTTCGCGCAGAATCGGCGACTTTACCCGCCTTACGCCCCAGGCCTCCGGCAACAACTCGTTCGCCAACCAGGACAACCGCCTGAACAACATTACGGTGGATGGTTCGTATTTTAACAACTCCTTCGGCCTGGCCGGCCAGCCCGGCGACCGCACCGGGGTTTCGCCCATTTCGCTGGATGCCATTGAGCAAATTCAGGTAAACATTGCGCCATACGATGTGCGCCAGGGTAACTTTGTAGGCGCAGGCGTAAATACCGTAACCCGCAGTGGCACCAACACTTTCGAGGGCTCGGTTTATTATCTGTTCAGAAATGATAATCTGGTAGGCACCAAAGCCAAAGAACTTACTTTTGACCCTGGCAAATTCGACTACAAGCAAATTGGCGCCCGCCTGGGTGGACCAATCATTAAAGACAAGCTCTTTTTCTTCGCATCATTTGAAAACGAAAACCTTGTTCAGCCCGGCACTACTTTCGTGGCAAGAGATAATGCCGCTGACCCAATAGGGGGCAATGTGACCCGTGTGCTTAAATCAGACCTGGATGCTTTAAGCAATTATCTTTTCACTCAATACGGATATGTTACCGGTCCCTATCAGGGATACGACCACGAAACACCGGCAACCAAATACCTGATTAAGCTGGACTACAATCTGAACGAAAATAACAAACTAAGCCTGCGTTACAACCACCTTGACTCCAAAACCGATGTGCTGCTTTCCAACTCATCATCGTTAGGATTTGGCAACCGCAGATCCAACCTCGATGCACTGAACTTCCAGAACTCAAATTATATCATTCTGGAGAATATCCGGTCTATTGTAGCGGAGTGGAACAGCCGCATTGGCGACAATATGTCTAACAATCTTATAATTGGTTATACCTATCAGGATGAGAGCCGCGACTCAAGGGGTACTTTCTTTCCGTTTGTGGATATTCTTGAGTCAGGAACCACCTACACGTCCTTTGGTTTTGAGCCCTTTACCCCCAACAACGAATTGCGGTACAAAACATTCCAGTTGCAGGATAACTTTATATTATATAAAGGAGAGCACACCCTTACCTTTGGCCTGAGTGCCGAACGTTATGAGTCGGAGAACGTGTTCTTTCCGGGCTCGCAGAGCGTTTATGTTTATAACAGCCTGGCCGATTTTTATGCCGATACCGATGCCGACCCGCTTAACAACCCTACCCTTAGGCGTTTTCAGGTTCGCTGGTCCAATATTCCCGGCCTTGAAAAACCCGTTCAGCCTTTAAAAGTGTTTTACACCGGCATTTACGGCCAGGATGAGTGGCGGGTTAATTCCAAACTCAACCTTACACTGGGTCTTCGTGTTGATGTACCCTTCTTTGGCAAAACCGGTTACCGGAACGAAGAGGTGGAAACCTTTACCTTTAAAGACGAAAACGGAAACGATGTTACCTATAGAACCGATAAACTGCCTGATCCGAAACCACTGTTCTCACCCCGCCTTGGCTTTAACTACGATGTAAAGGGCGATCGCACCACGCAAATCCGCGGGGGTACCGGCATCTTCACCAGCCGACCGGCCTACGTGTGGATAAGCAACCAGATTGGCAACAACGGTATCCTTACAGGATTTGAGCGTTTAGACAACACTACTGCAAGGCCATTTAATCCGGACCCGAACTTCTACAAGCCAGCAACGGTAACCGGGGCCCCGGCTGCCTCATATGAGCTGGCCCTTACAGACCCTGACTTTAAGTTTCCGCAAATCTGGAGAACCAATTTGGCCGTTGACCAGAAACTGCCTTTCGGTTTTATAGGCACCCTGGATCTGATTTACAGCCGTGATGTAAACGGCATTTACTACATCAACGCCAACCTGGCCGATCCTACCTCAAACTTTACCGGTGCCGATACGCGGCCGCGGTACGCTGCCAACCCGGCCAACCGCATCGTTGCAAAAATTGATAATGCCATTGTACTTAAAAACCAGAACGTAGGTTATGCGTACAATATCTCGGCCTCTATTGAAAGACCGTTCAGCAACGGCTTGTACTTTAAAGCAGGCTATAACTACGGTATTTCCAAAAACACCGTTGATCCGGGCAGCATTGCTTTCGGCTCCTGGAACAACAACCCGCATACGGGCAATCCGAATAACCCTGGTCGCAGCTTTTCTGCCAACAGTGCAGGACATCGCGTGTTTTTAGCGGCCACCTATTCGTTTAAGTTTGGCACCACCGTATCGCTGTTCTGGGAAGGATTCAATGCCGGTAACGGATCGTATGTATTCTCAGGAGATTTGAACCGCGATGGCGGTACAGCAAACGATTTGATTTACATACCGCGCGATGTTAGCGAAATGAACTTTGAAGCATATACCGCCTCCAGCAGAACCTTTACCGTTGCCGAGCAACAGGCTGCCTGGGAAGCATTTATACAACAGGATAAATACCTGAGCGCAAACCGCGGCAAGTATGCCGAACGGGGGGCTGTTTTTCTGCCCATGGTATATCGTGCCGACTTTAGCCTGCAGCAGAACATTGTTAAAAACATAGGTAAAAACAAAAACACCCTGCAATTGCGCATAGATATTCTTAACGTAGGTAACCTGTTAAACAAAAACTGGGGTGTTGGCCAGGCCTTTGTTACCACCACACCGCTTATTGCACGTGGTGTTGATGTAGACGGTAAGGCCCTGTACAGGTTGCGCAATTTTGGCAACCTGCTGCTGGGCGAAACCGCTCCGGGCGAACTTAATCCCAAGTCGTTCCAGCAAACACTTGGCGTTGCAGATGTTTATCGCATACAATTTGGTGTTCGGTACAGCTTTAACTAAGCTTTAAAACCAACCATTTCAAAAAAGAGGCCTGCGGGCCTCTTTTTTGTTTTCCTGCTTTTGGTTATTTTTCTATTGTGATACACCGCAAAACACCTTTTCTTTTGGCGCTGCTGCTGTTTCCGGGCAGTTGCAACCAGGTGTCGTCTGCCCTGCAGGGTCCGGAACCCCTGCCCGACCTGGCTGCAATTAAACAACGCGGATACATCACCGCCCTGGTAGACAATAACTCCTACAGCTATTTTATTTACAGAGGCCAGCCTATGGGCTTCGAGTACGAGCTGCTGCAGCTTTTGGCTAAGTACCTGCAGGTAGACCTGCACCTCAGGCTGGGCTCAGGCATTGAAACAGGTATAGAAAAGTTAAACCGGGGAGAAGTGGATATACTGGCTTATCCGTTAACCGTTACGCTGGAACGCACCCGCATGGTTCATTTTATTAGACCATTATTTGAATCGCAACAGGTGCTGGTACAGCGCAAGCCTGCCAACTGGCAAACCCTTACGGCCGATGATATAGACCGCCAGCTTATACGCAAACCCGCTGACCTTATTGGTAAAGAAGTGTACGTAATGCACAACTCCAGCTTTGCGCAGCGGCTGCGCAATCTTTCGGAAGAAACAGGTGGCGAAATAATAGTTCGCGAAGACAGTGCCAATGCCACCAGCGAGTCGTTAATACAGGCTGTTGCCGAAGGACGAATTGATTATACCGTTACAGACAGCTACCTGGCAGAGGTAAATGCCGTGTTATACCCAAACCTGGACATTGCAACCATCCTTAGCCTGCCCCAGCAAATTGCCTGGGCAGTACGGCACACTGCCCCGCAACTGCTGGAAGCTGTAAACCTATGGCTGGCCCGGATTAAAAAAGAGCCAACCTTTATGGTTATTTACAACCGGTATTTTAAAAGTCCCCGCACCTTGCAGCAAAAAATTCAAAGCGATTATTCATCGCTGGGTGGCAATAAAATTTCGCCCTACGACCGCTGGATAAAAGAAGGGGCCGAGCGTTTGAACTGGGACTGGCGGCTGCTGGCGGCAGTTATTTATCAGGAATCACGTTTCGACCCCAACGCTGAATCCTGGGCCGGAGCTGTGGGCCTCATGCAGCTTATGCCCGAAACAGCCGCGCAGTACGGGGTGTCGAACCCGCTGGACCCTGCCCAGAACATTCGTGCAGGAGTTAAGTTTTTAAAACATCTGCAGCAATACTGGATAAAGGAAAACGTAGCCGAAGAAGATCTGATTAAGTTTGTGCTGGCCAGTTACAATGCCGGCCTGTCGCATATTATCGATGCCCGCAAGCTTACCCATAAAATACGGAGGCAACCCGGCCACTTGGGCCGATGTGGAATTTTACCTGCTTAAAAAATCCGATCCCAAATATTATAAAGACCCTGTTGTAATGGCCGGATATTGCCTGTGCACTGAGCCTGTTAATTACATAAAAGAGGTACTGCGGATGTTTGAAGTGTACTCGCAGCATATCAGCGCCTGATGCGGCTACCGGAACTTGGGCTCTTCGATGGGTGTACGCTCAAGTCCGCTGAAATTCATCCCGGAAAGGATAGCGTTCAGAACCGACTCATCGGCATTTTCGCAGGTAATGTTCAGAAAAAACCGCATGTTAATACCCAACGCTATTCTGCAGGTACTTCCATCCAGTTGCCTCCGATAGTAGTCGTACCGGTTACCGGAGCGGGTTGTGCTGCCTTCAGCCACATTATCAACCGGTGATATGCCGGTGTTTGATGCCTGGCTGTACATAATCAGTGCATTGTTGTAATCAAACAACAGAATTTTAATTTTTTGCCGGGCCCGGGCAAAACTTCGCTCAGCCATTGAATAAGAAAGCGTACCTATTTTAATGGTTCTGGCTACCGGCTCTCCCGCCGGTTTAAATCCTTCTACCGTTGTGGGTATAAGTTTCAGCAGCTCTTCGGGCGCCAGCACAGGACGGTCCTGTGCCCACACCATCGGACTGACTGCCATGAAAAATACCAACCGGAACATACTGAGGTTCTATCAAATATAAAACCTCTCTTCTAAATTACCATTATCCTCCTACAGCCGGCTAACGATGGACTGGAAATCCAGTTGTTCCCAGGTACGGGCAATGCCGGGGGTGCGCATTACCTCGTCCATAATGGCCTGTTGTTTTTGGCCAACTTCAAGTGCATAAGCATAAGGCAGGTCATCGCAAAAAGTAACCATGGTATAGAGGGGTATCCACCTGTCGGGATAAAGGTCATGCAGTCGGGCCTCAATTTTTTTGCGAAGCAAAAAATCATCATCGGCTACGCGGTCGCGCATCTCCACAAAATTATCCAGCGCCAGCTGTGCTATAGCATCGGCATCGGGTTTGCGCAATTTTTCAAATTCGGGCAGCACATGTTTCCAGTTATCATCATACTGGTTAAGCAGGTCGTTAAGAATACGGCAGTCTTCAAAACCGGCATTCATACCCTGCCCGTAAAAAGGTACTATGGCATGCGCTGCATCGCCTATAAGCAGGGTACTGTGGCGATGCCAGGGAAAACACTGTATGGTAACCAGCGATCCGGTGGGGTTGTCGCGAAAATCTTCTGCAAGGGCCGGCATAAGCGGTACGGCATCGGGGAAGTGTTGGCTGAAAAATGCTTTTACATCTTCCGGTTTTTTAAGTTTTTTAAACGATTCTGCTCCTTCGAAAGGAAGAAAGAGGGTACAGGTAAATGATTTATCAGGATTGGGCAGGGCTATAAGCATAAAGCTTTTGCGCGGCCAGATGTGGAGGGCATTTGGTTCAAGCTGAAAGTCACCGCTGTCGGATGGCGGAATACGCAGCTCTTTGTAACCGTGTTCAATGTAGCTTTGGCGAAGCTCGAATCTGTCGGTTTGCTGCATGGCCAGCCGCACAGCTGAAAAGGCGCCATCGGCACCGATAATCACATCGAACGTTTTATGCTGCACAGCCTGATGGTGCTGAAGGGTGAGCCCGGTTTTTTGAAAATCCACATGAAGGCAGCGGTGTTCAAAGAAAAATTCTGCTCCGGCCTTTTCGGCTTCGGTAAGCAGCACTGTATTGAGGCCGCCACGCGACACGGAGTTAATGTATTGTCCGTCTTTTCCGTAGGGCTGAAACACCTGTTTATCATCATGTATCATGCGGCCGTGCATGGGTATGGCATTCTTTTTCAGCATGGCGGCCAGCCCCACTTCGCTGAGTGCGCGTATGCCGCGGTTGCTCAGTGCCAGGTTAATGGAACGTCCGCCTTCGATAAGGTGTTTGCGCATGTCGGGCCGGCGTTCGAATACGGAAACGCGGTAGCCGCGACGGGCCAGATAAATGGCCAGGAGCGAGCCAACCAGTCCGGCCCCTACAATGGCAATATGGTGCTGATGCCTCATGAGCCGGAATATAGCAGATTAACGGAAAAATGGCGCTGATTCTGGTCAGCTGGTTTTGAGGGCATTCCGGAAGATTTTCGCAAACCGGTACACTTCTTCGAAGGTATTGTAGAGGGGCACTGGCGCGAGCCGGATTACATCCGGCTCGCGCCAGTCGGCCATCACCCCCGACTTCAGCAGCTTTCTGTAAACCTCCCTGCCTTTGCGCTTCATCAGCACCGAAAGCTGGCAGCCACGTTCATCGGCACCGGAAGGAGTAATTATACAAAAGTTCTTTTCGCCCATTTCTTTTAACAGGTATTCCAGGTAACCCGTAAGCAAAATACTTTTTCTGCGCAGCGGCTTTAACCCGGCCTTATTGAAAATTTCAAGGGCAGCCAGTTGTGCTGCTCCGGCCAGCACCGGAAAGTTCGAAACCTGCCAGCCTTCGGCCCCTGCCATTGCTTTAAAACCACGCCGCATTTTAAAACGCTCGGCTTCTTCATGACCCCACCAGCCCGCAAAGCGGGGCAGTGAAAAATTCCTGCCGTGCCGCTCATGAACAAATGCACCGGCCACGCTTCCCGGCCCGGAGTTCAGGTATTTGTAACTGCACCACACGGCAAAGTCAACGTCATCGTCATGGAGGTTAAGGGGAACATTTCCCACAGCATGAGCCAGGTCGAAACCGGCAACTGCACCAACGGCATGTGCAGCACGGGTTATGGCCGGAATGTTAAAAAACTGGCCGGTATAATATTGTACCCCGCTAAATAACACCAGGGCCAACGATGGACCGTTGTCTTCAATGGCCTTCACAATATCATCCGTTCGCAGGGTATACTCACCTGGCCGGGGCCTGAGTTCAATCCACGCCCGGGCCGGGTCGTACCCATGAAAGCGGAGTTGTGATTCGATGGCGTACATATCAGAAGAGAAAGCTCCGGCCTCGCTTAATATTTTAAAACGCGTAGCTGTAGGCCGGTAAAAAGACACCATAAGCAGATGCAGGTTTACCGTAAGCTGATTCATGGCCACCACTTCGTGCGGCTTTGCACCTGTTAACTTTGCCAGGTTACGGGTAAAAAATTTATGGTAATGCAGCCAGGGTCGCTTTGCATGCAAATGCCCATCTACACCCAGCCGCGCCCAATCGTTTAACTCCTGTTTTACAAATGCTGCCGCACCAACAGGCTGCAGTCCCAGCGAATTACCGGTAAAGTAAATAACCGGCCTGCCGCTATGGCGCGGAATGCGAAAACTTTTGCGATACGTGCGCAGGGGGTCCTGCCGATCCAGCGTATGGGCAAATGCCAGGCTGTTTTCGAATTTCATTAGAAGGAAAAAAATTAATCAAAACTGTGGCTCTGTGCCCTTACTTTTAAATAAACCTCGGATCGGCTTCCATTACCGTTCCGCATTTTTTACAGGTGCGCAGTTCAACGCTGCCGTAAAACTCCCGGAACCTCGGCAAAAAATCTTTTTCAATATTTTCCAGATGGAAGCGGTATTCATGTAACAGGTTGTTGCAATTATCGCAATACCATTGCAGGCCATCCAGAATTTCGGGTTCGGGGCGCTTGCATTCAATTACCAATCCTACTGTGTTGGCTGGTCTTTCCGGGCGATGGGGCACCCGCGCAGGCAGCAAAAACATTTCGCCTTCTTTTATCGGTATATCCACCGGTTTACCATCTTCCTGAATGCGCACGTTAATGTCGCCTTCCAGCTGGTAAAACAACTCTTCTGTTTCGTTAAAATGATAGTCTTTTCGGGCATTGGGGCCACCCACTATCATCACAATATAGTCGCCCGCATCGGAATAGAGGTTTTTGTTGCCCACCGGTGGCTTAAGCAAATCGCGGTTCCGGCGTATCCAATCCTGCAGATTAAACGGTCTTTGAATGGCCATGGGTAAAAATTGTTAACGTGGTTTCGGTTTGCACTTGCTAAATTACGGAAATCCCGCTTGGTTTACCGAACCTTAAAAACAAACCGGCATGAATCTGGATTTAACCGGCAAAAATGCGCTGGTTTGCGGAAGCACCCAGGGCATTGGCAGGGCAGCCGCTATTGAGCTGGCAAACCTTGGGGCTTCCGTAACCCTGTTTGCACGCAACACCGAAAAACTAAAAGAAACCCTTGCAGATCTGCCCGTACTGCACCGGCAACAGCAACATAATTTTCTTGCAGCCGACTTCCACTGGCCCGACCAGGTAGGAAAAACCATTGATGATTATGCCTCTGCCCAAACCATTCATATTCTGGTAAACAATACGGGCGGGCCACCCGGCGGTACGGCCATTGACGCCACTATTGATGACTACCGGATGGCCTTTAACAGCCACCTTATCTGTAACCAGCTTATTACGCAGGCGCTTGTGCCCGGCATGAAAAAGGAAGGTTACGGGCGCATCATCAACATCATATCCACCTCTGTTAAGATGCCCATACGCGGACTGGGCGTGAGCAATACCATACGCGGTGCAGTGGCCAGCTGGGCCAAAACCCTGTCGCTGGAACTTGCACCCTTTGGCATTACGGTTAACAATGTGTTGCCGGGCGCTACCCAAACCGGCAGACTGGACAGCCTGATAAGCACCCGCGCAGCAAAACTCGGAATTAAAGAAGAGAAAGTAAGGCAGGAGATGATTCAGGAGATACCCGCAGGGCGCATTGGAAGACCGGAAGAAGTGGCCGCTGCCATAGCCTTTCTGGCCACACCCGCTGCCGCCTACATAAATGGCATTAACCTGCCCGTTGATGGCGGACGAACAGGATGTTTGTAACTGGTATGCAGAAAATTTTAAACTATATAGGAGGCCAGCATACCGAACCCCTTACGGGCCGGTACCTGCAAAACATTAATCCGGCAGAAGGTAAACCCTACAGCCTGGTGCCCGACTCGGATGCAACCGATGTACAGCAGGCCGTAGAAGCTGCACAACAGGCCTTTAATGCCTGGGCCACCATGCCGCCAGAAAAACGCTGCGCCATCCTGTTGCGCATAGCCGACTTAATTGACCGCAACACAGAGCAACTGGCACTGGCCGAAAGTACCGACCAGGGTAAACCCCTAAAACTGGCCCGAGCTGTAGATATACCCCGCGCCTCGCTGAATATGCGCTTTTTTGCCACAGCCGCCATACACTTTGCCTCAGAAGCCCACATTACCGGAAGTGAAGCGGTGAACTACACCTTGCGCACGCCAGTTGGCGTTGTCGGTTGTATTTCGCCCTGGAACCTGCCGCTTTATTTGTTTACCTGGAAAATTGCACCCGCGCTGGCGGCCGGCTGTACGGTAGTTGCCAAACCCTCTGAGCTCACACCCATGACGGCCTACCTGTTTTCAAAGCTCTGCACGGAAGCCGGCCTGCCCCATGGTGTGCTTAACATAGTGCATGGTCTGGGGCCCAAAGCCGGTCAGGCCATCGTTGAACACCCCGGCATACCGGCCATTTCGTTTACAGGCGGTACGGCAACCGGTAAGAAAATTGCCGCCACCGCCGCCCCCATGTTTAAAAAACTTTCGCTTGAGCTTGGCGGAAAAAACCCTAATATCGTTTTTGCCGATTGCGATTTCGACCTGGCCGTACGCACCTCCATACAAGCTGCATTTTCGAACCAGGGCGAAATATGCCTGTGCGGTTCAAGAATATTTGTTGAACGAAGTTTATACCAAAAGTTTACCGATGCTTTTGTGCAACAAACCCGCGGGCTGACGGTGGGCGATCCCCTTGATGAACAAACACGCATAGGTGCACTGGTTTCGGAAGCCCACCTGAACAAGGTGTTGGGATATATTGATCTGGCCCGCCAGGAAGGCGGAACCATTCTAACAGGCGGGAAACAGGTAAGGCCTGGCGGCCGTTGTGCCCATGGCTACTTTGTGGAACCCACCGTCATTTCCGGCCTGTCTGAAACCTGCCGCACCAATCAGGAAGAAATTTTCGGGCCTGTTGTAACGATCATTCCCTTCGATTCTGAAGAAGAAGCCCTGCATATGGCCAACAGCACACCCTATGGCCTTTCGGCTACCGTATGGACAACCAACCTCACAAGGGCCCATCGCGTGGCTGCTCAAATACACAGCGGTATTATATGGATAAACTGCTGGCTGTTTCGTGACCTGCGCACGCCCTTTGGCGGTATGAAGCAAAGCGGGGTGGGGCGCGAGGGCGGGTGGGAGGCGCTCCGGTTTTTTACCGAGGCCAGGAATGTATGTGTTAAGTTGTAAAACAGCTTGTTGCCCCGCACCTGCCCTTACGGAAAAAATAAGTCGAAAAAAACAACATTACGTTTGGGTACGTTTAGAGGCGGTTAAAACCAACTGATTTGTCCGCCTACACGAATATAAAAGCCATCTCAAAAATACTTTGTCTTGATCAAGAAGCAAGAAAATTGAACGAAAGCCAGGTAGGGCTGAGCCCTCTCTGAGATGATTAAAAAGGCAAGGACTACGGGTATTGGATAATTTATCATAAATAAACTGCATTAAGTTTGTATTGATTTCATTATCTAATCATTGGGTTGTAATCATATGGTATGCACGCGCCTGATGAATGCGTTGACATTTTCCATTGATAAACTACCCTTGTTTACAAACGCTTTCAGGCCTTCCGATATTGCCCCAAGAGCAATCTCGTTAGGCTTATTTGGTTGTTGTACGTTTTGTTCGCATGCTGAAAACAAAATTAAGTTAAACAGGAAGACAAACTTTATCCATCCGTTTCCTTTGTCCGAAATGATGTGAGTTTCAGCAATGTATTGGTAAGTAGTAAGACTTATTAATTAGGCATAGTTGGTCTTACGTTTTGCTGTGTACATCTTACTACTTGCGTCTTACTTCTTATAATGACCTTTTTCAGCATCATCAACGCCCTTTTTCGAGTGCTGGGGCTACCCCATGAGCTACCTCGAGTTTTTCGGATTATGGTACTAATAGCAAAATTATGCTTTTCCAAAGTGCCAGGCCGGTAAAATAGGCTATGAATACCGTTGCAGTAACAGGTTTTTCTGACTCTTTGTTGAGTTCCTGACTTAACAGCCAGCAGAAGATTACATCCAACATGCTAAACGCATTGAAAAAGGCCGCGGCTTTTCCTTGAAGGGATGGGCCGGTTAAGCTGATGATAGAAGTGAACGAAAACGGATTGAATGAATTTAGTTCAAGATAGGTATAATTATCTTGGAAAAACCCAAAGTAGATGAATTGGATGTAGCCAACAATAAAAAATGCCGGATAACATTTCAATACGCTTTCCAATAGATTATTTATTGGTTGCTGCTTTCTGGAAAAGAAAAGTCCTGCATAGAGTAAAATAATTGTGCCAATCACTTTTAATCCAGTAAGAAACATGTGGGTTATGTGCTTAAACAGAATGCGACTACCTGACTGACTTCGTTCGGCCAGTTGCGATGCAGTTTCAGTATCAAGATAATTAGCTAATTCCGAAGTTATGATCTCCTTGGTGATCAATGTATTGTTCAGGTAATACTGGATTAAATCAAAGGCAATCAGTAGAAAAAGCCAAATAATTACCTCCCGTTTCACTGAAATTGTGTTTTCGGACAATCACTAGACCATTATTTTTTTTTGCTTCTTTTAAGCCAATAGGAATGAGTTCCTAAGTAATCAATAGTGATTAATGTGTCAGCCCTGATGATGTATTTGTAAGTTGATTCACTGATTCCATTTCTACCTTGCTGACCTTGGGTGATGGTAAGGGTGCCGTTACTTGTCTTCCAATAAATTACGGGTCGTTGCCCTTTTATATTGAGCTTGGACAGCATTTGTTCTATATAGGGAGAGGTTATATTCATGGTACCATTCGAGTAATAATATCTCTTGGAATTTCGCATTACTGGGGCTGTTGGTATTTTTACCAAATTGGAATCTTTGCTGAAAAGGTAAGCCCATTCGCAAATTAGCGCGTCATCATGTTGAGCTGATTTTTGGGCGTAAAGAGCGGAGGTAATGAAATATATTAGTATAATTATTAACGTGACAATTATTCTCATCTGATAGGTATTTAACAGAAACTGAACAGGAGCAGGAAATGTTCCTGCTCCTGTTTTATTGATAAGTTTGAACTATTGCATTATGCAAACCATAAGTGCTGCAAATAGTATATCTGCAAGTGCATGATAAGCATCCCCGGCCTCAGTGCCTACATTTGCTGCATACAGAAACATTGCATCTGTCCATGCCATAAAAATTTCCAGGCATCCGTCACCATTACTTGCTGAAATGGCTTCAGTTCCAGTGTAATCGGTAATGGTTACATTAACTGTTGCATCTGATTCTGAACTTGAAACAGGAACAGAACTAAACGAACTCAGAGCAAGGATTACCAGTACGGCAAATATGCTCAACATAATTTTTCTCATTGTTTTAAGGGTTTATGGTTAACAATTTAACTCAACCCGGTTGTGCGCGGGGGTCTTAATGGTAAAAGTACAACATGTTCATTTTTTTTTTTTTTTGAAAAATGATGAGATAACCTTACCCGTGGCCTTTTGTACTTAATTATTGATTAAAAGTTGATTGTTTGCCTTAAAAAACTGAAAATCCATCCGTTTCCTTTGTCCGAAATGATGTAAGTTTCCGCTTTCATTTTGCTTTTTTTGCATTTTTTGCATTGCGTTTTTCAGCATCACCAACACCTTCTTCGAGCCCTGGAGCTATCCCATGAGCTGCCTGGCGTTTTTTTGGTACGGTGGCGGGTAACTATTGGTTTCCATGATTTTTTGCCGCGTCCTTTTGATGATTTCTTTTTTGCGGTAGCTTAACAAGCGCAATGAAGTTTCGTCTTTCCGATATAACCTGATTTGATTAGGAATAATAAAGCCATAAAAAGGCCGGATTGATTGAATCTCATGATAAGCAATTGAAAAATTATACTTTTCAGCTTTAGGTTTAAGGGTCTTGAAAATCAACAAATCGGAAGTTAAGTAAAGAACACCCCTTCGTGACGGGACGACATCATCACGCCTTACTTTCTGGGAGAATATACCCTCTTTTTCAAAGTTTTGACAACTTGCGCCTGATGAGCAACTTTGTCGCCATCCACCATCGCATTGAAGGGCAAAATGGCAATTGCCATTAGCCCAGGCATCAGGGTGCTGCCCTTCCAGGCTAATTGTTTGTTTCCCATCAATCTTTGCCGTAACCCACCTCATTGGCAGAAGGGGTCCTCACCACCACATATGATTGATCTTTAAGTGGCAAGGAGGAGCTGCCCATCAGCCAATCATCAACTGCGCGAGCTGCTTCGCGGCCTTCGGATATGGCCCAAACTACCAGCGATTGTCCCCTGCGCATGTCACCGGCAGCAAAAACCCCTTTCGCGCTGGTCATGTAGTTTACTGTATGTACATTACCACGGTCGTCCAGTGTTAGGTTGAGTTCTTCTACCAGTCCGGTTCTTTCCGCGCCGGCAAAACCAATGGCCAGCAGTGCCAGCTGGCAGGGAATAATGCGCCCGGTGCCGGGTTTCTCCAAAAATCCATAACGTCCATCGGGCAGGGTGCCCCATTCAATGTCCACCACCTTCAGGCCGGCCAGGGTGCCGCTGCTGTCGCCAATAAATTCCTTGGTCAGGATGGCCCATTGCCGGGCAGCACCCTCTTCGTGCGAGGTGGTTGTGGTGAGTACCATGGGCCACTGTGGCCAGGGGTTGGTAACGTCGTTTCGCAAAGCCGGTGGTTTGGGCAGCAGTTCAATCTGGGTAACCGTGCGGGCTCCCTGGCGTATGGCCGTTCCCACGCAGTCAGATCCGGTATCGCCACCGCCAATAACAACAACGTTTTTACCTTTTGCCGTGATATGACCCGAAAACAGCACATCGCCCGCCAGCCGCTTGTTTTGCTGGGTTAAAAATTCCATAGCGAAATGCACCCCCCTGAGCTGCCGGCCGGGAATGTTCAGATCGCGGGGGGCCGAGGCCCCGCCGCATAACACCACTGCATCGAATTCATGGGTAAGGTGGCGCGCACTAAGGTTAACTCCCACGTGGGCATTTACCCTGAAGATTATTCCTTCCTGTTCCATAAGTCTTAACCGGCGGTCGAGAATGCGTTTTTCGAGTTTAAAGTCGGGTATTCCGTAACGCAGCAGCCCGCCAATACGGTCGCTGCGTTCAAAAACCGTTACCCAGTGTCCGGCCTTGTTCAGCTGGTCAGCAGCAGCCAGTCCGGCCGGACCTGAGCCAACTACAGCTATGCGTTTGCCGGTACGGTAAGCCGGCGGCCTGGGCTTTATCCACTTCATGGCAAAAGCCTTTTCGGCAATATTTTTTTCAATCAGTTCAATGGTTACCGGCTTGTTATTAATGTTCAGTACGCATGCTGCCTCACAGGGTGCCGGGCATATCCGGCCCGTAAACTCCGGAAAATTGTTGGTGCTTAGCAGAATGCGTGCAGCTTCTTCCCACTGATTACGGTAAACGGCATCGTTGAAGTCGGGAATGAGGTTGCCCAGCGGACAACCACGGTGGCAAAACGGAACACCGCAATCCATGCAGCGTGCAGCCTGTTGGTGCAGTTTTTCCCTGCCAAAGGGCAAATAAATTTCGCGGTAATCTTTGATGCGCTCTTTGGGATTTCTTTTGCGCGGAGTTTCGCGGTTAAATTTTATAAAGCCATCAACCTGTGCCATAATAAAAAGGTTTAAGCGTGCACAACCATGCGTTTTGCCATAAGTGCTTTCTTATAGTCGCGGGGCATTACTTTAATAAACAGATCCCGCAGTTTTCCGGAATGGCCCAGCAGTTTTTTGGCAACGTTGCTTTGGGTGTAGCGGTAATGATTGGTGATGAGCAGCGCAAGTTGTTGCTCATCTTCTTCATCGGGTTCTTCCAGTTCTGCCATTTCGGGATTAAAGAGGGTGGTAAAGTCATGGTGCGATTTGAGCACAAAGGCAATGCCTCCGCTCATGCCGGCAGCAAAGTTTTTGCCGGTATTGCCCAGTACCACAACAATGCCGCCCGTCATGTATTCGCAGCCATGGTCGCCCACGCCCTCCACAACTGCCTGTGCTCCCGAGTTGCGTACAGCAAAGCGTTCACCGGCCATACCCCGTATGTACACTTCGCCCGAAGTAGCACCGTACAGCGCCACATTGCCTGCAATAATCTGGTGCTCGGCTGCAAAAGAAGCAGTCCGGTCGGGGTAAACAATAAGCTTGCCTCCCGAAAGCCCCTTGCCCAGGTAATCGTTGGCTTCGCCTTCCAGTCGCAGGGTAATGCCGGGTGCCAGAAAGGCGCCAAAGCTCTGGCCGGCGGAACCACGCAGGTGAACCGTAATGGTGTTAGCCGGTAACCCCTTACTCCTGTAGCGTTTCGATATTTCATACGACAACATGGTGCCTACCGCACGATGGGTGTTTCGGATGTCGTATTCCAGTTTTACGGGTATGGCTTTCTCAAGCGCCTGCTGTGCATTGCGTATAATCTGACGGTCCAGCACATTTTCCAGGCCAAAATCCTGGTCAATCTGTTTATACTGCTCCACGCGGGGTTCGGTAAAATGACGGTACAGCAGGGGCGACAGGTCGAGTTTTCGTATTTTCCAGTGGCTGATGTCGTTTCGAACACGCAGAACATCGGTACGGCCCACCATTTCGTTTACGGTTCTGAAGCCCAGCATGGCCATTATTTCGCGCAGTTCCTGTGCCAGAAAGCGGAAGAAATTAACCAGGTGCTCGGGCTTTCCGGTAAACAACTTACGAAGCTCAGGGTCCTGCGTGGCAATACCTACGGGGCAGGTGTTAAGGTGGCACTTGCGCATCATAATGCACCCTTCAACCACCAGGGCGGCTGTAGCCACGCCCCATTCTTCTGCGCCTAACAGGGTAGCAACTGCAAGATCCCGGCCGGTTCGTATTTGCCCATCGGTTTGCAGCACTACCCGGCTGCGAAGGTTATTTTTAACCAGGGTTTGATGTGCTTCGGCCAGCCCCAGCTCCCAGGGCAAACCGGTATGGCGCACAGAGCTGATGGGCGAAGCACCTGTGCCTCCATCGCCCCCGGATATAAGAATAGCTTCGGCTTTGGCTTTCGCTACCCCAGCAGCGACAGTACCCACCCCGGCCTGTGAGACGAGTTTTACATTGATGCGGGCATGGGGATTGGCGTTTTTAAGGTCATAGATGAGCTGGGCCAGATCTTCAATGGAATATATATCATGATGGGGTGGTGGCGATATAAGCCCTACCCCCGGCGTGGAGTGCCTTACGCGTGCAATCCAGGGGTCGACCTTGTGGCCCGGCAGCTGCCCGCCTTCTCCGGGTTTGGCTCCTTGCGCCATTTTAATCTGCAGTTCATCGGCCTGCGAAAGGTAGTAGCTGGTAACACCAAACCTGGCAGATGCCACCTGCTTAATGGCCGATCGCTCGCTGTCACCGTTGGGCCGGGTCTCGTAGCGGCTTTCATCTTCACCGCCTTCACCGCTGTTGCTTTTGGCGCCCAGCCTGTTCATGGCTATGGCTAACGTAGTGTGCGCCTCATGCGAGAGTGAACCAAACGACATGGCCCCGGTGGAAAACCGTTTAACGATCGATTCCACCGGCTCCACTTCATCAATTGCCACGGGCATGCGCTCCCTGAAATCCAGCAATCCGCGCAGGGTAAACTGCTGTGCCGACTGGTCGTTTATCTTTTCGGCATATTCTTTATACAAATCATAATTGTTGGTGCGCGATGCGTGCTGCAATAAATGAATTACCTCCGGACTAAACAGGTGCTGCTCGCCTTTTTGCCTCCATTGGTAAATGCCACCTACCGGAAGCATGGTAGTTGCCTGTTTCCAGGCCAGCCTGTGCCGCACCAGTACTTCAGCCGCCAGGTCGTCAAAGCCCAGCCCTTCAATACGGCTTATGGTTCCGCGAAAGCAGGTTTCAACCACTTCGGTGCTTAACCCGAGTATTTCGAAAATCTGTGCCCCCTGGTATGATTCCAGTGTACTGATGCCCATTTTTGAAAGTACTTTCAGCAGGCCGTTGCCAATGGCTTTGCGGTAATTTTCAAGCGCCTTGTTATCGGTAAGATTTTTTTCCAGCTTTCCATCGGCATTAAGGCAGCAAATGGCTTCCAGTGCCATGTACGGATTAACAGCGCTGGCTCCATAGCCAATAAGGGTGGCAAAGTGATGTACCTCCCAGGCATCGCCTGCTTCAACAACCAGGCCGGTAAGGGCCCTAAGTTTCTTCTCAATAAGGTAATGATGAACGGCCCCTGTTGCCAGCAGGGTAGGCACCGGTGCGTGGTCATCGCTGATTTGCCTGTCGGAAAGGATGATGATCCGCGCACCACCTTCAACTGCCTGGCGCACTTCGCGGCAAATGCGCCCAAGGGCTTCTTTAAGCCTGCCCGGTTTGCCATCGGCCCGGAATGTGCACGAAACAACTACATGCTGAAAGCCCTGTGTTGCCATGTTTTTAAGCTTGTGCAAATCGGAATTAAGCAGCAGCGGATGGGATATGTGAATCTGGCGGGCATGGGCTGCGGTTTCTTCCAGCAGATTGAGGTTGGCGCCCACAACGGGTAAAGAGCGACATCACCAGCCGTTCGCGTATGGGGTCGATGGGTGGGTTGGTAACCTGGGCAAAGTGCTGTTTTGAAATAATGGGAAATGTGTCGGCTTTCTTTCGATAATACCGCTAACGGGGGTGTCATCGCCCATGGAGCCCAGAGGCTCGTAGCCTTTTTTCGGCCATAGGCTGCAGAATGGTTTTCAGGTCTTCAGAGGTGTAGCCATAAGCCAGCTGGCGTTGCAATAATGTTTCGGGCTGATGGATATCTTTAAAATCTGCCGGCACGGGCTCCAGCCGAAGTTTTTATCCGGTTTTCAATAATCCATTGATAATACTTTTTGTCTTCATAAACGCTGCGTTTAATTTCATCATCCTTGAATATTTTTCGTTGCTGCAAATCAACGAGCAGCATTTTGCCGGGCGAGATACGTCCTTTTTCCAGTACATCGGCCGGGTTTACAGGCAATGCCCCGGCTTCGGAAGAGGCAATAACACGGTCTCGTGTAATGCAAAATCTCAAAGGTCGTAAACCGTTGCGGTCTAAGGTGGCACCTATGCGCAGACCATCGGTAAATACCAGTGCAGCAGGGCCATCCCAGGGTTCCATTAAAGAGGCGTGGTATTTATAGAAAGCCTTGCGGTGCGGATCCATTTGTTTATTATCCTGCCAGGCTTCGGGTATCAGCATCATCATCACGTGTGGCAGCGTGCGGCCCGAAAGGGTAAGCATCTCTACCAGGGCATCGAGGTTGGCCGAGTCGCTGTATTCCGGATTGGTTACCGGTAACAGCATGTTTAGCTCTTCGGCTGAGAAATAATCAGACCGGAACAGGGCCTCTTTGGATTGCATTTTATTGACATTGCCCCGTATGGTGTTTATTTCTCCGTTATGGGCAAGGTAACGAAAGGGTTGCGCCAGCTTCCAGTTTGGAAAAGTATTGGTCGAAAAACGCGAGTGCACCATCGCCAGGGCCGTAACCACGGCAGGGTTCCGCAGATCGTCATAATACTGTCGCAGCTGTTCGGTGCGCAGTTGCCCCTTATAAACTATAGTGCGGGCCGAGCAGCTGGTGATATAAAAGTCGGCTGCGGCCTTAACGGTTTGGGCAATCCGGTGGCTTGCCGCATTGCGCAACACAAAAAGCCTGCGCTCCAGACGGCCGGGGTCGGCTGGGTTATCGGTAAGCACAACAAAGAATTGTTCAATATAAGGTTCAACCTCAGCAGCGCCAGGGCCCGGAACCTGATGGTTGACCGGCACCGGCCGGTAGCCCAGGATTTTCAACCCCAGGCTGGCTGCTGTGCTGTTTAATATTTCTTTGCATTGATTGCGTATCCGGCTGTCGGTTGGGTAAAACACCATACCCACACCGTAGTGGCCTTCAGCAGGCAGTGTTATGTGCAATTTTTGAATTTCGGCTGCGAAAAACGCGTGGGGAATCTGGAACAGAATACCGGCGCCATCACCGGTTTTGGGGCTACTGCCCTTGCCGCCCCGGTGTTCCATGTTTTCGAGCATGGTAAGGGCATCGCTCAGCACGGCGTGCGTTTTGGCGCCGCTTATGCAGGCAATAAATCCAATGCCGCAGGCATCGTGTTCGAGTTGCGGCACATACAGGCTTTTGGTTGAAAACGTGGTTCATTATTCTGGCGGCAGAATGATATTCCGTAATAAAAAATTAATCCGAATATAATTTCAATAAAGGATTAATTATTAAAATAAAATCATTTATTTTTTAAAAAATGATAGCAAACGTTTGCTGCAAACGTATGCAGAAATTTTTCCGAGGATTTTGGCATGGGAGAATTGTTGGCTTACAGGCACAAACCTTATGAATGTTATAATTACCGGCCGCATTTGTGCACATAGAACCTTTTACCTTTAAGGTAAATTTATTACCGGAAAATGCTTATGCATTTTTTTAGTATAGACAACAGCTTCTTCGAATTTTGGGGCTACCCCATGAGTTACCTGGAGTTTTTCGGCACGGTGGCCGGGTTTGTGGCGGTGTACCTGGCCTCGCGTGCCCACATCTGGAGTTGGCCCATCGGTATTATCAATGTAACCTTATTTTTCTTTTTGTTTTATCAGGTACAACTCTATCCGGATATGTTCCTGCAGGTTTTCTTTTTTATAACCAACCTGATGGGCTGGTGGCGGTGGATTCACCCCAAACCTTACGAAGAAGACAACAAAAAACAGCTGCGCGTTAGCTTGATGAAAAGAAAACAAATACTGGGTATTGGGCTGACAGGCCTTGCCGGCACGCTTGTGATGGGCGCTGCCGCCAGCCGCCTGCACGAATGGCTGCCGGTAATTTTTCACAAACCCAGCGCCTTTCCTTACCTGGATTCGTTCGTAACGGTGATGAGCATACTCACCACTTTTCTGATGATCGAAAAGAAAGTGGAAAGCTGGATCATCTGGATTATCGTAGATGCCGTGGCTACCTACATGTATTTTGCCAAAGGAATAAAATTTGTAGCATTGGAATACCTGATCTTCTGCTTCATTGCTGCTTACGGGCTGTGGAACTGGATGAAGGAATACCGCTCTTATTCCCTATCTTCAACGCATGTTTAACGGCATCATTCTCGTTTGTTTCTATGGCCCCGAAAGCACGGGTAAAACAGTCATGGCCCGTAAAATGGCCCAACTCTTCCACACCGAATGGGTGCCCGAAGTGGCGCGTGAGCTCATCACCAGCAACGACTTCAGCCGCGAAGACATCATCACCATCGGGAGGGCGCAAACCGAGCGGATTTTTGCCAAACTCAGAAAAGCCAACCGCATCCTGTTTTGCGATACCGACCTGATCACCACGCAAATCTACTCGCGCCACTACCTGGGCGTGGTACCTCCCGTATTGTATGAGCTGGAAAAAATGGTTGCATACGACCGCTACTTTTTGTTCGATATTGACGTACCCTGGGTAAGTGACGGGCTTCGCGACCAGGGCAGCGAAACACAACGCCAGCACCTGTTTGGCATGTTTAAAAAAGAGCTGGAAAGAAGAATGATACCCTATGTAACTGTGCACGGAACATGGGAGGAACGTGAACAAATTATTATAAAGGAGACAGAACGATTACTGAACAAACTGTAAGCAGGTAGCCAGATGGCTTTATGATGAATGGTACTTAAAAAAACTGCTGCCGAAACACGCCTGCGCTCCAAACTGAACGTACCGGTCATCCACCTGCACAGTTCATCCATAACTTTCTTCGGCCGGGCCTGAACAAGGCCGGTAACCACCCAAACAAAGCCTAAAAAAACACATCAAAATCTTTTGCCGGCTTTATAGCCCGAAACAGAATAATACAGGATATAAAAATAACACGGCAACACACACAGCGTAAACGCCACCTGGGCATTAAGCCCCAGCCCGTGCTCACTAACCATCCATCCGTAAATCTGCGGTATCACCGCCCCGCCCGCTATCCCCATGATGAGCAGGGCCGACCCGATTTTGGTAAACCGCCCGAGTCCGTCAATAGCCAGAGGAAAAATAGCCGGCCACATCAGCGCATTGGCCAGCCCCAGCAGGGCAATGAACAAAATACTGGTATAACCCTGTGTAAGGTACGCCAGCACGCTAAACACCAACCCGGTAACGGCCGAATATTTAAGGGCCTGCTGCTGACTGATGAATTTTGGAATGGCGAAAATGCCCACCACATAACCCACTACCATCGACCACAACGTGTAAGAGGTAAAGTTTTTGGTTTCGTCCAGACTAATGCCCTGTGCTTTGCCGTATGGGCCAATAACATCACCGGCCATGACCTCGGCACCCACATACACAAAAATGCAGAGGGCGCCCAGCAGCAAATGCGGAAACTGCAGCACACTGGTTTTGTTGCCCGCTTCTTTATCTGAGGCAACCTCACTATTTTCAGTTTCAACTTCAGGCAGTGCCGACAAGCGGATAAGCAAGGCCAGCAATACCAGCACAGCGGCCATCACAGCATAAGGTATTACAATGCGCCGGGCAAGGGCTTCAAGCAATTCTGTGCGCAGCACCGTATTGGCAGCTTCCTGAATCTGCTGTTCAATGGCTGCTGCATCGCTCAGCACAAGTGCGCTTAAAACCAGCGGGCTCAGAGCGCCCGCCACCTTATTGCATATTCCCATAATAGAAATGCGGCTGGCTGCCGATTCTATTGGCCCGATAACCGATATGTACGGATTGGAAGCCGTTTGCAACAGCGACAATCCCATGCCCTGTACAAATAAACCGCTCAGAAAAAGAGGGAAGCTTCTGGCATACGCTGCCGGAATAAACAACAGCGCCCCGGCGGCCATAACCACCAAACCCAGGGCCATACCCTCTTTGTACCCGGTGCGGCCCAGAATAGCCGATGAAGGCAACGCCAGAAAAAAATAAGCCATATAAAATGCAAAGGTTACCAGCAAAGCCTGCGCATCGGTCTGAAGGTCGCAGGCCAGCCTGAGAAATGGAATAAGCGTACCATTAAGCCAGGTAACAAATCCGAAAATGAAAAACAGGGTGCCGATTATAAACAATGAATAACTATATGAATTGGCCTTTTGCATGATACCGTCTATTTTTGAACGGAATAATTTTCGAGTATACATAAAATTTTAAAGCGCCATGAATGCACCCCAAAAAATTACACTGCTGGTTCTGGCCGCCGGCATGGGCAGCCGCTACGGTGGCATTAAACAAATTGATGGCTTCGGCCCGAATGGCGAAACCATAATGGATTATTCATTATACGATGCCATGAAAGCCGGTTTTAACAAGGTGGTGTTTATTGTGCGAGAAGAAATACGCGACATTGTAAAGGAAAAATTCGGTTCACGCCTGGCCGGCAAAGCCGAGGCAGAATATGTGGTACAAACCCTGGACAGGTATGTTCCCGAAGCCTACCAAAACAACCAGCGCAACAAACCCTGGGGTACTGGTCACGCCATGTTATGTGCACGCGAAGCGATTAATGAACCTTTTGCAGTTATTAATGCCGATGACTTTTATGGCGCCACCGCATTTCAAAACACCATAAATTTTTTCCGCACCAATACCGAAGGCGAACAGGTGCACGCCCTGGTGGGTTATACCCTTAAACACGTCCTTTCCGAACACGGCACCGTATCGCGTGGAGTAGGCGAAGACGACGGACAGGGCTACCTGAAAAGCGTGGTGGAACGCACCAACGTAGCCCGCATAAACGGAAAAATCATTGCAAAGGAAAAAGACGGAGATGTGGAGCTTGACCCGGAAGCCAAAACATCCATGAACTTCTGGGGGTTTTATCCTTCCATATTCCCGGTAACAGAGCATTTGTTTCTGGAATTTTTAGAGGAAAACCACCAGAAC
Source organism: Cyclobacteriaceae bacterium (assembly GCA_026003355.1). Classification (GTDB taxonomy): domain Bacteria; phylum Bacteroidota; class Bacteroidia; order Cytophagales; family Cyclobacteriaceae; genus UBA2336. Next base: position 193,996 of record BPHC01000006.1, read on the forward strand.
CCCAAGGCAGAGTTTTTTATTCCGCTGCTGGCCAATGCCCTGGTTAAAAGCGGTGAAGGAAAAATAAAAATCATTTCCGGAGGCGACACCTGGTTTGGCGTAACTTACCCCGATGACAAACCCGAAGTGGTTGCCCGAATCAGGGCGCTGATTGCCGAAGGCAAATACCCCGAAAGGCTTTGGTAACTCAACCGGCCGCGTTATGGCTTACAATCGGTGCAGCATTTCACCACGATGGGCATCGATTTTCAACAGAATAAACAGCAAGGCCGTAAAACCCCACAGGGCCGAGCCACCGTAACTAAAAAACGGTAGTGGTATGCCAATTACAGGAAACAGACCGATGGTCATGCCAATATTTACGGCAAAGTGAAAAAACAATATGCTGGCCACTCCATAACCATAGGCACGTGCAAACCTGTTTCGCTGCCGTTCGGCCAGATAAATAACCCGCAACAGCAATACCATAAACAACCCGATAACCACCAGGCTGCCCAACCATCCGTGTTCCTCACCAATGGTGCAGAAAATAAAATCCGTGCTTTGCTCGGGCACAAAGTCAAATTTGGTGAGGGTACCCTCCAGAAATCCCTTTCCGGAAAAGCCCCCGCTGCCAATGGCTATTTTGGATTGTGTAACATTCCAGCCATAACCCAGCGGGTCGGCTTCGGGATTAATAAGCGCCCTGATGCGGTTTTGCTGGTGCGGCTTAAGAACATTACTGATTACATAATCCACACTTTGAATAACCCCGGCCAGGGTAAGGGCTCCGGCGGTTATCCAAAACAGGCGTTTATTACCTTTTTCCGGCCAGCCCAAACCAGCACAAGCCACAATACGGCAATGCCGGCATACAGGTAAATTTCATTCACCAAAAGGGTAAGAACAAAAAGCACACCTGTTGCCAGCCCTGCTGCGGGAATAACAGGCGATAACCCCTCCCGGAAAAATACCACAATAAAAGCGGTAAATACCAGGGCGGTGCCGGTATCTTTTTGGGCAAGGGTTATAAGCATAGGCCCTGCCAAAAGAGCAAAAAGCACTGCCTGATGTCTGAGTACATTCATCCTGAAGTTTACCGAGCCTATATATTTGGCCACCGCCAGGGCCGTGGCAAATTTGGCAAACTCAGAAGGCTGAATGCCAAATGCACCTATGCCCAGCCAGGCCTTGTTGCCCCCCACTTCTTTTCCCCACTGCCAGCACCAGTACCATTAAAAACAACATAACCCCGTATAACAAATAGGCTGTTGCTTCGTAGAATCTTACATCAACAATTAAAATGCAGAGGATGATGATTACCGAAGCGGCTATAAACAACAGTTGCCTGCCGCTGTTCAGGCTCAGGTCAAAAAGTCCCGGGTTGGCCGACTCATCGTAAACCGCTGCGTAAATGTTAAGCCACCCCAGCAGTACCATGGAGGCGTAAATCAATACGGTAAGCCAGTCGAGTTTACCGGTTAGTACATCTCTGCGCATAATTAGTTGTTTACCTGAACAGGCCTTGCTACCGGATCGATGAACTGCCCGCGAAGCACATATTCTTCAAGAGGCTGGCGTTTTACTTCTCCGGTAAGATACTTTTCTATCATAAGGCTGGCAATAGAGGCAGCTGCCCTTCCGCCCCAGCCGGCATTTTCAACATATACGGCAATGGCTATTTTGGGATTTTCCCTGGGGGCAAATGCCATGAACACCGAGTGGTCATATCCATGCGGATTCTGAGCCGTGCCGGTCTTGCCGCAAAGTTCAATTCCCGGAATTACCGCCCGCTGCGCTGTGCCATAAATGGCATCGCTCATGGCATCCTGAACAAAATCAAAAAACTTCTCCTCAATGCCTGTGTCGTGGCGTTGCACAGCAGGTTGCCTCTGGCTGCCCCGTATTTCTTTCATCAAATGGGGCGTATAATAAAATCCCTTGTTGGCTATAATGGCCGCCAGATTAGCCATTTGCACGGGTGTAACCAGCATTTCGCCCTGCCCTATGGCCAGCGAATAAATGGTAGAAAATTTCCACCGGCCTTCGCCATAAATGCGGTTGTACAGGCGTGAGTCGGGCATTTGCCCCCCTTTTTCACTTGGCAGGTCAATGCCCAGCGGTTTGCCTAAACCAAAACGCGAAACATAGGCATGCCAGTTTTCAAGACCTATCCGGGAGTCGGTAAAGGGGTTGGCCGAATGATTCTGGTTGATAATTCTGCGAAACACCTGGTGAAAGTAGGGGTTGCAGGAGTATTGTACAGCCATGTGCAGGTCGCAGGGCTGCGGATGATTGTGACAATTTACCACGGTACGATCGCACGGAAACCGCGTTTCGTAATTTACAACTCCCTCCTGAAGGGCAATGAGCGTCTGCACAATTTTAAAAATGGATCCTGGGGGGTACATGGCCATGAGGGGCCTGGTAAACAGGGGTTTTGCCGAGTCGCTGCTTACCAGCGCAAAGTTGGCGCTGAAGTTTCTGCCGGTTAGCAGTTCCGGGTCGTACGATGGGCCGGAAATCATGGTAAGCACCTCTCCGGTAGCCGGATCAAGGGCCACTACGCTGCCTACCTTACCCCACATTAATTTTTCACCGTACTCCTGCAGCTCCAGATCAATGGTCGTAACCAGGTCATAACCGGGAACAGAAAGGGTGTCGAACTCACCGTTTTTAAATGCACCCTTATCCACCCCGTCAACGTTGCGTAGTTTGTAACGCACACCCCGTTTTCCGCGAAGGTAAGTTTCGTACTGTGCTTCCAGGCCGCTCTGTCCAATATAGTCGCCCTGTCGGTAAAAATGCGAGGTATCGGCCAGCAGCTGGGTGCGGCTTATTTCGCTTACGTATCCCAGCACATTGGCCATGGCTTTGGTGGTATAGGCGCGTGCGGTACGGGGCTGGATGTAAAATCCGGGAAATTCGTCAATATTGTCCTGAATACGTGCAAAGTCGTAGTTGGACAGTTGTTTGAGAAACAAAGTGGGCTTTACCGGAGAATATTCTTTTCGCGCATGCATTTCGGCAAATGCCTGACGGAGTTGACCGGGTGTCATGCCGAATACCGAACAGAACAATGCCGTGTCTAGTCGGGTTATCTCCTTTTTAACAGCAAACAGGTCGTATTCCGGGGTATTGTAAACCAGCAGTTTACCGTTCCGATCGTATATCAAACCCCGAAAAGGGTATTCCGTTTCGCGGACAATGGTGTTGCTTTCGGCCATGCGCGCATACCGGTCGTCTATAAGCTGTATATAAAACAGCTTGGCAAGAAAGATCGCGCCGGTAAGCACAATCAGCGCCTGAATAATTTCCTTTCGTCCCTCGTTCATATTCGTTTAGGCGGACGGAGCCACTCCAGTAACATGGCCATAAGCAGGGTATAGACCGAGCTGGCAATTACCCTTGCCAGGGTTGTCCAAAAATACTGAAACCCCCCGGCCTCTGTAAAGAACAAAACGGCATGATGTATGAAAATAAGCGGAAGCGCATACAAAACATACCAAATGGTTCCGCTTTGAAACAGCGAGGGCCTGGCACCCGCATCGAAGCCTCCCTGCGGTGTAAGCAAAAGCAGCCACCTGCCCCGCAGGTACACCATTACTACTGTGGCCATGGCGTGCAGACCCATGCTATCGTTAAACTGGTCCACAAGCAAACCCATGGCAAAAGGCCGACAACATGGCAGGCAGCGGATTTACATCTACCTGAAGCCGCAGAAAAAATATGAGATAAAAAAAACAAAAAGCGGTATGCATAAACACTGCATGCCGGAAGAATACCACATGCAGCAGTAAAAATGTAACGAAGGAAACAATATCGGAGAGCAGCTTGCGGTTCATTGGTTAAAGTCGGGTACGCGCATTTCCAGAGAATCCAGTTCGGGCAGCAGGCGGTTGTTAATGAGGGTTACGTAAGCCAGTTTTCTAAAATCCTGCGCCAGTTTTACGCGGATATGATAAAAGGGTGCCCCCTGCGGAAGGCGGGCTTCGGCTACGGTGCCAATAAGCAGGCCTTCGGGAAACACACCGCTGTAGCCGGTGGTCACTATGGTGTCGCCCGGCAGAGGCTGTACGTGGCGAGGCAAGTATTTAAACAAAATAAAATCAGGACTTTCCCCGTCCCATTGAACTGTTCCGAAATGGCCGGTTCGCTTCAGGCGTGCCGAGACCATCACATCTACATTCAGTAAGGAGGTAACCACACTAAACCGCCTGCCGGCAACCTTTACTTTTCCCACTACACCTTCGGGACCAATAACGGCCATGCCCGGTTGCACACAGTCATTCTGCCCGCGGTCTATTGTAATAAAGTTGGTAAATCTGCTTACCGAGTTGTTTACCACCCGCGCAGAAATGAAAAGGTACTGGTTAAGGCGGGCCGAGTCAGCCACAGAGTCGGCTTTGTAAAGGTAGAGTTGTTGCTGCCCGGCTTAACTGCTGGTGCAGTCGCCGGTTTTCTTCGGCCAGCGCCCGGTTTATTTCGCGCAGGGAAAAATATTCTTTTATACCATAGGTAAAGCCGTTAATGGCTGTAACCATCCGGTTGGTAGAGTTGAAGAAGACTGCTCCGGTATAGCTGTTGTTGCGGATGTACAGCGCAATGCTTACCAGTTCCAGAACAAGAAACGCAAAGAAGGCGCGGTATTGATAAATGAACAACAGTATCCGCTGCATATCAGGTCATAAGCACGGAACGATAGTGGTGCAGATTTTTAAGGGCCACACCGGTGCCGCGAACCACTGCCCGGAGGGGATCATCGGCAACATGTACGGGTAGTTTGGTTTTAAGGCTAAGGCGTTTACTCAGGCCCCGAAGCAGCGCCCCTCCGCCGGTAAGATAAATACCCCGTTCATATATATCGGCCGAAAGTTCGGGGGGGTGAGGTTTCAAGTGCCTTCAGCACAGCCTCTTCCAGCTTAGAAACCGATTTATCGAGCGCGAAGGCTACTTCTGAATAGGATATTTTGATGGTCTTCGGGATGCCCGTCATCAGGTCTCGCCCGCGTATTTCGTAGTCATCGGGGCCGTCATCCAGTTCGGTAAGGGCCGAACCCACCTCAATTTTAACCCGCTCGGCCGAACGTTCTCCAATTAACAGGTTGTGCTGCCTGCGCATGTAGTCCAGAATATCGCGGTTAAAGGTGTCGCCCGCTACGCGAATAGACTGGTCGCAGACAATACCCGACAGGGCTATTACGGCTATGTCGGTAGTTCCTCCACCAATGTCCACAATCATGTTGCCCACCGGCTGTTCAATGTCAATGCCTATTCCAAGGGCAGCAGCAATGGGCTCATGAATCATATATACTTCTTTTGCCCCGGCATGCTCGGCACTGTCGCGCACGGCCCGTTTCTCTACTTCGGTTATACCGCTGGGAATGCAGATAACCATTCGGTACGCAGGCGGAAAAAGGCGCTTACCGGTGTCGATCATTTTAATTAAGCCCCGAATCATCAGTTCGGCAGCCTGAAAGTCGGCAATAACGCCTTCTTTCAGCGGCCTTATGGTTTTAATGTTCTCGTGGGTCTTTTCGTGCATTTGCATGGCTTCGCGCCCAAGGGCCAGCACACGGTTGGTATGTTTGTCGATGGCGATGATGGAGGGCTCATCCACCACAATTTTGTCTTTGTAAATAATGAGCGTATTGGCTGTTCCCAGGTCAATTGCAATATCAGATGTAAAGAGGTCGAAAAGCGCCATGCCGGTAAGGGGTAAAAAAATTGCCCGAAAGTAAATAAATAATCAACTGTTTTTCATGCGTTCGTGGCCGAAAACTTACATGAAGCAATTAAATTACCCGTTCTTATGCTCATTAATGCCTGAAGTGGCGATAGCCGGTGAAGACCATGGCCATGTGGTGTGTGTTGCAAAAGTCGATCGACTCCTGGTCGCGCACCGAGCCGCCCGGTTGTATCACAGCTGTTATACCTGCCTGATGGGCTATTTGCACGCAGTCGGCAAACGGAAAGAACGCATCGGATGCCATAACCGCACCTTTCAGCGATAAACCAAAGACCCTGGCCTTTTCTATGGCCTGCTTCAGGGCATCGACCCGCGAGGTCTGCCCTACACCACTGGCCAGCATCTGCCCGTTTGCCGCCAGGACGATGGTATTCGACTTACTGTGCTTGGCAATGCGCGCAGCAAACAACATGGCCTGCACCTCTTCCGCATCGGGGGTACGGTGTGTAACCGTTTTCAAATCGGCTTCGGTTTCGGTATGGTTGTCGGCCTGTTGCTCCAGCACTCCGTTCAGCAGGCTTTTGAACTGGGCAGTAACCTTAAGGCTCTTTTTCTGTATCAACAGTATTCTGTTCTTTTTTGCAGCAAGCATCTGCAGGGCCTCCGGGCTATAAGCCGGTGCAATGAGAATTTCAAAAAAAAGTTTATTCAATTCTGCGGCTGCGGCCACGTCAACCGGTTTATTGGTGGCCAGGATCCCGCCGAAGGCCGAAACAGGATCGGCCTGCAGGGCTTTGAGATAGGCCTCTTTAACCGAGCTGCCAATAGCCACACCGCAGGCGTTGGTATGCTTTATTATAACGAAAGCTGTTTCTGCCGAAAACTCAGCCAGTAAACCGCAGGCCGCATCTACATCAACCAGATTGTTATACGATAACTCTTTACCGCTAAGTTGTTCGAAAATTTCATCGAGGGGGCCATAAAACCTGCCCCACTGGTGGGGATTTTCGCCATAACGCAGGGTACGCCCACCCTGAATGCTTTTTTTAAACGATGGTACCTGCTCTGTGCTGTTAAGCCAGTTAAAAATAGCTGTATCGTAATGCGAGGTTACATCGAAGGCAAGCGCGGCCAGGTGTTTGCGGTGCTGCAATCCGGGGGCACAACCGGTTTGTTGCAACACCTCAAGCAGGTAGGCATACTGGTTGCGCGAAGACACCACGGTTACATGGTTGTAGTTTTTGGCAGCCGCACGAATAAGCGAAATGCCTCCGATATCGATCTTCTCAATGATGGATTGCTCATCTGCCCCTGCTGCCAGGGTTTCTTCAAAGGGGTAAAGATCAACAATTACTAAATCAACAGGCCGGATGTTATGCCGGGAGGCTTCCTGAAAATCGTTTTCGTTTCCACGTCTGTACAATATTCCGCCAAACACAGCCGGATGAAGGGTTTTGACCCGCCCCCCGAATATGGCCGGATAGCCGGTAAGCGATTCAACCGCTGTTACCGAATAGCCCAGGCTTTCAATGTATTGCTGTGTGCCGCCGGTAGAGATAAAAGTTACGCCGGCGTTGCCCAGCAGATGAATGATGGGATCAAGGCCTTCTTTGTTAAATACCGATATCAGGGCCGACTGGATGGTTTTTTTCATATGCGCAACAGAGGCGCAAAGGTAATATGAAATTTCAGCGGCCAGGCCGGAGCCAGGCTTTATTTGCGGTTGGCCAGGTATACCCCGGCTACAATGGCCGCCATTCCGGCAAAATGGCCGGGGTACAACACTTCGTTATCCAGTACGCCCCACAACACGGCCACCACCGGCATAAAGTAAGTAACCGAGCTGGCCAGCAGCGGTGTGCTTATTTGCACCAGCCTGTAAAAAAGGTAGGTAGCCAGTGCGGTACTCATAATGCCCAGCAGCACCACATAGCCCGCCACTTTCCACGCGCCCGGCGTGCGGAAAAAAATTTCTGTAAAAGGGGTAAATGCAAACAGGTACACAAGGGCAAGGGGGCCGAGCAGCATAAGCGCCACACTGGTAATGGTAAGCGGGTGCAGGTCGGGGATTTTAAATTTTACAAAATTAAGATTGGTACCATAGAGCACGCATGCGGCAACGATAAGCAGGGCATAAAAGTTTACGCCCTCTACCCTGCCGTTTTCGCGTGCCAGCATAAGCAGTAAAGTTCCGGCAAATGCCAGAAAAAGTCCGGCGGCAGCAATCCACCTAAAACGTTGTTGAAAAAACAGTACTCCTATTACCATGGTAAAGGCCGGTGTAAGGGTGTTTAAAATACCGGCCACTGAACTGGGCATGCGGGTTTGGGCTGTGGCAAACAGAAATGCCGGAATGAAGATACCCATCATGCCTGATGCAAACAGTTTACCCAGGTGCCTAGCCCTGAGTTGTTTTAATCGCACCACAGCCACCGGTAACAAAACCACCGAGGCAGCCGAAACCCGCAGCGCCCCGACAATTTCCGGACTGAACACCGTTAACCCTTTTTTAATCAGTATAAACGATGTGCCCCACATAAGCGAAAGCACCACCAGCAACAATACGGCTAATCCCGAAACACGTGCCATGATACAGAAGTGGCGCAAAGAGAAGATTTTACCGCCTTAAAAGCAAACCGGCTGTAAAGCTTAAACGCTTTGCATCACCGTTTCGGTTACGTGGCTTTCGAGTTCTGCAAGAATGTGGTGTATTTCCTGAACGCTCACAGCATTTACCAGCCTTATGCGAAAGGGCTTTACATCGGGCAGGCCGCGAAGATAGTTTGTGTAATGCCTGCGCATTTCAAAAATGCCGGTACGCTCGCCTTTCCATTGCACAGAAAACACAAGATGTCTTTTTATAACGTGTAAACGTGCGGCCAGATCGGGGGGGTTGGGTTTCTTACCGGTAAGCAGGTAAGTTTTAATTTCGTTGAAAATCCAGGGATAACCAATGGCCGCCCGGCCAATCATTATGCCATCAACGCCATACCGGTTTTTGTACTCCAGCGCCTTTTCGGGTGAGTCAATATCACCGTTCCCGAAGATGGGTATGCGTATGCGCGGATTCTCCTTTACCTTGCCAATAAGCGTCCAGTCGGCCACACCTTTATACATTTGTGCACGCGTACGGCCGTGTATGGTAAGCGCCTGAATGCCCACATCCTGTAGTCGCTCGGCCACCTCCAGAATGTTTTTGGTGTGATCGTCCCAACCCAGGCGGGTTTTAACGGTAACAGGAAGGTGGGTGGCTTTAACCACGGCGGCAGTCATTTGTACCATTTTGGGTATATCCTGCAGCAGGGCGGCACCGGCTCCGCGGCAGGCTACATTTTTCACCGGACAGCCAAAGTTTATATCAATAAGGTCGGGATGGGCTGCTGTGGCAATTTCGGCCGATTGCCTCATGTGGTCAATGTCGCTGCCAAAAAGCTGGATGCCAATAGGGCGTTCGTATTCAAATATGTCCAGCTTCTGACGGCTTTTGGCGGCCTGGCGAATCAACCCTTCTGAAGAGATGAACTCAGTGTACATCAGGTCGGCACCACCTTCTTTGCATACGGCACGAAAAGGCGGGTCGCTCACATCTTCCATGGGTGCCAGCAGCAGCGGAAAATCACCAAGCGATATGTGGCCGATACGAACCATTCTACCAAAGTGCAAAGATAAACACGTTTAGCCTTTTAAAGTTTTTGTATAGCATTGCGGTATGAATGAACAACTTAAGGTTGCCAACCCTTTCCGGTCGCTTCTTTTGGCTTTATTGCTCATTACAGGAGGTTTTACCCTGCTGGGGCCGGCATTGGGCATGGCTTTGGCCACACCGTTTTATCCGGGAAACCTGTTGAACGATATTATGCACCCGGCCGCGGCAAAGCCCGAGATATTCCAGGCGTTGATGATCATACAGGGTACAGCAACCACCATAGGGCTTATTTTGCTGCCCCTGCTGCTGGTGAAAGTGGCCGAGCGCCAGAAAGCAACTGCTTTTTTGAGCGGCCGGGCCGACATCCCCGTACTGGTGCTGGTGCTGTTGGCCGGAATTTGCCTTCAGGTTGTGCTTTCGCCGGTAGCAGAATGGAACCTGCACATCAGGTTTCCGGAATTCTTAAAGGAATTTGAAGCATGGGCCCGCCGGCAGGAAGATGCGCGCTTGGAACTTACCCGGTTGCTCACAACATTCACTTCGCCTGGACGGTTTGTTACAGCCCTTCTGGTTATTGCCGTGTTGCCCGGAATAGGCGAAGAACTGGTTTTCAGGGGCATTGTGCAAAACCGCCTGCACCAGCTTTCGCGCAACCTGCACGTTGCCGTATGGATTAGTGCACTGCTGTTCAGCGCCATCCATCTTCAGTTTTATGGCTTTGTGCCACGCCTGCTGCTGGGTGCTTTTTTCGGATATCTGTATGGCTGGTCGGGCAGTCTGGCGGTGCCGGTGTTTGCACATTTTATGCATAATGCCATTACCCTGCTCATGATTTACCTCTATCAGCTTGACCTTTCTTCCATACACCCTGAGGAAGCCGAGCCTGCACCATTTCATCTGGTAGTATTTTGCGCTGTGGTTTTTTTGGTAGTTGTTTTTTACTTGCAAAAGCTTTTCCGCAGCTATAAGCCGTATGAAATCACTGAGTAGCTATCCTAATCTGGTACCAAGAGCAGCCACCGGCTTGGCGGGGGGCGCAGTAATAATTTTCGGGGTTCTGTTCAGCGATTGGACTTACTTTATTCTGTTTCTTGTAATTTGCTTTTTATCGCTTCTGGAATTTTACAGGCTGGCTGGCCTGGACGGTATGATTCCGCAAAAATCGGTGGGTATACTGGCCGGCACCGGAATGTTTGTCCTTTCATTCCTGATAGAAAAACAGTTGCTATCGTATCGCTATTACTTCTTCATTTTTCCGCTGCTTTCGCTTACCTATCTTATCAAACTCTACAAAAACGAGAAGAAACCCTTTACCAACATAGCCTTTACCTTTCTTGGGGTGTTTTATGTGGCCGTACCTTTCTCGTTGCTTAACCATGCCGTTTACGAATCGGGCCATTACAATGCAGAAATATTGCTTGGCCTGCTGCTTATTTTATGGGCCAGCGATACGGGTGCCTACTTTGCCGGCATAAGGTTTGGCAAACGCAAGTTGTTTGAGCGCATCTCTCCAAAAAAATCGTGGGAGGGTTTCTGGGGAGGTGCCCTGCTGGCGGCAATCGTAACTTATGTTATCAGCCTCTATTTTACATCGCTGCCGGTGGGCAGCTGGATGGTAATGGGCGTGTTAATTGTGGTGGGAGGCACCTTTGGCGACCTGGTGGAATCGCTGCTTAAACGAAGTATGGAAATTAAAGACTCGGGCACCAGTCTCCCGGGGCACGGCGGATTTCTGGACCGCTTCGATGGTCTGCTTATCTCAGCTCCGTTTATCGTGGCCTATCTTGAAATCTTCTGAACAACCGGGCACCTCAGGAATTTAGCTATCTTTGCGCACTGAAATTCCGGCGTTTAAATTCATCAAATCTTTATGTCGTATGTAGAACCGGCTCCCATAACGGATAAGGAAAATCCGTTCGAGGCCATGATGTCGCGCTTTCATGTGGCGGCCGTTAAGCTGGGCCTGGATGACGAAACCTATAATGTTCTAAAATCACCCTCCAAACAGGTTATCGTTTCCCTGCCCATAACGATGGATGACGGCAGCAAGAAGGTGTTCGAAGGGTACCGCGTTATTCACTCCAACATCCTGGGCCCTTCGAAAGGTGGAATACGGTACGACCCCAATGTAAACCTGGACGAAGTAAAGGCGCTGGCTGCGTGGATGACCTGGAAGTGTGCCGTGGTGGACATCCCCTACGGTGGCGCAAAGGGAGGCATTGCCTGCAACCCCCGCGAAATGTCGGCCGGTGAAATTGAACGCCTTACCCGGGCCTACACCAGCGCCATGATAGATATTTTCGGGCCTGACCGCGACATTCCCGCTCCCGACATGGGAACCGGCCCCCGCGAAATGGCCTGGCTTATGGACGAATACTCCAAAACCCAGGGTATGACTGTAAATGCCGTGGTAACCGGCAAACCCCTAGTGCTGGGCGGCAGCCTGGGTCGCACCGAAGCCACCGGCAGGGGGGTTATGGTTACCGCCCTCACCGCCATGGAGAAAATGAAAATAAATCCCTACAAAGCCACCTGTGCTGTACAGGGCTTTGGCAACGTAGGCTCATGGGCAGCCCGCCTCCTGGCCGAACGCGGACTGATTATTCAGGCCATCAGCGATATTTCGGCAGCTTATTACAACGAAAAAGGCATTGATGTTGAGGCTGCCGTGCAGTATGCACAAAAAAACAAGGGCTCGTTGCTGGGCTTTCCGGGTGCCGAACAAATTAACCGCGATGACATCCTTACCCTTCCGGTTGATGTGCTGGTACCTGCGGCCACCGAAGATGTGATTACCGCCGCCAACGCCCCGCGCATTCAGGCCAAATTGATTGTAGAAGGCGCCAACGGCCCCACCTCGTCAAGAGCCGACAGCATCATAAACGAAAAAGGCATAATGGTAGTGCCCGATATACTGGCCAATGCCGGCGGTGTTACCGTGTCGTATTTTGAATGGGTACAGAACCGCCTGGGTTACAAGTGGGATGCCGAACGGGTAAACCGCAGAAGCGACCGTATAATGAAAGAAGCCTTCAACAACGTGTACCAAACCGCCCAGAAGTACAACGTGTCCATGCGTATTGCAGCCTACATGGTTGCCATCGACAAAGTTGCCAAAACCTATCAGTACCGGGGAGGATACTAAATCATGACCATACACCGCGAAGGAAGAACCCTGCTTTTTGTGTTGCTCATTATAACCGTTGCGGGCATCTGGGCACTGGATTATTTTTTTGCCCAGCAGCTTGTTGTTCGCAACACGGGCATCGGAATACTGATCATCGTTTATTTACTGGTGCTTCAGTTCTTCCGCAATCCTACGGTACACGTAAAGAAAAATGCCAGCCACATTCTGGCCCCTGCAGATGGTAAAGTGGTAGCCATTGAAGAAACAGAAGAGACCGAATACCTGCACGACAGGCGAAAACAAATATCCATATTCATGTCGCCCGTTAACGTACATGTAAACCGCATGCCGGCCGGAGGCGAAATTACCTACTTTGCCTACCATCCCGGTAAATACCTGGTGGCATGGCATCCTAAGTCGAGTACCGAAAACGAGCGCACCACCATAGCTGTTAAAACGCACAATCAAACGGAAATCCTTTTCAGGCAAATAGCAGGTGCGCTGGCGCGCAGAATTAAATGCTACGTACAAAAGGGGCAGCACGTGGAGCAGGGTGAGGAATTTGGTTTCATTAAATTTGGTTCGCGCGTGGATGTGTTTGTACCCTTGGATGCCATTGTTACCGTAAACCCGGGCGATAAAACCAGAGCCGGAAAAACCATTATTGCCAGGCTGGCCTAACTGCCGTTTGTGTTTATTGTGCAGATTACCTGTAATTACAGGGCAAAAGTCCGTTTTAATTCCTACATTTGAAAAATGTGTCTGCCTGATTTATCGGGCAACACCTGTTTACCCTTACCTATTTTTGCATGCATACCCTCAAATCTATTTCCTTCGCCCCCGTACAAAAAGATTTCTTTACTGTACTTAACCAGCGCATTCACCGCCATTTCAAAGAAAAAAATATCAGCCGCTTGGCAAACACCGAAATGATGGTGAAAACCGTGTTTATGTTTGGTCTTTATCTTGTGCCCTATACCCTGCTTATTTCGGGTACAGTTACCTCGGTTGCCGCAATGATTACCTGTTTTGTTGTAATGGGCATTGGTTTGGCAGGCATTGGTTTATCGGTAATGCACGATGCCAATCATGGCGCATATTCAAAAAAGAAGTGGGTTAATACCGCGCTGGGTTATTCGCTTAATCTTATTGGCGGACACTCCATGACGTGGAAAGTGCAGCACAATGTATTGCACCACACTTACACCAACATACACGAGGCCGATGAGGATATCAGCCCGAGGGGCGTGCTGCGCCTGGCTCCGGCTTCGCCCTGGAAACCCGCACACCGCTTCCAGCACTGGTATGCCTGGATACTGTATTGCCTGCTTACACTGGTGTGGGTGTTTGTTAAAGACTTTACCCGGCTGCACAAGTATCAGCGCGAAGGCCTTTTGCGCACCCAGCATACTACAGCCCGGCGCGAATGGGCAATTCTTATTTTTACCAAATTATTTTATCTGCTCTGCATGATCGTTCTGCCGGCATGGCTGCTACACTTTTCGGTGTGGCAAATTCTTGCAGGCTTTTTGCTGATGCATGCCGTGGCGGGATTCATGCTGTCGGTAATCTTTCAGCCTGCCCATGTAGCCGAAGGCACCGAATACCCCATGCCCGATGCAAGCGGCCGGCTGGAAAACTCATGGGCAGTACACCAATTACTCACCACCACCAATTTTGCTCCTTCTGCCAGGTTTTTTTCCTGGTTTGTTGGTGGCCTTAACTACCAGATTGAGCACCACCTTTTCCCCAATATATGTCACGTGCACTACCGGAAAATTGCGCCCATCGTAGCCCGCACCGCAGCCGAATTTAACCTTCCGTACCGCTCTTTGCCCTCATTTCGGCAGGCGCTGGTGTTGCATGCGCGGCACCTGAAAAGGTTGGGAAACCAAACCGGGATGGCCTAATTGTTCCCGTTCGCTATGAATCTGCGCCCGTGCCAGAGCGCCTGCATGCGGGCGGCATCGTGTATGCTGGCATTGATTTCATAGCCCACCAACAGCACAATGGAAATAAGCTGAATCCAGATCATCAGGGCAATGAGCACACCTATGGAGCCATAAATCTTATTGTAGGTACCAAAATGGGTAATGTAATATGAGAAGCCATAAGAAACAGCAAGAATGGTAACAGTGGCCAGCAGCGATCCGATGGAAAAAAAACGCCAGTTGTAATGAATGGCAGGCCCAAAATAGTATATAGATGAAACTGCCAGAAAGAAAACAATGAAGATAACGGTAAACCTTAGAAACAGGAGCAACCACACAAAAAAGCTGTTAAGCCATGTGTACTCATGCAGGTGGCTCATGAGGTAGTCAAGGAACAGCTGGCCTGCCACCAGCAGAATAATGGCCAGAAATAAAACGAAAGCCAGGTTAATGGTAAGCCCCGTGGCAATGAGTCGCATTTTTACAGGTCCTCTGCGGTCGTTTGTTTTGTACACCGCGTTAAACGCGCTCATCAGAGCCATCATGCCATTGGTGGCCAGATAAAGCGAAAACAAAAATCCGAAAGTAAGCAGTCCGCCACGTTGTTTGTTTACTATATCCTGAATGGTAGAAGCTATTACCTCGTACATACTTGGCGGCAGCAGTTCTTGCAGAAAAACCATGATGTTCTCTGCGCTCACCTCGGGTACCACAACCGATACATAGGGAATAAGTGTGAAAAGGAAAATAATGGCCGGGAAAATGGCAAGAGTAAAATTAAATGCTACACTGTTGGCCCGGCCGATGATCTCATCCTGTGTGATGTTTCGGATAAACAGTTTGATGATTTTATACAGCGAAACATTGTTCCACTGTTTAAACCGTATTTCACGGGCCCGGTTAATGATGAGCCTAGCCGGTGTCCAGACAAAAAAATATCGTTTATATTTAAACTTCACGGAAAAAACGGTTTCAGCACGTCCATCATAGCCTGGGGCGGCCGAACCGGGCGATTGGTTTTTCGGTCAACGAAAGCCAGCAGGGTTTCGCCCCGGTTTATCAGTGCGCCACTTTCGTTGTAAATTTCGTATGTAAAACGAATTTTTACCGATGGCTTTTCGGCAAGGGTGGTAACTATGCGCAGCTGTTCATCATACCGGCCGGGTGCAATAAACCAGGAATGGTTTTCCAGTACCGGCATAATGATGCCCATTTCTTCCAACGATTTGTAGGTTAAGCCCAGCGCCCGCAGGGCCTCGACACGCGCCACCTCATAGTACATAGCATAATATCCGTAATATACATAACCCATCTGGTCGGTTTCTCCATAACGTACACGCACGAATGTTTCTGACCGGTACATTTAATTCCTGTTTAAAAACCGTGCCTTGCGCTGCTCGCGTGTAAGCGCCTGCTGATAACGCGCTGCGTTGCGGTTATGTTCGGTTAAGGTAGTGGCAAAGTTATGGTATCCGGAAAAGTCCTCGCGTGCACACATGTATAAATAATTGCTGGGCTTGTAATTCAGAACGGCATCAATAAAATAAATTTCGGGCATGTTAATGGGGCCCGGCGGCAGCCCCTTGTACTTGTAGGTATTGTAGGGAGAGTCTATTTCCTTATGCTGGTTCAGCACCCGCTTGATCGAAAAATCGCCTGAGGCAAACACCAGGGTGGGGTCGGCCTGCAGGGGCATGTCTTTTTTTAGCCGGTTCAAATACAGGCCTGCAATTACCGGGGCTTCTTCGCGTTTCACCGTTTCGGCCTGCACAATAGATGCCAGAATGGATACCTGCACCGGTGTAAGCTCCAGGGCTTCGGCTTTTCGTGTGCGTTCTTCGTTCCAGAATATGCGGTACTCGCGGTACATGCGTTCAATCAAATCGTCTGCAGAAATATTATAATACACTTCATAGCTGTTGGGAATAAACATCGTAAGCACGTTGTCTTTGGTAAACCCATACGTATTGCTCATGGTAAACTGTACCAGGGCAGCTTCAAACGCCTCAGGAGTCAGGGCCAGATTACGGGTTATTTTGCGGGCCAAATCAGAAATCAAACGCACATTATTAAAAGTAATCATCACCGGTTCCTGATGCCCCAGCCGCAGATAGCGTATGGCCTGCAGATTGCTCATGTTGGTTTGCAGCACGTACCTTCCGGGCTTTACCTGCCTGTCGTATTTAATAAGCCTGGCCAGAAAGCTAAACGACACCAGGTCCTGTACGTAGCCCCCCTCATGTAAAATGCGCTGAACGGTGCGGAAGTTTGCCGTATCGGGTATTAAAATTTCGCGCGGTTCTTTGTTTACCAGAATATTGGGTGTATAGCATATCTGATAAAAGTAGAAGACAAACGTGATGAGCAATACAGAAAACAACAGAAAAAGAAAAAGTCTGCGTAAGCCTTTCATACCATTGCTGAATTTTCAAAATTACAAAATTCAACGAAGTGCCCGGCCTGCCACCCCTGCGGTATACCGGGAAATGATAATATTGCACCATGGCTGCAGAGCTTGTTCGTATTCATCCGGTTAACCCCGAAACGCGGAAAATTAACCGCGTAACGGAGTGTCTGCGCTCAAGTGGATTAATAATCTATCCTACCGACACGGTGTATGGCCTGGGGTGCGACCTGCTAAACCGCAAAGCCATAGAGCAGCTGTGCCGCGTGCGGCAAGTAAAGCCCGAAAAACTTAACCTGTCTTTTATTTGCAGCAGCATAAGCGAGGCAGCGCAGTATGTTAAGCGAATCGATACTCCGGTGTTTAAGCTTATGAAAAAAATCCTGCCCGGACCCTACACCTTTATTTTCGAGTCCTCATCGGCTGTACCCAAAATACTGGGAGTAAACAAAAAAACCGTGGGCCTTCGCATACCCCGGCACCCTGTTCCCTTACAGCTGGTACAAACGCTTGGCAATCCGCTGATTAGCGCCTCCATAAAATCAGATGACCCGATTGAAGAATACCTCACCAATCCCGAAGACATATACCACAGGTTCAACCACGCAGTTGATATGGTTATTGACTCCGGGGCAGGGGGAAACATTCCCTCCACCATACTCGATTGCACCGGAGACGAAATAATTGTTTTACGCAAAGGCCTGGGAACTGCTGATTTCTGACCATGAAACGCTGTGTAACAGACCTTCACTATCTGCCCTGCCTGGCCTGGTTTGCGCAGATTATGATGTACGATGAGGTAATCATTGAAAAGCATGAGTACTACCAAAAGCAATCCTACCGAAACCGGTGCCACATAAGGGCTGCCCACGGCATGCACCGCCTTATTATTCCGGTAAAGGTTCATGGAAAGGTGCCCGTCCATCAGGTGCCAATCGACTATAGCCAGAAGTGGGTAAACAACCACTGGCGAACCCTGGTTTCGGCTTACCGGCTTTCGCCCTTTTTCGAACATTACGAACACGAGCTGCACCAGCTTCTCTATTCCTGCGTTACGCACCTCTATCAGTTTAATGTAAACCTTTTACAGGCCATACTGAAATGGCTTGGCGTTTCGGTCAAACTGTCAGAAACCGTAGCCTACCAGCACCATTATTCCGGTGCCATAGCCGATTTGCGCAACACCATCCACCCCAAATTACCCACTGGCACAGATTTGGCAGACCCTTTGCGCTACCGGCAGGTATTTGGCGCGGATTTTATAGCGAACCTTAGCATTATTGACCTGCTTTGCTGCCAGGGCCCCGGTTCAGCCGCTTTGTTAAGAGCCGCTATACCGCACAGCCGAACAAATTAGCCGGCGGCAACGTTGTTTACACAACCCTGTACAAACCTGAGATACACTGCTAAAAAAGATAAAACAGACAAAAAAAATTTTACTTTTACAATAATTTGGCACACGTTTACCGTATGGAGGCAAAATTCTCAAACCGCGTAAAAGAAGTCATCAGCTTGAGCCGCGAAGAGGCCCTTCGTCTTGGGCACGACTACATCGGCACCGAACACCTGCTGCTGGGCCTCATCCGCGAAGGTGAAGGCGTAGCGGTTAGTGTGCTTAAAAAACTGGGTGTTCCCCTTGACGAACTGCGTGCAGAAATTGAACGCATTTCAAAAGGAACGGCCACCCATCAGATAAAAAACCTTACCAACATACCCCTCACCAAAGCTTCTGAAAAGGTCCTCAAAATAACCTACCTGGAGGCCAAGATATTCAAGGCACAGCTTATCGGCACCGAGCATCTGCTGCTCTCCATTTTGCGCGATTCGGATAACCTGGCCTCGCAACTACTGGCCAAATACGATGTAAACTACGATGTTGTAAAGGAAATGCTGGAATACCAGCACGAAGGCCCGCAGAATGCTTCAGAAACTGATGACCCGGATGAAGATGCCTCGCGCCTGTTTGGCAGTGGCAGCGGTTCGGCCGGAAAAGAAAAGAAGGGAACAGAAAAATCGCGTACCCCGGTGCTCGACAACTTTGGCCGTGACCTTACCCGCCTGGCCGAAGAAGGCAAGCTGGACCCTATTGTAGGACGCGAAAAAGAAATAGAGCGGGTAGCCCAGATTTTAAGCCGCAGAAAGAAAAACAACCCCATCCTTATTGGTGAACCGGGCGTGGGCAAAACAGCCATTGCCGAAGGCCTTGCCCTGCGCATTGTGCAGAAAAAGGTATCGCGCGTATTGTTCGGAAAGCGCGTTGTAACACTCGACCTGGCTTCGCTGGTGGCCGGCACCAAGTACCGCGGGCAGTTCGAAGAACGCATGAAGGCCGTGATGAACGAACTGGAAAAATCACCCGATGTAATTCTGTTTATTGACGAACTCCACACCATTGTAGGTGCCGGCGGCGCTTCGGGCTCGCTCGATGCCTCGAACATGTTTAAACCTGCGCTGGCGCGCGGAGAAATTCAGTGCATTGGCGCCACCACCTTGGACGAGTACCGCCAGTATATTGAAAAGGATGGCGCCCTGGCGCGCAGATTCCAGATGGTAATGGTCGACTCCACCACACCCGAAGAAACCCTGCAGATTCTGGAAAACATTAAAGACAAGTACGAAGAACACCACCACGTTATCTACACCAAAGAAGCCATCGAGGCCTGCGTGCGGCTGTCAGACCGCTACATCAGCGACCGCTTTCTTCCTGATAAAGCCATTGATGTGATGGACGAAGCCGGAGCGCGCGTACACATTAACAACATTCACGTTCCGGAAGAAATCCTGAAACTGGAAGAGGCCATAGAAGAAGTGAAGAAAGAAAAAAACCGCGTGGTTAAAAGCCAGAAGTACGAAGAAGCTGCGCAACTTCGCGACAAGGAAAAGAAACTGCTTGAACAGCTTGAACTGGCCAAAGCCCGCTGGGAAGAAAAAACACGTACCGAAAAATACGTGGTTAACGAAGAGAACGTTGCCGATGTTATAGCCATGATGACCGGCATTCCCACCAAACGCATTGCCCAGAAAGAAAGCAACAAACTGCTGGGCATGGCCGAAGAACTAAGCGCACGGGTTATTGGCCAGGAAGAGGCCATTAAAAAACTTACAAAAGCCATTCAGCGTACAAGGGTAGGACTTAAAGATCCGAAAAAACCCATTGGCTCGTTCATATTTCTCGGTCCAACCGGTGTGGGTAAAACCGAGCTGGCCAAGGTACTGGCCACCTATCTGTTCGATAAGGAAGATGCCCTCATCCGGATCGACATGAGCGAATACATGGAAAAATTTTCGGTATCGCGGCTGGTAGGCGCCCCTCCGGGTTACGTGGGCTACGAAGAAGGCGGGCAGCTTACCGAAAAGGTAAGGCGCAAGCCCTATTCGGTGGTGCTGCTCGATGAAATAGAAAAAGCACACCCCGATGTATTCAACATTCTGTTGCAGGTGCTTGATGACGGCATCCTTACAGATGGCCTGGGCCGCCGGGTCGATTTCCGCAACACCATTATTATCATGACTTCCAACATCGGTGTTCGCGACCTTAAGGATTTCGGAACCGGCATAGGCTTCAGCACGGCCGCCCGCCGTGAAAGCGAAGAAGAACTGATGAAGGCCACCATACAAAATGCCCTGAAAAAGGCCTTCAGCCCTGAGTTTCTTAACCGCCTGGACGATGTAATTGTGTTCAACTCGCTTAAACGCGAACACATACATCAGATTATTGAACTTACCCTCAAAAAAGTTTTTGCCCGCATCAATGCCCTGGGATACTCGGTTGAATTAACCGAAAAAGCCAAGGATTTCCTGGCCGAAAAAGGTTACGACCACCAGTTTGGTGCACGGCCTCTGCACCGGGCTATAACCAAATACCTGGAAGACCCGGTGGCCGAAGAAATACTGAAAGGAGAAATTGAAGAAGGCGGCACCATTATAGCCGACCATGACGGCCAGGCCGACCAGTTATTGCTGAAGGTTAAAAAGCCAAAGGCTGCGAAAAAAGAATAATAGCCATGGGGGGCACCAAAGTACGCCCTTTTCAGTATCCTCCGTAAAATTTTCGCAAAAACCACTCGGCCGATACCAGCACCAGCAACAGGATCAATATCCACGGAATATTAAGTGCTGCCGTATAGCGCTCTTCGCTGTGCACCACATAGCGCGCCGGGGTGCGGGTAAGTTCTTCGGCCAGCTTATCCCACTCATGCAGGTGGTAAAAACGGCCGCCCGTTTGTGCCGAAAGCCTGCGCAACTGGCCGTAGTCGGCTGTAAGGTTTTGCATTTCGAGCTTACGGCCCGTTACCACAAACTGCCCGTTTACCTTTTCGGGTTTTGCGTTAACTTCGGTGGTTGCCGTAAAACGATAGGCCCCTTCGGGTAAACTGTAAACCGAGTAGCGGGACAGGGAAGGCTGCACCACGTAACTATAGGCGCTGCGCCGGTTCTGCTCATTAAAAATTTCTATGGTAACCGTGTTGCCAAAAACCGGTTCAAAAATTTCGTTGTACACTTCGCTTTCCAGCACTACGGGCTCGTCACGGGTAAATTCCGGTTTTACCGGGTAACACCTGAACCTCCTTTTGTCTTCGGCAGTAACCAGAAACTGAATGAATTTCGTAAACAATTCATCTGTAATTTCAGTCCGGCCGGTTTTTGCATATTCGTACATCCGCCAGCGGTAAATGCCTTCACCCAGCATAACGCCGGTTTTGCGGCTTTCTTCAATAAAATAGGCCAGCATGGGCCGATCGGTAACCACACTGCCCACCTGTTGAAACAACACAGGAATTACCTGAGGCGAAACCCGCATCTTTCCGAAGTGCACCGGTAAAGGCGGCATTTCGGCCAGTATGGCAGATGTGTTTTCAGGCAGGGTAAACAAACTGAACTGCGGGTTAAGCGAGGGGGTAACTTCATCGAACTGGCGGGGTGGCGTTTCAAAGCCAAGGGGCCGTTCGGGTTGCACCAGAAAATTTACGTCGGTTGTGCCTCCTGCAATGAACAGGCGGGGCAGTTTAAATTCTGCCAACCGAAGGGTCAGATCCCGCAATCGCCCTCTGAAATCGGGCAACTGGTAAAAAATTACCAGGTCAATATTTTCTGCTTTCAGCTTGTCGGCTGGCACTTCGGTTACCCCAGGCAGGTGCAGCATGATTTCGTAGTTGTTGTTGCTTTCCAGAATGGTGCGCAGTGTTCCCAGGTCGGGGTGGGGAGCTGCAGCTGCAATCAGAATTTTGCGACGGCCCCTGATTACCTCGACAAACAGGGTAGCACGGTTATTTAAGGGGTTGCTCTCTTCTGGCAGAACCTCAGCAACCACTTCCCAGCGCTGCAGGCCTTCGCCGGTGGCTTCGGTTGCGAATTCAACGGCAATAAAACCCGATGCCGGAACGCTCATCTGTTGCTGTTGAACAACACGGCCCTGGTATAACAAATTAATCTTAATCTGTCTGCCCGTAAAACCATGTGCTGTAATTTCGGCACGCACCGGAAACCTGCTGCCCTGGTAGGCAATTTTGTTATACCACACATCGCGTATGGAAAGGTCGGGTTTTCGTACCGTATCGCCCACCCCAAGGGTATAGACTGCTGCCGGAAAGGCCACATCAGCGGGCGCCAGTCCGGCATTGTAGATGCCATCCGATACCAGTAGCACTCCCTCCAGCTGACGGTCTTCGTAGCGTTCGGCAACAAGCCTGAGCGCTTCGCTGAGGTTGGTTACGGGCTCATTGAAATTAACCTGTTGCAGTTCTGTTGCGCGTATGCCCAGAAGGGGCACCTCATAGTGTTCCTTTTCAAGCTCTTCCTTCAGCCTGGCCAGGCGTTGCACCACATCTTGCCGGGCCGGTGAGTCGAGCATCGCCTGCACGGAGGCTGAGTTATCGAGCAGAATAGCAAAAACAGGTTCCTCATACCGGTTTTCAATATGCCGCAGCATAAAGTTCAGCAACAGCAGGGTGAGCAAAAAAACCAACACCCAGCGCAGGGCCGCAAGTACCAGGTTAAGTCTCGTGCCCCAGGGCCTCACGGCACGGAAATACAGCACCAGGGTATAAGCTGTGGCCGCCAGTACACAAATCAATATCCAGGCAGGCGAAACTTCGAACAGGAGTTTAGTCATGGTTAATATCCGTATTTATCTTTCCAGCATTCCCGCAGATACCTTCGCATTTCTTCCTCGCGCATATTGTTGCCCGGTTCGAAAAATTTCATTCCGCTTATGGAGTCGGGAAGAAACTCCATGTCCGCAAAGTTGCCTTCAAACTGATGGGCATACTTATAGCCCGAACCATAGCCCAGTTCCTGCATGATGCGGGTAGGTGCGTTGCGCAATGAAAGGGGTATGGGTAAATCACCCCGTTCCTTAACGGTTTGCAGGGCCTTTTCAATGGCGGTGTAGCTGCTGTTGCTTTTTGGCGAGCAGGCCAGGTAAATAGCGCATTGTGCCAGAATAATGCGTGCTTCGGGATAACCTATAACATCAACAGCCTGAAAAGCAGCCGTGGCAAGCAACAGGGCATTGGGATTGGCATTGCCTATGTCTTCAGACGCAAGAATAACCATTCTGCGGGCTATAAACCTTACGTCTTCGCCCCCCTCAATCATCCGTGCCAGGTAATACAGCGCAGCATTGGGGTCGCTGCCGCGAACAGATTTGATAAAGGCCGAGATGTTATCATAATGTTGTTCTCCGCTTTTATCGTACAGAGCAACTTTTTGCTGTGCAGTTTTAATTACCGTTTCATCGGTTACAACAACGGGGTCTGGATTACCGGCCACCACAAGCTCCAGCAGGGTAAGGGCCCGGCGTGCATCGCCACCGCTTAGGCGCAGCAGGGCTGCCGTTTCGCGCAGTTCAATTTTCCGGTTTTTAAGAACTTCATCTTTTTCGCAAGCCCTTTGCACCAGTGCCAAAATATGGGTGGGCTCAAGCGGCCTTAGCACATACACCTGGCATCGCGAAAGCAAGGCTGCGTTTACCTCAAAAGAGGGGTTTTCGGTGGTGGCCCCAATAAGGGTTATTATTCCTTTTTCCACCGCTCCCAGCAGGGCATCCTGCTGCGCCTTATTAAACCGGTGGATTTCATCTATGAAAAGTACTGCCTTACCCGAATTGCGGGCCCGCTCTATTACCTCGCGCACGTCTTTAACTCCGGCGCTTATGGCACTTAGCGCATAGAACGGACGTTTTACCTCATTGGCCACAATGTTGGCCAGGGTGGTTTTGCCCGTGCCGGGCGGGCCCCACAAAATCATGGACGGCACCTGGCCGGTGCGTACCGACTGCCACAAAACACTTCCCTCACCGGTAAGGTGTTCCTGCCCTACCAACCCGGTAAGTGTTGAAGGCCGCATGCGCTCGGCCAGGGGTGGAAGCATTAAGAAAGTCATATTGCAAGGTAACGAGCCTTCTTCAAACTTATCAGGAACCGGGGTGGCTGCATACCGGTTTTATTTGCCCGGTAATGCAAAACTTTATATCTTTGTAGCCCAAATCGCGGGGTGGAGCAGTTGGTAGCTCGTTGGGCTCATAACCCAAAGGTCGTAAGTTCGAGTCTTACCCCCGCTACTGTCAGGGCAACAATTGTTGCCCTGTATTTTTTTTAAGCGGTGTATCGCACAGGGCCATGGCGGAAAAAGCATTTAAATGTGGGTATGTAAGCATAGTGGGCCGTCCTAATGTGGGCAAATCAACCCTCTTGAACCGCCTGGTGGGCGAACGGCTGTCCATAATTACCCCGAAAGCACAAACTACCCGCCATCGTATTCTGGGTATTTTGCAGGGCGAAAACCACCAGATTATTTTTATTGATACCCCCGGCATAATAGAGCCAAAATACGCGCTTCACGAAGCCATGATGAACTATGTGCGCACATCGGTTGAGGATGCCGACCTGATTGTACTGCTGGTGGAACCGGAAGAAGAATTTGACGGGGCAATAGCTGACCGGCTTAACAGGCGTGAAGTGCCATTGATTGTGGCCATAAACAAGTCAGACCTGCTTAATCCCGCACAAACCGCTGAAAAAATCAAATACTGGCAGCATCATTACCCCCGGGCAGTACAGGTTATGGACATTTCGGCAGCCAGCGGAAGCAACTGCCACAACCTGCTGCTGGCCATTCTGGAACATCTGCCCGAACACCCGCCTTACTTTGAACGCGATGAGTTAACCGACCGCTCCGAGCGTTTTCTGGCTGCTGAGCTGTTGCGCGAAAAAATCTTTCTTCATCTGTCGCAGGAGGTTCCCTACAGTACCGAAGTAACTATTACCAGCTTTAAGGAAGAAGACAACCTGCTGCGCATTAGCGCTGAAATTTATGTTGAACGCCCTTCGCAAAAAGGAATACTTATCGGGAAAAACGGTTCCATGCTTAAAAAACTGGGCTCCGAAGCCCGCAAAGACCTGGAAGCTTTCTTTGGAAAAAAAGTATTCCTGGAAACCCATGTAAAAGTGGCCGAAAACTGGCGAAGGGAAAAAGCCCGGCTTAAACAATTCGGGTATCTGGAAGACTAAACCCTGATTAACCCTATACCCCAATGGCCAACATAGTAGCCATAGTAGGACGTCCAAACGTAGGCAAATCGACCCTTTTTAACCGGCTTATTGAAAAACGACAGGCCATTATGGACGATGTGCCGGGCGTAACACGCGACCGCCACTATGGTTATGCCGAATGGACCGGCCGTTACTTTACTGTTATCGATACGGGAGGCTATGTTACCGGCTCGGAAGACAAATTTGAATCTGAGATAAGAAAGCAGGTAGAGCTTGCGCTGGAAGAGGCCACCGTGGTGATTTTTGTAGTCGACTGCCGGGACGGCCTTACCGGCCTTGATAAAGATTTTGCACGGGTTATCCGCGCTTCGGGCAAACCAGTGCTGGTGGCCGCCAACAAAGCCGATACCCCCGATAAAACCCTGCTGGCAGGGGAGTTTTACCAGATGGGCTTTGAACAGGTTTTTCCGGTTTCGGCTGAAAACGGTCTGGGAACAGGGGATTTGCTGGATGAACTGGTAAAGTATTTTCCTACTGAAGGCACGGATGATCCCTATGCCGGCATACCGAAAATTGCCATTCTGGGCCGCCCCAACGTGGGCAAGTCGTCACTGCTCAACGCCCTGTTGGGCCATGAGCGTAGCATTGTTACCGATGAGGCCGGCACCACGCGCGATGCCATCCACTCACATTATAAACTTTACGGCAAGAACTTTATACTTATCGATACGGCCGGTATACGCAAAAAATCAAAAGTACGTAACCATATTGAGTTTTATTCTGTTTTGCGCTCACTGCGCGCCCTTGAAGAAAGCGATGTATGCATTGTGGTGCTCGATGCCACACGGGGCATTGAATCGCAGGATGTAAACATCATTAGCCTGGCCCACCGCCAGGGAAAGGGCATAGTAATACTGGTAAACAAATGGGATGCCGTGGAAAAAGACACCAAAACGGCCGACCGCTACAAGAAGGAAATTGCGGCCAAACTGGCGCCCATTGACTATATCCCCATCTTGTTTGGGTCGGCCGTTACGCGTCAGCGCATTTTTCAGGTAATTGAAGAGGCGGTTGAGGTATACCATAACAAAACCATTAAAATACCCACATCCAGACTCAATGAAGCCATTTTGCCCGAAATTGAACGATACCCTCCCCCGGCCGTAAAAGGAAAGTTTATTCAGATAAAATACCTTACCCAGGTAAATGCCCGGTTTCCATCGTTTGCGCTTTTCTGCAACCTGCCCCAGTACATCCAGCCGCCCTACGAGCGCTACCTGGAAAACAAAATGCGTGAGCATTTTGGACTGAAAGGCGTGCCCATACGATTGATTTTTAAAAAAAAATAAGCCGGGCCCCCTAAAGCTATTTTAAGCTGAAAAATTAAAGTTGTATATTTGCACCTGTTTAATTCAAAAAACCTGTAAACTATGAAAAAGTTGTTTGCACTTGCACTGGTTTGCGGCTTTGCTTTTGCTTTCGCTGCCTGCGGCAAGAAAGCCGAAGAAGCCACTACCGAGCCTGCTCAAACCGAAACTCCTGCTGCTGAACCGGCTACCGAAACTCCTGCCGATTCGACCGCAGCCGATTCTACTGCAGCTCAGTAATAAACCAGTTGCTTAAACATTCCCGGGAAGGCTTTAGACAACTAAAGCCTTTTTTATTTTTATGCCGTGCAAACCCCCGATCAAATCAGGCAACTGCTGGCAGCCAAAATACCCCAACAGGCTGTTCCGTACTGCGAATCGCTTTGGCACACCTGGCCATTTTCTTTAAAGCTGGCGGGCAGCCGCACCAGCAAAGCCGGTGATTTTACCGTGCGCAACAACCGGCTGTGTATATCGGTAAACCGCAACCTGAATCCCTATCTGTTTCTGTTTACCCTTATTCATGAAATTGCCCATGCGGTGGTATACCGGCAATACGGCCGGAAGGTTAGCCCGCATGGCCGCGAGTGGAAAAATACATTCAGCGGGCTAATGGCGCCCCTGCTCGTCACAAAGTACTTTCCGCAGGATTTACTCGGGCATCTGCAAAGACATTTACAAAACCCTGCTGCCTCATCTTCTTTTGATCTGGCCCTTACCCGCTGCTTCCGGAAGTACGACCTGCACCCTGATGGGTTCATGTTACTGGCCGATTTACCGCAACAGGCCCTTTTCAGGCTTCAGCAGAGGTGGTTTATAAAGGGCCCTCTGAGGCGCAGCCGCTATGCCTGCCAATGTGTGCGTACCCAACGCATATACCTGGTGCCGGGACAGGCCCTGGTAAGTGTTGCCCAGCTGCCATTGTTTGCTTAGCAAAGCCGGTGCAATTAAAATCTATACCTTACAAAGGCCTCGATGGCTTCATATTCGGCCAGGCCTAACCGGTTGTATGCTTCGGCAGTGGCATGGTTCCGGTCTTCGGCACGCACCCAGAACTCGCGTTTATCGGCACCCGGAAAAAGAGCGCTGTCCTTTTGCGACTGGTGCTTGAAAATAGCTCTGCGCTTGCGCAAAAGTTCATCCGGGCTTAGTGGCACAGCCATTTCAATCTGGTCAATATCCCACTCCTGCCAGGCCCCGCGATACAGCCACACATAGCAGTTTTTCATCCAGGGTTGCTTTTTCAGTTTGTCAAGAGCCCTGTAAATAGCCGCCAGACAAACCCGATGCGTTCCGTGGGGATCTGACAGGTCACCGGCTGCGTAGATTTGGTGAGGTTTAATCTTTTCAAGCAGATTCATTAGAATTTTTACGTCATCATCGCTGAGGGGTTTCTTCTTAACCAGCCCCGTTTCGTAAAAGGGCATATCAAGAAAATGAACCTGGCTATCGGGAATGCCTACATAGCGACAGGCGGCCTTGGCTTCGCCTCTGCGGATAAGGGCTTTGATGGTTAACACTTCGGGGCTATCGGTTGCAGCCGGTT
The DNA here is from genome assembly GCA_026003355.1 of Cyclobacteriaceae bacterium. GTDB lineage: Bacteria > Bacteroidota > Bacteroidia > Cytophagales > Cyclobacteriaceae > UBA2336. The sequence goes on from BPHC01000006.1 coordinate 222,177, forward strand.
TTTTCTTTTTTAATACCTCTGCTATTTTTCTGAAAAGCTTTTCGCTGCCCGGCCTGTTGAGCTGAAATGCTTCGCTGAAGTCGTTAACAAAATCGGCAAAGCGAATTACATCATCATCAAACACAGCAATATTTCCTGATGTTTGGTAGGCCACGTGCACTTCATGCCCCTGGTCAACCAGTCTGATAAACGTTCCGCCCATTGAAATTACATCGTCATCGGGATGAGGGGAGAAAATAACCACACGTTTGGGGTATGGCCTGGCGCGTTCAGGCCGGTTGGCATCATCGGCACGGGGTTTTCCACCCGGCCAGCCGGTAATGGTGTGCTGCAGTTGGTTGAATATTTTAATGTTAACCTGATAGGCCGACCCGTATTCGGTAAGGATATCGGCCATACCGTTTTCCATATAATCGTTGTTGGTTAATTTAAGAATGGCCTTACCGGTTTTAAGGCTAAGCCAGACTACTGCCTTTCGCACCAGGCGGTCGGTCCAGCGGTTAACGGCCCCGATAAGCCAGGGTGTATTGATGCGGGTAAGCTCGGACGAGGCAGCCTCATCAAGTACCACCAGCGCATTTGGATGTAGTTGCAGAAACGAAGCGGGGTGCTGGTCAGTTACCGCACCCTCAACGGCTTTGCGTATCACCGGGGCCTTACCTTCGCCCCATGCCATCATAATAATGCGACGGGCTTTAAGTATGGTGCCAACACCCATGGTTATGGCTTTGGTGGGTACGTTTTCTTCGCCAAAAAAATCGCTGGCGGCATCCAGACGTGTAACCTGATCTAAAGTTATGAGTCGGGTTGCGGATTTTTCTGATGACCCGGGCTCATTAAAACCAATGTGACCGGTGCGGCCAATTCCCAAAATCTGCAGGTCAATTCCTCCTAACCTTTCAATGTTCCGTTCGTAGTCGCGGCAAAACGATTCTACCCTGCTTTTCGGAATGGTTCCATCAGGGATGTGGATATTTTTCCGTGGCAGATCGATATGGTTAAACAGGTGTTCATTCATAAACCGCACGTAGCTCTGCAACGAGTCGGGCTGCATGGGATAGTACTCGTCAAGATTAAAAGTGTGCACATTTTTGAAACTTAATCCCTCGCTTTGGTGAAGCCTGACCAGTTCTTCGTAAACGCGAACAGGGGTTGAACCGGTAGCCAAACCCAGCACACACGGCTTATTTTCTTTTTGTTTTTTGCGGATCAGGCGTTCTATTTCCCGGGCCACAAACACCGAGGCTTCTTCAGATGAAGGGAATATCTTAACGGGAATTTTTTCGGGTAATGAGTCTGTCATTTCTATGAAAAATATTTAAGCTCATCGCAGCGTTTAAGCAGCACCATGTTTATTACCCGAACCGGGCAAGCACCTTTCTTACCGAACCGTACTGTTTGAGCAGCTGTTCGGCCCTGTGGGCAGGTACTTTCAGTTCTTCCATAATCATGCGCGTACCGCGTTTAATTAGTTTGTTGTTGGTAAGCTGCATATCTATCATGCGGTTGTCTTTTACCCTGCCCAGCTTGATCATGGCGGTGGTTGAAATCATGTTCAGCACCAGCTTCTGGGCTGTGCCGGCTTTCATGCGTGTGCTGCCGGTAACCACCTCCGGGCCAACAATTACCTCAACGGGATAATCGGCATGGCGGGCCAGTTCGGTATTGGGATTGCAGGTAATGCACCCGGTTACAATACCATGCCGGCGGGCCATGCGCAGTCCGCCGGTTACATAGGGCGTACGTCCTGATGCCGCAATACCCACCAGCACATCCCTTCGGCTAATGCGGCAGGCTTTCAAATCTTTCCAGGCCTGCTCCTCATCGTCTTCGGCAAACTCAACAGCCTTGCGAATAGCTCCATCGCCTCCGGCAATAATGCCTATTACCCGGCCATGGGGCAAACCATAGGTTGGCGGTATTTCGCTGGCATCTAAAATGCCCAGGCGCCCGCTGGTGCCTGCTCCTATGTAAAACAGGCGGCCACCGGCCTTCATTTTCCGCACAATGGCTTTCACCAGTTTTTCTATCTGGGGGACGGCCTTTTCCACGGCAAAGGGCACGGTTTTGTCTTCGTTATTAATAGCCCGTAATAAAGCGGCAACGCTTTGTTTTTCGAGTTTCCGGTAGGGCGAAGGCGATTCGGTTATGCTCATGCAGATGGCTGATGGTACAGGGTTAAACCGGCAATGGGGCTTTCGACTATACGGTGCACGTGCAGGCCTTTGTCGGCACCGGCCTGCCGCAGTACATCGCTGAAATAAAATGCTACCGATCCTGTAAAATGAACAGGCAACCCGGCAGCGCGGTGGTATTTGCATACGTTCTTTTCAAAAAACAGGCTGAATCCGTCATATACCAGCTGATAACAATACGGTTCGCGCAGGTTTTGAAAGATAAAATGCGAGAAGCTTCCCAGAAAACGCCCCGGCATTTCCTGGCTGTACACCCGGTTCAGTATCTCATCGCGGCTCATCGGGAAGCGCTTTTTAAACTTATCCCAGAGTGCTGGCGGAAGCTCCTTGCGCAGGTAATCGGCAATAATTCTTTTGCCCAGCCAGGCGCCCGAGCCTTCATCGCCCAGCACATAGCCTAGTGATGTAACGTTCTCCACAATTTTTTCGCCATCGTAGTAACACGAGTTGGCCCCTGTACCCAAAATACAGGCAATGCCTTCTTCACGCCCGCATAAAGCGCGGGCAGCCGCTTCAAGGTCATGCCACACTTCAATATAGGCCTGACTAAAGTAACGCTGCAGCACACTTCTAACAATTTGCCGGTTGCGGTCGGACGAGCAGCCCGTGCCATAGTAATAAACGGCTTCAACCGGATGCTTGATTTGGGGCAACAGAGCCTCGCGGATTTCTTTGTCAAAGTGTTCTTCCGGCTGATAGTAAGGATTAAAGCCCAGTGTTTGCGCCTGCGCGGTTTCTCCGTTATGCAATAAGCGCCAGTCGGTTTTCGATGCTCCGCTGTCGGCTATCAGAATCATAAATACAAGTTAGCAATTGATTAATATCTTGCGGCAAGGTACACACAAAAATAGGGTGATTAATGCCTGCAGCAGCAGCAGGACATCGGCCAGCCAACAGCACAGCCTGCTTCGAGCAGCAAAAAGCCTGCGGCCGGTAAGCAAGCCAACACCAGCAGCTGTTATGCCCATCAATAGCAACATCCGGGGCATGGTTTTACCATAGTGTACTATTGCAAGCAGAAAGAATACCAGTAAAACAAATTGGCATAGTTTAAGCGATTGATTTTTCCCGATGCGCAGCGGAATGGTTTTTAATCCTTCAACCCGGTCGCTTTCCACATCGCGGATGTCGGCCATGAGTGCCAGCACAAACACAAAAGCCATTCGTTCAGCAAGAAAAAGAACCAGGCCGGCGTTTACTGTATGCCCGTGCCGTACGGATGGCACCAGCACAGTAACCATTCCCCACACAATTGTAATGGCTATAACTTTTGCATAAGGCAGCTGCCGAAGCGTAACTTTTCTGCCGTGAAATGGAATTACCGGTGCCAGGTATGCGGCCGATATTAACGAAGGCACCGCCAGGGCCAGGGCCGCGTACCATGCCCATAAAGCAGAAATTGCAGAGATGAGCAATAAAAGAGCCGCAACCATAACGCGGGGTTTGCGCAACCAGAAGCCATAGGCACGGTCATGGTAAACACCTCCTGTCCCCGCAAGCTGCACCAGGTATAAAACATACAGGTTGGGGCAGTAGCCCAGCAGCACTTCAGTTTGAACCGAGAGGGCTATGACCAGCGCCGCTATAAAAAAAAACATCTTCATGAATCCTTGAGCCTTCCGATAACCCTGAATTTATCAAATACCGTGCTGGTATGCGGGGCGTCTTTCAGTTCATCGGTAAGGTCCTGGCCGGCCCAGTGCTCATAGTGGGTACCGGTTTTCCATAGTCGCGATCCCGAAACATCAAAAATCAAACCCCGGTAGGCTACCCACACCTCGGGTTTATCGCGGCCGTTGCGCAGGGCCAGTTGTGCCGGGGTATATTCCGGCAGGTTGAACTCATCTTCCGGTTGTAAGATGGGCATAATCATCCAACAGGGTATAGAGCATTTTTACCGGAGGCAGATCGGTTTGGATGCCGGTTATTTGTTTTACCTTTTCTGCAACAGCCAGGAGGGGTTTATCGTTGCCGGTATTCCGGTACACATCCAGGGCCTGACGAATAATTTCGGCCTGCATATCGGTAAGCAAAGATGCCTGGCCGAATACCGGTTCATAGGCTGGGGCCTGCCCTTGCTGCAGGGGTGCGAACACCTCTGCAGCACGCAGTTCTGCCGGTTGTGCCAGCTTTACCACCGCTGTTCCTGCAGCTACATCGCCCAGCCGCTGCCCGCGCCCGCCGGAAGCAATTGCCACTATTGCAACTGCACCCGGTAAGCCAAAACCACCCGAAAGTGTTATGTCAACAAACCGCAGCAGCCACCGGAGCAGATAATTGCCCAATGTGGGCGAGGTGCCGTCCATACGCACTACTTTAATACGCAACAGTTTTTTTCCGGGACTTTGTCCGTCCATAATTATCTCAAACAAAAGGTCATAAAACGCAAAGGGCAGAACAATTGTCAGAAACAACCAGACATACGCACTCACCCCAACTGAATCGAACAAAAAAACCACAACAAAAACATACATAATCAATATAGCCAGGTCAACCAGGTAAGCTGCTATACGATCGCCCACACTGGCTACCGGATAGTTTATCACCACATTCTGGGTAGTTCGTACCGGGATGGTTTGCATCAAGATAAAATTTGCTTAATCTTCCGAAAGAAAAGAATAAAAGCCTAAAAACATGAATATAAAAAAACATTTCCTGACAGCCCTGACCGGATTTTTAATGGCCGCATGCACCCCGAAAAAACCCGACTATTCAACCCTTCCCGATGAACAGCTGCGCAAAATAGCCGACTCGCTGGCCCATGCCTATATTATTACCGACGGGCACGTAGATTTGCCCTTCCGGCTTAAGGTAAAAAATTTCCGGCTGGAGCGCGAATACCTGGGCATTCCTGTAAGCACCACCGAAGGCGATTTCGATTATGAGCGGGCTAAGAAGGGTGGGCTTGATGCCCCCTTCATGTCTATTTACATTCCTTCCTCCTATCAGCAAAAGCCCGATATGGGCAAGTCGCTGGCCGATTCGCTTATTGACATGGTACGCGGCATTGCCATGGCCCACCCCGATAAATTTGCGCTGGCAGGATCACCGGCCGAAGTGGAAAAAAACTTTGCCGAAGGTAAAATATCCCTGCCCATGGGCATGGAAAACGGGGCCCCTATCGGTAACGACCTGGCCAACATACAATATTTTTACGACCGGGGCATACGGTACATTACCCTTACCCACAGCAAGGACAACCAGATATGCGATTCATCATACGATACACTTAATACCTGGAACGGCCTTAGCCCTTTTGGCGAACAGGTGGTTCGTGAAATGAACCGCGTTGGCATTATGGTTGATATTTCGCACGTGTCAGACAGTACTTTTTACGATGTTTTAAAAATTACCTCGGTTCCGGTTATCGCATCGCATTCTTCGCTGCGCCATTTTACACCGGGCTGGCAGCGCAATATGAGCGATGATATGCTCAGGGCCCTGAAGCAAAACGGGGGTGTTGTACAAATCAACTTTGGCTCCACGTTTCTCGACTCGGCTGTGGCCAAAATCAACAACGAAAACCGACAAAAGCTAAACTCCCTGTTAGCAGAAAAGGGCCTAAGCTACCGCGATGAAGCCGCTAAACCGATTATAGAAGAATTTCAGCGCAATAACCCTACTCTCTATGCCGATGTGAAGCGTGTTGCCGACCACATAGACCGCGTAGTACAAATTGCCGGTATTGACCACGTAGGCCTGGGCTCTGATTTTGATGGCGTGGGCGACAGCCTGCCCACCGGTTTGAAAGACGTGTCGCAGTACCCCAACCTGATCTTTGAACTGCTGAAGCGCGGCTATTCACCGGACGACATTGCCAAAATTTGTTATAAAAATGTGTGGCGCGTATGGAACAGTACGCTTAAAGCTGCCGGCAGGTAAATACACCAATTGCAGACCAAAGCATTTGGCAATTCCCTACCTTTGCACACCAAACCGTTGCCCCCACCGTGTCACGACTGCCCGATACCGGCACCTCTATCTTCGCCATCATGTCACGAATGGCCACCGAATACGGTGCCATTAACCTGTCGCAGGGATTCCCCGACTTTCGGATTGATGATCAGCTCATAGCCCTGGTGCATCGCTTCATGAAGGAAGGACATAACCAGTACGCGCCCATGCCCGGGGTACCTGCCCTGCGGCAAACCCTGGCCGATGTACTCGAAAAAACCTATGGCCGACCGTTTAACCCCGAAACCGAAATTACCATTACCGCCGGTGCCACGCAGGCCCTCTTTTCGGCAATTGCAGCGGTTGTGCAGCCGGGCGATGAAGTAATAGTCTTTGACCCCTCATACGACAGCTACAACCCGGCCATTCGCCTTAATGGCGGCATACCCGTGCATATACCCCTGCAGTACCCGTCGTTTACCATTAACTGGGATGAGGTGGAACACCACCTTTCGCCCCGCACCCGCCTGATTATGATTAACACCCCGCATAACCCAAGCGGGGCTGTGCTTAAACCCCACGACCTGCAACAGCTGGAACGGTTGGTTCTTACACATAATCTTTTGGTGCTGAGCGATGAGGTGTACGAACGTATTATTTTCGATGGGCTGCGCCACGAAAGCGTACTGCATTATCCGGCCCTTGCCCGGCACAGCATTGCGGTGTTTTCTTTCGGCAAAACTTTTCATGCCACCGGCTGGAAGACAGGCTACGCAGTAGCCGCCCCAAACCTTACAAACGAAATCCGAAAAATCCATCAGTTCATTACCTTTTCGGTAAACACGCCCATCCAAATGGCACTGGCCGAATACCTTAAAGAGCCCGGACACTACCTGAACCTGGGGCATTTTTACGAGCAAAAGCGCAACTATTTTGTCAACGGCCTCAAGGGCTCGTCCTGGCAGCCCCTTCCCTGCCACGGTTCTTACTTTCAAACGCTTTCGTACGCGGCGTTTTCGAATCTTAACGACCAGCTGATGGCCGAAGAGCTTACCAAAAAGCATAAAGTAGCCGCCATTCCCGTATCGGTATTTTACCAAAACCGCACCGATAACCGGTTACTGCGTTTTTGTTTTGCCAAAGACGAACAGACGCTTGACAAAGCCCTTCGTATTCTGAAAAAATTTTAATGGAAAATCTGCGCATCACCCTTCTGCAAACAAAACTTTTCTGGGAAGACCGGACCGCCAACTTATCCATGCTGGAAGAAAAAATCTGGCGCATAAATAAACCGGTTGATGTTATTGTACTGCCCGAAATGTTTACCACGGGCTTTACCATGAACGCCAGGCTCCTGGCCGAGCCCATGAACCTGCACACCTTTAAATGGATGAAACAAATGGCGGCCCAAACCGGTGCCCTTATGCTGGGCAGCTACATCGTTGCCGAAAACAACCAGTTCTTTAACCGCCTGTTATGGATGCAGCCCGACGGGCAGTTTTTTACCTACGACAAACGCCATCTGTTTCGAATGGCCAACGAACACCTGACCTATTCCGCAGGCCGGCACCGGCTGGTGCAGGTGTGGAAATCCTGGCGAATCTGCCCCCTGATATGCTATGACCTGCGTTTTCCGGTATGGAGCCGTAACCGCTACAACCATGTTATAAAACAAATGGAATACGATGCCCTGATTGTGGTTGCCAACTGGCCCGCCGCCCGCATTATTGCCTGGGATACGCTGCTCCGGGCACGTGCCCTAGAAAACCTTTGTTATGCCGCAGGTGTGAACCGCACCGGAACAGACGGAAACGGTATTACCTACAACGGGCATTCGGCAGTTTTTGGGCCCCGGGGCGATACCCTGGCCTTTGAAGAAGAAACCGAAACCGACATTACTGTTGAGCTGGATGCCCGTGCATTAATCTCCTACCGGGAAAAATTTCCGGCCTGGCAGGATGCCGATAATTTTGAAATACACAGTTAAGCCGTTACCCCGTTAGATGGCTTCCACGGCCTTCACCTCATCGGGCATAAGCCGGGTAAAAAGATTTTCAATACCGGCCTTAAGGGTAATCATTGAAGAGGGGCAGCCGCTGCATGAACCCTGCAGCCGTACTTTCAGCACGCCATCCTGAAATGAATGGTAGGTTATGGCGCCACCGTCCTGCTCCACTGCCGGACGTATGTATTCGTCCAGTATGCTTTTTATTTTTTTAACCGATTCGCTATCGGCTTCATCGGCCGGAGTAGGTTCATCAACCGGGTCAAGAATCAACCGGCCGCTCGCCAGAAAGTTTTTGATATGCTGCCGCAGCGTATCCTGAATTTCAATCCACTCCACATCTTCGCGCTTGGTTACGGTAATGAAATTGCTCATGTAAAACACACGCTCCACAAACGGATACCGGAACAGTTCCCTGGCCAGCGGAGCATTTGCTGCACTTTCGGGGTCGGGAAAGTCAAAGCTCATGCCTTCCGGAAGCAGCATTTCGTTTACCACAAACTTGAGCGAATTGGGGTTGGGATTTGACTCCAGATATATGTGAATATGCGGCAGGGTTTTGTTCATATTAAGTGGTAAGGCTTACTGATTTAAACAACAACAGGTAAAATTAGTTCGGTTCGGCCGGTTTCTCAAATCCGTTTTCCGATGTGGCCACTATGCTGGCTACCACGGTATCGCCGGTAACGTTTACAATGGTGCGGCACATATCCAGCGGCCGGTCGATGGCGATAATCAACGCCAGCCCTTCGGGCGAAACGCCTATGGCTCCGAGTACAATTACCAGGGTAATAAGGCCTGCGCTGGGTACTGCTGCTGCACCTATCGATGAAAGGGTGGCCGTGAGGATAATCATCAGCTGGTCGGCAAGCGACAAATCTTGACCAAAAGCCTGGGCAATGAAAACGGCCGAAACTGCCTGATGAATACTGGTACCATCCATATTAATAGTGGCCCCGAGGGGAAGCACGAAGCTGCTGATTTCGTCTTTTATACGAAGATTTTTCTCGGCACATTCCATGGTTACCGGCAAGGTGGCAGCACTCGAACTGGTGGTAAAACCCATTATCTGGGCGGGCAATACGCCTTTTAAAAAGGTTTTAACCGGCAATGAAGTAAAAAGCCTGATGGCCAGCGGATACACTATTAATACCATGGCAGCGAGACTCAGCAACACCGTAACCGAGTACACGCCAAGGGCGCCAAAAAGCTCCAGCGCCTGCCGGGGGTCATCGCCGGCCACGTCGGTCATGAGCGCTGCCAGCAGCGCCATAACGCCAATGGGCGCATAGCGCATTACCATGTCCACAAGTTTTAATATGATTTCGTTCAGACCGTCAAAGAAGCTTTTTACCGGCAGGCTTTTTTGTTCGGGTGTCATGAGCAGGGCTATGCCAAACATCACGGCAAAGAAGATAACCTGAAGCATATTGCGGTTTACAGCTGCGGCACCGAAAATGTTTTCCGGTACAATATCCACCACAACCTGCAGGGGTCCCGATTCGGTAAGTTTTTGAGCATCGGTAACCCGCAGGTTGGCATCGCTTGCATAGCGTTGCGACAGTTCAAGTTGTTTTTCTTTCGAAAGGAAGTTTCCGGGTTTAATGGTGTTTACAAATACCAATCCTATGGTAATGGCCAATACGGTGGTTATCAAATAGAGCGCCAGTGTTTTACCGCCAATACGCGACAGCTTTGAAATATCGCGCAGGTTCGATACTCCGCTTATCAGTGAAGCCAGGATAAGCGGAATGGCAATAAGTTTTAACAGGTTAATAAAAATGGTGCCAAAGGGCTTTATCCAGTCGGTTATAAAACCACTCAGCTTAAATGCTATGCCCAAACTGCCAATTATCAGTCCGATACCCATTCCGATAAGGATGCGGGTATGCAAAGGAAGCTTCTTCATACGGTAAACAATTCGCGCAATTTAGCTGAATGTTTTCCTGAAAAAAGCAGGAATTATCGGAAATCCATTAATGGAAAATGGCGGGGTTCAATTTGCCTCCGGCTCGGACCGGGCAACCACCGATGCAACGGTAGTATCGCCCGTAACATTTACGACCGTGCGGAGCATATCCAGCGGCCGGTCGACCGCCAGAATCAGGGCCAGGCCGGCCGGGTCGAGGCCAACGGCTTCCAGTACAATAATCAGCATAATAATACCCGCACCGGGTACGGCTGCCGCACCGATTGACGAAAGCACCGCGGTAAGTAAAATGGTTAGCTGCTGGCCCAGGGTAAGGTCTATACCAAAAGCCTGGGCTATGAAAACGGCCGACACCCCCTGGTGGATGCTGGTTCCGTCCATGTTTATGGTAGCCCCCAGCGGCAACACAAAGCCCGTTACCTCTTCCGAAAGGCCAAGATTTTTGCGGGCGCAATCCATGGTTACCGGCAGGGTAGCTGCACTGGAGCTGGTAGAAAATGCCAGCACCTGAGCCGGCAGAATGCCGCGGATAAAAGCAGGGTAGCGGATGCGGGAAAGAAAATGCAGCAACAGCGGATAAACCACAAATACCATAAACAGCCAGGCCTAAAACCACGGTAAGGCTGTACATGCCCAACGCTCCGATAAGCTGTAAGTCAATGTTTAAGCCGGCCAGCAACGCAAAAACACCTATGGGCGCAAACTTCATAAGCAGGTCAACAAACCTCAGTATTACTTCGTTGGCGCCTTCAAAAAAGCTTTTTACTCCCTGCACTTTATGGGCAGGAGCCATGACCATGGAGATACCGAAAAGGATGGCAAAGAAAATAACCTGAAGCATGCTGGTGTTGGTGCTCATAGCCCCGAAAATGTTGTCGGGAACAATGTTTACCAGTACCTGCAGCGGGCCTTCGTCTTTTTGCCGGTGTGCAGCTGTTACCCGCACATCAATATCAGAAACATAGGCCTCGCTTAATTCCTGGCGTTTTTCGGGTGACAGAAATTTGCCGGGACGTATGATGTTAACCGATAACAACCCTATTGTAACAGCCATGACTGTGGTAAACAGGTACAGGGCAATAGTACGCCCTCCCATACGTGATAGCCTGCTTACATCCGAAAGTCCGGCAATGCCATCGACAAGCGAAAAAAGTATAAGCGGTATGGCAATGAGTTTAAGCGAGTTGATAAACAAGGTACCCCAGGGCTTTATCCAGTTGCCGGTAAAGGTTAGCAAACCCAGCGGCTCGGCAGCAAAGCCCCACATCAGGCCCATCGCCATGGCGATAAGTATCCTGGCATACAGGGGAATGTTGCGTAGAAATTTCATCGGCTAAAAATAAAAAAATCAGTGTAAGCTCATACCCTTGCACGTAAACCGATAGTAAAGTTTGCTATTTCAGGCTGGCGAGGGCGGTTTTTATCCGGCTTAAAGCTTCCCTGAGTTCAGCTTCTGATGCCGCATATGACAAGCGTATGCAGTTGGCATCGCCAAATGCTCCGCCCGGAACCAGCGAAACATGTGCCTTCTCCAGCAGGTACAGGCACAAATCCAGATCGTTGCGTATTAACCGGCCGCCATCGGTCTTACCGAAATAGTGCGACACATCAGGAAAAAAGTAAAAGGCTCCCTGCGGGTAATTGGACTTAATTCCAGGAATTTCTTTTAACATGGTATATACAACATCTCTGCGTTTCCGGTATTCTTCGGCCATGGCCTTTGTGGAGGCCAGGCTGCCCGTAATGGCGGCCAAAGCTGCCCGCTGGGCTATGGAGCAATTGGCAGAGGTAAGCTGGCCCTGTATTTTCGCACATCCATCGGCAATCCATTTGGGGGCGGCCAGATAGCCCACACGCCAGCCGGTCATGGCAAATCCTTTTGCAAATCCGTTAATGGTAATGGTGCGTTCGAACATGCCGGGTAACGATGCCATGCTCACCGTTTCGCCTGTAAAGTTGATGTGCTCATAAATTTCATCGGCAATTACCAGCACATTGGGGTGCTTTTGTATTACTGCCGCTATGGCTTCCAGTTCCTTGCGCGTAAATACCGAGCCGGAGGGATTGCAGGGCGAAGAAAATATAATAGCCCGCGTACGGGGTGTTAAGGCCGCCTCTACCTGGGCAGGCGTTACCTTAAAATCATGTTCAATGGTTCCGCGAACAAATACCGGAGTGGCCTCGCACAGCCGAATCAGCGCATCATAGCTTACCCAGTAGGGCGAAAAAAACAATTACCTCATCACCCGGATTAAGCAGGGCAAGCATAGCGTTGGCTATGGATTGTTTTGCGCCATTGGAAACAACGATG
>BPHC01000007.1 GCA_026003355.1 Cyclobacteriaceae bacterium
CCCCATGTAGTGGCTACTGTGTAGAGGCCCTCCCCGTACATTCCCAGATGGGGATAGGCCGCAAGGGCTGCCCGTGAGTGTCCGGGCATTTCTATTTCAGGAATAATGGTGATATTCCGGGCAGCAGCATAGGCCACAATATCGCGTATTTCGTTCTGGGTGTAGTAGCCGCCATAACGTTTCCCATCGAACTGAGTGGAACTGCCTGCATGGCCGATAAGGGTTTCTTTTCGCCACGCTGCCACTTCCTGCAGTTTTGGGATATTTCTTTATTTCAACCCGCCACCCCCTGGTCTTCGGTAAGATGCCAGTGAAAACCGGTTGAACTTAAACCGGGCCATAAGATCGATATAACGCCTGATAAATTCAGGGGAAAACATGTGCCGCCCCACATCCAGGTGAAGACCACGGTAACGGAAACCGGGGGAAATCGGTAATTTCCAGTGCCGGCAGCCGGTTGCGGTGTACGGCTATAAGCTGAAGCAGCGACTGCACACCATAAAAACAAGCCGGCACCTGTGCGGGCATCAATGCTAACACCGGTTTTATCAATTCGCAGCACATAGCCTTCATCAGGAAGGGTTATGGAGGGATTTAGCGCCAGCACAATGTGTGCATTTACCGTTGCTGCTGGCGGCCTCAAAGCCCAGTTCGTTCAGATAACCGCGAATGAGCTCAGACAGATTTTGGGCAGCAGCAGGGGTCATTACGGTTACTTTCGGCAGGAAGGGTAAAAAAATCATCGTACAATTTTACCGCAACCCGGCTGCGGAATGATGCCTAAGGTTTCGGGCGTGATGTTTTTATTTTCGTGCGAACACGCCATCAACAGGACGAAGATAAAAAGTAACAGCAGCATATTTCAGCGGCCGGAACATAAAGACACTTTTCATAGGCATGTTGTATGTCTTAAAGTTGCAAAGCGATGGCTATACCGGCAAAAATAATTTTTTTTATCCGGACTCTGCCGGTCAACCACCTGGCTTACAGCTTACAGAAGTTAATTACCTGAGCAACACCACACCGCCGCGTTGTTCCTTTACGCCATCCTGCGGACGGTATGAGCTGCGGGTAGCGCACCACATAGGTGTAGGTGCCGGCCGGCAGCAGCTGGGCGGGATTGTTGTTTGTAGCCTCCGTTCCAGCGGAAGTTCCGGTCGGTAGAGTGAAATACCAGTCCGCCCCAACGGTCGAATATGGCTACCTCAAAGCCGGCATCGTCAACAAAAGAAGGTAAAGATGTTAAACTCCCTGTTTTTCGTTCAGGCTGCTTCCGGGCCGGAAGGCATTGGGTGCCACAATGCGCGGGTTACACTCTTCAATAACTTCGGTCTGGTCAGACGAAGGGCAGCCGAACACATTTACCAGATCCACACTGAATACACCCGGTTCGGTAACCAGCAGGGTTTGTCCGGTTTCGCCCGGAAGCAATACACCTCCCTGATACCATTGATAGCTGATGAAGTTGGCCCCCTGCGTTGAGCAACACTTCGCGCGTACCCGGATCGGGGTTGGCGGGGTTGTTGCAAATAAGTGCGGTAAGCGGCAGCGCGCCGGGTGTTACCGGGAAAAGTACGATTTGCTGTTCGGTAAATTCTGTACAGCCGGGAACACTCCCGGTAAGGCGATACAATCCGGGTTGTGGTTCGAACAATAGAGGCAGAGGTTCCACCTGGGATGTTCTGTCCGTCAACTGACCATTGAAAAATTTGTTCCGGGCAGGTTGCTGGTACCGGTAAGCGTAAACTGCAGTCCTTCGCAGGGTGGTTGTGGTGGTAATGCTCAGTTGCAGGTCGCCTGCCACGAAACACCCGTTTTTGTGGCCGAACTAAACACGCACCCTGAAACATTGTTTACCACTTCTACCCGGTAGTTCACATTATTATCAGCCAGGCCGGCAAGAATTGACGAGCCGCCCGGAATGAGCACTCCGTTGCGATCCCAGCGGTAAGTATAGGTTCCTGAGGGTGTTGCCGTTTGCCGTTAATTGTAACCTGGTTTTCGCAGGCCATCGGTTTGCGAAAAGTCGGCTACTACATTGTTGTTTACAAACACGGTAACGGCTGTGTCAAGCGGGCAGAAGCCGGCCTCAGTTACCTGAACGGTGTAGGTCTGGTTGCCCTGCGGGGGATTGGCCGTTATGGTTTGCAGGGTGTTAGGCCCGGTAATGTTTGGCCCCGACCAGCTCCAGGCTGTTCCGCCCGATACGCCTATGCTTATGGGGCTGGTGCAGGCGTTCACGGTAAAGCCGGTTATGGCTACCTCGGGGTCCTGTGTAAAGGTTTGCGGAGCAGAAGTGCTTATACAGCCCCCTGAGGTCATTTCTATTAAATAAGTGCCGCCCGGAAACGCCTGGAGTGCTGAAGGGCGAGCTGCTGCCGCTGCCCGGAAGCAGCCACGGATCCGGTAATGGCGTTGATTACGCGGTAGGTAAAGGGCAGTAAGCTGGTGTGGGTTACCTCTAACACAAGGGGTTCGCAGGTGTTCTGGCGTATAACCGAGGTTATACTAAACGCGTTGTCGTTAATGCCCCACCACATCAATGGTACTGCACCCCGAAATCTGGTCAGTAACGGTTATTGCATACGATCCCGCACCCAGCCCGGTAAATGGAGGCAGCACCGGCCCAACGGAGCGATCGGTGCCCGAAAGAGAGGTTGAGGGCCCGGTAACAATGTAGGGTGAATAATCCCTGTGCAGGTGAATTGATGGTAAGGGCAATCTGGCCGCGTAAGGGTGACGCAGGCAGATGTGTTGGTAGCTATTGCGGTAAAGGCAGGCGATTCATTGAAGATAAAGGTTACCGTGTCGCGGGCTGAGCAGGTGTTAACCGGGTCGGTAACCAAAACGGTGTACTGGTATGTGCCGGGCACTGACGAGTCGACCGATTGCGTTTGGGCTGTTGCCTGCCGCAGCGCCATTGATAGTCCATTGATACACCGAGCCGGGATTCTGGGCATTGAGCGGGAATACAGGGGTATTCTGGCACAGCGTCTGGTCAGGGGCCCAGGTTTACCACGGGCCGGTTATCGGCAAACCAGAATACTGCCATTGGAAAAACATCCGTTGGTGGTGTTGGTAATGGTAACACTAACAATGCTTTGTTGTGTTACCACTATGGTTCGGGTGGTTTCGCCTGTGCTCCAGTTAAACGATAGCTGCGGTAACTCCGGATTGGTTGCCGGTGTTGCTTCCAGTGTAAGAGGGCCGTTGCAAATTACCGGCTGAGGCACGCCGGACGGAAGAAAAGTAGGGTTGGCCGGAGGAGGGTAAATGGTAATGGTTTGAAAGATAGTAGTATCCAGGCCGCAGCGGTTGGTAATGCGCAAACTAACCAGATAGTTGGTCGCAACCCCTACCGTGGGATAAGTGTGTTCAACCTGCGCCTGTGTGGAGCCAAAACCATCGCCAAACCGACCACTGGAAGCTGTCGATCGGGTCGGTGCCAAATGCCAGAAAGGTGGTTGGCGAGCCTTCGCAAGAAGCCGGCTATCTGCATGCCGGGTGGTTGTAATGGGTGAAAACAATTTGCTGGATGAAGTTGGGCAATCCCAGGCGGCTCTGGGTGCCGGAGGCCAGCGCAAAGCCGTTGGCCACGAAGCCCGACAGCAGCGTGGTATCGGGATTGAACAATATGGTGCCCAGGTAGGGACGGTTGTTAACTGCCACGTAATATCTGGCCGTCAGGCCCCGGTTTGAATGGCGCCAGCTCTTCGGCTATGGGTGCGGCAGGGTGGCGTTATCTGGCGGATGTTCCCCAGCGAATCAAAATACATTTCAATTATAGCCGACTGCCCGGGGGCAATATTCCGAACAGTAGCAAACAGCTTGTTAGAAACAAACTCCACGCCATATAACTGCCCTGCCGGGGCGCCGGTATAGGTGGGAGTAATGCTCCGGGTAGTTGGTAACTGCTCCGGTTGAGTCGACAAAAATCAAAAATCTCCAGGCCGGTTACTTCGTAACTTGTTGGGGGTGGTCTTTTTGCTGAGCGCCACCACCAGGCGATTCAAGGCGCCCAGCTTCATGTAACCCTGTCCGTTTCCTTCATCGGTAATTATATGGTCAGACCCGATGGAAGAAATAACCGGGTTTTCAATTCCGAAAGCGGTAATGCGATAAGCCCGGAATGAGTTATTGCCATATTCGTGTGCAATGAGCCAGTTGGCATTTCCGGTAAGACGCTCGGTTGACCGGCTAAAAAAGCAACTGGTTAACCTGGGCCAGTCCCGCCATTTACCACTATTCAATTTAACGTCGTAAAGTGAATAACGCACTTCGTAGGTGTTGGCGCCATGTACTTCCTGTGTGGTAAAAATATAATACAGTGTTTTCATCGCCTGGCACGGGGATTATGAGGGCCGATTGGGTGGAACCGGGTTCGCCCCCTATTCCCGGTGGCACCGTAAGGGGCAGCTCGTTGTCATTCCGGTCGTACACGCGCTGTCCGTCTGTACTTAATATTACGTTGCCATTGCGGTCGCTTATTACCGATACGCCCTCCGGGCTGTTTACCGGGCCCGAAATGGCTACGGCCGGAATCTGGTTGAAGTCTATACCCGCATTTTGCCCGAAATACCAGATGTTGGCGCGTTGTTCCTGGGCACCATATTCGCGTATGTTTACACCGGCATAGGCGCTGCACCCGGTGGCATCGGTAACCACCACGTAGTAATAACCTGCCGAAATCGGGGGTAAGGGTGGGGCCCACATCGCCATTCGACCATATGGTCGAGACAGGGGTTCCGCCCCTGAATGCTAACCGTTACCCTGAAGCTCATCGGCCGTATTGTTCGGGCAGGGAGGAATGCCGTTGTTAACCGGGAGCTCGCATTTACAGGCTGTGGTGTCCTGCACCAGGTTAAGCTGCAGGTCGAATTGGGTGATGTTTACAGTAGAGGTGAAACGAAGCCGAACGGCCCTGCAGGAAGGCCGTAACCGTTACCGGGTAGGCCCCTCCCGACTGATAGGTATGGATGGGGGCTCCACTGGCCCGACCCGTTGCCGTCACCGAAATCCCCACACCAGGCTGTCGGCTGCAGGTGTTACCGATGGGTAGAAAGAGGTTGGGCGTAGCCGAACAGGTGCCGGATGAGACAAAACCTAACCGAAAGACTGAAAGGTGCCCCGGGAGAAAAAGAAGGGAACTGCCTGCCGTTAACATTCGGATTGGCGGCAAAAGCCGTGGCCTGATAACCGGCACTTGCCGCAACGCTGTCGGGATTGTTGATGCGGCCCAACCTAAAGATTCCCGGCGCTTTGTTCATAAAGGTGGTAGATGGCCGAATCGTGGGGCCAGTTGCAAACCGTAACATCTGAAAACGTTTGACGGGAGTACAGGCGTAAGGGTATTGAGGGGATTGAGCAGGTCGAATTGCAGCACCTGGGCATCCGTTCCGGAATTGTTAAGCCTTGAAAAATAGAGAAACCTTCCGCCAAGGCTCCATTCGGCATCATACAGGGCACCCGCCGTGTTGTGGGCTGAATTAAATACAAACTGGTTTGAACGACAATACACCCGAGGTGTTATCGAAATCAAGTATAACAATGTTGCGGTCGGGCTGTTTGTGGCACTACTGCCAGGTGGCCGTTCAGGGAGTCGTAGGCAAAGTTGCCGGCCGAGATATTCAAACCCCCTGTTATTCCGGTAAAAGTGGTATGATTAAACACTCCGCCGGGTTGAACGTGGGTAACGGTGTAATTGTCGGTATTGTTTTCATGGGTTATCAGCCAGTAATCGTTACCGTTGGCATGCGGAATGATGATCATGGCTTCGGACCGGCTTGCGGGAGGCAAGCCGATTGGCTGATTTTTTAGTATTACATCACCTACGGGCGGGGCCGGAAAAAACCGCATTACCGAAAGCGGTCATATCAACGGTGCTTACCTCCACGGTGCCTGCCGCCGGAAATGCGGCCGAATTGGTAAACAGGTAATACTGGCCCGAAGCCCCGGGTACCGGGCAAACCACTACAGGCTGATTACCAGAAGGGTTGCCGTTAAGCCCGAAGCCATTGGGCATTGCAGTGTGGGTAACATCGAACACCTGCGTTCCGTTGCTGTAAAAAAGCAGATTGCCGTTCGTGGCATCAGTGGCCACAGCGCTGCCGCCCGTACCCAGGGCGTTGGGTTGGGTTACGAGTACAGGCGAGTTGTTAACACGGTTAAAGCGTATGCCCTGGCCACTGGTGCCGAAGTACCAGTTATGTCTTGACAAATCCTGGGCTCCGAGGCCGGAAAGGCCCAATACCAGACAGATGAACCATCGCAAATGCCGCATGCGCATTATTTTCTGTACCTTATCAGCCGTACGATTGCTTAACGAACGCATTGTGCTAAAGTATACAAATTGCCCAAAAATAGCGTTACACATTCTGTAAACTGCCGATTTTGAGTAATCCGTTGTTTTATACCAACTTTAGAACGTTTTATTTTGTTTGCATGTGGCGCTATCATTTGTACTTTTTTGGCATGAGGCGGCTGTTTGCCGGTGTGTTTATCCTTTTTACGGCGGTGTCGGTAACTGCACAGGATCCGCAATTCAGCCAGTTTTATGCTGCACCCCTGTATCTTAATCCTGCACTTACCGGCTCTACCGGTCAGGCGCGGGCAGGTATTAACTACCGCAACCAGTGGCCGGCCATTGATGCCAACTTTATAACCATGTCGGCATTCTTTGATTATTTTATTGAAGACAAGCGCAGCGGAGTAGGCCTTATTCTGAACCGCGATGAGGAGGGCCTTGCCGGTTTGCGCTCCACTTTTGCCGGATTGCAGTATTCGTACGAAGTGCAGCTGGCCAAAAACCTGGGCTTTCGCCCCGGAGCGCAGGTGGCCTTCTTTAACCGCGACATCAACTTTAACCGGCTTACTTTTGGCGACCAGTTCGATCCGGTTACCGGTCAGATCATCTCACCTCAAACAGCCGAGCAGTTTCGCACCAATTTCAGCAAAACCTTTATAGACCTGTCTTTGGGAGGGGTATTTTTTACTCGCACGGCCTACCTGGGTGTGGCGGCTTTTCACCTCAACCGGCCCAACCAATCCATAATAGACGAAAACAGCCCTCTGCCCGTAAAGTTATCAGTGCACGGTGGCTTTAAATACTACATGAAGCCCGGTGTTAAGGGATCTGGTATTTATGCCAAAGATGCGGAGCGCAGCCTGTCGCCTGCCTTTCAGTACCGGCATCAGGGCCAGTTCGACCAGCTCGATCTCGGTTTGTACTACACTGCCGAGCCGCTGGTGCTTGGCTTATGGTATCGCGGGGTTCCGTTTAAGCAAATCAACGGTATAGTAAACAACGAGTCCATAGTATTGCTGGTAGGTTTTACCAACATTGGCGCAAAAGAGGCATTGAATATTGGCTACAGTTTTGACTATACCATTTCCAAGCTGGGAGCGGGGAGTGGCGGTGCCCATGAGTTTAGCCTGACCTACACCTGGCCTATGCGCAATCCGCGCAAACCCCCGCGCGACAAACTGGTAATTCCCTGCCCCGACTTTTAAGGCCTGCACATAAAATACACCGGTTGATATGTCTTTGCAGTATGCTTTTGAACTGGCCGGCACGTTCTTTTTTGCCATTTCGGGAGCGCTGGCCATGCGCGATAAAAATCCCGACTGGTTTGGCGCAGCCTTTACCGGCTTTATCACGGCCATTGGCGGCGGTACCCTGCGCGATATGATGTTGGGCAGTTATCCGCTGGTGTGGATTGGGGATATTCGTTTTTTATATGCTGTACTTGTCGGAGTATTTACAGCCATTTTGTTTCAGCATCGCCTTAGCGCCTGGCGCAAAACCTTTCTTTTGTTCGATACACTGGGCATAGCCTTCTTTACCATTCTGGGTACAGAAAAGGCGCTGGTACTGGGTGTAAAACCCGAAATAGCGGCAATTATGGGCATGTTTACCGCTGTGATGGGAGGTGTGATTCGCGATACCCTGGCCAACGAACTGCCTGTGCTGCTGCGGCGCGAAATTTATGCTACCGCTTGCCTGGCCGGCGCTGCACTGTACCTGCTCCTTGCCCTGCACACCGAAACGCCCCGCAACCTTATCCTTGCACTTTCCATAGCACTTGTTATAGCCATACGGCTGGCAGCTGTAAAGTACGGATTGTCATGGCCGGCTATTGGCACAAAAGCCTAACTTACGTTTGGAAAAAAATTTAAGTGCAGAAAAAAAAATTTGCGATTGTGGTTTTGATTTCCGTTACTTTTGCAGAACAAAAATTAAAACCAAAACTAATGCCTTTTCTGTAAACCTAACTCCCTAACAGAAATTGAAAACCAAGACCACTTTCGCTGCAACTACGGTTGCGCCTCTTCTCCGGGTGATTACCCGCATCACCGTTCCCGCCAGTCTGGTTTCCCGCCACTTCCGACCCGTCCGACCCGTCCGAATTTGATACTCCGGCAGTGTTAGCCTGCGTGGAGGGCAGCTTTTCCGGGTGAAAGGCTGCCAGCGGTGTATTCAGCACCGGAATGGTTCTTATCAAATTCATAATTTTTTATTTTAAAAAAGTGGACAATTCCATCATTGTTCGCGTAGCCACATCTTCTGATGTGCACTACGCAGAAACCATAACCCATGAAATGGCCGAATCGGCCAAAGCACGCGGTACGGGTATTGCCAAACGCTCGCCCGACTATGTTGCCGCCAAAATGTGCGAAGGCAAAGCCGTTATTGCCCATACGGCCGATGGCACGTGGGTAGGCTTTTGCTATATAGAAGCCTGGGAACATGAAAAGTATGTAGCCAATTCCGGGCTTATTGTTTCGCCTCCGTTTCGCAAAAGCGGTGTGGCCCGGGCAATAAAAAAGAAAATTTTTGAGCTGTCGCGCCAAAAATATCCCCATGCCAAAATATTTGGACTTACCACCGGACTGGCCGTAATGAAAATAAACTCTGAACTGGGCTATGAACCCGTTACCTATTCTGAACTCACCAACGATGAGGAGTTCTGGAAGGGCTGTCAGAGCTGCGTGAATTACGAAATACTTATGTCCAAACAACGCAAAAACTGCCTGTGCACGGCCATGCTGTACGACCCCGCTACTGCCCGGGTGCAGGTGCCGGTGGTACAAACGGTAGTTACCCCGAAAGGAAAAATCAAGCGCAGGCGCAGACGCATGTTTAAAGGTAACCTTAAACTGTTTGAACGCTGGATACGGTTTAAACAATTCGTACTGCTGCGCAGCCGCAAAAACGGAGGCAACGCAGATGCGGCTAAACGCTCTGCAAAAGGCATTTTAACCTATTTCATATTCTGGTAATGAAGAAAAAAGTTGTACTGGCTTTTAGCGGAGGACTGGATACCTCGTACTGCGCCAAATACCTGAGTGATGACTGCGGCCTGGAGGTGCATACGCTTACCGTTGATACAGGCGGCTTTACGCCTGCTGAACTGGAAGAAATAGCCCAAAGGGCCAAAAGTCTGGGCGTGGCTTCGCACACCACCCTGGATTATACCAAAACGTACTACGAAAAAGTTATCCGGTATCTTATCTATGGAAATGTGCTGAAAAACGGCACGTATCCGCTAAGTGTAAGTGCCGAACGCATGGTACAGGCACTGGCCACGGTTGAACATGCACGCAGGCTGGGTGCCGATGCCGTAGCCCACGGCAGTACCGGTGCCGGCAACGACCAGGTGCGCTTCGATATGATGATATCGGTATTGCTGCCCGGCGCACAAATTATTACCCCCATACGCGATAAGCGGCTGTCGCGCGAAGAAGAGGTGGCTTATCTTGCCGCCAGGGGTGTTCAGATTAATGCAGAAAAAGCCCGGTACTCCATTAATAAAGGGTTGTGGGGTACTTCGGTAGGAGGGAAAGAAACCCTGCACTCGCTGGGTACCCTGCCCGAAGAAGCCTGGCCGGCTTCGGTTACCAAAACAGGGACCGAAACCGTGCGCCTGTTTTTTGAAAGGGGAGAATTGCGCAAAATCAACGACCTTAGTTTTTCACACCCTGTGCAGGCCATCAGGTACCTGCAGGAATTGGCATCGCCATACGGAATTGGCCGCGACATCCATGTGGGCGATACCATAATAGGCATCAAGGGCCGTGTAGGGTTCGAAGCAGCAGCCCCGGTCTTAATCATCAAAGCGCATCATGCCCTGGAGAAACATGTGCTTACCAAATGGCAGTTGTACTGGAAAGACCAGTTATCGCAGTTTTATGGCAACTGGCTTCACGAAGGCCAGTACCTTGATCCGGTTATGCGCGATATGGAGGCTTTTCTTGACAGTTCGCAGCAGCGCGTTACCGGCGAGGTATATATTGCCCTGTTCCCTTACCGGTATGTTATCCAGGGTATTCAGTCGCCTTTCGATTTGATGTCGGCCGAATTCGGCACCTATGGTGAAATGAACAATGCGTGGACGGGCGAGGATATAAAGGGCTTCACCCGTATTTTCGGCAATCAAACCGCCATGTATTACCGTATCGGAGAAAAAGCCACTGAAAAAACATGAAAATACGAGCAGGTATAACAGGAGGTTCGGGCTATACGGGAGGTGAGCTGCTGCGTTTGCTGCTGCGCCACCCGCAGGTAAGCGTTACCTGTGTGCACAGCCGGCAACATGCCGGTAAAAAGGTAACAGCAGTGCATAAAGATTTGTTGGGCGAAACCGATCTGATCTTTTCGGAAGAACCTCACTTTGAAGTTGATGTGCTGTTTCTGTGTCTGGGGCACGGAGAGAGCAGCCTGTTTCTGGAGCAACATGCCGTACCCGCCAGGGTAAAAATAATCGACCTGAGCCAGGACTTCCGCACCACCGCGCACGGTGCCGGCCGGAACTGGGTGTACGGACTGCCCGAGTTGTACCGCGGGCAAATACCAAATGCAGATTCTGTGGCCAACCCGGGATGTTTTGCCACGGCCATACAGCTCGCGCTGCTCCCGCTGGCCCGGGCAGGTGTACTGCATGATGTACATATTACCGGAATAACCGGTTCGACAGGCGCCGGCACCAGGCTTCAGGATACCCTTCATTTTTCGTGGCGTACGGCCAACATCTCGGCTTACAAAACACTTAGCCACCAGCATATTCATGAAGTTATGCAATCGCTCAACTACCTCCATCCATCAGAAAGCAAATCCATTTACTTTGTTCCGTGGCGTGGTGATTTTGCACGGGGCATATTTGTAACCGCAGTACTCAACCGCAAAGGTCTTTCGGGCAATGAGGTTAACCATCTGTTTGAAGATTTTTACAGATCCCATCCGTTTACGGTTGTAGCCAGTGAGATGATTGATCTGAAAATGGCGGTAAACACCAACAAATGTGTGGTTTATCCCGAAGTGGTGGGCGACAAAATAGCGGTTCATGCCGCGCTGGATAACCTGCTGAAAGGCGCATCGGGTCAGGCTGTTCAAAACCTCAATCTGATGTTCGGTCTGGAAGAGACTACGGGACTGCGGCTTAAAGCATCGGCATTTTAACCATCCATACCATGCATGCACAACTGGCCATAATCGGAGCGGGCAACCTGGGACAGGCCCTTGCAAAGGGCGCTATAGAGAAGTGCGGAATTTCTCCGGCCGATGTGGTGCTTGCCCGCCGGAACTTGTCGAAAATTGAACATTGGCGCCACACCGGAGTAACCATTACCCAAAACAACCGGCAGGCAGCAGCTGCGGCCAACATGGTTATACTTTGTGTTCAGCCCAAGCAAATTGCAACCGTTCTGGGCGAAATAAACGAGGTGCTTACCGAAAGCAGGCATATCCTCATCTCTGTTGCTACAGGCGTAACCACTGGCGAAATAGCTGCCTGCCTGGGCGGTAAACCTGTTCCGGTTGTGCGGGCCATGCCCAACACGGCTGTGGCCATTGGCCAGTCCATGACCTGTTTATGTGCCAGCCAGGGCCATGAGCATGCATTGCTGCCGGCTAAACAACTTTTTGATGCCCTTGGGCAAACCCTCATTATCGAAGAGCGCCTCATGAAGGCGGCCACCGTTTTGGCTGCCAGTGGCGTGGCCTTTTTTATGAGGTACATCCGCGCGGCTACCCAGGGAGGTATTCAGCTGGGCTTCGATGCCGATGATGCACAGGCAATTGCCATACAAACCGCCAAAGGCGCAGCTACCCTGTTGCAAACAAACAAATCGCATCCCGAGCTGGAAATTGACCGGGTAACCACACCCGAAGGTTGCACAATTGCCGGCCTGAATGAAATGGAACATCAGGGGCTTAGCCCGGCTCTCATTAAAGGCATAATTACCTCATACGAAAAAATAAACAACATCCGTCAATGAAGCTTTTTGATGTCTATCCGCTGCTCAATATTCATCCGGTAAAAGCTCAGGGCGCCTGGCTTTGGGATGATGCCGGAAACCGCTATCTTGATTTGTATGGCGGGCATGCGGTTATTTCTATAGGGCACTCGCATCCGCGCTTCATCAAACGCATCAGCGAGCAGCTTAACCGCATTGCTTTTTATTCAAACAGCGTGCAAAATCATCTGCAGCAGCAGCTGGCCGGCCTGCTGGGCGAACTTTCAGGCTATGCCGATTATCAGCTTTTCATGGTTAACTCAGGTGCCGAAGCAGTAGAAAATGCTCTGAAAATTGCCTCGTTCGTAACGGGCCGCAAAAAGGTAGTGGCCTTCAGGCGGTCCTTTCATGGCCGCACGTCGGGTGCGGTAGCCGTTACCGATAATCCGAAGATTGCAGCGCCTTTCAACGAAGGGCATGTTGTTGAGTTTGTTTTGCTGAACGATATAGCCGGCCTCCGGGCTGCCATAACCCCTGAGGTAGCCGCAGTAATCATTGAGGGTATTCAGGGGCTGGGCGGCATTTTCGAACCCGAACCGCACTTTCTGGAAGAAGCCGAACGGCTTTGCCATGAAAATAATGCCCTGCTGATTGTTGATGAAATCCAGTCGGGATACGGCAGAACAGGAAAGTTTTTTGCCCACCAGCACACAACGGTAAGGCCACACCTCGTCACCATTGCCAAGGGCATGGGCAACGGCTTTCCGGTTGGCGGAGTGTTGGTTCACCCCGGCATCAAGCCCTGGCCGGGCATGCTGGGCACTACTTTCGGAGGCAGCCACCTGGCCTGCGCTGCTGCACTGGCCGTGCTGGAAGTAATTCGCGATGAACAACTGGTGCTGCATGCGCAACAAACAGGTGACTACCTGCTTGGCCGTTTAAAAGAAATACCGGGCCTTTCTGAAGTTCGTGGCAAAGGCCTGATGATTGGCCTGGATGTTCCCGGCAGGATGAATATCCTGCGGCAGCACCTTGTTTACAATAAAAGAGTTTTTACGGGCGAATCGAAACCCGATACCATAAGACTGCTGCCGCCCCTTTCGCTTTCACGCGAACAGGCCGATTTGTTTCTGGACGCATTCGCTGAAAGCCTTGTAGAAACCGCTAAAATTCCGTTAGGTTCATGAAGCATTTTTTATCCGTAAACGATGTTACCCATCCGGATGAGCTCATTAACCGGGCGCTTGCCTTTAAACAACAACCGGTGCCGCCCCATCACCCCGGAAAGGGCAGGCGGCTGGGCCTGCTGTTTTTTAATCCCAGCCTGCGCACGCGCCTGAGCACCCAGCTGGCGGCTCAGAATCTGGGCATGGAGGTGATTGTGCTGAATGCCGGTCGCGAAAACTGGACGCTTGAATTTACCGATGGCGCAGTAATGGACGGTGAAACGGTTGAACACGTAAAGGATGCTGCGCGGGTACTGGGTCGCTACTTCGATGTATTGGGCATACGCACTTTTCCGAAACTGCAAAGCCGCGATGAAGATTACGCTGAGCACGTGCTGAATCAGTTTGTGCGCCATGCAGGCGTGCCCGTGATAAGTCTGGAAAGCGCCACCCTGCACCCCCTTCAAAGTCTTGCCGACCTGATAACCATTACCGAACACCGGCCGCATAGCCGCAAACCCAAAGTGGTGCTTACCTGGGCTCCGCATATCAAACCCCTGCCGCAGTGCGTGGCCAACAGTTTTGCCCAGTGGATGCTCGCATGGAATAAGGCACATCTGGTGGTGGCACATCCGCCCGGATATGAGCTCGATGAACAGTTTACAAGGGGTGCCGACATTCTTACCAGCCAGATGGAGGCCTTACAGGATGCCGACTTTGTATATGTAAAGAACTGGAGCAGCCTGAATCCATACGGCACCACGCCTGCCGTAGGCGAAAACTGGATGCTTACTTCAGCGAAGCTGCAGGTTACACGCAACGCCCGCGTAATGCACTGTTTGCCCGTGCGCAGAAACGTGGAGCTGAGCGATGAGGTACTCGACTCACCGGCAAGTCTGGTAACCGAACAGGCTGCCAACCGCATTTGGGCAGCACAGGCGGCTTTGGCCAGCCTGATTGAATCAATTTGAATGAACGTTTGATTTTTTGATATACATAAACCGATGAACACCCGGCTGAATATTGTAAAAATAGGAGGGCACGTACTGGACGATGATGCCGCACTCGAAAAATTTCTGCACCATTTTGCACTGCTTGATGAACCCAAAATTCTGGTGCATGGAGGCGGAAAGCAGGCTTCACAGCTTAGCAGGCAACTGGGTATTGAACCCAAATTAATCAACGGAAGGCGCATTACCGATGCCTCTACGCTGGAAGTAGTAACCATGGTATATGGTGGATTGATAAATAAAAAGGTGGTTACCCGGCTGCAGCAATTCGGCTGCAATGCCCTGGGTCTTACCGGAGCCGACGGAAACCTGATACGTGCCACGCGAAGACCGCCGGATGAAGTGGATTATGGCTTTGCAGGCGATGTTACGCCCAAAGGTATAAATACATCGTTGTTGTATTTTTTGCTCAGGCAAAACACGGTTCCGGTTATTGCACCCCTTACCCATGAAAACGGAACACTCCTCAACACCAATGCCGACACCCTGGCCTCGGTGCTCGCTATAGCCCTGTGCATGCACTTTCACATCCGCCTGGTGTATTGCTTCGAGAAGAGGGGCGTGTTGCACAATCCAAATGACGATCAATCGGTTATACCGGTAATAAATACCGCCTCCTACCACCAGTTACTTGCCGAAGGCGTTATCAATAACGGCATGTTGCCAAAACTTCAAACGGCCTTTGCTGCCGCTCAGCAGGGCGTTCCCGAAGTAATCATAACCCATGCCGCCAACTTTACAGCAAAACACCATGCCGAAATTGAGGGCACGCGCATCATGAAGTAATTGCATGCACGACTGCCAACCCTATATCGACCTGCTATGCCACCTGGTGGCCACACCCTCGTTTAGCGGTAAGGAAGATAAGACGGCCGGCCTTATAGCCTCATTCCTGGCAGCCCGCAACATACCGGTGCAGCAGGTGGGCAACAACGTATGGGCCATAAACCGCCATTTTGCTGCTGGTAAGCCTACTGTTCTGCTTAACTCACATCACGATACCGTAAAGCCCAATGCGGCATATACGCGCAATCCCTTTGAACCCGTAATTGAGCATAACAAGCTGTTTGGGTTGGGCAGCAACGATGCTGGCGGTGCGCTGGTGGCGCTGCTGGCAGCCTTTATACATTTTTATGACCAGCCTTTGCACTTTAATCTGGTTTATTCGGCAACGGCAGAAGAAGAAATCTCCGGCAAGGGCGGCATTGAAAGCCTCTGGCCTTACCTGCCACCGATAGATATGGCCATCGTAGGCGAACCTACCCTTTGCCAAATGGCCGTGGCCGAAAAAGGCCTGCTGGTTCTGGATTGCACTGCACATGGAACAGCCGGGCATGCGGCACATCACCGCAGCGATAATGCCATCTATACGGCAGTTAAAGACATTGAATGGTTTAGCAACTACCGGTTCGAAAAAATTTCGCCCTGGCTGGGCGAAGTAAAGATGACGGTTACAGCCATTCATGCAGGCGATGCCCACAACATGGTGCCGCCTGAGTGCCTCTATACCGTAGATGTGCGTGTAACCGATGCCTATACGCTCGAAGAAGTGCTGCACGAAATAAAGCGACACGTAAATTCGGTTGTTGTTCCGCGTTCGGTAAGGCTCCGTCCTTCGGGCATTGACCCCGGCCATCCCCTTGTACGGGCAGCAACCGACCTGGGAATAGAGCAATATGGTTCGCCCACCACCTCCGACCAGGCGCTTATTCCCGTACCCTCGGTAAAAATTGGTCCCGGTGACTCGCAGCGTTCGCACACGGCCGATGAATACATTGAGCTGGACGAGTTCAGCGAAGGTATCAATACGTATATTCGCCTTCTTGGCCGCCTGAACGAACTATTGAAAAATCCATGAAACTCTGGCAACAGCAATCTTCCCTGCATCCGGATGTGGAGCGGTTCACCACCGGCCGCGATCGCGAATTCGATCTGTGGCTTGCACCTTTTGATGTACTGGGCTCCATTGCCCATGCCATCATGCTGGGTGAGGCGGGCCTGCTTGCGGCACACGAAGCTACGCAGCTTGCTGAAGCCCTGCGCGAAATATACCGCATGGCCGAAAGCGGAAATTTCCGGATCGAAGAAGGCGTGGAAGATGTGCACTCACAGGTTGAGCTCATGCTAACCCGTAAACTGGGCGATGCCGGAAAGAAAATTCACACCGGGCGTTCGCGCAACGACCAGGTGTTAACCGACATCCGGTTGCTGATTCGGCATGAAATTGAAAACATAGTTACCGAAACCCGGCAGCTGTTCGACCTGCTGCTTGCACGCGCCAGGCAGCATCAGCAGGTGTTAATACCCGGCTACACACACAGCCAGCCGGCCATGCCTTCTTCATTTGGTCTTTGGTTTGGCGCATGGGCAGAGAGCCTGGTTGACGATATGATTCTGATGGGAGCAGCCTGGCAAATTGCAAACAAAAATCCGCTGGGTTCGGCCGCGGGGTACGGATCTTCCTTCCCGCTTAACCGCAGGCGAACCACCGAGCTTCTGGGTTTTGATGACCTGAACTACAATGTGGTATATGCCCAGATGGGCCGGGGCAAAACCGAGCGTATCGTGGCGTATGCGCTGGCAGCCCTGGGCAGCACCCTTGCGCGACTGGCCACCGATGTGTGCATGTTTGTTAATCCCCAATTTGGGTTTTTGCGCCTGCCCGACTCGTTTACGACCGGCTCAAGCATTATGCCCCATAAAAAAAATCCTGACGTGTTTGAGCTGGTAAGGGCCTATGGCAATCAGCTTCAGGCGCTGCCTAATACCATTGCCATAATTGGCACCAATTTAATGTCAGGCTATCATCGCGATTATCAGATAGTAAAGGAGCAATTGTTTCCGGCGCTCCGTCAAATAACCGAATGTCTTAAAATAACGCGGCTTGGGCTGGAACAAAGCCAGGTGTTGACCGGGGTTATTGATGAACAGCAATTTGACTATATCTTTAGTGTGGAAGAAGTGAACCGCCTGGTCGTAAAGGGTGTTCCGTTCCGCGATGCCTATATGAAAATCAAAGAAGCCATATCCGCAGGAACATTTACCCCTGACAGGCGCATCAGTCATAGCCACGAAGGAAGCATAGGTAATTTATGCCTGCCCGATATACAACGGATGATGGATACAGTCATCGCCCGGTTTGCGTTCGAAAAGGTAAACCGCGCACTGGCTGCTTTGCTGGCCGGCCCGAACTAAACACCCTGCTATGAGTTCCCAGGCTTTGCTCCATCTTATTACCGGCCTTGTGGTGGTCGGCTTTGTTGCCGAAGAGGTGCTGGCCTGGCTAAACCTCAGGCACATGCGCACCGGCATTCCGGATGAAATAGCCGGGTTTTATGATCCTGAAAAATACCAAAAATCGTTGCTGTATCACCGCGAAACCAACAGAGCAGGCCTGATTCAGTCGTTGTTTGGTTTTGCGTTAACACTTACTGTACTTCTTACCGGCGCATTGGGCCTGCTCGATGCTGCCTTAAGGCAGGTTACACAACACCCGGTCTACCTGCCTTTGTTGTTTTTTGCTGCGCTGGCGCTCATGTCTGATGTATTGTCGCTGCCCTTTCAGCTTTATCATACTTTTGTGATAGAGGAAAAATACGGCTTTAACCGCACCACTTTCAAAACCTTTGTAACCGATAAACTTAAAGGCTATATGCTGGGAGCCGTTTTAGGGGGCAGTTTGCTGGCTGTGTTTTTGATTCTGGTACAACATATTGGTGCGGCTTTCTGGGTTCTGTTTCTAGTGGTGGCAGCTGTCTTCATGCTGTTTATACATATTTTTTACGCTTCGCTCATATTGCCCCTCTTTAACAAGCTAACGCCGCTTGAAGATGGCGAACTGAAAACGGCTATTGAACAGCTTGCCGGCCAGATAGGTTTTCCGGTGAAGAATATTCTGGTTATGGATGGCTCGAGGCGGTCGGGTAAGGCAAATGCTTTTTTTACCGGTCTGGGCAAGCGGAAAAAGATTGTACTGTACGACACGCTGATTAACAAACATACGGTTGATGAACTGCTGGCTGTGCTGGCTCATGAAATCGGGCACTATAAAAAAGTGCCATATTGTAATGGGCTATGTGCTGTCGGTACTGCAAACGGCTGTTATTCTGTTTGTCCTGTCGCGTATGGTGTTTATAGAAGAATTGTCGTATGCCCTGGGCGGCCAGGTATTTGCCGTCCATCTTAATCTGGTAGCCTCTGTGCTGCTTATTTCGCCTGTATCGGCTCTGGCGGGTATAGCGCTTAATGCCCTTAGCCGCAGGCATGAATATGAAGCCGACCGGTTTGCAGCATCCCATGCCGGTGCCGGCGCACTGGCGGCGGCTCTTAAAAAACTATCGGTCGACAACCTGGCGAACCTTTACCCGCACCCCCTGTATGTAATGGCGTACTATTCACATCCTCCGCTGCTAAGCCGTTTGAAGCGGCTTGAGGCCAATATGCCGCGTTAAGGACCGGCATGTTTGTAATATTATTTCAGGGTAGATTTATTGAAGGCAAGTATGGGTACCCGGATGTGGTAAACCATTTTTCTGGTCATGCCCCGTTCGAATAATTTTTCAAAGAAACCAAGCTTATGGGTAAATGTTGTTAACAAACGGGCGTTTTGCTTTTTGACAAAATTTTCCACGGCCTGAGGTATGTTGTCGCTCTTTGCAATGGTGAATCCTATTTTTTGGTATTTCGCTATCTGCCGCAGCATTTTGGCATAATCTTTCTCATCGGGTATGGAGGTTGCTTTAATCCCGGCTACATAAAACACCTCAACACGTGCTGCCAGTATTTCTGCAAACGCCGCAACGGTTTTTATTTCTTCTTCTGTATGCTTCAGGTTGGTGGCATAAACTATTTTGGTGGGTTTTGTGTAAAGGGCTTTTGGCGGAACCGCCAGTACCGGCACAGTGGCGGTATTTATCATGGCGGCTGCGTTGCTGCCAAGCAATATTTTTTTCAGCCCGCTGGCACCCGTGGTGCCCATCACAATCAGGTCGGCTCCTTCTCCTTCACAAAATTGGTTTACGGTACGGGTAAAATCAGTACCGTGTTTAATGTGGATGCCAAGTTCAGGTCTTTTTCCCCGCAGGCTTTTTCTGACTTCATTGAAAAACAGTTCCCCGTCATGACGGGCAATTTCCACAAGCTGTTCCTGCAGTTTCGATAACTTTAACAATGCTTTGCCCGAAGTATTGGCCTGTACAACGTGAAGCATTTTTATATCTGCCCCCAGTTGTTTGGCCAGGCCGGCAGCGTAGTGTACCGCTGTTTTAGATGCTTTTGAATAATCAACAGGAACAAGGATAGTCATAACCCAGGGATTGCTTTTGTACAAAGGTCACGCAATCCGGCCACTTTTTGTCTGACTATTGTCAGGAAACAGCGCGATATTAATCAGGAATTAGTCTTTTGCTGTGTCCGTAAATCCAGAGCAACGCTTATTGCAAACATCAAAATTACCAGCCAGGCGCTGATGCGGGTAATGGTATTGCCAACGGCATAAGGTTTTGGTTTAAACCGGAATTCTATTACATGATTACCCGCAGGAATATGCAGCGCCCGCAACACATAATTGGCTCGCAGGATATCAACCGGTTTCCCGTCCAGCGTTACCTCCCAGCCCTCCGGATAAAAAATTTCCGAGAATACAGCCAGTGAAGGCACTGTGGCGCTGCTGCTATACACCATGTGGTTTGGTTTATGGCGGGTAAGCGTAATTGTGGCTGTACTGTCGTATGAAAATGCAGGTACCTGGAACTGCTGCACATTCACTACGGCTGTGTAGCGGGTGTTAACACGGCAGGTTGAAGCGAGTTCTTCATCAGGTGAATTTACGGCTTCCAGCTGGCGGACGAACCAGGCCGCCCCGTTTGCGTACGGGTTAACAAGCACATTGCTGCGGTTGTATCCATAAAAAATGTAGCGGGTATTCAGCATGTTGAGTGCATGGAGATTTTTAAAATCGGGTTCGCCCTGTTGTGCACTGCTTATCAGCTGGTTTATGTTTTTCGATATGCAGGAGTCATACAGCTCCTGGTAACGCCTGAGCTTTGCTCCGTGGTAGCCGCCTACCGAGTTATGGTAGTACGAAGTGGTGGCATCGTTCATGGGGGCGCTCAGGTTCAGTACACGGTAGTAGGCAGTGTCGGCCAGTACCTGCCTGTCGGCCTGACTCATTTCAATCTGCTGATGGCGCCTGCTCACATAGTTGGTTTTGGTGAGGTAGCGCCTGTTCACGACAATCAGGTCGGCTGCCATCAGCAAAATCAGAATACTGAAGAACAGCGCGCGGTTATTTCTTATAAAATTAAAGTACAACACACCGAAGGCCAGCGCCATGAATACCAGCGAACGGAAAGCATCATTTCGCAACATACTGCGACGGTCGGCCTGCAGCGCCTGCATGAACCATACCGGAAGGTTTTCTTCTCCGTCGCGGAGAAAAGAGAACAGACCTGCACCTGCAATTAACAAAAGGCATAGCCCGCCCGAAATGGCAAAGGCTGTTAACAGTTTTTTCTTAAGGACTGCATCAGGGCCCTGCTGCAGTATTTTTTCGGCTGCTATGAAACCCAGCAGAGGGAATGACAGAATGGGTATGATGAGGGCAAATGTTACCGACCGGAATTTATTGTACCCGGGCAGGTAATGGAAAACAAAATAATTGAATGAAGGAAAATTACTGCCCCAGCTCAATACAATGGCCAGCACCGATACGGGTACAAGCCACCAAACATATCGTTTATCAGCCACCAATAAACCGGCAATGAAAAGAAATACCACAATGGCCCCGGCATAGTAGGGGGCCGACAGAGGTTGGCTGCCCCAGTAAGCCGGTTGATACATTTGCTGCGGGTTGTACGGAATACCCTGTTCCTGCAGGGCTTTGCGCACATGGCTTTGTTCTTCTTCGAAAAGATTTTTCATACTGGAACCACCCAGTATGTTCGGCACCACCAGGGTTAGGGGTTCAGCTATGCCGTTGCTGTATTCAAATGCGTATTCCATGGTCAGGCCTTCGGCAGGGGCGCTGGCCTGTCCTGGTAAGGTCCGATTTTCCGCGGATGCTGTATTTGGAATATTCGTTTATGGCCCATAGGGGTCCGAAAAAACTGCCGACTGCCAGGAGGGCCGCAGGCACCAGCGTGGCCACCGTTTTGATAAAATTAACTATCTGTTTGTTTTTTATGGCATAAATCAGTTCAACAAGGCCATACACCAATACTATAATCAGCAGGTAGTAAGTAATTTGCAGGTGGTTTTCGCGCAAGTGGAGCGCCAGCCCCAGAGCGGTAAGCCCGAAGCCCAGCCATTTGCGGTTTCTGAATGCCAGGTGAATGCCCGCGATTACCAGGGGCATGAAGGCAATGGCACCGATGCGTGCGTTGTGTCCGGCCGTAAGGCCTATGATAAGATAGGTAGAAAGACCAAAACCCAGCGCTCCGGCAATAGCCAGGCCCGGCCGTATCCCGAAAGCTAGCAGCAAAATATAATAGCATAAAAAGGCCAGGAAAACATTGTGCACAGGCGCCGGCAGGTTGAGCGACAAAATGCGCTTGCACCACCCCAGCGCCTCGTGCCCCCATTGTACGCTGATAAGATAGGCCGGCATGCCGCTGAACATGGAAGGACTCCACAGCCCTTCTTCACCGGTTTGATCGCGAAAGTCGCGAAGGGCTTTGGAAGCGCCAACCGACTGAATGATGTCGTGCTGGCTTATGGTTTTGTTTTCGAAGAATACCGGATGAAACATCACCACGGTTACACCAAGAAAAACAGCTACCGCTAACAGATGCGGCAGCACGTGCTGGTTAAATGATAGGCTTTTCATGCTGTTATTATGGCGCAAAATAGCAGATAATGGCAAATGCGCGGTTTGCGGCTCCGTATTATCCGCCAATCATGGCCATAGATTCGCGCACAGGCGCAGTGTTTCGGTTGGCTTCGGCATCGAAGCCATTGCGCGGACGCTGCGAAAAGGCGCTTAAAAGCACAGAAACAAGTTGCTCATCGCTGTACCCGCTGCGCATCAGGTCGCGCAGGCTCAGCACACCGTTATCGTACAGGCAGGTTTTAAGCATACCCTGGGCAGTAACCCGAATGCGGTTGCAGGTGCCGCAAAATGTACGGCTAAAGGCAGCAATTATGCCCACACTACCCTTATGGCCGGGAATTTCAAAAACCGTGGCGGTGGCCCCCGGTCCGGTGGGAAGCGGCTTCATATCAGGCCATGCAGCCTGCAGGTGCTCCCGTATCTTTTTGTAATTCCAGGTTAGCATGGCGTAATGAGAGCCCCTACCGTTAAAGGGCATTTCCTCAATAAACCTTACGCTTACGGGGTAATTTCGGGTAAGCCCGGCCATGGGGTAAATATCTTCTGTATTTTTGCCCTCCATTACTACGGTGTTGATTTTTACCGGAATGCCGTGCTGCAACAGGCTATCGAGCGTGTTTAACACCCTTTTCAGTTCATCCCGGTGTGCAATGGCTTTGAAACGCCCGGCATCCAGCGTGTCCAGGCTCAGGTTTACCGAGGCTATGCCCAGTTTTTTCAGCTCCGGAACATAAGGGGCTGTAAGCACCCCGTTGGTGGTGAGATGCAACTCGTTTACCCCGGGTATTTCCGACAGCCGGTACAAAAGCTTCATCAGGTCAGCACGTACAAAGGGTTCGCCTCCTGTTATGCGTACCTTACTTATGCCCAGGGAGGCCAGCAATCGCACCAGCCGGATAATTTCCTCGAAGGTAAGCAGATAAGATTTGGGCAGCCAGTTTAAACCTTCTGGGGGCATGCAGTAAAAACAGCGCAGGTTGCATCGGTCGGTTACCGACAACCGCAGGTAGGTAAGGGGCCGGTTATGGTTGTCGTACAACGCCATGAGCCATTAAAGATAAGTATTTTCTGTTTCATGGCTGGCAAGGCATTTTTGGCAGGCCGGCGCAATAAAAATAATGTGCGGTTAAGGGATTGCCATGGCATGTTTTGAAAAGCCCGGCCGCTTAACATAGCCAATTTGGGCATGAAAAATTACCTTTACCCCATGAAATGTCGCATCAAGGCATTTGGTATTACCCGCGAGATACTGAACGGGAATGAACTGGTAATAGAACTGCCCCAGGGGGCTACGGTTGCAGATTTAAAACGCGAGCTTTTTGGCCGTTATCCGCGGCTTACCCGGCTGAGCTCGCTGTTTGTGGCGGTCAATACCGAATATGCCCCGGAAGACCAAAGGCTGACAGAAGACTGTGAAATTGCCCTTATTCCCCCGGTAAGCGGGGGCTGAAGTTTTTGCTTTGTTTTTACTTGTGCATTAGCGGCAGGTTCTTTACTTTCAACCATTATTCCGGTTGTTTCACCAAACCTTACAGCCATGATTAAAATTACCGAAAAACCCATCGACATTCAGAAAGTGATTGACGCCACCTCCAGCCTTGGTGCAGGTGCCATTAACGTATTTGTGGGTACTGTGCGCAACACTGCCCACGGCAAGAATGTGGTTTGGCTGGAATACGAGGCCTACGAAGGCATGGCTGTAGCCGAAATACGCAAAATAATGGACGAAGCCCACTCGCGCTGGCCCCTGCTGGGAGCGGCGGTGTGCCACAGGGTAGGCACATTAAAGCCCGGTGAAGCCTCCATTGCCATTGCCGTATCGGCTCCGCACAGAAAAGAATCTTTCGAAGCCTGCGAATTCATACTCAATCAGATAAAAACCAAGGTGCCCATCTGGAAGAAAGAGATTTTTGAAGATGGAGAAGAGTGGATTTCTGCCCACCCCACAACTTCCGGCTCCTACAACTGATGCAGCGCCATAACGGTTAGCGTTACCAGGGTTACGGCTACTATAAAAGTGCCAATGGCGATGAGCAACAAATCGCGGCTAATGGGATTGAGATGGGTGCGACTAACGGATTTCATAAGCCAACCTTTTTATTGTTAAGACAATGCTAAGGTAAAAATTGTTCCGCCTAAGATGAACAGGATGTAAGAATTTGTTTTTATTGATTTTGAAATTTTCTTTTTGATTCTGATTTTAAAAAAGTTAACGCTTTCGGTTTAAGTAATTGCTGGATGGTGCTGCGTATCCTGCTATGAAATAGGTACTTACCATCGTCCATCTTTTTAAACACTGCCGCCAAACAGGCTGACATTCGGTAAAATTCGCTGTATAAACGATACACTCTTCCGGTTTTCTGGATGTAAGGTTATTCTGCTTTATTAAGTTTTTTAGCCAGGAACGCTTCCCGTTCGGCCGGGGTGTTGATATTAACAATGGTTCGCGCATCAGGCGGGTTTAATACAACTGCAGAAATGCTCTCAATAAATCTTCTTACGCTGCGCCCGCCCCGGTTGTAATAGGTAAGCAGGTCGGGCAGCACGTGGCCCTGCCATATCCCCAGTAAAGGCTCGGGCCGATGGTCGTCCGGATGCCGAAAGCAGGTAACGGAATGTGCCGGGCTGTGATGCCGAACCAGAAAGTCAACAGTCGGGTAATCCAGTGCCGGCATATCAACCGGGGCAATAAGCCAGGCAGCCCCGGGGTGTTCGGTTAAGGCCGAGAGTATTCCGGCAAGGGGTCCTTCCGATGGGAAGCGGTCGGCTATTACCGGAAAAGATAAAGCTGGCAATGGTTTCCGGACAGAAATAAAAACCTGCCGGCAAAACAATTCCAGGAGCCGGGCAACCTGTTCGTATTGAGGCAGGTTTTGATACACCAGCTGCGATTTATCGCTGCCCATACGAATGCTTAAGCCACCGGCCAGAACCAGGCCCAAAAAACCGGGTTAGTCATGAAATTCTTTTCCGCAATGCGGGCAAACGTGTCTTTTTTTGTCGGGTTTATGCAGCAGTTCAAAAAAACCGGAGCTGAGAATACCGGCTGGCAAAGCCAGTATAGCCACCCCTGAAATGGCAAAAAGCCCACCCAGAAATTTGCCCAACGGAGTTATGGGCACTACATCGCCATAACCCACGGTGGTAAGCGTGGCCATGCCCCACCACATGGCATCGGGAATGGAGCCAAATTTATCGGGCTGGGCTTGGCGCTCTGCGTAGTACATAAAAAACGAAATGATAATGAGCACAAACAGAATAAACACAAAACTTAATACCAGTTGCTCTTTCCGCTCCTTTATAACCTGCCTGAAAATAGACATGGCCTGCATATAGCGGGTAATTTTGAACATGCGGAACAATGCCATGAGCCTGAATACCCGCATAAATCTCAGGTCCAGCGGCAGAAAGGTGAGGTAAAACGGCAGAAAAGCCATTAAATCAACAATGGCCATTCCGGTGCTCAGGTATCGAAGCCGTCCCTTAACGGGATCTTTGAATTTGGGATGTTCCACACTGGCATATACCCGGGCCAGGTATTCCAGTGTAAAGAACACGACAGAAAAAACTTCAAAGCGGTAGAAGAAGAGATGCCACTTCCGGTCGAAAGCCGAAACCGACTGCAGGATTACAGCTAAGATGTTCAGCAGGATTACGGAAATAAGTACGATTTCAAAAATCCGTTCCGGCAAGCCGCCTTTTTCGGTGGGTTCAAGTGTTAGGTACAGGCGCCTGCGAAAGGTATATTTCATGGCTGGGCAGTGTAATTGCTTTTGCCCCCGGTTTTTTCCAGCAGCCTTATGTCGCGTATAACGATTTCGTGCGAAACCGCCTTGCACATATCGTAAATAGTCAGCGCGGCTATTGCGGCTGCTGTCAGGGCTTCCATTTCCACACCGGTTCTCCCGTGCACCGAAACCTGTGTTTCTATAAAAATCCTGTTTTGTTCTGCGCGGATATCAATATGCACGTGGTTAAGGGGCAGGGGATGCGCCAGCGGTATGAGGGCCGAAGTGTTCTTGGCGGCCATCGTGCCGGCCAGAATAGCGGTTTGAAATACCGGTCCTTTGGGAGTTTGTATCTCGTTGTGGTGCAGCAGGGCAGTTAGGCTATCGGGCACCACCAACTCGGCCCGTGCCCGGGCTGTGCGCAGGGTTGCGGCCTTATGGCTTACATCAACCATTTGCGGCCTTCCGCTTTCATCCAGGTGTGATAATTTCATATCTTTCATTCACCGTCCAAATTCAAAGTTACATAAAAGCCTATGGTAAGCGTACAGCAAGCGGAGGAAATTATACAATCTGTACCGGCAGTGGTGCGCCCGGAAACCGTACCCCTCAACCATGCTGTAAACCGGGTGCTGGCCGAGGAAGTAACGGCCGACCGCGACCTGCCACCCTTTAACCGCGTGGCCATGGATGGCTTTGCGGTTGACTCACGCGGGTTTTCGCCCGGAAAACGCTACACTGTTGCCGGTATGCAGGCTGCCGGAGACGACCCCCTGCTTTTGGCACATCCTGATACGTGTATTGAAATAATGACCGGTGCTGTGCTGCCAGGCGGTGCTGATGCCGTTATTCCCTATGAGTGGGGCACGGCTAACGAAACTACATTTACACCACACCCGCACATAACCATAACACCCTGGATGAATGTGCACCGCAAAGGTACCGATGCCCGGCAGGGGGAAGCCATACTCGCCACAGGAACGGTTATTTCACCGGCCGAAGTGGCTGTACTGGCCTCAGTGGGCAAAGCATCGGTTAACGTATACGCCTTTCCGGCCACGGCACTCGTTTCTACCGGTAATGAACTGGTGCCCGTGCAGGCAAGGCCTCTGGCCCATCAAATCCGGCAGTCGAATACGCCGGCACTTCAGGCTGCCATGGCAACCATGGGCTGGAAGGTTGACCTGTTTCATTTTAAAGATGATTATAACCACCTATACACTTCAATTGAAAATTTGCTTGGGCAATACGATGTGCTGATAGTTACAGGAGGCGTTTCGAAAGGTAAATTCGATTATCTGCCTCAGGTTCTTGAAAAACTTAAAGTTAAAAAACTGTTTCACAGCGTTGCC
Organism: Cyclobacteriaceae bacterium; assembly: GCA_026003355.1. GTDB lineage: Bacteria > Bacteroidota > Bacteroidia > Cytophagales > Cyclobacteriaceae > UBA2336. The sequence continues at coordinate 27,316 of BPHC01000007.1, forward strand.
CAGAAGCCTGGCAAGCCTTTCTGGTATGGCCACCGGCCCGATGGAAAGGTGGTGTTTGCCCTGCCCGGTAACCCGGTTTCGGCCCATTTGTGCTTTTACCGGTACATCCGGCCATGGATACTGCGCTCCATGAAAGTAACAGTGCCCGGGGTACAGGCCATGCTGGCATCGGAAGTGCGTTTTGAACCTCCCCTTACTTATTTCTTACAGGTGCAGATAAGAACGGAGCAGGGCGTGCTTCGGGCTTTTCCGGTGGCCGGCCATGGCTCGGGCGACTTTATAAACCTGAAAAACGTACATGGCTTCCTTGAACTGCCGGCTAACCAAAATGAATTTAAAAGCGGAGAGGCCTACACCTTTATACCGTTCCGTACGCCATTTTAATACTGTTAACCGAAAATGCCATAGAAGCCGGCTTCGGCTGGAAATTATCGCTTAACTTTGCCCTTCTTTGCATAAATCATGTTCGAAAGCTTAAGTCTGAAACTCGAAAAGGCCTTTCAAACCCTGAAAGGCCAGGGGCGCATTACCGAAATAAACGTTGCCTCCACCATTAAGGAAATACGCAAGGCGCTTATTGATGCCGATGTAAACTACAAGATAGCCAAAGAGGTTACCGATGAAATTAAACAAAAGGCTCTGGGCCAGAATGTGCTCACTTCGGTTTCGCCCGGGCAGTTGCTGGTAAAAATTACCAACGATGAGCTTACTGCGCTGATGGGTGGCCAGAGTGAAGATCTGACCCTTACCGGAAACCCGGCTGTGGTGCTTATTGCGGGTTTGCAGGGTTCGGGTAAAACTACCTTTTCCGGAAAACTGGCCAACTATCTTAAACGCCAGGGGAGGCAGGTGCTGCTGGCAGCCTGCGACATTTACCGGCCAGCTGCCATTGAACAGTTAAAAACACTTGGCGCGCAGGTGGGTGTTGAGGTCTATGTCGAGCCCGGCAACACCAACGCTGTGGCCATTGCGCTTGCGGCGGTTGAATATGCCCGGAAACATAATTACCGTGTGGTAATTGCCGATACGGCCGGGCGCCTGGCGGTTGACGAGGAAATGATGAATGAAATTGCCCGGCTGAAAGACGCTCTGCAACCTGCAGAAACGTTGTTTGTGGTAGACGCCATGACCGGCCAGGATGCCGTGAACACCGCAAAGGTTTTTAACGAACGCCTGGATTTTACCGGGGTGGTACTTACCAAACTCGATGGCGATGCCCGGGGCGGTGCCGCCCTTTCCATCAGAAGGGTAGTGAACAAACCCATTAAGTTTATCAGCACCGGTGAAAAGATGGATGCGCTGGAGCGCTTCTATCCCGAGCGTATGGCTGGCCGCATTCTGGGCATGGGCGATGTGGTTACCCTGGTGGAAAAAGCCCAGCAGGCATTCGATGAGGAAGAAACCCGCCGGCTCAATAAAAAAATAAGAAAAAACCAGTTCGACTTTAATGACTTTTTGAGCCAGCTGGAGCAGATTAAAAAAATGGGTAATATGAAAGATTTGCTGGGCATGATTCCCGGCATGGGCAAGGCCTTGAAGAACGTGGATGTGGATGATGAGGCCTTTAAACCCGTTGAAGCCATTATTCGATCGATGACACCCCATGAACGCGAAAATCCGGATATAATAAACGGCAGCCGAAAAAACCGTATAGCCAGAGGAAGTGGCACCACTGTGCAGCAGGTTAATCAGCTTCTCAAGCAATTTAACGACATGCGAAAATGATGCGTACCATGAACAAAATGAGCGGAGGGAAAAAGGCGCTCTCATCCCTGAATCCCTTTAACCGTTAAGAAACCTTTTGGGCTAGGCTTGCGTTTATAGCTTTAGTTTACAGGTTTTGTAAAATAATTTTAATGCCCTGCCTGTTCAGGGCATTTTTTTTTAAACCATAACCTAAATTTTAAACAGTATGCAACACAAATTAATGTACATCGTTCTGCTTGCCGGCTTTTTTGTAGCCTGCGCACAAGACAAATCCAAACGTCCCAGTCCGCCGGCTACGGCTACGGGCACCATTAACGGTATAAACGTTACCGTTGAGTACAGTCGTCCCTCAGTTAAAGGTCGTAAAATTATGGGCGGCCTGGTGCCTTATGGCGAGGTGTGGCGCACGGGCGCCAACGAAGCCACCACCATTTCGTTCGATAAGGACGTTAAAATAGAAGGGCAGACATTGCCCGCCGGAAAATACACCCTGTTTACTATTCCGGGCGAACAGGAGTGGAGCATTATCTTCAATAAAAAACTCGGGCAATGGGGCGCTTATGACTACGAAAAAAACAAAGACCAGAATGCCCTCGTGGTAAAAGTTAAACCCACCGCAACCGAATTTACCGAAATGTTTACAATAGATGTGGGCGCAGGAGCCGTTACCCTGAAATGGGAAAATACGGCCGTTTCTTTTAAAATAACCGCAAACTAAGCGTAAGACTTTTTATTTTTCAGGGGGACACCTTAAAAGCCCAAAAATTTTGCTCCGGGCTTTGGGATGTTCCCCTGTTTTTTTGCATCTTAGATTAAAATCAGATATGGAAACGCTTGGCCGTTACGACCGTGTTGACCTGCCCGGCCTGGGTCTGTATAATCTTCATGCTAAAATTGATACAGGAGCCTACACCAGCAGCCTGCATTGTGCCCGGGCCGAAGTAGTAAACGGCCGGCTGGAGTTTGTGTTGCTGGATGAAGAGCATCCCGAATTTACCGGCATGAAATTCGTGGTAAATGAATTTGATGAGCGAAACATTAAAAACTCATTTGGTGAGGTAGAACGCAGATTTCTTATAAAGACTGAGGTAGTTATATACGGTCAGACAATCGAAACAGAATTTTCACTCAGCAACCGGGGTTCGCTTAAATTTCCGATTTTGCTGGGAAGGAAAGTACTGCGGGGCCGCTTCATAATTGATGTAAAGCAGAAAAACCTTTCTTACAAACAAAAACGGGCAAAAAGGGTAAACCAAAAAAAAATTAAGCTACCGGAAAGAGGCTGAAACTACCTGTTTTGTTTAATCCGGCATCATCCTTTTATTATGAATATTGCTATTCTTTCGCGCGAGCCCAAACTGTACTCCACCAGGCGTCTTAAAGAAGCCGGGGAGCAGCGGGGGCATCATGTGGAAATCATCGACCACATGAAATGCGTATTGTTTATTGAAAAGAAAAACCCCATGGTGCTCTACAATGGCCGTAAACTGGATTACTTCGATGCCATCATACCGCGTATAGGCGCCTCGGTTACTTTTTACGGAGCCGCAGTGGTGCGCCAGTTCGAAATGATGAAGGTATTTACGGCCATCGAGTCGCAGGCGCTTATCCGTTCACGCGATAAGCTCCGCAGCCTGCAGATTCTGTCGCGTGCCGGCCTGGGTTTGCCCAAAACCATCTTTATGGATTACTCGCGCGACACCGAAGGTATTGTGGAAATGGTAGGCGGAGCACCTGTGGTGATAAAGCTGCTGGAAGGCACGCAGGGGCTGGGCGTGGTGCTTGCCGAAAACAAAAAAGCTGCCCAGTCGGTAATCGAGGCCTTTCACGGCATCCATGCGCGCATTATTGTACAGGAATTTATTAAAGAAGCCAAAGGGGCCGATATCCGCGCTTTTGTGGTGGACGGTGAAGTGGTAGGCGCCATGAGGCGGCAGGCCCGGCCAGGCGAGTTCCGGTCAAACCTGCACCGCGGTGGCTCGGCATCGCTCGTTAAGCTAAGCCGAGCCGAAAAGGCTACCGCTGTTGCGGCTGCCAGAAAACTGGGCCTGGGGGTTGCAGGCGTGGATATGCTTCCCTCAAACCGGGGCCCGCTTATTGTAGAGGTAAACTCCTCACCCGGACTGGAGGGAATTGAAGGAGCCACAAAGGTGGATATTGCCGGCAAGATTATTGAATACCTGGAGCGCAACGCCATGAAAAAGAAAATACAGAAGGATAAGATAAATGCTTAATTTGCTAACCGGCCTAAAAGCCTCTGTCGGTTTGCATCAGGAAACCCAAAGTTATTAGTCTTGCGAAACATTCAGTTTGCCGGCCACGAAATAAAGCCGGGCGAGTTCAGGGAAATAAAAATTAACATTGCGCGGCTGCCCTCGCATACGCTTATAGACACGCCTGTTTATATATCGCGCGGGCTGGATGACGGCCCTGTTCTGGCACTGATGGCCGGCATGCATGGTGACGAAATAAACGGGCTGGAAATTGTGCGCAGAATACTCGACAGCGACCTGCACCGCCCCAGACGCGGCACGGTGGTATGCATGCCCATTATTAATGTGTATGGTTTTTTAAATTTCTCACGCGAAGTGCCCGATGGCAAAGATGTAAACCGGTCTTTCCCCGGCAGCAAAAGCGGCTCGCTGGCCAGCCGTGTAGCCTGGCATGTAACACACGAAGTAATACCCTATATTGACTATGGTGTTGACTTTCATACCGGCGGAGCCATGCGCACCAACTATCCGCAGGTGCGGGCTGTGCTGGCCGATGAAAAAAATGCCGAACTGGCCCGGGCCTTTTGTGCGCCCTTCACACTCGATGCACCCTTCCGTCCCAAATCGCTGCGCAAGGAAGCTGCCAAAAAAGGCAAAAATATTATTGTGTACGAAGGGGGCGAATCGCTGCGGTTCGACCTGCAGGCCATTGAAGAGGGCATTGCCGGCACTCTTCGCTTAATGAAACACCTGCGCATGATTGACTGGGCCCCTGAACCAAAGGAAAAAAACCGCGTCATCTGGAGCACAGCGTGGGTTCGCGCCAAATATGCCGGCTTGTTTCAGGCGGCTGTAAAATGCGGGCAAATGGTGCACAAGGGCGAGTGGCTGGGTACCATAACCGATCCGTTCGGGGAATTCAAACACAAAGTGGTGTCGCCATATACCGCCTATATTATTGGCCTGAACAACTGCCCGGTGGTAAATGCCGGAGACGCCCTCTTTCATCTGGGTCTGGATAATGTTTGCCGCCTTCAGGGAGAGATAGAATAAAGCAATCTACTTTTTTGTAATGGTTTGGGTGGGGTAAATTCTTTTGCAAGCTTTGTTTTTTATATTGCTGGCTAAGGTAGCCGGGTCGGGCAGCTTGTCCGGGTTGGTTGTAAGTTATTATTTTATCAGATGGTGTTATGGCAAAAAAGTAGCTCTTTTGATTTTGCGAAACCCGGCCTTACATACGTGTGGTTTAACAAACACTAAAGCACCTCTTTTTTCACTACCAGCAGGTACTGGTGGTTATCCAGTTCCAGGTAGCCCTGGTCGTAGCAGTAGTGGTACACGGCTCCTTCGCGGGTTTTGTACTGGCTGGTAAAGTAGCTAAAATCAAATCCTTTCTCCAGAAGCTTTTCGCGCGAAACGCGGGTTTTGCCGGTGGGGTTTAGCCCCTGCAGAATGCGCCGGTTTCTGCGCAAAATGGTGTTTACACTGCGCATGTAGCTGGTATCATCGCTGTTCAGCCGGTTGTTATAGGCAATGCGGCAGGCATCGGAGCAGAACTTCTTGTCGGCCCGGCCTGCCAGCTTTTCACCGCACTCCAGGCAGGTGCGAACGCTGTTTTCGGGCATTTTTAAGGGGTTTATCCGTTTTTAAACGTTTGCAAACGAATATAACCGATTGTAACTGATTATCATACAAGTAACCTCAAAATCCCGCTGCACCTTTGCATCGTCTGCCGGGCGGTCCGGAACGCAGCCGGCAGGTAAAAGCTAAAATAAATGTTGTGTGTTTAACCTTTAAATGATTGGTGTTATGAAAAGTTTGCGTAACAGTGTTCAGCTCATCGGACGTTTGGGCAAAGACCCCGAAGTAAAAGTGTTTGGCGAAAAAAGGCGGGCCTCCTTCCCGATTGCCACCACCGAGGTTTATAAAAACCAGAAGGGTGAAAAAGTGCAGGACACCCAGTGGCATAACGTGGTGATATGGGGACGGTTGGCCGGCATAGCCGAAAAGTACCTGCGCAAGGGTGCCGAGGTGGCCGTAGAAGGACGGCTTATCCACCGCATGTACGAAACCAGCGGCGGGGAAAAGCGCTACATAACCGAAATAAGTGTAAACGACCTGGTGATGCTGGGCAGTAAGCAATAACCTGCCAGAGCTTCCTGCAAAGCCCGGCTCCGGCCGGGCTTTTTTTTTCACAATGAAAACGAAAAAATAATTTTTAAGCTGGGCGTTTTATGCTGGGCGTTTGCTTCATTCAATTTAATTTGATATCGTTGTACTCGAAAATTTAAGTTAAACCTGTTTAGCTATGAAGATTAACATCCTGCGATTTTTTATGCCACTGCTTTGCCTGGGTTTTTCGGCCGCAATCCTGCATTCCTGTAGTCAGGATGATGCAGGGCCCGGCAATCCTACCAATGGCAAAACCACAGCTGTTTTTAAACCCATCGGTAACATACGGTTCACTTACCGACCAGGAGGGTAATACCTACAAAACCATAACTGTTAACGGGAAAACCTGGGATGGCCGAAAACCTGAGGACCACCCGGTATAACGATGGTACGCCTATAACCCTGATAACCGATAACATTTCCTGGGGTGATATAACTGCAGGAGCATACAGCAATCATTTTAATACCGAAAACATCGATACTATAGCTACGTACGGCAGGCTTTATAACTGGTATGCTGTTAATACGGGCAAATTGTGCCCTCTTGGCTGGCATGTACCTGATATAAATGAATGGTCTGCCCTTGCCGATGCTTTTGGTGGTGCTGGTGAGGCAGGGGGAGCTTTGAAGGAGGTCGGCACTACCCATTGGGCATCTCCCAATACCGGTGCCACCAACGAATCAGGCCTTTACTGCCATTCCGGGCGGCTACCGCGATATTGATGGCACTTTTCACTCCATGAGTATAAGTGCCAACTGGTGGGGAACCACTGAGTTCGATGATGCAAACGCCACATTTGCCGACGTTGGCTTCAGTGTCGTACTGTTCTACCTTTATCCGGCCAATAAAAAAGTAGGTGCTTGCGTGCGTTGCGTTAAAGATTAAATCAGTATAGGTTAACCGGCAAACTGCTCATTGATATACTTAAGCAAGGCCTCGGCAAAAAGCTGCGCCGCAGGCGGGTACATCCTGAACCACAATTCGGGCTCAATAAGCTCCAGCTCCGAAACACAGGGTTCTCCGTGGTTGCTCCATAGTATATCTACCCTGGCATAAACGGGCACAGGCTGGCAAACGGAAACCACACGTTCGGCTAAGGCTACTTCTTCTGGTGTTGGTGTGCAGGGATGTACGCTGCCGCCAAAGTCATCCTGTACACGGAAATCGCCTGGCCGGGCACGCTTAAGTACGGCATGCGTAAACTTTCCGCCAAAAACCATAAAGGCAACTTCGCCTTTATGTAAAACGTTTTGTTGGAACTCCTGCAGCAACATGCTCTCGTTTTCTATTAGCTGCCTGTAAATACTTTCATATTCCGGTGCAGCTGTGCTGCGAAACCGGTAGGTGTGTCGTGCGGCCCCGGATACGGCCGGTTTAAGAATACACTCACTCCAGCCGGTAGCCCGGACAATTTCGGTTAGGGGGCGCTCATCGCCCGGCTCCAGGAAAAGGGTAGGAGGTATGGCAATGCCGAGGCGGCGCAGGTCGTGGAGGTAGTGCTTGTCGAGGTTCCATAAAATAAGCTCACAGGGGTTAATAAGGTGGGTTTGTTTGCGCACTTTTTGCAGCCATTCCGAAAACTCGGGAAAGCGGTTAAAATAATCCCACGTGGTACGAAACAGCGCGAAGCGTGTGGCTTTCCAGTTATATGATGGGTCATCCCAGTTAATTCGGTTGATTTTAAGGCCGTGTTGTTCAAGAGCCTGGCGCAGCAGGCGGTCTTCTTCCAGTATGTTTTGCACATACCAGTCGGGATTGGACGGATTCACATAACGGCTATCGGTAAGGAGGGTAATATCAGTCATGAGTTGAAGAACCAAAGTTTGATGGCCAGCACCGTAACGGCTGCCACCATTACGCGTTTAATCCATACATCGCCTTTATTTACGCTCCATCGGCTGGCATACCATCCGCCCAGGCCCTGTCCAATGGCTAGTACCAGTCCGGTGGTCCAGATTATTTTGTTTTCAAGCGCGAATACCACAATGGCTACACCGGTATAGAGCAGTGCTGCAAATACCTTGATGTAATTGGTTTTAACCAGGCTTAGCCGGTTAATACGGGTTAGCACGGCAATAACCAGAAAGCCTATACCGGCCTGGATAAAACCTCCGTAAACACCCAGGAGAAAGAAGGCCAGGATGCCGGCAATTTGAGCCGGCAGGGTAAGGCGTTCGGCCGGTGCACCGGATGTGTGCCGTTTTTCCAATACAATACTTGCCACCACGGCAACCATAATAACCGCCAGTATGCGGTTAAAGAGCGCATCGTTAATGTTAACAGCCAGGCGTGCACCCAGAAAGCCTCCTGCCAGCGATGCTCCTGCCAGAAACAGGCTGTAGGGCATAGGCAGCTTTACACCCTTGCTGTTAAAACCCGTTACAGCCGAAATGTTTTGCGCCATAATGGCAACACGGTTGGTGGCATTGGCCACGGCTCCGGGCAGACCCATGAAAATAAGTATGGGCAGGGTGATAAGTGATCCTCCTCCGGCTATGGTATTGAGGAATCCGGCTGCAAAGCCTACACCAACCACCAGAATATGTTTAAGGATATCCATACCAACTACCGCACACGTGCTTTGCGCACAATACGCGAGAACAGGGAGGGGAAAAAGCGTTTCAGGTAAACGGCCAGCACTTCCTTCATGCCGCCAATATAAACTTCTTCTTTTCGTTTTTCTATGGCCCGAATCATGTGCTGCACAAAACGATTGGGGTCCATACCGGTATGGGTGGCCCGGTCCATTTTGTTAAGGGGGGTGCCATCGCCCGTAAGGGCATGAAGGGTTATGGGTGTGCGCACCCATCCCGGGCATATTAATGTAACGTGTATATCGGGGCATGATTTCCACAGCTCAGCGCGCAGCGAATCGTAAAAGCCGTGCAGGGCGTGCTTGGAGGCGGCATATCCCGATCGCCACGGGGTACCGAACTTGCCCATAACACTGCTAACCACCACCAGGTGACCGGATTTGCGCTGCAGAAAGTGAGGTAAAAGAAATTTGGTAAGCGCTACGTTGCCGAAATAGTTTACCTCCATAAGCATGCGGTCTACTTCGGTTTGGGTTTCCATAGCCAGGCTGCGCTGGCTGATGCCCCCGTTAAGGATTACCACATCGATGTTGCCGAATAGCTGAAGTGCTGCTTCGGTAGTGAGGCTGAGGGTTTCGGGCTTGCTGAGGTCGAGCGGAAGGATGCGGATATTGGCCTGGGCCTGTGGGGGGCAGTTGCCTTTTACGCGTTCCAGTTCTTCTTTTCTGCGGGCCGACAGGATAAGGCGGTTGCCCCGGGCGGCCAATGCATAGGCAAGCGCTTCGCCTATGCCCGATGAGGCGCCCGTTATCCAGATTGTCCGGTTACGAAGCGGGGGCAGGTTCGGGTGGGTTTTTGCGGTGGTATATTACAAAGTCGAAGGCAAAGGCATGGCGGTCATCGGCTGCATGGTGTTTGCGCGATATTTCCTTCCATTCGCTTTTATTGAACACCGGAAAAAACGTATCGCCTTCAGGCTCAGCATGTATTTCGGTAAGGTAAAGGCGGTTGGCCAGGGGAAGGGCCATGCGGTAAATCTGTGCACCACCAATAACAAACACTTCGTTTTCGCCTGCCTGGCGGGCCACCTGCAGGGCTTCGGCAAGCGAGTGCACCACTTTGCAGCCCGCAGCAGCGTAGTGGGGCTGCCGGGTAACGATTATGTTGGTGCGCTGCGGCAGTGGCCGGTATTTGGGGGGTATTGATTCGTAGTTTTTCCTCCCCATAATAACATGATGTCCGCGGGTAGTGTGCATAAAGTACTGCATGTCATCGGGCAGGTGCCAGGGCAGGTCGTTGTTCTTTCCGATTACGCGGTTACGGGCAAGTGCGGCAATCAATGATATAATCATGGTGGGCCCGAAATTACAGTTTATTTCCCCTGAAGAACTCCTGTACCGACATTCTTTTTTTTCCTTCGGGCTGCAGTTCCAGCACGGCTATGCTGCCCGAAGCAGTTTGTACATGCAACCATGTTTTATGGTCGGTTTGAATGGTGCCGGGTTCGCTGCTGAAAGACCGGGGCAGCACAAGGGTTTTAAAAATCTTATAGGTTTTCCCGTTCCAGGTGGTCCATGCGGCCGGGTAAGGGCTCAGGCCGCGTACCAGATTGTGGATGCTGGCAGCAGGCTGTTGCCAGTTAATGCGGCAGGTGTTGCGAAAAATTTTGGGTGCGGTTTTAAGCGGTGCTGCAGTTGTCTGGGGCTGGGAGGGGCAATTGCCGGCCTCTATGGCCTGAACGGTTTTCAGCACCAGGTGCGCGCCTTTTAGGCGAAGGCGTTCATACAGGGTGCCGGCATCATCGGTATCGAAAATGGGTTCCTTTTCCTGAAATATAATGTTGCCGGTGTCTATTTCCTGCTGCAGGAAGAAAGTGGTAACACCGGTTTCGTGTTCACCGTTTATGATGGCCCAGTTAATGGGGGCCGCTCCGCGATACTGCGGCAGCAGCGAGGCGTGCAGGTTAAACGTGCCTAAGGCCGGCATGGCCCACACCGCTTCGGGCAGCATGCGAAAAGCCACTACTACCTGAAGGTTGGCTTTAAGGTTTCGCAGTTCGGCCTGGAATTGGGGATCTTTGAGGTTGGCCGGCTGAAGCACCTGCAGGCCATGGCTTAGTGCGTATTGTTTTACCGGCGGGGGCGTAACTTCGAGGCCTCGGCCCCGGGGTTTATCGGGGGCGGTAATTACGGCTGCAACGGTATAACCATGCTGTACCAGAATATCAAGGCTGGGCACGGCAAAGTCGGGCGTGCCCATAAATACAATGCGCAGGGAAGGCATGTGCAAAGATGGTATTAAAAAATGCCCGCGCCAAGATTAGGCGCTGAGCGGTTCCAGTCCATCGAATCGGGTGGTGAGTTTTTTTATCCTTTTTGTGCTACCCGAAAAACTATACTTCTTTATTGCGAAGTTCCTTGCGCAGGTATTTGGCGCAGATGGGGCATGCTGTCCACCGGTGGCCACGTGCAGGGCAATACCGGCGGCCGTAGTAAATCATTTGCAGGTGTACGCGTGCCCATGCCTCAGGTGCAAAAAGGCGTTTCAGGTCTTTTTCGGTTTGCTGTACGCTTTTGCCATTCGACAGTCCCCAGCGGTAAGCCAGCCGGTGGATGTGGGTATCGACCGGAAAGGCCGGCTTGCCGAAGCCCTGCACCATTACCACCGAAGCGGTTTTATGCCCCACTCCCGGCAATGCCTCCAGCTCTTCAAAAGTTTCGGGCACATGTCCGTTGTATTTTTCAACCAGTATTTTCGAAAGTTCCGATATGGCCTTCGACTTCATGGGTGACAGGCCGCAGGGTTTTATGATTTCGCGTATTTCATCCACGGGCAACCGTGCCATATCGAAAGGGTTATCGGCACGGGCAAACAGCAGGGGCGTAGTTTTATTTACGCGCTCATCTGTGCACTGGGCCGAAAGCAGCACGGCAATAAGCAGCGTGTAGGTGTCCTTATGATGCAGCGGTACAGGCGCCTCGGGCACGTAGCGGTTAAGCAGGCGCAGAATGTCGTTTGCTTTTTCTGATTTTTTCATGATGCTTTAATCGTACAGCAAATACTTCTTTCGCTTTTCAAGAAAAGCCTGCAGCGCGGGTTCCCAGCTTTTGCGTATGCTTTCTTCGTCCATGCCCTGTATAATCTGTTGGCGCAGGCTGGCGGTGCCGGCCAGTTTTTCGAAATAAGAATTAAAGAATTTATCGCGATCGGGGAAAACCCGATAAAGGGAAATGAGGTAGCTCAGGTCGAGTGCAGGTTTTACTTTAGTCTGGCGCAGGTCCAGGCCATAACACACCTGGTTTTCGTATGGCGGATTTGCGGCAACGCCCTTAATGCTTACGGGCGTGAAGCGGTAAGGCATGTTATGCAGTGCCGGGTGGCCCGCGACCTGAAAAGGCGTGTTCGTAGCCCCGGCCCACGCTTATTGCGGTTCCCTCAAAGAGGCACAGGCTGGGGTACAGGGCAACAGCCTGCGCGTTGGGTAAATTTGGCGATGGCTTAACCGGCAGTACATAGGGTGTATTGTGGGTATAATTTTTTACCGGTATTACCTCAAGGGAACATTTGCGTCCGCCTTCCAGCCAGCCTTCACCGTTAATCATAAGGGCCAGTTCGCCCACCGTCATGCCATGCACTATGGGTATGGGATGCATACCAACAAATGAACGATATTCGCTTTCCAGCACGGGGCCATCTACATAATGCCCGTTGGGGTTGGGGCGGTCCAGCACCAACACAGCTTTGTTGTTTTCGGCACAGGCCTCCATAATATAATGCAGCGTGCTGATGTAGGTATAAAATCGTGCGCCTACATCCTGTATATCGAAAACCACCAGGTCTATATCCTGCAACATGGCAGGAGTAGGTTTTTTCAGGTTGCCGTAGAGCGAAATTACAGGCAGGCCGGTTTTTATATCCTTTCCGTCTTGAATGGTTTCACCGGCTTCGGCCTCACCGCGAAAGCCGTGTTCAGGGGCAAAAATCTTCTTAACGGCAACGCCGGCTTTAAGCAGGGTATCGGCCAGGTGGGAGGTACCCACGCGCGAGGTGTGGTTTACGGCCAGAGCTACACGGTAGCCGGCAAGCTTCTGTATTACCAGGTCGGTTTGTTCGGCACCGGTAATAATGGATGTTTGCGTGGTGTGCGGACTGCCGGCACAACACAGCATTATGAGCAAAACAGTGGTGCGTATCATTTCGTGCTGTATCTTGGCCTGAAGATATGAACCTTTTGCGTTTTGTTGCGGCCCGGTTGGTACGGCCGGAAGGCGGGAGCTTTTCGGCAACGATTCACGGCATTGCGGTGGCCAGTGTGGCCATAGGTCTGGCGGCTTCCATTATTTCTTTTCTTATTATGGAGGGTTTTCGCGATACTGTGGTGGGAAAAATTTACGGCTTTAGCGGACACTTGCTGGTTACCCGGCTTAGTTTGAATAACTCGGTTGAAGAACCACCCTTTGACATTACACAACAGCTTCGCAACGTAGCTGCAAGGGCTGCCCAACATAAGGCATTACCAGGAATATGCCCACCAGGCCGGGCTTATTAAAACCGAAGAAGCTACACTGGGTGTGCTGGTAAAGGGCGTGACCAGCCGGTTCGACACCACCGCCTTTGCCGGTAACCTGGTAGAGGGAAGGTTTCTTCATTTTCCCGATTCGGGATATGCGCATGAAGTGGTGCTTAGCAAAACCATAGCCGACAAGCTTGACCTGAAAACCGGAGATGATGTGATAGTTCATTTTTTTCAAAACCCGCCGCGGTTCCGGCGCCTGCGCGTAACAGGTATTTACGAAACCAACCTGACTGATTACTTCGACAGCAAGGTGGTGCTGGCCGATCTGCGCCTGTTGTCCAGGCTGAACAACTGGCGCGACAGCGTTGCCGGCGGTATTGAAATTTTTGTGAACGACCTGAACCGGATAGATGAGACCGGTTATGAGCTGGCCGAACAGATTGACTACGACCTGAATGTTACGGCTGTTCGCGATAAATACATTCAGGTGTTTGAATGGCTGCAACTGCTTAGCCGGCAGGTAAACATACTGCTGGGCATTATTTTGTTTATTGTATCGGTAAACATGATTTCGATTGTAATTATTCTGGTAATGGAGCGTACCCCCATGATTGGCGTGCTGAAAGCGCTGGGTGCCCGCAATACTTTTATCCGGGGCATTTTCTTAATGAACGGGGCACGCCTGCTGGGTCGCGGCATGTTGCTGGGTAATGCCATTGGGCTGGGGTTCTGTTATCTGCAACACACGTTTAAGCTTATTTCGCTTAACCCGCATGATTATTATATGAGCTATGTGCCCGTAGGCTGGTCGTGGCAAACGGTGCTGGCGCTGAATATCATAACCTTCGTAATTGTGTTTGCCGTGTTGCTTGTGCCCACAGCTCTGGTTATGCGCATAAGTCCGGTTAAGGCTATTCGTTTCGATTAAGCTGGGGCTGGCTTACGCTTTCGTTTACTTGGGTGGTTTCTTTTCTATACTTTGTAAACCAGCTTTGCATCTCCATTTGCAGCACTCCGAAAAAAGCTTCCTTGAAAATACCTGCCGACATTTTGGACTGACCGCGTGTGCGTTCGGTAAACACAATGGGCACTTCGGCCAGTTTAAATCCGTATTTCCATGCCTTGAATTTCATTTCAATTTGAAAGGCATAGCCTATGAATTTCACCTTGTCGAGTGGTATGGTTTCTAGCACGCTGCGGTGGTAGCAAACAAAACCTGCGGTGGTATCGAATACGGGCATGCCGGTAATGAGGCGCACGTACAGGCTGGCAAAATACGAAAGCAGCACGCGGCCTATGGGCCAGTTAACAACGTTAACACCTGTTATATATCGCGAACCTATTGCTACCTGCGCACCGTTTTCCATGCAGGCGCGCAACAGGCGCGGCAGGTCTTTGGGGTCGTGCGAGAAGTCGGCATCCATTTCCAGTATGTAGTCGTACCCGTATTGAAGTGCATATTTAAAGCCGGCAATGTAGGCGGTGCCCAGTCCCAGTTTGCCGCTGCGCTTCAGCAGGTGCAGGCGTACTTCGCTGCGGTTATATACGGCTTTAAGTTCTTCTACAGCCTGTGCGGTGCCATCGGGTGAATTATCGTCAACTACCAGCATGTGGAGAGGCAGGGGCAGATTCATTACCGCATCAATTATTTCGGTAATGTTTTCCCTTTCGTTATAGGTAGGGATAATAACGATAGCCTTGCTCACGTGGGGTGGTTAAAGGGCAAAGGTAATATTTTCTGTGCTGGTGGTGGGGAGGCGTCAGGCCACCTCCATTTCCTGCGACTGTTTGGCCAGCTTTTGTTGTATTTCAAACGGCACCTGCACGTATTCGGCAAAGCGTTGTGTAAAGCTGGCCCGTCCCTGTGTAAGCGACCGCAGGGTGGTAGAATAGCGGTCCAGCTCGGCCAGCGGGGTGCGGGCCCGTATTACCTGATAGTTGCCCCGGGCATCAATGCCCATTATTATAGATCTGCGGGTCTGCAGGTCGCCCATTACATCGCCCAGCATTTCTTCGGGCACCAATACTTCAAGGTCGTAAATAGGTTCCAGTACCACGGGGTTGGCCTGGAGAAAAGCCTCTTTAAAGGCCATCATGCCGGCAATTTTGAATGATATGTCGTTGGAGTCAACCGGGTGCATTTTGCCATCAAAAACGCACACGCGCACATCGCGCACGTACGAACCGGTAATGGGTCCTTCTTCCATTTTTTCCAGAATGCCTTTCAGGATGGAGGGGATGAAGCGGGCATCGATAACACCGCCTACAATGCAGTTGTAGAAGACCAGCTTTCCGCCCCATTCAAGGTCTATTATTTCCTTTCCGCGCACGGAGTATTCGGAAGGTTCGGGCATGCCTTCGTACCACGGTTCTACTTTAAGGTGAACTTCACCAAACTGCCCGGCTCCGCCCGACTGCTTTTTGTGGCGGTACATAGCCACTGCGGGTTTGCGTATGGTTTCGCGGTACGATATGCGCGGGGGTTTGTACTCCACATGCAGTTTGTATACATGTTCCAGCAGCCATTTGCATACGGCCAGGTGCATTTCGCCCTGGCCGGCAATAATAAGCTGCCGGAGTTCGCGCGAGTAGCCCACCTCCAGGGTAGGGTCTTCCTGATGGATTTTCTGCAGTACCTCGCCAATTTTTTCATCATCGGTTTTGGTTTGGGCCACAACGGCCGTACGGATGCGCGGTTCCGGATAGGTTATGTGTTCAATTGTAATTTCGGCACCTTTGGCACAAAGTGTTTGATTGGTATAGGTGTCTTTTAATTTTAAGGTTGCCCCGATATCACCGGCTACAAGCTGATCGACCGGGTTTCGGGTTTTACCATCCATTATAAACAACTGGTTAAGCTTTTCGATGGAGCCTGTTTGGCTGTTTATAAGTTCATCGCCTGCTTTTACCTGTCCTGATATTACTTTGAAGAAAGTTAGTTTTCCCAGGTTGGGTTCCAGGTGCGATTTGAACACAAACAACACGGCAGGTCCTTTGGGGTCGTAGGGAACTTCTTTACCATCGGTTGTGCGTTCGGGTATGGCTTCCTGAGGTGAGGGTGCAACATTGTCGATGAAGCCCATCATGCGGCCGGTGCCCATGTTTTTTCGGGCCGACATGACGAATACCGGAAACACATCGTGATGGATCATGCCCAGCTTTAGGCCCTGACGCATTTCGTCTTCGTCGAGGGTGCCCTTTTCAAAATACTTTTCCATGAGTTTTTCATCGTTCTCGGCAGCTTTTTCTACCAGTTCGTTGTGCAGGCGGGCGGCTTTTTCTTTTTCATTATCGGGTATGGGCAGCTTTTGGGGTTTGCCGCCTTCGGGCGGGAACTTGTACATTACCATTTTCAACAGGTCGATTATGGCGTCAAAGCCTTCGCCCGTGTTAACGGGGTATTGCATTTGTGTTACGGCTTTGCCGAAGGTATGTTTCAGCGATTCCAGCGCGGCATCGAAATCGGCTTTGGGATGGTCGGCCTGGTTAATGGCAAAGATTACGGGTTTACGAAATTTTTCGGCATAGTTCCAGATTAGTTCTGTGCCTACTTCAACACCATGTTGTGCGTTGATAACCATTACACAGGTGTCGGCTACGCGCATGGACGAGATCATCTCACCGGTAAAGTCGTCAAATCCTGGGGTGTCGATGATGTTGATTTTGTAGTCGCGCCACTCGGTGTGGAGTACGGTGGCGAAAATGGAGTTACCCCGTTCCTGTTCTATTTCGTGGTAGTCGCTAACGGTGTTTTTTCCTTCAATGGTTCCCCTCCGGTGAATAAGACCTGCCTCAAAAAGCATATCTTCGGCCAGCAGGGTTTTGCCGCTTTTGGGGGCGCCCAGTAAAACAATGTTTTTAATGTGTTTGTCGTCATACACTTTCATAGCCGGAAGGGGTTAGATGGAACAAAGAACAACAGCCGGCGGGTACCGGGTTAGAAATATAAGGCAAACCCCTTCAATAGTCAAGCCGGAAGGTGGGGCGGGAACAGGCAGGTGATGTCAGGAGGCTGTTTGCCGTATTATTTCGGTGCGGGTGGCGTAACCCAGGGTGCGCATCATGCTTTCTTCAGATTGTTCGGGGGCGAACAGGTGGGTGGAAATTTCACCATCTTCGTTGCGGTCAATAAGCACGTGTTTGGGCGCCGGAATAAGGCAATGCTGAATGCCGCCATAGCCGCCCAGCGATTCCTGGTAGGCGCCGGTGTGGAAGAAGCCGATGTAAAGGGGTTCTTCGTCATTGATCATGGGCAGAAATACTTCGCTGGTGTGGGCTTCGGAGTTGTAGTAATCGTGGCTGTCGCAGGTAAGTCCGCCCAGGTTCACTTTATGAAAAGGATCATCCCATTTGTTTACTGCCAGCAGCACATATTTCTGGTTTAGGCCCCAGGTGTCGGGCAGGTGGGTTATAAACGAGCCGTCAATCATATACCAAAGCTCTTTGTCGTTTTGCAGTTTCTGGCTGGTAATCTGATACAGTACAGCTCCGCTTTCGCCTACGGTGTATGACCCAAACTCGGTGAAAATGTGGGGCACGGGTACGTTGTTCTTATCGCATATCCACTTTATGTTTTCCACAATCTGCTCGATCATGTATTTGTAGTCGTACTGAAAGGTGAGCGATGTTTTGATAGGAAAACCTCCGCCTATGTCAATGCTGTCAAGGGTGGGGCATATTTTTTTCAGCTCGCAGTATTTAAAGATAAAGCGGCTGAGTTCGCTCCAGTAATAGGCTGTGTCTTTAATGCCGGTGTTGATGAAAAAGTGCAGCATTTTTAGACTGGCCTTATTGCTGGTGGCAATTTTTTGCTGATAGAACGGAGTGATGTCGCTGTAGCGGATGCCAAGGCGTGAAGTGTAAAACTCGAAGTTAGGTTCTTCATCGGCTGCTACGCGAATGCCGATGCGGTAGGGTCCCTGTATGTTGCTTTCGTATGTCTGCAGTTCGTCCATGTTATCAAGTATGGGTATGCAGTTAAAACCGTCATTCACCAGTTCGGTAATGTAACGGGTGTATAGGGGCATTTTGTAGCCGTTGCATATAATGTAGGTGTCTTTTGATATGCGCCCTTTGTCGTACAGGGCACGCACTATGGGGATATCGAAGGCAGAAGAGGTTTCGATATGGATGTTGTTTTTCAGCGCTTCTTCCATCACAAAGCTGAAGTGCGAAGACTTGGTGCAGTAACAGTAGGTATAAGAGGCGTTGTACCTGAATTTCTCGATGGCATTGTTGAACGTGGCAATGGCGTACCGGATGTTTTCGCTTATGCGGGGCAGGTAAGTAAGCTTAAGCGGTGTGCCGTACTGGCGGATGATGTCCATAAGCGGCACATCGTTAAACAACAGCTCGTGGTCGCGTACCTTAAATTCCTTTTGCGGAAATTCGAAAGTCTGCTCTATCAGTTCTCGGTAGCTTTTCATGGTTCGGTTGGCGGTTTTTATGGCCGGGCCCAGGCACTTGGCGATAACACCTTAATTTTAAAAGTGCAATATTCACATAAATTCACCATCTTTGCAACGCTTCCATTTGTATGGCACCCTGGCGTCCATATACGCTGAAACCCGCGTTTTACCGCGGTTTAAACCCTATGCCCGACTACTAAACCGGGCTGCTTTTTCTTTTCTTTTTTAATTGGAGGGCGCATCGCTCTGTTGTTTAACCTGCTGAACTGTTGTATTGTGAAAAAAATAAAAATCATAGAAGTAAAATCCGAAATAGGCGCTGGCACCCGTGGGGCCAGCCTGGGTGTAGAGGCCATTAAAATTGCAAGCCTCGATATGAAATCGGATTTTTTCAAAAAACACGAGTCGGTAGAAGTTGAACACGTAAACGAACTTTTGTTTGACGGAGCCAAACACGCCTATGCCAAGTTTATTGACGGTGTGATGATAATGGAAGAGCGTGTTTGCCTGGAGGTTTACGAGACCCTGTGGAACGACTATTTTCCGTTGGTAATTGCTGGAGACCACAGTACGGCATACGGTACCATTGCAGGCATTAAAAAGTCCAATCCAGGCGGGCGGCTGGGTGTGGTATGGATTGACGCCCATGCCGATATTCACACTCCGTTTACTACACCATCGGGCAACATGCACGGTATGCCACTGGCTATGGCCTGTGGTATTGATAACCTGGAATGCAAGGTAAACGATCCGCGGGGCGAAACGCTGGAATACTGGGAGCAGATAAAAAATGTAGGCATGCCCGGGCCTAAAATTTATCCCGAAGATATTGTGTACATAGCTGTACGCGATTTGGAAAAAGCCGAAAACTACCTGATAAACAAATACAACATTAATTTTATTGAGGCCGAAGAGGTGCGCAAAGACGGACCTGCTCAAACGGCAGCACGTGTACTGGAAATGCTGGACCACTGTGATATGATTTATGTGTCGTTTGATGTGGACAGCCTGGACAGCCGCATCTCGGTCGGTACGGGTACTCCTGTGCCCAATGGTCTTACCGTTGAGGAAGCCAAAATTCTGAATGCCGAGCTGGCCAAAAGCCCCAGGCTGGTAGCCTGGGAAATTGTTGAGGTTAATCCCACACTCGACACCGAAAACCGCATGGCCGAAAACGCCTTCGAAATTCTGGAAGCCACGGCTCAGTCGATTATGAACCAGCCGGTGGTAGTGGAGTAGCGGCTAAACCGGCATTTTTTTATTTTGCCCCGTTTCGATGAATAGACTAAATCAAATCCGGGCATTGTTAGGCTGCTTTATCAGCTTCTTATGCGTTGCTAAGGCTTACGGTCAGTTTCATGAAACTATTCGCTCGGGCCGGCCGGGCCAGTCTATCGGTGCCTTTACGGTAGGCCGCGGCATTCTGCAGGTGCAAAGCGGTATAGACTGGTTTGGTTATAAGAATGAAGGTACGGGGCTTTTGGGGCGCGGAGGCCTGAGCAATACGGTAGTGCGGTTTGGATTAACCGAACCCTTTGAGGTGAGCGCACTGATTGAGTACCGGTTTGAGCGGCAAACCGAAGAAGGTATGAGTGTTCCGCTCAGCGGATGGAGCGCTTTGGATGTAGGCATGCGCTATCATATTTTTACAGGAAAAGGCCTGGTGCCGAATGTGGGGTTTCAAAGCAGGTGGCGCATACCTGGTATGGGTGGTGATTACTCCATCGATCAATGGGCACCCAGGTTTCTGCTGGTATCGAGCCAGCAGATTACTGATAAGGTAACCCTCATTACCAATTGGGGTGCCTCGTGGAATGGTAACTCAGCAGTTCCGCAGGGCAACTATACGGCTAACCTGAGTTATGCCATTACTTCTAAACTGGGCATATTTATAGAAAATTATGGCAGTGTATTTAGAAATGATTTTGATACTTATGTAGATAGTGGACTAGCCTGGCTGGTAAACCCTGATTTGCAGCTCGACCTGCTGGCAGGGTACGGAAAAAATGAGGGCATAGAAGAGTACTTTATTAGCGGAGGAATTTCGGTGCGCACCAAACGCAAATCCAGATAATATGCAAAGGCTCATCGTATCGGTACTTTTCCTTCTCAGCCTGGCAACCTGGGCGCAGGATACCCTGCTCCAACACGAGGACGTTCATTATGTTTTGGTTAAGAGCGATACAGTATTTCGGGTGTACGGACAGTTAGGCCCATACCAACCTGCCGAACGCGTGGCCATTATAAACCAAAGGCTGGAACGGCTTTTGGACGAGCCCCCTTTTAAAACCGATAGCCTCCGGGTATTTGAAGGTGAAGCGACATCCGATATTTTGTATGGTGACCAGATTATTCTTAGCGTAACCGAAGCCGATGCACGGCCGTTGGCAAAAACACGTAAACAGGTAGCTGAAGAAACCCTGCTTCGCATAAAGGATGCAGTTAACAAAGAGCGAAAATCGCGCAGCATTCTTACTATTCTTTTACAAATTGGGCTTACCCTGCTTGAAGTAGCAATACTTTACCTGTTTTTCAGGTACATTAACCG
Organism: Cyclobacteriaceae bacterium; assembly: GCA_026003355.1. Taxonomy (GTDB): domain Bacteria; phylum Bacteroidota; class Bacteroidia; order Cytophagales; family Cyclobacteriaceae; genus UBA2336. Next base: position 48,415 of record BPHC01000007.1, read on the forward strand.
CCTGTTTAGTTTTACGAAAAACTGGCTGATAAACTCACGCCATAAAATTCTGAAGGGAATCCGGTTCAGGGGTTATGAACTGCTGGATACCGAACGCGAGCTGCAGGCAGCATTATTTTTAAACAACCTGTTGCGATGGGTCGTCATCATTTTGGTGCTGTACCTGGCCATTCCTGTTTTGTTTAGCATATTTCCGTGGACACGCGGCCTGGCCGATAAGCTTTTTAACTACGTGTTTACACCGGTAAAGCGTATTTTCGCAGCCGTTATTAACTACATTCCCAACCTGTTTACCATAGCGGTAATTTATTTTGCAACCCGCTATACGGTAAGATTTATCCGTTTTCTTGCCATAGAAATTGAGCGGGGCGCGTTGCGCCTGGAGGGCTTCTATCCCGACTGGGCCATGCCTACCTACAATATTATCAAAACACTGCTGTACGTGTTTATGTTCATTGTTATCTTCCCCTATCTTCCCGGTTCGGATTCGCCTGTTTTTCAGGGGGTTTCTGTATTTTTAGGTATTTTATTCTCATTGGGGTCATCATCTGCTATTTCTAATGCTGTTGCAGGAATTGTTATTACCTACATGCGTCCTTTTAAAGTAGGTGACAGGATCAAAATTGGCGATGTAACGGGCGATGTTATCGAAAAGTCGCTATTGGTAACCCGCATTCGCACCATTAAGAATGAAGATATAACAATTCCCAATTCATCAGTTCTTTCCGGTCACACGGTAAACTATTCTACCACGGCCGAAAACGCAGGCCTTATCCTGCACACTACCGTAACCATAGGCTATGATGTTCCCTGGCGAAAGGTGCATAACCTGCTTATTGAAGCAGCCAAAGCAACCGAAGGTATCTTACAAGGCGAAGAAAAGAAGCCCTTTGTTTTGCAAACCAGCCTGGACGACTTTTATGTTTCATACCAGCTGAATGCCTATACCAACCAGCCAAAACGTATGGCAATAATATATTCATTGTTACACCAGAATATTCAGGATAAATTTAATGAGGCCGGAGTCGAAATTCTTTCGCCCCACTACCGCGCTGCCCGCGATGGAAATATGACTACTATTCCTGCCGATTACCTTCCCGGTGACTACAAAGCACCACCTTTTGTTGTACAGGTGAAAAAGGAAGATAAAGGTTAACGAATTAAATATGGAGTATTTACCGGAAAAGCTGCATCTACCTGCTTACATGGTCAAACCCTTTATACTGGCGCTGGTTCTGGTATTGTTATGGATTGCTTTGAGAATACTCAAATCGAGAATTTCCAGGAGTGATTTGGATTATCAAATAAAGTACCGCACAAAAAAGGCTGTTTCTTTTTTGGCATACCTTGTGTTTATGCTTTTTGTTGTTTCGCTTTACAGTGATTCGCTGGGCGGATTAAATGTGGCGCTGGGTGTTGCAGGAGCAGGTATTGCATTTGCTTTGCAAGAAGTAATAGCCAGTGTGGCAGGCTGGATGGCGCTTTTGTTTGGAAATTTCTACAAAACAGGCGACCGGGTTCAACTGGGCGGCATTAAAGGTGATGTGATTGATATTGGCGTGTTGCGTACAACCCTTATGGAGTTAGGCTCGTGGGTAGATGGCGATTTGTACAACGGAAGAATTGTACGCATAGCCAACAGTTTCGTTTTTAAAGAACCGGTTTTTAATTACTCTGCCGACTTTCCATTTCTCTGGGACGAAATTAAAATACCTGTAAGGTTTGGAAGCGACTATAATAAAGCCCGCAACATTATATTGGAAGTTGCAAACAAGCTGCTTTCTGACTTTAGCCAACAGGCCAATGAAACATGGGCAGCTATGAAAGAAAAATACATGATTGAGCATGCCACAACAGAACCTATGGTTACTATTGTTGTTACCGATAATTGGGTAGAGTACACCCTTCGATATACTGTAGACTTTAAAAGAAGAAGAATTACAAAAGATCAGCTTTTTACGGAAATACTTACTGCATTCAGCCAAAGCGAAGGCTCTGTGCAATTTGCCAGTGCGACTTTCGACATAGTAGGATTGCCCAGGATTGATGTAAAAATTCAAAGAGATGAGTGACCTGCTTGATTATAACCTGCTGCAGGTAGCCGGGGTAAAAATTACAGTGTTTACTGTAATTAGCAGCAGCGCTATTGTTTTCTTTACCTGGCTGGTACTTAAAGTTCTGTCAGCCATTTCAGCTGCCTATTTCAGACGTAAAGGAATTGAAGAGGGTCGTCAGTACGCGTTTCTTCAGCTGGTAAAATATTTTGTATGGACACTGGCAATTCTTTGGGTGCTGGACAACATGGGCGTAAAGATTACCATTTTGCTGGCAGGCTCAGCTGCCCTGTTGGTAGGGTTGGGTCTTGGCTTGCAGCAAATATTTCAAGATCTGGTTTCCGGAATATTTATCCTGTTTGAAGGAACCATAAGGGTGAACGATGTGATAGAAATAGAAGGACTGATAGGTAAAATTCTGAATATCAACCTGCGCACTTCAAGGGTTTTAACCCGCGATGGGATAATAATTATTGTACCGAATCACAGGTTTGTAGTAGATAAAATAATTAACTGGAGTCACAATACGGTTGCAACCCGGTTTAAAGTAAGAGTAGGTGTTGCCTATGGCAGTGACGTGGAAAAGGTACGTAAAATTCTTATGGAATGCGCCCTCCAACATGCCGATTGTATTACCGATCCAGGGTTAAAACAGTATCATCCTTTTGCAAGGTTTGTTGATTTTGGAGAAAGCAGCCTTGAATTTGAACTTTACTTCTGGAGCAATAATATTTTTTACATTGAAAATACAAAAAGCGATTTGCGATTTATGATTAACCAACGCTTTCGGGAAGAAGGCATTGTTATTCCATTTCCTCAACGTGATGTTCATATTAAAAGGTAATTGTACATGTCCAAAAACCATATTTCGCTGGTAAAAGACAGGCTTCATCGCATAATCTTTGGAGTTGATACACCGGCAGGGCAGGCTTTCGATATGGTGCTGTTGTTTATGATATTGTCGGGAGTTGCTGTGTTGATGCTGGAAAGCGTTGATTCCATACGGCAACAGTGGGGAATGACACTGTATTTGGCCGAATGGGCCATAACTCTTTTGTTTACTATCGAATACCTTCTCAGAGTATGGGTTGTTAAAGATAAAGCCAGGTATATACTTAGTTTTTATGGAATAATCGACCTGTTTTCTGTGCTGCCAACTTACCTCAGTATGGTGTTTGCGGGATCGCACATGCTGGCAGTTATTCGGGTGTTGCGCCTGTTGCGAATATTCAGGGTGTTAAAGCTCGTTCAGTTTATGGGTGAGGCCAATAAGCTTAAAATGGCACTCAGGCATAGCTCTCGCAAAATTGTTGTGTTTATTTATTTTGTCCTTATCATCAGCATTTTTGTGGGATCGCTTATGTTTGTTATTGAAGGTAAAGAAAATGGGTTTACCAGTATCCCACGGAGTGTATACTGGGCTATTGTTACGCTAACCACGGTCGGTTATGGCGATATTGTGCCGCAAACTTCCATAGGGCAAATTTTGGCTACGCTTTTAATGATTACGGGCTACGGGGTAATTGCCGTACCTACCGGCCTGGTAACGGCTGAACTTGTAAGGAGTTCTGCGTCTGGCAATACGCCTGTGGCCTGCCGGCATTGTAACCACCATAACCCGATCCATGCCAATTACTGTATGCAATGCGGTAGGCCCATTGACATGCAAACGGTAAGCGAAGAAACAAATAACCCGGATTAATAACAGTTATATGGCAATATAACCGGCGTGCCGATAAAAGTTTGCACAGGTGGCATGTTGCTTTAGCAAAACATCGTTGCATTTTAGCAAGCACACTTTCCTGGCTCCAGTTCAGTTGGTTGTCGCGTCATTGTCTCCACAGCTACGCGTGTTTACAAAGAGCTGCTGCACCGAACCCGGTGAGGTGCTAAGAGGCAATGTAAATAATGAATGAATTGCGGCCTGGTTTACACAGGTTAATTGTACGGCCATGCAACGATTCCGCCTTTCAGGTTGTATACCTCGTAGCCTTCTTTTGCCAAAAGGGCGCAGGCATGAGCGCTGCGGTTGCCGCTGCGGCAAAACAGAAAGTAGGGGCGGTCTTTTGGCAGTTTTAGAAACTCCGTTTTAAAGTTTGGCGACATATAGTCTATGTTCACGGCTCCCGGAATGGTTCCCGACCGGTGCTCGCCTGGTGTACGTACATCTACCAGTACTGCATGCCGGCTTTCGCTGAATTTCTGCCTAAAGGCCGGGCCCGTGAGGTTTTCATAAAGCTGGTCTCTTGAGAATAATCCAAACATGTTTTCAGAATTAAATTTAAATTACCTTACCACCTCAAGTCCTTTTCCGAACCATTCGCTGTAACCGCCTGCATAGTTTTTCACATTGCGGTAACCGTGTTTTGCCAGAATGGAGTAGCCTATGGCCGAGCGGTCGCCTGCCTGGCAATGGATTATTACCGGCTCTGCTTTTTTGATTTTGTTTAGGTTTTTCTCCAGTGTTCCGATAAATATGTTCTCTGCACCTTTAATGTGGCCAGCCTTGTATTCGGCTGCTCCGCGCAGGTCAACTATTTGGGTATGGTTGGTTTCCATTGTTTTTTTCAGCTCATCGGTTGATATGAGCTGTACCTTGTCGAGCTGGCGCCCGGCACGGGTCCATACCGAAACATCGGGTATGTAGCCGTATATATTGTCCAGGCCTATGCGCATCAGCTTGCGTACCAGGTCATCGTGCTGGCTTTCAGCAGCAATAAGCACAAATGGTTCGTTATAGTCCATAAACCAGCCCATCCATGTAGCAAACGAGTTGTTGCCCTGAATATTGAGCGTACCGGGTATGAAGCCCTCAGCAAAAGCCTGTTTGGGGCGGGTATCTACCACCTTCATGCCTTTTTCCAGTGCCGTAATGAATTCTTCATCAGTAAGTTTTTTAAGCCGCGGCACTTCGGTAAGCAGGCTACGGTTTACCTTGTTGAGTTTTTTCATCATGGCAAAATAGCGGGGCGGTTCGGGCTGGTCTTCCAGCAGGTATTTCACAAAGCTTTCTTCGTCTTTATAACGAAGCGCCCAGTTGGCAATTTTTTCGTAGCCAACGGTTGAGCTGGGAACGGCTCCCAGGGCCTTGCCGCAGGCAGAGCCGGCTCCATGGCCGGGCCAAACCTGAACGTAATCGGGCAGGGCGTAGAATTTTTTAAGTGATTGATACATCTGCCGGGCCCCTGCCTCTTTGGTACCTGCGAAACCGGCTGCTTCTTCCAGCAGGTCCGGCCGCCCGACGTCGCCCACAAAAACAAAGTCACCGGTAAAAATCATAACCGGTTTATCGCTGGCCGGCGTGTCGGTAAGCAAGTACGAAATGCTTTCGGGCGTGTGGCCGGGTGTATGCATTACTTCGAATTTCAGGTTTCCAACCATAAAAGTGGAGCCGTCTTTAAGCCCCACATGGGTAAATTCGTATTGCCAGTCTTTGCCGCCTTCATCCGACAGATAAAGCTGGCCTCCGGTAAGGGCAGCCAGTTCGCGGGCACCGCTAAGAAAGTCGGCATGGATATGTGTTTCGGCAATGTGGGTAATGCGCATCTTGTTTTGTTGCGCAATTTCAAGATAGGTATCCACATCGCGCTTGGGGTCAATTACAATGGCTTCGCCTGTGGCCTGGCAACCGATGAAATAGCTGGCCTGGGCGAGGGTTTTGTCGTATACGTGCTGGAAGTACATAAGTAATGTGGTTTAATGCGATACAAAGGTCATAATAAATACACAATCTGTCCGTGACAGTCGTCACATTATATAAAAAGTTTGCCAGCGAAACCGGTGGAATGGACGTCTTACCGGCAGAACTTTTCAGTTTTAGCCTTTGGAATGTTGCCCGGTTACCGGCTTTTTGAATTGGGCCCACTCAGGCTTGTAGCTGTAGAAAAAGTTGATGTAAATAGCTCTTGAAAGCCGCAGGGTTACGGGAGCCAGCAATACCGGTATGCTGATCATGGCCATAAGGTACACTGCCATGGCAGGATTGAACAACACGCGCATTGCTACGTATAGGGTTGCAAATAAGGCTACCTGTAGGGCATAGCTTACGTACATGGCCCCGGTATAAAAGGCTGGCTCGGGCTCATAATTAAGTTTACACACCGGGCATCGTTTGTGCATTTCCATAAATTTTTTGCTGTATGCTTTCGAGGTAAACAGGCTCCCCTGGTGGCAACGCGGACATTTAAGGTAGAGGACGCTGTACAGTTTTGTTCCACGGTGTATCATAGCGGTAATTATACATTAAACAAATATCTTAGTAAGCCGATCAGGCCCAAAAGCAGGAGTACTGCTCCGGGCAGAAACTGATATAACCGGTTTTTGGTCATTAGGTCGGACATGCGGTTGGCCATAGTAGCCAGTAGGCTAAGTAACACCAACACTCCAACCGATGTTCCGAATACATAGCTGTGCACCTGCAAAGAAGTGTTGAGTTCAATCCAGCTCTGTAACTTGAGGTAGGAGGTTACCGCCACCCAGAAGGGTATGGCCTGGGGGTTGAGCAGGCTAAGGATTAAGCCCTTTACAAAGCCGCTTTCCTGAAATTTAATTGAAAAGGTTGTAGGCCTGCGGGCCGACCACAAACTAAACATACCAATAAACATCATGACAACGGCTCCGATAAGCCGGAAGTGTTTAACCAGCATCGGAGAAGCGCTGATGTAGTGCTCAAATTCAACAGCAATCCAGGCATAAGGATATTCTACCAACGCTACGGCCAGGGCAAACCGAAGGGCTTGGCTCACTTTTTTCTGTAAGCCCATCTGCAACACCAGCACGTTTAACGTTCCGGGCGGAATGGACCCTATAAAACTAATTACAGCACCAATAACAAAAGCCTGTAGCAGCATTACCGGTTTAATTATCTGAACTCATATCCATATCCCATAAGTTGGGTAAGCAGCGTAGCGGGGGCATCGGTAGCTGTGGCGCGTCCTTCAAGTTTTGGGGCAACCGGAGAATGTTTGGCCAGGTATTCCTCCATAACGCTGTGCAGGGTAATACCCAGGCGTTCGGGCTTGGCAACATCTTCCATGCGGCAAATGGTGGTGTCGGGGTCGCCTTCGCGTTCACAGGCCACAAAGGTATATAGTTGATCGGGCGCTATTGGTTTGCCTTTTACTTTTATATAATTCACTCTTTTGCCGGCTTCGTTGTTAATGGTAAAATTAACTTCCATACCTTTGAACCGTACCACCCAGCCGCCAAAACGCCGGGCCGGATCTTTGGCAAAAGCATTTTCCAGTTCTCTCTCCATCCAGTCTTTCAATTGCTTACCGGTAACCGTGCCGCGTTTGGCTTCGCTGTCAACCGGCAGCATGCTCCATAGAAAATCCATGGTAATATCGGCTACCCCTGTTTTGGGATCGGGCACCAGAGGCGGACAAAAGCGAAAGCCATTGCTCAGCGCAATGTCGGGTTTAAATTTCCACATAATGGCATCGGTTATAAGGTTGTCCATGGGCGTTTCAATTACATAGTAGCGCACCAGTGGGGTTTTGGTTTTGCCAATTACGCGGTCCAGTTCTTCGCGGTAGGGGGCGCGGGCTTTCTCAACCAGTGCTTTCATCTCTTCGTCTTCGGGGTACTGCTCGGGATCTACATCCAGCAGTGCATACGATTGGTCTTTTATTTCACCGTCTTCTACAACCAGATCAAGTTTGGCGATAAATGATCCGAAGGCCCCCGGCTCGGTTACTTTGGTGTACACGCCTGCAACAGGCTCGCGCACGCGTTCGTGCGTATCAGCACCCAGAATATAGTCAACACCTTTAACAAGGGCCTTATTGGCTAACCCAATTTGCTGGGCAAGTCCCATGTGCGTTAGCAATATGATGATATGACAGCCTTCATATTCGCGCAGCAGCCGGATGTATTTGGCAACATTTTTTTCCGGAGGCGTAAACGAAATACCCTCGCTGTAGGCGGGCGACTGTCGTTTTGGTGTGAGCGGGTCGTTGTACCCGATGAAGCCCACTTTTACATTGCCGAATCGCCTTATGTAATAGGGCGGAAAAATCAGATCACCGTTAAACGCATCGTTGGTTTGATGAAACATATTGGCGCAAACCTTGGGACAGTTGTATGAAAACATATCCTTCATCATCATTTCCTTGCCGTACACTACTTCCCAGTTGCCGGGCAACATAAGGTCATAGCCCATGTTGTTCATCAACTGCACAATAGCTTTTCCCTGGCTGAGGGCGGCTACGCCACTGCCCTGAAAGCAGTCGCCTCCGTCAATCAGCATGGTGTGCTGAGGGTTTTGTGCACGCAGGCTTTTGATCATGGATTTCAGTACCGCAAAACCCCCGCGTTTTTTGTACACCACCTGGTTGTTTTCAATAAAAAATTCATCGTGGGTTAACAATTGGGCGTGTATGTCGGCCGTGTGAAGTAAAGTAATATGTGTGGCTTTGCCTTGCCGAACGGTATTGCTAAGTTTTATTTCGCGGCTGTGCGCGGCAGCATCGGCCTCAAGCAGGGCCGATGCCGGTACCGGTGTTATTAAGCTGCCCGCGCCAAGCGCCAGAGTTGTTTTTCCTGCCTGGCGTAAAAATTCTCTCCGCGAGCTGCCGGAAGTTAAAATATGCTTTTGCTGGTCTTCGGGTTTTGATTCGATTTGCCTGCAGGTGTGGCATTTGCAGGTAGTATGGTGTTCGTATAACATGTGCCGGGAGCGATGCTTTATTTGTTTACAGGCTTGCCGGCTTTTTTCCAGGCATTAAAGCCTCCTTCCAGATTATAAACACGTGTAAAGCCCGAAGCAGCAAGTATTTTGGCGGCCGAGCTGCTGCGACCACCGGCAGCACAGTACACATATACCGGCCTGGTTTTGTCCAATTTTTGAATTTGCTGCCGGAAGTCGCTGCTGTAGTAATCAATTAGAATGGCCCCGGGTATGTAGCCACCTGCAAATTCTTCGGGTGTCCGTACGTCTAAAATAATTTTACTGGTGTTGTCCTGAAGTTGTTTTTCAAAACGGTTTACATCCAGGTTAACCGTACTTTGCGATGTAGAACATTGGGCGGTGAGCAGCAGGAGCAGAAGGGGCAGGGTATATCGCATCATAATGCTGAAAATTTAAAAACCAAGTTTGATGTACAGCCATCCGTTTTGCTGCTTGCGAACAATTTCGGCCAGCGCATGCGGAACAGTACGTGCAAAAGGAACCAGGTCTGCATGCTTTACATTGCGTTGCGACATGGTGAACTCGCAGGCAGTAAACGTTATGCCGGTAAGGCCTTTATGCTGAATGCGCCGCGCATACACCGAATTGTTCTTTAAAAATTCCAGACCCGGACCGTGACAGATTACATCCAATTCGGCATCGGGAAATTCTTTTTTAAGATTGGTTACCTGGTTGATAACCGATTTGTGCACAAGCGTATCGGCCGACTGGAGATGAAGCACCATGCGGGGTGCCTGTTGTGCCGTTGCGCACATAGTTATCCAAGCCATTAAACCAAGGAAAAGTATGTATCTTTTCATGGGATTCATGAGTTTAAAGATATGAAATTTTTACCCGCAGTCGTGTGACTTAAATCACAAATGGTTCAGAAGTAATAATCCAGAACAACAGAAAACAGGTGCGTGTAAACCTTATTGTGATAATTGGCGGGCGAAATTTCGGTATTCCGGTTTAATGGTCCTTTCCAGGTGTATAGTAGATCGGCCTTAAGGCCATGCAAAAATCCACCAAAGCTGTAGCCTGCCCGTAAATTTAGGTGGTAATAAGAGGGCATGTTGTATTTGTTAAGCCTGTAATTATTAAGAGAAGGCATTTTTGTTATTCCTGACTGTGCGTGGAGGCTTATGGTATGGCGTTTGTTGAGATAACGAACGTGTTCAAACATAACTGCATGTACGCCTCCGGCTCCTTCAATGCGTTCGCGCCACATAAATGTGTAAAAAGGTTCTACGCCCCACTCGCGCGGAAACAGGAAACGTCCCTGGCGGGTAATGTGGGTATAGTTTATAAACCACTTTTCGTTGTGTAACAGTTGTGTAAAACCGGTGCGCAGACTTATTGCAACAGACTTGCTGTTTGAATCAAAATACTGTTCAGAAACCGGCAGGGTGGCAGGGGTAAGTGAGTGCTGACGGATGAACTGCAGGCCGGCAATCCACTCTTTCAACCGGTATTGTTTTTTCCATTGGGTTTGCATAAATACCGTGTTAAACATATTTTCTGCCAGGTAATTCCATGCCTGCACTTCAATATGGTTGACCGGCATGCTGGTTAGATTAAGAATAATTATGCCGTTTGAGTTGGCCCTGCCGGCATAGTCGGCCGGTGAGCCGTCAACGGCCCGGCCTTGCGGATATACTCCTGCCGACTGGCTAATGGTGTACCATCTTACCGTTCCGCGGGGTGAGGTGCGCCATAAATATCCGCCCTTCAGCTTAATTTTCTTCAATTCGTTCCACTCCGCCCACAGGCCTTCCTGCAGATTGGGTCGCATTCGTCCGTCCTGCAGGTTTATTAGGGGTGTTTTCAGGTGGAACTTTCCTAACTGTATAAAACTTTTGGTGTTTTCCGACAGGTAATAACGCAGATAGAGGTCTTCCAGGCGGTCCAGATCGGAATGATTATCCGGATTGGTTATATCGAACAGTTGAATTTCGTATCGGTTCGAAAAAGGTGGGCCGGGATGGAGTACCGAGGAAGACAGGTTGTAAATGGTGAAGCCGGATAAGCCCGCCTGAAAGTTCTTTATTACCGGAGAAAAGTACGCCAGCCCGGCTCCGGTTGCCAGCGCATAGTAATCGGGGTAATCGGCATAATTAACCGTGCCCATAAAGAACGTGCGAAGGTGGCCTTCGAAAACGCCCATGCCATGCAGTATGTTGCACAGGCTGTCGTTTTGCAGACATTGTTTGTGAAGGATAGTTCGCCTTACTGACCATGATGGATCCTGGTGCTGGGCTGCTGCCATCTTAAAGAGAATCATCATTCCCGGTATCAACAGGGATTTCTTCATTTTTTAACTTGGATTTACGGGTTGTTTATTGGTTAATGATTAGATAGGGCCCTGCGTTTTTTAAGTATGGGCTTAAAGGGGCCATACTTGTGCTGCACTTCGCTGAAGCCATCGGTATATGGCCCGAAGGGATGATCAACGGGCTTTTGCGAAATGTCGGGCCAGTCGTGGGTAATATCCATCTGCGGGCGCGGCATGGAGTTTACATAGGCGGCAATGTGCCAGGCCTCTTCGTCAGTAAGCTGCGGTTGCCGGTAGGTGGCGCCTAACGGCATGTTAGCCTTAATATAGCCGGCAAAGCGCGACAGCCGGTACAGGCCGGCCCCGTTGTTATAACTGTGCTTTCCCCACAAGGGGGGGTAAACATATCCGGCAAAATCCGTGGCCGCTACTCCTTCGCCATCTGCACCATGGCAAACGGTGCATTTTTGCTCATACAAGAGTTTGCCCTTCACCGGGTCGGCCGGAAAATCCATATAAGCCAGTTCAACCAGTCCTGCTCCTTTGGGGGTTGTACCTTTGGGCACGTCTTTGCCCAGCCACATCAGGTAGGCCACAATGGCCTTCATTTCGCGAGAGTCTTTGGGAAGGGGTTTACCATTCAGGCTTCGCTCAAAGCAGTCGTTAACTCTCTTTTCAATGGACTCGATGGTTCCTGAACGCGCACGGAATTTAGGATAGGTAGAAGCCACGGCACTATAGTTGTTGCCAAACGGTTTGGTGCCGGCATCCAAATGGCAGTTTTGGCAGTTCATGCCATTACTTATGGGCATTACCTTTCCTTGAGGGCCGAGGTAACCGGCTGTATGCACAATCAGTTCCCGTCCATAACGAATCAGCGCGCCTTCTTCATTATCCGGGATGGTTGAAGGGTTGGGAGCAAGCCAAACGTCAGGAGCAGGTGCTTCCGGAGGCGGCTTTTGAGCAGAGTTTTTTTTCGATAGGCGAGCCATAACTTTTTCAGGTCCGTAAACGGAAATAACCATTACTGCTCCGATAAAACCAACCAGCAGCAGCATGAGTGCCACCAGCAGGTTAATAGCCCTGATAAAAGGCCTTATGGTAAGCTGTTTTTCCATTGTTGGAAGAACGGCCTGCTTACATTAATGCGGAAGTTTTTCACGTAACCGTCCGTACACCCAGGTGCCTGTTATGGCACTCAGCAAAGTGATGATTACTGCCAGAAAACCACTACCAATCTGCGCAAAGAGTGGGCCCGGACAGGCACCGGTAAGGGCCCAGCCCAAGCCAAACAACAGGCCACCGATTACATTGCCCCAGTGAAATTCCTTTTTATGAAATACCACCGTTTCTCCCTGCAGGGTTTTCAGGTTGAAACGTTTAATTATCCATACAGATATGATTCCTGTTATTACTGCCGTTCCGATTACTCCGTACATGTGGAAGGAATGCAGACGGAACATTTCCTGTATGCGGTACCATGAAATAATCTCGGCCTTAACAAATACAATTCCGAAAAGAATGCCCACCACGGTATATTTAAGATTGCTTGTCCAGTTTTCCCGTGCAAGCTGGTCGTTAGGTGCCTCGCACTCCAGCGGATGCTGAACCACAACGGGTTGCTCTTCGGTGGTGGTAATGAGTTCTATATTTTCTTTCGTTAGCGTTTTCATCATTCAAGTAAATTATTCAGATGAGTTTCATTAACCAGGGAAAGATGAGGTGAACCATAATAAAGCCTCCGGCCATAAAGCAACAGGTGGCCACCAACGAGGGCCATTGCAGTGCAGACAGCCCCATAATGGAATGGCCCGAAGTGCAGCCGCCCGCATAACGCGTGCCGAAGCCCACCAGAAAACCGCCAACAACCAAAAACACCAAACCTTTAAGCGAGAACAGGTGCTCTGTACTGAAAATGGAAGCCGGCATAAGCTGATGGTCAGTTTCAATATTTAATGCGCGCAGGTCGTTAACAGTTTGCTCGGCAACCTGTATCGGTTCGGGGTTGCTCAAAAACTGCGTGGCCATAAAGCCACCTATAAATATACCTCCTGCAAAGAAGAGGTTCCAGGCTTCCCTGCGCCAGTCGTACTGAAAGAAAGGAATACGGGCCGGAAAGCAGGCAGCACAAATATGCCTAAGGGACGAGGAAATGCCGAAATGTTTGTTGCCTAGCAGCAGCAGTGCCGGCACGGTTAATCCTATAAGCACTCCGGCCACATACCATGGCCATGGTTGCCTGATGGTTTCTATCATACTATCGGGGGTTAGTTTATTACAGAGCAAATTTCAAATCCTGATTTTTGTCAGTCGGTAACTTTAATCACACTTCCCATCGGGTGTTTGGTTTAGAAAAATACCTCTTTAATAACAATGTACGCACCCATAACCAGCACAAACCAGCCAAAGGCGGGCTTTAGCTTTTCGTTGGATATAAAACGGCTCAGGTAACTGCCGGCCAGGATGCCGGCAATTGAAAATGCCGAAAAAAGCAGCATAAAGCCGTAATCAATGGGCTGTCCGGCTCCCAGGTCACCGGTAAAGCCAATGAGCGATTTGAGGGCGATGATGACCAGAGAAGTTCCTACGGCCTGTTTCATGGGCAAACCGGCCAGCAACACCAGGGCAGGAATAATCAGAAAACCTCCGCCGGCCCCCACCAATCCGGTCAAGCCACCCACCAGCAGTCCTTCGGCAAATATCAACGGGTAATTCTGTTTATTTCCTGCTCTTTCTCTGCCCGGGCGGCCAGGGCGTATCATGGAGTAACTGGCGCCCAGCATAAGCAGGGCAAAGAGCAACATGAGCAGCGTGCCTTTTGCTACCTCCACCTGCCCGGCCTGAAAAACCGGGTCTGGAATATGGGGTACAGCAAACTTGCGCACGGCATAAACCGCTGCAATGGAAGGTAACCCAAAAACAAGAGCGGTCTTAAGCCTTACATTGCCTGCCCGGAAATGGCTGAATGAACCTATAAGGCTGGTGAGGCCAACCACAAACAAAGAATAGGCCGTAGCCAGCACCGGGTCCACACCAAATAAATAAACCAATATAGGAACCGTTAAAATGGAGCCTCCTCCGCCAATTAAACCCAGAGAAAGGCCCATTATTACAGATGCTGCGTATCCCAATACTTCCATCGGTAAGTTAGCTTTAATTTAACAAATAAAGCTGCAAAGCTACCAGCGTTCCCGTTCGGGCTCTGTAACCTGAGTCACAGCCCGCTTTGCACATTGCCTTTTTGTAATGCCAGAACCTTTATGAAAGCAGTATATAACGCATCTTACCATGCCGGGATATTTCGATGGATTGGCAACAACCACCAATGCCTTAAAACGATGAATGGGTTTGATTGGCCGATTTACAGGTGTTGAATTTTTACTAAGGTTGATGTGAACAGTTGTTCTGCTACCTAACATTTGTTAACAAAAAATTTTCACCAACATTTGATAAATCAAATTCAGATTAAGATAATTGTAACACACAAGTCATGAGCCATTCACTAACAGGATTTATGCTGCTAAAGGGTTTAGTTACCATTACTATTCTGGTGGTGAATATTATCGTCATTGGTAAACAACCGGGGCGATGCTGATGGCTTTTGGTACATGCAGTCAAAACCGCCCCGGTAAAAGCCGGGGCGGTTTTGTTTTGTAAAAGGGCAAACAAACTAACAATTGTTATATGTATTATAATGATCGCACTATTCTTTATCTCAACGGAAAATTTATTCCTGCTGCTGATGCCGGCATTGACCTGTACAGCCAAACGTTGCATTATGGCTACGGGGCATTTGAAGGCATACGGTCGTACCAAACCGCAAATGGCACAAAAATCTTCAGGGCCCGGGAGCATTACGAACGCCTGCGCCACAGCTGCGTGTCGGTAGGCATTCCGTTCCGGTATGATACCGATGAGTTGATACAGGTTACCTACCGGCTGCTTCGCGAAAACAACCTGAAAGATGCCTACATCCGTCCGCTGGTTTACTGCAGCCCGAATATGTCGCTTACTGCGCCCCGCGAGGTTTACATTATGATAGCCGTGTGGGAGTGGGGCAAATACCTGGGCGATAATCTGCTGCGGTTGTGCATATCGCCTTATCAGCGACCTAACCCGCACTCGGTTAAGGTAGATGCCAAAATTACCGGGCACTATGTTAACTCCATCCTGGCCACCAGCGATGCCAAGGTGCGTGGATTTGACGAAGCCCTGATGACCGACATGAACGGTAACGTGGCCGAAGCCCCCGGTGCCAATTTCTTTTTCGAAAAAAACGGAACACTGTACACGCCACCGGCAGGCCACATCCTGCCCGGAATTACAAGGGCTACCATCCTGTCTATTTGCCGCGAGCTCGACATACCCGTTCAGGAAAAATTTTTTAAACCCGAAGAAGTTTTCGAAGCCGACAGCGCATTTCTGTGCGGCACAGCCGCAGAAGTGGTGGGGGTTGAATCGGTCGATGCCCATACCTTCCGCAAAGACTGGAAAGACAGCCTCGGCAGGGTACTTCAGGAGGCCTATAAAGCGCAGGTGCTTGAGAAATCTTTTCAGCATGTAATTATCTGAGTGCATCAGCATGCTTAACCGGTACAGCAGCCATATTACCCAAAACCCCACATTGCCGGCCTCAAAAGCCATGTTATATGGTATTGGCCTTACCGATGCCGACATGCAGAAAGCTCAGGTGGGCATAGTAAGCACGGGTTTTGACGGCAACCCCTGCAATATGCACCTCAACGCCCTGGCCCAGGAGGTAAAAGCGGCCGTGTGGAACAATGACCTTGTAGGACTGGTGTTTAACACCATAGGCATAAGCGATGGCATAAGCAATGGTACCGATGGCATGCGGTATTCATTGGTTAGCCGCGAAATCATTGCCGACTCGATAGAAGCAGTGTGCCAGGCACAGCATTACGATGCCCTTATTGCCGTGGTGGGCTGCGACAAGAATATGCCGGGAGCACTCATTGCCATTGCCCGCCTTAACCGCCCCGCCATTATGGTGTATGGCGGCACCATTGCCAGCGGAAAATGGAAAGACAAAAAACTCAACATCGTGTCGGCCTTTGAAGCCTATGGCGAAAAACTGGCCGGCAGAATTTCGGATGACGATTACCAGGGTATAATACGCAACGCCTGCCCCGGCCCCGGAGCGTGTGGCGGCATGTATACCGCAAACACCATGGCCAGCGCCATTGAGGCCCTGGGCATGGCGCTGCCATACTCCTCATCCACCCCCGCACGGCACAAACAAAAACTGCAGGAATGCACCGCCGCCGCTAAAGCCATACGCACCCTTTTGGAAAAAAATATTACCCCTTCTGCCATTCTTACCCGAAAAGCTTTTGAAAATGCCCTTACTGTGGTTATGGCCATGGGCGGCTCAACCAACGCAGTGCTGCACCTTATTGCCATGGCAAGAGCAGCGGGTGTACCGCTGTCCATTCAGGACTTTCAGGATTTCTCATCGCGCACGCCGGTGCTGGCCAATCTTAAACCCAGCGGAGAGTATCTGATGGAAGATGTACACGAAATTGGTGGACTGCCCGCAGTGCTTAAATACCTGCTCAGCGAAGGGCTGCTGCACGGCCAGTGCCTTACCGTTACCGGTAAAACATTAGCCGAGAACCTTGAAGAAATTAATCCCCCCGACTTTAACAAACAGCATGTTATAATGCCGGTGCACAGGCCTGTATCACCCACAGGCCATATCCGCATTCTGTACGGCAACCTGGCACCCGAAGGGGCAGTAGCCAAAATAAGCGGCAAAGAGGGAAAAAAATTCTCCGGCATCGCCCGTGTGTTTAACAGCGAAGCCGCCTTTGCCGAAGGTTTGCAGCAGGGAAAAATACAGAAGGGCGATGTGGTGGTAATTCGCTACGTGGGGCCACGCGGCGCGCCGGGTATGCCCGAAATGCTTAAACCCACCTCGGCCATTATGGGTGCCGGACTCGGAAAAAGCGTGGCCCTTATAACCGATGGCAGGTTTTCGGGCGGTACCCATGGATTTGTGGTGGGCCACATAACTCCCGAAGCCGCCACAGGCGGAACCATTGCCCTGGTGAACGATGGTGACCCCATTGAAATTGATGCCGACAAAAACACCATAGAGCTTAAAGTTGATGCGGAAGAACTTAACAAAAGAAGGCAGCAGTTTAAACCGGCGCATATTCCTCCGGTTAACGGCCTCCTGGCCAAATATGCACGGCAGGTAAAAAGTGCTTCGCTTGGATGTGTAACCGATGAGGCGTAACGACATGGCCGCCAACATACAAACCATAACCGGCGCTGAAGCCCTTATACGATGCCTGATAGCCGAGGGTACTGAGGTGCTATTTGGATACCCGGGTGGAGCCATAATGCCTGTTTACGATGCGCTGTACAATTACACCGATTCGATGCAGCACATACTGGTGCGCCATGAACAAGGAGCTATTCATGCTGCCCAGGGCTATGCACGTGTTACCGGCAAAACCGGTGTTGTAATGGTAACCTCCGGACCGGGCGCGGCAAACCTGGTTACCGGCCTGGCCGATGCCCTCATCGACTCCACACCGGTGGTATGCATTACCGGCCAGGTGGCAGAACATCTTCTGGGAACCGATGCTTTTCAGGAAATGGATGTTATTAACACCACGTTGCCAGTTACCAAATGGAATGTGCAGATTACCCGTGCCGAAGATATTCCCGTACAGGTAGCAAAAGCATTTTATATTGCCCGCAGCGGTCGTCCGGGGCCAGTGGTTATCGACCTTACCAAAAATGCCCAGATGGAACAAATGCCGGAATTTACCTACCAGCCCTGCACGGGCATACGCACCTACCTTCCGAAACCTCTGCCCGAGGCAGCCCGCATTAAAGAGGCAGCAGCATTAATCAACAGCGCCAAACGGCCGCTGATACTGTGCGGCCAGGGTGTTTTGCTTGCGCAGGCCACGGCCGAGCTGCTTGCCCTGGCAGAAAGAGCCCATATACCTGTGGCCTGTACCTTGTTGGGTTTGTCGGCTGTGCCTGTACACCATCCCTGCTACGTAGGCTATCTGGGCATGCATGGCAATTACGCACCCAACCTGCTTACCAACCAGTGCGATGTACTCATTGCCGTCGGCATGCGCTTCGATGACCGCGTAACCGGAAACGTTCATTCCTATGCCCGGCAGGCCAAAATAATTCATATTGATATCGATAAATCCGAACTAAACAAAATCATACAGGCCCATGTACCCATCCATGCCGACGCCAAAGATGCCCTGCAAATGTTGCTTCATCTGGTAAAAGAAAATAACCATGCCGAATGGTTCGGATCTTTTAAGGAAGCATCGGAAAAGGAGCTCAGCAAAGTGATTTACCCCGACCTGCACCCCATTACTCCCGAATTAAAAATGAGCGAGGTTATTCACGAACTTTCGCGGCAAACCCGGGGCAACGCAGTGGTGGTAACCGATGTAGGCCAGCACCAGATGATTGTTTCGCGCTACTATGCCTTTACCGAACCGCGTACACATGTTACCTCGGGCGGCGCCGGCACCATGGGATTTGCCTTACCCGCTGCAATAGGGGCCAGGCTGGGCCGGCCCGGGAAAAAAGTGGTGGCCGTTATCGGAGACGGAGGCTTTCAAATGACTCTCCAGGAACTTGGCACCATTATGCAATACCGTATTCCGGTTTTTATTCTGGTATTGAACAACAATTTTTTAGGCATGGTGCGCCAGTGGCAGCAGCTGTTTTTTGAGGGCCGTTATTCATTTACCGAATTAACTAACCCCGATTTTGTGGCACTGGCATCGGCTTACGGTATCCCGGCCAGGCGGGTTAACAACAGAAATGATCTTCCCCAGGCCATCTCAGATATGCTGGCATGCAAAACTGCCTGCCTGCTTGAGGTAATGGTGCAGAAAGAAGAAAATGTATTTCCTATGGTGCCGACCGGGGCAGGGGTGGCCGAAATGCTTCTGGAACCACCTGCCTTGCCGGTTGAAAAAAAATAAACCAAACCATACACCTATGAAACGCGACTTCATTATCCGGATACACGCTGATAATAATTTTTCCATATTGAACAGAATTATCAACGTGCTGAACCGAAGGCGTGTGCGCATTAAAAAATTGTATGCGCATGAAGACGAACATGACTTCAGGAAAGGAGGCGCTGACCTGTTGGTACATACCACGCCCGAAATGGTTGAAAAAGTAAAGCAGCAACTCGAAAAGCTTATTGAAGTAGAAGAAGCCCGGTACTTTCCGGTCCATGCATGGCATGTGGATATTTTCAACAGGCAAACCGAACACCACACGGCTTCTGTGGGATAATAACTTATATTTAATTAAAACCAGTAATAATTATGGCAAAAATTAATTTTGGAGGCGTTGAAGAAGAAGTAGTAACCCGTGAGGAATTTCCGATGGAAAAAGCCCGGCAGGTTCTGGAAAATGAAACCATCGCCATTATAGGCTATGGCGTTCAGGGGCCGGCACAGGCGCTTAATCTGCGCGACAATGGCTTCAGGGTTATTGTCGGACAACGCAAAGATACCCGCTCGTGGCATAAGGCTGTGCAACACGGCTGGGTTGCCGGTGAAACGCTTTTTGAAATAGAAGAGGCCGCACGCCAGGGCACGGTTATTCAGTATCTGCTTTCCGATGCCGGCCAGATAGCCACCTGGCCGCTTGTTAAACCGCATCTTACAGCCGGCAAAACCCTTTATTTTTCACACGGCTTCGGCATAACCTTTAACGATCAAACCGGAATTGTGCCGCCACCCGATGTGGATGTGGTGCTTGTGGCACCTAAAGGTTCGGGCACTTCGGTGCGCAGGCTTTTTCTGCAGGGCAAAGGCATTAACTCCAGTTTTGCGGTATATCAGGATGCCACCGGCTATGCACGCCAGAAAGCCATTGCATTGGGCATAGGGGTGGGCTCCGGCTATCTGTTCGAAACCGACTTCAGAAAGGAAGTGTACTCCGACCTTACCGGTGAACGTGGTACCCTGATGGGCGCCATTGCCGGAATTTTTGAAGCCCAGTACGAAGTGCTGCGCGCCAACGGCCATTCCCCTTCAGAAGCTTTTAATGAAACGGTTGAAGAGCTCACCCAGAGCCTCATGCCGCTTGTAGCCGAAAACGGCATGGATTGGATGTATGCCAATTGCTCTACCACAGCCCAGCGGGGTGCACTTGACTGGAAAAAGAAATTTAAGGAAGCAACACTGCCGGTTTTCAAAGAACTGTATGCCAGCGTTGCTGCAGGCAAAGAGGCAAAACGCACCATTGAAACCTGCAGCCAGCCCGACTACCGCGAAAAACTGGCAGAAGAATTAAAAGCGTTGCGCGACAGCGAACTGTGGCGTGCCGGCGCGGTTGTGCGCAGCCTGAGGCCCGAAAAGGCCCAGGTGGGAGAAAGTATGATAAACAATTAAATAGGCAACGTGCATGCATAACCTGGTGATTCATTCTGGTATGCCCGATGTGGATGCTGCACGCAAAGTGTTGCAGACAGTTACCGTTAAAACACCTCTGCAGTATCATCAGGGGCTATCAGAAAAGTACAGCTGTGAAGTTTTTATAAAACGCGAAGATCTGCAGGTTGTACGTTCGTATAAAATCAGAGGCGCCTATAACTTTATCAGCAGCCTTTCGGAAGACGAACGAATGCGGGGTATTGTATGCGCCAGTGCCGGTAACCATGCACAGGGAGTGGCCTTTTCCTGCCGAAGGCTTTCCATCCGGGCAACTATTTATATGCCGGCCATTACGCCCAAACAAAAAATAAAACAGGTTGAACTGCTGGGAGGCGATGCCGTACATATTGTTTTGGCGGGGGATACATTTGATGAATGCCAGGAATATGCCATGCACGATGCGCGACGGAACGGCAAACCGTTTGTGCCTCCGTTCGACCACCCCAAAATAATAGCCGGACAGGGTACAGTGGCCGCAGAAATACTTGAAGACATCGCTAACGTAAATTACCTGTTTGTGCCCGTTGGCGGAGGTGGATTATGTGCGGGTATGGGGGCCTATCTGCATATGGCTTCACCCCAAACCAGAATCATTGGCGCAGAGCCGGCAGGTGCCCCCAGCATGAAGGCAGCCCTCCGGGCCGGGAAACCGGTAACTTTAGAGCGCATACACCGCTTTGTTGATGGCGCTGCCGTACAACGCGTAGGCGACCTGACTTTCTCCATCTGCCGTGAAATTCTTTATGATATGCTCACCGTTCCGGAAGGAAAGGTATGTTCGGTAATCCTTAAGCTGTATAATGAAGATGCCATTGTAGCTGAACCTGCCGGAGCCCTGAGCATTGCGGCTCTTGAACAGTATGCTAACCACATACGGGGTAAAAGGGTTGTATGCGTGCTCAGCGGAGGTAATAACGATATTGACCGTATGCAGGAAATAAAAGAGCGATCACTGCTGCACGAAGGGCTTAAGCACTACTTCATCATACGGTTTGCCCAGCGCCCCGGCGCACTTAGGGAGTTTGTCAACAATATACTTGGCCCGACCGATGATATCGTACGGTTTGAATTTATTCAAAAGCACAATAAAGAAACCGGTCCTGCCCTGGTGGGTATCGAGGTAAAATGGCCTGACGACTTTCACCGGCTAAAAGAAAGAATGGACGCAAACAAACTGAATTATACCCTTATCAATCAGCACGAAAATCTGTTTGAATATTTAATATAAAAACGCTTTAAATTTTTTTGTTATGAAGCTGCAGGTTGCCAAGTCCGTATCAATTCAAATGACCCTGATAACCCTTTCCTGCACACCCACTACAACCACAGGTATAACCCGTGCGTAATCATAACCTCTTGCGGAGTATGGTTTTTATTCGAACCCCTCTGCCCTGAAAATAAATCTTTTTTAATCGTTTTTAATTATGATAGTGATGAAATTCGGTGGCTCGTCTGTGAGCACCCCCGACAGAATCAGGAACATTGTATCCATAACCAAAAAAGCGATATCCCGCAAACTGGTGGTGGTTTGCTCGGCCTTTGGCGGCGTAACCAATCAACTCATAGAACTGGCACGCCTTGCAGTTAACGGCCAGACGCAGTGGGAATCGGATTTTCAAAAACTGGCCCACCGGCACCTTGATGTTGTGCGTGCACTGGTGCCGCTACAACGGCAAAGCATTGTTTCGGCCCAGATTAAAATTCAGCTTAATGAACTGGAAGATGTACTGCATGGCGTATTTTTGGTAAAAGAATACACTCCACGCTCGCTCGATTACATTATGAGCTTTGGCGAGCGCCTGAGCGCCTGCATAATCAGCGAAGCCTTTACAGCAAGCGGCATTCCGGCCCATTATGCCGATGCCCGGCAGTTTATTTGCACCAACAACCGGTTCGGGGCTGCGCAGGTTGATTTTTTGGCAACCAACCGGCTAATATCCGAATACTTCAGGCAAGTTAACGGCCTTCCGGTGGTAACCGGATTTATTGCCTCCACACCCGACGGCCAGACCACAACCCTGGGGCGCAGCGGATCCGACTATACGGCAGCCATTCTGGCAGCAGCCCTTGATGCGCACGAGCTGGAGATTTGGACCGATGTTGACGGCATAATGACGGCCGACCCTAAGCTTGTAAAAAAAGCCTTTACCATCCCGGAGATGAGTTATGAAGAAGCCATGGAACTGTCGCACTTTGGTGCTAAAGTGATTTTCCCGGCTACCATGCGGCCGGTAATGCAGAAAGGCATTCCCATTCACATAAAAAATACCTTCAACCCCGAAGGGCGCGGCACCCTTATCCGGTCGGGCCCGGTAAATGGCAAGCTGGTTAAAGGTATATCGTCCATTGCGGGCATCAGCCTGCTCAACATTCAGGGCAGCGGCATGGTGGGGGTGGTTGGCATTAGCAGAAGGTTGTTCGAGGCCCTGGCATTGCATGGTGTTAACGTAATACTCATCAGTCAGGCATCGTCCGAACATTCTATCTGCATAGCTGTTGAAGCCAACCAGGGCAGATTGGCCAAAGAAGCCATCGAAAACGAGTTCCGTTACGAACTGCGCGATCGCCTTATTGATGCTGTGCACCTCAGCGAAGACCACAACATCATTGCACTGGTAGGCGATGGCATGCGCCACCACCCGGGAACCAGCGGAAGAATGTTTTCTGCGCTGGGTAAAAACGGCGTTAATGTAACAGCCATTGCACAAGGTTCTTCCGAACGTAACATCTCGGCTGTAATTGCCGGTGCCGACTGCAAAAAAGCTATAACTGCATTACACGATGCCTTTTTTCTTTCCAAAATACGCACCCTTAATCTGTTCATTGCCGGCACGGGCCTGATAGGCAGTACCCTGTTCAGGCAAATAGCCGGGCAGCAACAAAAACTTGCAGCCGGAAACCATCTGGAATTGAGGCTTGCCGGCGTGGCTAACAGTAAGTTTATGTTGTTCGATGCCGATGGTATAGATTTCAGCACGGCTATTACCCGGCTTAGCAAAACCGGAGAACCCATGAACCTGCAGGCATTCATGCATCGTGTAATCGGGCTTAATCTTCCCAACAGTGTATTTGTCGACTGTACGGCCAGCGAAGATGTAGCCGCCCTCTACCATCACTTCCTCTCGGCCAGCATAGCCGTGGTAACTCCCAACAAAAAAGCTAACTCCGGAGCCTATGTGGTTTACCGTACCCTTAAACAAATAAGTGCCGAAACCGGCGCTCCCTATCTTTACGAAACCAATGTAAGCGCAGGCCTGCCGGTAATCAGTACGCTTAACGATTTGTTGTTAAGTGGCGACCGCATACAACGTATAGAAGCCGTGCTTAGCGGAACCCTGAATTACATCTTCAGCTCCTTTACCGAAGGAAAAAACTTTAGCGAAGTGGTGGCCGAAGCCCGCGAAAAAGGCTTTACCGAACCCCACCCGCGCGATGATCTGAGCGGCATGGACGTGGCCCGCAAAATGCTTATACTGGCGCGCGAAACCGGCCTGCAAA
This sequence comes from Cyclobacteriaceae bacterium, assembly GCA_026003355.1. Taxonomy (GTDB): domain Bacteria; phylum Bacteroidota; class Bacteroidia; order Cytophagales; family Cyclobacteriaceae; genus UBA2336. The sequence continues at coordinate 72,376 of BPHC01000007.1, forward strand.
CAGAGCCCGAGCATATATATGCAGAAAACCTGGTACCACCGGAGTGCCGCAGGGAAATGCCTGTTGATGTATTTATGCAGGAACTTAAAAAACACGACCGCACTTTTGAAGCCTTGCGCAAAAAGGCCGAAGAAAACCATGCACGCCTTCGTTATGTGGCTGAACTTGACAATGAAAAAATTTCCATCGGCCTCAAAGCCGTGCCACCCGAACACCCCTTTTATTCGCTTACAGGAAGCGACAACATGCTGATATTTACTACCCGGCGCTACAGCCAACGACCCATGATAATACGCGGCCCGGGCGCCGGTGCCGAAGTAACCGCAGCCGGTGTGTTTGCTGATATTATCCGTATAAGTAACCAGTTTCGACAGGTATGGCCGGATATAATACCATAAGGGCATTTGCGCCGGCCACCGTTGCCAACGTGGCATGCGGCTTCGATGTTTTCGGCCTGGCATTGGAACAACCTGGCGATGAAGTTGAGCTTACCCTTAACCACACCGGCCGGGTGATTATCCGGGCTATTACGGGCGATAACGGTTGCCTGCCCGCAGAAGCCAGCCGCAATACGGCAGGCATTGCCTTGTTGGCTATGCTTCAATCGGTGGCTTCCGGGCTGGGAGCTGAACTTGTACTGCATAAAAAACTTCCGCTGGGAAGTGGTATGGGCTCCAGCGCTGCAAGCGCTGTTGCCGCCCTGGTTGCCGCAAATGCATCGTTAGGAAATCCGCTAAGCCCCCGTGAACTTATTCCTTTTGCGCTCGTTGCCGAGCAGGAGGCCTGTGGCGCGGCCCATGCCGATAATGTGGCACCGGCATTGCTGGGCGGCTTTGTGCTTATTCGCGATGCACAACACGGAGATATGATAAACATTCCCGTGCCGCCCGACCTGCGCTGTGTGGTGGTTCACCCGCACATTTCCATTAACACCCGCCAGGCCAGGCAGGCGCTCCGGCATTACATTCGCTTAAGCGATGCCACCCGGCAATGGGCCAACACGGCAGCCCTGGTGGCAGCCATGTATGAACAAAATTACGAGTTGCTGAGCAGGGCCCTGTGCGATGTGGTGGCCGAACCGGTTCGCTCACTTTTTGTTCCGGGCTTCGACAGGGTAAAACAGGCAGCGCTGTATGCCGGCGCGCTTGGATGCAGCTTGTCGGGCTCAGGGCCATCAATGTTTGCCTTGTGCAGGAGCGAAGAAAACGGCTACCAGGTATGCCGGGCCATGCAACAGGCATTTCACGATGCCGGACTGCCAAGCGATGGGTTCGTATCGGCTGTAAATACCACTGGCGCAAGAGTGGTTAACCAGGAAAAGACACCATGAGGTACATCAGCACAAACCGAAAAACCGCACCAACAACATTCTACAAGGCGGTTTTAGCCGGCCTGGCACCCGATGGGGGCCTGTTTGTGCCGGAACACATACCCCTGCCGGACGTTTCCGCCATCCGGCGTTTTGCAAACATGTCGTTACCAGAAATAGCATTTGTGGTCGCCAAACCTTTTATGCAACCCGATTTTACTGATGAAGAGATAAAACAAATCGTAGATGAATCGCTTACCATGCCGGTACCGCTCGTTCAGGTTGATGAAAAGATCTGGGCGCTTGAATTGTTTCACGGACCTACCCTGGCATTTAAAGATGTGGGGGCGCGGTTTCTGGCCCGTGTACTGGGCAGACTGGCCGGAAGGGAGAAGAAAAAAATCATCATCCTTACTGCCACATCGGGCGATACAGGCGGTGCTGTTGCGCATGCCTTTCACCGTGTGCCCGGCGTAGAAGTGGTAATACTCTATCCCCGTGGCAGAATAAGCGCTATGCAGGAAAGGCAAATAGCCACTTTGGGTGCCAACATATGGCCTGTACGTATAAACGGAACTTTTGATGACTGCCAGCGGCTGGTTAAGGACACCTTTTCCGGTTTTGAGCCGGGCAATGTTATTGTTACCTCTGCCAACTCCATTAACCTGGCACGGTGGCTGCCCCAGTCTTTTTATTATTTCTATGCCTGGTCGCGCCTGTCAGGCAAGGCACCGGTGGTCTTTTCTGTACCCAGCGGAAATTTCGGAAACCTTTCGGCCGGAGTGCTGGCCCAAAAAATGGGCCTTCCGGTACAGGCATGGGTTGCCGCAACCAATATCAATGATGTCGTACCTGAATACCTCAGGACGGCCATGTTCAGCCCGAGGCCATCCGTACCAACCATCAGCAATGCCATGGATGTGGGCAACCCCAGCAATTTCAGCAGGTTATGTTACCTGTACGGTGAATCGTATGAACAACTATCGCAACACCTGTCGGGCTACGCATTTACCGACAACCTGACACGCGAAGCCATTGCAGAGGTTTACCGGAAATATAACTATGTATTAGATCCACATACCGCCATTGCCTATTTGGGTATCTGCACGTACCGGCAAAAACACCCGGAAAGTGAAGGTGTTTTTCTGGCTACCGCTCACCCGGCAAAATTCCCTGATGTGGTTCAGGAAGCCACAGGTAAACCCGTACCGTTACCCGAATTACTTGCTGCATTATCCGGAAAGCCGGTAAAAAGCCGTGACTTTGAACCCAGCTTATCCGGTTTAAGTGAGTTTATACGGGAATTGATATAATGCAAAACTTTTATTCTGAGCGCTGTGCCCGAAATGCAGCAGCTATACAGCGGTTTAACTAACGTCTGTGAGTTAAAATATTTTATTTACGTTGAGATTATTTTTTCATAAGGCTATATTCGTGCTGAAAATAAACATCTCTTTTCGGGAGCCGCTCTGTCAATTAAGCAGGGCGGTTTTCGCTTTATATACAGGCATTGCTAACTAACAGTTGTTCATGAGTGAACCCAAAACCATTTTCGACAAAATATGGGATGCGCACGTGGTGAAGCGCAGGAAGGATACCCGGATGTACTGTATATCGATCGCCACTTTATTCACGAAGTTACCAGTCCGCAGGCATTTGATGGTTTACGCAAACGCCAAATTCCGGTTTTCAGGCCCGAACGCACCACGGCCACGGCCGATCATAATGTACCCACCAAAGACCAGCACCTGCCTATTCGTGAAGCACTTTCCAGGCATCAGGTTGAAATGCTGCGCAAAAACTGCGCAGCGTTTGGAATTGATCTGTACGATCTGGGCCATCCCTTTCAGGGTATAGTGCATATAATCGGTCCGGAGCTTGGCCTTACCCTTCCGGGAATGACTATTGTGTGTGGCGACAGCCACACTTCCACACATGGCGCCTTCGGTACCATTGCATTTGGCATAGGTACCAGCGAGGTAGAGCAGGTACTGGCAACCCAATGCCTGCTGCAGTACCGGCCCAGAACCATGCGCATTGAGGTTAACGGCAAGCTTGGAAAAGGCGTGGTGGCCAAAGATATCATCCTGTATATTATATCTAAAATTTCGGCTGGCGGTGCCACCGGCTACTTTGTGGAATATGCCGGGACGGCAATAACCGACTTATCCATGGAAGCCCGCATGACCATCTGCAACATGAGCATAGAAATGGGCGCCCGCGGCGGTCTTATTGCGCCCGATGGAGTAACCTTCAATTATTTGAAAGGCCGGCGCTTTGCCCCACAAGGATCAGCCTTTGAACAACAGGTGCAGTTATGGAAATCACTGCAGACAGACGAAGGTGCCCATTACGACAAGGTGCTGAAGTTTGACGCCTCGGATATATCGCCCATGATTACCTACGGCACCAATCCCGGTATGGGCATGCGCATAACCGACCGCATACCTACCGAAAGCGAACTCCGGGAAATAGGCGAGCGGCATTCCTTTGCCCGTTCGCTGCAATACATGGGCCTTGAGCCAGGCACCATGTTATTGGGAAAAAAAATAGACTACGTGTTCATTGGAAGTTGTACCAACGCGCGCATTGAAGACCTGCGCCTTGTGGCCCAGGTGGTAAAGGGCCGAAAGAAGGCGCCGGGTGTGGAGGTGTGGGTAGTTCCCGGTTCCAGACAGGTTGAACAACAGGCCCGCCATGAAGGACTCGATAAAATTTTTGAGGAGGCAGGTTTTGAGTTGCGCGGCCCCGGCTGCTCGGCATGCCTTGGAATGAATGAAGATAAAATACCGGCCGGTAAATACTGCATCAGCACATCAAACCGCAATTTCGAAGGACGACAGGGTCCCGGCGCCCGCACCTTTCTGGCCAGCCCGCTGAGCGCAGCGGCAGCCGCCGTAACCGGAAGAATAACCGATGTCCGCGAACTGCTTGACTAGAACACCATGAAAGAAAAATTCAATACGCTTGTATCAACAGCCGTACCCTTGCCGGTAGAAAATATCGATACCGACCAGATTATACCAGCGCGCTTTTTAAAGGCCACAACCCGCCAGGGCTTTGGCGATAACCTGTTTCGCGACTGGCGATATGACGAAAATAACAACCCCAGGCCCGACTTTGTGCTTAACCAGCCCCAATACAAAGGTAAAATACTGGTGGCCGGTAAAAACTTTGGCTGCGGCAGTAGCCGCGAACATGCCGCATGGGCCTTGTATGATTATGGCTTTCGTGCCGTCATTTCCAGTTTCTTTGCCGATATCTTTAAAAACAATGCACTTAACAATGCCCTCCTGCCGGTACAGGTAAATGATGATTTTCTGCAAGAGGTTTTTGCCGTTATAAAAGCCAATCCGCAAGCCCTCATAACCATAAACCTTGAAGACCAGACCATAACGCTGCCAGACGGGCGGGCGGCCACGTTCGACATTAACCCATATAAAAAAATATGCCTGCTGAACGGTTATGACGACATCGACTACCTGCTAAGCCTGCGTGATGAAATTGCTGCCTTCGAAAAAACACTGCAAACAACTTCATTAAACAAATGAAAAAAACAATAGCAGTATTGCCCGGTGATGGCATTGGCCGCGAGGTAACGGCCGAAGGCGTTAAGATTTTGAAACAGGTGGCTAATCTGTTTGGTCATGATTTTGGTTTTGTGTACGGAACAATTGGCCATGAGGCCATTGAGCAAACCGGCAACCCGCTTCCTGATGATACGCTGCACCTGCTCAGGCAAAGCGATGCCATCTTATTCGGGGCGGTGGGGCATCCGCATTACGATAACAACCCTTCGCTTGCGGTAAGACCTGAACAGGGTTTGCTGCGCATGCGCAAGGAATTGGATCTGTTTGCCAACATCAGACCCATAAAGCTTTTTGACGATCTGCTGCATGCTTCCAGCATTAAACCCGAAGTGTTGAAAGGCGCGGATATACTGTTTTTCCGCGAACTTACCGGTGACGTGTATTTTGGCGAAAAAGGCAGGAAAGACCATCACACCGCCTATGATGTGATGGTTTATTCCCGGCACGAAGTGGAGCGCATTGCCCATCTGGCCTTTCAGGCCGCACGATCGCGCAGAAAAAAGGTTACCAGCGTTGACAAGGCCAACGTACTGGAAAGCTCCAGGCTTTGGCGCCAGGTGGTTCAGGAAATATCCGCTCAATATGCCGATGTGCAACTGGAACACCTGTTTGTTGATGCGGCTGCCATGAAGCTCATTCAAAATCCCCGAAGCTTTGATGTTGTTCTAACCGGAAATTTGTTTGGCGATATACTTACCGATGAAGCTTCGCAGATAGCGGGCTCCATGGGCATGCTGGCTTCGGCCTCGGTTGGACATACGGTTGGATTGTATGAACCTATCCACGGCAGCGCGCATGATATTGCCGGAAAAGGACTTGCCAATCCCCTGGCTTCTATCTTGTCGGCGGCACTTATGCTCGACCTCTCTTTCGGACTGAAGAAAGAATCGATGGCAGTTGTTCGTGCCGTAGAGTTAACGCTCAGGCAGGGATATCGTACGCCCGATATAGCTACCGGAGAGACACCTGACAACAAAATACTGAACACCAAAAGCATGGGCGATGCCGTAGGCAGTGAGCTTGAAAAAATTGTTGCCGGCGAAGCCCTCATTACTGAAACCTAAACCTGAAAACCATGAGTGAAAAAATTCAGATTTTCGACACCACCCTTCGCGATGGCGAGCAGGTGCCGGGATGCCAGCTCAGCACCGAAGAAAAAATTACCATTGCCCGCGAACTGGAGGCATTGGGTGTTGATGTTATCGAAGCCGGATTTCCCATATCCAGTCCGGGCGATTTTCTTTCGGTTATAGGCATATCCAGGGCAGTGAAAGAACCCGTGGTTTGCGGTTTAACGCGCGCCCGTCAGGAAGATATTGATGTGGCGGCCGAGGCACTTCGGTATGCCAAACGCGGGCGCATCCATACAGGCATCGGTTCCAGCGATGTGCACATTAAACACAAGTTCAAAAGCACCCGCGAAAAAGTTTTGGAACAGGGTGTATGGGCTGTGAAGTATGCCAAATCGAAAGGCTTTGAAGTAGAATTTTATGCCGAAGACGCCGGTCGTGCCGACTTGCCTTTTCTGGCCCAGATGATTGAGGCTGCCATCACGGCCGGTGCCGATGTGGTAAACATTCCCGATACAACGGGCTATTGTCTGCCCCACCTGTATGGCAGGCGCATTCAATATCTGTTTGAGCAGGTAACCAACATCCACAAAGCGGTAGTTTCGGTTCATTGCCACAACGATCTGGGCCTGGCCACCGCCAACACCATTTCGGGCCTTATTAACGGTGCGCGTCAGGCCGAGGTAACCATTAACGGCATTGGTGAACGGGCTGGCAATACTTCGCTGGAAGAAGTGGTGATGATTCTTAAAAAGCACAAAGACCTGAACCTGCACACCAACATTAAAACCGAAAAGCTTTACGGCATAAGCAAACTGGTGAGCAAAATGATGCGCATGCCGGTACAGCCCAACAAAGCCATAGTGGGTGCCAATGCATTTGCACATTCTTCGGGTATTCATCAGGACGGCTTTTTGAAACATGCCGAGAATTATGAAATTATCAATCCTGCCGAAGTGGGCGTGCCGGGTTCGGCCATTGTACTTACTGCACGCAGCGGCAGGGCAGCGCTTAAACACCGGCTGGAAATTTTGGGCTACAAGGTGGAAGGGGCTGACCTGGATACCGTGTATGAAAACTTCCTGATCCTGGCCGATGAGAAGAAAGAAGTAACTGACCAGGATCTGGAAGTACTGGCAGCCAGTATACCGGTGCTAAGTCGGTAATGAGGCCGCTACTGCTGCGGACCTTTTTTAACGGTTATTTTGTCCAGGGCTGCTTCTTTGGTTATTTTACCCGAAGCATAATCTTTCAGTATGTTGCTCCTGATCAAAAGCTCCAGGGAGGCAGGTATGCCGCAATTAGTGCAACGGGTTAGTTTCACATTTATAACCAGCTGTTCGTTATCGGCCAGGCTTTTAAGTGTGCGGCCGTATTCCAGCATGTTTTCCTTTAACTCTTTTTCAAACTGCGGATACAGCTCCTTAACCTTTTTGTCGCGTGCAGCCTGGTCCAGATTTTCCATTTTTATGGTGGGCATATCGTAAGTGTCGCCACGCTGGTTGCTGCTGTACACCTTAAGGTAATATACTACACCAAAGTTTTTAAGTCGTTCGAAATATACATTGCCTTCAATGAAATAGGTTTTTGAAAGGTCCGATCGGTACAACCGGTTTAATATGGTGGCCAGCAGTTCCAGATCGGGCTCTGTGGCTTCGGTAGTTTGGGTGCTTACCACCGTTATTCGTTTAAGCATCTGTTCGCGGGTAAGCTTGCCGCTTTTGTACTGGTTCAGGTCAGATTTAAGCGCCTCAACTTCAAGCAGGGTGCGTTGCGGGCTGGTCATAAAGCGGCTTACCCATACGCGGGGTTGCTCTCCGCGGTTGGTTACAACAATTTTTTCGTTTGCCGGCAGCTGGCTAAGCAGTTCGTGGTAATCCAGCATAAAAATCCGGGCTGCCTCCACCACCTTTTCATTGTAAACATTTTGCACGCTGTCCAGATTAAAACGGTGGCGTACGGGTTTGCCGGGTCCTTTCAGGCGGATTTCGTCATCAATTTCAACATGTACGCGGTCAAGTTTTTTTTCAATCATTTCCATCTTTCCGCTTACATCGTCACCATCCAATACAATGCGGTTATCTCCAAGGGTAATGGTTAAAGGGGTAGTGTAATTGGCCGGAAAACGAAAGGTTACACCGTACCCGGGCTGGTAGGAGCCCTCAACATCCAGCGGAAAAAACGTTCGTTCAGCCTGAAATTGCTGCCGGATGAGCGTCTGCAGCACATTTTCGGCAACTTTTATATCGCGATCCATACGCGACATATCTTCCTGTGCCGGAGTTGAAACGGCTATGAATGTACTTAAAGTTAACATGCAGATAATGGATTTCATGGTTTTGGGTTTTTATGGTTTAGTATCTTGTTTCTTTTACCGGGCTGGCGCCTACTGTGGTTATTATGCCTGTAAGCAGCTGGTTGGTTTCCTGCTTGTACAACTCGGTGTTTTGTTCAATGGTGTACAGGCGGGTGTACAGCTTTTCCAGGTCGCTTTGGCGCTGCTCGTTAAGGTATCGGGTGTAGTCCAGCAGCAGTTCTTCAATGGCCTGCCGCTGTTCAGCCGAGGCAAGGTTTATATATTCGCGCATTATGCGCGCATTTTCGGTATACAATGCAGCTGTGTATTGGCGAAGGTATTCGTCCAGATTAGGTTGATTTTCTTTTGCAGTTTGGGCCGGCAGGCTGGCCTTTACCCAGTTTTGTACCTGTTTTTCCAGGTCGGCCGGCGCATCTGTTGCGGCCACTGTGTGGCGGGCAAGGGTTTCGTTAATCATCAACTGCACATCATCACGCGTAAGTTGCTGCGGGTTTTCAGATACCCGCTCCCGTCCAAAGGTTATGTGCAACTCGTTGCCATGCCATTTTAGCTCAATGCCCGCCACCCATCCGCTTATTAAAATAAGTGTTACGGATGCAGCGATAGCCAGCAAATTCACAGCAAAGCGGGGAAAAGTTTTTTTGGCCCTGATATTTTCGTAAACCGACTGGGGAACAATAACTTCCTTGTCGCTTAATGCGGCCAGCCTGGTGCGTATGGCCTGCAGGGTTGCAAGTTCCTGCCGGGCTTCCGGGTTTTCGGCCAGGTATTGTTCTGCTTCTGCGCGTTGCTGCTCATCCAACTCACCATACAGGTAAGCGGTAAGCAGGCTTTCATCCGGTCGTTTCTCAGTATTCATGGCTTAGTATTTCCAGGGTTATCTTTTTTCTTTCCAGTATATGCTTCAGGGTGTTCAGTCCATAATACAGCCTCGATTTGGCCGTGTTTTCCGAAATATTCAGTATTTCGCCTATCTCCCTGAATTTCAGTCCTTCATATTCTTTCATGATAATAACTTCCCGTTGTTCATCGCTTAGTTCTTTAAGGCACTGTTGCAGTATTTCAGCAAGTTCCTGCCGGGCAAACTGCTGTTCGGGATTTTCGGGACTTTTTTTGTTCGATACCAGGCAGCTACTACCGTCTTCATCGCGGCTTGTGTTGAGCGAAACACTAATCTGCTTTTTGTGTTTTCTTATTTCTTCGCGGCACTGGTTTACCGCAATGGTATACAGCCAGCTTTTAAAGCTCCCTGTATCTTTCAAAGATCCCAGGTTGCGGTACATGCTTATAAATGTTTTCTGGGTGGCTTCCGTAGCCATATCGTGGTCCATGAAAAACTTGTAACAGTAGTTGTAAATTCTTTTATACCACAGTTGCACCAGTTGTCCCTGCGCGTGTTCGTCTCCTTTGCAGGCTCTGGTTATAAGGGTATCGGTGTGCATCATGGCACGCTGGGGCCGGCCCGGGTTCATGGGTTTATAACACGTGTTTTTTGATATAAAGATGAAGTTTAAGGTAAAAAAGTTTTGGATCGGGATTATTCTTTTTACCGGCAGTGTATTTTAGCGCCCCTATGCACCGAATTATTTCGTTGGTTATCCGGTGGGTACCCCGCACGGTGTTGCAGCGGGTGGCCGGGCCTGTGCTGGGGCTGGTGGGATTGTTTTACCAGGGCAGAAGGGTAAATTGCCCTATTTGCCAAAGGTGGTTTCGCAGCTTTTTGCCTTACGGCCGCCGGCGGTCGCGCGGCAATGCTTTGTGCCCGGGTTGTTTGTCGCTGGAACGGCACCGCCTTATCTGGTTGTATCTTAAAGAACAGACTTCGTTTTTCAGCCGGCAGCTAAAGGTGTTGCACATTGCGCCGGAACTTTGTTTTATCCGGCCATTTGAACAGCAACATGGTTCGGGATATGTAACAGCCGATCTGGAATCGCCATGGGCGAAGGTAAAAATGGATATTCAGCACATGCCCTTTGAGGATAACGTATTTGATGTGGTGCTTTGCAACCACGTGCTGGAGCATGTTGAAAACGACAGGCTTGCACTGCAGGAAATAAGGCGTGTGTTGCGCCCCGGGGGGTTTGCTGTTCTGCAGGTGCCCTTTTACAACCCCGTGCCGGATAAGACAGTAGAAGATTTACCGGTTACTGATGCGGCGGGAAGAGCAAAACATTACGGACAGGCCGACCACCTTCGCAGGTATGGAAAAGATTATATACAGCGCATTGCCGGTGCCGGTATGCATGCCCGCGAAATACCCTTTGCAAATGAACTGGGCCCTGAAAGCTGCGCCCGGCATGGTTTGGTGCCCACTGAAAAAATATACATAGGAGTAAAATGAAAAAAACACACATGGCTGTTTTATTTGATATGGACGGTGTAATAGCTCACACCAATCCCTTTCATCACGAGGCCATCCGCCGGTTTTGCGAAAAGTACGGGTTTCATCTGTCGGAAGAGGAGATGAAGCAGCGCATTTACGGCCGCACCAATAAAGACTGGATTACCGCGTTGTTCGGAAGCATGCATGCCGAAGACCTGCAACGACTGGCAGAAGAGAAGGAGGCCTTATTCAGAGACCTGTACCGTGCACAGGTGCAACCGGTGCGCGGCCTTTTGCAGTTTATGCAGGAGCTGGCGCGCCATCGGATTATCTGTGCACTCACCACCTCGGCACCACCGGCCAACGTAGATTTTCTTATGGCGCACATACCGGTTAAACCGTACTTCAGCATTACGCTTGATGAGCGCGCGGTTACGCACGGTAAGCCGCATCCGGAAATTTATCTTAAGGCGGCCAAAGCCCTGCAGCTTCCAAACCGCAGGTGTGTTGTTATTGAAGACTCGCTTTCGGGTATTGCGGCTGCGCGGGCAGCGGGCAGTCCCGTTGTGGGCATTACCACCACCCATACAGCGCATGAGCTGGCCCATGCTGATTATATTATCCGTGATTTCTACGACCTTTCGGTCGATGACCTGCAGCGTCTGGTAGCTTAGCCTAACTTATCCAGCACATCCATAACTTCGCGAACATGTTTGCGGCTGGTTTCCAGCAGGGCGCGTTCTTCGGCATTCAAATCAAGTTCAATGATTTTTTCAATACCGTTTTTGCCTAAAATAACAGGCACGCCCAGGTAGCAGTCGTTTATATGGTATTCGCCTTCCAGCTTTACACATACCGGAAACACCCGGCGCTGATCTTTTAAAATAGCTTCTACCATTTGCGCAGCGGCCGACCCGGGTGCATACCAGGCCGAAGTGCCCATAAGTTTTACCAGTTCGCCTCCACCCACCTTGGTGCGCTCCAGGATGGCATTCAGTTTATCGCGATCTATTAATTCTGTTACGGGAATTCCCGCTACGGTAGTATAACGGGGCAGGGGAACCATGGTGTCGCCATGTCCGCCAAGCAACATGGCCTGTATGTCTTTTGGCGAGATATTCAAGGCCTCGGCCAGAAAGGCACGATAGCGTGCCGTGTCCAGAATACCGGCCATTCCAAAAACTTTGGTGCGCGGCAGTTTGGAGGTAAGGTGTGCCTGGTAGGTCATCACATCCAGCGGGTTCGACACCACGATAATAATGGCATCGGGCGAGTGCCGGATAATGTTTTCGGTAACCGACCTGACAATGCCTGCATTGGTGCCAATAAGGTCATCGCGGCTCATGCCCGGTTTGCGGGGCAATCCAGAAGTGATGACTACCACATCCGAGCCTGCTGTTTTACTGTAATCGTTGGTTGAGCCTATGGTGCGGCTGTCGTATAAATCAATGGGTGCCTTTTGCCATATATCGAGCGCCTTGCCTTCGGCAAGACCTTCTTTAATGTCAACCAGTACAATTTCGTTGGCAACCTCGCGGTATGCGAGCACATCGGCACAGGTGGCGCCTACATTTCCGGCGCCTACTACGGTTACTTTCATGGTGAGCAGGGTTTGATGGACGTCAAAACGGGCGCCAATTTATCAATACCCGTGTCAAAGAAAAAGTAAATCAGTCAAAATTGCTGATAACGGTAAGGCGAACGGTTCGGGTAGTGGCCGGTGTAACTTTAAAGCGGTTATCAATGCGAAGGCCCACAACCCATACAATGTTGCCATTCGATTCCAGCACGGTAATGCGGCTTTTTTCGGTAAGGGGCACTTTATTGTCGGTCAGAAAGTCGCTTATTTTTTTGCGGTGATTCATGCCCAGCGGATAGAAAAAATCACCGTTACGCCATACGCGCCAGTACAGGGGGTAAGTAAGTTTTTGGGCATCGAGCACTGCCGTGCTGGCATCGGCATGGTGTTTGTTGCTCCCGGAAAATTCCTGAATAATTTTATAGGGCCCCAGTTCGGCTGTGGTCATGGTACTGGAAATGGTAACCCCCGGCCAGGCTTGGGTATGCTTGGCAACGATTAAGGTTGTGCGGTCAATTACCAGTTGGTGGCTATGGCTTAAAAAAATTTTTCCGGGCTGGGTGTTGATAAGGCCCGCAATGGTTATGCATTGCGGGTAGCTGAACCCGTAGGGCTGCAGGAGTTTGTACAGTATAAAGGGGTGGTTTAGTTTTTCAAAAAGCTCTTTCCGGATAACCACTTCACCGGAATGCGTTTGCAGATACTTTTCTTTTAACTTTTGCAGCGCTTCTTCCTGCAGCATGAGTGTGCCTTTTAATTTTTCCATGCTGCGCGCGGCATTGTGCTGCCATTCGGCATTTATTTGCGCCAGGTGGGGCAGCACATGATGCCGCAGGTAATTCCGGGCGTAGGCATCGGTTGCGTTGGTGGCATCTTCGCGCCAGGTTAAACCGTGTTGGGCTGCATAGGCTTCAATTTCACTTCGTGTGGCAAACAGCAGGGGGCGGATAACCCGTTGGTTTTTCAGGGGTATGCCGGCAAGGGATTCGGCCGATGCCCCGTGCAGCCAGTTGAGCAAAAAGGTTTCAATCGAGTCGGTTAGCGAATGTGCCGTGGCAATACAGACAAACTGCCCTTCATCGGCCAGCTCGTTGAACCATGCATAACGCAAATTGCGGGCAGCCATTTGTATGGATATGCCGTGCTGCAGGGCATATTCTTTTGTTTGAAAGTGCCTGACAAAAAACGGGATGCCCTGTGTGCGGCAGTAACCTTCAACAAAACGTTCGTCCTCATCCGATTCTTTTCCGCGGAGGCCGAAATGGGCATGGGCTACGGCCAGGTTGGCATAGCCTGCCTGCTGAAACAGATGAAGCATAACCATGGAATCCACACCGCCACTTACCGCCAGCAGCAACCGGTCGGGCGGGGCACAAAGATGGTTCGCACGGATATGGTCGATAAACCGTTGCAGCACAGGGCAAAGATACCCAAAGGCTGGTTCGGTTTTTGATTAATTTTACCCGCCTATGAGGTTAGCGCTTTACCTGTTGCCGATTTGTTTTGCCCTTGCCTTGCCGGCTCAAAACCGCATCACACTCAGGCAGGCCGACCAGCTTAAGGGTGGCAGGGCAGGGGAAGAGCGCTTTGACCGCGTTATCGGCAACGTTGTTTTTGTTCAGAATCAAACCACCATATACTGCGATTCAGCTCTGTTTTACCGTTCGGCCAACCGGGTAGAGATATACGGCAACGTGCGCATTACCGATGGCGATTCGGTAACCATTACGGCCCTTCGGGGTGAGTACGACGGCAACACCCGGCTGGCACGCCTCAGGCAAAATGTTGTGTTCACCAAACTGGAAACGGCTTCGCTCTATACCGACTTCCTTGACTTTGACCGCCAGCGCAACGAAGCCCGCTATTTTAACGGAGGCAGACTGGTTGACAGCATTAACGTACTAACCAGCCGTAAAGGTTATTACGATGTGAACACCAACATGGCTTCGTTTAAACAGAATGTGGTAGTTAAAAATCCGGACTACACCATGACCTCCGACAGCCTTCAATACAACTCGGCCACCAAGTTTCTGTACTTTCGCACACCCACCACGGTTACGGATAAGGACGGCAACAAGGCCGTGTACGAAGGAGGCGAATACAATACCCGTTTGCGGCAATCATCTCTGGTTGGCGCCATGGCCGAATCGGCATCGTACACGGTTAAAGGCGACCGGATTGTGCTGGACGACCGCCGCAGATTTTACCGCATACGCGGAAACGTGGTAATGACTTCCAAAGAAGAAAATCTTACCATTTTTGGCGATGAGTCGGTCTATGACCGCCGCAACCACATCGGCAAAGTGTATGGCAATGCCTGGCTGGCCAAAACTACCGAAGAAGGAGATACGCTTTTTCTTGCGGCCGATACCCTGGTGTCGATCGATCCCCCGGAAGCGCACCGCAAGAGGTTGCTGGCCTACCATCGTGTTAAGGTCTGGAAACAGGATATGCAGGGTATTGCCGACTCGGTAGTTTACATACAGGCCGACTCATCGCTGTACTTTTACCGCAGTCCGGTATTATGGACACAGGGTAACCAGATGCTGGCCGACACCATAATTATGCAGTTGCAAAAAAGGCAGGTTAACAAGGTGTATTTTACCTCCGGCTCATTTGTGGTTTCGGTCGATACCCTTGGAAATTTTAACCAAATGAAGGGCAGAACCATGACGGCCTACTTCAGCAAAGGACAGCTGGACCGGGTGGTGGTGGAAGGAAACGGAGAGAGCCTGTTCTTTGCCCTGGACGAAAAAACCAACGCTTTTATCGGCATGAATAAAATTATCTGCAGCAATATTACCATCCGCTTTAAAAACGGTGTGGCCGATAACGTGACCTTTTATGTGCAACCCGATGCCGAATTCATACCCCCCCATGAACTGGCTAAGGAAAAAACCCGGCTCAAGGGGTTTGTATGGCTAAGCCAGGAGCGGCCCCGGCGGCAGGACGTGGTTCGGAAAAAGCAGGGTTAGGCAAGCTATTGCCCAATGTGCTATATTTGCGGGCTTATGCGCAGTTTTTTAACGGTTTTTGCGGCTTTGGCGCTACTGGCCTCCTGCAGTAAGTTCAGGAAAATAGAAAAAAATCCCGACTGGCGGGTTAAGTACGAAGCCAGCCTGAACTACTTTGCTAAAAAAGACTATTACCGCGCCTCTATTTTACTGGAGCAGATTATGCCCATTATCCGGGGGCTCCCCGAAGCCGAAAAGGCGCAGTTTACCCTGGCATACTGCCAGTATTACCAGAAGCTCTACTTGCTTTCGTCCGAACACTTCAAATCCTTTTACGAAACCTATGGCCGGAGCACGCTGGCCGAAGAGGCCCGTTACATGTATGCCTACTCTTTGTTCAAATCCTCACCCGGCTCCAACCTGGACCAGACCGAAAGCATAGAAGCCATGGTTTCCATGCAGGAATTTCTTAACCGCTATCCGCAAAGCCAATACCGCGACCAGGCCCTTGAAGTAATCAATACCATTCAATTAAGGCTGGAGGAAAAAGGATTTAACAACGCCCGGCAGTACCTGCAGCTAAGATACTATAAAGCCGCAATCGTGGCCCTCGAAAACTTTATCAAGAACTTTCCCGACTCGCGGTATGTTGAAGAAGCACATTTTCTCATTATGGTAAGTCAATATCAGCTGGCTGAAGAAAGCATACAGGCCCGCCAGAAAGAAAGGTATCAGGAAGTGGTGAACGACTACCTCCAGTTTATAGACCGTTACCCCGACAGCGCCTTTTTAAAGGAAGCCGAACGGTACTATACCGACAGCCTTGAAAAACTCGGAAGACTGAAAAACGTAAATTCATAAACCTATAAATATATTAAATATATGGCAACACAAACCTCGGTAATAACCCGCGACCTGGACAAACTCACGGCCTCAACCGGAAATATCTATGAGACCGTGGCCATCATTTCGCAGCGCGCAAAGCAAATTGCCGTTAACCTCAAAGAAGAACTCAACGCCAAGCTGGCTGAGTTTGCCACCACGGTAGATAACCTGGAAGAGATTTTCGAAAACCGCGAACAGATAGAAATATCCAAATTCTACGAACGCATGCCCAAGCCTACTACCATTGCCACCGAAGAATTTCTGGAAGGCAAGCTGAAGTTCCGCATGCGCGATGAAAACGAAACACCCGAAGCCCAATAAACGCCAACTGAATTATGCTGTCGGGTAAACGGATTGTTCTGGGTATAACCGGCAGCATAGCTGCATATAAATCGGCTGTGCTTACCCGCCTTTTGGTGAAGGCCGGGGCAGAGGTAAAAGTGTTGATGACCCCCGCTGCCAGCGATTTCATCACACCGCTTACCCTATCTACCCTTTCGCGCAACCCGGTGCTGTGCGATTTTGTAAAAGACAAAAGCGGCACCTGGAACAACCACGTAGAGCTGGGCCTCTGGGCTAACCTGCTGCTTGTTGCACCCGCCAGTGCCAACACGCTGGCCAAAATGGCCAACGGAATTTGCGATAACCTGCTGCTGGCCGTGTACCTCTCGGCCCGCTGCCCGGTGGCCGTTGCTCCGGCCATGGACCTGGATATGCTCCGGCATCCGGCTACCCGGCAAAACCTCGAAAAACTGCAATCATACGGAAACCATGTTATTGAGCCCGCCTATGGCGAGCTGGCCAGCGGGCTCACCGGACCAGGCCGCATGGCCGAACCGGAAGAAATTGTGCAATGGGCTGAACGCTTTTTTGCCGCATCCGCTGCATTAAAAGGCAAAAAGGCAATGGTTACGGCCGGCCCTACCTACGAAGCCATTGACCCGGTACGCTTTATCGGCAACCACAGCTCGGGCAAAATGGGATTTGCCGTGGCCGAAGCCCTGGCCGAAGCCGGTGCCGAAGTTACCCTCGTTGCCGGGCCTACCCATCTGCAGGTGCATAACCCGGGCATTCGCCTGATACGCGTAACTTCTGCCGAAGACATGCACCAGGCTGCAACCGCTGTTTTTCCAAATACCCACATTGCCGTGCTGGCTGCTGCCGTGGCCGACTATAAACCCAAAACCGCTGCCGACCGGAAAATAAAAAAGGAGAAAGACAACCTGATGCTCGAGCTGGTTAAAACGCACGATATTGCCCATACCCTGGGCCGGCACAAGAAAAACGGACAGCTTGTTGTAGGATTTGCCCTCGAAACAGATAACGCAAAAGAAAATGCACGCAAAAAACTGGAAGAAAAAAATTTCGATCTCATTGTACTGAATAACCCGCGCGAAGAAGGCGCAGCCTTTGGCCACGACACCAACAAAATAACCATTATCGATCGTTCGTTACAGGAGCAGGAGTTTCCGCTAAAACCCAAGAAGGAAGTGGCCCATGATATTGTTAAGGCCATTATTAACCGCCTGCATGCGTAACCTCATCGTTTTAATAGCGCTGTTTACACCGCTTGTGCTTGTGGCACAGGAACTGAACTGCGTGGTAACCATAAACGTTGGTCCGCGGGTGCGCACCACCGACCAGGCTGTGTTCCGCGACATGAAAAATGCCTTCCAGCAGTTTTTAAATTCGCGCAAATGGACCAGCGATACCTACGCGCCTCACGAGCGCATTAACTGCAGCCTGCTGATTAACATTAACGATATGCCGGCCATTGGCGTATTCAATGCTTCTGTGCAGGTGCAGGCCGCACGACCTGTGTACAACACCACCTACACCAGCCTTATTTTCAATTTTGCCGACCGCGAGTGGGACTTTGAATACGTAGAGTCGCAACCACTGGAGTACAATGACAATACCTTTACCAGTAACCTCACTTCGTTGCTGGCCTTTTATGCCTACATGATTATTGGCATCGACAACGACACCTTTAGCGAACTGGGCGGCAATGCCCAGTTTCAGCGTGCCCTTCAGGTGGTAAACAATGCCCAGGGTTCTAACCGCAACGGCTGGCAGCCCACAGGCAGCAACCGCAACCGGTATTGGTTGGTAGAAAACTATATCAACCCCCAGTTTACCGAAATCCGCAGGGCCATGTACCGGTACCACCGCCTGGGCATGGACACCTTTGAACAAGACCCCGAAAACAGCCGCAGAATTATACTGGATTGCCTGAAAAGCATTAAGAAGGCCCGCGACATTAACCCAAACGCCATTATTGTTATATCGTTTTTCGATGCCAAAACACGCGAACTGGCCAATATTTTTTCTGATGGCCAGCTTCCCGTTAGGCGCGAAGCCTACGACCTGATAGTTTCCATGGACCCCTCAAATCAGGCAGGTTACGAAAAAATTATCCGGAACTGATACCCGGCGTGAGTAACCTGAGGTCTGGAAGCAAATTATTAATTTGCCCGCTCCATGCTAACCCACCTGCTTATAAAAAATTACGCGCTTATCCGTGAGCTGGAGCTTAACCCTTCGCCCCATCTGAATGCCATTACGGGCGAAACGGGTGCCGGTAAATCCATAATGCTGGGCGCCATAGGTTTGCTTACCGGCAACCGGGCCGACACCAGGGTGCTGTGGGATGAAAGTGAAAAATGCATTATAGAAGGAGCGTTCAACATCAGGCCCTACGGGCTGAAATCTTTTTTTGAGGAAGAAGGTCTGGATTATTCCGATGAGACGCTCATTCGCAGGGAAATAAGCGCCTCGGGCAAGTCGCGGTCGTTTGTCAACGACACCCCCGTAACACTCGACCTGCTAAAACGGTTGGGCAGCCGCCTTATGGACGTCCACTCGCAGCACGAAACCCTGGAGCTGGGGAACATGAAATTCCAGCTGCGCCTGGTTGATGCCTATGCCGGGCATGCCGCCCTGCTGAACCGTTATGATGAGGCCTGGAAAAATTTTGAAGCGGCAAGGCTTCAGCTGCAGCACACGGAAGCTTCGGCACAGGCGCTGCGCAATGAATCGGATTATATCAGCTTTCAGCTGGACGAGCTTGTGCGGGCCAACCTGCAGCCGGGCGAACAGGAACAATGCGAGGCAGAACTGAAAATCATGGAGCATGCCGAAGAAATAAAATTGAGGCTCCGCAATGTGCTCGACCTGCTCAGCGCTTCCGATTTCAGTTCGCTTAACACCCTGCGCCAGGCCCGGCAGCTGCTGCAGGGCATTACTGCCTATTCGGGCGAGTGCGAAAACCTGCTGCAAAGACTTACCGGCCTGCAGGCCGAGCTGGATGACGTGGTGGCCGGGCTGGAACACCTCGACAACCGCGTGGAATACGACCCCCGGCGCGCTGAAACGCTGAACGCCCGGCTCGACCTCATTTACCGGCTGCAGCAAAAGCATCGCGTAAAAACGGTAGAAGAGCTCCTTTCCATAGCCGAAGGCCTGCAGCAAAAAGCTTCGGCTGCAGCCAACCTCGATGAAGCCCTTGCCGAAGCCAGGCAACGATTTAAACAGGCCAGCGATGAGCTGAACCATCGGGCCATACAACTTAGCCAGGCACGAAAAAAGGTGTTTGAACCCCTGTGCCGTAAGCTGGTGCAACTGCTTGCCGAACTGGGCATGCCCGAAGCGCGGCTGGCAGTAGACCATCAGCAAATAAGCCCGGGGCCTTCTGGTATAGACCGTGTTGAGTTTTTGTTCACCGCCAATAAGGGCGTGTCCCTGCGTCCGTTAAGCCAGGTGGCCAGTGGGGGCGAATTTTCGCGCCTCATGTTTGCCATTAAATATGTAATGGCCGAAAAAACCGAAATGCCCACCCTTATCCTGGACGAAATCGACACAGGTGTTTCGGGCGAAACCGCCTATAAGCTCGGCAGGCTCATGCAGCAAATGGCGCGCAGGCACCAGCTCATCACCATAACCCACCTCCCCCAGATAGCCGCCCGGGCCGATGCCCACTTTATGGTTTATAAAGAAACGTATCGCTCGCGTACCGTTAGCAACGTGCAGCCTTTAACCGGAGCCAAACGGGTGGAATTCATTGCCCGCATGATTGGCGGTGAACAGCCCACTCCGGCAGCCCTTACCCATGCCCGCGAGCTGCTGCAGGAGGCCGCTCTTTAAACCCGCTGTTGCCGATGTCACGCCTCTCCATACCACTGCCTGAAACGTTTGCCTTCCGGTGCGAATTGCCGGTGCGGGTGTCTGACCTGAATTACGGGGGCCACGTGGGCAACGATGCCATACTTACCCTTATGCAGGAAGCCCGCGTGTTGTACTATCGCCACCTGGGTTTTGCCAGTGAGCTGCAGTTGGATGGTTCCGTAGGACAGATTATTGCCGATGCGGCAGTAGTGTATAAATCAGAAGCATTTCTGGGCGATGTATTGGTGATTGAAATAGCCGTAACCGAAATATCGCGCGCATCATTTAACCTGGTGTACCGCATTACCAACCGCAGCTCCGGCAAAGAGGTGGCTATAGGCAAAACCGGCGTGGTGTGTTTTGACTACCACAGCCGAAAGGTGGTAAGCATACCCGCGCCTGTCCGAAGGGCCCTCGGTGTGTAAACTCACCCATAATTTCCGTAATTCGCGCGGTGAACATCCAATCCCCCCGTATGCTTTCTTATCTGGCGCTGGCGGCCGTAAGCATCATATGGGGCACCACCTACCTGGCGCTTCGCATCGGGGTAAAAGAATTTCCTCCCTTTCTGCTCGTGGCCATTCGCCAGACAACAGCCGGAATGCTGGTTCTTGCCGCGCTGTTTTTTTCCGGAACACGCGTGCAACTACCGGCTGCCCTGCTGGGGCGCCAGACGGTAGCAGGTTTTTTAATGATTACGCTTGGCAACGGCTTGGTGGCCTGGAGCGAAGTATACATACCCAGCGGGGTGGCTGCAGTACTGTGCTCTGCACTGCCGGTAGCCGTCATACTGGTTAACCTGGCCGCCTACGGAATCAGGCCATCAGCTACGGTGGTTGTGGGTACCGTTATCGGCCTGGCCGGTATGCTGCTCATGTTCTCAGAACACCTTGACGAACTGGTAAACAAAGAATACCGCCTGGGCATTGGGTGTACCCTGCTGGCCGTATTAAGCTGGGCAGCAGGCAGTGTGTGGCTCAAATCGCGCGAGGGGGCATCCAACCCGTTTTTGAATGCGGGTCTGCAAATGCTAACAGGTGGTGTGCTGTGCCTGCCTTTTAGCCTGTGGCTGGATGGCCCCCATCCGGAAGAAATTTCAAGTACCGTGTTATATGCCCTGGGTTATCTGGTGCTTTTCGGTTCGGTTATCGCGTATGCCAGTTATTTGTATGCGCTAAAAACGCTGCCGCTGGCTGTGGTATCGTTATATGCCTACATTAACCCGGTGGTGGCTGTTATACTGGGGTGGGTGGTGCTGGATGAAAAACTGAATCTCAAAATCGGCATTGCGGTGGCAATTGTGCTGCTGGGTATTTTTCTGGTAAACCGCGCAGCCATAACACAGCGGTTAAGAAGCCGCAGGGAGCAGGGAGCGGTTCTGCAGAAATAAAAATTGCTGAGTTGTTTGGATTAAACGGGAATTTCTACCTTCACGTAAAGGCATATTCATGATGGCTCCATCTATTCCTGTTACCCGTACGGGCAAGTCGCGCCTCAGCGAAACGGACTTTAACCGGCTGGAGTTTGGCAAATATATTTCCGACCACATGCTGCTTTGCGCATGGAAGGAAGGAGCCTGGCAGCAACCGGAAATCGTTCCCTATGGCCCGGTTTCGTTTACGCCCGCCATGCTGGCCCTGCATTACGGCCAGGCTGTTTTCGAGGGCATGAAGGCCTACCGCATGGCCGACGGGCGCATTACCATTTTCAGACCCGATATGCATGCCGAAAGGTTTAACCGGTCGCTGCAGCGCATGGCCATGCCCCCGATGGATAATGAATTTTTCCTTACCTGCCTGCGCGCCCTTGTTGAAGCCGACAAAGAATGGGTGCCGGCACATGAGGGCAGCGCCCTGTACATACGGCCGGTGGTGTTTGCTACCGAGCAACGCCTTGGCCTTAAGGTGTCGGATGAATATCTGTTTGTCATTTTAACAGGTCCGGTGGGTCCTTATTTCAACAAGCCCATCAAAGTAAAGGTAGAAGAAACCTATGTGCGGGCAGCCGAAGGGGGCACAGGTTTTGCCAAATGTGCCGGCAATTACGGCGGAGCATTTTACCCAACTTTACGGGCCCGCAAGGAGGGTTACGACCAGGTACTCTGGACAGACGCCTGCGGGCATCAGTATATTGATGAGTCGGGTGCCATGAATGTTATGTTTGTAATAAACAACAGGCTTATAACACCCGCGCTCACATCGGCCATACTGGATGGCGTTACCCGCCATACGCTGTTAACTCTGGCCCGTGAGATGGGCATAGCGGTGGAGGAAAGGAAAATTTCGGTAAAGGAACTTAAAGATGCTTTTGAAAGAGGCCTGATAACCGAAGCCTTCGGAGCAGGCACTGCAGCGGTGGTGGCCACCATTGCAGCCATTGGAATAGGGGGCACGGATTATTATTTGCCTGAACCCCATGCCGGCCCGGTTCAGGAACGCCTGCGCAGGCAGCTGCACGACATACGCCGGGGTCATGCTCCGGATATTTATGGTTGGAATTATATCATAGCATAGCTAAAGGTTGGCATTATCTGGTTTATTTAATGCGCCGAACCCTTTGCCCCTTCAGCAATGTTTCGCGCCTCACCAGTTTTTCGAGCGTATCGCGTTTTAATCGTTCGACCGTGGCATTGCGCAGCTCCAGAAAGGCGTGCCTGATGCTGCAAACCCTTTCGTCATCGCATTCCCTGCAGGGTTCATAGTATTTGTAAGTAGCACATGGCACCGCAGCGATGGCTCCGTCAAACAACCTGATGATTTCGGCCAGATTAATTTCACGGGGTTTTCGCCTAAGGTAATACCCGCCGCCTTTGCCTGCCCGGCTTCCCAGTATGCCGGCGTGCTTGAGCTCCAGCATAATGGCTTCCAGAAATTTTTTAGGTATGCGGCACGCAACCGATACTTCGCGAATCAGGTGCTTTTCTTCCGGCCTGCGGGCCATGTACACCAAAGCATGGATGGCATATTTGCATTTTTTTGAAATCATGGCAGGCACAATTTAGGTTTTTTCCTTACACTTGCCGGTAATTTCCAGGCCGGGGTAGCTCAGGGGCAGAGCAGCTGATTCGTAATCAGCAGGTCGTGAGTTCAAATCTCATCCCCGGCTCCATGTAAGTTTGTCCGGGCAGGCCGTTCATTCTTTTTAATGAAACGAAACGCATGGCGAAATTTCTGTTGATAATGGCAGGCGGGGCGCTGGGCTCGCTGGCCCGTTATATGCTTTCCGGATGGGTGCAGGCTAAAACCGGACAGTTATTTCCGTTGGGTACTTTAACGGTAAATCTAACCGGCTGCTTTTTCATCGGGCTGTTGTGGGGATTCTTTGAGGAAAGTGATGTGGTACCTCACTTCAGGGTTTTTATTTTTATTGGTTTACTGGGCGGATTTACCACTTTTTCGTCTTTTGGACTCGAATCGGTAAACCTGTTACGCGAGGGCAACTGGAGCGCAGCCCTTTTAAACCTGTTGGCCAACAATGCCGGAGGGGTACTGCTAACCATTGCCGGACTGGCTTGTGCGCGGTATCTTACTCTATGGTTTAAACAAGGATTATGAAACTTCCGGAAAACGGGCTATTGCTTCGCATCTTTATAGGGGAGTCGGACCGGACGGCAGAAGGATTGCTGTATGAGGCCATTGTAAAAAAGGCACGCGAACTGAACCTGGCTGGTGCCACCGTACTGCGCGGCATTATGGGCTACGGAGCCGAAAGCCGTATTCACACCGCCAAGGTATTGCGCCTGTCGGAAGATTTGCCCATAGTAATAGAAATTGTTGATACCGAAGAAAATATAGGCAAACTTATGCCCTTTCTGGACGAACATGTAAAAGAAGGGCTCATTACCCTGGAAAAGGTGCAGGTAATAAAATATCGGCACCGCAAGGCATAGCTGCGCAAATTCCAAAAACTTATTACTTTTGCCCTCTCAATGCCGAAGTGGTGAAACTGGTAGACACGCACGTTTCAGGGGCGTGTGGCGCAAGCTGTGTGGGTTCGAATCCCACCTTCGGCACGATTAATGCCCAGGTGGTGAAATTGGTAGACACACTACTTTGAGGGGGTAGCGCCCGAAAGGGTGTGCTGGTTCGAATCCAGTCCTGGGCACTGAAACAGGCTGTAGTTCTTTTAAAATCTGTTCCTTACAAAAACTCCGGCTTCGGTGTCTTCTGCTTTGCGCCCGGTTTGACGGGCACAGTAAAATACCAGGCTGTAAAAAAAAGCGAGCGTAGTAAAAATCACATACCCCATAATTCCTTTCCTTTTTGCAAAGCAAATTTAGATTACCCTCCCGGGCGGGTTGGGGAGGAAACAATTGGGCAGGCACGGAAGTAATATTTTCGGGTAATTTGTCATTTTTAAAATTCCCGCAACAAAAGCATTAAATTACCCTCGTTCATATACTATATTGCGCTCTTCATTAACGCTTAACTTTATGAAAATACGCCATCTGCTTTTCTTATTGTTGCTTCTTGTCTTTGCCCCCTTGTTTGCCCAGACAGATGGCCGGGACAGTATCCTTAAACTGCGCGACTGGTTTTTACGTGACCCCGAAACCGACTCCCTTCAGGGCGTTAGTGCCGAGCGGGCCTATCAGACCCTGCTTAAAAACCGCCCCTCCCGAACCGTGGTGGTAGCCATTATTGACTCAGGAGTGGATATTTTTCATGAAGACCTGAAAGATGTGGTTTGGGTAAACGAAAAAGAAATTCCGGGCAACAGATTGGATGATGATCGCAACGGCTATGCTGACGATGTGCACGGCTGGAACTTTATAGGCGGCCCCTCCGGAAACGTAAACGAAGATACCTACGAGCTCACCCGCGAATATGTGCGGCTCAAGCCCAAATATGCCGGCGCTGACGAAAAGAAAATTTCGCGTAAAGACCGTGCCGAATTTGCCTATTGGAAGGAGATAGACTCAAAATTTCAGCAACGTAAAAAAGAAGTGAACGAACAATACCTGCTTTATAATTCGTTCTATAAAAATCTTTCAATTTCCAATGATACGCTTAAAAAAATCTTCAGCCTGCCCCAGGTAACTGCCGCCTTTCTGGATACCCTTAAACCCCGCACGCCCGTGGTGGCATTTGCCCGTTACCAGATGCAGCTGCTGTTCCAGAACTTCGGCCCGGATATGAATCCGGACGATGCCCTAAATGAGCTCAGAGAAGCCGTGCATTATTATGAAGTACAGGCCCTGTACGGCTATAACGAAGATTATAACCCGCGGTCAATCGTGGGCGATGACATCAATAATCCGAATGAACGCTTTTACGGAAATGCCGATGTAAAAGGACCGGATGCCGACCATGGCACACACGTAGCCGGCATTATTGCCGCCAACAGAAAAAACCAAATAGGTATAAACGGCATTGCCGATAACGTAAAAATCATGGCCATACGGGCCGTTCCCAATGGCGATGAGCGAGACAAAGATGTGGCCAATGCCATTCGCTATGCCGTTGATAACGGCGCCCACATTATTAACATGAGTTTTGGCAAAAGCTATTCTCCGCAAAAAGATGTGGTTGATAAAGCGGTAAAATATGCCGAGTCCAAAGGCGTGCTGCTGGTGCATGCAGCCGGCAACGACGGCAAGAATATTGACCAGAATGCCAACTTTCCGTCGCGTTTCTATGCCGATGGCACCGAGTGCAAAACCTGGATTGAAGTAGGCGCCTCAGGCTGGGGAGCCAACCAGGCCTTTGTAGCTTCTTTTTCTAACTACGGCAAAAAAACAGTCGACTTCTTTTCGCCCGGTGTGCGCATATTTTCCACCATGCCCGAAAACCAGTACGAGTTCAACGACGGCACCAGCATGGCCAGCCCGGCAACGGCTGGAGTGGCGGCCTTGCTGATGTCGTACTTCCCCTCCCTTACCGCTGCCGAGGTACGGCAAATTCTGCGGCAGTCGGCCCGCAAATTCGACAACCTGAAAGTTGCACAGCCGGGCTCTGGCGAACCGGTGCTGTTTAGTGAATTAAGCATTACCGGTGGTTTGGTTAATGCATATGAAGCGGTAAAACTGGCTATAGAAATGGAAAACAGAAAGGCCGGTAACTCCAAACGTTGATGAAGCTTGTTCTGCCTGGCTTATTTGTCTGTGCCGCTATGATTGGCAATGCTCAGCAACCCATGCGCTTTCTGGCACTTGGCGATTCTTACACCATTGGCGAGGCCGTTAAGGAAGAAGAACGATGGCCAGTACAGCTTGCAGCCCGCCTGCGCCAGAAGGGATACCACCTGCAGCCTCCCGAAATTATTGCCACCACCGGCTGGCGCACCGACCAGCTTAAACAGGCAATCGAAAAAGGAACGCAACACCGCGAATACCACATGGTATCGCTGCTTATAGGCGTAAACAATCAGTACCAGGGCCGCACAGCCGAAAGCTACCAACCCGAATTTGAAGAGCTGCTGCGCATGGCCATTGCTTTGGCCGGCGGCAAAAAGGAACGCGTTTTTGTGCTCTCCATTCCTGATTACGGCTTTACCCCCTTTGGCCGCGAAAGGCAGCAAGCCATAAGCAAGGCCATTGACGCCTACAATGCGGTGAACCGCCAGGTTACCCAAAATCTGGGGGTGCGGTATTACGATATAACCGGATTAACGCGCAAAGGTCTGGAAGATGCTGAACTGGTAGCAACAGATGGACTTCACCCTTCAGGAAAAATGTATGCATTGTGGGCAGACCTGATTGCAGCCGACTATCCGGCCAGGTGAATAGCTGCCGTATACATATTGTTTGCCGAGATGTGAAATAATACCGGGCTTACACTGCAGAAGAAACATGCTGCTGCGCCAGTGCCACATGCTTCCTGCAACAGGAGTTACCGGATGAAGCGGTTAAAAAAAATCAGGAATCTGTTTTAAAGTTAAAGAAAACTGAAGTGTCCCTTCCGATAGGGCTTAGTGTGATCCCGCTGGGATTCGAACCCAGGACCCCATCCTTAAAAGGGATGTGCTCTACCGGCTGAGCTACGAGATCGGTGCGGAATTTTTGACGGTTTTACCCGCTTTTCCGTTATTGAGGGCACAAAGGTAACAGTTGATGCTTACTATGCAAAATACCCCATACAAAATACCTTTAATTTTATGGCTTATGGCCCGCACCACGCTGCCGGGGCTGGGCCTTTCGCCCGAAGCAGCACTAAAACAGGCCGACTCTCTTTTTGCCGAAAAGAAATACACCCAGTCGGTTGAAGTGTACCGGCAGCTGCTTGCCCGCGGATACCGGTCGGTGCCCATGCTGCTGCGCATGGCTTATGTTGAAGAAGGTTTGCAGCACCCGGCCTATGCATTGTATTATCTGCACCAGGCATATGCCATTTTTCCCGATGAAAGAGTGTGGCAAAAAATGGTTACCCTGGCTGCCCGGCTGCACGCCACGGGCTACGACCGCACTATTTTTGAAATAGCCTGCGCCCGCTATGCGGCGGCACGCCATTTCTGGATTGCAACCAACCTGGTCCTTGCCGCACTGCTTACCGGCCTGGTTTTGTTTTACCGCAAGGGTGCAAAAGGACTTGCTGCGGTTCAGGTGGTGACGATAGCCCTGCTTTTGGTGCAGCTTAATTTCAGTTGCATGCATCATGCCATAGTGGTGAATGATAACACGCCTGTGATGCGTGCCCCTTCGGCTGCCGGAAGTGTGGAAGGCAGCCTTACCGGCGGAAGCCGGGTGCATGTGCTGGGACAGGAAGATGTGTGGATCAGAATAAGGAGTACAACGGGCGTGGGGTACGTTCGCAAGGCAAATCTGCTGTTGCTGTAGTTCAATACCGCAGCGTAATGGTGCCGCGGTATTCGCGGTGGGTGTATTTTAGCTGGTAGAAATATACGCCCGGGGGCAGGTCATTGCCATACCATTTAAAATGGCGGTCGGTGCTGGAAAACACTTCTTTGCCCCACCGGTTAAAGATGCGCACGTTTACAAAAGTACCCTCGCAGTTGTCGGGAGGTAAAATGCTTTCGTATGTGCCGGTAACTTCATTCCATGTAAACATTCCAAAGAAGTCGTTGTTCATATCTCCGTTTGGCGAAAAGAAGTTGGGGGGCAGAAATTCTTCGAAGCGGGCGGCAACATCGCTTATTATCATCTCCAGCTCAAGCGTATCGGCCTTCACGTTAAAGCAGCGGTTGTCCGCAACCCTGAAAGTAAACCTGTAGTGATTTTCATACACGGGCGGCCGGAAAATGCTGCAGTCAGTAACCCAGGTTAACAGGCTTTGCAGGGGCGAAGTGCCCTGTGCCGGGGTAAAGGTGTAGCCTTCGGGTGCTACGTTGCCCGAGGCGTCTATGAGCTCAATTTGAAGGTGGTCCGGGGTCGGAAAGGCATCGTTGTCGGTAGCAATAAGGGTAACCGATACGGCACTACCGCGCAGGGCCTGCAGCCGGTTGCCGGTTATGGGCTGGTCTGGGTTGTTGCTGGCAGCAACAAGCTGCGGTGGTTCATTATCGGGAGGTTCCAGTATTACCCGCACCAGCAGGGTGTCGGCCTTATAGAAACGGCACTTGTTGGCATTATCAATCACCATAAAGCGGTAGTCGAACACATATTGCTGTTCAAGGTTTATGGTGGCGCAGTCAGGAAACCATGAGAAAACAGAGCTTACCGCCCCGTTACCTGTTGTTTCCGGAAACTGAGCATGATGCTGCGCCGGTTCAAAGCCTACGCCTTCCATGCGCAATAACAGGCGGTCGTTGTCGGCATCGGTTCCGGTAACGGTAAAATTCAGGGTTTCGTAAATTTTACGTGTTACGGTAATCAATTTTTCCTGCGCGTTTTGCAATGATGAGGAAATAACCGGATTGCTGTTGCCGGGCAGGATAATCTGCAGCCTGATGTGCATGGTGTCGGCCGAAGGCAGGTTGCAGCGGTCGCGGTCTTCGGCAATAATGCGTATTTGGAAATTGGTTTTTCGGGTAAAGTCGTATACATCGCAGCGGGAATCCCACACCAATGAACCATTTACTTCACCCGTGGGCTGATTGACTACGGTGAGTGTCATGCCCACATCATTGAACACAAAGCCATCGTTCAGAACAAAGGCGTCCAAAGTATCGCCATCGGCATCGGTGGCCTGTATGGGAATAGTGAGGGGCGGGTCTCCTTCGTTAATGGTAATGTTTACATTGGGTGTGGTAAAAAGGGGATGCCGGTTGGGCGGAGGAGCGTGGTTTACAGTTACCACCAGGGTATCGCTCAGGGGAAGGCTGCAGGCATCATCGTAGGCAATGATGCCAATTTGGTAGAGGCCATCCGGAGTAAAGGGGCATTCCGGCAGGCAAATGGAAAACTCTGCGGTACTGCCGTTAACCAATGTGGCGCTGCTTACACGGGGTAACAGGTTGTTAAGGTAGCGGCCGGGAACGCGAAAGTTAAGCGGCAGTACACGAATAAATACGCGTTCCTGGAAAGCATCATCCGGCTTTTGCGAGTCGGGGTCCGATATCCGAACCTGTATGCAGCGTTCGTTGTCGGGAACGGTAGCGGAAAAGGAAACCGACAAGGGCTTATTGGGCTGGCTGTAGGCTGGTTCGCCTGCTTTGCGGCCCACGATCTGCGGAGGTTCAGCCCGGGGGCAGGCTTCCAGCACCAGCATCTGAAAATCTCTTCTTACTTCGCCAATTTTAATGCCGTTTCGGTATTCTTCGCATTTAACCGCAAACACAAACAACCCCTGTACGGTAGGGGTAACGGTAAGAAAGCCGTCATTGCTTATCTGCAGGTCGGGGGCGCCCTGCATGATGTTGTTCAGCGAAAAGCCGTGACGCCAGCGTACTTCGGGGTAGGGGCGTGGTGCCGGCCCGTCGGCCGGTATGGCTACCGAGGTGTGGGTATTAAGCGGAGTAACCAGAGAATAGACCAGCGAGTCACCGTCATCGTCTGTTCCGGCAAAATCGGTGTAGTAAGGCCGGCGCGGGCAGGCGTAGTCGTTCAGCGGCGGAAACAGGCGTGGGGAGGAGTTCACAAAAGGTTCACCATTCTTTACCACCGGAGGAAATTCAAGGTAAAAAGTCTGGCCGGCCGCATTCGGATAATTGGGGTCGTTAACGGGCGGTTCATCGCTAACGATATTGGTTATGGTATAGTTGCGGCAGCACCGTTCCCACGCCAGGTAGTACCCCTGCGGATGGTTGTATTGTTCGGGCGGCAGCACTACCAATGTGGTGTAGATAAGCTTAAGGGTTTGGATTTCTCCTCTGGAGCATTCTGGCTGGGTGTACGATACGTCTTCTTCTGAAGTGAGCGGCAACACCACATCGCGCATACGTGCGTTATCGGCCAGGCGAAATATGCGTGCCGTTACAGAGAGGTCTTTGGCGCCCGCCGAGCCATTGATTTTGTCGAAATACAAAATAAGGTTAATGCGATAGGTAAAACCGTTTACATGCAGTATTTCGAACTCGCCACCCACAATGTGCGAGGCGTGTACCGTGGTACACAGAATCAAAGCCGCCAGGCCTGCAATAATGCTGCGCATGATATTCTTTATCATAAAAATACAAAATAGCCCGGGTAAACCTGAAAAGCCCCATCTTTGCCGGTGGCTATGAAAAAGGGCGAGATTATTGAAAACCTGAAAATTGAAAGCATGGCGGCTGAGGGGCGGTGTGTGGCGCGACACGATGGCCGGGTAGTGTTTGTTGAGGGTGTGGCCCCGGGTGATGTGGTGCACGTTCGCGTTTACCGTGTAAAGCGCAACTATGCCGAGGCCGCCCTGGTGAAGCTGGTGGAGCCTGCAGCTATACGCACTGCGCCTTTCTGCCGGCACTTTGGCTTTTGCGGGGGCTGCGTGTGGCAGCACATTTCGTATGAGGTGCAGCTGCAATATAAGCAGCAGCAGGTTATCGACAGCCTGGAACGCATTGCAGGCGTTTCGCTGCCCGGCATAAGGCCCATTATCGGCTCGGCTGCCATCAGGCACTATCGGAACCGGCTGGACTTTACAGCCACCCACCGCAGGTGGCTTTCCGCAGAAGAGTTCCGGCAAATGGACGGAAAAACTGAAATCACCCCCGGGCCCGGCCTTGGCTTTCATGTACCCAAAAGGTTCGATCAGGTGTTTGATGTGGAGCACTGCTGGCTGATGCCCGAACCATGCAATGCTATTAGGCTGGCGGTAAAGGAAATAGCGCTGCAGCATGGCATACCCTTCTTTGATTTGCGCAACCAAACCGGCTACCTCCGCACCGTTACCGTACGCACTACCACCACCGGTGAAGTTATGGTGATCATACAGGTAGCCCACCACCACCAGGAATGGCTGAGCCTGTTAATGAACGGCCTTGCCGAGCGCTTTCCGCAGATCACTTCTTTAATATTTGGCGTAAATACCAAGCGCAATAACACCTTTCTTGATGTGGAGCTCCGGTTGTGGAAAGGATCTCCCTGGATTACCGAGGTTATGAACCGACCGGAAGGCGGGGGGCAGCTTCAGTTCCGCATCAGTCCGCGGTCGTTTTACCAAACCAACCCGAAGCAGGCCGAAACGTTATATAAAACGGCCTGGCAGATGTCCGCCCTTACCGGCAATGAGCTGGTATACGACCTATACACGGGCACCGGCACCATTGCCTGCTATGTAGCCTCCGGCGCCCGGCGTGTTGTTGGCCTGGAATACGTAGAGGAAGCCGTTGAAGACGCCCGCGTAAATGCCCGCCTGAATAATATTAATCATGCTGAATTCTATTCTGGCGATATAAAAGATTTGCTCAGCCAGGCATTTACTGAGCAACACGGCAATCCGGATGTGGTTATTACCGACCCGCCACGCACGGGTATGCATCCGGATGTTTGTGGCATGTTACTGCGGGTGGCACCAAAGCGAATTGTGTATGTAAGCTGCAACCCGGCTACCCAGGCACGCGATATTAAAATGCTGTCAGAATCATACCGGGTTAGCGCCGTGCAGCCGGTCGACATGTTTCCGCATACGGCCCATGTGGAAAATGTGGTATGCCTTGAGAAAAGAAGTACCCAACCGTAAATCCATGCACGCCCTATGAAATACCTGGTTCATCCCCTTGAAACAAAAAGGCTTCGGTTCAGTGCGGTGAGCCTCGCTGACTTTAACGAGTGGCTTCCGTTCTTTGCCGATGCCCGCGCCTGGCAGCACTGGCCCGGAGAGCGACTTGCCCCTGAAGAAGAATGCCGGAAATGGTATGCCCGCCAGGCCGAACGGTACGCCTCCAATCTTGGTGGCATGAATGCACTTGCAGATAAGAGTACGGGTAAACTGGTTGGCTATGCCGGATTGCTGGTGCAGGAGGTTGACGGGGTTACAGAGCTGGAAGTAGCCTATTCCATCCTGCCCCGGTACTGGGGGCTGGGCTTTGCCACCGAGGCGGCAATAGCCTGCCGTGACTTCGCCTTTGCAAACGCCCTGGCCGGTTCGCTCATTTCAATCATTGCCCTGTCCAACACGGCCTCGCAAAAGGTGGCCCGTAACAACGGCATGAAACCCGAAAAAGAAACCCTTTACCGCGGGCACCGGGTGTTTATATTCCGCGTACATAAAATCGACATCGTTTCATCCTGAAGAGAGCTGGGTTTTTTAAAACCTTTCGTTACTTTGTTTTGTTTTACTTTCCGGATCAACCCCTAAGGCACCATGAAAACCTCAATACTGCTAATGTTCATTATGCTAACGCAAATTACATCGGTGTACGATTTTAAAATGAATTCCATTGATGGCGAGCTGATTGATTTTAGCCGCTACAAGGGCAAAAACCTGCTGCTGGTAAATGTAGCCTCCAAATGCGGCTATACGCCCCAGTATGCCGAACTGGAAAAACTGCATGAAAATTATGGCGATAAATTGGTGGTGCTGGGTTTTCCGGCCAATAACTTTGGCAATCAGGAGCCGGGTACCAATGCCGAAATTGCCGAGTTCTGTCAGAAAAATTACGGTGTTAAGTTTCAGATGTTTGAAAAAATATCGGTAAAGGGCGATGACCAGCACCCGCTTTACCGGTGGCTTAAAGAACAAACCGGCCAGGAACCCACCTGGAATTTTTGCAAGTATCTGGTTAAGCCCGATGGCACCGTAAAGTTTTTTCCTTCGAAGGTAAAGCCACTGGACCCGCAGATTCTGGATGCGATCAATTAAGTTGATAAAAATTATACTACCGGTTGTTTTGGTTATGTCGCTGGGCGCATTTTTATCGGATAAATTAAAGAATAACAAAAAAAGCAGCACCATACCCGATGAATCCACAGTTTATGATTTTACTGCCCGCGCCCTGGATGGAACCGAAATTCACCTTAACCGGTACCGCGGCAAAAAGCTGTTGATTGTAAATACGGCTTCCCGGTGCGGAAAAACACCCCAGTATGCGCAGCTCCAGAAATTACACGAGCAATACGGTAAACAGGTGGTTATTCTGGGTTTCCCGGCCAACAATTTTCTTTGGCAGGAGCCGGACTCCAATAAAGAAATAGCTGCCTTTTGTGAAAGAAACTATGGGGTTACCTTTCAGATGTTCGAAAAAATTTCTGTGAAAGGAAGCAACCGGCATCCACTGTATTCCTGGCTGCATGCCAAAACAGGCCATAAGCCCGACTGGAATTTTGCAAAGTATTTGGTGTATGAAGATGGTAAAACCGTTAAGTTTTTTAAGTCGGGTGTACAACCGCTTGATGAACCGTTGCTTCGGGAAATACTTACCGCCGGCTCATCTCACCGGTAGGCCTTAATTCCATGCTCAGGCCACTGCTTAATCCGGCACCCTATTCAACCCACGCGGCCCTGTTGCTCATCCGGCTGTTTTCGTTATTCATGGTTTATTATGGATACGACAAGCTGGTGTACTTTGAAGAAAAAGCTGCTTACTGGCCCGATCCTTTCCATATGGGGTCTGATGTTACGCTGGCGCTTACCATAACAGCCGAGCTGGTTTGTCCGGTGCTGGTGGCGGCGGGTTTTTATACGCGTTTTGCGTTGGTTCCGGCCATTTTAAACATGCTGTTTGCAATTTTTATAGGACATAGCGGGCAGCCATTTATGGAGCGCGAACATGCCTTTTCATTCCTCGTACCGTTTGTGGCAATTTTTCTTGCCGGGCCCGGAAAGTTTTCGCTGGATGTTATTTTGCGGCCAAAACGTTAGCCATGCCGCTTAAACCCTGGATAAAAGCCTTTCGGTTGCGCACCCTCCCCCTGGCCTTGTCGTGCGTGGGTATGGGTGCTTTGCTGGCATATGTGCAAAATGCTTTCCGGTGGGATTTGTTTGCCCTGTGCCTGGTTACCACCGTGTTGTTGCAAATTCTTTCCAACCTGGCAAACGACTATGGCGACTTTATACATGGTGCCGACCATGCCCTGCGTACCGGCCCCCGGCGCGCGGTGCAAAGCGGGTTAATTTCCCCCGTGCAGATGCGCAACATGATTGTCGCTTGTACCGCACTAAGCTTCCTGTCGGGGGTGACCCTGCTGTGGGTGGCTTTTGAGCGCGACCTCCTTCACTGGCTGGTGTTCTTAAGCCTGGGTATGCTGAGCATAGTGGCTGCCATAACCTATACAGCAGGACGAAGGCCCTACGGCTATGCCGGATTGGGCGATATTTCAGTGCTTTTCTTTTTTGGTTTTACCGGAGTTATCGGCTCCAATTACCTGTTTACCCGTTCTTTTCAACCGGATATGGTGTGGCCGGCGTTAAGTTGCGGACTGCTGGCCGTAGGGGTACTGAACATTAACAACCTGCGCGACCGGCAGTCGGATGCCCTTGCCGGAAAGAAATCACTGCCCGTGCGCTTTGGCCGTAAAGCGGGTAATGTGTATCATGCCATTGTGGTAACTGCAGCGATTATGGCTGCAGCCATTTACGTTGTTAAACAATATCAGCATCCGGCACAATGGCTTTTTTTGCTGGTTACCCCGTTGTTCTTCCGGAATCTCCGGGCGGTATTCACCAAACCCGAAGCAGAGCTGGACCCCTGGCTGCGGCAGCTGGCCGTAAGTACCTTGTTGTTCGTGTTGTTATTTGGTGCCGGCCAGATATGGTCGCTGGGGGCTGACTGAAATCAGGTGCTGAATTGACTCCCGTCAGCTCCCCGCGCGGGTGCAATGCCTACTTTCATGCCGTAATTAAATGCCCCCGATTATGAAAAACATACTGGTGCCATGCGACTTTTCGGAACAGGCCCGGCAGGCATTCCGCTTTGCGCTGGATATTTCCCGGAACAGCAAAGGTAAAATTCATTTGGTGCATGTGGTGGAACTTCCGGTGGTACACGAGCCGATCTTTATGCCGGTTTATTCGTTTGAGGAAGTACTGATTAAAGAATTTCGCGAGAAGGCCGAAAAGGAATTTAAAAAACTCACTTCCAAATATGCAGTTCAGGGCGATAAAATTATTACACAGATTTTGTTTGGCGGTACTTTTCAAATGCTTTCCGATTACATCCGGACCAACGCCATCGACCTGGTGGTGATGGGAACCCGTGGGGCAAGCGGCGTTCGCGAAATTCTGGTGGGAAGCAATACCGAAAAAGTGGTCCGCAAATCGCCCGTACCGGTTATTGCCGTTAAAAAGTATGTGCCGGCCCATACAATTAAGAACATTGTATTTCCTAACACCCTTCATACCGAAAAACAGGAAAACCTGCTAATGAAAGTAAAGGCCCTGCAGGATTTTTTCAAAGCCACGCTGCATATTGTATGGATAAACACACCTTCCAACTTTACCCCCGACCGCATAACCCGCACTCGTCTGGAGTCGTTTGCCAGGAGGTTTATGCTTAAAAACTATACCATTAACATTTATAACGACCCCTACGAAGAGTCGGGGATCATAAATTTTGCCCATGATATCGGGGCCGACATGATTGCCATGGGCACGCACGGACGCAGGGGGGTGGCCCATGTGCTGGCAGGAAGCATAGCAGAAGATGTGGTAAACCATGTGGATTGCCCCATCTGGACTTATTCGCTTAAAAAATAAAATCCATGGGTAGTGCTTTGCCTAAACCCCATGTAGCTGACCAGGCGCTGTGCTTTCACTGCGGGCAACCCTGCGATGTACCCCAGGAATACGACGGCCACATATTCTGCTGTGCCGGCTGCCGGTCGGTTTATCAGATTATCAGCGCCAACAACCTGTGCACCTATTATAACCTGGAGAAAAATCCGGGCCAACAGCAGAAATATCCGGTTGATGCCGGTGAATTTGAAAGCCTGAACGATCCGTTTGTAAGAAAAAAACTGTTGCTGTTCGACTCGCCCGATTTTGCCCGGGTTGAATGGTATATTCCCGCCATACATTGTGTTTCGTGCATCTGGCTGCTCGAAAATCTTCATAAGTTGAATCAGGGCATTTTGCGTGCACAGGTTCACTTTGCCCGAAAAACCGTTACCATCGACTTTCAGCCCGCAAAGATAACACCCGGTATGGTGGCGGCCCTGTTAAGTTCGGTAGGCTACGCACCGGTTATCCGGCTGCAAAATCCCGCTTCCTCATTCAACCAGACTGCCCACCGGTCGCTTATCCTTAAACTGGCGGTAGCCGGCTTTGCTTTTGGCAACGTAATGCTGTTTAGCTTTCCGGAATACCTGGGTATGGAGGGTTCGGAAAACATGGCCCGTATTTTTTCATGGCTTAACGTGGTGCTTTCGGTGCCGGTACTGCTGTACAGCGGTGCAGACTATCTTAAGTCGGCTTTGGGCGCTATACAGCAGCGGCAAATAAATATTGATTTGCCCATTGCCCTTGGTTTGGTAGCATTGTTCGCACGAAGCCTGTACGATATTGTTACAGGCTATGGCCCGGGTTACCTCGACTCGTTTACAGGGCTTGTGTTTTTCCTGCTGGTGGGCAGGTGGTTTCAGGAGAAAACCTACAGAAATCTGGCGTTTGATCGCGACTATACATCTTTTTTCCCTCTTGCCATATACCGCAAAGAACAGGAAGGGTGGAAGCCCGCGGTGATTTATGATTTGGAAGTGGGTGACGTAATACGCGTGCGCAACATGGAAATAATACCTGCCGACAGCGTGGTGGTACACGGCAACGCCTTTGTGGATTACAGTTTTGTGACAGGCGAATCCAGGCCGGTTACAATAAGTGAGGGCGACAGAGTTTTTGCCGGCGGACGGGTGCTGGGGCAGCCCATGGAACTGAAGATTGAAAAAAAGACTTCGCAAAGCCACCTTACCAGTCTGTGGAATCACGACATTTTCAAAAAGCCCGGAGAAAGCCGTTACCGCCGGCTGCTTGACACAGCAGCCCGGCGTTTTACCTGGGCTGTGTTGCTTATCACCTTAACAGCCGGTATATACTGGTACCTCAATGACCCCGGCCGCGTATGGCTTGTGGTAACCTCGGTGCTGGTAGTGGCCTGCCCGTGCGCGCTTGCATTAACGGTACCGTTTACACTGGGCAGCATGATGCGGCAGTTCGGGCGGCATGGATTTTATCTCAAAAATGCCGATGTACTGGAACGCCTGGCCTCAGTAAATATGTGGGTATTCGATAAGACCGGCACGTTAACCCATGGTAAAGCCGGATCGGTAAGGTGGATGGGCGGCAACCTCACCCCCCACGAGCAAGCGGTTGTGCGCCAGCTTTGCAGTTACTCCACCCACCCGTTGAGTGTGCTAATAGCTGCCTCGCTTCCGGAAACAAACGAAAGATTATTGATTTCCCGTTTTAGCGAAATTCCGGGTAAGGGGCTTGAAGGATATTGCGCAGGCCACCTGTTTCGCGTGGGGTCGGCACCATTTACAGGCGCTATGCCGGTTGGCGAGCCGGCTGCCACGGTGTTTGTTTCTGTAGACGGACAGGTGCGCGGGTATTTTGTAACCGACACCTCGGTTCGCAGCAATATAAAAGAAGCGGTAAGCCGCTGGAAATCAACGGTGGCGTTATTATCGGGGGATAACGACACCGACAGGCTGCGTATGCGCAGTTTGCTGGGTGAAGCGGCACCGCTTCTTTTTAATCAAACACCGCATGACAAGCTGAACTACATCAGCAACCTTCAGGCCGAAGGCAAAAAGGTACTGATGGTGGGTGACGGCCTCAACGATGCAGGGGCTTTGAAGCAAGCCGATGCAGGGGTGGCAGTTACTGATGATGCCGGTGTATTTACGCCTGCATGCGATGCCATATTGCAGGGCGACAAGCTGGGTTATCTCGACAGGTTTGTGCTGCTTGCGGAAAAATCCATGCAGCTGGTAAAGGCCGGTTTTGGGATTTCTTTTTTGTACAATGCCATAACACTGTCGTTTGCTGTAACCGGCAATCTTACTCCCCTGGTGGCAGCCATACTTATGCCGGTAAGCAGCATAAGCGTGGTTGTATTTGCCACTGTTTCAGTACATTTCACGTTTAATCGTTACTTTAAAAACCAGCCGCTATGATGGTAATTGTACTGCTTATTGGTATAAGTGTTTTGGTGGCCGGTGTATTTCTGTTTGTATTTTTCTGGAGCATGAAAAACGGCCAGTTCGATGATACCTACACGCCCTCGGTAAGAATGCTGTTTGATGATAATTTCCGGCCCGATAAAGATGGGCAGCAGAATAAACATGAGCCACAGCAATTATAGCGGGCAGGCTTATTGTTCGGGCCGGCGCAGATTTTTCTTAATAATTTGTTTAACAAGTTCCCGGCTTATGGGGTGGCCGGTGTATAGCATCTCCGATATTTCGCGTACCAGGGCATCCAGTTCCTGCGTTGAGGTGAACAGCGCATCTATCAGCTGGCGGTCGCGTACAGGTAAATCTTCCATCTGAATAAGTTGCAGTAGCCCCAATACGCGTGCAACTGGCGCGCGCAGAAGATGCGAGTTTATAAAAGCATATTCGGTAAGCTGAAGGTTTTGCCTTTCAAGTTCTGCGGTGCGCTGCCGCACAGCCTCTTCCAGATGCCGGTTGGTACGGGCCAGCTCTTCGTTTGCCGCTGTTAGTTCTTCATTGAGTTGCGCAATTTCGCGGTTCTTTTCCGATAGTTGAAAATTCTGATTACGGATTTCTTTGTTGAGTTGTAAAATCCGGATGTTCTGGTGTACAATGGCCAGTAAATCGGCCAGCGACTGAATAAACAAGGCATCTTCGGGCAGCCATTCACGGTACTGCTCCTGATGTTCACAGCAAATTACACCGGTAACTTCCTGATTGGTTAATATCGGGCAGTCTAACATCGACCGGATACGCAGCGGTTTCAGGTAACTTTCGCTGAACTCAGCGGTGTCGGGATGGTTACAGGCATCGCTGGCCGGTATGTACGGTTTTTGGCGGATGGCTGAAAAATAGGCGGGGTAATCAGTTTGCAGCAACTCGGCAATTTCATCGGTCATACCGTCTGCTTCGTACAGGTAAC
Organism: Cyclobacteriaceae bacterium; assembly: GCA_026003355.1. Lineage (GTDB taxonomy): Bacteria > Bacteroidota > Bacteroidia > Cytophagales > Cyclobacteriaceae > UBA2336. The sequence continues at coordinate 111,892 of BPHC01000007.1, forward strand.
GCCTCACCAGGGCGGTGTTCTGCTTTTCGAGTGTCCAGATGCTTACCCGGCTTATACCCAGGGTTTGGGCGGCTGTCTGGCATACAAGGGCATAAATTTTCTGAATATCCGGCTGATATAGTGCCGGATTGCGATGCACCCTGATCAGCACCTCATGGTAATGGGCCAGCCTGCGCGAAGGGGCTTCTTCAGGAGAAGGTTTGAAAGATTCTGAGGAAGCGTTCATGGTGCAATATATGAATTTGGACGAGTGCTGCCTGGTTTCAGATTCAATACCCGCCTGTAGTATGACTTTAATCACCTTCCCGGCTGACGGCCCTCATAGGTTACCCGTAGCAGTGCCGCTACCTTGAACTGCAATTGAAACCACAAAATGTTTATGAAGCACCTGTTAAAAATTACTGTTGCAGCAAGTGTGGTTTGGGTGGTTAGCTGCTCACCCGAAAAGCCAAGATTTGAAGAGAACAGTAAAAAAAACACTTCAAGCGCGGTAGAATCGGTGGCAGATCCAACCAAAGGCATAGGCCCGGTTAAACATGTTACCCTTTCCACACCGCTGGATCAGGAACGGGTTAAACGCGGCAAAGATATCTATGAAATGAAATGCGAGGCCTGCCACAGGCTGGACGACCAGCGCGTGGTAGGACCGGGCTGGAAAGATATAACCAAAAGGCGCAAACCCGAGTGGATTATGAATATGATTACAAATGTTGATGTGATGCTGGATCAGGACCCGGAAGCACAGAAACTGCTGGAGCTGTGCCTAACCCGCATGCCCAATCAAAATGTGTCGGTTGGCGATGCACGCGACATTTTGGAGTTTATGCGCCGGAATGATGGTGAACAGTAGAAAGCCTTAATCCCTGTTAATATGAAACTCTATTTCATCATCCCTTTAACGTTGCTGCTGGCCTGTTCATCCCGGCAGTCTTCCGAGAATATTTCTGCCGAAACGGCACCGCCTTCGGGCGGTCAGTCATCAGTTATGGATAACACATCCAAACCTGATGTGGTGCGCATTGCGGCAAATTCCAATGTGCATAAAACCCTGGTGGCAGCGCTTAAAGCAGCTGAATATGTTGATGCACTGGCTAACCCAGGGCCTTTTACCGTTTTTGCCCCTGTTGATGAGGCATTTGACAAGCTGCCGGCAGGCACGCTTGATGAGTTGCTCAAACCGGAAAATAAAGCAAAGCTTCGCGACATCCTGGAGTATCATGTATATGTGGGCAAGATAACCGAAAGCCAGATTACCGACGGTATGACGCTTAACCAGGTGAACCTGAAAAATGTTACCCTGAACAGGGCGGCCGACGGCAAGATAACGGTAAACGGATCTGCCAATGTTGTCGGCAGCGTAGAGGCTTCTAACGGCATGGTGTATGTAGTAGATGCCGTGTTGCTCCCGCCTGATAAATAAATCTGAAACCTGTAACCCAATTTGACTATGAAAAAATACAATTTTTATTTTATGCTGGCTGCTGCCGCAGTAATGCTATCGGGCGGCTGTAAGCCCCAGGGACCTGCCGGTGTTACTACCGGTGGGGCTGCTTCGAAAGTTTACGTTGCACCAGGACAATATGATGAATTCTACAATTTTGTTTCGGGAGGGTTCAACGGACAACTTGCCGTTTATGGTTTACCTTCAGGCAGGTTGTTCAGAAATATTCCGGTTTTCTCGGTAAATCCGGAAAACGGTTATGGCTACAGCGAAGAGACCAAACCCATGCTCAACACATCGCACGGTTTTGTGCCGTGGGATGATTTTCACCATCCGGCTCTCTCAACTACCAATGGCGAACATGACGGCCGCTGGGCGTTTGGCAATGCCAACAATACACCACGCGTAGCACGGATTGATTTGTCAACATTTCGTACGGTTGAAATTATTGAGTTGCCCAACAGCGGGGGTAACCACTCTTCGCCTTTTATTACCGAAAATACCGAATATGTGGTTGCCGGAACCCGTTTTAGTGTTCCCGTGGGCGAGAACCGCGATGTACCCATTAGTTCCTACAAAGAAAATTTTAAAGGTACCATAAGCTTTATAAAGGTTGATCCGCAAACCGGGCGGATGAATATTGCCTTTCAACTGCGCACACCGGGTTTTAACTACGACTTAAGTCGTGCCGGTAAAGGGCCATCGCACGGCTGGTTTTTCTTCTCCTGCTACAATACCGAACAGGCCTATACACTCCTGGAGGTTAATGCTTCGCGCAACGACAAGGATTTTATAATGGCTGTTAACTGGAAAAAGGCCGAAGAATACCTTGCTGCCGGAAAGGGTAAAACCGAAAAGGTTCGCTATGCCCACAACGTTTATGACGAAAAAACCCACAGTGCTTCCAGCACTATTCTGGAAGAAGTTACGGTACTGGATGTAATGGAACTGCCCGGTATAGTGTATTTCCTGCCCTGTCCGAAATCACCTCACGGCTGCGATGTTGACCCTACCGGTGAGTATATTGTGGGCAGTGGTAAACTTGCAGCCCTGATGCCCGTGTTTTCGTTTACCAAAATGCAACAGGCTATAGCCAACAAAGACTTTGAAGGCGAATTCCAGGGTATTCCGGTTATCAAATACGAATCGGCCTTGCATGGCGAGGTGCAAAAGCCGGGGCTGGGTCCGTTGCATACCGAATTCGATGCCAATGGCAATGCCTATACTTCGTTCTTCGTTTCATCCGAAATTGTAAAATGGAATGTAAAAACCCTGCAGGTGCTGGACCGCGTGCCTACCTACTACTCAATAGGCCACCTTTGTGTTCCGGGTGGGCCCACCAAAAAACCACACGGTAAATATGTAATCGCCTATAACAAAATTACCAAAGACCGCTACCTGCCTACCGGCCCGGAACTTTGCCAGAGCGCCCAACTCTATTCCATTGACGGAGACAAGATGCAGCTGCTGCTTGACTTTCCTACTATCGGAGAACCGCACTATGCCGAAGCCATACCTGCTGGCATGCTTAAAGACAAGTCGGTCAAAATATATCCTATTGAGGAAAACCAGCACCCTTACGTAGCCAAAGGCGAAAAAATGGCAAGGGTAGAGCGCAAAGGCAACGATGTGCATGTGTATATGACGGCCATCCGCTCGCACCTTACGCCCGATAACATTGAAGGACTGCGGGTAGGCGATAATGTGTACTTTCATGTAACCAACCTGGAGCAGGACTGGGATGTGCCGCACGGCTTTGCTATTAAAGGTGCGCTAAATGCCGAATTGCTCATCATGCCTGGTGAAACGCAAACCCTGTTATGGAAGCCCCAAAAAGCGGGAATTTACCCGTTCTACTGCACTGACTTCTGTTCGGCACTTCACCAGGAAATGCAGGGTTATGCCCGCGTTTCTCCGGCTGGTTCCGGCACACCTCTTAAATTCTCAACCGGAGAACCGGCTGCCGCAAACCAGTAACCAGGCAGGCTGTTCTTCATAGTTTGCAGGTTGAACCCCCTGGATGCCGTCCCGCCTTTGGGCGGGACGGCATCCAGGGTTAACCAATAAAAATAGTTAGCATCTAGCCACCGTGAAAAAAATACATCCTACCACCCGCATCGTAATCCTGATAAGTGCCCTCGCCATGATAAGCGCATTTTATATCCCGCTGTGGCAAATACTTATGTGGGCCCCGCAATACCCCGAAGGACTTGAAATGAAAATTTGGATTGACAACATTACCGGTGATGTAAAAATTATCAGCGCACTAAACCACTACATTGGTATGCGACCTATTGAACTATCCATGTTTCCGGAATTTTCTTATATGAAATACATTCTTGCCGGCATAGTGGCTATTGGACTCCTGGCAGCCGGGTTTAACCGGATGGCAGGATTGCTGGTATACATACTCGTGATTGTCGGTGCAGGGGTGGCTGCATTACTCGATTTTTACATGTGGGGATATAATTACGGACATAATCTGGATCCCAACGCGCCAATAGTTGTTCCGGGTATGGCGTACCAGCCCCCGTTAATCGGGTATAAACAGTTGCTGAACTTCACCGCCTATTCCGGTCCCGATGCCGGCGGATGGCTGTTTTTTATTATCGCCCTGGTGTTAATTGCTTTTTTGTTGCTCGAATGGTTTAAGTTCTCAAAATCAAAAGCATGATGCGGCTTTCGGAAATAATTCTTTTGGTAACCCTTATTTGTGCCGGTTGCTCTGTAAAACCCGAGCCGTTGAATTACGGAACCGATATGTGCCAAACCTGCAAAATGACCTTAATAGATAGTAAGTTTGGAGGCGAGGTGGTAACCCGAAAAGGTAAAGTATATAAATTTGATGATCTGAACTGCATGGTAAATTTTCTCAACTCAGAATTTTTGAACAATGCCGAAATAGCCCACCGGCTGGTTATTGACTATTCCCGGCCTGGCAAACTGATTGATGCCACCCAGGCCTTTTACCTTAAGTCACCGGAAATACGTAGCCCTATGGCCGGCAGCATTGCTGCTTTTGAGTTTGAGGCCGACAAAGATGCATATAAAAAACAATGGGGAGCTATCTACCTTACCTGGGGTGAGGTGGTAGCTCAGTTTAAGTAAACAAATTGCCATTAAGCAACATAAGATGATCAGGTTTATAGGGGCATTGCTGCTGGTTATTTGCCATTCGTGCCTGGTGCGGCCGCATCAGGGTTGGGGCCGAACAACCTTTTACTTCATTATCAGAAGCGGTAAAACATGCAGCGCCTTTCGACACCATATTGGTTTTACCCGGACGGTATACCGGCAATAATATAAAAATTGCAAAACCCCTTACTTTAATTGGCGTGGATTTTCCGGTTCTTGACGGTGAAGGCAAACATCAGATTTTTACTGTAGCGGCAGGTAATGTTACCATTACCGGATTTGAGCTTACCAACACAGGTATTTCCAGTGTGAAGGATCTGGCGGGAGTGGAAGCCATTGGAGCCGATTATCTTCGGATATTTAACAATCGTTTTATCGGCACTTACTTTGGCGTTCACGTAGCGAACACCAAAGCCTGCGTTATTGAAAAAAATTTTTTCAGGGCCAATGAGAGAAAAGAATATGAAACCGGAAACGGAATACACCTCTGGCAATGCTCAGATGCGGTTATCCGGAACAACTACATCACCCGGCATCGCGATGGCATATATTTTGAGTTTGTTACCCGGTCGCTCATTGAACACAACCTATGCGTTAACAATATGCGGTATGGACTGCACTTCATGTTCTCGCACCAGGACGAATACCGAAACAATGTATTCAGTAAAAACGGAGCCGGTGTGGCCGTTATGTATACCCATAATGTTAAAATGGAGTATAACAAATTCGAACAGAACGAAGGTAACAGTGTTTTTGGCTTGTTACTGAAAGATATCAGCGATAGCGAAGTAAAACACAATACCTTTATAAAAAACACCATGGCCGTTTACCTGGAAGGGGTAAGCCGTACGCGTTTTGAGGGTAATAATTTTAAACTTAACGGATATGGCATAAGGTTGCAGGCCAACTGCGATGCCAACACCTTTACCCAAAACAATTTTTTATCCAACACCTTCGATCTGGCAACCAACGGAACACTGGTATTGAACAATATTGATGGCAACTACTGGGATAAGTACCAGGGCTATGATTTGAATCAGGATCAGATTGGCGATGTTCCCTACCGGCCGGTAAACCTTTACAGTATGGTAGTTGAACGCGTTCCGGCTGCTGTTTTTTTGTGGCGCAGTTTTATGGTGTTTTTACTCGACAGAGCCGAAAAAGCCCTGCCGGTAATTACACCCGAAAATCTGAAGGATAATTACCCCCGAATGAAACCTTATGATTACCGTTCATCAGCTTAAAAAAAATTTTGGCAGACTTGAGGTGCTGCGCAGTATAACCACCTCGTTTGAATCAGGAAAAACCTATGCCCTTATTGGTCCGAACGGCTCAGGCAAAACCACTTTTATAAAATGTATGCTGGGTATGGTGATCCCGGATTCCGGGTCCATTGCTGTGGGTGGTGAAGATATAAATGGCAGCTGGAAATATCGCGAGAAAATCGGGTACATGCCCCAAATTGGCAGATATCCCGATAATATGCAGATAGGACAGCTTTTCGATATGATGCAAACCATACGAAATGCATCACATCCTGTTGATGGTGAATTAATTGATGCTTTTGGATTGCGCGACTTGTTCGGTAAGCGCATGCATACCCTTTCCGGCGGTACACGGCAAAAGGTAAGCGCTGCCCTTGCATTTTTGTTTAATCCCCCCATTCTTTTTCTGGATGAGCCCACTGCCGGACTTGATCCCGTTGCGGTTGAAGTCCTTAAGGATAAAATTCTGCATGAATGCAGAAAAGGCAAACTTATCGTCATTACCTCGCACATTATGAACGACCTGGACGAACTGGCTACCGAAGCCCTGATTATGCAGGATGGCGTTTTGCGGTTTGACGGAACCATTGATGCCCTGAAGGAAATTACCGGTGAAAGTCGTCTGGGCAAGGCCATAGCCCGTTTCATGAACCGAACCCATACCGTTTCCGATACCATTATCCGGCAAAAGTTATGAGCCGTATTATCCGATATGTGTTTTATGATATTCTGCGCACGCGCTTCGTAATTTTTTATACCCTGTTTCTTCTGGGTAGCACGTTTGCGCTTTTTCAACTCGATGCCGACCCCGGCAAGGTAATTCTCAGCATGATGAATGTCGTGCTCATGGTGGTTCCGCTGGTTAGTATTGTGTTTGCCTCCATACATTTTTATAATTCGTATGAGTTTATTGAATTAATGATTGCCCAGCCGGTTAACCGTAAATCGGTTTTTATGGGGCAGTATTTTGCAGTGGCTTCTTCGCTAAGTCTGGCGCTGCTTACCGGAGCCGGCCTGCCCATGCCTTTCTATGGCATTACCCCCGCCGGAATAGCCCTGTTGTACACGGGTATCCTCCTTACCTGGGTATTTGTTTCACTGGCCTTTCTGTCGGCCGTACTCACGCGCGATAAGGCCAAAGCCATAGGCGTTGCCCTTCTTTTCTGGTTTTATTTTTCACTGATATACGATGGACTTATTTTATGGGTAATGTATTCTTTTATGGATTACCCGCTCGAAAAGGTTACCCTGGCCCTTGTATCGCTTAATCCGGTTGATCTGGCACGCATAATATTGTTGCTTCAACTGGATATCTCTGCACTTATGGGCTACACGGGTGCTTTTTACAAGGCATTCTTTGGTTCTTCTGCCGGCATATTGTTTTCGGCAGGCGTGCTGGTTTTGTGGGTTGTTTTACCCGTTTGGTTATCGCTCCGCATTTTTATGCGAAAGGATTTATAGCTCTGATAAAACTACCTGGCGAATAACACCAGATTAATGTTTTGCTGTTGTTACAGAGGGCTCTCATCGTCCAGTACGGCCCGGGCCCGGTCAGCATCCTGTTTAAACACATGCAGCCGTACGCTAAGGCCCGGATTTTGAACAGGAAACAGGCCCGCCAGGCTTTCATTGGTTAAAAAGCAGGGTATGCCATGTGCATCCAGTTTACTTTTGGCCAGGCTGGCTTCAATGTTGCCGGCAAAGGTCCGTAACACAATAATTTGGTCCTTTTCGTTCATAATTGCTTTGTTGGCCAAACCGGCCTCAGGCAATTTCTGCAATCGTATTCTGATTTAAAAGGATAAAATTTCTTTACATCCTGTCGCTGCCGGCCGTATGTTTTTGTTTCTTTGAAAAGTTTATTCTGCGTTATGAACTTTATTCAGATTATCGGCCTGCTGGCCGGCTTTTGCACTACCCTTGCTTTTGTGCCGCAGGTTATTAAAACCTGGCGCAGCCGGTCGGCACGCGATTTGTCGCTGGGTATGTTTTTGATTTTCACTTCGGGTGTAATCTTATGGCTGGTGTATGGTTTGCTGGTTGGCGATATTCCGGTTATTGCAGCTAACGTGGTTACCCTGTTGCTGGCCGGCTGGCTGCTGGTTATGAAGCTGCGTTGGGGTTAGCTTACCGAAGCTGACCCTAGCTTAACAAAACCTTCAATCTGTGCTATGGCCTCTTCTGTGGTCATGGCAATCTGTATTTTGTAGCTGCCAATTTTTCTGAAGAACGACAGCGAAAGTTCATCGGGCCGGAACAGAATAATTTTTTTACCGGCTTTAATGGCCAGAGCCACTTCCGAAGCGGTGCCCGCCGCCATGCCCACCACAATTAGGATATGGCTGCTCAGCACGTTTATCTGGTTGCGGGCGCTGCCCATGCCGGTTATAATCTTTATCTGGGCATGCCGCGATGATCCGCCTGCCGATTCGGCGGGCAATATGCCTATGGTTAGCCCGTTGTTGTCGGCCGCGCCTTTCAGGGCGGCATCCATTACGCCAAATTCACGTCCGCCGGTAAGCACAACCCAGCCTTTGCGGGCTATGGCAGCCCCCAGGTTATAAGCCCACTCGTTTTCATCGGGTGTGGCGTTTTCGCCCGGCCCCATAATGCCTACCATGATGCGCCTTTCCATGCACTAAAGGTAAACAGTGCGGTGTTTCCAACAAGCGTTAGGGTGGTGTTAGTTACGGCAGCAATCATACCGCCCCGAAGAGGCCTTTGCAAAGCATTCCCTTCCTTCTTTAAATGAAAACCAGGCCAGGCCAAGCGAACCGGCGGCATCCAGGTAAGGCAGGCTGGTTAGCTCATACATGCCACTGGCGGCCAGCAATACCACCGACATATAAATGCACACGCGGGTACAGTTAGCATCGGCCAGCATGGCTTCGCTGTTCAGTTTGCGGCCCACCTTTTGTTTGGCCCGCATAAGCAACAGCATAACGGCTATGCTCAAAGCCGATATAATAATACCCCAGAAGGTTGACTGAGGCTTTTGGTTGGTTGCAACTACCAGTATAGATCCGGCAATAAGGCCCGCTACCAGCAGGTAAAAGGCCGAGCCGGTAATTTTCAGTGCCGTTCGCTCGAAATTATCCGGGTGTACTTCAGGTGCATTTCGTATGCGCCAAATCATGTGCATAATGCCAATGCCCGATAGCATTTCAATAAAACTATCTATGCCAAATCCAAAAAGGGTCAGCGTTTCGTCTTCAAAACCAAACCACACAGCCAGCAGCCCTTCGGCCAGGTTGTAGAATACCGTGAACAGGGCCAGCAGCAGTGCTGTGGTATAAAGCTTTGCATATTCTGAAGAGAGCGTATTCACCTGGCAAAGCTAACGTTAAATTTTTTGATGGGTTACAAAAGGCAGTAAAGAGTAACGCCTCCGGCTGGCGCAAACCGGTAATTTCAGGTTCGGTTAATGTGTAACGTTATGCTTGCGCGCCTGCACTTGCCCCCGATGGGGGGATTGATTTTGGATATTTTCAGATAAACGCAGGTAACACCCGGTAGCTCGCTGAAAACAGATTGCACAATATCGGCAGCTACTTTTTCAAGCAGGTGCGAGGGTTTTTCCATCTGGTGTTTTACTATCCGGAAAAGGGTTTCGTAGTTTACCGCATCGGCCAGTATGTCGCTTTGTGCGGCCCTTGTCATATCGGTATCTACCGCAATATCTACCTCAAACCAGTTGCCCGACTGGCGTTCGTGCGGATAAACGCCATGAAAGGCATGGAACTCAAGTCCTTCCAGAGAAATACGACCGGTCATCCTATTTCATCAAAGAATGAAGTAAGTGCTGGCTGGACTTTGGGCAGGGGAGGGGTTTCGGTTTTGGAAAAGTTGCCGGCAATCTGTTCTGCTGAATTTTCGGGTTTGTTGGCCGGCAGTGCTTCTTCTTTCTTTTCGGCTTCCGGCTTTGCCGATGGTTGATCAGTCAGGGTTGCTTTTTTGATATGGCCTTCTGCATCGAAATCGGGGTGGGCCAGGCGAAGCCTTTCGGTGCGTTCCAGGGTATCTTCGGCCATGCGTTTCAGTTCCAGCAACAGGTTTTCGCGTGCATCCTGCAGTTTACGGTAATTTTCGGCCAGGGCTTTGAGCCTTATCTCCATTTCGGCCAGCAGCTGGCGGGAGCGAAGTTCGGCCGCATCGGTTATTTGCCGGGCCTGTTCGTGTGCTTCGTTCAGCAGGGCTTCGGACTGCAGCCGTGCTTCGCGCACCAGCAGATCGGCTTGTTGTCTGGATTGTTCAATGAGGCTGGTGCCGGTATCTTCGGCAGTCTTCAGGGTTTTGAACAACGAACTTTCTACTTCGCGCATTCTGGAAACTTCCTTTTCTGCTGCTTCCAGGCGCAGTTTAAGTTCGCGGCTTTCATCCTGCAGCCGTTCCCATTCCTGCGAAAGGGTAAGCAGAAAGGCGTTTACTTCATCTTTGTCGTATCCGCGGAAGTTCTTTTCGAACGTGCGCTGGCGGATTTCAAGCGGTGTGATTTTCATAACACAGGGGTTAAGTTAAAAAATATTAAGCGGTGGAAAAAAATAGTCACGCACCGGGGTTCACTTCAATCTTCCATACCGAAAGTGTCCGGTCATCGCTTGCGCTTATCAGGCAGTTGGGGTTGTTTAACCAAAGTAACCGGTTAACCGAGTTACCGTGGCCCCCATGCCGTGCCCGGTCAATTACTTTCAGCAGGGTAAGCGTGGGCAACTCCCACACTTTAATCGTTTTATCCAGGCTACAAGTTACAAAATGTTTTTTATCGGGGCTAAATTCCACATGATTTATGGCATACATGTGGGCTGTAACCTCGCCTGCACAGGTGTATTGGCTCTTTACCTCCCATGCTTTAAGGCGGGCATCGCGGCCGGCGCTGAGCAGGTAGGCCTGCGAGGGGGTGTAACGAACCGTAAACACCGATAGCCCGTGGGCAGCAAACTGGTGTTTGAGCTGCAGGGTTTCCAGGTTAAATATGCGGATAAACCCGTCGCTGTATCCGGCAGCAAGCTCGCCTGTTGCGGTGTTAATGCTCAGGCAACGCAGGCTTTTGTCTGATAGTTTTATTTGCTTCTTTACAGTAAGAGACGGCAGATGAATGGCTGTAAGAACTCCGTCGCTGCTTCCGGCAAACAGCGTTTCGCCATGCGACTGAAGATCGAAAATGGCAGCTGTGGTAAAGGCCAGCGAGCCGGCCTTGCGTTTGTTCTGCCAGTCGATAACCTGAATGCCTTCAAAATTATGACCTATTACCAGCAGTTGTCCGGGTTGCCAGTGGTGTAAAGCATAGATCGGGGCAGGTATATTGGCCAGCATTGTTCCTTCGTGAGGATGGTTAACATCCCACAGGGCGGTTATGCCGTCTCCGCCGGCGCTGAAAAACATACCCTCGGGTCCCGCTGCAGCCAGGGCATAGATGCTGCTCCGGTGGCCGGTAAGGTTGTGCAGGCGCTGAATGCTAACCTTCATGCAGGGCAATAACTAAATTTTTTGCAACTTGTGCGGGTAAAGATCACCAAGTGTATGGCAATTATCCAAAAAGAGACCGGAACAGGCCGGGCCATGGGGGTATGGAAAATTGAAGAGCCGGAAGAAGATCTGCTGGCCAGGGCTGTAGGCCTGGAAGGCATTCCGGAAAAACTAAGGCATCCGAACCGCAGGCTGGAATTTGTGGCAGGCAGGGTGCTGGTGGGAGAGCTGATGCACGAACTGGGGCAGGCGTTTGAGGGCGTAACTTCAAACGAACACGGTAAACCCATGCTGGTAAACAGCAGCTGCCAGGTGTCTATAACGCATTCTTTTCCGTATGTTGCTGCACTGGTTGATGTACACAAGGCCGCGGGTATCGACCTGGAGCAGGTTAACTTCAGGTTACTGAAAATGGCGCCGCGGGTTTTTCATATTACCGAGCTGCGCGATGCGGGCCGCCACCCTGTAAAACATACGCTTATATGGAGCGGCAAGGAAACGCTCATGAAAATATATGGCAAACGCGATGTGGTGTTTTCCGAACACCTGCGTATTGACCCGTTCCGTATTAACAGGGAAGGAGGAGAGATGATGGGCCATATATTGGTTGAAGGTGCCGAAACAGATATACCCCTGGCTTACCGGCTGTTTGACGATTACGTACTGGTATTTACGAGATAATGTTAAAGTGGACTTTTGTTGTTTTTTGGTTTACTGTTGCAGCTCTGCCTGCTCAAACGGTTGCCGGTTTAAAACTGAACGATGTACGGACAGACAGGGCTGTTTCGTTTGCTGATTACTCAGGCTATAAGGTTCTGGTTATGGTTTTTACCACCAACGATTGCCCGTTTGACGAGCGGTACCGCGAACGTCTTTTTCAACTTGCAAGGCAATATGAAGGCAGGGTTCCGTTTTTGTTTATTAACAGCTCTTCCGATCCGGAAGAAACGCCGGCGGCCATGAAAGCCCTGCATTCGGAAATTGTTTTTCCCGCGCCCTATCTGGAAGACAAGGAGCAGGCTGCGATGAAAATTTTTAATGTCCGGAAAAGTCCTGAGTGCCTGGTAGTGCGGCCTGAAGGCCAAAGCTTCGCAGTACTTTACCGCGGCGCCATTGACGATAACCCGCAATCGGAAGCCGATGTACGCGAGGCCTACCTGGCCAATGCCATAGAAAAAGTACTGGCCGGCCAGCCTGTTGAGGTGTCCGAACATCGCCCGCCTGGTTGCAGCATCCGGTAGGCTAACGTGTACAGTGGCCGGATAATGATTTTTTTAATCCGGTTTTACACCACAGGCAGTTGCCTGAAGGGCACACGTGAGGATTATTGCCGGGCAGTTTCCTATTCGGAAAATGAATGAAGCGTTTTGGATATGGAAAACGCTATTGTGCCGCCTACGTACAAGCCGTCAAGCATCCGGTAACCGGCTTCAATTTCAGTGGTAAATCGCTGGCTGTATTGTTTGCGGTTTTTCCTGCCGCTTACTACGGGTAAGCTTTGCCATATCACCCGTGCCCCTATGGGCAACAAAGCCTTGGCATTTTCGGGTACATTATTTACTGGCGTTAACAGCACATCTACCATAAACCGGTTGTGGTAGCCCCGGCCTCTTTCGCCAAATTTATCGGTTTGCACAAGCAGTTTGGCAGAACTGCCAAAGCATATTCCTCCGTAAAGTCCAAGCAGGTGGTAGTTACCGCTAAGATCTTCTCCCTCCTGATTATCAATGGTGTACAGGTTGCGCTTGTAGTACAGCCCTCCTCGTACCGATGTGTATCTCCATTTGCTTGAGTTTACATTTATAAAGGTAACACGGCTGGATTTGTGCAGGTAGCTTTCCTCGTATTTTAAATAAACAATGTTATTACCCGATGATACATGTTGTTTTAAAATGTAGTTGCCCCCCAGTTGTATGTTTAAATTACTGGCCAGATTGCCGTAACTTCCTAAGGATTTGCCCAGCGTTAAGTAACCATAGCGTATGGAGTAATCGGCTCCCAGCTTCGATTTGTACATCAGGTGTCCCCAAACACCCAGGTTAATGCTGGTTCCGTCGAAGTTGTTAAAGCCTGCATCTAAGTGCAGAAAATCGATATTGCACGAAAAGTTGTTAATGTTTTTCGGATCATCTTCCGTTACCTGAAATTTTATTTCCTCCTGTGCAAAATTTATTCGGGCAGCTACAAGCAGGGCGAAAAAAATCAGTTTTGTTTTCATGATGACTTTGTGTTAAACAAGTGGTTTGGGTTAATGTTCCTGCCCATACGGGCAGGAACGACGGGTGATTTTGGCAGCTTAATTTCTTTACCGGATGTTAAAGATGTAAGAATAAAAACAGGATATCCTGCTATCGCAATGCATTGCTGTAAAAAATCTTCAGGGCTTCGTCCATGAATTCCGATGCAACCCTTAGGGTTTCCTGTTTGTAAAGCGTGTTGTCGCACTCGGCATGGTGCGAAACTTTTACCTGTTGCTCTTCCTTCCAAAACAGGCGGGAGTACTCCGGCCGGTAATCCGTCATGGCTGCATTAAACTCTTTGAACTTTTTGTCTTTGAATACCGGCGTTTCAATATCGAACGAATCGCCTTTTAGCTTAACAAGCAGAATGGCATCTTTGCCCATGCCTTCGCTGCTCACAAATTTTAGTTGTGTGGGTGCACCCAGCGGAATAGCTCCATCCTGGCCATACGCAGCGCCAAGCTCGAAATCGATTTTGGCTTTTACCGATGAAAAACCGGCCAGGTTAGATGAGGCGGTCTTCATATCCACAAAAGGAAAGGCAAAGGTTACATCAATGATAATGGCACCGTCCAGATCGCGCGAAATTTTGGTGCTCTTGTCGAGAAACGCTCCTTTTTCCCGTCCTTCTTTGGTTTCTTTTTTTACAAAATAGCTGTAACCGGTTGGTGTGGCACTTACGTAGCCTGGTATCTGGGCATAGCTCACTTCGCCACCTTCTTTGCGAATCCAGTCTTTGTATTGTTCTGATTTTGCGGCATCATCGGTTGTGAGGATTTCAAAGCCTTTTTCTTTGAGGGCATCTGTAAATTTTTTGTAAAGCGCATTGGTAACTTCAATAAAATCGGGTGAATCTGCACCTTTAAGCCCTACTACCATCGAGGTTTTGGTGTTGTTTTTAAATGATCCTCCGATGGAGGAAGCTTCGGCCGATGCCAGTACTTGGAAATAGGTGCGAAAACTGGCGATATAAACCTTGCGGGGAGCTTTGCGTAAGTTTTTTTCGCCATAACCACCATTATTGGTTACATTATCGGCTGTAAGCGTTTGGGCTAGTGCTGCTGTGGCACACCAGGCCAGGCACACAAGGGTAAGCAAATTTTTCATGGTTGTTCCGGTTTATTTTGCTGCTCAAAACTAACCGGGCCAAACAACCGGGGCATTACCGGTTTTCCCTGAAAATAACTACCGTACTGGTACGGAGGGGTTAATCTACCAGTTTGTGGGCATAAGCATATTTTATTAGACCCACAATGTTATTGGTGTTGGCTTTGGCAAAAAGATTTTTTCTATAAGTTTCTACGGTTCGTTCGCTCAGGTGCAGGGCATCGGCAATTTGCTTGTTGGTATATTCTTTTACAATAAGTTGCAGCACCTGGCGTTCGCGTTCTGATAACGGAGACGGTAACTGTTCAGGCTCCAACAGTCGCCCTGTAATTTCCGGACTAATGTAGGTATGCCCCTGGCGTACTTTATCGAGTGCAAGCAAAAGTTCGTTCATGCCTGCGTTTTTAAGCAGAAAGCCCTGAAGTCCGGCTTTGATTGCTTTTCGCGCCAAACTCACCTCATCGTGCATGGTTAGCAGCACGCCTTTAAGCGCAGGGTGCAATTCTTTTGCCCGCACAAACAGTTCAATGCCGTTCATGCCAGACATTTGGTAATCGGTAATCAAAAGGTCAACTTCGTTTGCGCGAATGAACTCCATTGCAGCTTTTGGATTATTAAAGGTAGCTGCCAGTTCAAAGGGCGCGGTTAACAAACGATGCAGGGCGTCTGTTAAAATCTGATGGTCGTCAACCAGAACTACTTTCATATTTCAGGCAACCTGCCTTAAGGAAGTTTGGGGTATTGAAACAATAAAGGTGCTGCCCATGCGGCCGGGAGAGGAGTCGACAAACACTTCGCCATGGAGCAGGCGTGTACGCGACTGGATGTTTTTCCAGCCATTGCCGCTGCCTGTATTTAGAATTTTCGGATCGAACCCCTGCCCGTTGTCTTCAATAGTTAAAGTGTATTTCCCATCGCCTTCGTTCAGGTAAACTGAAATAACCGTTGCGCGGGCATGCTTCAGGATATTGTTGATCCACTCCTGACCAACGCGGTACAACGTTAACTCAATGCGTGCATCGGGCCTTATATGCTGCCTGCTGTTAACGTTAACCCTGATTTTTTCTGAAGCATTTAACCGGTTTGCCAGCTCGTGCAGGGAGGCAACAAGCCCTTCTTCCGAAAGGGTTCTGGGTAAAAGCTCAAAAACCACATTCCGTATTTCGCGGTGCATTTGCTGCAGCAGGTCAGCAGCCTGTTCATAGCTGCTTTTGGTAGTTTGCTGAAGGCACAACTGTACGGCCGAAATCATTTGCCCCAGGCCATCGTGCAGATCGCGCGCCAGGCGGGCGCGGTCTGTTTCCTGCTGGTTTATAACAGACTCGGTGAGTTTCTGTTGAAAATCTTTTTCCTGCATAGCAAGCCGTTGTTTTTGACGGGCCAGAATTTGCTGGCGGCTGCTCCACAAGGTAATCATCACCAAAATGAGAGCGCCGGCCAGCGCGGCCGTAAGCCACCGGCTTTGTGTAAGGGCTCGTTTTTGCTGTGCCAGCTCAATTTCCTTCTTCTCGGTTTCATAGCGTGTCTGCAACTCTGAAATAGCCTTTGCTTTTTCAACGTTAAACAGGCTGTCGCGCGCCAGATTGTATTCGGTAAGGTAATGGTAGGCTTTTTCAAAGTTTCCGTTTTGTTTGTAAATCTCTGCCAGGTTTTTGTATGTGTGCTGCACCAGGTCGGTAAATCCCACTTCCTTTGCCTGCAACAGGCCCGATTCCAGCCACTGTATGGCCAAAGGAATATTATCGGCCTGTTTGTACAGTTCGCCTTTGGTCACGGCATTCACCGCTAATCCATACCGGTCGCCAATCTTGCTGCGGATGTCGCTGGATTGATCAACGTACAGGATGGCCTGATCAAAGTCGCGGTCGTGTGCAGCCAACTCCGCTAAATCCAGCAAAACATACCCAAGGCCTACGCTGTCGTTGGTTTTTTTCCGGATATCGTACACTTCCAGAAAATAAGGTTTGGCTTCCTGATAACGTTCTCTGCGCAACAAAATGGCACCGCGGTGTCCCAGGTTGGTGCCGAGTTTTTCCAAATCACCAATCTCGCGCGCTAATTTTTCGGCACGGTCAAGTGAACGAAAGCAGTTGGTTAAGTCGTTTTGCTTATGATAAAACACGGCCATTTCATTGTTTACGGCCACTATGCCGGCCTTATGATTAAGCGCCTCGAAAATTTCAAGGGCCCGCAGGTACCGGGGCAATACATTGGCATAATCTCCGCCCAGGTAGGTAACCACGCCCCATCCCATAAGCGCAAAGGCCTCCTGTTCTTTCCATCCGTGCTTTTGTGCGGTTTGGGCTGCCCACTGCGTAAGCTCCAGGGCATTCTTAAAATCAGCGCTGTAGAGTTTATAGAAATTTTTGTTAATGTACTCCACCTTGCGAAAGTCAGATGTATCGTTGGGCTGGGCCAGGCCTGCTATAGCAGGCAAGCAGGTAATAATGAAGTGCATGGGCAGTTTCATTGCAGCTTGCAGATTTTTTTAATAAAAGTTAAGCAATTGCCGGGGAAACGGAGCAAATGAAAAGGCAGTGGTTGAAACCAGCCAGAGGAATTGCCTCAGCGCTACGTGCTAATTTTCTTTGGCTTTTGCTATTGCTTCCAGCATCTGCTCCTTTACTTTAATAATGCGTTCCTGTTCTGCTTCCAGGTATTTTTGCAGGTCCTCTCCGGTATATTCTTCCGGGTTAAACTGGCGCATCCATTCCATCATGGCTTTGCCGGCCGAGTCTAACTGCTGAATTTTTGCTTCCAGCGCCTGCCGCTTTTCGGGTACCAGCTCTTCACCTTTTTCAAGGGCTTCTTTCAGCTCCCGCTTCAGGCGCATTATTTCGTCCATGCGGGGCATAACCTCATCATGGATATCCATAACCCTGTCGTACAATGCCTTGCCGGGATCGTCAGAGGCAGGGGCGGCCTGGTGCTCCTTATTTTTTGTGCATGAAACCAGACCAATAAGTACAATACAGAAAAATAAGGTTTTCATGGTGTTTTGATAAATTTATAGATAAAGGTATATCTGTGTGTAAATAAAGGCAAACCACCTAACGACCATTTGGTTAAAAAAGTTTTACAGGTACGTTGCACAAAACGGTAAAATCATTTTTATTTGAGCGTACTTTTAACAGTTATGCACGTCGGCAACAAGTGGTTTTATTTTTATTATTTCTTTTTTCACCCCCGGCCGGGATGGAATGAGGAAGCACTTTGTTGTTGAGTAAACGATAAAAGCAAACTCAGGAAGTCCCGGAAAAAACCGGGACTTTTTGTTTTACAGGGTTTTATGAAGAAAAGCAATAAAGAAATAAACGGGGCGCTAAGGGTAGCCATTCAGGGTATAGCCGGCAGCTTTCACGATGCCGCAGCACGCAGGCATTTTGGATCCCGCATACGACTGGTGGAATGCCTTACTTTTCAGGAAGTGTTTGAAAGCCTCAGGCAGGGCAGGGCCGACAGGGCAGTGGTGGCTATTGAAAATTCCATTGCCGGAAGCATACTGCCCAACTATTCCCTGCTGCAGCGGTATGCCTTTCGCATTACCGGAGAATTGTATCTGCCCGTTCATTTTCACCTCATGGCGCTGAAGGGCGTTCGGCTTGGCGATATACGGGTGGTGGAGTCGCACCCCATGGCACTGGCCCAGTGCGCAGATTTTCTGCACCAGCTAAACGGAATACAGGTTCGCGAATGCGATGATACGGCACTGGCGGCAAAGCTTATCGGCCAGCGAAAACTAAAAACCGTTGCCGCATTGGCCAGTGAGGTTGCGGCACGGCACTATGGTTTAAATATTCTGGCCCGGAATGTCGAAACGCATCATAAAAATTTTACACGCTTTCTTGTTCTTGAAAACCAGCCGGGCCAGATTACATCGGCCAACAAGGCTTCTATGTGTTTTGAGGTGGCCAACCGCCCCGGCAGCCTGGCCGATGTGCTTCAGGTACTCAGTGCGCACCGCATCAACCTAACTAAAATCCAGTCGGTACCGCTGCTTGGCCGCCCCCAGGAATACACCATTCATATTGATGTGGAGTGGACGCAGCGCAGGCAGTTTGAAGAAGCATTAAGAAAGATGATACGGCATGTAAATAACCTCAGCATACTGGGTGAATACGAAAAAGGAAAACCGGAACATCATGCACCTCAATAAAACCATAACAGCTGCCAGGCGAACAGCCGGAATAGACGAGTACTACTTTAGCCGCAAACTGGCTGAAGTCAGGGCCCTGTCAACAGCCCAAAACCCCGTTATAAATTTGGGTATAGGCAACCCCGATTTACCCCCGCCGCCCGAGGTTGTAGACGCTCTGGTGCAGGCTGCTCACAATCCGCAGCATCACGGCTACCAGCCTTATAATGGCATTCCAGCTCTACGCCAGGCAATAGCCCGCTTTATGTACAGAATGTACGGCTACCAGCCCGATGCTGATAATATGGTGTTACCTCTCATCGGATCCAAAGAAGGCATAGTACATATAAGTCTGGCTTTTTTAAACGAAGGCGATGAAGTACTGGTGCCTGACCCGGGTTATCCCGCCTATGCTGCAGCCGCACGGCTGGCCGGTGCAACCGCAAAAACCTATACGGTAAACAGCCATGGCGCACCGGTTAACCTGGATGAGCTGCGCTGCCTCGATACCTGTAAGGTTAAAATATTGTGGGTAAACTTTCCCCACATGCCCACAGGCCGTATGGCCGACCGGCAAATGTTAAGCGATTTGTTAGCCTTTGCGCGCGAGCGGAATTTGCTTATTGTTAACGACAGCGCCTACGCGCTGATAGGCAATGCTGATCCCATAAGTTTGCTTACCCTGCCCGGTGCATCAGAAGTTGCCCTTGAGCTCCACTCGCTCAGTAAATCGCATAACATGGCTGGCTGGCGCCTGGGCTGGGTAACCGGTAAGCAACTGTTTATTGAGTCAATTCTTAAAATAAAAAGCAACATGGACTCAGGCATGTTCTTGCCTGCTCAGCTTGCTGCTATCGCTGCCCTCGGGGCTGAACGTTCGTGGTTTGTCGGCCTTAATCAAATCTACAATTCACGCAAAGAACAGGTGTGTAAAATACTGCAGTTACTTGGCTGCACCTGGCAAACCGAACAGGCAGGCTTGTTTGTATGGGCAAAACTTCCGGAAGGCGTTTCAGATACTGCCCTGGTCGATGAAGTGCTGTACGGTGCCCGCGTTTTCATAACACCCGGTTCGGTGTTTGGCGTTAACGGAAAAGGATACATACGGGCATCGCTTTGTGCAGATGTGGATAAGATAGCCGAAGCCGGCAGCAGGATAGCAACATGGAAGCAGGGAAAACCGCAGCAAAAAGAGGCAGTGCCGCTAAAATCATAACCATTAAACGCAAAAAAATGGATGCAGCAATAATTGGCCTGGGTTTAATTGGCGGATCGATGGCACTGGAGTTGCGCCACACCCACCGCTATAAACGCATAATAGGGGTTGAAGCAAATGCTGATCACGCCAGGCTTGCCCTTGAACTGGGCCTTGCCGATGAGGTGCTTCCGCTTGCTGAAGCCCTGCGCAACAGTAGCCTGGTGGTGCTGGCTGTTCCGGTTAACGTCATTGCACAAATCGTGTCGCAGGTGCTGGACCTGGCAGGTACCCATGCCGTGGTAATCGATACCGGTTCAACCAAAGCTGCCATCTGCAAAGCCGCAGCCACACATTCAAGGCGGGGACGTTTTGTGGCGGCGCACCCAATTGCCGGCACAGAAAATTACGGCCCCCGGGCTGCATTCAGGGGCCTTTTTCAAAATAAAATCAATATTGTTTGCGAAAGCGAAAAAACCGATGACGATGCTTTGCAAACAGCAGTTGAGATATTCGGGCAGTTGGGTATGCGTACCGTGTTTATGCCGCCCGATGAACACGACCGGCACCTGGCGTATGTTTCGCATCTTTCGCACGTAAGTTCTTTTCTGCTTGGCCAAACCGTTCTTGATATTGAACAAAACGAAAAGCACATAGCCATGCTGGCCGGCAGCGGGTTTGCCTCGACCGTCAGGCTGGCCAAAAGTTCTCCCGCCATGTGGGCACCTATTTTTGAACAAAACCGCGAATACCTCAGCCAGGCCCTGCAGGAATATATCATTCACCTGCAACGCTTTCAGTACCACCTCATGAAAGGAAACACCGCAGAGCTATTTAACATTATGCGACAGGCCAATGAAATAAGAAGAGTTTTAAATGGAATATCCGAAACCGCAACGTCAAAAACACTTACACCATGAAACAGGAAATGATCTTTCAACCAATTTTTCCTTCCTGGGTTGCCTCGGGCACCCGTCCGTTTATTATTTCCGGCCCCTGCAGTGCCGAGACACGCGATCAGGTATTGGCTACAGCCCGGCAACTGGCAGGCACCGGCGTGGTAGACGTGCTCCGTGCTGGTATATGGAAACCCCGCACAAGGCCGGGCCATTTTGAAGGCGCAGGCGAAGAAGGACTGGCCTGGCTTATGGAAGCAAAGACCGAAACCGGACTTCCGGTAGCCACCGAAGTGGCCACCTCACGCCATGTTGAGCTGTGCCTCAAAGCAGGTGTGGATGTGCTGTGGGTAGGGGCGCGCACAACGGTTAACCCGTTCTCTGTTCAGGAAATTGCCGATGCCCTGCGCGGTACCGATGTGCCCGTGCTGGTGAAAAACCCCGTAAACCCCGACCTGGAACTCTGGATTGGCGCGCTCGAACGCTTAAACAAAGCAGGAATAACCCGGCTGGCAGCCATACACCGCGGCTTCTCTGCTTTCGAAAAGGGGCCTTTCCGCAATGCGCCACTGTGGGACCTGGCCATAGACCTTAAAACCCGGTTGCCCGAACTACCCCTGATATGCGACCCCAGCCACATTTGCGGTGCCCGCGATCTGATACCCTTTATCGCCCAAAAGGCTCTTGACCTGGATATGGCAGGACTGATGATCGAAAGCCACATACACCCTGAGGCAGCCTGGAGCGATGCCAAACAACAGGTAACCCCCCTGGCCTTGCGTACCCTGGTTAACGGACTGGTAAAACGGCAACCCGAAATAAAACGCGCTGAGGGTGAAAACATATTAAACCAACTCAGGGAACAGATTGACCGGCTCGATGATGAAATTATGCAGCGCCTGGCCGACCGGATGAAGATTTCGCGCAGGATAGGCACCTTTAAAAAGGAGAACAACATTACCATTCTGCAGGTGAGCCGCTGGGAGGAAATCCTCCACACCCGCCTGGCTGTGGGCCTGGCCATGGGGCTTGCCGAAGGCTTTTCGCGCGACCTGCTAAAGCTCATCCACCAGGAATCGATACGCGTTCAGGAAGAAGTGATGAATCCGGCAGGACCGGCAGGAAAAACCGGATAGTGCATGGTTAACTTTTAAATTTTGGCAGGCGTGAATATTTTTAAACAAACATTTCAATGCCCGCTGTTATTTTTCTGCTGCCTGCCCTGTTAGCCTGGATACCACCGTACGATGGGGTTGATAAAAATTATCTGCTGGGCAAATTTAACCCGGCAACCCATAACCAGTTTGTTAAACCCCATCATCGCTATACTGCCGGTGCAGCCCGTACACAGTATCTGCACCGGCAAACCTACGAGGCCTTTCTTAAAATGGCGCGGGCAGCCGAAAAAGACGGCATACAGCTTGTTATTCTTTCGGCTACCCGCAATTTCGAAACGCAAAAAGCCATTTGGGAGCGCAAATGGATGAATGAGGCCGCAATAACCAACCCAATCGATCGCGCAGAAAAAATACTGCAGTATTCTTCAATGCCCGGAACTTCGCGGCACCATTGGGGCACGGATGTCGACCTGAACAGCCTCGATAACAGCTATTTTGATTCGGGCCAGGGACTTAAGGGTGTACAACTGGCTTGTTGAACATGCCGGGGAGTATGGTTTTTGCCAGCCCTATACTGCCAAAACCTCAGGGCGTACAGGTTATGAGGAAGAAAAATGGCACTGGTCGTACACCCCGTTGGCAAACCGTTACCTGCAGCAGTATCTTAACTACCGTCAGGCCTTCCGACATCAGCGGTTTTCAGGGAAGCGAAACGGCTGCTGCACTGGACGTAATCCGGGATTATGTAGCCGGTGTGGCCTGCCATTAAAGAGCGGTTTGCGTCGGTTTACTTTGTTCTGCCGGATTCTGTACAAAAATGGTTTGCGTAGGAAAGGCAAATTCAATACCTTCTTTTTCAAAAGATTCGTAAATCTGAAGATTTACATCCTGCATAATATCCATATACTGGTTGTAATCCGGACTTTGTACAAAAAACACAATCTCGTAATTCAAACTGTATGCGCCGTAGCTGGCAAAATGAATGCGGTCGAGCCTGATGAGCGGCTGGCGGGCGATGATATCCCGGAGTAAACCGGGAATTTTTCTGAGTTTTTCCAACGGAGTGCCATACACTACGCCCAGCGTAAACAAAACACGTCTTTCGTTCATTCGTTTAAAGTTGTGCAGGCGCGCACTGGTAAGGTTGGTGTTCGACATGATAATCTGCTCGCCCGACAAACTGCGTATGCGTGTGGTTTTAATGCCAATGTATTCCACTGTGCCGCGCTTGTCATCAACCACAATAAAATCGCCCACCTCAAATGGCCGGTCGAAGAAAATAACAAAGTAATTAAACAAATCGCCCAAAATATTCTGTGCAGCCAGGGCAATGGCTATACCACCAATACCCAAACCGGTAATAATGGTGGTAACGTTATATCCCAGGTTGTCGAAAACAAAAACAAGGCCCAGTGCCCAGGCGGCAACGTTTATTACCACCATAATGCCGGCCACTTGTTTTAGTTTGGTTTCTCCGTTTTCCAGCTTCAGCACATACGATTCCAGCAATTTCCGGATAACGGAAAGCAAAATGCGTATGGAGAAAAAAGTAATAACCACCGTGGTGCCAACCTGAGCCAGCGTTGTGCCTGCTGCGACAATTGCAAATATTGAAGAGCCCAGTAAACAATGGTAAAATTGAGTATGGGTATGCCAAAACGCTCCAGGCCCATTATCAGGTAATCATCCAGGGTGGTATGGGTTCTTTCTGCCCAACGTTTCAAAATCCTGAGCAGGGTTTTTCTGAACAACCGCAACAGCCCCATGCCGGCAAGCATGATTCCCAGGGAAATGAGATAATCTTTTATTTCATTGTTCCAATGCACCTGTTTCAGAAAATCGTTCATGGCAAATCAATTTTAAGGCGTAAAACTAATAACGCTGCTTCGGAATACCTGAAAAACTGCAGGAGAATAATTTATTACTGTTTGTTAACAGGCTTTCAATATTTTTCTGAAATTGAACTGTTTAATCATCATCCGTATGAAACGTTCATTCCTGCTTAAAGCAACCGCCATACTGGCAGGTGCAGCCGCTGTGGTTTTACTCTGGTTTTTGTTTCCCGTAAAGGGCAAACCGGTGCAAACGGCTGTCGATCCGGCTTTTGCTGAATTTATCGCTTCCTACTCCGGAGGCGTGCTCACATCCGGATCGGTTATACGGATTGTTTTTGCACGCGATGCGGTTGATTCAACTAGGGTAGGGCAGGACGATCCGCGCAACCTTTTCGGGTTTTCGCCCGGGGTTAAGGGAAAAGTGCGTTGGCTCGATACCCGAACGGTAGAGTTTCGTCCTGATGGACGATGGCCTGCGGGAACGCGAATGGAAGGCAGGTTCAGACTGGGTGAGCTATTTGACGTTCCGGCTAACCTGCGGGTCTTTATCTGGAACTTTCAGATAATAGGGCAGTATTTTGACGTGACCATTGAAAATGTATTGCCTTATGTAAAAAGCGAGTTAACGCGCCTCAAAATTGAAGGCTACATGCAAACCGCTGATTTTGCGCCGGCAGATGCTGTCGAAAAAACACTTACGGCCATCCAGCATAACACGCCTTTGCAGGTTTCCTGGCACCATACCGATGACGGCCTGCAACACCACTTCAGCATAGAAAATGTCCAACGCCGTGAGGAGGCCGGCAAAGTTGAAATTAAGGTGAACGGTGAACCCATACAGGTAAAGAATGAAATTAAAAAGGAAGTTGAAATTCCTCCGCTTGCTGATTTCAGAATTATGGAAGTGCGCGTGGAG
The DNA here is from genome assembly GCA_026003355.1 of Cyclobacteriaceae bacterium. Classification (GTDB taxonomy): domain Bacteria; phylum Bacteroidota; class Bacteroidia; order Cytophagales; family Cyclobacteriaceae; genus UBA2336. The sequence goes on from BPHC01000007.1 coordinate 136,641, forward strand.
CAGGGGCCTGCCCAACATGTTGTTATCAGATTTTCCGATCCCCTTAGTGAATCGCAAAATCTTCAGGGCCTCATTACGTTGGCCAGTACCGGCACACCCGAATACCAGATTGAACAAAATCTCATACGGGTATACCCCTCTGCCCGGCAAACCGGCAATACTACGCTTACGGTCGAGGCAGGCATTCGCAATGCCGCAGGTACCCGGTTAAAAGATAAGGCATCCTTTAACGTAACGTTCGAGGAGCTGAAACCGGCCGTGCGCTTTGCCGGAAGGGGAACCATTTTGCCTGACGCTGACGGACTGGTGTTGCCCTTCGAAGCGGTTAACCTCAGATCGGTTGATGTACAGGTGGTTAGGATATTTGAGAATAACATATTGCAGTTTCTTCAGGTAAACGATCTGTCAGGCAACAGCGAGTTACGCAGGGTAGGAAGGCCCGTACTGAGAAAAACCGTGTCGCTGGAAACAGCCGGTGTGGCCGACCTTGGAAAATGGAACCGCTTTACGCTTGACCTCACCTCGTTAATCAACCCTGAACCGGGAGCCATTTATCAGGTAAGCATCGGCTTTCGCAAATCGCAGTCGGCTTATTATTGCCCCGAAAGCACCGACACCAAACCGGAACAAAGTTTCGAAGAAGATAACTGGAATGATACACGGGATTTTAGTTACTGGGATTCATACGAGGAATATTATTATGACGAAGATTACGACTGGTACCAGCGCAATAATCCATGCCATGCCTCTTACTATACCGGGGAACGCACCATCCGCAAGAATATTCTGGCGTCTAACCTGGGCATTATTGCCAAGATGGGCAGCGATGGCAGTGTTCATGCAGTTGTTACTGATCTGAAGACCACCCTTCCAATTGCCGGGGCAGCAGTTGAGGTGTATAACTACCAGCAGCAACGCCTTGGCTCAGGTACCACCAGAGCCGATGGTACAGTAATTTTACCGGTAACCGATGTTCCTTTTGCACTCATTGCCCGCCATGGTAACCAGCGGAGCTACCTGAAACTTTCAGAAGGGAACGCCCTTTCGCTCAGCCATTTCGATGTGGGCGGCCAGCATGTTGAAAAAGCTCTGAAAGGTTATCTCTACGGAGAGCGCGGTGTGTGGCGCCCGGGCGACTCCATTTACCTTACTTTTGTGCTGGAAGACCGGCTCAAACAGCTTCCGGCACATCACCCTGTTGTTATGGAGTTGCAAAATCCGTTCGGCCAGATTACCAGCCGTTTGGTGCGCAGCAAATCCGAAAACGGATTTTACTCCTTTACAACCGCAACCGGTGAAGACGCACCTACCGGAACATGGACAGCCAGGGTGAAAGTAGGTGGTTTGGAATTCCGCCACCCGCTGAAGATAGAAACCGTTAAGCCCAACCGGCTTAAGATTAAACTCGATTTTGGTAAAGACAAACTTAAAGCACCTCTCACTTCACTTGCCGGAAATCTTTCGGTTAGCTGGCTGCACGGTGCTCCGGCCCGTAACCTCCAGGCGCAGTTTGAGGTGCTGTTTAACCCGGCAACACTCACCTTCCCCAATTATTCTGGATTTCAGTTTAATGATCCTTCGCTGGAATATTACCCCGAATCAAAACCCCTGTTCGAAGGTTACACCGATGCGTCAGGAAATGCTTTGATAGATGCCGCCATCGAAATACCGCAAAATCCGCCTGCCCTGATAAATGCCATTTTCAGGGGACGGGTGTATGAAGAAAGCGGCAATTTTTCCATCGACCAGTTTGCCCTTCCCCTATATCCCTACGAAGCCTATGTGGGTCTGCGGCTTCCACCCGGCGACAGGGCACGTAACATGCTCCTTACCGATACCACACACCGGGTAGATATTGTTACGGTTGATGCAGACGGCAATCCGCTGTCGCGCAGCCGCATACAGGTGGCTTTGTATAAACTTAATTGGAGCTGGTGGTGGGATAATACCGAAAACAATGCCGTGTACAAGTCTTTTACAAATGCGCGGGAGCTGAGCCGCAGCACCATTCAAACCCGATACGGCAAAGGAAGCTGGACATTTAAAATTAAATACCCCGACTGGGGCCGGTACCTCGTAAAGGTAACCGATGAGTTGTCCGGGCACAGTGCTGCACAGGTTGTATATGTCGACTGGCCCGGATGGGCCGGCCGCGCCCGCCCCGGTGCCGATGGGGCTTCGGTTCTGAGTTTTGCCTCTGACAAACCCGCCTACAGCATTGGCGAAAAAGCAACGATAGTAATACCCGGAAGCGCTATGGGCAGGGCGTGGATAAGCCTGGAAAATGGCAGCCGGGTGCTGCAAACCCATTGGGTCGAAACTCAGGCTGGCGACACGCCTTTTCAGTTTGATGTTACGCCCGAAATGGCGCCTAATATTTATGTGCACATTACACTCATACAGCCACACGGCCAAACATTTAATGACGTACCCATCAGGCTTTATGGGGTTATACCGGTGTTGGTTGAAGATCCGAAAACCCACCTTGAACCGGTAATCGAAACATCCCAAACCCTGGAGCCAGGACGTGAGGTGCGCATTCGGGTATCCGAAAAGAACAACCGGCCCATGACTTACACGCTGGCTATGGTAGATGAAGGGTTGCTCGATCTTACCCATTTTAAAACCCCTGATCTGTGGAGTGTTTTTTATGCCCGCGAAGCACTGGGCGTAAAAACCTGGGATTTATACAACGATGTGATTGGCAGTTACGGAGGCCGGGTTGAACGCCTGCTGGCCATTGGCGGTGATGCCGATGCCCTGGCGGCAGGCACCAATGAAACAACCAACCGCTTTAAACCGGTAGTAAAATTTATCGGACCGGTAACACTTAAAGGAGGCAAAAACGAACACCGGTTTGTAATGCCTAACTATGTGGGTTCGGTACGGTTAATGGTAGTTGCAGGCTACAACGGCGCTTACGGATCGGCCAGCAAAGCCGTGCCGGTAAAAAAACCTTTAATGGTGCTAACCACCTTGCCGCGGGTGCTGGGGCCCGAAGAGCAATTAAAGCTGCCGGTAACGCTCTTTGCCATGGAAAAAAGTATACGCCAGGTTAAGGTAGAGGTAAAAGCCCGGGGCCCGGTGCGCGTAAACCAGTCTGTTAAAATGGTTGATATGATCCGCGAAGATCTGACGGTGGATTTTGATATGGAGGTGTTACCCGCCACAGGAAAAGCAACCCTTGAATTAACGGCTACATCCGGAAATATATCGGCTGGCGAAATTATTCATATAGAGGTAAGAAATCCCAACTCTCCCGTAACGCGGGTTACCGCTGTTGTGGTTGATGCAGGTAAGAAATGGCAAACAACTTATTTGCCTCACGGAATACCCGGAACCAACCGGGCTACACTGGAGGTAAGTTCTCTGCCGCCGCTCAACCTCGAACAACGTCTCGGTTATCTGTTGCAATATCCCTATGGCTGCCTGGAACAAACTGTATCGGCTGCCTTTCCGCAGCTATACCTTACCGATATTATGGAACTGCAGGAAGCCGAACGTAATACCATACAAAACCATTTGCGCGCGGCAATTGATAAGATAAAGTTTTTCCGGCAGGGCGAAGGTGGCTTTTCTTTATGGCCCGGGCGTGAGGAGTTTGATTCATGGGCCACTTCCTATGCCGGTCATTTTCTGCTCGAGGCATTGCGCAGAGGCTATCCTGTTTCTGACGACCTTCTGAAAGAATGGAGACACTTTCAGAAAAAACGGGCTCAGGCATGGAAAAAAGGCGAAGAACCCCATAGCAGTGAGCTTATTCAGGCCTACCGGCTCTATACACTAACCCTGGCCGGGGCCCCCGAGCTGGGGGCCATGAACAGGTTGCGCGAGCAGGTTACCCAAAATATGGCCACCTGGATGCTTGCCGCGGCCTACGCACGTGCCGGCCAACCCGAAGCAGCCCGCAAGCTTGTTGATAAGCAACCTGTTCAGGTTAAACCTTACCGCGAAATGGGCTGGAGTTATGGCTCAGACCTGCGCGACAAAGCCATTATTCTGGAAACACTGCTGCTGCTTAACGAACGCGAAAAGGCTTTTACACTGGTACAGGAAATATCCCAGGCCCTGAGCAACGGAGAATATGCCCTGAGCACACAAACTACTGCCTGGTGTTTAAAGGCAGTGGTGCAGTTTGCCGCAGGCGCGCGCAGTCAATCATTGCAGTTCGGTTATACTTTCAACGGCCAAACAAAACACGTGGAAACCCGCCTTCCCTATGCACGAATCAATCTCGGTGCCCGCGATGCCCGGGCAGAGATTCAGGTAGTAAACACCACCGGCGCAGTACTATTTGCAAGGCTCATTGCTGCCGGCACGCCGGCACGCGGTGAGGAAAAAGAAGAGATGCGCAATCTGAGCATTAAAACAGAATACCTCGACCTGCAGGGTCGGCCGATTAACGTTTCGAAACTGGAACAGGGTACCCAGTTTGTAGCCTCGGTAACCGTGCTTAACCAGATGCCCGCATCGGAACTGCGAAACCTTGCCCTTACCCGGGTATTTCCCTCCGGCTGGGAAATTACCAACCTCAGGCTGGAAGAAGCCGAAAGCCTGGCCGGAGGCAACCAGCCCGACTATCAGGATGTGCGTGACGACCGGGTGTACACTTATTTTTCCCTCCGTCAATCCGAACGCAAAACATTCAGGGTATTGCTTACTGCCACCTATGCCGGCACTTACTACCTGCCGGCCGTAAGCTGTGAAGCCATGTACAACCCCGATGTGTACGCCAGAGACAAAGGTATGGTGGTGCAGGTGGTGAAACCCGTATTACCTTAAACTTAAAGGTGCCGTAGGTTTATTGGGTAACCTAACAACAGGTACATTTTATGTTCAGGCTGTTGAAACGATACTGGCTGGTTCCGTTGCTGCTTGTGCTGGTGGCATGGTATTATTTTAGTTTGCCGGGCAACCTGTTTAACGTGCCCTATTCGTATGTGCTGGAAGACCGGCATGGCAATCTGCTGGCAGCCACGGTGGCCGCCGATGGGCAGTGGCGGTTTCCGCCCGGAGGAAAAATTTCAGAGAAATTTATCCAGGCTCTCGTTTTGTTTGAAGATAAGCGCTTTTACCGCCACATAGGCTTCGATGTCCTGGCATTAGGCAGGGCCATCCGACAGAATATCAGGGCCAAACGGGTGATAAGCGGCGGAAGTACCATTACCATGCAGGTGGTTCGCCTTTCGCGCGCCCAACCCCGTACCTACCTGGAAAAAATATTAGAAATTATTCTGGCTACACGGCTGGAACTAGCCTGCTCAAAAGATGAGATTCTGGCCCTTTATGCCCACCATGCGCCCTTTGGCGGCAACGTAGTGGGGGTAGAGGCAGCCAGCTGGCGGTACTTTGGCCGAAGTCCCGAACAACTGTCGTGGGCCGAGGCAGCAACATTAGCCGTTCTGCCCAATGCGCCGGCACTGATACACCCGGACAAAAACCGGGAAATTTTGATGCGTAAAAGAAACAACCTGTTAATGCGCCTGCATCGCGAAGGGCACCTGGACGCGCTTACGCTGGCGCTGGCCCTCGAAGAGCCACTACCCGAAAGCCCAGTAGAACTGCCGCAAATGGCCACGCACCTGTTGGCCCGGTCTGTTGCCGAAAACCCGGCAAGGCATCGCATTAAATCTACATTGCAGTACAATCTGCAGCACCGCATAAGCAGCATTGCACACACCCACGCCCAAAAACTGCAGGCCAATAAAATTTTTAATGTAGCCGTACTGGTAGCCGAAGTGCCAACCGGGCACGTACTGGCTTATATTGGAAATACTGTGACCGACAGGCAGGGCCACCATGGAGAAGATGTGGATATTATTCGTGCTCCGCGCAGTACGGGCAGCATACTTAAGCCCTTTTTGTTTGCAGCCATGCTCAACGAAGGCAAAATGCTGCCTCAAACCCTGCTTCCCGATGTGCCTTTGCTGATAAACGGATTCGCACCTAAAAATTTTTCTTTGAGCTATGACGGAGCCGTGCCGGCAGGCGAGGCGTTGCTGCGCTCGCTCAATATTCCTGCCGTACACATGCTTCGCGATTACCGGTATGAGAAATTTCATAACCTGCTCCGGCAGCTGGGCATAAGCACACTTACCCATCCGCCTGACCATTACGGCCTGGCGCTGATAATAGGAGGGGCAGAAGGTACCTTGTGGGATGTTACCGGTGCCTATGCTTCGCTGGGCCGTGTACTTACCCGGGCAGTAAATAAACCAGAAAGTCAGCGATACAGCCGGTCCGATTATCATCCGCTTATCTATACTGAACAAGGCAATCCCAATGTTGGTAAACGCGAAAGCACCGGCCTGCTCTCGGCAGCATCCATTTACCAAACATTTGACCTTTTAACCGAACTTACCCGCCCGTCAGAAGAACGTGGCTGGAAGGTTTTCGAGGGCTCGCAGAAAATTGCCTGGAAAACCGGAACCAGCTATGGCTTCCGCGATGCCTGGGCTGTAGGGGTTACGCCCCGGTTTGCCGTTGGCGTGTGGGTGGGAAATGCAGGTGGTGAGGGCCGCCCCGGACTTACAGGCGTAGAGGCGGCCGCTCCGGTTATGTTCGATGTTTTTAGTACACTGCCTTCCACACCCTGGTTTGCCCAGCCCTACACCGAAATGGTTCAGGTTGCTGTTTGCCGTGAAAGCGGTATGCGTATTTCGGATGCCTGCCCGCAGGCCGATACCCTGTGGGTGTACCAGCGCGGTCTTGAAACAGAAGCCTGTAAATATCATCGGTTTATTCACCTTACTGCCAACAGAAAATACCGCGTTCATGCCGGATGTTTTGATATGCAAAATGCAGTAACCGAGGCTTGTTTTGTTTTACCGCCGGTTCAGGAGCTTTATTACGCCAGGCGCAAAATGAATTACCGGGTTCTGCCGCCTTTTCGTCCGGATTGCGAACCGGTAAAAACCTTTCCGGTTATGGATTGGGTGTATCCTACCGACAGGGCCAGGTTGTTTATCCCCAAAGAATTAAACGGGCAGTCCGGACGGGCAATATTCGAATTAAGCCACCGGCAAAAAGATGCCATTGTGTACTGGCACCTGGACGGTGAGTTTCTGGGCTTAACCCAAAAAAACCACCAAATGCCGGTAAATCCCCCTCCGGGAACCCACCTGCTCCGGGCCATAGACCAGAACGGCCAGGAAATTACCTGCCGGTTTTCAATAGTTTACAATATGTAAACCTTTGAAATGTAAGGTTTTAAACAAAATTGCTTTAATTTTTTAATTCACTGTATGGTATTTTGCATTGATAATTAACATTTTGCATTATGAAAACCCTCTTTCTAAGCTTGTTTTTTTCGGTTGCCTGCGGTCTGGCTCAGGCTACCGAGCCGCCACAGGCACACCATTATGTGGTAATCGGGGCATTTGCCATAAAGAAAAATGCCGAACGCTTTGTTATGCAGGCTGCCCGGTTCAAGCTGGATGCACACTTCGAAATAAACCCCAACCGTAATCTTTATTACGTGTATGTGTACCTTACCGATAACCGCCAGGATGCTATAAACCAGGCCCTGCGGCTCCGCAGCTCGACCCCCTACAATGATACGTGGGTATTCAACGGTCTGCTGGGTAATGGCCCCACCGATAACACCGGAGAAGATATTAACCCGCTTACCCGGCAGGGCTCTGAAAAAATTGTAATTGCCGATGTTGCCTCGCAGGTGTTCCGCGGGCAGGTGCAACAGGCTGCTGAGGTGCATACTAAACAGCGTAACGAAGATGTACCGGTTACTTCTGAGGCTACAAACGTACAGGGGGTTAATGCACAACAGGCAGGGGCAGAAAATTCCAAACAGGAAACCGTACCGGCAGAGCCGTATGTTCCTTTCCGGGAGGTTGTGTTTTCGCTTTACCGGGCTGATAACCGTGCACCGGTTGCCGGCGATGTGCTGGTTATAGATATGGAGCGTTCGCGCAAGGTTGGATCGTTTGAAGCCAACCGCGTTGTGCAGCTGAATCACCCCGGCAACCAGTCGGGTGAGGTGCTTATGCAGGCCGAGGTGTTTGGTTACCGCAAGGTGCAGAAAACCTTTCAGTTTAATAAGCCCGAAACAACTGGTACCGAAACAGACGAACGGGGTAACCTGGTTATACCGTTTGAGCTGGTACGGTTGCAAAAGGGTGATATTGCCGTAATGTATAATGTGTACTTTTTCAAGGATGCGGCCGTTATGCGTCCGGAATCGCGGTGGGAGGTTAACAGCTTGCTTGAGATGTTAAAGGAAAACCGTGGGTACAAAATACGCATTCACGGACATACCAATGGTAACGCACCGGGTAAAATTATTTCGCGCAAAGGCAGTTCGGATAACTTTTTCAGTTTAACCGATACACGCGAGGGATATGGGTCTGCGAAAAAACTTTCTCAGGAAAGAGCAGAAGCGATCAAAGAATTTCTGGTGGCAAATGGCATTGAGGCGGGGCGCATGCAAATAAAAGCATGGGGAGGTAAACGCCCTGTGGTGGACAAATTGCATACCCTTGCCGAAAATAATGTGCGTGTAGAAATCGAAATACTGGAGCACTGAGGGGCGGTTACTCAATAATTCCGCTTTCCAGATTTTTGCTAATCTGGCGTGTTACGGCATCCAGCTGTTCACCGCAGGTACGCAGGTGTTTAATGATAGCCTGTGAATCTTTCTCTACGCCATAGTCGAGCAGATTGATCAACCCCAGAATGCTCGAAACCGGAGCGCGGAGTTTGTGTGCATTGAAATAAGCGTATTCGGTAAGTTTTTGGTTTTGCACGGAAAGCTGCCGGGTGCGCTCTTCAATACGGCTTTCAAGCGACCGGTTAAGTGCCTTTAATTCTTCATTCAGCCGGGCCACAGCCTGTGCCTGGTGTTCGAGCTCGCGTCTCTGCCGTTCAATTTCAGCCGATTTTTCACTGAGCTCTTTGTTTACTTTCAGAATTCTGCGCCGCTGGCGGAGTAAAATCCAGGCGAGCAGGGTAGTCAACACAAGGCCGGCGGCTACTGACAGGATAACAAGGCGCTGGAACCTGAGCTGTATGCGCGACTGCTCGTTAGCCTCACGCAGTTTCTGGTTTTCGCGTTCGCGGTTTTCGGTTTCGTAGGCAAGCTGCAACCGTGTCATTTGTTCGGCTTTGGCCAGGTTAAACACGCTGTCTTTCAGACGGATGTGCCGGAGCAGATGTTTTAATGCCTGGTGGTAATTGCCACGGGCAGAATCCAGTCGCGCGCGCCGGTACAGGTTACCAATCATTAAATCCGGAACTTTCACACTAACCCATAACTGGCGGGCCAGGTTAAGGTAGTTTTCGGCCTGCCGGAATTGCTTCAGTTCAATATACACATCGGCCACATCCTGATACATTTGTATAAGCAGGCGGGTTTCGCCCAGCGTGCCAAACAGTTTTTCGGCCCGTTTAAAATAGTCGATAGCTTCGTTCAGATTTTTACGATGCAGGGCCGATATGGCAAAACCCCAGTATGCGTAAGCTACAGTGCGCTGCTGATTGTCTTTAAGCGCCTGGGCGAGTGATTGATGAAAGTACTTTTCGGCTTCTTTATACTTGCCCAACAGATTGTAAAGTTCACCAATATTGTACAGGGTTATGGCCAGGGTGGCCGAGTCTTTTCTTTTAAGCTGCAGGGAACGGTGCAGAAATTCCAAAGCCCGTTCGTATTCGGCCATTCGTTTATACACTTCGCCCAGGTTGTTATAGGTTTGTCCCAGGCCAATGCTGTCGTTAATGGTCTGGTACTGCCGTGCAGCCAACAGGTAATAATTCTGGGCCAGATCGTAAATACCTTCGTACCAGAAAGAATTTCCGGTTACGGTAAGTGCGCGGGCATATCCCTTGTTATAATTTATCTGCTGGGCAACATCGGCACAGTGCAGGGCTATTTTGCGCGATGCATAGGGATTTATTTTCAGATAATCGTTAGCCAGGCGGTTCAGTTCATCTACATAAACTGGGTCGTGCGGCCGGCTGTTATACCGCGAAAGGCTGTCGGGAAGCTGAGCCTGTGCCCTTGCTGACTGGCCAAGCAGCCCGAGTAAAACAAGCAAAAATGCCCTGAACATGCGTGTTGTCGGGTATGCCCTTAGGAGCTGGTGATAGCTTTCAGCACATCGTGTTGTGTAATAATGTGTACTTTCTGATTGTCATCGCGTACCAGTACAGCTTTATTTTCCCGGTTGAGCAATGATGAAAGCACATCCAGGGTGCTGTCGGGTGCAACGAAAATCATGGGTTTATCCATTACTTCGCCTACTGTTTTGCCTGAAAGCTGAGGGTCGTTCATTAATTTTTCAAGCAGTGCAGAAGAGCTGATGCTTCCCACAAAATGCCCGTTATCGGTTACCGGTATCTGGTCAATGCCTTCGCGGTTCATGAGCAAAATGGCCTCGCTAACCTTATCTTTTGCCGAAACCGTAAACAGGGTGTCTTTTCCGTTACGGGCTTCAATAAGATGCCGGGCTGTGGTAACAAAGGGGGTTTCCAGAAAACCGTGGTCTTTCATCCACTGGTCGTTGTATATTTTGGCCAGGTAGCGCGTGCCGTGGTCGGGCAGGAGTATAACCATTACGTCGTTTTTGGTAAGGTGCTGGCGGGCGTATTCCAGGGCTCCGTGCACAGCCGACCCGCTGGACCAGCCCACAAACAGGCCTTCCTCCCTGGCCAGGCGCCGGGCCATTAACGCACCATCTTTGTCGGTAACTTTTATAAAAAGGTCAATAAGATTAAAATCTACATTTTTCGGAAGAATATCTTCCCCAAACCCTTCGGTGAGGTAGGGATAAATTTCGTTTTCATCAAAAATGCCGGTTTCCTTATACTTTTTGAATACTGAGCCGTAGGTATCAATTCCAACGGTTACAATGTGTTTGTTTTGTTCTTTCAGGAACCGGGCTGTTCCGCACATCGATCCGCCGGTACCTACGGTGGCCACATAATGGGTAACTTTTCCATCCGTTTGCCGCCATATTTCCGGGCCGGTGGTTTCGTAATGCGCCTGGGCGTTTGAGGGGTTATCGTACTGGTTGGGATAAATTGAATTGGGTATTTCGCGGCTTAATTTTCTGGCAACAGAGTAATAAGAACGCGGATCGTCCGGCTCCACGTTGGTGGGGCATACCACCACTTCGGCTCCTACTGCCCGCAGAATATTAATCTTTTCCTGCGATTGCTTGTCGGCCATGGTAAAAATGCACTTGTAACCTTTGGCCGCTGCCGTAAGGGCCAACCCCATGCCTGTGTTGCCCGATGTACCCTCAATAATGGTGCCCCCGGGCTTGAGCAGTCCGGCTTTTTCGGCATCTTCAACCATTTTTAAGGCCATTCGGTCTTTGGTAGAGTTGCCTGGATTAAAATATTCAACCTTTGCCAGGTAGGTACCCGGCAATCCTTTAAAGATTTTGTTTAGCCGTACCATCGGTGTATTGCCGATGGTTTCAATGATGGATTGATAGACCTGCATGGGGCTCAAAAGTACAAATTTTGGAAGGCCGTCCTGGCCGGGTGTAAGAAAATAAGCCTTATTTAAGGCTTTTTGGGTTACCTTTTTGGGCTGGCACGCATTCTGTTGAGCGTGCGGCTTTTAGAATTTAAATGCCGTGTTATATATTTGAAAGTTGATTATCAGTAAACTGGCTTTATTCCTATGCTCTTTACCAGACTTGCTGCGCTAACGGTGTTGGCGCTTATGGGTTACCGTTCGGCCCGCGCCCAGGCCACCTTTACCTCCATCGCTTCAGGCGATTGGAACGGAGGTCTTACCGTATGGTCGGTTTCCGGAACCGATGCCGACAACATTCCCGATGCCGATGATGATGTGGTTATTGCCTCCGGCCATACCATAAATGTAAACGTAAACGCAGCCTGCAACAACATAACCCTTAACGGAACGGCCAACCTGAATTTCAATACGAATAACCGGACTCTGGATGTAAACGGGCTGATGACCATGAACGGCAACAGCCAGGTTTCAGGGAACAATAACAGCAGAATTTTAAATCTCAACGGCAATTTCTCCATACCTGCCGGGCAAACCGGTTCTATTGGAGGAGTAAGGGTGGTGCAAAGTGCACCTCAGACTTTTACGGTAAGTGGCACATTTATTCCCTCCAGCGCAACAGGTATCAAAAATCTTGGCGATGTAATCATAAACAGCACGGGCAGCTGGACTGCAGTGAGCAACGAGAGCTATACGGTTAACAACCTTACGCTTTACAACGGGTCAGTTATTAACGGAAGCGTAAATGCAACTCTTATTGCCAATGGCAATCTGACTGTTTTTCCAAGTTCGCCGGGGTTGCATGCCAAACTGGGCCGCATTAATCTTACGGTTAATGGTACCACCACCGTTATGGCCAATGGCTATCTGGAGTTCTCCGAATCGAATGCCGGTACCAAAAGGTTTAACGGTACCATTACAGTAAACCTGGGAGGAATTTGGGATAATATTGTCGGAGAAGATCCGGTGGTTAACTGTTCCATCATCAACAATGGTGTTTGGCCCGTGCCCACCGGTGGTAACGGACGGTACGATGTTACCGACGGCGGTAATTATACCTACTCGGGCAATGCAGAGATCGGCATGACGCGCCTGCGTCTGCGCAACGGAAGTGTTGTAACCAACACCGGTACCTTGCGGCTAACCAAAACCGGCGGTCAGGCCCTTTCGGTAGAGAGTGGGTCTACCTTTATAAACGGCAATGGCACCAGCGGTTACCTTATCCTTACCGGTGATGGTAACGTTGTGGATGTAACAGGAGCCCTGAGCAGTGTTAACTTTTCGCCGGCCAATAATATTGTAGAGTATTCCGGAACGGTAAACCAAACCATTTATCCCACCATATACCACCATATACGCGCGTTAAATGGCTTTACCAAAACCATAAACGGGACCACCACGGTTAATGGCAATTTTACCATTAACAGCAACACATTGGTTGATGTGGCCGGCGGCAACGATTTGGTGGGGCCTGGTAACCTCATCATGACAGAAACCAGCCGCATCCGCATATCTTCAGCAGGCACCGTACCTGCACTTACCGGCACGGCCCATTCGCTGGCTCCCGGCACCACTATTGAGCTGAACCGCGGCGGAGCCCAGGTAGCGGCCAGCAGTACGATTTATCCCTATCAGAATCTGCACATCTCAGGTGCCGGTGGCTCGGCCGTAAACATGTCGGCTGTAAGCAACATTGCGCAGGACTTCATCATTACCAACCAGGGCACTTTTAACAGCAACGCCCTGCTTACCGTTGGGGGCACGTTCAATTACACCTCCAGCGGCACCTCGGTGCTGGCCAACAATATTACCGTTGGTAATTTTGTTTTTCAGAACGGTGGCCTGAATTACAGCAGCCGGACCATTACCATTAACGGCAACGATGGTACATGGACTTTTAACGGAGGCGGAGGTGTGTTTACCACCGATGCCACCAGCCGTGTGATATTTACAGCCGGGACCAATCAAAAAATTTCGGGTACAGCAGTAACCACCTTTGCTAATCTTGAAATTGATAATCCAAACGGAGTAACGCTGGATGGAATAGATGCCAATGTTTCAACCGGCCTTACTTTTACCAATGGCAACATCATTACCGGATCCAACGTACTGATTTGCACCAATGCATCGGTTACGGTTACCCCGACCAACGGATTTGTGGAAGGTTACCTGCGAAAGCCTGTTGTTACCGGGGCGCCGGCATTAACTTTCGAAGTAGGCACCGGTACGGTGTATTCTCCGCTTAATCTTACATTTACTGGTGTAACTACGGCCGGTAACTTTACCGTGGCCGCCTTTTCGGGCGACCATCCTGATATTCTGGGGTCTAATATTGAACCTAATCGCAGCGTAAACCGCCATTGGTCAGTTACCAACAATGCCGTAACCTTTGGCAGTGTAAATGCGGTATTTAACTTTAATTCTTCTGATTTGGATCCGCTGGCCGATTTTACCAACTTTAGTGTGCGCCGGTTTGATGGGATAAACTGGAACAATACAACTGCGGGAATCCGCACGGCCACATCAACTCAAATTACAGGCGAAACATCAGCAGGGCTGCCCAATAACCAGGAGCGGTTTTATCAGATAGGTGAGCTTATTCCAACTTCGGGTACGGCCAACCGGCTTCCCGGTACGCAAAACTGGAGCAACCCGGCAACGTGGATTCAAAACCGCACGGGCGCCATACAGTTTACCGCAGGCAGCACGGCTGTTACGGGTGTAGGTACGCTGTTCACCACCGAGCTGGTGCCGGGCGATGTGCTGATGTTGCAAACCACTCCCGGTACTGTGAGAGGTACGGTTCAAACAATCATTGACAATGAGAACCTTACCCTTGTTGCGCCCGCTACGGCTTCAGCTAACGGAGGGTATGGAAGGCAGTATGTGCCCAACACTGTTAACGACCAGGTAATAATTGGCAATTCGAACATTGTGCCTGACGCAGCTACTACCATTATACTGGATATGAATGCCACGGTAAACTCTCTTGACATAAGCACCGTAGCCTCGCCCCGGTCAACTGCCCAGGTGCTTACCCATGCCGGTACCAACTCGCTTACGGTGCAAACCAATGTACGGGTAAACCACCCGCCCGTAGCAACCTCGGTTACCAATTCGTGGAATATAAATGCCGGCTCGGCAACGGTTGGAGGTAATGTAGTAATTGGTTCAGGTGTAAACAATGCCAACGGCATTGCCCGGGTGAACATTACTACCGGTACCTTGAATGTGGGCACAACTCTGTTATTTTTTACGTCAAACCAAAACTCACGTGAGCTTACTGCTATTCTGGACATGACCGGTGGCAACGGTACAGTAAATCTTTCCGGAAGCCTTGGCTTTTCGAATGGCAGAGGACTGCTGTTACCGGGCACCTCAGGCAGTGTTTTTAATTATAACCGTACTTCTTCGGGCCAGACAGTTAATTTTCCCTCGCTTAACCAGGCGGCTAACCCTTTTACCTACCATAACCTTCATTTAAATAATACAAGTGCCAGCGGCGTAATTCTGGCTACCAATATTTCAGCAGCAAATGTAACAGGCGATGTGCGGGTACAATCCGGAACGCTCAGGCTTCATGTAGGCCGGACAATAACTGGTAATCCCACACGAACCTTTGAGGTTGCACCAGGAGCTATCTTTCGCCTTCAGGGTACTCAACCTTTTCCTGCCGGATTTGGTACTTTCGATCTGGGCACCACAGCGCCATTTGGCACAGTGGTATATGAAACCACCAACAACCAGACAATTGCCAACCATAACTACGGCCATCTGGTACTACGCGCAAACCGCACTTACTCAATCCCCAATACCACCGTTAACGTAGCGGGTAACCTTACGTTGGGTGATGGAACTTCAACCGTAACCCTTCAGGATCAGGGTGGAGGGGGTGCCTCGGCCATTTCGGTAAGCGGCGACCTTACAATAAATGCCAACGCCCGGCTTAATGCTGCTGCCAACAACGGCATATCGGCCATTACCGTAGGCGGAAACTGGGTAAACAACTCATCAACAGGAGGAAGCAACGGGTTTGATGAGGGCACAAGTACTGTAATCTTTAACAGTCCTGCATCCAATACCCTGCAAACCATAGGTGGTACCATTGCCGAAACGTTTTACGACCTTACCCTAAATACCAGCGCTGCGAGTGATGTGGTACGAATTCTTAACAACACCAACGTAAGCAATCAGCTTACCTTAACTCAGGGCGAACTGGATTTGAATGGCCTTACATTATACTTAACTAATCCGGTACCCGGTGCCATAACCCGTACCAATGGTTATATAAAAAGCGAAAATAATACAAGTCCTTACGGTACACTGCAAAGGCAAACCGGCACTGCCACCGGCGCTTTTGTGTTTCCGTTTGGCAAGTCGCCTACCGAATACATACCGTTTACTTTTAATATCACTTCGGCCGGAAGCCCGGCTGCCGGATCGGTTTCGGTTTCCACTTATCCCACCGGCACAGACAACACCCCGTATCCCGTTGGCGTTACCAACCTGAACGGTACCAGCGGAGGTTTGGCCGTGGTGGATCGCTTTTGGGTAATTACCCTTAATAACTACACAGGCACCCGGCCAACTTCAACTTTAACCTTTACGGCAACACCTGCCGAGATCGCCTCTACAGGCGCTACCACTATTAACGCACAACGCTGGGCGCCTTCGAACACATGGGAGCCTGCCCTGCCGGGTCAAACCTATAACAGCGGCGCGGGAACTGTTACCGTGCCCAATGTAAGCCAGTATTCACCCTGGGCGCTTGCCGATGTGAGTGCACCTTTGCCTGTGGAACTAACGTCATTCAACCTTGTGGTGCGGAACGGCTATGTAGAAGTAGGCTGGACCACGGCCTCTGAACTCAATAACGACTATTTTACCGTTGAACGCCGGCAGGATGGTGCCGAAGAATTTGAGGCGCTGGCCACATTGCCCGGTGCGGGCACTACCCAAAAGCAAAACCGCTATCGTTTTGAAGACTACAGCGTGTCGCCCGGTATTTGGTACTACCGCATTAAGCAAACCGATTTTGACGGTACGTACTCCTACTCGCAGGTAAAATCGGTAGAGGTTTCCGGGCAGGGTATGTGGCAGATATTTCCCAACCCGTCTGACGGCCAACTGATGAATGTGCGGTTTACTGCAGCCGATTTAAATAAGCAGGCACGCATTTCGGTGCTGGATGCACAGGGGCGGTTGGTTCACAGCGAGCAGGTAACCATTTCCGGTTTAACCGTGCCTGTGCAATTTAACCAGAAGCTGCAGGCCGGAATTTATCTGGTTGTTATTCGCACGCCGGATGATGCCGTGCAGTACCGGTGGGTGGTACGCTGATACCATTATGCCTGCTTACCAGCCAGCAGATACAATACCGCCATGCGTATGGCAACTCCGTTTTCTACCTGGTCAAGAATAATAGAATGGGCGGAGTCGGCTGCATCGCTGGATAGCTCCACACCTCGGTTAATGGGGCCCGGATGCATGATGGTAATTTTTTTATTGAGGCTGTTAAGCAGCGACAGGTTAATGCCGTAGTACAGGGCATATTCGCGCAGGGAAGGAAAATAACGCAGCTGCTGGCGTTCAAGCTGTATGCGCAGTATGTTGGCTACATCGCACCACTCCAGTGCTTTTCGAAGGTTCAACTCAACATCGATTCCCAGATTCCGGATATGCCGGGGCAACAGGGTGGGAGGTCCGCACACCTTTACCTCTGCACCCAGCTTTTTCAGGGCAAAGATGTTGGATAAGGCTACCCTGCTATGCAGAATATCGCCAATCAGCACCACTTTCTTTCCTTCTATGGCACCCAGCTTTTCGCGTATGGAGTAAGCATCGAGCAGGGCCTGGGTAGGATGTTCGTGGGTGCCGTCACCGGCATTGATTACACTGGCCTTGATATGACGGCTAAGGAAGTGAGGCGCCCCGGGGCTGGCATGTCGCATAACCACCATATCTACCTTCATGGCCAGTATGTTATTCACGGTATCCAACAGGGTTTCGCCCTTTTTAACCGAGCTGGACGAGGCAGAGAAATTTACAATATCGGCCGACAACCTTTTTTCGGCCAGTTCGAATGAAATACGTGTACGTGTAGAATTTTCAAAGAACACATTGGCTACGGTTACATCGCGAAGGGCAGGAACTTTTTTAATGGGCTGGTTAATGATGTTCTTAAAGTTGTCGGCAGTTTCGAATATCAGTTCAATATCACGTGCGGTTAGATTTTTAATTCCGAGCAGATGAGGTTGACTGAGTTGCGGCATAGTTTAAGGATTATTGATCAGCCAGATTTTGTTTTGGCTGCTTCCCTGAGCTTTAAGTTCTACAAGTACTTTTTGCGACGCTACCGTGTTTACGGTTTTGCCAACATAGTCCGGGGCAATGGGCAGGTCGCGGTTGTAGCGCCTGTCAATCAGCACCAGCAGTTCTACTTTTGCGGGCCGGCCAAAGGCCAGCATGGCATCGAGCGCAGCCCTTACGGTACGACCTGTAAACAGCACGTCATCAATTAAAATAACCCGTTTATTTTCCAGGCTGAATGGAATGCGCAGTTCGCTTACTTTACCAATTTCCCTTCTTCTGAAGTCATCGCGATAAAAGGAGATGTCCAGGTAGCCCATGGGTACCTTCTTCCGGCAAAGTTCGAACAGGCGTTGCTGGATAATTTCGGCCAGATAAATGCCCCTGGGCTGAAGGCCCAGAATTACGGAATACGCAAAAGTACCATGGTTTTCAATAAGCTGCTGGCAAAGACGGCTTATGGTAATATCCAGCAGGTTGGCATCCAGGATGAGTTTTTTTTGCATAAGCCCATGCAAATATAGAATTTTTGACGCGCATCATCGCAAGGCCACTTTGTTGATAAAGAAAAAGCGTTCTCTGGAGCGGGAAACGGCGGGGCTGTAAGGCCTTTGGATGCCGTATGCCAGAAATGTTCCCGGATACCAATACTCCAGCCGTTTTATTTCATCGTCAATTTCGGGCTCATCGGGCTGAAACGAGAGGTTAAGCTGGCGAAGGGTTTTGCCTTCTACCACGTTGTTGTTTTGTATAAGTTTGGAACGTATTCGGCTGTCGAACAGGTAAAGCAGCGCAATTCGATTGTGCCGGTAGTCCATTTTTACAAATTGCTCCAGGCTAAAGGTTTTAATATCGTTTATTTCAATGCTGTTGTCCCACTGCAGGTTGCCTGCCCGGTCGAAGCCTATAACAATGGCATGGGTGTAGCGGTAGCCGTCGAATATATACGGTACGTAAGCGCTTACGGCAAGACCGTAGTTATAGCGGTTGTCGCGTTTGTAAACCGGATAGTAAGCTTCGCCCAGCAATATAAACTGGCCGGCCCAGGGCACCAGTTCATGTACCAGCAGCCGGTACTGCAGGCGGGTGCGTTTTCCCTCGGTAATTCTTCGTTCAATACGTGCGCGCATGCGCTGCTCCTGGCGGGGTTTAAGGTATTTAAAAAAATTCTGCAGCAGGTAATACGGGTAGTACCGGGTTTCCTGGCTGCCAGACGGGCTAATTCGGGAAATAAATAATCCCGAAGAATATTCGGATGACCGCATTCCGTAGGTCCCGGCTATAACCAGCTCGTTGCCCTGTGTTTTTAAGGCTCTTCCGGAAAGCAGGCTTACATCTGGTTCGGTATACAGCCGGTTATTGTACACCAGCTTTCCGGGCTCACTGTAATGCTTAACCCAGATAACCCTTTGCCTGGGCCGGGGCTGTGTGCTTATCAGTATGTTAAATGTCTGGTCGGGGTACACCTGTATCTGAAGCAGTTCGCCCGGCTCATTAAAAAGGCCAGGAAGAATTTTCGTTTTTCGGGAAGAAAACTCATAGAATACCACTATGGGGACACTGTTGCCCAGGTATCCGCCAATCAGCACTCCCATTTTTGTAATTTCCATTTGTCCGGGCAGAAAGGGGATAATGTTGAATATGGTATCCAATTTGTGTTGCCCGCTTTGCAGGTTGATGTTCAGCAACCGGAAGTGACTTTCTTTGTACTGGCCATGGATAAACAGCAGGTATTGAATGGAATCGGACTGCCGGCTGAGTATGGGCTGAAAATTTTTTTCTACTACAATGCTTTTTATCCACCGGGTTTGAAAAGCTGTGTCCAGCCGGTGCAGCTCCAGCATATCCTGTTTTCGCTGGATATGGGTTCGGTAGAGCAGCACGCCAAAATCATGTACGGGAAGCACCCTGAATTCGGGGTCGCGGTTGTTGAGTTTGATTTCCAACCTGTTTACCTGCTCAATCTGGGCATTGGTACCCGTGCAGAGCAGGATGTTAAGGAACGCGAACAGCGTTAATGTAAAAAACCTGCCTGAACGTATCGCCTGTCCGGCTTTTATTGCGGATACTTTGTATTCCCCATACATAAAACGTCCGGTCTTTCCAGTATCGCACATATTCATCCCGGTCTTTTTCATTTCTCAGTTCGTCTTCCTCATCACTTAGTTGCAGAGGTATAACTTCTTCTGTGGCATTCTGGTTTTGTAAGTTAACTTTTTTTATGTGCAGGTTTGACTTCTTTTTGTATAAAATGTAAAGGTTTTGATTGGACATGCAGAAATCGCTCATCTGTTCAACAGCGGCCAGGCGGATGTCATCCAGGATAAAGGAGTAATCCCACAATAAATTACCTTCGTGGTTAAAGGCCAGCACCACCGACCGGATAACCTTAACGTTGTCCTGTTCACGCGAAGAATCGACCGGATAAAAGGGGTTGTACCACCGGTTATAAATGGGGGGGTAGTACAGGGGATTATACGGGTAAAATCCGGCAAAGGGAGGGTAGGGGTAAGGATACAGACCCGGATACATAAACGGATCCCGACCGGCGGCTGAGGAGGGCACAAATACTTCGGCCAGCAGAATAAAGCCTTCGTCTGTTTCTTCGAGACGTATGGGCCTTACGTGATCGAGGTAATCGGGTAGCCGGCCTGCGGTTATCAGGGCTTTTGTTTTTTCCTGTATGCGCTGGCGTCGGGCTTCTTTCAGGTGGTCGAGGTAATGGGTAAGTTCACCCAGCGCGTACAGGCGCGGATCGCGGCTTTGAAAGGGAACTACCGGCAAAGCAAAAAAGCCCATGGATTGCCGGGAGTGGGGGGCTCCCCATGTTCCGGCAACCAGCATGTCTTCGCGCTTCAGGGTGCTTACCAGGCAGGTTTGCGGAGCTCTTCTTTCACCTATGCTGATTTCGTTTTGAAACAGCTCTTTACCCTCTGAATCGAATATGCGTAATACAAGCTTCCGGTTATTGCGGTTTTGGCGGTCCATGAACAGCACGGTGAAGGTGTTGTTTTCGTTGGTGCGCAAATCCAGCAGGTCGGTATCTTTCTGAAAGAGCCCGGGCAGAATTTTCAGGCTTTCGTTATCGGGCCTGAACAATAATATGGTGGGTTCATTATTCATATAACCGCCTAACAGGAAGTTGTTGCCGGCCTTTGTAAACCGTGTAAGAATGCAATTAATTTCAGGTTTTATTTCCCAGGCCTGCAGGGTGTCGGCCGATACTTCAACCAGTCGGAATTCACTGCGCATCTGGTTATCGGCCAGCCCAAACAGCAAATAGAGTGCTGATGGGGAGTGTTCATAGCCCAGCAGGTTTCTGCGCTGGTCTATTTCAACGTTTATTGCTTTGGTTTGGGTAAGCGTAGTATCGAGCAGCAGCACTTCCCACGTGCGGTTGCCGGATTTGTAGGTGTTGGTTTCGCGCACCAGAGCAAGGCCCTGGTTACCACGTGGAATAATCATGAACTCATGGTCGGTAAACCGGAGTTCTTTTTCAAACCGGTAAGGCTGGCTAATCTGTGCGTACAGGCCAAAACTGGTTAAAAGTAAAAGCAGAACCGGTTTAAAAGCTCTCATGCCGTTATTTTTCGCCAAGCTTCAGTATTGCGTCAAACTCGGTTGCCGATACGGGCTGTACGGATAACCGGGGTGCCCGCACCAGCATCATGTTTGCCAGAGCTTTTTGTTGTTTTATAACAGCGAGGGGAACCGGATTTTTGAGTGGTTTAACGGGTGCCAGCTCAACGGCCAGCCAGTTTTTGTATTCCGGCTCCGGAAAGGCCTCGCGAATTACTTTGGCAATGCCCTGCACGGCTTTGTCGTTGCCGGTATGGTACACTAGCACCATATCGCCTTTTTTCATTTGTTTCAGGAAGTTTCTTGCCTGAAAGTTGCGGATACCATCCCAAACAGCGGTTTTGTCGCGTACCAGATTTTGCCACGCGTAGGTATCGGG
This sequence comes from Cyclobacteriaceae bacterium, assembly GCA_026003355.1. Classification (GTDB taxonomy): domain Bacteria; phylum Bacteroidota; class Bacteroidia; order Cytophagales; family Cyclobacteriaceae; genus UBA2336. The sequence goes on from BPHC01000007.1 coordinate 158,405, forward strand.
TTCGGTTTTTACCAGCCAGTAATTCATGTGCAGCGATTTGCTCCGAAAATAGTGAGTAAGCGCCTAAGTTTAAAAGGTTGCCGGACAAATTAACATTAGTACGCCCGTACCAGTTTGCCTTCCATGTAATTAAGGTAGGCCCGGTTTACTACTTTGTTTCCGCCGGGGGTGGGGTAGTTTCCGGTAAAGTACCAGTCGCCGGTGTGGTGAGGGATAGCCTTGTGCAGGTTTTCTACGGTTTGAAACACTACTTCCAGTTCGGCCTGCATTTCGGTGGGGCGAACAATTTCGGCAATTTTATGGCTTACCTCTTCATAGGTAAACGCATCGTACAGTTTTTTTACGTGATTCTCCGGTTCTTTTTCTTTAACCGAGCGCCGGCACAGTTCATATACTTCTTCCAGCAGGTATTCCTTGCCGTGTTCCCTGAGCAGGTCAATAACGGCCCGGAACGCCACAAAGTCGCCCAGTCGGCTCATGTCAATGCCGTAGCAGTCGGGGTAACGGATTTGCGGGGCCGAGCTAACGATTACAATTTTTTTTGGTTCCAGCCGGTTAAGCATCCGGAGTATGCTCTTTTCGAGCGTGGTGCCGCGAACAATGGAGTCGTCTATTACCACGAGGGTATCTTTGTTTTTCTGTACGACTTCGTAGGTGGTATCATACACATGGGTTACCAGGTCATCGCGGTGGTCGTCATCGGTAATAAAAGTACGCAGGCGTGCGTCTTTAAGTACTATTTTTTCAACCCGGGGTCTGAACGACAGCAGGTCTTCCACCGGGTCAACCGAAGGTTTGCCTTCTATAATAATTTCTTTTCGCCGGCTGATGAGATATTCTTCAACACCGTTCATCATTCCGTAGAAGGCCGTTTCGGCCGTGTTGGGTATATAGCTGAATACCGTATTCTTGAGGTCGAACTGGATGGCCTTAAGTACCTGGGGTACGAGCAGTTTACCAAGCTGCTTGCGTTCGCGGTAAATATCGGGGTCGTTACCGCGCGAAAAATAAATGCGTTCAAAGCTGCATGATTTTTTTTCACGGGGTGTTAGTACTTCGTATTGGCCGAACGAACCAGATTTATCAATGATAAGGGCGTAGCCGGGTTTTATTTCTTCTATCTGGTCGTACCGTATATTGAAGGCCGTTTTGATGGCAGGTTTTTCAGAGGCCACAACAATTACTTCATCATCGGCATAGAAATAGGCCGGCCGGATACCGTTGGGGTCGCGTACTACAAATGCATGGCCCGATCCGGTTAATCCGGCCATGGCATAACCGCCATCAAAGTCCTTGCATGCGCGTTTCAGCACGCGTTGCAGGTTTATTTCTGTTTCAATGATTTCGGTTATTTCAGGATTTTCGTATTGATCTTTGTACTTATGGTACAGTTCCTGCACTTCTTCATCCAGGAAGTGTCCTATTTTTTCCATGACTGTTACGGTGTCTACTTTTTCTTTCGGGTGCTGACCAAGGTTTATCAGCAGGCCGAACAGTTCATCAACGTTGGTCATGTTAAAGTTGCCGGCCATTACCAGGTTGCGGCTGCGCCAGTTGTTTTGCCGGTGAAAGGGATGAACGTTTTCTATGCTGTTAAGGCCGTGGGTTCCGTAGCGCAGGTGGCCCAGCCAAAGCTCACCGGTAAAGGCCACGTTTTGCCTGAGCCATTCGGCATCGCGAAATTTTTCGCCTCCGGCTTTCTGGGCCTTCCGGTATTTTTTGCTTATTTTTTTGAACAGGGCAACCACGGGCTGTTGCTTCATAGACCGGTACCGGCTTATGTAGCGGTAACCGGGGGGCAGGTCTATTTTAATGTTGGCAATGCCGGCACCGTCCTGACCGCGGTTATGCTGCTTTTCCATGAGTATGTACATTTTGTGCATGGCATAAGCCGGGCCGTATTTGGCAATATAATAGGAGAGAGGTTTGCGCAGGCGGATTAGCGCAATTCCGCATTCATGGAGAATCTTATCGCTCATGCGGGATGGATGGCACAAAGTTACGCCTATTTTGGCGTATTGCCCAATTTTTGACCGGGTTTGGGTATGGTAAAGCTAAAAGTGCTGCCCTTTCCTTCCTGGCTTTCTACCCATATACGGCCTCCGTTTTTGCCTACGAATTCCTTGCAGAGAATAAGGCCCAGTCCGGTTCCTTTTTCGTTGGCGGTGCCGCGGGTGCTGTAGGGGTTTACCTTGTCGAAAAGCCTGCTACGCACTTCTTCGTTCATGCCAATTCCGTTGTCGGTTACGGAAACCGTCCATTCATTCGGTGATTCGGAAGCTGAAATAACAATTTCTCCGCCTTCGCGTGTAAACTTTATGGAATTGGTTAGCAGGTTACGGATTACCAGGTTAATGGTGTTGGCATCGGCCTGCGCCGTGGCATGTGCCGGCACTTCGTTCTTTATCCGGATATTTTTTTCATGGAAGGAGTTCATTAAATCAATGTTTTCCTTTACCAGGTTATGAAGATTTACCGCCACAGGCTGCAGATTAAGCTTGTCCATCTGCAGCAGGGTCCAGTCGAGCAGGTTGTTCAGCAGGTTGCGGGTGTGGGTAAAGCGCTTGCGAAGTTCGTGGATGGTTTGGGGCATTTCTTCGGGCCTGATGGCATTTTTGTCCATCAGATCCAGTATGCCGGCCAGGGCGTTTATGGGAGAGCGAAGGTCGTGTGAAATGATGGAGAAGAATTTGTCTTTTACCTGGTTGAGTTGTTCCAGTTCCTGGCTGCGCTTTTCGGTTTCTTCCTGATGTTGCAACAGCAGCATGTTAATCTTTCTTCTGCGCTGCCCGCTTCTATAAACTGTAAACAGCAGCACAATGGTAAGCGCTACTACTACTACCAGTATATTGCGTATAAGTTCCTGCTTTTTAAGCTCAGACTGGCGTATTTGTTCCAGTTTGGTGAGCGAGGCAATGATATCGTCTTTCTCTTCGGTTTCGAACCGAACCTGATCGCGGAATAATTTCTGCTGCATGCTTAAGCTGAACAGGCTGTCGCGAAGTTGCTGGTACCTACGGTAATGCATGAGGGCTTTTTCAAAATCGCGGTTTTGCTCGTGGAGTCTGGCCAGTTGCTCGTGGCTGCGGATGGCCAGCAGGCGGGCGTTAAGTTGAGTAGCTGTTGTAAGGGCTGCCGTAATATGGGCAATGGCTTCCTTTGGTTTTCTCTCTTCAATAAATACCATGCCTTGGCCAAGGGCGGCATCGGCCATGCCATAGCGGTTGTTGGTTCGTTGGTGGTACAGCCGGGCCGAGTCGTAATAGATTAATGAGCTGTCGTAATTTTTCAGATAAAGATAGGCCCGCGCCTCTTTGGCCATAATTTTGGGAATAAGTTCGGCCACGGTCGAGGCAGGATTGGCCTGTAAAAGTTTCTCGGCTTCGGTTTTAGCTTTTCTGAGGTAGTACAGGGCAGAGTCGTATTGACGCAGTCGCAGCTTTAGGTCGCCCATTTCGTCAAAGAAGTACGCCTCGCCTTCTTTGTCGTTTAGGTTCAGGCTTACCTTGCGCGAAAGTTTAAGGTGTTGTTCGCAGGTTTGATATTGCCCCAGCTCTTTAAAAACCCGTGCTATGTTGTGCAGGGCGATATTCATATACAACGAGTCTAAATGACTTCTTTCGCCTTTTTGCAACAGGCGGTAGGCCCTGGTTAGGTAAAAATAGGCCTCATCATATACACCCATTTCATGGTAATAGTTGCCGATGTTCATGTAGCTAAGGCCCAGGTTGGTGCTGTCGTTAAGTTTAAGGGCGAGCGCAAGGGCCTGGTTTTCCTGTTCAATTGCCGAGGTGTAATCGCCACTAAGATTGAGCAACAGCCCCAGGTTGTGGTGGGCCATAAGTTGCTTTTTAAGGTGCCGGGCATTATCGGCCAGGTCAACGGCTTTGCGGCCATATTGCAGTGCGCGGTTGTAATCGCGAAGCATCCACCGGCCCGATAGCTTAAGGTGCAGGTCAATGAGTACGGTATCAGCATGAGCACCGGATAATTCTTTTTCCAGGCTATCGGTTATCTTGTCCTGGCCGAAAAGACAGGTAAGGACGGCAGTGGCAAAAAATAGTATGAAGCCTACGCGCATAAACACGCTTTAATATTCAAAAAAGCAAAAAGAACGGCAAACAAAAAAGGCGGTTTGGCGGGTAAACCTTACATCGTTACTTTTTTGGGGTTATATTCAGTAAAAAAGAACGGGCCTGCCTATTCCCATAAGGTCTGTTTTTCCAGTCTAACTTCCCTGCCAAAGAAGATGCGGGTAGCCAGTTCAAAGGCCCGGGTGTAATCGGATACAAGAAACCGGTCGGGGGCGGGTGTCTGATGGTTCAGCAGGTTGTTCGCAGCCAGGTATTCGGCCACGGTACGGGCTACTATCTCGGCTGAGTCGAGTATGGCTACCTCGCCATTGTAGTATGCGCTTATTTCGTTCCGGATAAGGGGGTAGTGTGTGCATCCCAGTATGAGTGCTTCAATATTGTGCAGTTCAGGCGATGAAAGGTACCCGGCTATGATTTCATGGCTGATGCGGTTGTTGAAAAAACCTTCTTCAATCATGGGTGCCAGCAGGGGCGTGGCCAGTGGCCGCAGGGTAATGTTACGTCCTGTTTCGGCCAGCTTGCGGGCATATATGCCTGAGTGTATGGTGCGCCGGGTGCCGATTAACCCCACCTGCCTGCCTTCGTAATGTTGGCTTACCCAATTAACCATCGGGTCGATAACGTTAATGATTTTTATTTTCCGTATGTATTCTTTGAGCAGTTCGTATGCGGCCGAGCTGGCCGAGTTGCAGGCAATAACCAGCAGTTTGCATCCCTGCCGGTGCAGGAAGTCGGCAATCTTTACCGAATAGGCCTGAATGGCAGCCTCCGATTTATCGCCATAAGGCAGGTGGGCGGTGTCGCCAAAATAGATAAGACTTTCCATGGGCAGTTGCTTCCGGATGGCATGGGCCACCGTTAGCCCTCCAATGCCGCTGTCGAAAATTCCTATAGGCCGGTTGTCAGACATAAAAAAACTGCGGCAATATTAATTATTGCCGCAGTAAAAGACCGTGCTGTGCGAAAAAGGTTTTTTCAGGCGTTGGCAGAAAGTTTTGCCAGCACCTGTTCGCGTGCTTCGCGGTGGCCACAGTAGGTACACTCGAAATGTTTAACGAACAAGCCGGTTTCGTCCATAGTGGGCATTTTTTCAATTTCTTCACGCGAAATGCGCAGGGTAAAGTAACCGCATTCGGGGCATTCTTCGGCATGCTGATAGGCAAAATACTTTTCTATTTTCTTGTAGCCGGTGGCTTCATCAATCCAAACGTCATAATCAACCGAGTGGAATTGTTCTTCATGAATCATGTGCTCTTCCAGATGGGCATCTTCTTCGGCTTCGCTGAGTTTGCGCATCAGGTTGCCGGCGGGAGATTTGCGCGGTTTATTGCGCAACCTGCGCAAACGTTTTTCCACTGCGCGGGGATAATAAATGCGGATAAGGCTGTAGAAAATGTAGTAAGCAATAACGGTAAAACTAACGGTAATAAACATGCGTACATAAAACCAGGTCATCCCTTTTTCGTGGATCATGTCGGTAGCCAGGGTGTTGAAAAACAGGAAGCCTGCCGCTATGAAGCAAATTACTGCATACCAGAAGAATTTAATCTCGTTAAGGTTTACGTAATCGTACTTCTCCTTGTAATCTTTAATCAAAAGAATACGAAACTCGTGGTAAAGTAAAATAAGAAAACCCAGAACAATGAGCACCACAGTTCCCTGTAGCATATACTGGTTCCATGTGTTAAGAAATTCGTAAGGTACTTCCATAGGCCGAGGGTTGTTTGGTAAAGTTCCACAAATTAAAAAAGAAATTGGTTAAACAAAACAGGGGGGTATTTGTCTGTAAAAAATGGCCGATTTTTGCCGGAAAAGATAATTGCCATACTTTAGCAAAAATTTGAAATTATGGGAAATAACCTTTTACAGGGAAAGCGCGGCATTATTTTCGGAGCGCTTGATGAGCATTCCATAGCCTGGAAAACGGCCCTGGCCGTTCACGAAGAGGGCGGCCGGTTTACCCTTACCAATGCCCCCATTGCGCTGCGGATGGGCAAAATAAACGAACTGGCCAAGGCCTGCGGTGCCGAAGTAATTCCGGCCGATGCCACCTCTGAAGCCGACTTGCAGAACCTTTTTACCCGAAGCATGGAGATTCTGGGAGGCAAAATCGATTTTGTTCTGCATTCCATTGGCATGAGCCCCAATGTGCGCAAAGACCGGCCTTATGGCGACCTGAACTATGAATGGTTTATGAAGACGCTCGACATTTCGGGTGTGTCGTTTCATAAGGTGATGCAAACAGCCGAGAAGCTGGATGCCATGAACGAGTGGGGTTCTATTGTGGCGCTATCGTACATTGCAGCCCAGCGTACCTTTCCGGATTATTCTGATATGGCCCAGGCCAAGGCGGTACTGGAATCCATTGCCCGCAGTTACGGGTATCGTTTTGGTAAACTTAAAAAAGTGCGGGTCAACACCATTTCGCAGTCGCCTACCAAAACCACAGCCGGAACGGGCATATCGGGGTTTGATGTTTTCTTTGACTATGCCCAGATGATGTCGCCCCTTGGCAATGCCTCGGCCGAAGATTGCGCACGGTATATTGTTGTTATGTTTTCTGATTATACCCGCATGGTTACCATGCAGAACCTGATGCACGATGGCGGGTTTTCGTCCACAGGCATTACCGAAGAACTGATTGAGCGACTGAAACGGTAGGCTTGCCGGGATGATTGGCTTTCCGCCCTGTAAAATCAACCTGGGGCTTCAGGTTATCCGCAGGCGTCCGGACGGGTATCATGATCTGGACACCTGTTTTTATCCGGTACCTTTTTGCGATGTGCTTGAGGTGCTGCCTGCTGAAACATTTTCTTTCAGGCAAACCGGCCTAACCCTTCCGGGAAATGTGCACGAAAACCTGTGTGTAAAAGCCTGGCAATTCATGCACCGGCAGTTCGGAACACCGGCAGTGCAGGTTTATCTGCACAAGTGCATTCCTCCGGGTGCCGGTTTGGGAGGCGGCTCGGCTGATGCTGCCTGGATGCTTCGGCTGTTGCAGCAGCTCTTTCATAAGGAAATTCCGCAAAACCAACTTTTGGCAGTGGCCGGTAGCCTGGGAAGCGACTGTCCTTTTTTTCTTTATGATGCACCCATGCTTGGTTCGGGAATAGGAGATGTGCTGAGGCCTGCCGGGGTCTCTCTTAAAGGTTATAGTCTTGTTTTACTCAAACCCGATGTGCACATGTCTACCGCAGAGGCTTATCAGCATGTTGTGCCCGCTGAAAACCGGCCTCCCGTATATGAAATTCTTCGCACCGATATACGGCAATGGAAAACGTTACTGGTTAATGATTTTGAAGCATCTGTAATGCGCAAATACCCGGTTATTCAGGAGTTGAAGAATGCGTTGTATGGCGCTGGTGCCGTTTACGCTTCTATGTCGGGTTCAGGCTCGGCTGTTTACGGTATTTTCAGCCGGCCCGTATCGGTGCCGCAAGGCTTAAACGGATACCTTATCTGGCAGGGTGAATTATGAACGACTGGTTGCCCTGCGCAAGTACGGGTAAAGCAGTACTGCCGATGCAATAAAAACTGTGCCCAGATAGAAGTTCCATCCCATTTTTTCTTTTTCGCCAAATATTAAAAGCGCCAGAATTATTCCGTAAACCGGCTCGAGATTAAGCGCAAGCTGGATGTAGAATACCGATAGTTTTTTCATAAGATGAATGGCTGCCGAATAGGCGTACAGCGAACATCCCCAGGCCAGGAATATAAGGTAAAACCAGTCATGGAGTGCGGGCACCAGCCTGAGCTGATAGTTTGCCGCCCAAAGCTGCTGGTAGAAGGGTAAAAACAAAACAATGGCCAGCCAGGCCCCCCACATTTCGTACAGGGTTATGCGTTCCGGGCTAATGCGCCTTACCAGCCGCGCGTTCATAACCGAGAAGGCAGCAGCGGTAAAACCGCTTACAATGCCCAGAGCCAATCCGAGCGGATACCGAAAGTTGAATGAGAAGATGATATACAGCCCGGCCAGTACCACCAGGCCCAGCAGCAGCTCCAGCCGTTTAATGCGTTGCCTGCCGGCCAGGGGCTCCAATATGGCTGCCCACAACGAGTTTGTGGCAAACCCCACCAGGCTTACCGAAGCATTCGACACCCTTGCCGAAGCGAAAAAGGTTAACCAGTGAATGCCCACAATGCAACCAATGCCCAGCAGATAAAAAAAATCTTTCCGGCTTACCCGCATGGATTCTCTTCGCCAGGCCAGCCAGACCATCATACCAAAGGCGGCCAGCAACGTTCGGTAAAACACCATCTCCGTGGCTGGAATAGAAATAAGTAATCCGGCAACAGCCGTAAAGCCCCATAACAATACAATGAAGTGAAGCTTAAGGTAGTCGGTTAAGGTAGCCATGCCTTATCGGGGAACATAGCGGTACAGCAACAGTGCAACCGAGCCAAACAGCAGGGCGGGAATCCACACTGAAATATAAGGCGGCAGGGCACCGGCTTCGGCAAAGGTGCGGAACAAGATAAAGAAAAGAATGAAGATGAACGACAGCACAAAACCCAGTGCTATCTGATAGCCCGTGCCTCCCCTGCTTTTTTTTGACGAGACAATAACACCCATAAAAGTGAGCACAAAAATGGTGAAGGGGCTGGCATAGCGTGTGTATTTTTCAACTTCGTACACTTCAATGCCGGCTGTGCCGCGCCTGCGCAGCGTGCGAATATAGTTGTTCAGCTCGGTAAGTGTAAGGCCATCGTATTTGCGGTAGTCGTTTTCAAACTCGCGTGGATATATGCCCAGGGCGGTATCCAGCGTAATGCCCGAGTCGGTAAGCTGTTCGGCCCTGAGTTGGCCGGCGTTGGTAAAAATTTCATCGGTACGGTATCTTTTCCAGTCCTGCAGTACCCACTTCTGCTTTGTAGTATCCCATTGAATGCGGTTCGCCACCAGCTTTTCCATAAGCCGGTTCTCTTCAAATTTTTCGAGGGCAAACTGGTAGCCGCGTTTGCCCAGGCTGTTGTATGACTGGATGTACAGATACACGTTGCGATCCAGCTGCAGATGGATGTTGCGCAGGTTGTTCGCTACATTTTTTTTAAGGTATTGTATTTCGAATGCCAGGCGTGTTTTGTTGGAGTTGGGAATAACCCAGCCGTTCAGATAGAAGGAAGCCAGCGCAATAATGCCGGCGCCTGTAAAATAAGGCAGAAGCAGTCTTCTGAAACTAACCCCGCTGCTAAGGGCTGCAATAATCTCAGTACGTACGGCCAGCCTTGAGGTAACAAATACCACTGCAATAAAAACTGTAAGGGGTGTTACCAGTCCGGCAATCCACGGAATAAAGTCGGCATAGTAGCCCAGCACCTGCCTGGCTGTAAGATTAGCCTGGGCGTACTTGTCGGTTTTTTCGGTGTAGTCAATAACGGTTACAATGGCCAACAGCAAACCTATGGCAAACAGAAAGGTAATGAGAAACTGTTTGAGTATGTACCGGTCCAGTATTTTCATGGGTTACAGCCGTTGCGCCACTTTTTTAACCATGTTGTTTTTCCATGCTGCAAAGGTTCCGGCCAGTATGTGCTTTCTGGCCTCTTTTACCAGCCAAAGGTAAAAGGTAAGATTATGAACCGAAGCAATTTGCGCGCCCAATATTTCTTTATTTATTACCAGATGGCGCAGGTAAGCTTTGGAATAATGGGTACTGGCGTATCCGCCCAGGGCAGCATCGATCGGGGTGAAATCGTCTTTCCATTTTTCATTTCTGATGTTAATAATACCCTGAGAGGTAAAAAGCATGCCGTTTCGGGCATTTCGGGTGGGCATTACACAATCAAACATATCTATGCCCAGGGCTATGCTTTCCAGTATGTTTTCCGGTGTGCCAACGCCCATCAGGTAGCGGGGTTTATCTGCGGGGAGTATGCGGCACACGGTTTCGGTCATGGCATACATTTCTTCATGCGGTTCGCCAACCGATAGTCCGCCAATGGCATTTCCGGGCATATTTTGAGCGGCTGCAAATTCGGCCGAAGCTTTTCGCAGATCGGCAAAGGTGCTTCCCTGTACAATGGCAAACAAAGCCTGTTCATAACCATAAAGGGGTTTGGTTTCGTTCATGCGGTGAATACAGCGTTGCAGCCAGGCGTGTGTAAGTTCCAGCGAACGGCGGGCGTAGCCGTAATCGCAGGGATAGGGAGTGCATTCATCAAAAGCCATGATGATATCTGCGCCAATTTGCCGCTGGATGTCGATTACCGATTCGGGCGAAAAGAAATGTTTGCTGCCATCAATATGTGAGCGAAAAGCAACGCCTTCGGGGTTAATTTTTCGCATTTCGCTCAGGGAATACACCTGGTAGCCGCCGCTGTCGGTAAGGATGGGCTTTCCCCATCCCATAAACTGATGAAGGCCACCTGCCCTGGTGAGCAGATGGGTGCCGGGCCTGAGGTAAAGGTGATAGGTGTTACCCAGGATTATCTCTGCCCCGATATCATGTACCAGCTCGCGCTGATGAACGGCCTTAACCGATCCGGCCGTGCCCACGGGCATAAACACAGGTGTGGGCACATCACCATGCGGGGTATGTAACACTCCGGCCCGGGCGGCCGACTGATTGTCGGTGTGCAAGAGGGTGAATTTCATAGCAAAGGGCCAAAATTATTCGAAATAATCACAGCAGCCGAAAACAATGGGTTACAAAAAGTCAGCCATGTATATTTGGCACCAAATAAAAATCAGTTGAAAGCATTATTTGTTGTTGTTGTCGCTGCCGTTTTGGTGCAGCTGGTGTTTATGGTGTGGCTGGCTCGCGGCCTCCGCAGGAGCCTCTCGCATAAAAGCCGTAAACCAGAATATTTTCCGCCTGTTTCGGTACTGGTGGTTGCCCGCAACGAAGAGCCAAACCTGCGCGAATTGCTTCCTCTGTTGCTGGGGCAAAATTATCCTGTTTATGAAATAGTGGTGGTGGACGACCGTTCGGAAGACGGTACCTATGATTACCTGCTTGAGCTTAGTTTACACGAAAAACGGCTTAAACCGGTGCGTATTGACCGCACCCCTTCGCACATTAATGCCAAAAAGTACGCCATTACCCTGGGTGTAAAAGCAGCGGCGCATGACTGGCTGTTGCTTACAGATGCCGATTGCAGGCCCGCAACCAATGGCTGGATTGAAGGCATGAGCCGCCACATGACAGATGACGTGCAGTTTGTACTGGGATGCTCGCCCTACGAAACATCGACCGGAATGCTGAACCGGTTTATTTGTTTCGAAACCCTGTACACGGCCTTACAGTATGTGGCGCTGGCCGGCAACGGATTGCCCTATATGGGGGTGGGACGTAATATGGCTTACCGTAAATCATTCTTCCTGCAGCACAAGGGCTTTAACGGCTTTCAGCACCTGAACGGAGGTGATGACGACTTGCTGGTAAATCGCCATGCCCGTTCGAACAATACCCGTGTTTGTGCCGGGGCCTCCTGCCTGATGATCTCCAAACCCAAAACCACGTGGATGCAGTTTTTTCAGCAGAAAAAGCGCCATTTAAGTGCAGGCAAATTTTACCGGGCAAGGCATAAAATGATTCTGGGCGCCCTTACCGGTACCCATGTGCTGGCCTGGACCGGCGGGCTAACGTTGCTGGCTGCAGGCTTTCAGGCGGGGTGGGTGGCTGCCCTGTTGCTGGTGCGCACCGGAAGTTTTGCCGTGCTCATGGACCGAACAGCCCGTAAGATTGGCTTTGAAACAGAGAAGCTGTTTATTCCGGTGTTAGATTTTCTGTATCCGTTTTACTATCTTACCACTGCCCCTGCGGCATGGGCAGCCAAACGAATAACATGGAAGAGCTGAGCCAATTTGAAGAGGGTAGGTTTTCGGCCAAAGCACTGGAGGACTTCCGGCTGATTGACCGTGCCGTGCAGGATAATGACGAGAAGGCCTATGCCCGGCTTATGCAACGCTACAAACGACCCGTTTACCACATGATACTGAAAATGGTGCGCAATGTGGATGATGCCGAAGACCTTACTATCGAGTCGTTTGCCAAAGCCTTTAAAAGCCTGCATAAATTTAAGAAGGACTTTACTTTCAGCACCTGGCTTTTTCGCATCGCCACCAACAACACCATTGATTTTATCAGAAGGAAAAAGCTCAACACATTAAGCATAAGCAGCGCCTATACCGACAGCGAAGGAGAGGCGGTGGCTATTGAGGTGGAAGACGAAAACCTAAACCCCCAGGAACAGGCCATTAAATTACAGAAAGAAGAGCTGATGCAGATTTTTGTTGATAAACTTCCGCCCAAATATCAGAAACTGGTGCGCCTGCGCTACTTCGAAGAACTCTCGTACGAAGAAATCGCGCAGGAACTGGAAGCCCCGCTGGGCACGGTAAAGGCCCAGCTGCACCGGGCACGGGAGCTGTTGTTTGAAATGATGAAAAACAAACGCGATTTTATTTAATGGAACCAATACCGGCCGGTGCAGACCTGGTGTTTCGCTTCTTTCCGCATCTTACATTAACACAGCAGGAGCAAATGCGGATGCTCATGCCGCTTTATGCTGAATGGAATAACCGGATAAACGTAATATCACGCAAAGACCTGCCCAATCTGTACCTTCATCATGTGCTGCATTCGCTGGGTATTGCCAAAGTTGTTGCCTTTAAAGCCGGAACCAAAGTGCTTGACGTAGGCACCGGCGGGGGCTTTCCGGGAATACCACTGGCTATCCTCTTTCCGGATGTGCACTTTCATCTGGCCGATTCCATAGGCAAGAAAATTACGGTGGTAAAGGCCGTTGCCGCGGCGCTTAAACTAAACAACGTTACGGCAGAAAAAATCCGGGCAGAGGAAGTACAGGGCAACTTCGATTTTGCGGTAACCCGTGCCGTGGCCACCCTGGCCACCGTGTATGGCTGGGTGCACCGTAAAATAAAACCACGCGGGCACAACCAACTACCAAACGGCCTGTTGTTTTTAAAAGGTGGCGACCTCACAGCCGAAATGCAGGAACTGCGCCGCCCATGCGTGGTGTACCATTTGCACGACTATTTTCCGCTTCCGTTTTTTGAAACCAAGAAGGTGATAATGGTAGAAGGCCGGTAGAAACAGAGCACCATATGCTTTACATGTTCCACGAGGCTGGATCGTAGCGCCAGGCTTTGAGCAGGGTAAGGTGGTGTGAATTGATTAGCTGTTTTTGCTGTGCCTCTTCCAGCAGGTGGTAATAATCGCTTAGACTTACCAGCTTAACCCTGTTTTCTGCAAATTGCTTTTCGGCTGCCTCAAAACCATAGGTAAAAACCGAAAGCATGCCCAACACCCTGATGTTAGCTGCCCGCAATGCAGCCACGGCTTTTAGCGAGCTGCCCCCTGTTGATACCAGGTCTTCTACAACCACAACCTGCTGCCCGGCTGTAAATTGCCCTTCAATAAGGTTTTCCATGCCATGGTCTTTGGCAGAGGAGCGCACATAAGCCAGGGGTATATTCAGCGCATCAGCCAGCAGGGCCGCCTGTGGTATACCTGCCGTAGCCACACCGGCAACAGCCCCGGCTTCGGGAAAAAATGATTTAAGGGCCTCTGCCAGAAAGTTCTTTATGGTAGTGCGCACCTTGGGGAACGACAGGGTAATGCGGTTGTCGCAATAAATAGGCGACTTCCATCCCGAAGCCCAAATAAAAGGTTTGTCGGGCCTTATGCGTACCGCCCCGCAGTCGAGCAGCATGTTGGCCACGGGCCGGGCTGAGGGCGAAAAGATGGTTACAGAACTCATTTTGCTGGGGTATTCGGTTAAGCTGTGCGTAAAATTCATAAAAACTTGCACGGGCACTTGCAGGCAACCAAATATTTTTTTGTTTTGCAGGTATGTAGTACGTTATCGGCAAGGTTATGAATTTGTTCGTCAACGACATTCCTGTGCATATTTACAAGGTTGACGAACAACCCCACCCCGGTGACTACAACCTGGTTATCAACGCACGCAAGGAGCCCGTAACCCGGGCCCGCCTGAGCCACCACGTTTGGGTGCAGGAGGTTGGTGAGGTTGAACTGGATGCCATTCTGGCCCTGCTCAACAATACCAGGGTGCCTTTCGGGCTGCAAAGCCTGCATCTTAACGTAACCGATTACCC
>BPHC01000008.1 GCA_026003355.1 Cyclobacteriaceae bacterium
GAAAACAAAATCACAAATAAAAAAATAGGAAAGTAAAAGCAGAAACACCGGAACAATACATCGAACAACTGACTGACGAAAGAAAAATGGCGGTCAGACAATTGCGAAAAACTATACTTGACAACTTACCGAAAGGGTTTACCGAAACGATTAGTTACGGTATGATTGCATATGTTGTTCCACATTCCATTTATCCGAATGGATACCATTGTGATTCCACACAACCTTTACCGTTTATCAGCATTGCATCTCAAAAAAACTATATAGCCCTGTATCATATGGGGCTTTACGCAAATGCTGAATTACTTAAATGGTTTACTGGCGAATATGCGAAGCACAGCAAAACTAAATTGGATATGGGAAAAAGTTGTATCCGGTTTAAAACACCTCTCCACATTCCATTCGAACTGATAGGGGAGCTATGTTCAAAAATCACAACTGAACAGTGGATTGGAATGTATGAAAACAATTTTAAAAGGTAACCATTAAGGTAAAGGTATCAGAAGGCTGCCCGAAACCTGGATAACCCTTTCTTTACACTTAACCTTAAAAATTTCAACAAAAAATTTGCGAAACCGAAAAGTTGCACTTATGTTTGCAACCGATTAGTTTCACAAATTAAAAACAAGATAAAAATGAGAAAGTTAAAGTTACAGGTCCAAATGTCGGTTGATGGCTTTATTTCAGGACCTAATAATGAAATGGATTGGGTGACTTTTAATTGGTCGGACGACATTAAAAAGTATGTTGACGAAATCACCAAACCCGTTGATACTATCCTTCTTGGCAAAAATTTGGCAATGGGGTTTATACCACATTGGGCAGCAGTTGCCAACGACAAGGACAATCCAGAGCAAGAAGCTGGCATTACTTACACCCAAACACCTAAAATTGTGTTTAGCAAAACCTTGAAAAAATCTGAATGGGAAAATACGGAAGTTGAAAATGGTGACTTTGTAGAAAAAATCAACGCATTGAAAAATCAATCAGGTAAAGACCTTATTGTTTATGGTGGCGGAAAGTTTGTTTCTTCCTTAATCAAAGAAAAACTTATTGACGAGTTGCACTTATTTATCAATCCAGCAATACTTGGTAAAGGAATGCCAATTTTTCAGGATGTAGATGCGATGCAAAAATTAGAATTGGTTTCTTCAAAACACTTTGAATGTGGTATCATAGTGCTTGTATATAAACCTTTGTCAAATGCGTAGAGATGTTTTTCAAGCTATTGCAGACCCTACCAGACGGGCAATTATAATGTTATTGACCGTTGGCTCAATGACACCCAATGCACTTGCAGAACATTTTAACACCAGCCGGCAAGCCGTATCAAAACACCTGAAAATACTTACCGAATGCGATGTGGTAGCACCCGTACAAAAAGGCAGGGAAATCTACTATCACCTCAATGCAGGCAAAATGAAAGATGTGGAAAAATGGCTTGAAAAATTCAGGCAGTTGATGGAGAAACGCTTTAAACAATTGGATGATGTGCTGGAACAACTTAAAAAAATGGATAAATAAATAATCAGTTCAGAAACAGATTCAAAACAAAATCTATAATTATGAAGAACATTCCCTTAAAAAAATATCGCATTGTTTTCTGGGTCAGCACGGTGTTGTTCGGAGCATTTATTCTCTCGTCAGCCATACCTAACATTTTGCAAACAGAGGATTGGGTAAACATTTTTAACCTGCTCGGCTACCCCCGGTATTTGCTGCCCTTTATTGGGGTAGCCAAGCTGCTGGGCGTAGTGGCGTTGCTGGTCCCGGGTTTTCCGAGATTAAAGGAATGGGCCTATGCCGGTTTATTCTTTGATTTGACCGGAGCCGTTTACAGCGGACTGGCAGTAGGAGGTTTTCATCCGCAAATGCTAACCCTGCTGGTGCCGTTTGCACTGGGAGCAGCATCGTACATAACGCATCATAAATTGAACAAAGCACCAATAACCTATACGTGAAATAACATGACAACCGAAATTATCGTCAACCCCAATACCTTTACCTTTCAGGCAAAACGAATATTCCATGCACCGCTTGCCCTGGTCTGGCGTGCCTATACCGAACCGGCATTGCTCGACCAATGGTGGGCGCCTAAACCCTGGAAAGCCGAAACCCAAAGCATGGATTTTACACCCGGAGGAAAATGGATTTACGACATGGTGGGGCCCAACGGTGAACGACACGGTGCCATGCAGATTTTCAAAGAAATTGTTTTTGAAAAATATTTTTCAGGCATTGATGCCTTTGTGGATGAACACGGAAAGATTAACGAATCCATGCCGGTAGCCACCTGGAAAAACACCTTTGAGGCCGTTGGCGACCAAACACTGGTAACGGTTTATGCCCAGTACCCGAATAAAGAATCGCTGGAATTTGTAATTAAAATGGGGATGGATAAAGGTGTTTCAATGGCGCATGACAATCTTTCTGAATTACTTAACAAAATCAAATAAATATGAACACAACCAAAATCACCATTTCTGCAGTGGTAAATGCCGGCAAACAAAAAGTGTGGGACTATTACACCCAACCCGCACACATTATAAAATGGAATTTTGCCTTAGATACCTGGCATTGCCCGCATGCGTCCAACGATTTACAGGTAGGCGGACGCTACGTGGCACGCATGGAAGCCAAAGACGGAAGTTTTGGCTTTGACTTTGAAGGCATTTACGATGAAGTAGTATCTGGCGAAAAATTGGTTTTTACCATGCCCGACCAGAGAGTGGTTCAGGTAAATTTTAAAGAGCTGAACAGCAAAACAGAAGTAACTATAATTTTTGATGCAGAAAACCAAAATCCCATAGAAATGCAGCAACAGGGCTGGCAGGCCATCTTAAACAATTTTAAAAAATACACAGAGACAAACTGATGGACGAAAGAAAAACCAGTGCTAATAGTTATTTGATGCCCAGATTTGTAGCTTTTCTGCGGGGCGTAAGCCCCATGAACTTGAAAATGGCGGACCTGAAGCAGTGCCTTGAAGCGGCTGTCTTCACGGAAGTGAAGACGATACTTTCCAGCGGCAACGTGGCGTTTCATGCTACGATTGGAGATGAGGAAGCCCTCGCGCGAAGCATAGAAGAGCAACTTCAAAGGAAGCTCGGGCGTTCCTTCCCTGTTACGGTCAGGTCGGTTGAACATCTGCGTAAACTGCTGGCCAGGGATCCCTTCAGTAATTATTCGTTTCCGAAGGGAGCAAAGCAGGTCGTGACTTTTTTATGGCGTGCGCCCGATGCTAAGCTTGCGCTGCCCATCCGGTATGAAGGTGTTACCATTCATGAAGTAAAGGGGTTGGAAGTTTTTACTAGCTATGTTCCTCATCCGAAAGGTCCGGTGTTCATGAACCTTCTGGAGAAAACCTTTGGCAAAGAACAAACTACCCGCACCTGGGAAACGGTAAAAAAATGCTCGCAGGCCTAAGCTATCTATCTGACATCACGCTGGCACCCTATTGGAGCTTATCAGGTAATGTTGAATACCTAAATAAATACTTGAATTATGGAGAAAAGTAATGCAAAATTCAAAAACGTTGACCATTATATTTCGTCTTGTCCCACAGATGTACAACCGGTGCTGCAACAACTCAGGGATACGATCAAAAATGCCGCCCCAAATGCCATTGAAAAAATTAGTTATGGCATGCCTTTTTATGAATATGGCGGAAAAGGTTATAAGGGTAGGCTCATTTACTTTGCAGCTTTTAAAAAGCATATCAGCTTGTTTATTCCACCCGAACATGCCGGAGCGCTTCCGCGTGCGTTGCAAAAATATCATGTTTCAAAAGCAACTTACCAATTTCCGTTAAACAAGCCCTTTCCGTATACACTGCTTGAAAAAACGGTTAAACAACTGGTTAAAGCAAGAGATGCCCGCAGTAAAAACAGCAACAATATCCCTGCCGACATCCTTTCCTATCACAACAAACTAAACAAAACCGATAAATCCATTTGTGATACGTTATATAAGGAAATCCAAAAAGGCCTGCCCGATGCCGAAAACAAAATTTGGCACGGACACCCGGTGTGGTTTCTGGATGGCAACCCAATTGTGGGATACAGCAAACAAAAGCAAGGAATACGGCTTATGTTCTGGAGCGGTGCCAGCTTTGAAGAAGAAAGGCTCAATGTGGTGGGCAAAAAGTTTAAGGATGCTTCGGTTTTTTACCACGATGTGAAGGAAATAAATACCCGCGATTTAAAACGCTGGCTGAAAAAATCACGCAACATACAATGGGACTATAAAAACATAGTGAAAAGAAAAGGTATTTTAGAACGATTAAAATAATCCAACATGAACAAAACCATACTGTTCAACTTTACGGTTGACAAAGACAACAATCAAATAAAAGTAGAACGCTCGTTTAATGCACCAATAGATTTGGTTTGGGCGGCCTGGACACAAGCCGATATTTTAGACCAATGGTGGGCACCTTATCCCTGGCGGGCCGAAACAAAGCACATGGATTTCAGAGAAGGGGGCTACTGGCTGTATGCCATGGCAGGGCCCGGAGGCGAAAAACACTGGTCCAGAGCCGACTATCTGAAAATCATTCCTGAAAAATTTTTTTCTTATATGGATGGCTTCTGTAATGAAGCAGGAATACTAAACACCGCGTTACCCCGCAGCCAGTGGGAAAATAATTTTATGGAAAAAGCCGGACAAACGCAGGTGAACATCCTTTTAACCTTTAACAGCCTTTCCGACCTTGAAACCATTATTCAAATGGGCTTTAAAGAGGGCTTTACCGCAGGGCTGGAAAACCTTGACCAATATCTTGAAGCACAATTCAAACTGCGCAAACAAAATAAAACCAACAATATGGAACGAATATCCACGTATCTCAACTTTCCGGGCAATACCGAAGAAGCTTTTACTTTTTACAAAAAAGTTTTCAGGTCAGAATTTATCAACGGCATTCAGCGCTTTGGCGATTTGCCCCCGGACCCGAACCATCCGCCCATACCCGAAGCACTGAAAAAAATGGTGCTGCATGTTGAACTGCCTATTTTAGGTGGGCATATTTTAATGGGCACAGATGCTCCCAAAGAAATGGGCTTTAGCCTTACCAAAGGCAACAACATGCACATACAAATAGAACCGGCAAGCCGGCAGGAAGCCAAACGCCTGTTTGACGAACTATCGGCAGGCGGCATCGTGCAACAACCTATGCAGGATATGTTTTGGGGCGCGTACTACGGCAGTTTTACAGACAAGTTTGGCGTGAACTGGATGATTAATTATCAGGAGAAGTAAGTAATGAAATGCATTTGTACACCACAAACTATTTCAACACCTTTATTGAAGTGGCAGAAGATACTCCAACACAGCGCAGCATTATCCCGCCACAAAAAGAAAAAAAGACAATCGCTCGAATACAGTATGAACTGATTGCAAATAATCCGTACAAATATACCTCTGACGACATCCTGTTCCTGACCTTTGCCATCAGAAACAATGTGCCACACGACAGATATAAATCATTAAGAGAAGGGTTCTTTTCAAAAGGTCAGCCCTGCTTACGAACATCGCCTTTGGCAAAAAGCTATGGTTTTGGTATTCATTGCGATAGTAAGGGTAAAGTGGCTATCTATGGAATGGAAACTCCAGCATACAGGAAATTTATAACCGACCAAACAATAAAAAAGCTAAAGGCCATGCGCTCAAAAAGTAAATAGTAAAGGCCCGGCAGGAAGCCAAACGCCTGTTTAACGAACTATCGGCAGGCGGCATCGTGCAACAACCTATGCAGGACATGTTTTGGGGCGCGTATAGAACATTCACGAACACCGCTCAAAAACAAACAAATTGGAGCTAAGCCAAAAGATCCATTTTTTCCGAACGCACAGACCGATTAACGTGATTAAAAAAGTAACTTTGCCCGATATAAATTTTATATATGACTAAAGAGCAACAAATAGAAAATAGTTTAATAGCCAAACTCACGGACCTGAAATACACTTACCGCCCGGACATCAGGGACAGGGCCTCACTGGAAAAGAATTTCCGTGAGAAGTTTCAGGCACTCAACAGAGTAAACCTCACCGATGCCGAATTTGCCCGACTTCGGGACGAAATGATTACTTCGGATGTGTTTGTCGCTTCAAAAAGATTACGAGAAATAAACACTTTTATCCGCGAAGACGGAACGCCTTTGCATTACACTTTGGTAAACATCAAAGATTGGTGCAAAAACGAGTTTGAAGTTATTCATCAACTTCGCATCAATACAGAAAACAGCTATCATCGTTATGATGTCATTTTATTGATTAACGGAGTTCCTGTTGTTCAAATTGAACTTAAAAGTCTGGAAGTAAGCCCACGAAAAGCAATGCAGCAAATTGTGGACTATAAAAGCGACCCGGGCAACGGTTATACAAACTCATTGCTTTGCTTCATGCAGCTTTTTATCGTTACCAATCGCAGTAACACCTATTATTTCGCTAACAACAACCCGCTTCATTTCAGATTTAATGCAGACGAACAATTTCTACCCGTTTATCAATTTGCCAATGAGGACAATAAAAAAATCACACACATAGATGATTTCGCAGAAAAGTTTCTCAGCAAATGCACACTTGCCGAAATGATAAGCAAATACATGGTGCTGGTGCAAAGCGAACAAAAACTGCTCGTCATGCGGCCCTATCAGATTTATGCCGTGAAAGCCATCGTAAATTGCATCGAACAAAACCGCGGAAACGGCTATATATGGCACACCACCGGAAGCGGAAAAACGCTCACATCTTTTAAAGCATCTACCCTGCTCAAAGAAAATCCCAATATTGAAAAATGCCTCTTTGTCGTTGACCGCAAAGACCTGGACAAGCAAACCCGCGAAGAGTTCAACCGATTTCAGGAAGGTTGCGTAGAAGAAAACACCAATACCGAAACATTAGTTAGACGAATGCTTTCGGATGATTACGCTAACAAAGTAATTGTAACAACCATTCAAAAATTAGGACTGGCACTCGACCCCAACAACAAAAACAACTATAAAGAAAGGTTGCAACCATTAAGAAACAAACGCATCGTTTTTATTTTTGACGAATGTCATCGTTCACAGTTTGGCGAAAATCATAAAGCCATCAAAGAATTTTTCCCCAATGCCCAACTTTTCGGTTTTACGGGAACACCCATTTTTGAAGACAATGCCACCTATAAACAAATTGACGGAACCGTTGGCTCGTATGTAACTACCAAAGACATTTTCCAAAATCTGCTGCACCGATACACCATCACGCATGCCATAGAAGACCGGAACGTACTGCGTTTTCATATTGACTATTTCAAGCCCGAAAAAAATATAACCGTTGGAAGCACCGAACACAAAAAAGCCGTTGTAAATGCTATTCTGAAAAAACACGATGCGGCCACACACAACAGACGATTTAACGCATTATTGGCAACGGCTTCTATCAACGATGCTATTGAATATTACGAATTATTCAAATCAGTTGAGACGTTGCATGCAACGTCTCAACTGATTGCAACGTCTCTGCAGAATCCCGATTTCATTCCTTTAAATATTGCCTGTGTGTTCTCTCCGCCTGCCGAAGGAAATAGAGATGTGTTGCAATTACAAGAAGATTTAGAGCAAGAAAAAGCCGACAACAAAATTGAACCCGAAAAAAAGAAAAAAGCACTGGAAGCCATTATCAACGATTACAACAAACAATATGGCACCAACCATAAAATTACAGAGTTCGACCGCTATTACCAGGATGTGCAGCAACGCATAAAATTCCAGCAATTCAGCAATGCCGACTATCCACATAAAAATAAAATTGACATCACCATTGTGGTGGATATGTTGCTTACCGGCTTTGATAGCAAATACCTGAACACCTTGTATGTAGATAAAAACCTGAAATACCACGGATTGATTCAGGCCTTCAGCCGAACCAACCGCGTGTTGAACGATACCAAGCCATACGGAAATATCCTGGATTTCAGGCAACAACAAGCAGAGGTAGACAAAGCCATTGCCCTATTCAGCGGAGAAACAGAACAACAAGCCAAAGAAATTTGGCTGGTAGAACCCGCACCCAAGGTAATTGAAAAATACGAGCAGGCAGTAAAAGCCATGGAAAAATGGATGCACGACAAAAACATGGTAGCAGAACCACAAGAAGTGTATAACATTAAAGGAGATGCCGCCCGTGTGGAGTTTATCAATCGCTTTAAAGAAGTGCAACGCCTCAAAACCCAGCTTGACCAATACACCGACCTAACGGAAGAACAAAAAGCCAGGATTGAAGAACTGATGCCCGAAGAACAATTGCGCTCGTTCCGAAGCTCCTATCTTGGAAATTGCCAAACAACTCAAAGAAATTCAGCAAAAAGAAGGCAGCAGTGCCCCCGAAAATATTCAACAATTAGATTTTGAGTTTGTGCTGTTTGCTTCTGCACTTATTGATTACGATTACATCATGAACCTCATTGCCCAATATACCCGGCAGCCACCCAAAAAACAGAAAATGACCCGCGACCAGCTGATTGGCATCATGAGCAGCAGTGCCAACCTGATGGAAGAACGGGACGATATTGTTGAATACATCCACACCCTGGAAGCAGGAAAACCCCTCAACGAACAACAAATTAAAGACGGCTATCAAAAATTTAAAGAGGAAAAAATTGCCAAACAATTGGCAGAAATATCCACCCGTCATGGCTTGGAAATTTCAGTATTGCAGCAATTTGTGGATACCATCATGAACCGGATGATTCTGGATACTGAAAAACTAAGCGAACTCTTTGAACCCTTTGACCTGGGTTGGAAAGAACGTACCAAACGCGAAGAAGCCCTGATGACCGATTTAATCCCTATCCTGAAAAAGAAAGCCGAAGGAAGAGAAATTAGCGGATTAAAAGCATATGAGTAAATTGAACAATATGCCGAATGAGAATAAACATATTGAATTTAAAAGAGAGTGGAATAAGGATGTAGATATAGAAAAAGAAGTTATTGCATTTCTTAACACTCCCGAGGGAGGTACTATCTATATCGGTATTGAAAATAACGGTAATGTGGTAGGTGTTAACAACCCCGATTCTATCATTTTACAACTCAAAGACCGTTTAAAAAACAATATATCTCCTTCTATTATGGGATTGTTTGATATAGTGCAAGAAACTATTAGCGGAAAACCAGTAATTAAAATAAAAATAGCCGGCGGAAGCGAAAAACCCTACTTTAAAAAGAAATATGGCATGTCCGAAAAGGGCTGCTACATACGAAACGGAACAGCGGCCGACCCTATGCCTCAAAATATGATTGACACCTTATTTGCATCGCGAACCCGCAATACCATCCGAAGAATATCTTCACCCCGCCGGAACTTAACATTTGAACAATTACAAATTTATTATCAAGAAACCGGAAAGCCCCTAAACAATCATTTCAAAAAAAACCTTGAGCTATTAACAGATGATGGTAAGTTTAATCTTGTTGGTTATCTTTTAGCCGACAACAACACCTTTTCTGTTCAAGTGGCAAAATATGCCACCACCACTCGCGAACAACTTGTAGAAAAAGCCGAATTAGGCAATTGCTCACTCATAAAAGCCGCCAAAAGTGTACTTGAAAAAGTGGATATAGAAAATCGCACTTTTGTAAATATTACGTACAAAGAGCGTATAGAAAAAAGAAAGTGGCATTCCCTTGCATTACGCGAAGCCATTATAAACGCTTTTGTGCACGCTGATTATACCCTTGAAATTCCTCCAAAGTTTGAACTCTTTCCCGACAGAATAGAAATTACATCAGCCGGAGGATTACCGCAAAACCTTACCGAAGAAGAGTTTTTTGAAGGGTATTCCGTCCCGCGAAACAAAGAATTGATGCGCGTTTTTAAAGACCTTGAATTGGTGGAGCAACTCGGCACAGGCATACAAAGAATTTTACAATATTATAGCAAAGAGTGCTTTAAAATATCCCCCAATTTTATTCGCATTGTTTTCCCTGCCGATAAAGAGGTAGTAAAACATTTTCAAGAAAAAGATTTAATGAAGGAAGTCACCGAGCAAGTTACCCAGCAAGTTACCCAGCAAGTCACCCAGCAAGTTACCCAGCAAGTTACCCAGCAAGTCAAACAACTGTTATCAGTAATGACAGAAACGCACAAACGAGAAGAATTACAAGAAAAACTTGGGCTCAAAGACAGAGAGCATTTCCGGAAAGAATATTTACAAGCGGCTATTGAATTAGGCATTGTAGAGCCCACCATACCTGATAAGCCAACCAGCAGTAAACAAAAATACCGCCTCACACCCTTGGGTAAAAAACTAAAACAACAATTAAAAAATTCGTAATTGAAAACTGACAACTGAAAAAAATGAAAACTAAAACCGATAAACCTGCCCTTATCCCCCGCCTCCGCTTCCCCGAATTCCAAAATAGCGGAGAGTGGGAAGTGAAAAGGTTGGGGGAGGTGTTTAAACTACAAGATGGCTATTCCTTTAGTTCAAAGGAATTATCTCATAAAGCAAATGATGATGAGTCTTATCAGGTTGTAAGGATTACAGAAATTAATAACAAAAATAAGAATGAAGATAAAGTCTATATTTCATACGAAACTGTTAAAAAAAATAATTTAGAATGTTTTAAGATAACCAAAGGGGATTTGCTTTTATCTTTAACAGGTGCGGCTGGATTTAATTTTTTTATTTGGAACGATAATAAAGAAGCATTTTTAAATCAGAGAACATTAAAATTGGTTCCAAAAGAAGAAAATAATAATTCTATAAAATATTTGGTAGAACCTCTTTTATTTAAGAAAATAAATTCATTTGGGACAGGACAAAATAATAACTTATCAAAATCAATATTAGAAAACCTAAAACTCCCCCTTCCCCCCCTTCCCGAACAACAAAAAATCGCAGATTGTCTGTCGTCCCTGGATGCCCTTATCACAGCCGGGCGCCAAAAACTGCAAGCCCTCAAAGACCACAAAAAGGGCTTACTGCAAAACCTTTTTCCCCGGGAAGGTGAAACCCTACCCAAACTCCGCTTCCCCGAATTCCAAAATAGCGGAGAGTGGGAAGTGAAAAGGTTGGAAGATTTTGGATATTTTATTAGAGGATTAACATACAGTTCGAAAGATGTTTCTGATGATGGGCTATTAGTTATACGTGCAGGAAATATTAAAAATCAAAATCTAGTGCTGGACGATGATTTAGTTTTCGTTAACAAAAAAATTCATAAAGAATTATATCTAAAGGCTGGTGATATAGTAATTTGTATGTCCAGCGGTAGCAGGTCCTTGGTTGGAAAAAACGCAGAGTATGTTGGAAATTATCCAACTGATTTAACTGTAGGTGCATTTTGCTCCATTTTTAGAACTGATAATAGATTGATGAAATATATTTTTCAGACAAGGGCTTACGAAAAGTTCATCTCTCTTTCGATTGGAGAAGGAAATATTAAAAACTTAAGTGATACTGATCTGGAATTATATGAGTTTTTCGTTCCTGAAATTCCAGCCGAGCAACAAAAAATCGCGGCTTGTTTGTCGTCCCTTGATGATTTAATAAACGCACAAACACAAAAAATAGAACTTTTGGAATTGCATAAAAAAGGATTGTTGCAGGGGTTGTTTCCGCAACTGTCTGAACTATGATTTTTGTGATTAAATGATGAATATGATTAAAAATATAGCAAGTAAAATCAAGGTAATCCTTCATTCATACCCATCAGGGTTCAGACAAAAGGTTTATTGCAGGGCTTATTTCCGCAACTGTCTGAACTATGATTTTTGTGATTAAATGATGAATATGATTAAAAATATAGCAAGTAAAATCAAGGTAATCCTTCATTCATACCCATCAGGGTTCAGACAAAAGGTTTATTGCAGGGCTTATTTCCGCAACTGTCTGAACTATGATTTTTGTGATTAAATGATGAATATGATTAAAAATATAGCAAGTAAAATCAAGGTAATCCTTCATTCATACCCATCAGGGTTCAGACAAAAGGTTTATTGCAGGGCTTATTTCCGCAACTGTCTTAACTATGATTGTAAATGATTAAATGAACACTATGATTAAAAACGAATATCCACTTTCAGAACTCACAGGCAAAATTATAGGCTGTGCAATGGAAGTGCACCGGATTTTAGGGAATGGATTTCAGGAAGTGATTTACCAAAGGGCTTTGGCAAAAGAAATGAGCATTCAAGGTTTGGAGTTTTCAAGAGAACACGAAATGACTATTTTTTATAAAGGTGATGAAATAGGAACAAGGCGTGTGGATTTTTTTGTAGAGGGCAAAGTGATGGTAGAATTAAAAGCCGTCATACAATTAGAAGATGTGCATTTAGCACAAGCTATAAATTATTTGGAAGCCTACGGATTAGAAATTGGTTTGTTGATAAATTTTGGCAACACCTCCTTACAATTTAAAAGAGTAATGAAACCCAATAAAAATCATAGTCAATCAAAAAATCAATAAAATCCTGTTTTGCGCACTTTTAAAAAAGCGTTCTTCCAATATCCATTTCCCACTATGAAAAAGTTTTCCTAATCGGCTAATTTTGGGTGTCCCGTTGCTATTTTTGCAGGATGTTTATACGCAAGAAGAAAAATAAAAGTGGCACCGCCAGCATTCAAATCATTGATAAATCGTCAAATCCAAAAAGAAAACCACTTTATTGTTACCAATAAATGTGCAATAACAAGAGATTTTAAAGGCATTTGACATTAATTTTTAGTACGGGTGTCCCAATGCGCAAAATAGGAAGTGATGGTAGAATTAAAAGCCATCATACAATTAGAAGATTTGCATTTAGCACAAGCTATAAATTATTTGGAAGCCTACGGATTAGAAATTGGTTTGTTGATAAATTTTGGCAACACCTCCTTACAATTTAAAAGAGTAATGAAACCCAATAAAAATCATAGTCAATCAAAAAATCAATAAAATCATAGTTCAGACAATTATGACAACCAACAACCATACCGAATTAGGCAAAACCCTCTGGAAAATCGCAGATGAACTGCGCGGAGCCATGAACGCTGACGACTTCCGCGATTACATGCTTTCGTTTTTGTTTCTGCGTTACCTGAGCGACAACTACGAAGAAGCTGCCCGCAAAGAACTCGGCAAAGATTACCCATCGCTCAACGGAAACGGTGGCAAAACCCCATTATCCCTCTGGTATGAACAAAACCCGGCCGATGTGCCTGATTTTGAAAAGCAGATGCGCAGAAAGATACACTATGTTATTAAACCACAATATCTGTGGAACCACATTGCACACCTTGCCAAAACCCAAAGCAAAGATTTGCTTCGCACCTTGCAGGAAGGTTTTAAATACATAGAAAATGAATCGTTTGAAAGCACCTTTCAGGGTCTGTTTTCTGAAATCAATCTCGATTCAGAAAAACTTGGCAAAAACTACGAAGAACGGAACAAAAAGCTCTGCAACATCATTCAGAAAATTGCCGAAGGCATCAATCAGTTTTCTACCGATAAAGATATATTAGGCGATGCGTATGAATACCTGATTGGTCAGTTTGCCGCAGGTTCCGGTAAAAAGGCAGGCGAATTTTATACCCCACAACGCATCTCGGATATTCTTTCCGAAATTGTTATTCTCGACAGCCAAAACCCCGCACAGGGCAAAAAGAAAAAAATTGAACGCGTGCTGGACTTTGCCTGCGGTTCGGGTTCTTTGTTGCTCAACGTCCGCAAAAAAATGATGAACGCAGGCGGAACTATCGGCAAAATTTTTGGACAGGAAAAAAACATCACTACCTACAACCTTGCAAGAATGAACATGCTGTTGCATGGCGTGAAAGACACCGAATTTGACATCCATCACGGAGATACGTTGCAGAACGACTGGGAGATTTTAAGAGAAATCAATCCCGCAAAAAAATTAGAATTTGATGCCATTGTAGCCAATCCGCCTTTTAGTTTAAAATGGGAACCTACCGACACACTCAAAGACGATTTTCGGTTTAAGAACTACGGCCTGGCACCCAAATCGGCCGCTGATTTTGCCTTTTCTGTTACATGGTTTTCATTTTTTAAGCAAAGAAGGCACCATGGCCATTATATTACCACATGGAGTTTTGTTCAGGGGAGGAGCGGAAGAAAAAATCAGAAAAAAATTATTGGAAGACGGAAATATTGACACCATCATCGGACTTCCTGCCAATCTGTTTTTCTCCACCGGTATTCCCGTTTGTATTTTGGTTTTAAAGAAATGCAAAAAGTTTGAAGATGTGTTGTTTATCAATGCCGCTGAACACTATGAAAAAGGAAAACGGCAAAATACCCTGCTGCCCGAACACATTGATAAGATTGTTAACACCTATAAACACCGTAAAGAAGAAGACCGTTACTCGCGCAGAGTATCCATGCATGAAATCGGCAAGAACGATTTTAACCTGAACATATCACGTTATGTCAGCACATCGCAAGAAGAAGAACCCATTGACCTGAAAGAAATAAATAAAAAACTCGTTGAGATAGAAAAAGAAATAACCAAAGCCAGAGAGACACATAATCAATTTTTAAAGGAATTGGGGCTACCGCCAATATAACAAGATAAATACCAACACTATTTGCAAGCATCCCGAAAGTTTTCGTGACCAAAGCCGCACTACTTGTCCCGACCCTTCGGGAAGCCAAAACACGACCAAAGTTTTTAATAGAGCTTGCAAAACCAACGCAATAGAAAAATTATTTTTAATCCCCATTGCAATCGGGCCCCGACCCTTTAAAAAAATAAAAAACACAACGCACAGCCAATACGAAATGACACGACAACTCAATACTGACAATGATTTGCAAGGAAGGCCGGACAGTAACGCCAGCCGGTAACAGCCGTAATCACAAAAACTAGCCACATTACAGGCGTTTTAAGCGCGCTTGGTTTGCAAACAGCTTTTTGCGGTGTGATTTTTTGAGTGGCTTATAGATAAGCTATTGTGCCGATAATATAGTCAAGTTTTAAAAATTGCCTCGTATTGCTGGAGCAGTTTGTATGCCATGCTAAATATCGTTGGATGCCAAACGGCAGTGGCATGAAAATAACCGGTAACCTCCTGCATTTTCCCCGGCATGTTCAGGGAAAAGGCATTGGCCGTACAGGTAAAATTGTGTAAATCAGGCAGCGTTAACCTTACCGGCTATGCGATTTTTAATGATTACGCTTTTCATGATTGTTGGGTACGCTGTGCATGCCCAGCGCACAAAACCTTCGGCACCGGCAACCGCCCCTGCTTTTCAGGCCGACCTGTTCAAGGGTCTGAAGTGGCGCAACATTGGTCCCTTTCGCGGGGGGCGCAGTGTGGCGGCTTCGGGAGTTGTGGGTAACGACCAGGTTTATTACACCGGCTACACCGGCGGTGGGCTGTGGAAGACAGAAGATGCCGGTATTACCTGGCGAAACATTTCGGACGGCTTTTTCCAATCCGGTTCGGTAGGCGATATCGCGGTGAGCGAGTCGGACCCCAACGTAATGTATGTGGGTATGGGCGAACATGCTGTACGCGGGGTAATGACTACCTATGGCGATGGCGTTTATAAATCAACCGATGGCGGAAAAACCTGGCAACACATGGGTTTGCAAAACACCCGCCATATATCGGATGTAATTGTGCATCCTTCAAATCCCGATATCGTATATGTGGCCGCGCAGGGAGCCGTACATGGGCCCAACCCCGACCGGGGCATATTTAAATCAACCGACGGGGGCAAAACATGGAAAAAAGTTCTGTACGTTGATGAAAACACGGGCGCATCATCACTAAGTATGGACATGACCAACCCCCGCATTTTGTATGCAGCCACCTGGCAACACCGCCGGTATCCGTGGAAAGTGGAAAGCGGAGGGCCCGGCTGTGCCATCTGGAAATCAACAGATGGCGGTGAAACCTGGGAGAAAACAGTGGAAGGCTTGCCGAAAGAGATGGGTAAAATAGGCATATCGGTAAGCCGCGCCAACCCTAACCGGGTATATGCTATAGTAGAAGCCGAAAAATCAAAAGCCGGCCTTTACCGGTCGGATGATGGCGGAAAAAAATGGAACCACCTCAGCAGCGACCAGAACATTACCGCCCGTTCGTGGTATTACATGGAAGTATTTGCCGACCCCCAAAATGCCGATGTGGTCTATGTACTGAATGCCCCCTTTATGAAATCTGTTGATGGCGGAAAAACCTTTTTTTCCATACGCGTAGGACATGGCGATACGCACGACTTGTGGATAAATCCCCGTAACAGCCAGAACATGATTCTGGCCGATGATGGAGGCGGAGAGATAACCTTTAACGGGGGCAAAAGCTGGAGTACGCTGAACAATCAGCCTACGGCCCAGTTTTACCGGGTAAATACCGACAACCTCTTCCCCTTTCGCGTCTATGGCGGGCAGCAGGACAATTCATCGGTAGTGATCAAAAGCCGCAACAACAGCTTTGGAATTACTGAACAGGACTGGTTTGAAGGGCCCGGCTGCGAAAGCGCCTGGATTGCCTTTAACCCCGATGACCCCACACTGCTCTATGGCGGTTGCTACCAGGGAAACATTGACGTGCTCGATACCCGCACGGGCGAACGCAAAGACATTATGCAGTACCCGGCCACCAACCTGGCGTACCGGCCAAAGGAAATGAAATACCGGTTTAACTGGAATGCCCCCATCATAGCCTCGCCCCACGACCCGAACACCATTTACCATGCCGGCAACGTAGTGTTTAAAACCACCAATGGCGGAATAAGCTGGGAGGTAATAAGCCCCGACCTTACGCGCAATGAAGAAAGCAAACAACAGGAGGGCGGAGGCCCCATTACCAACGAAGGAGCCGGAGGCGAAAATTACAATACCATTTACTACCTCATTGAGTCACCGCATGAAAAAGGAGTACTGTATGCGGGCACTGACTGCGGCCTGGTACATATAACCCACGATGGCGGAAAAACCTGGCAGAACATTACCCCCGCCGGTTTGCCGGAAGGTATGATTCATTCCATTGAAGTATCGCCACACGATAAAGCCACGGTGTACCTTGCTGCTTCGCGGTACAAATTTAATGACATGACCAGCTACACCTACAAGTCGAACGATTACGGCAAGAGCTGGACGCGCATCAGCAACGGTGTGGATAAGGACGATTTTATCAAAGTCATCCGCGAAGACCGTAAGGTAAAAGATCTGTTATATGCCGGTGCCGAGAGGGGATTCTATGTTTCGTTTAACGGAGGTGTTAACTGGCATAGGTTGCAACTCAACCTTCCGGTTGTGCCGGTAACCGACCTGGCCATTCAGGGCAACGACCTGGTGGCGGCCACAGCCGGGCGGTCGTTCTGGATATTGGACGATCTGGGAGCCATCCAGCAGTCGCGGGGCCATTTGGGTACCGCACAGGTAAAACTGTTTACCCCCAAGGCAACCGTACGCTATCCGGCTGTAACCATTCCGGAGTGGATGGGAAATGTTCCCGGCTTAGGCATGAATCCGCCCGATGGAGTAATACTGGATTATTATCTGAAAGAAAAAGCCGATACCAACACCATAAAGCTCGAAATATTCGATGCGCAGGGCAATAAAATCCGTGCCTACACCAACAAAAAAGACGAAACATTTAAACCCTGGCCGGGCGGGCCGCCAGCCCCGCAGGTTATTCCGGCCGATGCGGGCGTGAACCGCTTTGCATGGGACTTCCGCACCGAATCTCTTCCCGGAGTTACCAATGCTTTTGTGTATGGCGACCACCGCGGCCATCGCGTGGCCCCCGGAAAGTATAAGGCGCGCATAACCTATAAAGGGGAGACTTCGGAAGCCGATATCGAAATAATACAAGACCCCAACCTGAAGGTTACCCCGGCCGACTGGAATGCCCAGCAACAGTTTTTACAACAACTGGCCGACCGCATAACCGAAATACACCAAACGGTAAATCGCATGCGCACGGTAAAGAAGCAGGTAGAGACCTATGCCGAAGTATTGTCGGCCGTCCCTGCTTTTAAAGATTTGGCCGCTCAGGGCAAAGACCTGATTAAAAAACTGGAGGCATGGGAAGACCATGTGGTGCAAACCCGTCAGAAAAATTTTCAGGATGTAATCAACTTTCCCAGTAAACTCAACGCCGAATATTTTAAACTACGCGATGTGGCAGACGTGCACGATCCGCGTGTAACACAGGGCGCCCGCGATCGTTTTGCCGATCTGGAAAAAATGTGGGCGGGGTATAAGCAGGAGCTCGACAACCTTATTAACCTCGACATTGCCCGGTTTAACGAGCAGTTCAGGCAGAAAGCCGTACCGGCAGTAGTGGTTGAACGATAGAAAACCCGTTTACGAAGTTAAGGCAAGCCACGCGACAGTACGCGTGGCTTTTTCTTTTCATCGCAAATGGGTTTCAAACAGGCGCAGAATGCGCTTATACTCGTCTGTCCAGCTGCTGGGCTCCACAAAGCCGTGGTCTTCAACCGGGTAAACCGCCAGCTCCCAGTTATCCTTGCCCAACTCAATAAGTCGTTGTGCCAGCCGCACTACATCCTGAAAGTGTACGTTCACATCAACCATGCCATGGCATATCAGCAAAGCGCCCTTCAGGCCTTCGGCATGGTAAAGGGGCGAGCTTCTGGCATAAGCCAGGCTATCGGTATAGGGCAAGTTAAGAATATTTGAAGTATATGGGTGGTTATAGTGGGCCCAGTCGGTTACCGGGCGCAGGGCTGCGCCAGCGGCAAATACATCGGGAGTGGTAAACATGGCCATCAGGGTAATAAAGCCGCCATACGAACCACCATAAATGCCAATACGTTTCGGGTCAATGCCGTGCTCTCTTACCAGCCAGTTGGCGCCATCTACATGGTCGGTAAGGTCTTTGCCCCCCATGTGCCGGTAAATGGCGGTGCGCCAGTCGCGCCCATAGCCGGCGCTGGCCCGGTAGTCTATATCCAACACGGTATAACCTTTATCGGCCAGCAGGTTGTGGAACATGTATTCGCGGAAGTAACTGCTCCACCATTTATGTGCATTTTGCAAATAGCCGGCACCGTGCACAAAGATTACGGCCGCACCATTGGGCTTTTCGGGTTTGTAAAGGCGGGCGTACACCTCGGCACCATCGCGTGCTTTAAAGGTAGTAACCACGGGGTCGCGCCACGGGTACGATTTAAATTCTTCGCTAAGCGATTGCGTAATCTGCCGGGCTTTACCTTCGGTTTTTACCGGCTTGCCCGGAGGCGGATTTTCCATCAGATACAACTCCCACGGCTTGTTGCTGTAGGAGTAACGAAAGGCAATCCATTTTTCATCGGGCGAAAGTTCCGGTTCGTGGGCGCCGGTTAAGTAGGTTAGCCGTTCGGGTTGGCCCCCGGTTACCGGCAGGCGGTAAAGGTGTTTTTCTCCGGGGTGCACTTCGTTGGTGATGAGATAGAAATGTTTGCGGTTACGCGAAAGTTCAACCCGCTGTACTTCGTACCGTCCCCGGGTAAGCGCCCGCCGGGTTTGGGTGGAAAGGTTGAAGGCATACAAATGGGCATAGCCGGTTTCTTCCGACACAAACCATATTTCATCGGAGTTGATCCAGCCCAGGCTAAAACTTCCTGGTCCGCCAATCCAGGCTTCGTCATGCTGGCGGTATAGGGGCAGCAGTTTGGCCTTCGAAACATCTACCAGTGCAATCCAGCGGTCTTTATTGTCCTGCGCCCGTAGTTGTATCACAGCCTGCTTACCATTGGGCGACCAGACGATACCGAAAAAATTTACCGCCCGCGGTTGCGGCTTTTTTGCCGGTTCTTCATCCGGAGTCTTCAGGTAATCGGGTTTATCAAAAATGCCGGGAAGCTCATCGGTTTTAAACTGAATAACCGTATCGCGTACAAGGTTGTACACATAAAGCTCCTGTATATTTTGCGGTGCACCCACCTTGGTGCGGGCGTTAAGGTCTTCGGTAAAGCCGCTTTCGGTAACGTAGTTCGGAACTATGGTGGCTTTGGCGCTGGCATTTTTGGTTAGCACAAAAGTAACGTACTGCCCGTCGGGGCTTAGCCATTGCTGGCTAATCGTTTTATCATCCAGATAAATTTCTTTAGGTCTGGCGGGCTCTTCGGTTTTGTTATACCTGGCTGCGGCATCACGTTTTTCCTTTCGCTCGCGCAACACCTGCAGGTAAGCCAGCTGGTCCTGCCGCAGCCATTTTTGCTGTTCGGTTTCGGGTGGGGCAGAAGGTTTTTTACCGCGCCTGAAGTCAGTTACCTGGGTAAATGTGCCGGCAGCCATATCCCAGGTGTAGAGGTTTTGTTCACAGGTAAACACCACCTTTGTTTCATCGCCCGAAAAGTAGGGGTTGCTTTCTCGCTGCACGGTATGCGTAATACGGGTGGTTTTTCCGGTGGCAATATCCAGCAGAAAAATGTCTCCGTCTTTGGCATACACCATTCGGGTATAGGTATTGTTGTAAACCCCCGGCGCAGGAATGCTAAGCCGCTCGGCTTTCGATACCTTTTGCGGAGTGAAGTTGTTCAGGGTGATTTTGAACAGCGAATCGCCCGGATGGTTATCGGGGTTCCAGTTAAAATAAACAGTCTTTCCGTCAACCGACCACCTTATGTTGGAGGGCGATGTGCCCATCCACCGGGGGTCGCGCATAATTTTTTCTACCGTTAATCCGGTAAGTTGTGCCCGTACCGTTCCAGCCAGCAAGCAACAGAAAAGGAGCAAACGCATCATAGAGAAGATATTTTTTGTGGGTAAGATAAAATATATTGCGGGTTCGATGCCTGATTTTTACATCAATGAAGATACGGCCCATTCGCCCGGAAGATAATGCCGTGGTGGCGCAGATTATCCGCACCGTAATGCCGGAGTTTGGTGCCGGCGGCAAAGGATTTGCCCTTCACGATGCTGAAGTAGATGACATGTATACCGCATACAACCAGCCCCGCAGTGTATATTATGTATGCGAAGTTAACGGCAAGGTGGTGGGGGGCGGGGGCATTGGCCCGCTGCAAGGAGGAGATGAAAATACCTGCGAGCTGAAGAAAATGTATTTTCTTCCGGAAGGCAGGGGGCACGGCTGGGGGCAACAGGTGCTCGATAGGTGTTTGCAAAGCGCCCGGCAATTTGGTTTTACATGGTGCTACCTGGAAACGTTCCACACCATGCAGCAGGCCATGCGCCTGTACGAAAAAAACGGCTTCGAAAGAATTGTTGCACCCTGCGGCAGTACCGGCCATTTTGCATGCGATACGTTTTACCGGCTGCGGCTGCTCTGAGCGGCCGGGATAACTATTTTTTTGTTTTGCACCGCTACATCCCCTCTGCCACCAGCACGCGTTTTACCCGCGCGCTGGTATGGGTAAGAATTTCGTAGGGAATGGTGTTCATGCTGGCGGCCACTTCTTCAATGGGCAGGCCTTCTCCGAAAATAACCGCCTCATCGCCTTCTTTTACGTCCAGCCCGGTAACATCTACCATCGTCATGTCCATGCATACATTTCCCACCACCGGAACGCGCTCACCGTGAATAAGCACCCGGCCCACCCCGTTTCCAAAAGCGCGGCTAAACCCGTCGGCATAACCAATGGCCAGCGTGGCAATGGTGCGGTCGCGGGCCGATACGCCCCTGCCCGAGTAGCCCACCGGCTCACCCGCCTTTACCCTGCGCACCTGCGAAACCGTTGTTTTAAGCGTGGCCACCGGCTGCAACTTATTTGTTCCGGTTGGATCGATGCCATACAAACCAATACCCAGCCTTACCATGTTGAAATGATATTGCGGGAACCGCAGTATGCCCGAGGTATTTACCAGATGGAGCAAAGGCTCAGCGCTGCAAACTTCCTTCAGCGCAAAAGCCATGCGCATAAACCGGTCGGCCTGCTGGTGTGTAAGGGCATCCAGGTCAGGATTATCGGATGCAGAAAGATGACTGAAAACGGATTTAACCTGAAGATTGGGGTGGTTTTTCAACATACTGGCCAGGCGGGGCATATCATCTTCGCTAAATCCCAGGCGATGCATGCCGGTATCCAGTTTAATGTGAATGCCAATGGGGCGCCCATCGAGAAAAGCTGCCAGTTTTTGTAATAACAATATGCTATACACTTCAGGCTCCAGCCGATGTTGCACCAGGGTATCGAAACTTTCTTCGGCCGGGTTCATCACCATTACCGGCAGCGTAATGTTATGCTGGCGCAACTCGGCCCCTTCGTCTGCATAGGCCACACCCAGATAATCGGCCTTGTGGTATTGCAGCAGGTTGGCTACCTGCACACTGTGGTTGCCGTAGGCAAAGGCCTTAACCATGGCCATGATGCGCGTACCGGGCCTGAGCTGCGAGCGGAAGAAATTTAAGTTCGCAACCAGCGCGGCAGCATTGATTTCGAGCACCGTACCATGCAGCCTGCGCTGCAGTTGCGCCGAAATGCGTTCAAAGCGAAAGGCCCGTGCGCCCTTTATCAGAATGGTTTCGTTTTTGAAATCAGCGGCATTAAAGCCCGCCAGAAAATCTTCGGTAGTGGGGAAGAACGAGTGCGCCATGGTAAAAAACTGTGGCCAGCGCGACAGTACCGGCCCGATGCCGATAAAGCGGCTTATGCCGGCCCCGGTAATTTTATCGGCTACTTCTTTTACCCATGCCTCTTCGTTCCGGGCAGTCTGCTCCAGGTCAGACAGTATTACGGTGCGCCTGCTGTGCTGCCGCTGGTACTGCAAAAAGTCCAGGCTCATCTGCAGTCCGGCCAGGTCGTTGTTGTAGGCATCGTCCACCAGCAGGCATCCGTTTATGCCCTCCTTTACTTCGAGCCGCATGGGAATTTGTCTGAGCTGCCTTATACGGGCTGCAATGGTTTCGGGCTCATAATTCAATAACCACATCAGGGTTGCGCAGTGCATGGCGTTTTCTATGCCGGCAGCATCGGCAAATGCAAACGAAACGGGCGTTTTGTTTCCGCCAAAATCAAGAAAGTACTCATCTTTTTCCTGAACCAGCCGCAGGCTGGCGCCGGCACTGCGGCCCCAGGTACATGCCGGAATATTTTGTGCCGTTACCGCCCGGTGAATGTCCTGATGATCAATACAATATATCAGCTTTTTTACACGGGCAAAGAGCGCAAGTTTTTCCTGTATTTTCTCTTCGCGGTTTTTAAAGCCCGCATCATGTGCCGAACCGATGTTGGTAAATATGCCGTAATCCGGCCGGATTATATTTTCCAGGGCCTGCATTTCATGGTATTTGCTTATGCCGGCTTCAAAGATGCCCAGTTGATGGTAGGGCCGGATTTGCCATACCGACAACGGAACGCCAATCTGTGAATTATAGCTGCCCGGATTTTTAACCACAGCATATTCGGGTGAAAGCAGCTGGTACAGCCATTCTTTTACAATGGTTTTGCCGTTGCTGCCGGTAATGCCCACCACCGGAAGCGAAAACTGTTTGCGGTGATGTGCCGCCAGAAGCTGAAGCGCCCGCACCGATGAATCAACCAGCAATACATTGGCAGACGGATAATTGGAAAGATGAAATGCGCGTTCTGCCACAAACTGCCTGATGCCCTTTTCGTACAGCATCCGGATATAATCATGCCCATCGTGCCGTTCACCACGGATGGCAAAGAAAACCGATCCCTCCTCCGGTATTACGCGGCGGCTGTCGGTAAGCAAATGCACCACCGGACGGTTGGCCGCAAGCTGCAGCAACTTTCCGCCCGTAATGCCGGCCAGATCTGAAAACTGTATCATCGTTAGAAAAGCCGGGCTCCGTTGGGTACCTTCCTGTCGGTAACAGCCAGCACCACATTGCCTGCCGCATCCGGAAAACCGGTAACGAGCACCTGCGACTCAAAGCCCGCAATGTTTTTTGGCGGAAAATTTACAACACAAATCACCTGTTTGCCGGTCAGCGCTTCGGGCGTGTAGCAGGCCGTAATCTGTGCGCTGGATGTCTTTACGCCCAGCGCTCCCAGGTCAATCCACAGTTTATACGCAGGTTTGCGGGCTTGCGGAAAAACTTCGGCTTTTATAATGGTGCCGGCCCGGATGTCTACCTTTTCAAAGTCGGTTATGGTTATTGGCATGGGTTAATGGGCAAACCACCGCAAAATAGGCCAAAAAGCCCGGTTTTATCTATCCAATCAGTTAATTCGTCTAATTTTTTACATCCCGTCCAAAGGAAATTTTTACCTTTCGCGTAACACAACGTTAAAATTTTGCGTTTACACCATGCCCGTAAAATGAAGCAATCAACCCCACTTTTATTGCTTGGCGCACTGGCGCTGGTTTGTGGCGCAGCCATTACAACCAGGGCACAGGAAGGCCTTGAGCCGCTGCCCATGCGCGAAACAAGAGATGCCCGGGGTACCGAGACCAACCCCACCCACCACGAAGCCGAAGTAGATACCAAATCTTTTAAGCCCGCTGGGGCCAATCTCCGCGAAGGCATGGTACGCGAAAGCTCGCCCCGCGATTCGGTATATCACACAGCGCCTGTTGTTCCGCGTAAAGCCGAAAAGCAAAAGACCGATGACGTGCTTCAGTTTAACTTTCTTTATTACATCATCCAGCGGTTCAAGTTTTCCGACATCATCGAATAAAAAAATACCGCGCTTTACCCGTTAATTTTTAGATTTGCAACGTTGTTGCACTTTTTAGCTTTGCGCCCGGCCATCTCTTTTTTACTGGTTTTTGCGGCGGGCCTGATCAGGGCCCAGGACTGTTCACTTACCCTGTCGGGGATGGTACAATCGGACGAAGGCGAACGGCTTGCGGGTGCGGTAATCCGCCTAACCGGTGGGCCGGTTGGCGCAGCCGGAAACAACGGAGAATTTTCTTTTTACCCCCTTTGCCCGGGCAGGTATGGACTCACCGTTCAGTTTGTGGGATATGACACGTTTTCGGAGGAGATTACCCTGCTGCGCGATACCGTTGTGCACATCCGGCTAAAAACCGCAAAAACGGTGTTATCTGAAGTGGTGGTGCACGGTCATTTTGATAATGAACTCCGGTACGGCAACCGGCAGCTGGTTTCGGGACAGCAACTGGAAGCAAACCGCGACCGCCCCCTGGGCGAAATGCTTCGTCAGGCGGCTGGTTTGGGAGTACTGCAAACGGGTCCTTCGGTTTTTAAGCCTGTTGTACACGGGTTGCACAGCCAGCGCCTGCTGTTAATCAACAACGGAGTACGTCACGAAAGCCAGCAATGGGGCGCGGAACATGCTCCCGAAATTGATCCGAATACGGCCGATAACGTGGTTATTGTAAAAGATGCCTCGGCCTTAAAATACGGACCTGAAGCCCTCGGGGGTGTATTGCTGATTAACCCTGCTCCGCTTCCGGAAGATGGGAGTTGGGGCGGAGAGGTGTTTAGCCATTTGCAAAGCAACGGCCGGGGCGGAACCCTGGCGCTGCTGGCCGAAGGCGCAAGCCGGAAATTACAGGGACTGGGCTGGCGCGCCCAGACCTCGATGAAACGCCTGGGAGATTTTGAAAGCCCGCGCTATGTGCTGAGCAATACCGGCGTTTCGGAGTTGAATTTTTCATTGGCCACCGGCCTGCACCGCTCACGCCTGGGCTGGGATGCCTTCTTTAGCCATTTTCAAACTGAACTGGGCATATTAAGGGGAACATCGGTTTCCAGTCTGGAAGACCTGCGCACGGCCATGACCCGCGAACCTCCGCAATACACCGATGCCTTTACCTATGCCATTCAAAATCCGCGGCAACAAACCCGGCACAACCTGCTTAAACTGCAGGCTCACCGGCATATACACCAAGGCGATTTGCAGGTGCAGTATGCATTTCAGCAAAACAACCGAAAGGAGTTCGACCTGCGCCGGCAGCCGCTTAATGATTTTCCGGCCCTGCACCTCGACCTGCTTACCCATACGCTCGATGCTTCCTGGCAGCAGCATACCCGGCAGCCCGCACAGTGGCAGGGAGGTATAAATCTGATTTATCAATCCAACAACAATGTGGCGGGCACACAGCGCATTCCCTTTATTCCCAATTTTGTACAACTGGGTTCGGGCGTTTTTCTTGCATTGGGCTATCAGCTCAATAACTGGACATTAAGCGGTACCGCACGGTACGATTACCGGTATTACGAGGTAGCCGGCTTCGATTTTGCCAACCGCAGATACGCTGACCGTTTTGCCATACAGGGTGTGGCTGCTGCTGCCGGCATACACTACCAGGCTAACCCCAGCCTGCATATTGTTTCGACTGTGGGCAGCGCCTGGCGCCCACCCCATGTTTCTGAGCTTTACAGCGCGGGCGTACACCAAAGCGCGGCAGCCATAGAATACGGCCTGCTGCTTAACCAAACCACTAACGAAGTAATGCCCTTTGATGGGATGCATTTTAAGCCTGAAAGGGCCTGGAAGTGGACCAACACCCTGTCGTGGCAAAAAAAGAACTGGCAGGCCGATGTAACCGGCTACGGCAATTTTATAAGCCATTTTACCTATTTACGGCCCGAAGGCATAACCCGCAACATAAGGGGCATTTATCCCTACCTGCGGTACGATAGAACCAACGCCCTGTTTACGGGATTGGACCTTCATGCCGCATACCACTTTGCACCAGGTTTTTCGGCTAACGCGCAGGTGGCGCTGCTCCGGGCAGAAGATGTAACCCGCAGCGATTACCTTATATACATCCCCCCCAATCGGTATTCCTTTTTCTTAACCGGGCAGAGCAACTCCCAAAACAGAAAGGCCCAGTTTTCCGCACGCCTTTCGGTTACCTTTACCGACCGGCAGCGCCGGGCACCGCGCGTAATTACGGTTGAGCAACTGCTGGATGCCTACGAACAGGGAAATGACCCCCTGCAGGGCAACCCCGCAATTTTCGACTTCATGCCCGCACCGCAAGGCTATGTGCTGCTGGGCCTGGAAACCGGGTGCACGTTCAGGCCGGACGGAAAAAAAATGAGTATCCGGCTGCGTGCCGATAACCTGCTCAATCACGCTTACCGCGATTATACCGACCGCATGCGGTATTACGCCCTGGAAGCCGGCAGAAATATTTCGCTTTCGGTACAGTACAGCTTTTAAAATTGCCGGGGCTTGTTTATAATTGCAACGATGTTGCATAAAAATCCAATACCATGAAACACTTTTTTTCTTATTCAGCGGTTTTTGCGCTTGCGGCTCTACTCCTGGGCCTGTCCGGTTGCAGCGATGACCCCGTACAGGAAAACGTTCCGGAAATGATTACCAAAGTAACCCTTACCTTTACACCTGTTGGTGGCGGGGGTTCTACGGTAACTGTAAATGCCGTAGATCCCGATGGCGAAGGCACGCAGGACCTGGCTGCCGACGGCCCCATTGAGCTTGAGGATGGCGTGGAGTACGATCTGGCTATAACCCTTTTTAACGGACTGCTGAGCCCCGGCTCACCGGGTTACGACCTTACGGAAGAAATTGAAGAGGAGGGAGATGAACACCAGTTTTTCTTTGGTTTTAGCGATGGCGCCTTCAGCTCGCCAACCGGCACCGGCAATATTGCACCTTCAACCGGAACGGTAAACTACCGCGATGAAGATGCCAACGGCTTGCCGATTGGTTTGTTAACCCGCTGGACTGCCGGGCCTGTTCAAAGCGATAAAAATTTCCGTATCGTACTGAAGCATCTGCCCGGTATCAAATCGGAAGGCGTTACTTCTGATGAAGGCGAAACCGATATGGACGTTTCGTTTGTGCTCCACATTAGCGGAGCCTGATTTTACTGATCCTGATTAAAGGAACAACCCTGCCCGGTATGGCAGGGTTATTTTTTTTCCCGAACAATAAACTGTTCCAGATCTTTAAGTTTAAGGATGCCTTCGTAATAGGCTTTGCCGAAAATTACGGCAAACAGGCCCAGGTCGTTCAGGCGTTTAATGTCGTCCACACCCCGCACTCCGCCGCTGGCCAGGATGCACAGTTCGGGGAAGCGCTCCCGCAATTCCTTGTAGAAATCAAAAGCCGGGCCCTCGAGCACGCCATCGCGCGACACATCGGTTGATTTGACGTACTTCAACCCGCGGGTATAAAAATAATCCAGATGCTCGAACAGCGTAAGCTCCGACCGCTTCTGCCACCCGCGAAACAGCAGTTTCTTGGTAACCACATCGGTTACATCGGCTCCCAGCGTAATTTTTTCCCTTCCGTAGGTAATGAGCCAGGAGGCAAACAATTCGGGGTTGGCTATGGCAATACTGGAGGCAGTAATGTAGGCAGCGCCGGCTTCGTAGGATTTGCTGATGTCGCCATCGGTTGAAATACCTCCGGTAAAATCAATTTTCAGATTGGTATAACCGGCTATTTGCTCAATAATATGATAATTCAGCGGGGCACCACGTTCGGCACCATCCAGGTCTACCAGATGCACCACTTCAATGCCATGATCGGCAAAGCGCCTGGCCAGATCCAGCGGATTTTCGGGATAGGTCTTTTCGCTGGCCGGGTCGCCCTTCCGCATTTTCACTACCCGGCCCTTCCGGATGGCGATGGATGGAATAACCTGAATCATACGGGCAAGTTACCACTTGCAAAGAAATTTGCCTGCCTTCGGGCATTGATTTTGCATAATGTATTAACTTTAAAAGGCATGAATCGTATTGCAATCGTTTTCTGTATTCTTTCGGCTTTGCCGGCTGCCGCACAGGCACCGGTGCGCAAACTTCCGCCCATTATCAACCATCCCTCCATCAATGTTTCAGCGCCCTATATCAGTGCCGATGGCAATACACTGGTATATCTGAGCGACTACTCCGAAGGCGGGGTGCTTACCGTGTATTTCACACAGCGCACCGCCGGACAATGGAAACAACCGGTGGCACTGCCCAGGCATATCAATACACGGCTAAACTTTATACGGGGCTATGCCCTGAGCGCCGATGGTAACACGCTGTTCATTACATCGGCTAAGTCGGGAGGCGTGGGTGGTTACGATATATGGTGGGGAAGGCTTAATTCTTATTCGTGGAATGACCTTGAGAATATGTTCAAACCCATAAACTCGCCTGAAAACGAAGGATGCCCGAGTATTACACCCGACGGAAACACAGTTTACTTTATGCGATGCGAAAAAATGGATGCCGACAAGGCCTCCGGTTGCCGCATAATGGTATCGGTAAAAGATAATGTTGGCCGCTGGACGGAACCGCAGGAACTGCCGCCTTATATTAATACCGGAAATTCGCAATGCCCACGGATAATGGCCGATACCGAAACGCTTATTTTTTCATCAGACCGGCAGGGCCCGGGCAAAGGAGGAATGGACCTGTACCTGACCCGCCTGGCAAACGGAACGTGGAGCAAACCTGTGCCGCTTGATTTTGCCAACACCGAAGGTGACGATATTTATGTAAGCGCCACCTCAAACGGACGTTACCTGTTGCGCGACATGACGGGAAAGTTCAAAACTGAACTTACCGAACTTCTGTTCCCGGAAGAGGTACGCCCGAAAGGAGTAATGAAAATAGAAGGCTCGGTTAATGGCAGTGATGGCAACGTTCCTGCCGCCTATGTGTCGGTTACAGACCTTTCATCCGGGCAGCGTGCCTACTCTGTGCGCCCCGACCCGCAGGGCAATTTTACCCTTTACCTCAAAGCCGGAACAACCTACGAGCTGGCTGTTGACCCGGCTGAAAGCCACCTCACATATTATACCGAAGTCATTGACCTTACCGGTGATGCCAACCTGAACACACGGAAAATATCAGCATCCATAAAACCATTGAAGGTGGGTGATGAGCTGGAACCCCCTGGCCTGGCATTTAAACCTTATTCGTCAGAACCTGCCCATAGCGAAGCCGCATTAAACCGGCTGGCGCGGTTGCTTAAAAATAATCCGCAGTTTCAGTACGAAATACAGGTTTTGCTGGAGGGCTATCAGGAAGACTCCGTGCAGTCATCTCCCGACCTTACCGAAGTAGTGGCCGACACCCTGCGGTACAAAATTGCCGATATCGATACGCTGGGGCAGCTGTATGAGCGCGATAGCCTGTCGGTAAAAGTTACCTGGCATAATGACCGTACCGCGCGGCAGGCAGAGCAAATCATCGGGC
Source organism: Cyclobacteriaceae bacterium (assembly GCA_026003355.1). Lineage (GTDB taxonomy): Bacteria > Bacteroidota > Bacteroidia > Cytophagales > Cyclobacteriaceae > UBA2336. The sequence goes on from BPHC01000008.1 coordinate 30,013, forward strand.
AACTCACGCAACTGGGTGTTCCGGCCGAAGCGCTGCATCCTTTTACCAATGCACGTCCTGAGCCGGATGCCACCCTGCGCAGAACGCGCATACGCGTGGCCGTTCGTAATAAACCTTAGTTAATGCCCTGATTTTTAAACATTTTTAACGAAATTGCGCTGCCGGAAACCAAAGAACCTTCCGGTTCGTTATCAAAGCGTTACGTTTATTAATTTACTGAAAGACAGAAATGGGACGACCTCCTACCCTACCCAAAAAGAAAAAAGACGGTTTTTATATCGAAGTCAGAAATAAAGGCTCCAAATCACCCGGGATTATTCTTATCCGCGACACCTATGAGGCCATGATGCAGGCTGCAAGAATGTACGAAGTTACCAAAGACGTTATTATTCTGGGTGAGCACCGGGGCGGAAAGCGTGTGGAAGACCAGCCTAAAAGGAAATCTTCAAAAAAATAGCCTACGCGGGCTGCAGAAAATCGCGCACCACATCTTCCACCGGCCTTGCTTCGGGGAAAAAAGCTGCCAGGCGCAGCAAAACCCGGTCTACCAGTGTATCGGGGCATGAGGCCCCGCTGGTAAGCACCACTGTAACTGGATGGGATGCGGGCAGCCAGTTACGTGTAACTTCATGCTTTTTTTCTTCATAATTCCAGTGCCGTATTTCGTGCTCCGAAAGAATTTCACGCTCTGAGTTGATAAAATAAGTGGGGAACTTCCGGCGGCACAATTCGGCAATGTGCGAAGTGTTGGAACTGTTGTAGCCACCCACCACCAGGGCGAGATTGGCCGGCATAGCGAGCAGCGCCAGTGTGGCTTCCTGGTTATCGTTGGTGGCATAGCACAGCGTATCGCGGGTGTCGGCAAAATGCCTGCTCAGGTTTTCGCTTCCGTATTTTTCGGCCATTACATTTCTGAAAAAATCAGCTATGCCCTGTGTTTCGGTGGCCAGCATGGTGGTTTGGTTTACCACGCCAACGCGCTGCAAATGTTTTTCGGGGTCAAAGCCGGCCGAGTAGCGACCTGCAAATTCCTCAAAGAACTGCGCCCCGGGTTTTTCACCCTTTATGTAGGCTGCCAGCCTTATGGCTTCATCCATATTGCGGATAACAACCGAAGGTGCCGAGCGTGCGCTATGCGAAAAAGTGGCACGTGTTTCTTCGTGTGCAGGTTTGCCGTGAATAATTACGGTATAGTTTTCTTTGCCCAACCGGGCAGCACGGTTCCATACCTTTTCAACAAATGGGCACGTGGTGTTGTATTTATGCAGTTCCACGCCTTTATTCAGCAGCAGCTGTTCGGTTTCTACTGTAGTACCGAAGGCGGGCACAATAACGATGTCATCGGCACGTATTTCATCCCAGGGAATAAAGAGGGTGCCGTCGGTGTCGGCAATGAAGCGGATGCCGCGTTCCTGAAGGTCGGTATTTACCTCAGGGTTATGAATCATCTGGCTGAGCAGGAAAACGCGACGGCCTTTTTGCTCCTCCAGAGCCCGGTAGCTTATTTCGATGGCATTTTCAACACCGTAGCAAAAGCCAAAGTGCCGTGCCAGATACACTTTAAGCGGGCCGAAATCGAGCAGGCTGGGCGAAAAATCCTGCTTGCGCTGATCGCGCAGCCTGCGCGCCTCCTTTACCGCTCCGGTAACGGACGAGCGGTACCATGCGGGTATATTGAATTTTTTGATAAGCCTGTAAGGTTTACTATGCTAACCGCAAAGTTAGCATTTTGTTTTGCCTTCAGGCTGCCTTGCTCAGGGTGTTTTCCTTTACCTTCTTTTTGCGCACTTCGCGCGATTCCAGGTCGAAGGTCATTACCTCTACCAGGTTGTTGCGCAGGTAGCGAAGCACCTCCATTACTTTGCCATCAATTTTGCTGCGTACCCGCTCGCCTCTTTTAAACAGTCTTCTCATATTTTACATTCTGAAAGCATAGTTAAACTCGCGCGGAAAGTCTTCATACACACCGCTTAGTATAACAAGCTCGCCGGGTTTTTTCTTTCCGATTATTTCATTGAAATGCTTTACGGATTTAACCGGTTCATCGTTTACTTTTGTGATAATAAAGCCTTCGTGTACATCGGTATATCGCGAAAGCTTGCCATTGGTAAGCGCTTTTATGCGTATGCCGTTTTGCAGATCCAGTTTCTTCAGGGTTTTAGCATCAACTTCTTCCAGCTCAACGCCCAGTGCGGCCAGAGCGGGTTTTTCTTCCGGCTTCACCACCGAAGTATCGCCCTGACGGTTTTTAAGTACAACGGGAATGGTTATCTCCTTACCTTTCCGGTTTACGGTAATGTTCAGCTTGTCGCCCGGGCGGTGGCGGCCTACAATTTCTATCAGCGCTGCGCTGGATTTGATGGGGGTATCGTTAATACGCACCACCACATCGCCCTCTTTAATGCCAGCTTCTTTGGCAGCGCTCTTCTCGGCAAAGCCGTTTACAAAGGCGCCTTCGGTTACGGCCAGGTCATGCTCTTTTACCAGGTCACCGGTTACGCTGGTAATGGTAACGCCCAGCCAACCGCGCTGTACCGAGCCGTACTTCATCAGGTCTTCAACGATTTTGCTTACGATATTCGAGGGTACGGCAAATCCGTAGCCGGCATAAGCGCCCGTGGGGCTGGCTATGGCCGTGTTAATGCCCAGCAGCCCTCCGGAAAGGTTAACCAGCGCTCCGCCGCTGTTGCCGGGGTTAATGGCTGCATCGGTTTGAATAAATGACTCTATAGCCGTGTTGCCCTGGCCGTTGTTGCGGTTAATGATGTCAATGTTTCTTCCTTTGGCACTGATGATTCCCGCTGTAACGGTGCTGTTAAGGTTAAACGGATTGCCCACGGCCAGCACCCATTCGCCAACTTTGGCCTGGTCGGAATCAACAAACGACAGGAACGGAAGATTTTTTTCGTTGATTTTTACCAGGGCAATATCAGTGTCGGGGTCGGTGCCTATTACTTCGGCCTTGAAAGTGCGGTTGTCGTTTAAGGTTACTTCAACGATGTCGGCATTTTGTACTACGTGGTTATTGGTTACAATATACCCGTCAGAATTAATGATTACGCCAGAGCCCGTGCTTTGGGCGGGGCCGAAATTTCGGGGTTCAAAAAATTCGCGGAAAGGGAAATCGCGGAAAGGGTCTATGGTTCGCTCCTGCTGCATGGACCGCGCAGTTTGCGTACTGCGGATGTGCACTACGGCAGGCGTTACTTTTTCGGCCACCCCGGTAAAGTCAAGTACCACGGGGTTGCCTTCTGCATCTTTGGTAAAGGCTATGCGCGTAACCGGCGTGCCCTGTACGTAATGCACCGAAACCGGCTGCTGAGGTTTAACTACGTAATGATAGATAGCCAGTGTGAGCAGGCTGCCCATGAGCGCAGCCAACAGCAGCGAACCAAATTTTTTCATAGCTGTAAATTTTTAAGCACCAATAATGCAAGCAAAAAACGGACAAATGCCGATTTTGGTTTTTTCAGGGAACAAAAAACTGAAAACTTGTCAGTCCGGAAGCCGGCGTTCCGGTCGTAATTACGCAAATGCGGTAATTTTGGTTGTTGAGAATATGATAAACGGGAAAGTATGGCTACGTAAAGGCCGGGAAGAGTCGGTGCTGCGGGGGCATCCGTGGATATTTTCGGGCTCTGTGCAACAGGCTGACCCCGGCCTTGCCGATGGCGACTGGGCCGAAGTGGTAAACAGCCACGGTAAAACGCTGGGCTATGGACACTATCAACGCGGCACCATAACGGTGCGCATGCTCGTAAGGGGAGAAGAATCTCCGCCCCCCGATTTCTGGAAAACCAGGCTTGCACGGGCCCTGGATATGCGGCGGGCGCTGAACCTGCCTGAGGCCGGAACCAATGCCTTCAGGCTGGTGCATGGCGAAGGTGACGGCATGCCCGGCCTGATAATAGACTATTACAACGGAGTAGCCGTAGTTCAGGCGCATTCGGCCGGTATGCATCGTCAGCGCCACGCCATTGCCGATGCCCTGGTTCAACTCATGGGGACGGCTTTGCAGGCCGTTTATTACAAAAGCCGGGGCACCCTGCCCGTTGCGCTGCGTGCCGAAGCAGCGGATGAATACCTGTATGGCCATGCTGCTGTACCCCATTGTATTTCGGAAAATAACTGCCTGTTCGATGTAAACTGGGAAGAAGGCCAGAAAACGGGATTTTTCCTGGACCAGCGCGAAAACCGCTCCTGGGTGGCGCGCCATTGCCATAACCGGACCGTACTGAACACCTTTTGTTACACCGGGGGCTTTACCCTCTATGCCCTGAAAGCCGGAGCCCTGCGGGCCGACTCGGTTGATGTCTCTGCGCGGGCCTTAGAGATTACCAAAACCAACCTGAGGTTGAACGGCTTTGACACAAACCACAATCGTTGCCTGCAGGCCGATGCCTTTGACTACCTGGAAACTTCGGCCGGAAACTACGACTTGATTATTCTGGACCCTCCCGCCTTTGCCAAACACCGGGAGTCGAAACATCAGGCTGTAAAGGGTTACCAGCGACTCAACATGCTGGCGATGAAGGGCATAAAAGAAGGCGGGCTGTTGGCCACCTTTTCCTGCTCGCAGGTTATTGACAGGCAGTTGTTTTACGATACCGTTGTGTCGGCTGCAGTGCTTGCCGGCCGCGACATAAAAATTTTACACCGTATGGGTCAGCCACCCGATCACCCCGTGTCGGCCTTCCATCCGGAAGGGGAGTATTTAAAAGGGCTGATTTTGTGGGTGGGTTAGGGTTATGCATTGTACGTACTCCTTTATTTCTTCTTACATCCGGCTGTATGCACATTACTGCCGGGACAACTCAGGGGGGTGGGTATAAATTACTACCTCCCATCTGAAAGCCCATCGCCACTTTATGGAATAGTGCGCTATGCCGGCCTCGCGTAAAATATTCTGCCATTCGCTGAAAGTAAAACCGCGCAGCACCGACAGGGGGGCATCGTACTTAACCATATCCGAACCGGAAAACAAGCGGGTTAACAACCTGATGCTGTGATAGGCCAAAAAGTGGCGGTGCAGGTCGTTGATAACAATGCCTCTGCGGGCCTGGTGTTTTAGTTGTTTTAATAAAGTTACCAGTTCCTGGTGTGTAAAATGATGCAGAAATAAGGTGGCCAGTACAATGTCGAACGTTTGTTCTGCAAATGAAGAATCGAAAATGTTAAGGGTCTCGAAACGTATCTGGGGTGTATGGGTGTGCTGGCGTGCATAGGATATGATGTGCGGATTGGCATCAATGCCCGTAAGCTGCAGGTTATGCTGCGGAAAATTTTTGGCAATAAGCCGCAGCATTTCACCACTGCCGCAGCCCAGGTCGGCAAGGGTTACCGGCACATCGGGGCCGGGCAGGAGGCGGCGCAGAATGTTTAAGGTAATGCGGTTGCCACCCAGCCATTGATTAATGAGGTCCAGTTCGCGCAGCGTGCGGCATACCACTTCGCCCGAGCATAGCAGGTTGTCCATCATTTCCGGGGCGTGGCTTCGTGCGGCAAACCGGCTCATGCGTGTTCAACTTTCAGCAGCATGCTTTCCAGGGTAAGCCCTGGCCCGAAGGCAAAGCTAAGCACGGTGTTACCGTCATCAGACCTGGTAAGCGATTGTGCCAGTCGTTGCAAAACAAACAAAACGGTAGGCGATGACATATTGCCGAATTCCTTTAACACGGTATAGGCCGCAAAGTTATCTTCTGTGCGAATACGCAGTTGTTCTTCAACAGCCTGCAGAATGCGCCTGCCGCCCGGATGTATGGCAAAGTAGGCAATGTCGGTAAGTTGATGGCCCAACGGTTCCAGGAGCCGCCGGGTTAACGGACCAATACCTGAGCGGATAAGCTCCGGCACGTAGCCGGAAAGCCGCATGGCAAAGCCTGTGTTGCCAACATTCCAGGTCATGTGGTCGGTGCCGTTGATGGCCAAGGTATTGTAAAACTGCTGCAGTTTGAAGTTCAATCCCGGTTCGGGCTGGTTACTGACCAGTACGGCAGCGGCTCCATCAGCAAACAGGGCATTTGCCAGCACATTATCGTCCGTATTGTCGGGCTGAAAATGAAGGCTGCACAGTTCCGTGCATACCACCAGCACCCGGGCATCGGGGCGGGCTGCACAAAAAGCACTAGCCGCTTTTAATGCGGTAAAGGCGGCATAACAACCCATAAAGTTTATGCAAAGCCGCTCCACATCAGGGTTTAACGGCAGGGCGTTTACCAGGTCAATATCCAAACCCGGGGCATACATGCCGGTGCAGCTTACCACAATAAGGTGGGTTATCCCTGCAGGGTTTGTTTGGTGCTGCCCTATGCAACTGCGAATGGCCGAAAGACTTAGCTGCAGTGCATGCTGCCGGTACACATTAAGGCGCTGTTCGGTTGAAGGAAAGGGGCCAACTCCATTGGGATAGAAAGAAAAGTTTTCGGTTTTACCGTAATCGCTTAATACCGAGTGTCGCCATTGAATACCACTGGCCCGGAAAACAGTGCGCAGCCTGCGGGCATCGGACGGGTTTAGTCCCATGGCGTGTACCATAAAGTCAGCCAGGGTTGTTTGGCTAAACCGGTATTGGGGTACCGCAGTTCCTATGCGGGTTATGTAGGCCATTTTCAGTTATGGATAAATTACACTAGTTTTCATGGATATAGCTATGAAATCAACCCTGTTGCACCTTCGTTTCCCGTTTTCGTGGTTTTTGCTGCCGGTGTTTTTGTTCAGTCTTAGTTTTGCTCCGAACATTAGCCCCCAGCGTTTATTGTGGGTTTTTGTTATCCTGCACCTGCTGGTGTATCCGGCCAGCAACGGATACAACAGTTATTTCGACCGCGATACGATGAGCATTGGTCTGCTCAAAAACCCTCCGCCCGTTAACCGCAGCCTGTATTTTGTGGCCCTGCTGCTCGACTTGCTTGCCCTTGTGTTTTCTGTTTTGTTTATTAACATAACCTTCGGTATAATGGTTTTGGTTTACGGACTGGTTTCGAAAGCGTACAGCCATCCTTCCGTCCGGCTAAAAAAGTATCCGGTTACCGGCTGGCTGGTTACCGGGATCTTTCAGGGCTTTTTTGTTTTTATAGCCTGTTATATTGGCCTTAACGACTTTTCATTGGTTCAGGCTCTGCGGCCGCAAATTCTCACACCGGCTATGCTCAGCAGCCTGATGTTGTGGGGCAGCTATCCGTTAACGCAGGTCTATCAGCATAACGAAGATGCGCGGCGGGGCGACAGGACCATAAGCTTGCAGCTGGGCGTGGCGGGCACTTTTCGTTTTAGTGCCTTACTGTTTTTTCTGGCCGGAACGGGCTTTTTCACGTTTTTTTATTTTGCCTTTGGCGGCAGGTACCTGGTTCCGCTGGCCATGGCCCTGACTTTGATTATGGCGTGGTTTGGCTACTGGTTTTACCGGGCTGTGCAGAATCCGGTGCATGCTTCGTTTAAAAATGCCATGTGGATGAACGCCATCTCATCTACCAGTCTGAATGTGTTTTTTACGTATTTGTTTTTGGACTCAACACAGGTGCTGGCCGCATTTGCCTAAAACGGCCTGCCATGCGACAGGCGTACAAGCAGCCGGGCAACAACAGGCAACTGTAAGGCAAGGTTAACTGCTGCGTTCGATGAGGCATGGCTGCCAAACAAATAATGCTGTACCAGCAGGCCGTAGCGCAGCCGCAGTGCAAAATGCTTTTTCCACAGACGGGCATAGGTTTTTTCAAGCCAGACGCGGCTTTTATTTTCCGCAAAGCAGGTTGCAATTACTTCGCTTACCAACTTACCGCTGCGAATGGCCATGGCCATACCGTTGCCGCAAAGGGGTGTTATGAGCCCGGCTGTATCACCGGCCATAAGCATGTGGTTATAAACCGGTTCGCGGATGTGAAATGAAATCTCGCTTATGGTTTCAGGTTTGGCGAACAGAAATTCCGAATGTTCAAAAATATGCTTTAGCAGCTGATTTTTGCACAGCACTTCGCGCTCAAGGGCTTCTATGCCGCCGCATTTGCGCAGTGCATCGCGGTGGGTAAGGTAGCACAGGTTGGTAATATTATTTTCTACCCGGCTTATGCCGCAGTATCCTCCTTCAAAATTATGAAGGGCTATGAGGTCGTCAGGAAAGTCGGTGCGGATGTGGTACTTAACGCCTACATAGGGCGAGCGCCTGCTTATAAAACTGCGGCCCAGCAGCACATCCAGTCTGGCGCGTTTGCCGTAGGCGCCTATCACCAGTCCGGCGGTAAAGTTTCCGGATATAGTGTTGAGCGAAAACAGATTGCCGTTAAACGTTATCTGGTTTACCTCGCAATTTTCATGAACTGTAGCGCCTGCTTCGCGGGCTTTGCCGGCCAGAAAGCTGTCGAATGCATAGCGGCTAATGCCAAAGCCGCCCAGGGAGAGGGGTAAAAATGCATGTTTGCCGCTTACTGCGCTAAGCTGAAACCGATGAATGTGCGGGGGATGAAACGAGCGGGGGAAAATGCCCAGGGAGTTTAGAAAAGGAAGGGTTTCGTTCGACACATACTCGCCACATACACGATGAAACGGATAGCTTCGTTTTTCGAATACCGTACAGGCAATGCCTCTTCGCGCCAGGCAAATGGCCGATATGAGGCCGGCCAGCCCCCCGCCAATAATGGCCACGTTTTTATGCATGCTGTGCTGAATTTAACAAAATCTCCCTACGAACAGGTAACCTTTTTTCGTGCAATTCTGTTTTAAAATGCTAGTTGGCTTTATGGAAACCGAAATCAAACAATCTGTGTCTGACCGCCCGTTGCGCATTTTACTGGTGGGGAACAATCCGCCGGAGTTAAGCCGCATGCGCGACATGTTGCAGCAAATTCCGGGGTACAGGGTAATTTCTGAAATAGCCTTTGATGTGCGCAGTGCCTGGCAGCGGCTCATGCGTTTTGCACCTCATTTTATTCTGATTGACGACAACATTGGGCGTAAAGAACTTGCCGAAGCCGTGCAGCGGCTTTCGTCCGGGCGCAGAACGCGAAATGTGCCCCTGGCGGTGCTTAAAAATTCCAATTATTCTGAATCGGTTGCCACTTCGGCAGCGCTGGATTACCTGCTTAAACAAAACCTTTCGGCCCCGGCACTATATGTAGCTTTAAAAAACGCGCTCAAGTTGCGGCAGGCACGTAAATATCTGGAACAGGCCTATGCCAGGCGCAAAAAGCAGCTGCTCAGATTCAATGGTTAAATCTGTGCGGTTAGCACCAGTTCAACAGGCTTGCTTATGCCACCGCGGCTAATTATCAGCTTAAGTTTACGGCCAGGTTTGGAATTAAACAAAGCGTTAATGTCTTCAAGCCGCATGGATGAAGTGGGGAGGTTGTTAATGGAAAGAATAATATCTCCAGGAATAATGCCCGCCTGTTCACCGGCACTTCCCGCACGCACCTCGGTTACTTCGAACATGTTGAGTGCCGATCCTTTTGCCCGTACGTTGAGCCCGCTCATGTTGTAATAAAATTTTCGTTTAATGTTCTGGTTGGGTTTGAGATAAATTTTTTCATGCGGAAAATTAAGCACTATGGTAAAGCGGCTTAGCAGTTCACCGCCCAGCGTGCCGTTGCGGTCAACCCGCGAAACAAGCAGCGAATCGGGAAAATAGCTGTCGGGGTCTGGAAAATTTACCAACACATTGTTAATGGTTCGGTTACCCAGTTCAATAGAATGTATGCGTCCGATTTTTCCGGTAATGGCACCACCCAGACCACGGCCAATAACTCCGGAAACAGTTTTTTCAGGCAGGTGGATGCGGGGGTCTGAGTCGGTTTCCAGCATCAGGCTGTGGCTGGCGCCTGTGTCGATAAGCAATTTGGCATTAAGCGTGTGGGCGCCGTCAATGCTTACGGGCGCCAGCAGGTAGGGTTTGGTATCCTGTATGCGGATGGGAACAACCGTATATTTCCGCTTTGGCCTGAACCTGTCGGGCGCCATAAGGGTAAGCAGCTTGTGCTGGTAGTCTATGCGCACCACAAACCGACTGAACAACTCATAACCCAAAATGCCATGCACGTCTGCACCCAGATAATTGCGCAGCTCCAGGTAATCTTCTTCCAGCACCAGCATGGCCTGACCGGTGCCGATAACCCCGGGCAGCCGCAGCGAAACATTGCTGGTAACGTAGGCGTCAATAATTTTTTCTCCTCCCGGCCCGGCAATGGAATATTTGCGGGTGTAGGGAAGTTGCAGAATATCGGAAAAAGCCTTCTGGGTGAGTATGGCCGTGCGCACACCGGTATCGACAATAAATTTCAGGGGCAGGGTTTCGTTCAATATTACCGGCACAATAACCAGGTTATTAATAATTTCTACGGGAATATCCACCCGCTTGCGCCCCTCAGCCAGCGTAAAGCCCAGGTTTGCAGAATGCTGTGAACGGGCATGGGCAAGAATAAGAATAAAAAAGATGGATAGACGTAGCTTCAACCCGATGGGTTTTGTTAAAACTTCAACAAGATAGCAAACCCTTCGGTTTCAGGAAGCGGTTAGATAGGCCAGAACCTCTTTAGGAGTTGCGCCGGCAAAAATCATCTGCCGGCAGCGGGGGCTGAGAAAGCCTTCGCGGGTCATGGCATCCATTTGTCTGAGCAAAGAGTCGTAAAAGCCATTGGTATTGAGCAGGGCTACGGGCTGATGGACAAGGCCCAGTTGTTTCCAGGTTAAAATTTCGGCTGTTTCATCGAGGGTACCCCAGCCGCCGGGCAGCATCAGAAAAGCATCGGCCAGTTCGGCCATTTTCTGTTTGCGTTCGTGCATGGTGCGCACCACAATCAGCTCGGTGAGGCCTTCGTGTCCCACCTCTTTTTCCAGCAAAAATCCCGGGATTACGCCCCGCACCTTTCCTCCGTGCTGCAATACGGCATCGGCTACCAGGCCCATCAGGCCAATTTTTCCGCCCCCGTACACCAGGGTATGTCCCAGCAGGGCCAGGAGTTTGCCCGTATCGCGGGCGGCTTGTGCGTAGGCCGCATGGTACCCGCTGGCTGATCCGCAGAATATGCAAATGTGCATGGCCGGCGGGCCGTGGCGTCAGAACTTGTTATCGTGTTTGTCGTTGCTCACCATTTTATTGGGGAACACCCACGGAGAGATGATGGCCAGAATGAAAAGGGCAATAACTACATAAAAAGGTGTCCACGAGGCGTCCATATGCGTAATATTAATGCGTAAAAATAATGCGAATGCTGTAATTTGCCCAAATGCGGTTATTCTTTCTAACCTGTAAGGTAAACACACTATGACCCAAACGGTTAAAAAGCGTTTTTTAATATTCTCGGCCGTAGGAGCTGCCTTGCTGGCCATATTGGTTACGGCAGTACAATACATCCGTTACCGGCATACCAAATCGTTTAGTCCTGAGGCCGAAGTGGTTTATACCGATGGCGATGTGCGCATGGCCGTGCATTACAACCGCCCGTATAAAAAGGGGCGAAAAATTTTCGGAGGGCTGGTTCCTTATGGAAAAGTATGGCGCACAGGAGCCAACGAGGCCACTGTTTTCGAAATCAACCGGCAACTGTATGTCAAATCCAAAACTTTGCCGCCGGGCAAATACAGCCTGTGGACCATTCCCGACTCTTTAACCTGGACGGTGATTTTTAATTCGCAATACGGCCAATGGGGCATAAAAAGCAACATGGAAGCCAACCGCGATCCGGCACTTGATGTGCTTTCGGTGACGGTACCGGCCATCCGACAGGATAAGGTTTGCGAGCAATTTACCATTGAAATTTCCAAAATGGGTCAGGAAGCCGAACTGGTGTTGATGTGGGATAACACGGTGGTATCGGTACCCATTGAATACTGATTGGCAATAACGGTAACATGAGGCTTCCGGCTGCTGTGCAAAATATGGCTGAGAGGCTTCTTAACGCCCCGGTCAGGGCATTTGTTCCTGCTGCCGGCGGGTGCATTAATCACGGAGGCGAAATAAAAACCGCAGGGGGTGCTTCGTACTTTATTAAATGGAATAATGCGCAGCTCTTTCCGGATATGTTCGCAGCCGAACATAATGGGCTGTTGTTGCTGGCAAAAGCAAATGCCGTGCGGGTGCCTGCGGTGATGGGCGTGGTTCAGGACGATAGGTGGCAGGTTATGGTGATGGAATACATAAGGCCTTCAAAACCTGCCGGAAATTACTGGGAAATGCTGGGTGAGCAGCTGGCCGCCCTGCACCTTATAACCGCTCCGCGTTTTGGCCTGGATACCGATAACTACATCGGTTCGCTGCCCCAGCACAATACGCAAAAAGCAAAATGGGTTGACTTCTTTATTTCGAACCGACTGGAATTTCAACTGTTACTGGCTGAACAACACGGTCGCGCAGAGGCCACTCTGCGAAAAAGATTTGAAAAACTGTACACCAGGTTACCGGAAATATTTCCCGATGAGCCACCCGCCCTGCTGCATGGCGATTTGTGGAGCGGAAATCTGATTACCGGTGAAGCGGGGCAACCCTGCCTTATTGACCCGGCCGTTTATTTCGGGCACCGCGAAGCCGAGCTGGCCTTTACCCGGCTGTTCGGGGGATTTGATAGCCGGTTTTATCAGGCCTACCAGTCTGTTTTTGCGCTGCACCCCGGCTTTTCGGATCGGGCCGATGTGTACAACCTCTATCCGTTGCTGGTACACGTAAATCTGTTCGGAGGCAGTTATCTGGCATCGGTGCTCCATGTACTCTGAGCCGCCTGGGTTGCTGAGTTGATATTTAAAAATGATTTGCAAAACTTTACCCTTCTAAACCTTACCGCATGAAGATGAAAGCTTCTGTTATATGTGTACTTGCCCTTTTTTGTACAGGGGCATATGGCCAGAAAGAAATTACGATTGACGACTTTACCCTGCGCAACACCTTTGCCCAGCGGTCGGTGTATGGCATTAACTGGATGAAAGACGGAAAACACTACACCACACGGGAAGGCAACAAAATTGTGCGATATGCCATTGCCACCGGCCAGGCCGTTGAAACGCTTGTGGATGGCGATATCCTTACGCCCCAGGTAAACTTTACTGATTACGAATTAAGCAGCGATGAAACAAAAATCCTGTTGCTTACCGATTTCGAGAGCATTTACCGCCGGTCGTTCAGGGCAGAATATTTTGTATACGACCTGCCCACCAAAACCCTGCACAGGCTTTCAGATGGCGGAAAGCAGTCGTATGCCGCCTTCTCGCCCGATGGCACCAAAGTGGCCTTTGTAAGAAACAATAACCTGTTTTATGTAAACCTTTCTGATTGGCGCGAAGTGCAGGTAACCACCGACGGGCTGCCCAATGCAATCATTAACGGCACCACCGATTGGGTGTACGAAGAAGAATTCGGCTTCGTAAAGGCCTACCACTGGTCGCCCGACAGCCACAAACTGGCCTACTACCGGTTCGATGAATCGAACGTGCGCCAGTACACCCTTCAAAAATGGAACATGGGAGCGCTGTATCCCGAAAATTATGTGTACAAATATCCCAAAGCCGGTGAGGACAACTCGGTGGTGGAAATCTGGATTTATGATTTGCCAACCAACACCCGGGTTAAAGCCGACCTGGGCAGGGAGACCGATATATACATCCCCCGCGTTACCTGGACTTCCGGGCCCGGCACGCTGTCGGTACGCAGGCTCAACCGTCTGCAAAACCAGCTGGATATTCTGCATGTTGATGTCGCCACCGGAAAAAGCACCATTGTTCTTACCGAGCGCAATGCCCGCTATGTGGATGTTGATTATTGCGATGAACTTATCTACCTGAATGACGGAAAGCACTTTATTTATTCAAGCGAAGAAAGCGGCTACAAGCACCTGTACCTGTACACCGTTTACGGGCAGCGTGTGCGGCAGATTACCTCCGGAAACTGGGAAGTGATTGAGTTTCTGGGGGTGGACGAAAAAACCAAAACCCTGTACTACATCTCGAACGAGGGCAACCACCTGAACCGCAACCTGTACAGCATAAGCTGGGACGGCAGGCGCAAAACCGCACTCACCCCACAGCCCGGAACACACAGCATAAACCTGGGGCCCGACTACGAGTATTACCTGGACTACCACAGCCACGCCAGTCAGCCCCTTCAGGTAACGCTGTATGCCATGCGCGGCAATAAACCGGTGCGCGTGCTGGAAAGCAACGAGGAGCTTAAGAAAAAAATGGCAGAGTACAACCTGGCCAGCCGCGAGTTTTTTACCTACCCCTCGGCCGATGGAACAACCCGGCTTGATGCCACCATTATGAAGCCCGTTGATTTTGATTCTTCACGAAAATATCCGGTTATGGTATTTCAGTACAGCGGTCCGCGGGCACCCAGTGTACGCCAGGCGTTTGTAATTGACGGATGGGCGCAGCTGCTGGTACAAAAGGGCATACTGGTGGTTACCCTCGACACCCGCGGAAGCAGCTACCGCGGCGAAGCCTTTGTAAAACAAACCTACAGGCAAATGGGCAGGCTGGAACTGGAAGACCTGCTGGCAGGAGCCAGGTACCTTGGCAAGCTGCCTTATGTAGACAGTACCCGGCTGGGTATATACGGCTGGAGTTATGGAGGCTTTATGGCCTCGCTGGTCATGACCAAAGGTGCCGGAGTTTATAAGCTGGGTATTGCAGGTGCGCCGGTCACTAACTGGCGTTACTACGATAATATTTACACCGAACGCTACATGCAGCGCCCGCAGGATAACCCCTCGGGGTATGACGATAACTCGCCCTTAACCTATGCGCACCGGCTAAGCGGGCATTTTCTGCTTATTCACGGTACAGGCGATGACAACGTGCACATACAGAATTCCATGGCCCTGCAGGATGCCCTTATCAGGGCCGGCAAGCAGTTTAACTCGTTTTTCTATCCGGACGATCCCCATGGCATCCGCGGTACACGGAGGCGGCATCACCTATATACCCTGATGACTGAGTTTATTATTAAACATCTGTAATGAGCCAGCTCTTGGTTGCTTTGCCTGCATAGCTGTTCAACTGGTTACCAAAACAATAAAGTGTGGAATAAAAATGCAACTAAGTTTATATTTGCAAATTAAGGTTAAAAAAATGAAGACACTCTCTCTTCTGCATTTATTATTTGGTCTGGTAGGCATACTGCCTTCTGTACAGGCACAGACCTATACCACCATAGCCGCAGGCAACTGGAACAGTAACACGGTCTGGTCGCTGGATGGGGGTACTACCCCATGCAACTGTAATCCGGGCAATAACCCCAACGGCCCCGATTTTGTTATTAACCATCACGTAACACTTGTTGCCAACACTCGCCTGCGGAATGCTGTGGTTACCATAAATGGTAATAATGGCCAAATTAGCGGAAATTTCAATTTACGTTTGGACGAAAATACAGTAACCACGGTTAAGGCCGGTGGCTCCATTGCCAATGTTAATCAAGTGCTTGTACAGAATAATTCAGTACTTATTGTGGAAGATAATGCATTCATTGGCACGGGCATCAACATGCAAATTCAAGACGGCAGCACCCTGAATGTACACTCCGGAGGAGAGGTGTACCTCAATAATTTTCATATGCAGGGAAACAGCACATTAATACTGAACGGATTTATGGAAGTGGCTAATAACTTTACCACCACGAATAGCAATCATAGTGTTAGTGGTTCCGGCGGATTACTGGTTCATGGAAATATTGATTTGGGCAACAATACAAACTGGTCAGGGTTAGCGTGGTGCCTGAACGGCGGAGGGACCAGTGATGCTCCGCCAGCTCATGATGACTGCGACTATGTTTATGCAATACAGGGCTCACTTCCTGTTCAATTGGTGAAGTTTCAGTCGCGTATAGTTAATAATACAGTTTTGCTTGAATGGACTACCGCATCGGAAGTGAACAATAACTTTTTTGTGGTTGAACGTTCAGCTAACGCTATTGAGTTTGAACCGCTCGATACCCTACAAGGTGCGGGCACTACCGATCACCCGGTAGATTATACCTTCACCGATAATTCACCCCTGTTTGTAATCAATTATTACAGGCTCAGACAGGTCGATTTCGATGGAAGCCACAATTATTCACCCGTTATATCCGCTCAGATTGATATTACTGTAACCGAGCCCCAGATCTCGATTTACCCCAACCCTTCGCAAGGAGCTTTTTACATTAAAACAATGGAATCAGGCCAACTACCTCAGATTAAAGCTTTATTTACGGCCGGCGGTAAAACGGTAAATATTGGTTCGATTAACTATGAAGTTAATATAGAAGAGGGCATGGTAAAAATTTCGGGATTGGAGTTAGGCCACTATATAATCTATTTAAATGTAAATAACCAAAATGTGGTGAGGCAGCTTATAGTTCAGCCTTAACAGTAAATGAGCTAAAGTATAACTTACCGGGTTCTGTTCACTAATGCTTAAAGGTAGAACGGGTGTAGTCATATCATATGAGATTAAAAACAGTACCTTCCCGTCAACTATACTTTATTGCCCTAGTGCTTCCGCCTTTGCTGCAACAGCAGGTAATTTCTTTCCAGCAACATTTCCTCGAACGGTACGGATGCCGGGCCGCCCTCCGCTCACCGCCCCATATTACCCTGCACATGCCATTTAGGTGGAAAGAAGCCAAGGAGAATAAACTTGTACAGGCCCTGCAGCGCTTTGCCAAACAGCAACCTTCCGTTTATGTTAAACTGCAAAACTACGGGTGCTTTCCGCCGCGGGTAATCTATGTAAATGTGGTAAAAACGCCGGAACTGGAAAGGTTGCACCGGCAGTTAAGCGCCTTTTGCCGCACCGAACTGAACCTTACAGGCTCTACCTGGCGCAACGGGCCGTTCAGTCCGCATGTTACGCTGGCCTTTCGCGACCTGAAGAAAGCCCATTTTTCCGGTGCCTGGCAGGCATTTCATCACCGCAGGTTTGAAGGCGATTTTACGGCACACCACCTGTGGTTATTAAAGCACAACGGGCGGGAGTGGCAGGCGTGGAGGAACATGCCTTTTGCTGCCGGGCAGCATTTGCGGGGGGAGGTTTAAAACAGAATTGAACCAGAAATTCCAATCGATTTTTACTGTTTGCTTACGTAACTCAACATTGAAATTTATCTTTTCCGTCAAGCGCTTTAAGCACCTTTATTATGGTTTTTAATCTTGCATCTGTCAAACTATTTTCAAGTTTTGGCATGTGAGCTTGTTGATCACGCGCAAGTTTCGGGAGAGGCTACCCAGGGAAGATTACTTTTCCCTTCCGGTATAACGGGTCATTCGCACACCGGGGTTCCTGTAGCAGTCACTCGGTTACAAACTTCTGGAACTTATTGCAACACCTGTTGCATGAACTTATCTTGTGCTTTTCAATGACCCGATTTCGGGGCAACTTACACGTTTTTACCGGACTGGGATTAATTGATTTTTCCACTCATATTTTTTTGCAAAATTTAAATCACAAAACACCATGAAAGAATATCTGCTTAAGCTGTACGAATACAACACATGGGCAAACGCGCGTGTGCTGCACGCTATTGAAAAGCAGCGGTGTAACGATGCCCGGGTATTAACGCTGTTCAGCCATATACTGGCTGCGCAGCTCCTGTGGCTTCACCGCGTGCAGGGCTGGCCCGCCCCTGAGGTGGAACTGTGGAACCAGTACACTCCTGCTGAGCTGGCACACCTGCATGAGCGCGGGGCCAATGGCTGGAAAAATTTCCTGAGCCAGGTAACAGATGAGCAACTTTACCGTGTGCTGCAATACACCAACTATTCGGGCCAGCCTTTCGCGAACCGCATTCTGGATATACTGGCCCATACGGTAAATCACGCTTCGTATCACCGCGGGCAAATTGCCCTGCGCATGCGCGAACAGGGGTATGAGCCCGTAAATACCGATTTTATTACCTTTGACAGAATTATTTCCGGACAACTGCAGGCTTAATAAAACCCTAAAAACCATGAAAAACCTTGCTATCCTTTGCCTCTTTCTTGCCGCATCGGACAGGCTTATGGCACAGGCCGACAGGCTTTGCCACACACCCGCAACTGAAAAGTTTGCCATGTTTGCTTCAAACAGGCAGTTTTTAAACAACCATCCCAATCCCACACCCTATGTGCACCAGAGCGACATCGGCAAAATGATAACCTTTTCAACTCCCGGCGGGCCGGATGCCCGCGGCTATCTCCTGCAGGCCGGCACCCAAACCAATAACTGGATATTTGTATTTCAGGAATGGTGGGGGCTTAACGACCACATTAAACGCGAGGCCGAAAAATTATACCGCGAGCTGGGTAACGTAAACGTGCTGGCGCTGGATATGTATGACGGCAAAATAGCCGATAAACGCGAAGACGCAGCCCGTTACATGAGCGAGTTTAAACAGGACCGCGGAAACGCCATTGTGCAGGGCGCCATAAACTATGTTGGTAAAAATGCCCGTATAGGAACCATAGGCTGGTGTTTTGGCGGGGGCCAGTCGCTGCAGGCTGCACTGCTGGCCGGCAAGCAGGCAGTGGCCTGCGTGATGTATTACGGTATGCCCGAAGAAAACGTGGAACGCCTCAAAGCACTGAACTGCGATGTGCTGAACATCTGGCCCACACAGGACCAATGGATAAACAAGCAGGTAATGGACCGCTTCGAGGCCAACATGAAAGCCGCCGGCAAAAAGCTTACCATTAAGGCCTACGAAGCCGACCACGCTTTTGCCAACCCCAGCAACCCGAAACATAATCCCGGCTTCACGGCCGATGCCTTTAAACACACTGTTGATTTTTTCAGGGCACGACTTAAATAAGCCGGTAATGGAAAAGCCGGAGGCAGAAGAGCCCTAATACCTGCCGTTGGTTTTTTCTCAAAAACCACTCACATCAAAACCCGGTAAATTGTGCCGGGTTTTCTGTTTCTTTAAATAAAAAAGAACCCGTTATGAAATCATTACTGTATACCCTGGTAATCACCATTGCCGCAGCTGGCGCCCAACCTGCTGGCAAACTTCGGTTGGAACATTACCTGGATATGGAAAATGTATCTGACCCGCAGCTTTCGCCCGACGGAAACGAAATAGTTTATGCACGTACCTGGATAGACAAAATAAACGACAGGCGCAACACCGACCTGTGGATAATGAACGCCAATGGTTCGAAAGACCGGTTTTTTGTAAACGGAAGCTCGCCCCGCTGGTCGCCTGACGGCACCCGCATTGCCTATCTGGCTCAGGGCGAACCCAGAGGGCAGCAGATTTTTGTGAAATACAAAGGCCTGGAAGGCAGCACCCAGATTACGCGCGTTGACCGCACCCCCGGCAACCTTACCTGGTCGCCCGATGGACAATACATAGCCTTTACCATGCTGGTGCCGGCCAAAAATCCCTGGCCGGTAAAAATCCCTGGCAAGCCGGAAGGCGCCCGCTGGACGGAAGAGCCGCGCTTTATTACCAACCTGGTGTACCGCAGAGACCGTGTGGGATACCTGGAAGAAGGCTATGTACACATTTTTGTGGTGCCTGCCGGCGGGGGTACGGCCCGGCAGATTACCCAGGGTAACTGGGACCACGGCACAAGCGGCATCTCCTGGACCCCCGACGGAAAAGAAATTCTGTTCAGCAGTCTGCGCATACCCGAAGCAGAATACGCCTATCGCGAATCGGATATCTATGCCGTTAATGTAAATAGCGGTGATGTGCGGCAGCTCACCACCCGCAGCGGGCCCGACTACGCTCCGCAGGTTTCGCCCGATGGCAAATCGGTGGCCTATGTGGGCTACGACTGGACAGACGACACCTACCGCGATGCCCGGCTTTACGTGATGAATATTGACGGAACCGGCCACCGCGAACTTACTGCTACGCTTGACCGCACACCCCAGGGCCTTATATGGGCGCCCGATAATTCGGGTGTTTACTTCAACATTCAGGACCAGGGCAGCAGCAATGTTTACTTTGCGAATCTTAAAGCGAACTACCGCCCCATTACCCAGGGCAGGCATATGCTTACGCTGAGCAGCTTGAGCAAAACCGGTGTTATGACAGGCGTGTGGTCAGACCCGCACAACCCGGGCGACATCGTAACCTTTACTGCCGCCAACCCCAAACCCAACCGGTTAACCCGGGTTAACGATGATGTGCTGGCCGGCATAAAACTGGGCGAAGTGGAAGAAATATGGTACCCTTCGGTTGATGATTACCGCATACAGGGATGGATTGTAAAACCACCCGACTTCGACCCGGCAAAAAAATATCCGCTTATACTGGTTATTCATGGCGGACCACACGCCATGTACAATGTGGGCTTCAACTTTACCTTCCAGCACCATGCAGCCGAAGGATATGTAGTGCTGTACACCAACCCCAGGGGCTCAACCGGCTACGGCAGCGCCTTTGCCAATGCCATTAAAAACGCCTATCCGGGCAAGGACTACGATGACCTGATGAAAGGTGTGGATGAAGTGATAAAACGCGGTTATGTGGATGAGCAGAACCTGTTTGTGTACGGCGGAAGCGGGGGAGGCGTACTTACTTCGTGGATAGTGGGGCATACCGACCGCTTTGCAGCGGCATCCGTAAACTACCCCGTTACCAACTGGCTGTCGTTTGTGGGTACTACCGATGGCGTGAGCTGGTACCGCAATTTTCAGAAGTACCCCTGGGAAGACCCCAGCGAACACCTAAAACGCTCTTCATTAATGTATGTGGGCAACGTTAAAACCCCTACCATGCTGATGTGCGGGGTAAACGACCTGCGCACGCCCATTTCGCAAACCGAAGAGTATTACCAGGCGCTTAAGGTGCGCAAGGTGCCTACTGTAATGATTCGTTTTAATGACGAGTTTCACGGCACCTCAGGCAAGCCGTCAAACTACCTGCGCACACAGCAATACCTGTATTACTGGTTTAACCTGTACAAACGCGAAGCTGCTGCACCCGCAGGTAAACAGTAAACACTATGTTGGTGTAAGAATTTGCGGCAAAATAAACCGCATCCGGGCAACGGCGGGCGCTTATGCCCACACTACCGTGCCCTGCTGGTGATACCATTTTGAATAATGGGGCAGGTAAATTTTTTCTACTTCATTGCGCCTTACTTTAAGGGTAGGGGTTAACAGCCCGTTTTCAATGGTCCAGTCTTCGCGCATAACAACAGCGGTTTTCAACTGCTCATAGGCTTCGAGTTGCCCGTTAACCGAAGCGATGGCAGCGCCAAGGTTGGCAGCAATCTCATCTTTGCTTTTGGCCTTTCCTGCTGCCGAAAGCACCACCAGCGCCATGGGCTGGGGCACACCCATGCCCACCACACAAACCTGTTCAATATCCGAATGGCGTAACAACATCATTTCAATGGGACCGGGTGAAATATATTTTCCCTTATCGGTTTTAAACTGGTCTTTCAACCGGCCGGTTATAAACAGGTATCCCTCCTCGTCATAACGGCCCATGTCTCCGGTGCGCAAAAAGCCTGCCTCATCAAAAGCCAGGGCGGTTAGCTCCGGTTCTTTGTAATAACCTTTCATGAGTGCCTTGCTTCGGATGCGCACTTCGCCTTCGTCCGAAATACGGGTTTCGGCCCCGGGAAGGGGCCGGCCCACACTTCCCCACTTGTTCCGGCCTATCAGGTTAAAGTGCGACAGCACACAGTCTTCGGTCATTCCGTAATCCTGATGGATGGTTATCCCCAATCGTTTAAACCACAGCATTATATCGGTTGAAAGGGGGGCCGCACCTGAGCAGACATAAATGGCACGTGAAAGCCCCAGCTCCTTTTTCAGTTTTTTGCGGATAAGCGCGTTGAGTCCTGGAATGGCAAGCAGGATGTTAAGTTTTTTCTGTTCAATACGACTCAGGATTTTTTCCTGTATCTTGCTCCAGATGCGGGGCACGGCAAAAAATACCGCAGGTTGCGTATCTTTCAGGTCCTCGGCAAAAGTGTCGATGGTCTCGGCAAACGAAATCATGGCCCCTTTATAAAGGCTTAGCATTTCAATGCCCACCCGTTCGGCTATATGGCTTAGCGGAAGATAGGAAAACATGCGCGGCTGGTCGCTTAATTGCGGCAGGGCCACATCAACCTCCCTGATTACTTCGGCAAAATTACCGGCTGTGTGCATTACTCCTTTGGGCTTGCCCGTGGTGCCCGAAGTGTAAATAATCGTCATCAGATCGTTGTACTGTTGCTTCACTGGCTGCGAAATGGCTTTGCCTTCTGCTGTAAGCTTTTCCCAGCATATGCCCTCCTGTATGCCGTAGGCCGCTATGCTTATGCGCATGACCGAATCAGGAATACCTCCCCGCTGGCTTTGGTAATTATCAAGCTTGCCGATAATAATGCCGGCAGCTTGGCTGTGCTCCAGTATGGACCGTATGGCGTCATCACCTAAAGTTGGATAGATGGGCACCGAAACGTGCCCGGCCATCATTATGGCCAGGTCGGCCATAATCCAATGTGCGCAGTTTTTGGAGAGAATGGCTACATTCGAACGCAGGGGAAGTTCGGCAAGAGCGGCAGCCACACATCGTATTTCTTTACCGGCCTGGCGGTAAGTCCAGGTTTTCCATTTACGGTTTATGGGCTGTCGCAAAAACAAGGCGTCGGGCTGGTGTTGTTCCCGGTTAAGAAACCATTGAATGGGCAGGCTATCGGTCATGCTTTGATCAGGAAATTTATAAAATCAGACGGATACGTACTGCATGCCTGCTAAAACGGAATAGGGTATATTTACGCCCTGGTTTGAAACCGCTCTATGGTAATAAGATATTTTTTAGGTTTTGCTGTGCTTGCAGGGCTGCTGGCTTCCTGTGGCCGAAGCGATAAGGAATGTGAATTTATTCCGGACACAAAAGAGCCTGTAGAAATTTCATGGCTTTCGCTCAGCGATTCGCTGGCGCATATAACATCCAAAGCGCAGCTGGTAAGTCTTTTTAACGGCCATCCGGCGCTGCGCGATTATTTTTTTCAGCGCCCCTACTATCCCGATGACTCAGCATTTATTAATGAGCTGTACACCCGCTTCACTCATCCTTCTATCGATACGCTGCTTATGGAAGTACGCCGGGTATTTGGCAATGAACAGGCTCTGCGCGGGTCTTTTGAGCAGGCATTTGGTAATCTGAAATATTATTACCCTGAGGTGCGTATCCCCGCAATTGTTACGTTAATAAGCGGTCTGGAAACCGATATGTTTGTAACCGATTCGGTGATATACATAGGTCTGGATTACTACCTGGGCCCCGGAGCCCGCTACCGGCCTAATGTTTATAACTATATGTTAAGGCTTTATACACCCGAAACCGTAGCCCCTTCTGTTATGCTGCTTACCGGCATAAGCGAAAAATATAATTTTAATAACATGAACGATAAAACCGCGTTGGCCGATATGATTGCGTTTGGCAAGGCTTACTACTTTGCCAGGCGCATGATGCCCTGTGTGCCCGACAGTGTTTTTCTGGGTTATACGGCCGATGAAATGGAGGGCTCGATCGAAAACGAGCATCTTATATGGTACCGTTTTGTTGAAGATGAGGTGTTATATTCCACCAGCCACCTGGTAAAGCAAAAGTACCTGGACCCACGCCCGAAAACCACCGAAATTAGCAACCGGTGCCCGGGCCGCATCGGGCAATGGGTTGGATGGCAAATTGTGAAAAGCTATATGAACCGCCATCCCGAAACCACCCTGCCCGAACTCATGCAAATGCGCAATGCCGAAAAGCTCTTCAAAGAGTCGGGTTACCGGCCCGTAAAATAATTAAGCGATCAGAATGTAATATCTGCCAACAATAAAACCCTGTTCAATGCGTACAAAGCTTGTTGCCGGAAACTGGAAAATGAATAAAACAGCCGCAGAGGCGCTGCAGCTAACCGATGAACTGCTAAACGGACTGCGACCCTTTCCGGCGGGGGTGGAGGTTGCCATCATGCCCCCTTTTCCTTACCTCATGTCCGTGGCCGAAAAAATTAAAACAACACCGGTTAAGCTTGGTGCGCAGAATTGCAGTGAGCACCCCTGGGGCGCCTACACTGGTGAGGTGTCAGCGCCCATGCTGAAGTCGGCAGGAGTAACCTATGTTATTATAGGCCACAGCGAGCGCAGGCAATATTTCGGTGAAGAAGGTGCTTTGCTGGCGCAGAAAACAGATGCCGCGCTGGCCAGCCAGTTGTTGCCCGTGTTTTGCTGTGGCGAACCCCTGGTGGTGCGCGAAGATAACAGGCATTTTGACCTGGTAAAGATGCAACTGGAGGAGGGCCTGTTTCACCTTCCGCCCGAAGCAATTACAAAGGTGGTTATTGCCTACGAGCCGGTGTGGGCTATTGGCACCGGCAAAACTGCCACGCCAGCGCAGGCGCAGGAAATGCACGCCTTTATCCGCCGGCAGCTTGCAGATAAATATGGCAACCAGGTGGCAGAACAGGTGCGCATACTGTATGGTGGCAGCGTAAACGCTGCAAATGCCAACTCCCTGTTTGCCTGTGCCGATGTGGATGGCGGACTGGTGGGGGGAGCTTCGCTTAAAGCCGCTGAGTTTTTACAAATAGTGCGCGCTGCCGGAAACTGATTGCCCCTATGTATTATATCCGGTTAAAGGTAATCTGCTCACCGGACTGGTCGGAAATATTGATGGCCGAAACAGCCGAAGCCGGATTCGATACCTTTATGGAAACCGAACAGGGCTTTGAAGCCTATGCCGAAGAAGGTAAAGCCGATAACGCCAGGCTCAATGCCATTCTGGATAAATATGCTGCTCCTGCCTCGGCCGCATTCTGTTTCGATCGGGTTAAAAAAGAAAACTGGAATGAACAATGGGAAAAAAACTACCGGCCGGTAGTGATAGACGACCAGTGCATGGTAAGAGCCCACTTTCATAAACCGGATAAGCTTTATCCTTACGAAATTATTATAACACCCCGTATGTCGTTCGGAACGGGGCACCATGCCACTACATGGCTTATGATTAAAAACCAGCTTCGCATAAACCACACCAACATGCGGGTTATGGACGCCGGAACAGGAACGGGTATATTGGCCATTATGGCGGAAAAACGTGGTGCCGCTTTTGTTGATGCTTTCGATACAGACGAATGGAGCCTGGAAAACAGTTCCGAAAACATCATCATAAACCACTGCCGCAACATCCGCATACGCAAAGGGACCGTTCAAACCCTTACCTTTGAGGCGCCCTTCAGCCTGGTGCTGTCCAACATCAACAAAAATGTGCTGCTCGAAGAGATGCCGCTTTATGCGCGCCATCTGGTTTCGGGCGGCCGCCTGCTGCTAAGCGGCTTCTGGACAACCGATGTGGCCGACCTTACAGCAGCAGCAGCCAGATGCGGCCTGGTAACCGAATATACCGATGAACGAGAGAACTGGGCAGCCATGTTACTGGTAAAACCATAATGCCCGTTTTGGTATGCGTACAATATTTGCCAATTTGAGGTGTTTATCAGGAAAGTGCCTGCATTTGTAATCCGATACGGCTTTTGCTTATGCCTCAGTGTTCCCCTGCTGGGACAGGATGTTACCTCTTTTCCTGACAGCATCCAGGCGGCATGGGCTAAAACGCGCAACAGTAGCGCCATAACAGTAGCCGAAAACCTTAAACAGGCCTGGAGCCAACTGGATCTGGAGCAACAGCTCTCCGTCCGCAACCAGGTGTACCGGATGAAGCGCAAAGGTTACCGCATGAACCCCCACCTCACCGCTTTTCTGGGCAGCATTGCCGAGGCCGTTCTTACCGAAAACATCAGTGCAGCAGGCCTGAACCAATACCTGGAGATGACGCAGAAAGTTGTTGATAACCTTAAACCAGACAAGGCCCTTACCGTATTTCAGCAGGCTTTAACTTTTTTCCGCCACCATGCCCTGCAATACGATAAGTCTTTTCGGCTGTATGCGCGCGATGATACCTACCGGTTTGAATACATTGAGTTCATACCCCCTCCGCCCGACACCACAACCACTGATTTTAACGACTGGAACAACTGGCCCGAAGAACCGGTTGATACCCTGCCCAAAGAACTGCCGCCCTACTGGATGACGCCTCCACCGCCTCCACTCATCGAAGGGCCGGCCATCCGTTTCAGTCGGGTAACCTTTAACTTCGTAACGCCTTCCGATTCGGTATTTCTGACCAACACCAAAGGCGACTACTCCCTAATTGACAGAATATTTTCGGGTGAAGAGGGCACCTTTAACTGGACGCCCGCCCTGCTGCCTGCCGATGAAGTGCATTGCAATTTGCTGGCATACAGCTTTTCGGCAAAGCGACCCGAACTGGCTGCCGACCTGGTAAAATTCAACTATGCCGGCCGTACGCCGGGTTTTATATATGGCAGGTTTGAGTTCCGGTCGCAACCGCGCAAAGACTCGGTTCCTTCTGCCTGGCCGCGCTTTACCTCGTACGAAAACAATATTGCCATTACCGGTTTCGGAAACGAACGCGTGCGGTATCGCGGGGGCTTTTCTTTAATCGGTAATAAAATCAAAAGCACCAACGTAAACCGCGATTATTCCACACTTGAAGTTACCGACAGCCTGGGAACCTTAAAATTCAGGGCACGTTCCCGGGATTTCGAATTTACCGATTCAACCGTTACTGCTCCGGGCACCATCATTACCATTTTCCAGGATAACGACTCCATAAGCCACCGGTCGGTACACCTGCGTTACAACTGGAACACCAACCTGCTAACACTAACGGCAGAAAAGGGCCCCATGCGCTACACCCCCTATGCGGCATCGTTTTTTGGCATGGAGTTTTCGGCCGACCGCCTTAAATGGAACCTGTGGGCCGATAGCCTGAACGTTGATATTACCGGGGGACGTTCCAGTGTGCCTATGGTGCTGGAATCGGTTAACTACTACGACCCCGAAGATTTCAGGCAACTGCAGGGTGTTGGATTTTCATTCCATCCGCTGGTTGTAGTAGCCCGCTACTGCCTGGCCAACAACACGCGCCAGTTGCACAGTGGCGACCTGGCCAACTTTACCGGCCTGGATGTGCGCGACCTGCAAAGGGCCCTGCAGTTTCTGGCGGCAAAAGGCATGATAGACTACCGGCCCGAAAAAGACCTGGCCCTGGTAAAAGAAAAGGCTATCAACCTGTATCGCGCCTTCATGGGTGAAACCGACTACGACAACATGAAAATTCATTCGGTTATCGACTCGTATGCCCTTACCGATTTGAAAAAGCCGGTTTATCCCAACGCCACCATTAACTTTAAAAAGCGCAACATGGTGGTTAGAGGCGTAGAAGAGTTTAACCTCAGCGATTCGCTGAATGTGGTAATCCGGCCCGACAGCAGCGTGATAACCGTTTTGCAAAACCGCGACATAAAGTTTAACGGTACCATTACTGCCGGAAACTTCGAAATTACCGGCAAGGAATTTACGCTCAAGTACGACAGCTTTTTTATTAGCATGAATAAAATAGACAGCATTAACTTTTATTCGTACGAGCGCAATGCACGCGGGCAGCTGGTGCGTCGCAAAATCAATAACGCCATGGTAAGTGCCGATTCGGCCGCTGCGGCAGCAGGAGGACTGGGCAATGTGGCCAAATCATCCGGCACGCTTTACATCAACCGGCCCGACAATAAATCGGGTAAGCTTGCCATTCCAAACTATCCGCGTCTCGATGCCACCACCGGGGGCGTAATCTATTTCGACCGGCCTGAAGTGCTCAACGGTGTGTACGATCGTTCGGTATTTTTTGTCGTACCACCGTTTAAGCTCGACAGCCTGAACGATGCCGACCCTGCAGCCCTGAACTTTGAAGGTACTTTTGTTACCAGCGGCATGTTCCCTTCTTTCAAGGAAAAGCTGCACACCATGCCCGATAAGTCGCTGGGTTTTGAGCATACCGTTCCCCCGCAGGGATATCAGCTGTATAAGGGCGATGGAAAGCTAAGGGGCATAATCCGGCTCGACAACCGCGGCATACGATCGGCCGGAACCATTAACTACCTGGCAGCAACCGTAAACTCGCCCGACTTTGTGTTTTATCCCGACAGCGTAACGGCCCGCGGCTCCCGCGCATATATTGAACAAAAACAATTCGGCCCCGTGCACTTTCCGCAGGCTTCGCTGCCCGACTACCAGATGAAGTGGTATCCTAAACGCGACCAGATGCGGTTCCGCAACCTGTCGGTACCCTTCAACCTGTACGATTCGACCGCCACTATTAACGGTATGCTGATCGTTTCCAAAAACGGAGTAGCGGGTGCAGGCAAGCTCGAAACGCGCGGCTCGGAAGTGCTGTCGCGCGAGATGACCTTCTCGGCATTCGACTTCAGTGCACGCCATGCCCGCTTCCGCGCCAAATCGGCCGATCCGCAAAAACCCCTTATTGACGGAACCGATGTGCGCCTGCGCTTTAATCTGGCACAGAACTATGCCGATATAAGCCCCGAAACCGAAGGCGTGGCGGCCATTAACTTCCCCTATGCGCAATTCAAAACCTCCATACCCAATGCCCGGTGGGACCTTAGCTCAGAAAAAATCATCATGACCAAAAGCCCTGATGTGCCACTGGAAAACTCCTATTTTTATACTACCCGCAAAGACCTTGACTCGCTTAGCTTTAATGCCGAACGCGCAGAATACGACCTCAAAACCCAGCAGCTAAAAGTTAGCGGCATTCCCTACATTATAGTTGCCGATGCCAAAATAACACCCGAAAACAACGAGGTGCTTATTCTTGAAAATGCCCGCATCGGCACCCTTAAAAACACTACCATTGTTATTGACACCCTTAACGGCTACCACCGTCTTACCGATGGCGTGGTGGATATCATTTCACGAAAAGAATTTCGCGGGCACGCCACTTATCAGTATGTTAATTTTCTGAAAGACACCTTCGCTATTAAAATGACCGACTTCCGCCTGGAGCCCGTAACACCTCCGGCCTCGTCCAGGCGCTTAACGCGCAAAGAGTCGACCGCAACCCTGCAGACCGTGGCCACCGGCTCGGTTACCGAACAGAATAAACTGGTGCTCGGAGCCGGTATGTTTTACAAAGGCGATATGACCATGTATGCCACGCGGCCAGCCCTGCAGTTAACGGGTGCCGTTAAACTGGATATTAAAAACATTAAAAATTATAATACGTGGATCAGATACGAACAAACAGGCGAAGAAACAGAAGTGCTGATTGACTTTGACAACGCCCTTACCGAAGACGGAAGAAAAGTAGATGCCGGTCTCCACCTTTCGGCCCTGGATAATAACCTTTACATTTCTTTTCTGAACGACAAAAACGAACAGGATGAAGACTTTTTTGTGCCCAGCGGAACCCTGTATTACGATGTGGAAAGCAAAGAATACCGCATTGAAGACCGCGAAAAGGCTGCAGGAAACAAGCTTAGCGGAAAGGTCTTTGCCTATAACGATGAAACCCAGGTGGTTCGTTTTGAAGGTCCCGTTAACTTGTTCTACGGCACAAAAGATTTTAACGTTGCCGCTACGGCCATAGGCCAGGGAAATATTAAAACCAACGACATTCAATTTAACGCACTGGTTGTTGTAAATACCACGGCCCTGCCGGCGGCATTTCAGCTTATGGCTATTGATTTAATGAACGTGGTGAAAAACGAAAACGTAGAAGAAGGCCTGGGCGACCGCACCGATTTGTTATACAAACTGGCCGACATAATTGGCGAACGCGCAGTAAGAGAATATGAAAAGCGCAGCACCCAGGCGTATGTTTCGCTGGCCACACTGCCCGAAACTGCCAAAGCCCTTACTTTTGCCAACGTAAATTTCAAGTGGTCGGCACAGCACAAAGCTTTTTACAGCGAGGGCGCCCTGGGCCTGAGCAACATTGGCCGGAATGACATTAACGGTGCATTCGAAGGCTTTATGGAGGTTCGTAAAACCGAAGACGGTACATCGGCATTTAATGTGTTTATTAAAGCCTCACCTGAATCGTGGTATTTTTTCAGTTATGAAGACAACCGCCTGTTAATGTACTCATCGAATGAGGAATTTAACAATACCGTGGCCAAACGCACCAATTCGGGCAAAGCAAAGGTGGGCGAAATGGTGTACATTCCGGCAACCGAAGACGAAACCCTGGCTTTTATCA
The DNA here is from genome assembly GCA_026003355.1 of Cyclobacteriaceae bacterium. Classification (GTDB taxonomy): domain Bacteria; phylum Bacteroidota; class Bacteroidia; order Cytophagales; family Cyclobacteriaceae; genus UBA2336. The sequence goes on from BPHC01000008.1 coordinate 60,032, forward strand.
ACCGCTTCCGCCGCGACTATTACGGAATAGAAGTACCCTATAATCTCAGCGCCGGAACAGCCGGAAAGAAAACCAAAAAAGAAGACGAGGGCGATGGTTTTTAAACCAAACAGCCACCGTATTTCAGGAACAAAGGTGCAATTAGCGCAAATACCTTTAATTTGGGCAGCTAAAAATCGCATCGAATGGTACAAACCTATATTGAGCAACACCGGCAGCGTTTCCTGGACGAACTTATAGCCTGGCTGCGCATCCCCTCTGTATCGGCCGACAGCCGCCACACATCCGATGTACGCCGCGCGGCCATCTACTTAAAAGAAAAACTTGCCGAAGCCGGGGCCGAGAAAACCGAATTAATTGAAACCCCCGGACATCCGGTGGTGTACGCAGAAAAAATCATTGATCCCGCACTCCCTACCGTTTTGGTGTATGGGCATTACGATGTACAGCCGCCCGATCCGCTCGAACTGTGGACCAGCCCCCCGTTTGAGCCGGTAATACGCGATGAAAAGATATTTGCCCGCGGAGCCTGCGATGACAAAGGTCAGGTGTACATGCATGTCAAGGCTCTTGAAATCATGAACCGGCTCAATGCCCTGCCCTGCAACATTAAGTTTATGGTAGAGGGCGAAGAAGAAGTGGGTTCGGCCCACCTGGCCGAATTTGTAAAGCAAAATCGTAATCGCCTTAAAGCCGATGTCATCCTCATATCCGATACGGCCCTTATCTCGCTGGATACCCCCTCCATTACCGTTGGTCTGCGCGGCCTTAGTTATGTGGAAGTAGAAGTAACCGGCCCCAACCGCGATCTTCACTCGGGTGTATATGGCGGGGCCGTGGCCAACCCAATCAATGTACTGGCAAAAATGATTGCCGCTCTGCATGATGATGACGGCCGGGTTGCCATTCCGGGCTTTTACAATAAGGTGGCCATGCTTACCGATGAAGAACGCCGGGCACTGAACCTTGCGCCTTTTAACCTGGACCAATATAAGCAGGAACTTGGCCTTGCCGATGTGCACGGTGAAAAAGGCTATACCACCCTGGAGCGCACCGGTATTCGCCCTACGCTGGATGTTAACGGCATCTGGGGAGGCTATACCGGTGAAGGAGCAAAAACAGTGTTACCATCGAAAGCGAACGCCAAAATTTCCATGCGGCTGGTGCCCCATCAGGACCCCAACGAAATAACCAGCCTGTTTACCAAACACTTTCTGTCGCTGGCCCCGGCTTCGGTTAAGGTAAAAGTTACACCCCTGCACGGAGGCGAACCTGTGGTAACGCCCACCGACTCGAAGGCATTCCGGGCAGCCAGCCGCGCATTCGAAGAAGTATGGGGCAAAACGCCCATACCCACACGCGACGGTGGCAGCATACCCATTGTTGCGCTGTTTAAAAAGGAGCTCGGGCTCGATACCGTGCTCATGGGCTTTGGCCTCGACTCCGATGCCATACATTCGCCCAATGAACATTACGGACTCATCAACTTTTTTCGCGGTACCGAAACTATTGTGGCCTTTTACCGGCATTTTGCCGCCGGAAACTGAAATCCTAAACTAATTTTTATCAGGTTGTGTTAGCACACCGTTACCTTTTCTGTTCAATCATGAAAATGCTGCATTTGGCGTTTGTCCTCCTTAGCCTGCTTCAGGTGCCGGCTACTGCTCAGATTTTAAAGCCGGCCAAATGGAGCTGTGCGCCCTCGGCCACTTCGGTCAAAGCCGGTGATGAGCTGGAGCTGATTTTTACCGTAACCACCGATAAAAACTGGTACGTTTATGCCAACAATTTCGACCCCGAATGCGGGCCAATGTTAACCACGGTAACGTTCGAAAAGCACCCGTCATTTCAAACTGTGGGCGAACTCACGGCGGTTAATCCGCTTAACAAGCATGATGAAATTTTTGGATGCGATGTAAAAATATTCAAAGACAGGGGCGAGTTCCGCCAGCGCATCCGCGTACTCTCGGCTAAACCGGTAATTAAAGGAGTAATTGAGGGGCAAACCTGTACGGAAGTGGATGGCCGTTGTATTCCTTTTGAAGAAGACTTTGAAATTACCGGCCTGACGGTTACCGGCAGCCTGCAGGGTACTGCCAAACCTGAACCTTTCGGCAAGTCAGCCAGACAAACAGACTCTGCAGTTGCACAGACCGCTCAGCCCGTGGCAACAGCCGATCCGGGGCCGGTACAGGGGCCTGTTCTGGATGTAACCATTCTGGATGGAAAGAACGAACTCGCCAATGAATCATTTTTGGGTTACCTGGTGTTTGCTTTTGTTCTGGGCCTGGTGTCGCTTATAACCCCTTGTGTTTTTCCCATGGTGCCCATGACGGTTACCTTCTTTCTGCGCGACAACCAGACACGCAGGCAGGGCATACGCAATGCTGTAATATTTGGCATTTCAATAGTGGTTATTTATACCCTGGCCGGCACTTTGTTTGCCGTTTTACTGGGTGCCGAGGGACTTAATGCGCTGGCTACCCACTGGGCGCCCAACCTGCTCGTGTTTATTATATTCATCGTGTTTGCCCTTTCTTTTCTGGGTTTGTTCGAAATCACAGCTCCCCATCAACTTGTAAATAAAGCCGACCGGCAGGCCGAAAAAGGAGGCCTTACTGGCATATTTTTTATGGCCGCCACACTTGTGCTCGTTTCTTTTTCGTGCACCATACCTATTGTGGGGAATGTGGTGGTGCTGGCAGCCGGAGGGCAAATCATAAAGCCTATTCTGGCCATGCTGTCTTACTCACTGGCTTTTGCTATTCCGTTTACCTTGTTTGCTGTTTTTCCCGAATGGATGAAGGGGCTGCCCAAATCTGGTGGCTGGCTGAATGCCGTTAAGGTAACGCTTGGCTTTCTGGAACTGGCCCTGGCGCTTAAGTTTCTCAGCATAGCCGACCAGGCCTATCACTGGGGTTTGCTCGACAGAGACGTAAATATTGTGTTATGGATTGTGATTTTTTCTTTGCTGGGTTTTTACCTGCTGGGCAAAATACAGTTGCCGCACGATAGTAAGCTGGAAAAGATTTCGGTACCCCGGCTGCTGCTGGCCGTAGCCGTGTTCTCGTTTGTGGTGTACCTTATACCCGGCTTGTGGGGAGCGCCGCTCAAAGCCCTGGCGGGTTACCTGCCACCCCAGCACACCCACGATTTCGACCTGGTAGCCATGACGCGCGCCACACGCGCCAACACCCTTTGCGAAGAACCCCGCTATGCCGACTTCCTTCACCTGCCGCACGGCCTGCAAGGATACTTTGATTATGAACAGGCATTAGCCTGCGCCCGCCGGCAAAACAAACCCCTCTTTATTGACTTTACCGGACACGGGTGCACCAACTGCCGCGAAATGGAGGCCGTGGTCTGGAGCCACCCAGCCGTACTGGAACGCCTGAAGAACGACTTTGTAATTGCCGCGCTGTACGTAGACGATAAAACACCCCTGCCGGAGAGTGAATGGGTTGTTTCTTCATACGACGGGAAAGTGAAAAAAACATTAGGAAAGAAAAATGCCGACCTCCAGATAACCCGGCTAAACAACAACGCCCAGCCTTTTTATGTGCTGGTTGGCAAAGACGAGCGGGTACTGGCATGGCCCTACGGTTACGACCGCAGCGTGGATAAATTTGTGGAGTTCCTGGAACAGGGCAAACGCAAATACAGGGAGTTGTATCCCTGACCATTTAACTGATTTTGCTATTTTTACCTGTTATTTTTTGCTGGTATTTTTTTTGCCCCTGTGGCCCGTGCTATATGAAGAAGTTTGTTCTCTATACGCTCTTTCCGGCCATTGCTGTAACGCAGTTAAGTTCGGTTTCGCGTACACCCGGTAATAACACGCACATGCCGTTTTCGTTTACTGTCTCGCTTCCTCCCCAACCCAATACCTTGTTTGGCCTGCCTGTTGACGGGCATGTGATTATTGAAGACCGGATAAAGCGCAACCAGTTCCTTACCGATATATTCAAACAGTACCATGTTCCCGATTACTTCATACAGCAGGCAGCTGCGCTTCCGCGCGAAATCTTCGATGTTCGTAAAATAACACCAAACCGTAAAATTACACTTATATGCCGGAAAGACTCCCTTCGCACACCCAGGGCACTGATTTACGAGCCCAACGCGGTGGATTATATTGTCTTTAATCTCGATAAAACACTAACAGTTGAAACCTGCAGACGCGAAGTGATAGTTGCCGAACGCGAAATAAGCGGCATAATACAGAGCTCGCTGTTTCAAACCATAGCTCAAATGGGTATTACCTACGAGCTAACCAACAAGGTGGTAGATATTCTGGCCTGGCAGGTGGACTTTCAGCGACTTAACCGTGGCGATGAAATAAAAATAATTTACGAAGACCGCATGGTTGAGGGTCAAAGCATTGGCGTGGGAACCATTAAAGGCATTTGTTTTAAAAGCGGAGAAAAAACGATATATGCCATACCATTCGACCAAGGCGAAGGCCTCGAATATTTTGATGAAAAGGGCAACAGCCTGCGAAAGGCCCTGCTGAAGTACCCCATAGAATTTACCCGCATCAGCTCGCGATACTCCATGAGGCGTTTTCATCCCATACTGAAAGTGAACCGGCCGCACCTTGGCACCGACTTTGCCGCACCTGCCGGAACGCCCGTGCGTTCGGCAGGCGATGGGGTGATACTCGAAGCCGGCTATACGGCCAGCAACGGAAATTATGTTAAAATTAAACACAACAGCACCTATATTACACAATACCTTCACCTGTCGCGCATAGCACCGGGAATAAAAAGAGGAGCATCGGTAAAACAGGGGCAATGGATAGGCAACGTTGGCAGCACAGGCCTGGCTACCGGTCCACACCTGTGCTATCGCTTCTGGAAAAACGGTGTGCAGGTAGATGCCCTGAAAGTTGAGCTACCTTCGTCCCGGCCGGTAAAGGAAGAGTACCGGGAAACGTTTAACCGGCTAAAGGAAGAAACCATAAAGCGGCTTAACGCCATACCAACGGCCGAAATGTTTTTTTACGCTTCCGTCCCCTGAGAGTTTGAAAAAATTGTCTGACTGGCAACACTTTTGCGAGGTGGTTTGCGTATAGAAAAAAGCTATGAATCGTTATGCACTTGTTCTTTTGGGGGTTCTTAGTCTTACCCGTTGGGCATGTGCACAAGGTGTGGCGCTGGTGTTAAGCGGGGGCGCGGCCAAAGGCCTGGCCCACATTGGCGTTATAAAAGCGCTGGAAGAACACAGCATACCCATTGATTTCGTAGCCGGAACTTCCATGGGTGGAATTGTAGCCGGATTTTATGCGGCCGGCTATTCGCCCGAAGAAATGGAAGCCCTTGTGCTTTCGCCCGACTTCCTCAGGTGGATACGCGGCCTGCCCGAACAGGGGCACAACTATCATTACTACCATCAGGACAACATACCGGGATTTGTAACCTTAAACCTCTCGCTCGACTCTACCCGCTCATTCCAGTTTAATTCTGCACTGGCCAGCGATGTGTCGCTCAACTACATGCTAACCGAAAAACTTGCCCGCGCCTCGGCCATTGCACGCAATAATTTCGACAGCCTGTTTGTTCCTTTACGCGTGGTTGCGGCCGATGTATTTACCCAAAGACAGGTAATACTCAAATCAGGGCTGGTAAGCGATGCGCTGCGCGCTACCCAGACAGTTCCGCTTTTTTATTCTCCCATTAAAGTAAATAACCGGTATCTGTTTGACGGAGGCATTTACAATAACTTTCCGGTTGATGTGGCCCGAAAAGAATTTAACCCCGGTGTGGTGCTGGGCAGCAATGTCTCTTCCAAAGTTTTTAAAGAATATCCCTATGGCAGAGACGACCAGCTTATTGGCCGGTTTTTGCTGTACATGCTGCTGGACAATGCCGACCCGGAAGAACTGGCCGAAAACGGCCTTTATATTGAGCCCGACATAAGAAACTACAACGGTTTTGACTTCGAAAAGGCCAGGGCCCTGATAGACAGTGGCTACAACGCAGCTTTACGCCTCATGCCCGCCATCAAGGCCTGTATTACCGAAAGACGCACAAAAGCCGAAGTAAACGCCAGGCGCAGGGCATTCCTGGAAAAATACCGTACCGAAAGGGCAGGGCATTTGGTGTTTTCGGGTTTCAACCCGCGGCAGCAGCGTTATATTAAAAGAATTTTTAACGATATACCTGGCAAAGGCTACCGCACCCTGCAGGAAATGAAAAGCGGTTATTTTAAACTGGTAACCGAACCGTTTTTTGCCAACGTGTATCCTTCGTTGGTTTTCAACCCGGCCGACACAGCCTTTCATCTTCACCTAACCCGCCGGCCGCAGCGTAACTTCAACATATCGTTCGGTGGTGTTGCCGCTTCCCGCAACATCAGCAATATTTATCTCGGCCTTAACTATTATTACTTTAGCCGTACGCTAACTCATGTATATGCGGCCTTCCAAACCGGCAGTTTCTACCAATCGCTGCTGGCAAATGCCCGGATTGATTTTACCCAGTTCGGCCGGTTTTATGTACAGCCCGAAATTGTACACCAAACCTTCGATTACCTGGAAAGTACCGATTTGTTGAAAAAAACCAATCCCATCGTACTTCGCAGGCTCGACCGGAGGTTTTCAGTAAGCATGGGCTGGCCGGCAGGAAACAGATTCAAAACCATTCTGAAAACCACTGCCTTTTCAAACATCGACCGGTATTCCAACCGAAAAGCATTTACCAGCCTCGATACGCTGGATGAACTTCATCTTACCGGATGGCGCACAGATGCAGCCATTACATCCAGCACGCTCGACAGAAAACAATATCCTTCTTCCGGCCGTGCGTTTGAGCTGTGCCTTTCCTGGTTTACTGTTCAGGAAAAGTATATAGCCGGAAGCACGGCCGATCCATCCCTCCAAAATGTGCCTAACCGCCATTTACAATGGTTAAGATTAAAGTTTTCGGCCGAACAGTATGTTAACAAAGGCAGGTACCGCCTGGGCTACTTTGCCGAAGCCGTGCTGTCTGGTCAGCCGGCCTTTCGCAACTTTACCGGCACACTGGTCAATGCCCCGGCATTTCTTCCTTTTCAGGATAGCCGCACCCTGGTGCTCAACAACTTCAGGGCGTTTAGTTATGCCGCTGCCGGTCTTCGCCAGATATTCATCATCCGACCCAATGTGCTTGATTTTCGTCTTACCGGCACTTTATTCAAACCCTGGGAAACTCTTAACCAGGGCCCGGCTCAGGAGGTTATTCTCAGGCAGGAAAACGATGCGATGTTCTTTGCCGCCTCGGCCGGCCCGGTGTACCATTCGCCACTTGGGCCGGTAAGTTTAAGTGTTAACTATTATGACGATTCAGCCAACCGGCTGGGCATTTTGCTGCATGTGGGTTTCCTGCTGTTCAACCGCCATTCGGTAGATGAGTAAAGCCCGGAAAATTTTTTGTACTGCCGGCTGCTTCAGGGTTTTTTGAATTTTAAGTATGTTTACCCGTCAAACAACCCTTCACATTGTTCATGTACCGGATTTTACTTGTTTTCAACGCATGTATATTTGCTGCCGTTGCTCAGGCCCAGGTAGTACAATGGGCCTCTAAAGTGCTGGAATTTTCGAGCGAGCTAACGCCTGTTCAGTACTCTGCCCAGCAGGTTCTGGGTAAGCCCAATGTGCTTCCGGCGGGCGGACAAAACCCCAATGCCTGGGCTCCTGACCGGCCCGATCGCAAAGAATTTATAAAAGTCGGCTTTGAAACACCCATGCAGATCAGGCAGATAGCCGTTGCCGAATCGCATAATCCCAGCGCGTTATTTAAAGTATACCTGTATGATGAAAGCGGACGGGAGTATCAGGTACATACACTAAACCCCCAGGCCATACCCTTAAAAGGCCGCATGCTAAACCTTTTTGTTGAGCGCACACCCTACAAGGTAACTGCTGTAAAACTGGAGTTTGACGGGGCTGCCGTGCCCGGATACTATGGCATTGACGCCGTTGCCATTGCCGACTCCGATTATCCCGTAATAGCCTTTGTTCCGCAGCCGGCATTGCTTGCCAGTGGCATAGTGGTGGAACAACTGGACGAAAATGTGAATAGCCAATACTCTGAAGTAAACCCACTGTTATCGCCCGATGGCAAGACCCTGTATTTCAGCCGGAGAAATCATCCGCAAAATACTGGAGGCGTAAACGACAAGGAAGACATTTGGTACTCCGAGCTGGGCCCCGATGGAAAATGGCAGCTGGCCAAAAACATGGGACCCGAATTCAACAACGAGTATCCCAATTTCATTAACACCATAACCTCGGTTACACCCGATGGGAAATCGGCCGTAATGCTGCTGGGCAACAAATACATGCCCAATGGCAAAATGCTGGCCGGCGTTTCAATAAGCACCAATGTAGGCGGAAGCTGGACAAGGCCCGTACCGCTTAACATAACCAACGATTACAACTTTAATGAAAAAGCCAACTACTTTCTGGCCAACAACCGCAAAACCCTCATCATGTCGGTAGAGCGCGAAGACTCCAATGGCGACCGCGACCTGTATGTTTCATTCATGAAAGAAGACAGCACGTGGACCGAACCCCTTAACCTGGGCAGCGTGATTAACACCGCAGGCACTGAGTCGGCTCCTTTTCTCGCAGCCGATGACAAAACCCTTTACTTTTCGTCAGACGGTTTCAGCGGATACGGAGGTTCCGACATTTATGTGTCGCGCAGGCTGGATGATACATGGACCAACTGGTCAGAACCCGAAAATCTGGGCCCGGAGATAAACTCACCGCTGGAAGATGTATTCTTCAACATCCCGGCCGAAAGCGAGTATGCCTATTATTCACGCGGAGTAACCGAAACGAACCTGGATATTTTCAGGGTTAAACTTCCTATTTACAAAAGCCCCGAACCCTGGGTAACGGTAAAAGGCAAGCTGGTAGATGCCACAACCGGCAAACCCATTGGCGCAAAAATTATTTACGAACGCCTGCCCGATGGAGCAGAAATGGGCATTACCCAGTCTGACCCCGCAACCGGTGAGTACGAAATAAAACTTCCTGCAGGCCACATGTATGGCATACGGGCCGAGGCCAAAGACCACATATCCGAAAACCAGAACCTTGACCTGCGAAACATAACCAACGACCAGATAATTGAACACAGAGATTTTAACCTGGAGCCAATACGGGTAGCCCGCATTGATGAAAATGCCACCATTACCCTGAATAATATTTTCTTTGATTTTGACCGCGCTACCCTGCGGCCCGAATCGTTTCCCGAGCTGGATCGCCTGGTGAAATTAATGAACGAACGTCCGGATATGGAGGTGGAAATAGACGGACACACCTGCGATATCGGAACAGAGGAGTATAACATGGGCCTTTCCGAACGCCGGGCACGTGCCGTACAGAAATACCTGGTGCAAAAAGGAATAGCCAATTCGCGCATTGAAGTAAAATTCTTTGGCGAAAGCCGGCCTGCTGTTCCCAACACCAACCGGGAAACACGCAGGCAAAACCGCAGAGTTGAATTTAAAATCATTACGCCATGACCAAGTTAGCTACGCTTTGTTTATGGCTGCTTTCGGTTTACCTGCCTGCCCAAAATGAGCCGCCCGTTGTGGTGGCCTCGGGCCGGGTGCTGAATGCCGAAACTAAAGAACCCGTACAGGCCCGTATTACCTGGCAAAGCCTTCCGTATGGTAACCGCATGGGGGTTATGAATGGTGAGACCTTTAACTTTCAATTGTTCGATAATGACCGCTACGCCATTACGGTAGAGGCCCCCGGGTATGCATCGGCCAAATATATGCTCGATCCGGCCGAAGCCGTTGAAGGAAAGATTGTAAAGGATATTGAATTGCAGCATTCGGCCGGCAATGCATCGCGCAAACATACCGTGGGACAGGTTATCCGGCTCGACAATCTTATTTTCGAACAGGGAAAATCCAAAATCGACCCTTCGTCATTTCAGGAGCTGGACCTGCTGGTAAACCTGATGAACGAAAACAAATCCATGGTTATACAACTGGAAGGACACACCGATTACCTGGGCGACCCCGACAAAAACATGAAACTCTCCGAACAACGCGTAGAAAAAGTGCGCGATTACCTTATCTCGAAAGGCATTCATAAACACCGGGTAAAAACAAAGGCATATGGCGGAACCATGCCGCTGTCGCGCGATGATACCCCCGAGGCCCATCGGCTGAACCGCCGGGTAGAGGTAAGGATACTCCAGAACTGATTTACCCCCCTGCAGCCGATGCCAGTGCAGGTGCAGAAAGCTGTTCGATGATAAACAATCTGCGCAAAAGGTCGCTGCGATCTTTTTCCGAAAGGTTGCGCTCATGTATCATCAGGCTCAATATACCGGCAATTTCCCTTATTCTGCCCGATTGATAAAAAACCGAGGCCTGCTGCAACAGGTACACGCTCTTTTTCAGGTTACCCTCATTAAGGGCACCAACAGCCTGATTAAAATAGTCCAGGCCGCGCAACTCCTGTACCGATAAAACCCTGAAATAATCTTTACGATATGCGTAGCCCCGCAATACACCCGAAACAGGCGGGGGCATTTGTCTGTAGAATGCAATTCGGGCTTCTACCTGCTCAGGCTTACTTACAATGCCGTTCAGCGGGTCGGTGGTTTCAATCAGCCAGGTGCTGCCCCCAACATCAGCCAGGAGAAATACATGATAGTTGGTTTCGACAATGCGGTAAGAAACCCGAAAATGGTCAAGTAAAAGAGCAAAAAACGTGGTGGCAGTTAAACAATTGTACGCTCCGGTTTGAAGGGCCTCAGCCAATGTTGTCCCCTCCTTGAATTGCTTTAACACCTGGCGATGCATTTGCGTGAAAAGCATGCGCACAAAACCGGCTTCGCTGTGCCGGAGGCGCTTTTTCTCCAGTTTTTCCGTCAGGGCCCGCAAATCGTCCGACGCCAGCACGCTTTCGGGATACACAGAGGCCCCGTGGGCACCTGCGTAGCCCAGCCTGAGTACAAGCGCTATGAGCAAAATAAACCTCAATGCCAAGCCTAATGTTAAGCCAATGTTAACAAAATTACTAAAATATTAATACAGGAATAATGCGCTTAACAATTTCTTAACATAAAAGCAGGTGGCTAAAAAATGCTTAACTTACTCGCATCATGGCAATTCAAACCGATACCCTGGTTTTCCAGGCCCGCGAGGTATTCGAAAAACAGCGTAAATTTTCAGGGCAGTTGCGCAGCGAGCCGTTAAAAGCCCGGAAAAGGCGCCTTTCTTCCATTATCAATTGGGTAAAAGCCCATCGTGAAAAAATACATGAGGCTTTGAACCGCGATTTGTGTAAGCCCTCGGCCGAAACCGATGCCACAGAAATCATTCCGGTTATAACCGAAGCACGCCACGCCCTTACCCACCTCGATGAATGGGTCAGGCCGCGTAAAGTAGATGCCCCCCTGACCATGCTGGGAACACGTTCGGTATTGCAGCCCGAACCTAAGGGTGTTTGTCTGGTAATATCCCCCTGGAACTATCCGTTCAGTCTGGCCGCCGGCCCGCTGATATCTGCGCTGGCCGCCGGCAATACAGTTGTAATTAAGCCCTCCGAGCATGTTCCGCACACTGCAAGGCTTCTGCGCGAAATGACAGAGGCGCTTTTCACCGAACAGGAAGTTGCCGTTTTTGAAGGCGGACCCGAAGTGTCACATGCACTTCTTGCCCTGCCCTTTAACCACATTTTTTTTACCGGCAGCACGGCCGTTGGCAAACTGGTTATGAAGGCTGCAGCCGAACACCTGTCATCGGTAACCCTCGAGCTGGGCGGTAAGTCGCCCGCCCTGGTGCTGCCTTCGGCCCGCCTCAAAATGGCAGCCCGACGCATTGCCGTAACCAAGTTTGTAAACAACGGCCAAACGTGCGTGGCACCCGATTATGTGCTGGTACACCAGTCGCGCCTGAATGAGTTTATTGAAGAGTTGCGAACCGAAACCCTGAAATTATTTTCCGAAGGCGGGCAACCCATGGAAAACTCACCGCACTATGGGCGCATAATCAATCAAAGCCATTTCAACCGGCTGCAAAAGCTGGTCGAAGATGCCATTGCGCGTGGAGCACGCCCTGAGCTTTCAGGTACAGTAAGCAGCGCTGACCGTTTTATGCATCCCATTATCCTCTCGCAGGTGCCCGAAGACGCCCTGCTGATGCAGGAAGAAATATTCGGGCCAGTACTACCGGTATTTACCTTTACCCATTTAAACCAGGCGCTTGACTTTATTGCCGGTAAGCCCTCGCCACTGGCCCTTTATATATTTGGCACAGATAACGCTGAAACCCGGAAAATCATAAACCAGACTGCATCGGGGGCTGTTTGCGTAAACGACTGCGCCATACATTTTTTGCACCCTAACCTCCCCTTTGGCGGAGTAAATCACAGCGGCATAGGGAAAGCGCACGGATATTACGGTTTCCAGGCCTTTTCAAACGAAAAACCGGTTTTGGTGCAACGAAAAACATTAACCTCCGTTTCCTTTTTTTACCCGCCTTACACGGGCCGCGTAAAAAGACTTATGAATTGGTTAATCCGGATGCTGTAACAAAAAAATCATCTGTCTTTGCAGCCCGGATTTTTGCCGTCTGCTTTCGTACCTTTGCAGGAAGGATGTACCAATAACTATTTCCGGCCATGTTAAAAAAAATTGCCATTGCTTTCGTTGTTTTTATTGTGGTGCTGCTGGCAGCGGCTTTCATCCTTCCGGTGGTGTTTAAGGATGATATCAAGGCGGCCGTAGACCGCGAACTGGCCAAATCGGTAAATGCCGATGTGGTTTTTGATGTGGATAAGTTCAAGCTTACCCTGTTCAGAAACTTTCCCAACATTACCATCCAGCTGGGCGATTTCGGAATAATAAACCGCGAACCTTTTGCAGGAGAAGTGCTATTTGCCGCCCAGCGGCTTGAAGTGGAATTAAATCTTAAAGACCTGCTGTTTGGCGACCAGATCAGGCTAAAAGGCATAACTTTAATAAAGCCCATCATTAACATAAAAGTACTGGAAGATGGCCGTGCCAACTACGATATTGCGCTGGCCACGTCTGACACGACCATAACCGCAGAAGAACCCTCAGCTTTTTCATTTGGCATTGACCACTGGCAGGTGGTTGATGGCGATCTTGTATATGATGACCGCTCCATTCCCTTTTTCCTGGAGCTTAAAAATGTTAACCACCGCGGTAGCGGAGACTTTACCCAGGATGTATTTGATTTGAAAACCTACACCGCTGCCGACACGGTAAATGCCGGCTACGGCGGCACAATGTACCTTACCAACAAAAAGGCCGAAGCCGATGCCGTACTGTCTATTAGCGAAAACTACTCCAAATACACCTTTCGCGAAAACACGGCCAGAATAAACGACTTTACCGTTCGCTTCGATGGCTGGTTTAAAATGAATGAGGATAATTTTGATATGGACATTACATTCAATAGTCCCGAAAACACTTTTAAAAGCCTCCTGTCGCTTGTGCCTGGCATGTATACCGAAAACTTTAAAGACCTGCAAACCGGCGGAGAGCTGGCTTTTTCCGGATACGTTAAAGGAATATACAGCGATAGCCGGTTGCCGGCTTTTGCCCTTAACCTGAAGGTAGACAACGGCATGTTTCAATATCCCGATTTACCCAGGCCCGTGTCGAATATACAACTGGATATGAAAGCAGAAAGCCCCGATGGTGTTGTCGAAAACATGGTAATAGATATTGCAAAACTGCACCTTGATTTCGGGTCAAATCCCCTCGATGCGCGCGTCAGCATAGCCAAACTTTATCCCACACAGGTAGATGCAAATATCCGTACCCGGCTTAACCTGGCCGAAGTAACCCAGATATTTCCGGTTCAGGGCCTGGAGCTAAGAGGTAATTACGCTGTAAACCTTACGGCAAACGGGGTGTACGATAGCCTGAAAAAAACCATCCCGTCTGTTGATGCATCCATGACCCTCACCAACGGCTTTGTAAAATCGGCCGAATTTCCTTTGCCTCTTCAGGACATGAAGTTTCAGGCCGAAATTAAAAGCCCCTCAGGCAAAATGAGCGAAACCACCATTGCCGTGCAGAGCTTTTCCATGATGATGGATAATGAAAAGTTCACAGCCGATGCAGTAATCCGCAACCTGGAAGATTACACCTGGAACCTTAAAGCCGACGGAAGCCTGGATCTGGCTAAAATAACAAAAGTATTTCCGTTGGAAGGCATGACCTTATCCGGAAAGGTAAAGGCCAACCTGCAAACGCAGGGCCGCATGTCGGATGTTATGGCGCAACGATACGATAAACTGCCCACCAGCGGAAGCGCCACACTGGCCAACTTTGTGTATTCGGCAGCTGATCTGCCCTATACCGTCACCCTGTCTGCTGCCGAATTGATTTTTGACCCCCGGAAAATAGAACTTAAACAACTAAAGGGCACGGCAGGACGCAGCGACTTTAACCTTACCGGTTCGGTAACCAACTACATGGGGTACCTTTTTGGCCGGAATGAGATGCTTAAAGGCAACATGGTGTTTACTTCAAATGTACTGGACCTGAATGAATTCATGACCGATACCGGCACCGAAAGCCCATCGGCTGACACCGCTTCGTATGGCGTAATACCGGTACCCGGAAATATTGACTTCGTACTGCAGTCTTCCATAAGTACGGTAAAAATGATGGATTATACCCTTACCCGGGCCACCGGTAACATTATTGTTCGCGATGGGGTTGCCAGCCTTAACGGACTATCGTTTAACATGCTGGGCGGTGCATTTACCGTAAATGGCACCTACGATCCGCGCGATCTGCAGCATCCCAGATATGACTTCGCCCTTAAAATCGAGAGTCTTTCTATTGCGCAGGCGGCATCGTCATTTTCGGTGGTAAGTACCTATGCTCCGGTTGCTGGTCTGGTTAACGGCAACTTTTCTACCGATTTTAAGATAAGCGGTGAACTGCTGCCTAACCTTATGCCCAATCTTAAAACTGTAAATGGCGAAGGGCTTATAAAAATTGCTCAGGCTGCCCTGCGCGAATCGAAACTCGTAGCCGGCATTACCGCATTAACCAAACTGGATGATGCCAGCGAGGTAACCCTGAAAGACGTAATCATGTCAGCCGCTATTAAAGACGGCCGCCTGAGTGTAAAACCTTTTGATGTGCGCTTTGGGCAATACAAAACCACTATTGCAGGAAGTACCGGCCTGGATGGTTCGCTGGCCTATAACCTGCGCATTGAAGTGCCGGCAGGTAAACTCGGTACCCAGTTCAATTCGTTTGTAAGCCAGTACACAGGAGCAAAAACCGACCCCAATACACCTGTTCCGCTTAACATTGCCCTGGGCGGCACATTTACAAGCCCGCAGCCCAAACTGGTGCTAACCGAACAAAAACAGCAACTGCAACAAGCCGTTACCGAAGCCGCAAAACAGGAGGTGGAGAAAAAAGCCGGTGAACTGGTGTCCGGACTGTTGGGCGGAAAAACCTCCAAAACCGATTCGGTTAAGATCGACAGTGTGGCCAAACCCGAAGATCTTAAGAAGAAAGCAGTGGATGAAGGCGTAAAAGCCATACAGAACCTGCTTAAGAAAAAGAAAAATCAATAGGTCACGCACCATCACGTCTTTTTTTGCAGGCCTTACACAGACGGTAAATTCATATCGGGTGGCTATCAATAAATTAGCAGTTAAATTCTTAAACCATGCGCCATCTTATATGTTTATTTCTTTTTGCCTGGGCAGGAGCCATGGCCCAGCAAACCGATACCACCCTTGTTCCGAAAATAAAAGATGAAGGGCTGAACCGTTCGCAGGTAATGCACATCCTGCATATGCTTACCGATGTGCACGGACCGCGCCTAACCAACTCGCCTGGTTTTAAAAAGGCAGCCGAATATGCCAAACAAACCTTTGAAAAATGGGGGCTTGAAAATGTTCATTACGACTACTGGGGAGAAGAATTTGGCCGGGGCTGGCAGTTAAAGAAATTCAGCCTTTCGGCAGTTGCGCCGGTGTACTTTCCGGTTATTGCCTACCCTAAGGCTTGGTCACCTGGTGTTAAGGGTACTGTGGCAGCCGAAGCCGTTTATCTGGATTTGAAATCCGAAAGCGACCTGGAGAAATACCGTGGCAAACTAAAAGGTAAAATAGTATTGTTCAGCCTGCCCACGCCTGTTAAGCCCGGCTTTGAACCCGATGCCCGCAGGCTCGATGAAAAAGATTTGCTGGAACTGGCCAACTCCGGCCCCACCGAGTCGTTTACCGGCCGAAGGTTTGTAGCTCCTGCCGAACCCCAGCGCCTGGCTTGGCTAAAGTGGGAATTGTGCATGAAAGAGGGTGCAGCGGCAATACTGGAGGCCAGCCCCTCGTTCAGGCTGGAAGACGGAACAGTAATGGTGGCCGCCGCAACTGTACCCTATCCGCCCGAAACACCTTTTGCCGACAGGCTACCCTCGCGCAGTGCACAGGCTCCGAAAACCCTGCCGCAGGTGGTGGTGGCAGCCGAACACTACAACCGCATGGTGCGGCAAATTCAGGATGGCCTTACCGTGCGCCTGGAACTTACGCTCGAAACAGAATTTTTTCCTGCCGAACAGGGTTTTAATGTGATTGCGGAAATTCCGGGCACCGACCTGAAAGACGAAATAGTAATGATTGGCGCCCACCTGGATTCCTGGCACAGTGGTACCGGTACCACCGATAATGGCTGCGGATCGGCTGTGATGATGGAGGCCATGCGCCTGCTGAAAAGCCTGGGCCGGCAGCCGCGCAGAACCATACGCATTGCGCTGTGGGGAGGTGAGGAGCAGGGCTTGCTGGGTTCACGCTCGTACGTAAAACGGGTGTTGGGCGAACGGCTCGATAAAACCTTTCCTTATGATTCGATACGCCTGACGCCGGCAGGAGAAAAGTTTTCGGTTTATTTCAATATGGATAACGGTTCGGGAAAATACCGGGGCGTTTATCTGCAGGGGAATGAAAATGCTCGCCCGGTTTTCCGCGAGTGGCTTAAGGCCCTTTGAAAAATGGGGAGCCGACCACATTAACGCTACGCAATACCGGAGGCACCGATCACTTGTCGTTTGATGCCATTGGCCTGCCCGGTTTTCAGTTCATCCAGGACCCTATTGAGTACAGCACCCGCACCCATCATACCAGCATGGATGTGTACGATAAAGCTGTGGAAGACGACCTGAAGCATAACGCCATTATTACCGCAGCGTTTGCCTGGTTTGCCGCCAATGCCGATAAGAGATTTCCAAAAAAATAGTTGAGAAGAAAAAAGACATAAAACAGGATATAGCAGGCGCCAATGCATTTGCCTTTCTATTACCAGCATGCGAATGGCTGCAGCTGCGCATTGCCTTAGTTTACTACTTTAAATCTAAGGCTGCAGCTGTGCGTAACGGAAACACTCCACCAGGTGGTCGTTCACCAGTCCGCACGCCTGCATGTGGGCATACATTACCGTACTGCCCACAAATTTAAAACCCCGCCTGAGCATATCTTTGCTCAGCGCATCCGATTGTTTTGAGGTGGCCGGCACCTGCCCGGGATTTTTCCATTTATTAACAATGGGTTTACCATTTACAAAACCCCAGATATAGTTACTGAAACTCCCAAATTCATGCTGAACTTCCAGAAACCTTTTGGCATTATTTACCGCGGCATAGACCTTTAAACGGTTGCGCACAATGCCGGGGTCGAGCAATATTTTCTCAATCCGCTTTTCAGTAAACCGGGCTACTTTTTCCGGATCAAAATCAGCAAAAGCCTTTCGGTAACCCTCGCGCTTGTTAAGAATCGTTAGCCAGCTGAGCCCGGCCTGCGCACCCTCTAAAATCAAAAACTCAAAATGTTCTCGATCATCATAAACAGGTACTCCCCCATTCCGTATCGTGGTAATGGATGTATTGTTCGGATTTCAGGCACCAGGCGACACCGTATTTTTTCTTTTGCAGGCATAGTTGTTTATGTTAACAGAACAAAGTAAGTTTATAGGACTTACAGCGCAGTTTCTGCACCAACTTAATGAATTTGTTAAACTTAATTGTAATACCATGAAGCAACTTCTTTTAATACTTCTTCTCATCTCACCGTCAATGATGTTGGCTCAGGATCCGGAAGCCAGACTCAGGGAAATGAAAATTGAACTGTTTACACCCCCGGCCCCTATAGCCAACTATGTGCGTGCGGTGCGTACGGGCAACCTGGTGTTTCTGGCCGGGCACGGTCCTACGCGGGCCGATGGTACCGATATTCAGGGCAAAATCGGAAAAGATCTTTCTGTTGAAGAAGGCTACATGGCGGCCCGCCAGGTGGGCATTGCCATGCTCTCTACCCTGAAGGCCGAAATCGGTGACCTGAAAAAAGTAAAACGCATCGTTAAAGTACTGGGCATGGTTAACTGTACCGAAGGGTTTGCCGATCAACCCAAAGTGATGAACGGCTTTTCCGACCTGATGGTGGCCGTTTTTGGCCCTAAAGGCATGCACGCCCGTTCGGCCGTAGGCATGATTGCACTGCCCTCTAACATTGCCGTGGAAGTAGAAATGGTTGTAGAAGTAGAATAACAAGTGGATGAACTCCCGCAGGAAAGTACTAAAATCGCTCGCCCTCACTTCCTTGTCGTTGCCCTGGCTGCGATCCTGGGCTTCGGCTGTTCAACTGCCCGCACCGCACGATCCGGATTACTGGCAAAAAATACGCCATGCCTTTATGCTGTCGAAAGACAAAGTGTTTTTCAATACGGGCACCGTGGGGGCCATGCCTAAGGTTGTGGTGCAACGCGTTGTTGAACACTTTGAAAAGCTGGCCACCGATGTAGCCGACTGGGATTACAAGACCGACATTGGGTGGATAAGCGGGTATCATCCCCTGCCCGACCTTCGAAAAAAGATAGCACAGCTCATTAACGCAGATGCACATAGCATTGCCCTTACCGACAATGTAACCAGCGCCATGAGCTACATAGCCATGGGCCTGGAACTGAAACGGGGCGATGAAGTGCTAACCAGCAACCAGGAGCACGGTGGCGGCCGAAGTGCGTGGATTGTTCGCGAAAAACGCGAAGGCATAGCCTACCGCGAAGTAACGTTGCCCAAACCCGTACAGAATAAAGATGAGGTACTATCCCTCATCCGTACGGCACTGGCACCCCAGACACGGGTGTTGATGTTATCGCACATCATTACAGGAAGCGGGGCCATACTGCCGGTAAAAGAAATTTGTGCCGAAGCAAGGGCTAAAGGAATTATCACAGTACTGGATGGCGCGCAGACCATCGGACACATTAAAGTAGATGTTGCCGACATAGGCTGCGATGCCTACGTGGGCTGCTTCCACAAATGGATGGGTGCACCACCCGGTACGGGCTTTATGTGGGTACGCCCGGAGCTGCTGAAAAACCTGTGGACTTCGGTGTGCAGCTACCAGTGGAACAACCACGAAGATGAAGGCTTTCGGTTTAGCCAGCGCGGAACCGGCAACTATTCGGTAATGATCGGCATGGAGGCCGCGCTGGATTTTCACAATGAAATAGGTCCGCAGCGGGTGTACAACCGTATAAAGTTTCTGGGCAGCTACCTGCGCGATGGATTGCGGAGGATGCCGAAGGTAAAAATCTTTTCCCCGGCTGATGAAGCGATGTGCGCGGGCATTACCGTGTACAATGTGGCCGGCCTTACCGGTGCGCGGCTGCAGGATGAATTCTGGAACCGGGCCCGCATGCGGCCCCGCTCGCAGGGCGATGAGTTTGGTGTGCGCCACTGCACCCATATTTACAACAGCGAAAAAGAGCTGGACAGGGCCCTGGAAATACTACAAAAAATATAGCCTTTAAGAGTTTTTAAAAAGTTATGATAAAAAGTACACCCGTAATCACACTATTTCTGGTTCATTGTTACCTGTATTGCTGCGGGCAGGAGAACTTTATTTCAGGCTATATTGTAAAAGCTCAGGGCGATACCGTGCATGGCTATGTTGACTACCAGCAATGGGTTAACTCTCCGGCGGTAATTATTTTTAAAGCAAATATCAATGAAGCACCCCAAACATTTAAACCGGAAGATATAAAATACCTTTATGTTAAAGCAGCCAATGAATTATATATGGGTATTAAAACCCAGTTAAGTATCCGGCCGAATAAATACTCCAGTCAGATTTCAAACGAAAATAAAATTGTCTCGGTTTTTGCGCATGTACTGGTAACGGGCGCTATGAGTCTTTACGGATAAATTATGAAGACTTACCCTATTATTTAATTGAAACGGCAGATGGTAATTTGCAGGAATTAATTTTACTGCGTCGGTTAATTTCAACTAACCAGGCATCATTTATGAAGGATTTTGCGGTATATAAAAGTTTTCTGAAAAAACTTTGAAACAAAGTGCAATGAACTTAAGGGGCAGTTAGAAAAAACTGAATACAATGATAAAGATTTAACTTCGTTTGTCACTAAATATAACAAATGCACTACGGGCACCGGAGGACAGGTTATGGTTTTAAACAAAAAACCCGCAACCAGGTGGGGAGCCGTTTTGGGGTACAGTATTAGTCAATATAACTTTTCTGGACAGTATTTTTATTTAGATAATGGCCATATAACAGCGGGCAGCATATTGGCCGGTGGCTTTATTGCCGTGTACCTGCCAAGAGGCAGGGGCAGATGGGGAGGCTTTTTTGATGTTTTGTATAAACCGGTTCGCATGGAAAATGAAACCAGATTTTATGAAGTCTTCTCCTTTTACAACAGCAGAAACAATTTTTACTTCGATTTGATTAAAGCCTCTGCCTCATTCCGGCATACCAGTGTTTATGGAAAAGTTCGTCCTTATTTTTACGCCGGAGCAACTGCTGCGCTGCCCCTTCGGGCCGAGTCCCGATCTGTTTATAACCGGGTTAATACAACCGAGTACCAAACGAAAACCTTTAAAGGAAAAGGCGAGCTCGGATACCTGCTGGGCGGGGGATTTCAGATAAATAAAACGGAATGGGAATTCAGGTGGGAGCGGCTGGATTACCAGAGAACGATGTTCATCAACGGGCAGACGTTTAACTTCATTTTTAAATATACTTTGTCCGGCAAACCCTAAGACAGCGCCCTGTTCAGGTCATGTACCAGATCGTCAGCCTGTTCGGCTCCTACCGATAACCGAAGCAGTTTTTCGGTAATGCCTGCAGCTTTCCGCTCTTCGGGTGTTAATCTGCGGTGCGAAGTTTTAACCGGCTGATTAATGGTGCTCTCCACGCCCCCCAGGCTTACTGCCGGCCTGATTAACTCCAGCCGGCTAACCACCCGGTCGGCATTGCCCTTTACATCAAACGACACCATGCCGCCAAAGTGGTGCATCTGTGCTTTGGCTATGGCATGACCCGGATGCTCCCTCAGACCCGGATAGTAAACCCGGGAAATCTTTTTATGGTGCTTCAGCCATTCGGCCAGATAAGCAGCATTTTCGTTTTGCTGCTGCACCCGCAGAAACAGGGTTTTAAGACTGCGCTCCACCAGCCAGCAGGTGTAGGCATCGGCATGCCCGCCAAAATGAATGGCACTTTGTTTAATGGTATCAATATGCTGTTGCGAAGCCACCACTACACCGCACATCAGGTCGCTGTGGCCGCCAATGTATTTGGTGCCGCTGTGCAGCACAACATCAATGCCCAGTTCAAGCGGATTCTGATTAACAGGCGATGCAAATGTATTGTCAATAAGGGTTATGAGTTTATGTTGCCGGGCTATTTTTGCAACCGCTTTCAGATCGGTTATTTTTAACAACGGATTTGAGGGAGTTTCCACATACACCAGCCGTGTGTTTTTTTGAATGGCTTTGCCAAAGTTTTCCGGCCGGGTGCCGTCAACCAGGGTGTAGGTTATGCCATACCGGTTCAGTTCATTCAATACGGCATGATGGGTGCCCCCGTATAAATCCTGCTGAAAAACCGCATGGTCGCCCGCCCGGAGCAGGGCCATGAGGCTGGTAAAGATGGCTGCCATCCCCGAACTGAAAACCAGGGCATCATCGCCCTTTTCGAGGGCTGCCATCTTCCCGGCTACGGCCCGGTGGTTGGGGGTGTTGAAATACCGGGGATAAAGAATATCGTCTTTTCGGTAATCGTATGCTGCCGCCGGAAACAGGGGCGTAACCATGCCTCCAAACTGGCTGTCGCCTTCCGATCCGGCATGTACACTTAGCGTGCGGGGATGTAACGGCTTCTTCTTCATGCCCCAAAATAAGCAATATTCCAGTTGCAGCCGGCTTGCGGCATTGCAGACTGCCGGTGCTTTTTAAAGACGGGTTATATTTTCGTTATCAATTAGTTACATTAAACTTTTTGCAGTTCCTGCCGTTTATCTTTACAGTACCAACCACTACGAACCATGGCTTCTGTAATCCAAAAGCTGCAGGTTCTGGAGTCGCTCAGCGTGCTGGATGCCGATCAAACCGAAGAGGTTTTGCGTTTCATCCGCAGCCTTGCTGCGTCGCATGATGACAGGCGGTACAAACGGTACAAACGCGAGGCGATGAAAGAAATACGCAGGGCACTGCGCACCGGCCGGCAGTTGCATGCAGACAGGAGAAAGGCTTAACTCCTGCTCAGGCTTCGTGCCTGTATCCAATGGGCGCAGTTAATGCGTCTGCACATACTTTTCCCACTTGTTGAGCACGCCTTTAAAGTCCTGCGGAATTTCCGAATCGAAAGTTCAGTTTTTCTCTGGTTACCGGATGAACAAAGCCCAATGTTTTGGCATGCAGGGCCTGGCGGGGCATAAGTTTAAAGCAGTTTTCAACAAACTGGCGGTATTTGGTAAACACGGTGCCCTTTAGCACCCGGTTGCCTCCGTAGGTGGCATCGTTAAACAGCGGGTGGCCCAGGTACTTCATGTGGGCGCGTATCTGATGCGTACGGCCCGTTTCCAGGCGGCACTCCACCAGCGAAACGTACCGCAGGGGTTTTATTACACGGTAATGGGTAACAGCCCGTTTACCATGGCTGGCGTCGGGAAAGGCAGTTATGATTCTGCGGTCGCCCGGACTTCTTCCGATAAAAACATCAATGGTTCCTTCGGGCGGTTCCGGCTCGCCCCATACCAACGCCCAGTAAGTGCGTTCAATGGTATGATGAAAGAATTGTTCAGCAAGACCTTGCAGGGCTTCTTCGGTTTTGGCAATTACCAGCAGGCCAGAAGTGTCTTTATCAATACGGTGTACCAGCCCGGGCTTGCCTTCGTTGCCCGGTAGCTGCGGAAGGTGCTGAAAATGCCAGGCCAACGCATTAACCAGGGTGCCCGTCCAGTTCTGGTAGGCCGGATGCACCACCATGCCGGCAGGTTTGTTAACGACCAGCAGGTAATCATCTTCATACACAATGTCAAGCGGAATGTTTTCAGGAACAACCTCGGCTAACCGTGGTATTTTGGGCAGAGATAGCACAATCTCATCGTGCGGGTGCACGCGATAATTGGCTTTTACGGGCTTTTGGTTAACCATTACGAGGCCGGCTTCTATCGCCTTTTGAACCTTTGTTCGGGTAACGTTCGGCAGCCGGTCGGTAATAAATTTATCCAGGCGCACCAGGCTTTGTCCGGCATCGGCCACCAGGCGATGTTCTTCATAAGATACGCCATCATCATCATCTTCTTCTGTACCGGTGAGGAAGTCGGTTGCCATAAGCGCAAACCTACTAAACGAAACCCGGATTTTTACAGACGGCAGCCGCGGCTAATCAAATGCCCTATATTCGCGCTTTTATGTTTAGGTTATACATAGTTGCTTTTGTGTGGTTGTTTGCCTGTAGTGCCAGGCCAAAGAGCGAAGAAATTTCAGGTAACTTGTTTGAGGCTGGTAAACGCCTGGCGCAGCTGGCCGACCGTTCTATTACTGAGGCATCGGGCATTGTGGCCAGCCGGAAACATGCCGGCATGTTATGGGTTCATAACGACAGCGGCGACAGTGCCCGTCTCTTTTTGGTGGATACCCTGGGGCGCACACGCATGGTGGTGTGGCTTAAAGGAGCACGAAACCGCGATTGGGAAGATATTGCTGCCGGCCCCGGGCCGGTGGCGGGCAAAAGCTACCTGTATGTGGCCGACATTGGCGACAACCATGCCCGGCATCATGAAAAAGTAATTTACCGGTTTGAAGAACCTGATTTTGAAGAAGGAGAAATAACCCTTACCCAATTCGACAGCATTAGGCTGGTGTATCCGGATGGCCCGCGCGACGCAGAGACATTGTTGACAGATCCGGATACCCGCGATTTGTTTATTCTGACAAAACGCGAAAGAAAACTTCATCTGTATCGCCTGGCCTGGCCCTACGGTACCGGTACGATCCATACGGCTGTTCTGGAGGCCGATGATATAACCTTTAACCTTTTGGGTGAACCGCGGGGCTATCATCCTTTGTACTACAATCAGGTAACGGGCGGGGATATTTCGCCTGACGGCAGTGAGATTCTGATTAAAGACTACAGCACGGTGTATTACTGGAAGCGTCGGCCTAGGCAATCTCTGGCCGAAGTTTTGCGCACCCGGCCTTTCCTGCTTCCCTATCGGCCCGAAGCAAGAGGCGAAGCCATTGCCTTTTCTGCCGACGGCAAAGGATACTACACCCTGAGTGAGGAGGCAGACGGGATAGTGCCATATCTGATTTTTTACGCCCGGAAAAAAAGTGTTACTCAACCTTAACGGCTGTTCCGCAGGCCGTTACCATAAGCATGCCGTTTCCTGAGCCCAGGGTTTCATAGTCCAGATCAACGCCAATAACGGCATTGGCGCCAATATTTCTGGCCTGCTGTACCATTTCGGCAATGGCGCTCTCTTTGGCTTCTTTCAATACCCTTTCATAGGCACCGCTGCGGCCGCCTACGATATCGGTAATGCTTGCAAAAAAATCTTTAATGAGGTTGGCGCCAATAATGGTCTCGCCCGAAACCAGCCCATAATATTGCACTATACGCCTGCCTTCAATGGTATTGGTGGTGGTTACCAGCATAAATGTTTTTAGAGGTGTTAACGGCATAGGGCAGATTTGGGTTATAAAAAAACAGGCACCGGTAACGATGCCTGTTTGCAGGTTTAAGGAAGGGAGAATTTAAATTACGCCCTGGGCTTTCATGGCATTGGCTACTTTAAGGAAGCCTGCAATGTTTGCGCCCACCAGGTAGTTGCCCGGTTTGCCGTACTCGTTGGCTACTGCCAGGCAGGTATCGTGAATGTTTTTCATGATTTCCTGCAGTTTGTGGTCAACCTCTTCGCGTGTCCAGTTGGTGCCCATGTAATTTTGGGTCATTTCCAGGCCCGAGGTGGCCACCCCGCCGGCATTGGAGGCTTTGCCCGGCGAATACATAATACCGTTGTCAATTAGAATATTAATACCCTCAATGGTTACTGGCATATTAGCACCCTCGCCAACCAGCTTAATACCATTTTTAACAAGGTTTTCGGCATCTCTGGCGTTTACTTCGTTTTGGGTGGCGCAGGGAAAAGCGCAGTCGGCCGGAATGTTCCATATGGGGTTATGGTCAGCATCGGGCTGAAGTTCGTGGTAAACCACTCCTTTAAACTTTTCAGCGTATTCTTTAATACGGCCGCGCCGGTTGTTTTTCAGGTCTTTAAGAAATTCCAGCTTTTCTTTGGTAATACCGGCTTCGTCAATGATAAACCCGTTTGAATCAGAGGCGGTGATAACCTTTCCGCCCAGCTTGTTTATTTTTTCTATGGCATACTGGGCCACATTTCCCGACCCCGAAACCAGGCAGGTTTTGCCTTTAATGGAATCGCCTTTGGTATGCAGCATGTTTTCTGCAAAATAAATCAATCCGTAGCCGGTAGCTTCGGTGCGGATAAGGCTTCCGCCCCAGCCAATGCCTTTGCCGGTAAACACACCTGTAAACTCGTTTTTAATTTTTTTATAGGCGCCAAACATATATCCTATTTCGCGGCCGCCAACGCCTATATCTCCGGCGGGTACATCAAGCCGGTGGCCTATATGGCGTGTTAGCTCGCCCATAAAGGCCTGGCAAAACTTCATAATTTCATTTTCGCTTTTGCCTTTGGGGTCGAAATCGGCTCCGCCTTTTCCGCCTCCCATGGGTATGCCGGTAAGGGCGTTTTTGAACACCTGCTCAAAGGCCAGGAACTTGAGTACGCTTACGTTAACCGACGGATGAAACCGTATTCCGCCTTTGTAGGGGCCAATGGCGCTGTTCATTTGTACCCGGTAGCCGCGGTTAACCTGTACTTCGCCCCGGTCGTCCAGCCAGGTAACGCGAAAAGAAATAAGCCTTTCCGGCTCCAGCATGCGCTCCAGAATTTTAAGCTTTCGGTATTCCGGATGTTTATCCAAGACAGGCATAACGGTAAGGATTACCTCTTCGGCAGCCTGCAGAAATTCGGGTTCGTGCGGATTGCGCTGCTTAACAGCATCGAGTATATCAGCGTGCATGGGTATAAATTTGCGCCAATTTATAAGAAGTTATTGTAATGCAAACGTTTTAACCTGCTTTCCTGAATGGTCATTATCTGCTTTCTTTCGGAATGAAAAATTTTTCTGATAAACTCAGTGAACTGGGCTTTTCGCGTATTGTGGCCGGTGTTTGGCGCTGGGGAAAGCTGCCTCAAAGCCAGTGGCAAATACTGATTCAGCAGGCTGTTGAGCTGGGCATAACAACCTTCGACCATGCCGATATTTATGGCGACTATACCTGCGAGGAGCAATTTGGCCAGGTGCTTAAGGCAAATGCTGCTTTGAAGGCCAAATGCAGGGTAATTACCAAATGCGGCATAAAACTGAAATCTGCCAAACGGCCCGGTCACCGTATTAAGCACTACGATACATCGGCTGCGCACGTGCTCAAGTCGGCCGAAACATCACTCAGATTACTGGGGGTTGAGGTTATTGATTTACTGCTGCTGCATCGGCCGGATCCGCTCATGAACCCGGAAGAAGTTGCCGAAGCCTTTTACCGCCTTGAAAATCAGGGCAAGGTAAAAAGTTTTGGTGTATCGAACTTTACGCCTGCGCAGCTGGAAATGCTGCAGTCTTTTCTGGATATACAGCTTGTAACCAACCAAATAGAGCTGTCGCTTTTTCGTTATGAATCAATTTTCAACGGCACAGTAGATGTTCTTATGAAGTACCGCATGCAGCCCATGGCATGGTCGCCCCTGGGCGGTGGCAGATATTTTACATCGGAGGAAACGGCAAAATCTTTGGCCATAACCCTGCAGCAGCTGTCAGAGAAGTACCATTGTACCGAAAGCCAGTTGTTGCTGGCCTGGCTGCTTACCCATCCTTCAGGTATATATCCTGTGGTAGGCACTACCCGGCCGGAGCGCCTGGAAGAAGCCATGGGTGCACTTGCCCTGACGCTGGAGCGACAGGACTGGTTTGCATTGTTAAAGGCCGTTGCCGGAAAAGATGTGCCGTAAACCCGCACAACCCAAAGCCATTGCATTTTTTATCCCGGCGGGCAAACTCTTTTGGCTGAAATTTGTTCGGGAGCACAGATGCACTCATTTTTGTGCCCTGCCCTTTCCTGCAGCCATGCCAGCCCTTTCCAAAAAAAGAAAAAAAACTCCGGTTGCTGCCGGCACCGCCGGTTATGACACCGTAGAGGTGATTGGCGCACGCGAGCATAACCTGAAAAACATAACGGTCTCATTTCCGCGCAATAAACTGGTAGTCATTACGGGCATAAGCGGAAGCGGTAAATCGTCATTGGCTTTCGATACCCTCTATGCAGAAGGGCAGCGGAGGTATCTGGAAAGCTTTTCGGCCTATGCACGCAATTTTATTGGAAGCCTGGAGCGACCCGATGTGGATAAAATCAACGGCCTGAGCCCGGTAATTTCCATTGAGCAAAAAACCACTTCGCGCAATCCGCGCTCAACTGTAGGTACCGTAACCGAGATTTACGATTTTCTGCGTTTGTTGTTTGCACGTACAGCCGAAGCTTACTCCTACCTTACGGGCGAGAAGATGACCCGGCAGTCGGAAGACCAGATTGTAGACTCCATTATCGCCAACCTGCGGGGCAAAAAGCTTACACTGCTGGCACCGGTGGTAAAAGGACGCAAAGGGCATTACCGTGAGTTGTTTCAGCAAATTCGCAAGCTGGGCTTTGCCAAGGTGCGGGTGGACGGAACCATTCAGGACCTGGCACCCAAAATGCAGGTTGACCGGTACAAAGTTCACGATATTGAAATTGTAATCGACCGCATAGTGGCCAGCCCGCAAGACCGTGCACGCGTAAGCCAGTCGGTAAACCGGGCGCTTAAAGAGGGAAAAGGCATTATACAGGTGCTCGAAGAAAACGGCACGGTGCATTACTTTTCCAAATACCTCATGGACCCCCGCACCGGGCTTTCGTACGATGAGCCCGCCCCCAATACTTTTTCTTTTAACTCGCCCTACGGAGCCTGCCCCGTTTGCAACGGCCTGGGCGAAATACAGGAGATAACCGAAGAATCGGTTATCCCCGATAAAAACCTCAGCATAAGCCGGGGGGGTATTTTGCCTCTGGGGGCTTACCGCGATATATGGATTTTCAAAAAAATTGAAGCCATACTTAAGCGATATCACTGCACCTTAACCACCCCCATAAAAAACATCCCGGCCGAAGCGCTAAGGGTACTTTTATATGGCGATGACGTGCCGGTTTCGGTACCTTCGGTAAAATATCCCGGAACCGAGTGGAATACACGTTTTGAAGGCATTGTGAATTTCCTGGAAAAACAGCGCGAAGAAGGCTCTGAAAACGTAAAGCAATGGGTTGAAGATTTTACCATTACCCGCGTATGCCCGGAGTGCCAGGGTAAAAGACTTAAAAAAGAAGCGCTGCATTTTTTTATTGACGGCAAAAACATTGCCGACCTGGCCATGCTCGACCTGGGCAGATTTAACCACTGGCTATCCGGCCTCGAAGACCGCCTTACGGAAAAACAACGCATAATAGCCACCGGAGTTTTAAAGGAAATACGCAAACGAACAGGGTTTTTGTTAGATGTAGGCCTGGAATACCTTCATCTTAACCGGCCATTGAAAACATTAAGCGGAGGAGAAGCCCAGCGCATACGCCTGGCTACGCAAATAGGCACCCAGCTAACCGGTGTAATGTATATTCTGGATGAACCCAGCATTGGCCTGCACGCCCGCGACAATACCCGGCTCATCGGTGCATTAAAATCTCTGCGCGACCTGGGTAACACTGTACTTGTAGTAGAGCACGACCGTGAAATGATGCTGGAAGCCGACTACCTGCTCGATATAGGACCCGGAGCCGGAAGGCACGGCGGCCAGGTGGTGGCCCAGGGCGAACCACCGGAATTTTTAAAGTGCAACAGTGCTACATCCGGCTACCTGAAAGGCCAGGAGCAAATTCCCTACCCTTCTACCCGCCGAAAAGGCAACGGCAAAATGCTGGTGTTAAGCGGTGCATCGGGCCACAACCTGAAACACATTACCGTAAGCCTGCCCCTCGGCACTTTTATTTGCATTACCGGTGTTTCCGGAAGCGGCAAATCAACCCTTATTCACGATACCCTGTATCCCATCCTGATGAAACATTTCTATGGGTCGCGCACCGAGCCGCTGCCCTACGATAAAATTGAAGGCATAGAACATCTGGATAAGGTGATAGAAGTAGATCAGTCGCCCATAGGCCGGACTCCACGGTCCAGCCCGGCAACCTACACGGGCGTATTTACCGATATCCGCGATTTGTTTGCCCAACTGCCGGAAGCGAAAATCAGGGGTTATAAACCCGGCCGGTTTAGCTTTAACGTAAAAGGCGGACGGTGCGAAACCTGCCAGGGCGGAGGCCTGCGGGTTATTGAAATGGAATTTTTACCCGATGTACAGGTGCCCTGCGAAACCTGCAAAGGCAGGCGCTATAACCGCGAAACCCTGGAGGTGCGATACCGGGGCAAATCC
Organism: Cyclobacteriaceae bacterium; assembly: GCA_026003355.1. Taxonomy (GTDB): domain Bacteria; phylum Bacteroidota; class Bacteroidia; order Cytophagales; family Cyclobacteriaceae; genus UBA2336. The sequence continues at coordinate 89,948 of BPHC01000008.1, forward strand.
ATTGCCGATGTGCTGAACATGACGGTGGAAGAAGCCGTTGGTTTTTTTGAAAACCATCCGCGCATCTTACGAAAGATAAAAACCCTTGAAGAAGTGGGGCTGGGCTACCTTTCGCTGGGACAGCACGCCACCACCTTATCGGGAGGTGAGGCCCAACGCATTAAACTGGCCACCGAGTTGGCCAAACGCGACACCGGCAAAACCCTGTATATTTTCGATGAGCCCACCACCGGACTTCATTTTCAGGATATAGCCCACCTGCTTAACGTGCTGCAAAAGCTGGTCGAAAAAGGAAACACGGTGTTGGTAATTGAGCATAATATGGATGTAATTCGGGCAGCCGACTACCTGATTGACCTGGGGCCCGAAGGAGGCGATGGCGGAGGACATATTGTTGCTGCCGGCACACCCGAAGAAGTTGCCCAAAATGCAAACAGCCACACGGGGCGCTACCTGCTTAAAGAATTGAATCGCTGATTTTTACTTACTTGCCTGCGTGATACTTAACACCCAAAACCGACAGTACCTTTTCGGTGCCCTGTTTTTTGCCTTTGGCCTTTACCAGGCCTGGACCAGAGACTTTCTTGAATTTGCCCTCTATGCCTCGGCCGGGGCTGCTTTTATCGGCAATGCCCTGATTGCCGAACCTGCCCTGGCCGCCTGGCGAAAATGGCTGATTATTGCCGACTGGGCACTGATAATTGTGGCTTCGCTGCTCTTTCTGGCGGTTATCCGGTACCGCTATTTTTAAGAGCCACAGGCCCGTGGCCCCACCGCTTACGTAAAACCTCATGGCGCGAAACCCTTTTACGTAATTTTGCATGCTGAGCCATGATAGAATATAAGGAGCGGTTGTACTGGATTTTGCAGATAAGCGTATGGCTGGTGTACGCCCTGCTGCAAAGTGTGGTCTTTAGCCTAATGGCTTCAGAGCTTAGCTGGTCCAGGATTGTTTTTTTTGTTGCCGAAGCCCTGTTATGTTTTGCAGTAACCCACTATTACCGGCTGTGTATTAAGAAATGGAGATGGCTTAGTCTGCCATTGTCCAGGCTTATTCCCCGGGTGGTGATAAGCGTAATTTTTATGGGGCTCATGGTGTACTTCCTTCGCGTGCCGGTTAGCTATGCCCTTTCCATCCGCTCGGTTGAAAATGAGGCCTTCCGGCTGGCCCAGATTGCGGGCTACTCGGCCTTTTATATTTTTCTGCTTTTTCTGTGGTCGGTATTCTATTTTACCTATCACTACATTGAGCGCTATAACAAATCGCTTCGCTACGAAGCCTCGCGCATTCAAAGCGAACTGAACAACCTTAAGGCGCAGCTTAATCCGCATTTTATTTTTAATGCATTGAACAGTATTCGCGCGCTGGTTGACGAAGACCCCGATAAAGCCAAGCAGGCCATTACCCAGCTGTCCAACATTTTGCGCAACTCGCTGTCGTTCGGTAAAAAAGGCCTTACGCGTTTTTCCGAAGAGCTTGAAATAGTTAAAGATTACCTCAGCCTGGAAAGCATCCGCTTTGAGGAGCGGCTAAAAACCGAATTTAACATTCATCCGGAGTCTGAAAAATTTCTGGTGCCTCCGTTCATGATACAAACCCTGGTTGAAAACGGAGTAAAGCACGGAATCAGCCGGCTTAAAGACGGGGGGCTTATTCAGGTAAGCACTTCGGTCGAAAACAACCAGCTTGTAATTCGCATACGCAACAGCGGGCAGCTGGTAAATGGTATAAAAAAAAGCATATCGGGAGTAGGCCTGCAGAACACCATAAAGCGCCTCAGGCTGCTGTATGGCGATGATGCCCACTTCAGTATCGTAAACGAAAACCCTAATTTTGTAAGAACAGAGATCATAATTCCCAAAACTGTAAAACGATGAAAGCCCTGTTGATTGACGATGAGCGCCTGGCGCGCAAGGAGTTGTTAAAGTTGCTGGAAGCCCACCCCGTGATAGAAGTGGTTGGTGAAGCGGCCAATGCTGAAGAGGCCCTCAAGATTATAAATGAGGTTAACCCCGACCTGCTTTTTCTGGATATTCAAATGCCTGGCAAAACCGGATTTCAGCTGCTGGAAGAACTTGACTCGGTGCCCATGGTAATCTTTACCACGGCTTACGATGAATTTGCCCTGAAAGCCTTTGAAGTCAATGCGCTGGATTATCTGCTTAAGCCGGTACAGCCCGAAAGGCTGGCCGATGCCGTGAGCAAAGTAATGGAAAAGGAGCGCAGCCGGCAGGCTTCGGCCCAGGGAATTGGTCCGCGCAAACTGGGCCTGAACGATCAGGTATTTGTAAAAGATGGCGACCGTTGCTGGTTTGTAAGCCTGTCGAACATCCGCCTGTTCGAATCGGACGGCAATTATATTAAGGTGTATTTTGACGGCAACCGCCCCATGATTCACAAGTCGCTTAACGCATTGGATGAAAAACTGGATGAGCGTGCATTTTTCCGGGCCAGCCGCAAACACATTATTAACTTAAGCTGGGTGGAGGGCATTGAGCCGTGGTTTAATGGGGGGCTTATGGTAAAACTGCGCGGAGGCGATAAGGTAGAGGTAAGCCGCAGGCAGGCTGCCCGCTTTAAGGAAATGATGAGCCTGTAGCCGGCACTCAGGCAAGCATCAATTCCACCAGTTCGCGTTCCACATTCCAATCGCGGGCCAGCTTAAGCATGGCGGTGGCCTCCATTTCGGTTACATACCCTTTCAGATTGTTGGCCTGCCAAATCATGTGTATAAGCTCAACGCGTTTTTCTTTGGGGTAATCGGCTATTATCTCATTCAGGTAATCGCGTGCGCGTTCAAATGCGGTGAGGTAATCCTGTGCTATAAATTCGTTGGCCCACTGGTATTCCTGCTGGGCGTCCATTTCGGCAGCAGTTTTTTCAAGGTCTTTTCTTTCTTCCTCATCCAGACCGTGGTAATGAAAAATCACGCTTTTTAAAAGCAGGTATGCACGCTTTTCTTCAGGGGTTCTTGTCATGTGCGCAACAAACTATGGCAAATTATAAAAAAGTTCCGGCATGAACTTAACCGGGAGTAGGGTTAGCCGGTAAATAACTCAGCAGCAATTTTATCGGCCAGAAGCAGACCGGTACGGGTAAGGCGCAGGCGGCCGTTTTTTATTTCCGCATACCCAAGCTGTTGCCAGTTATCCATAAGCTTTGCCTGCGCACCGGTGGGCGAATACTGAAAGGTAAGCCGCAGAAAGTCAAGGTCCACACCCTCTTCGGTGCGCAGACCGGTCATAATACATTCGTTAATATGGTCTTCGCGTGTAAGCGTTTCGGGTGTGGCGGGTACTGCGTTTTGGTTTATCTGTTCCATATACCGGTAGTTATTGGCTATGTTGGCCTGGCGGCTGACTCCGTTAAATGAATGGGCGCCCGGCCCAATACCCAGGTAGGGCACCCTTTTCCAGTAATGGCTGTTGTGCCGCGACTTAAATCCGGGACGGGCGTAATTGGAAACTTCATAATGTCCATAACCGGCCGTGATAAGCTGTTCAGATACCAGTAGAAATGCGGCTGCTTCATCCTCTTCGGTGGCGGGCACAAGGCGTCCTTTTTTAAGCCAGTTGCCAAAAACAGTTTTCTCTTCAATGGTAAGGGTATAGGCCGAAACATGTTCGGGGTTTAGCCGGATAATCTGATGAACATCCTGTTCAATATCCTGCAGGGTTTGGCCGGGAATGGCAAAAATCAAATCCAGATTAATGTTACTGAAGCCGGCATTGCGGGCCCGCCGATAAGCCTCAACAGCTTGTTTGCCCGTGTGGGTGCGGTTTAAAAAACGCAGCACGGGGTCGTGAAAGGTCTGTACCCCGATGCTTAGCCGGTTAATGCCCAGCGATGAAAAAAATGCAAGTGCCCGCGGAGAGAGGTCATCAGGGTTTGCCTCCAGGGTAACTTCGGCACCGTGAGAAACGGAAAAAATACGATGCAGGGCTTCGAAAAGTGCTGCGAGCAGCGCCTCACTGAGCAGCGATGGCGTGCCTCCGCCCAGGTAAATGGTTTCAATATTTTTATCCGGCAAATAGTCCCTGCGCAGATGCATTTCGTGTACCATGGCCTCAACCATCTGCGTTTCGTTCTGGCGGTTGGTTGAAAAGTGAAAGTCGCAGTAATGACACGCTTTTCGGCAAAACGGAACATGAATATAAATGCCAGCCATAAAGTACTACCTGCAAAGCTACGCGAATGTTTATTTTTGACGCGTTTATGGTACGTGCAGTTTTAATTGTGGCGCTCATCGGTTTGCCGTGGCCGGGCCGGTCGCAGTACTGGTTTACGAAAGCCAATCTTACCGACAGCCTGGAGTTCTTCACTTCGGGGGGGAAAAAACCGTGCTGCGCATGGGTGGATATTCACACGGCATTGTACCGGGGCGATGTAGTGACAATAAGCAGCAACACGCCTTTGTATGTATTTGCCGAGGGCCGGCTCATGGCAGATGGGACGATTGATTTACGTTGGCCAGTTGACAGCCTGCGCAGCCTTTTCGGTCAGGACCGGGTACGGCTTATTTTGTATGAGCCGTCTGGCATTTTAAAAAACCTTAGTGTTATTGTGGAAACGCCGCTTCTTGTGCCGGCAGGCGCAGCAACTGAGTATGCCCGGGCGAGCAACACATCTGCATACCCCGACTTCATCCTGTCGGCAGTAGCCGGTGTGGTGGTGCTGTTGCTGATGATGTTCCGTACCAACCGGCATCTGGCAATGAGCTATTTCAATGCGGCTTCTTTGCTTTCCTACAGGGAAAGCGAGGACCATCCCGTATATAACAGGGTTACCAATACCACAAATATATTGTTAATAGCTGTGGTGGTGATAATATTTTCTATACTGCTTGCTTCGGGTAAAGAGGGTGGCAAATCCTTTTCGGGTTTGTGGGGCAGTGCCATTTCCAGTGCCGGAGCCATAGCCTTGTGGATAGTCAGCAAGGGCATAATGGTGTGGGTGATGTCGGCCCTGTTTGCAATAGGGCATCTGAAAGGACTGCAGTACATGGGATTTGTGCGATACATGCTGTGGATTGGCCTTTTGCTGCTTATTACCGAGCTTTTCGATGCGGTTGTTTTCGGAAGCAGTCTGGCCAGCATGCTGGCCGCCCGGAAATTTTTATGGTGGTCCGGGATAGCGTGGGGGGTACTGGTATGGCGAAAGCTCAGGTTCCACACCCGCTTCAGTGCGATTCATTTATTTTCGTACCTTTGTGCCACAGAAGCAGTACCCCTTCTGCTGGCAACAGCAACAAATTGGAAAGCTTGAATCTGACAGGAGTTGCTATGAGCGAAAAAATGAACGACCGGATGCGGAAGGTTAAAAGCATTCTGGTCTCTCAGGAAGCCCCTACCGATCCAAATTCTCCTTATTTTAAACTAGCCGAAAAATATAACCTGCAGATTGACTTCCGTCCGTTTATTCAGGTTGAGGCCCTGCCCATAAAAGAATTCCGGAAACAGAAAGTAGATATCCTGGCACACTCGGCAATTATCTTCACCAGCCGGCATGCCGTAGATCATTTTTTTAATATCTGCCGGGAGCTGAAAATTGAGATGCCACCGGACATGAAATATTTCTGCATATCCGATCAAACCTCAAACTACCTGCAGAAATACATCGTAATCCGGAAACGCAAAATCTTTACCGGTTTAAAAACCGTGGAAGACCTGTTTGAAATACTGAAAAAGCACAAAAACGAAAAGTTTCTCTTTCCCTGCTCCGATATCCGCAAAAACGACATTCCGGATTTTCTTCAGCAAAATGGCTTCAATTTCACCGAATCGGTAATGTACCAAACCGTTGCCAGCGACCTGTCGGATTTAAAAAATGTGTATTACGATATACTGGCATTTTTCAGTCCCTCCGGAATAACCTCTTTATTCACCAACTTCCCCGACTTTAAACAAAATAACACCCGCATTGCTGCCTTTGGTGCGGCAACGGCCAAAGCCGTACGCGATGCCGGCCTGATTCTGGACATTGAGGCACCCCAGCCCAACGCTCCCTCCATGACCGGGGCCATTGAGCTCTACATAAAACAGGTTAACGGCCATAAATAACCTGCTCATTCCTTGAATTTTACCAACTTATCATTTTTATTACACTTTAATTACATGGCCGTTGAAAGTATGACAAAAAAACCTTTACTTTAGACCTTACTTTTGCAAAACATGCTTCGAGACGCCCTTTGCGTATTTTTTGCCTCTGTTCTGGTGCTTTGCGGTATAACGGCTACCGCCCAGCAGGATGCGCACTTTACGCAATACATGTTTAACAGTGTTTACCTTACCCCTTCGGCAGCGGGCGCCAGCGGTGTTACCGAAGCCACGGCCATTCACCGAAGCCAGTGGCTGGGTTATGAGTCTTCTTTTAATGACGGAACCGCTCCCTCCAGCCAGTTGGTGTCGTTCAGCGCCCCCATTCACCGCCTTAAAAGCGGCTTTGCCACCTATATTTTAAACGACAAACTGGGCCCGCAGAACAACCTCGAAGTTCAGGCCATGTATGCCTACCACCTGGGCATACGCGAAAACAAACTCAGCTTCGGTATAAAGCTGGGTATCTACTCCCAAACCCTTGACTTTAACAAGTACCGGCTCATTCAGCCCAACGACCCTCTGCTTATCGACCCCGGCACTGGGCAACTGCGAACCGGAAAAGAATCGCAAATACGCCCCGATTTGGGCTTGGGTTTAATGTACCGCACCGAAAAATACTACGCGGCAATCGGGTTTAACCACCTCATCAAATCAGAGTTTGACTTTGGTGTAAGCCAGCGCAACGCCCTGGTAAACCACATGAATTTTACCGCAGGCTATTTTTATGATGTGAATTTCGACCTGCAATTAAACCCGACTGTCCTGCTGAAAACCGATTTCAACGAATTTTCGGTAGATGTCGGTGTGCTGGCCACCCTTAGAAATACGATGTGGGGCGGCCTGTCGTTCCGTTCAGGAGAGGCGGCCAACCTGCTGCTGGGCTATAGCTTCCTGAAAGATAAGGCGCTGCGGCTGGGCTACGCCATAGATGTGGTGGTAAAAGACCGGGCGGCCAAAGAAAATTTTTCGCATGAAATACTGCTTACCTATCAGTTGCCGGTAAGCGTGGGTGTCGGAAAAAAAATCGTCCGGACGCCCCGATACAGGCATTAAACGAAATGAAATTTTGGATTTAAAAGGATTTTACAGAATTTGGTAAACATTTCTTGCCCGAAAATTCATATTTAGCGGTATTTTCGGGGCTTAAAACAAAACAGTAAAGGCAGATAAAACGAATATGAACAAATCATCATCCGTTCTTTCAAAAATACTGCTGCTTGCAGTTGGCTTGGCTTCCGCAGCCTGCGGTCTTCTTGGACTTGGAGGTGGCAAAGGTGGAGATCAGGGACAATTAATGGGCGTGCCCGGCCGCCACGGCTGGGTTATGACACAACCCTTCGGTATGGTACCCATTCCTGCAGGTACTTTCCACATGGGCCAGGCAGATGAAGACCCGGCCTCTACTCAAATAAATTTCAACAAACAGGTAACCATCGGTTCGTTCTTTATGGATGATACTGAAATTACCAACAATGAATATCGCCAGTTTACCAATTTTTATCTGGTTGATAACGGAAGCATCGAAGGACTTGAAACCATTGATGCACAAACTTTTAAAGAAAGATACTACCCCGATACCACAGCCTGGGTACGCGACTTCGCCCACCACATGGGCGATCCGATTCAGGACTATTACTACTGGCACCCCGGGTATGACGATTACCCCGTTGTGGGTGTAAACTGGGATGCCGCCATGTTCTTCTGCAAATGGAGAACGGCCTACTGGAACGATTACCGCAAAAGTGTAGGCGAGCCCCCCATGCCCAACTTCCGCCTTCCTTCCGAAGCCGAATGGGAATATGCCGCCCGCGGCGGACGCGATATAGCCAAGTACCCGTGGGGTAACCCATATATCCGCAACTCCAAAGGATGTATGCTGGCCAACTTTAAACCCGGACGGGGTAATTTTTACGATGACGGCTTTGCCTATACCTCACCGGTTATGATGTACTTTCCCAACGACTACGGCCTGTATGATATGGCCGGCAATGTTTCGGAATGGTGCCTGGACGACTTTAACCCGGCATCGGTACCTACCGTATGGGACCTTAACCCGCAGTACATAGACCCGCGTACCAATCCGGAGAGCTCGAAATACGACCCCAAGGTAGCCCCCAAGAAGGTGGTTCGCGGCGGGTCGTGGAAAGATGTGTCGTACTACCTGGAAACCGGTACCCGCACCTATGAGTTTAAAGACTCCACCCGCGCCTACATCGGTTTCCGCTGTGCGCTTACCCACCTGGGCCGCTCCAGTGGCAGAGAATTTTAACGATAACCCAACTCTTACTATATTTATTACTTAAATTTAAACCAGACTTTCAAACCTTAAACCCATAAAACAATGAGCAAGAAAAAAGGCGGATTCCGCGAGCTACTCTTTAAAACCATAATGCCCAAAGTTTACGGTATCGGTGCGGCTGTCGTAATCATCGGGGCGTTGTTTAAAATTCTTCACCTTACCGGGGCCGATCAGATGCTCATGGTAGGGTTAACCACAGAAGCCATCATTTTCTTTTTGAGTGCCTTCGAGCCGCCTGCAAAAGAAGTAGACTGGTCCAAAGTATATCCGGAGCTGGCAGAAGATTACGAAGCACCGGCTACCACCCCTACAGTGCGCAGAGCAGGAGGAAAGGAAGAATCGCCCCTGCTTAAACTGGATGACATGCTTAAGAACGCAAAGATTGATCAGAACCTGCTGGACAATCTGGGTAAGGGGCTGAATAACCTGGCTGAGTCAGCCAAACAAATGAACAGCCTGGCCAACGCAGCCGTAGCCACCAACGAATACGCCGCCAATGTAAAGACGGCCTCCAAGGCCCTGGCCGACATGAATGCCTCTTACAAAACGGCCATCGAGGCCGTAGGCGCCATGGCCAACGCATCGAAAGATGCAGGCGAATACCATGCGCAGGTTCAGAAAGTCACCAAAAACCTTGCTGCGCTGAACACCGTCTATGAAATGGAGCTGAAGGATGCTGACAGCCACGTAAAACAAATGAACAAGTTCTACGAAAGCCTTACAGGAGCCATGCAGGGCCTGAGCAAAGTGGGCGAAAACACTTCCAGATTTACCGGTGAGCTGGCCAAGCTTACCGATAACCTTACTGCCCTTAACAAAGTGTATGGCAGTATGCTTACCGCTATGAAAGGCGGAGGACAATAAAAAAAATGTGTTTAGGGTTTAAGAACAGGGTGTATAACCATTAACCAAAAAAGCCAATGGCAGGTAAAAAAGAAACCCCGCGGCAGAAGATGATTGGCATGATGTACCTGGTGCTTACTGCGCTCCTGGCGCTGCAAGTAAGCAATGCGGTGCTTGAGAAATTTGCCATCATCAACGGCACGCTGGAGCAACTCATAAGGGAAACTTCCGAAAACAACCAGCAACAGCTCGCCAAGATTATTGAAGAAGGCGGTAAAAGTGAGGTTGAAAAAATTAAAAGCGCGGTGGAACGGGCCCGCAAGGTTCGTGATTTGACCGCAGCCACGGTGGAAGAAATTGAAAAGCTGAAGAAAAAAATGCTGGAAGTATCGGGATCAGACAAGGTAGATGAAAAAATTATTAATAACCATGGTTCGCAGGTGGCCACCATGATGATTGACAAAGCCTCACCTTACGGCAAAAACTTTGAGAAAACACTTAACGACTATGTAAAGGAACTCAATGCCCTTACCGGCCTGAACTTCGGAACACTGGCACGTGCCCCCAAAGACATTAAAGAGTTTGCCAACGATCCCGACCATGTGCGCAAAGACTTTTTAACGTTTACTTTTGAGAATACCCCGGTAATTGCCGCGCTGGCATCGGTTACCCAAATTCAATCGGAAGTACTGGAATACGAATCGCAGGCCTTGCGAAAACTTGCAGAAGAGGCCGGTGCCGCCACAGTACGGTTTGAGTCAATTATTCCGATGGTGCGGCCCAAGTCGGCCATTGTGGCTGCCGGCTCAACCTACGAGGCCGACATGTTTATTTCGGCCTCCTCAACTGCGCTGAGTCCGGAGTTTTACATGAATGGCAATCCGTTAAATGTGGAGGTCGACCCTGCCACCGGCATAAAAATGGGCAAGGTAAAATTTACCGCCAAGGGAGGTAACTACGATGCCAAGGGGCAGTCGAAACAATCATTTACAGCCGAAATCAAGCTCAATGATCAGGTGTACAAACAAACCATTGAATACATTGTGGCCAAGCCTACCATACGTGTAACCACGGGGGTGGCGCCCACACTGTATATGGGTTGCGGTAACCTGGTGAATATTGAGGTACCCGCCCTGGGCAACGATTACAACCCTTCGTTCTCGGCCAGCGGAGCAGAAATCATTAAAGGCGACAAAGTAGGGCAGGTAACCATCGTACCCAACCAACGCAAGGTTACCGTATCGGTAAACAATGCAGGCACTTTTATAGGCAATGAAGAATTTATGGTAAAACCCGTGCCACGTCCGCGCATTATTGCCAAAGACAACAACGGCCGCGACATAGACCTGAAAAACGGCATAAGGGCCGGGGCGGTTGCAGGCCTTAGAATTAATGCCGAAGCCGATGAGAACTTCAAGAACGAGGTGCCGAAAGATGCCAATTACCGCATACGCAACATGTCGATAATCCTGGCAAGAGGCACTCAGCGCGTGCAGGAAATGACCGTAAACAGCGAGTTGGTTGACCTAACTGCCTGGCGGTCGCAGATGCGCCCGGGCGACAGAATTATTGTAGAACCAAAGGCCGTGGTGCGGATGACCTTTAAAGGGACGCAGGAACCGGTAACTGTTACCGCAAGCGACCTGATAAATATTCCAGTTCAATAAGCTATGAAAAAGATAACCTGTTTTACAGTTGGTTTGGCTTTGTTTTGCAGTGCGGGTGTTTACGGGCAGGCCGAACTGCCTCAATATAACCCCAACTCCATAAACCCCATACCGCGGTATGAACAATTGTACAAGTTGCGGGTTTGGCGCAAAATAGATTTGCGCGAAAAGCAGAATAAAGGCTTCTTCTCCAACAACGGAGAAATTACCAAACTTATTATTGATGCGGTGCGTTCAGGCGAAATACCCAATGTGTACAACTCCGACTCCCTTACCAGCGTTATGCCCCGCGACCAGTTCGAGGAGAAGCTGATTATTACCAAGGGGGCAACACTGCCCGCATGGGATCCGGCCGCCACCTACTACATAGGTGATGCCGTTTCATTTAACGGTAAAAACTATGAATCGGCCATTGACAATAACGTTGGAGTCAATCCGGCTAATCCGCCACTCGGAGAGTGGGTGCCCTCGCAACAGGGCAAGGACATTACCGTTCTTCCGCGCGATGTGTACATGCTTACGCTTGTGGAAGACGTGATTTTTGACCGCCGGAGGTCAAGGCTGTATTACGACATCCAGGCCATCGAAATGCAGGCCTTCGATATGAACACCGGCACGTTCAAATCGCTGGGATGGTTTAAGTATAAAGACCTTGAAAAACTGTTCCGCAACAATCCGGCTAAGGCCGTATGGTTTAACCGCCAGAATACAGCCGAGAACAAAAACTTTGCCGATGCCTTTTTGTTACGACTGTTCCGCGGGGTGATTCATAAAATTGAGAACCCCGATGACGAAACCATTGAGGACACCTACCGCAATAATGGCAGGCCGTACCATGAAAGCGTGTGGGCAAGAGAGTGGGCCGAGATGATGCTGATGGAAAAGGAACATAACCTCTGGGAATTTTAAAATGATTTAACCCTTGCCGGAAGCTCCCTTCACCGAAGGGAGCTTTTTTATTTCTTCCAGCAGCAGCGCAGCTCTTTTTTTTCCGATAATTTCGGCTAACCGGCTCTCGCCGGCCTCTGCCATCTGGCTAAGGGTAGTAAAATTGCGGCGCAGTTTTTCGATGGTTTTTTTGCCTAGGCCGGGTATGCTGTCCAGCACGCCCTCCAGGGCCTTGGCTGTTCGCTTTCTTCGATGATGGCTTACGGCAAAACGGTGGGCCTCATCGCGTATTTGCTGAATGAGCTGAAGGGCAACCGATTTTTTATTCAATAATAAGGGATAAGGATCGCCCGGACGGTACACCTCTTCCAGCCTTTTGGCAATACCAATAAGGGGCAGCCGGGTAAGGTTTAATTCTTCAAGGGCAGCGTACGCACTGGATAACTGCCCCTTGCCTCCGTCAACGATAATCAGATCGGGCAATTTTTCATTTTCCTGCAACAGACGCTGGTACCTGCGCAATAACACCTCTTTCATGGTGGCAAAATCGTTGGCGCCCCGCACGGTTTTTATGTTAAAGTGCCTGTAGTTTTTCTTGTCGGGCTTACCGTTTACAAACCTAACCATTGCTGCTACCGCATTACTTCCCTGCAGGTTGCTGTTGTCGAAACACTCCATAATTACCGGGGGATGCGGCATGGACAGGCTTTGCTGAAGAGCAAGCACACGCGGGTGGGGTTTTAGCCGTGTACCGGCCCGCAGCAGTTCGCGCTGGTGCTTTAACTCCAGGGCATTTTTCAATGAAAGATTCACCAGCTTCAGCTTGTCGCCTGCCCGTGGCACCGTGTTTTTCAGGGCTTCGTCAGGCAGGTTTAATGGAATATTTGAAATGACTTCACGGTTGTTGCTTTTTACCTGTTGCCGGAACTCGATGAGCGCCATAAGGGCAACTTCTTCTGCCGGCTCATCCAGCTGTTTGCGTATTTCCATGGCACGCGAAAAAATAATGGCGCCTTCTTTAACCAGCATATAGTTTACGTAAGCAAAAGGCTGCCCGTCGGTAACGGTAATTACATCTATATCAGAAAGACTTTTGTTAACCACAACCGATTTGCTCTGGAATTTGTCCAGCAGGTTTATTTTATCTTTATAAAGCTGGGCTTTTTCGAAGGCCATTGCGGCAGCAGCTGCCTCCATTTCCTGCTGAAAGTATTTTCGCACTGTGCTGAGATTTCCCTTAAGAATTTGCCTTGCCATATCTATATCGCGGTCGTAGTCGGCTTCGCTTTGCAGGCCTGCGCACGGCCCTTTGCAGTTGCCCAGATGATATTCCAGGCAAACCTTGAATTTTCCTGCCTGGATGTTGACTTGCGTTAGCTGAAGGCTGCAGGTGCGGATGGTGTATAACCTTCTTACCAGATCGAGAACCAGCTTCAGGGCCGACACACCGGAATATGGCCCGAAATATTCGCCCTGCTCAGGATTGTACTTTCTGGTGTACAATATGCGCGGGAAGGGCTCGCGCGTAACACATAGAAACGGATAGGTTTTGTCGTCTTTAAGCAGGATATTGTAGCGGGGCTGGTACTCCTTAATGAGATTATTTTCGAGCAGCAGGGCGTCAAATTCTGTGTTCGATACGGTAAATTCTATTCGTGAGGTTTCTTTAACCAGTTGAAAGGTTTTGCGGTTAAGGTTGCGGCTTTTTCCGAAATAACTGGCTACCCGCTTTTTAAGGTTGCGCGCCTTGCCTACGTAGAGCAGCTTGCCGACTTTGTCGTAAAATCTGTAAACACCCGGTTGTTCGGGCAACAAACGTACCTGGCCGGCCAGTTCGTCAGTGTTCATGTGGTATTAATGAAAATCGTCCCACGGTTTTTCCTCTACGTGCAACGTGTCGGAAGGAACCTTGTAACGGTCGCAATCCAGGGTAACATCCAGGCCGGTAATGGGTTGCCTGAACCGGCCTTTTTTGTATTCGATGGCAGGGTCCAGATAAACCTTGCGCATAAATTTTTCCCATATGGGTCGTGCTGTTCGGCTGCCCTGGCCCATATCCCAGCTGCGAAAGTGTATGCTGCGTTCGTCACCGCCTACCCAAACGCCGGTAACCAGATTGTGGGTTACACCCACATACCAGCCATCGGATGCGTTGTTGGTGGTGCCGGTTTTTCCGCCAATCTCGTTGTCTTCTTTCAGGTCGCGGCCAATACCTCCCGAAGTGCCTCCGCTTTCTTCCACGCCACCCCGCAGCATATACACCATTTTGTAAGCGGTTTGCTGACTGATAGCCTCGCGTGTTTTGGGCACAAAGTTTTCTATCACATTTCCGTTTTTGTCTTCAATGCGGGTAATATAGTAAGGTTCGGTATAGATGCCCTGATTAACAAAGGTGCAGTAGGCGCCTGTAAGTTCGTAGAGCGATACATCACTCACCCCCAGGCAGAGAGAAGGTACAGGATCTAACGGACTTTGTATACCTACCCGGTGGGCAAATTCCACCACGTTTTTTTCGCCAATGCGCTGCAACACCTGTGCAGTTATGGAATTAATGGATCGGGCCATGGCCTGACGAAGGTTCATCTTTTCGCCTGAGCCATACTTGCCATCGGAATTCGGCGGGTACCATGTTCCGCCGGGAACCTTGAAGCTGGGAGATATATCGTACAACTCGTAACATGGATGATAGCCGTATTCCAAAGCTGCGCCATATACAAAGGGCTTAAAGGTAGAACCGGGCTGCCGTTTGCCCTGACGTACGTGGTCGTATTTAAAATATTTGTGATTAATGCCGCCCACCCAGGCCCTGATAGCCCCTGAGCCCGCATCTATGGCAATAAGCCCGGTGTGCAGGAAACGTTTGTAATAGTTCAATGAGTCCATTGAACTAAACAGGGTGTCGCGCTCACCATTCCAGGTAAAAATGCGCATTGGTTTTTTAAGGTTAAGCAAAATGCGTACAGAGTCTGAGTTTTCGCCATACCGGGCAACCAGATTTTTGTAGGTATCGGTTTGGCGTATGCGCGTTTGCAAAAAGCCTTTAATCTCCTTAAAATCATCATCAATCCACGGGTTACGGCCCCTCCAGTGTTCATCAAATACAGCCTGCAGTTGTTTCATATGTTCTGCAACAGCTTCTTCGGCATAAAGCTGCATGCGGCTGTCAATAGTAGTGTATATTTTCAGGCCCGACTCCCACAGGTCGTAACCGTGTTCTTTGCACCACTTCATCAGGTCATCGCGTATAACACTGCGAAAGTAGGGAGCCAGGCCTTCGTTTTGGTTTTGCACCCGGTAATTCAGCTCAATAGGTAGCCGGCTGATTGAGTCGTATGCCGCACGGGTAATGTAATTGTGCCGGTAAAGCTTGTACAACACTTCATTGCGTTTGCGCAGGGCGTTTTCGGGATTGTACACAGGGTTAAACCGGGTAATGGCCTGCAACATGCCAACCAGCACGGCCGATTCCTGAATGTTAAGGCTGTCGGGCGATTTGTTGAAATAGGTTTCGGCAGCTACCTGTATGCCATAGGCGTTGCTTCCAAACTCGGCGGTGTTCAGGTACAGAGCTATGATTTCTTCTTTGGTAAAGTTTTTTTCGAGATGAAAGGAGATAATCCATTCTTTGGTTTTTTGAATAATGCGCCTCGGGTACCGGCCCAGGCGCGATAGTTTTCCGTCCAGGTTCAGATCGGGGTTCATGGTGTAAAGGTTTTTGGCCAGCTGTTGTGTTATGGTGCTGCCCCCTCCCTGCGGATTAAGCGTTAACAACCCCCACGCTACCCGCAGGTAAGCGATAAAATCCATGCCGGAATGGCGGTAAAACCGGTGATCTTCTGATAACAACAAGGTATTAATTAAATCCTTCGAAAGCCTGTCGTAGGTAACCTGGCTGCGGTTATACCGGAAGTAACGGCCAAGCGAAACGCCATCGGCCGATATCAATTCAGATGATAAATCGTTCTCAGGATTTTCAATGGCCTTAAGACCTGGCATGCCTCCGTAAAGTCCGAATAAATCAATGCTAACAGAATATATATACAACGGAAAAAGAACAATGAATGAGAAAAACAATATCCATACTGCTTTTACCAGGGGCCGGATCCAGGCGTACTCCGTTAACAGGAATTTACGGAGATTCGATTTGATAGACTTGTGCAAAGAATTCCAGGTACTCATGCAGTTGCTGCGTGCGATATAAAATATTGAAATTACCTTTTGAGATTACAAAAGTACTGAATTTACCGTTGCTTTGCGGTAACGGTCCGGTGAGCTTTTCGCCAAACGTGCGGTAATACTCTATGGCTGTGCTGATGCGCGGTAAATCAGAAACCAAAATAAAGGTGGTTTTTTCGTTAAACTCGGTACGGCTTACCTTAAGTTGCAGGGCGGCAAAGTTGTTTTTGTTGAAGTCGTTTAACATGCGAATAACATTTGCTTCCAGGGCTTCATCGGCCTGAACCACAGCCACAAAGTAATGGGGTTCTTCAACCTGCCTGGAATAGGACGATTTTTCCGGAGATTTACGGGTTGCTTTGGCGGCCTGCAGCATGCTTTGAGCCAGTTCGGCCAGTTCGCCAGACTCTCCATTTTCAATAAAATACTGCAACCTGCTCTGGTAGGTTTCTTTGTCGCCCGATTTACCGGTTATGAGAATATCGAGCATACGAAGCCACGGCACAAAGGGCGTTTCTTCCATTTGCAGGGCTTCCTGAATAAGCATGGAGGCGTCTTTAAGTTCATTGAGCTGGTATAGCTGGTAAGCCCTGCGGTACAGGATTTTTTGTTTTTCCTGAATGCGTTCGGTTTCGGCCAGGTAATCGGGGTTTTGCAGCAACCGGGCAAAGGTTGATTCCGGATAAGTGGAGACCAGACGCCGGGCATACCCTGAGGCTGAGGCGGTGTCGGTGTCTTTTAAAATCAGGTAAAGTTTATACAGCACCTCGGCTTCGAATGCAGAAGCCGGAAAACGATGGAGTAAGGTCTGGTAGGTGGTTACGGCATTGGCCATTTCGTTCATGCGGAAGTAATAAATATCGCCCAGCGCAAAAAGCGATTCTTCAATGCGTTTTAGCGCCAGCTGTTTCAGCGTATCGGTGTAGGGAATCTGTGCCATAAGATTGCGAAGGGTTTCGTTTACCCTGTCTTCGGCAGAGAGTTCCCCGGCATTCAATTTATTATCAGAAACGGGTTGTGCTGTAACCACAGGCTGTTCGGGTTGCACGGGGCTGCGTGCACTGGTTTTGCGCCAG
Source organism: Cyclobacteriaceae bacterium (assembly GCA_026003355.1). Classification (GTDB taxonomy): domain Bacteria; phylum Bacteroidota; class Bacteroidia; order Cytophagales; family Cyclobacteriaceae; genus UBA2336. Next base: position 106,996 of record BPHC01000008.1, read on the forward strand.
TTGTCTTCCAGGGCTATGCGCCCCCATACCCGCAAAAATTCCGTGCGGCCCGCGGCCAGTGTAGACGGATTGGAGAAATACCAACCGGAAACAGAAGCAACAGTTTCGGCAGGGAAATCAACAGAAACGGGCTGATCTGTGCTTTTTCGTTTTACCTTCTGCTTTTTGTCCAACGGAACCGGTGGTTCGTGGCTAAGCTTCTCTTCTACCAGCCTGCGCAGCGATGCGGTATCGAGGCGCGATAATGTAAGAAGGCTGTCGTTTAACTGAATAATTTTGTAATGCTTAACAAACTCACCCAATATTTCCTGCCGCTTTTTAATTTCGGCATAGCCGGGTCTTGAGGGGGGCATGGCCCTTGCGGCGCTGTCGTAATAAGCCTGGGCCAGTACAAAGCTTCGAAGGGAATCGTAGTACAGATGTCCCAGGCGCTGGTAGGCATCGGCATCAATTAAACGATTGTTTCCCTGACGCAGGGCAAGGTTGTAGTACTGAATCGCCTCACTCAAATGTCCCTGCTTTTCTTCGAACAGGCCCATTTCATAATAAATTTTGTCTTTAAAGTCACGGTTTTTGGCATCGGTAAGGAGCTTGCGAAATGATTTACGGGCCATGGCTATATCGCGGCTCCGGGAAATTTCGGCTACCTGCGTCATATACAGACGGGCGTAAAACTCAATTTCGTAAGCCGGATGTACGCCAATGGTTTTGCGGTAAAAATTGTAGGCTTCCGACTCAAAGCCCAGGTGCTGATATACCTGCCCCATAATAAAGTAATACCTGCCGGGTTTGTCTTTACGGCTAAACAAGGGCTCTACTTCTGACAGGGCCCTTATCATGCCATCGAAGTTGCCGCGCAGCTGGAAGTAATAGGCCTTTTCTAGCAGAAACCTTTTTTTGTTGGCGCGGTTTAAATTCTCTTTCTGCAGGTAATCAATAACTGCTTCGGCATTGCTGAATTCGCGATGAACGGCATAGGTGCGCAACAGCCAGATCAATGCGGTATGCCTCATGTTGGCATCGCGGGTAACCTTAGGGTTGTTGATGTATTTAAAAGTCTGTATGGCATTGCCCCAGTCGAAACTGTACAGGCGGGCCTTACCCACCAGCAGGTAGGAATCGTCTGTCCATTTGCTGCCCGGATGCCGCTGTATGGCTATTGAAGCCATCTTTACAGCTTCCTGTATTTGTTTATCGTAAGCTTTTGCCCTCACCGAATCCATAGACGGAAACAGCCACAGAATGCCGCTGTAGTCGTCCTGGTGGTTTTGCCATAAGGTTTTTTCAATGTTTTTAATTTCCTCGCGGGCGTAGAAATAGCCGTTGTAGTGGGCGGTAGTATTGTGAAAAACCCGGCCGGTAAGCGTATCGGGCGAGCAACCCAGCAGGGCGGCTATAAAAACAAAAAAAGCCGGGCTTATCCTAAACATGGTTATCTGCGCCTAAGAAACGCAAAAAAAGCCTTTTTCATATTCATTTCGGCAGGAATATCTACCTTTGCCTGTTACTTCGGTGCCTTGAAAACGCGCAAAACCTTATCGAACTGGCTTACCAACCGCTACCAGCTGGTTATACGCAATGAAGAAAACTTTGCCGAAAAAACCAGTTTTAGTTTTACCTACGCCAAGGTAATTGTGGTGATGAGTGTGGTTTTTATTATTCTGTTTGTGGCGGGTTTATATCTGGCCCAGACGCTGCTGGCGCGGTGGTTTGATCCGCGCTTTGAGCAAATGATGATGCGGCAGGAGTTACTTAGCCTGGTAGATAAAGTAGATTCGCTGGCGCTGGAAGTAGACCGCAAGGAACAGTTTATTCAAAACATGCAGCGCGTGCTGCGGGGCGATACCAGCGCCTTTACCGACCCGGTTAGACTTCGTACAGGTCCGGCAGTGGCAGTAAAGCCCGATGGACCTGAGCTGGCCCCGGCCGACTCGCAATTCCGGAAAGACTTCGAACGCTCGGACCTGGCCCTGATAAGCCTGGCTTCCTCGCGGTACCGCGAACTGCAGGAAACCTTCTTCTTTACGCCCATCAACGGACTTATCTCCGACCGGTTTGATGCAAAGAAGGGGCATTTCGGGGTGGATATTGTAGCTAAAACCAACGAGCCGGTTAAAAATATTGCCGATGGAACCGTGGTATTTGCCTCCTGGACACAGGATGCCGGTTATGTGATGGTGATTCAGCACAAAGGCAACCTCATATCGGTTTACAAGCACAATGCGGAATTATATAAAAAAACCGGTACATTTGTTTATGCAGGCGAAATTATAGCCATAGTTGGCAACAGCGGCGAACTGACCAATGGCCCGCATCTTCATTTTGAGTTGTGGTACAACGGCAATCCGCTTAATCCTGAGGAATTTGTTACGTTTTAATACTTAACGAAAAGAAAAATGTTTTCAAGCAAAGACGAAAAACGCGTAGCCGAAGAGATTACCAACTCCAGCAACACCATTGGCAAGGGAACCTTTCTTGAGGGCAACATCGAAACGTATGGCAACATACGCGTAGAGGGAAAGGTGCATGGCAATATCAAATCCAAATCCAAGGTGGCGCTGGGAAATGCCTCGCATGTGCAGGGCAACATCATCGCCCAGAATGCCGATATTGAAGGCGAGGTAAAAGGTAAACTCGAAATAACCGAGCTACTGGTGCTTAAAGCCACTGCCGTAATTAACGGTGACATTATTACCGGCAAACTGGTGGTAGAGCCCGGTGCGGTGTTTAACGGCACCTGCCGCATGGGGGCGGCAGTAAAGGAAATTAAGATTGGCGAACAGAACGGCCATGGAACCCGCACCTACGGAGCCGAACAGGCCAAAACCATCTGACCCCTACCTGAAATACAGTGCGCTTGCGCTCCAGTTACTGGGTACCCTTGCGGTATTCGGATGGCTGGGCTACCGGGCAGACCGATACCTGGGCTGGAACTTCCCCGTTTTTATGCTCCTTTTTGGCCTGCTGGCCTTTGCCGGCATGATGTATCAGCTATATCGTTCGCTGAACCGGTGAGACAACGGCTATGGATATTTGCCGGCATGCTGCTGGCCATTTGTTTTGCCGCCCTGTGGCTTGCCGAAAATCTGTGGGTAGCGCGGCCGGCGCACAGCCGGACTATAACGGCTTATTTGTTTGTTATGACCATAGCCTTGGAATATTACCTCATGCGTCTGCAACGTACCCATCCCGCTAAATTCGTTGTTTTTATTCCTGCTGCCATGGCAGTAAAGCTGGCAGGCCATGTTGTTTTTATGCTGGTGCTGGCCCTGACCGACAGCTCGGCCATTTTCTATGATGCCGTGTATTTTATCAGCCTGTATATGGTTTGCACTGTTATTGGCGTTATTACCCTGTACAGGGGGGCCGGAAACTGATTTTGAAATTTCGGAATTTTATGCTTGATTTTGGCTATGAAAGCACTTTTGTACGGAGCTCTGGGGGTCGTAGTTTTGCTTACCACCTGTTCGCGCAGGGAGAAGGTGAATGAACCAGACCCCCAGAGTCTGCGCAAGGAAATACCCCCCACTGAGGTTGAAACTGTGTTAGCCGGACGCCGGGCTTTTGAGTACCTTATACAGGCCCCGGCCCGTATTGAGTCGCGGCAGGATGTACAGGTAAAATTTGGACGTGTGGGCACCGTAAAGGAAATAAGGGTACGAAACGGACAGCGTGTAAGGAAAGGTGAAGTGCTGGCCGTGCTGGATTACGACCGGCAGCAGCTGCAGTTGCAGAAAGCGCAGATTGCATACCAGGAAAAACAACTGGTATTCCGCGATCAGATGCTGAGCCATGAGGGTGCCGATTCGGCCAGGCAAAAGCGTGCCGAAGCGACCATTCGCATAACCAGCGGATTGGCTGCTGCCGAAGCCGCCCTGCGCGAGGCCGAACTGGAGTACCGGCACACCTACGTAACAGCAGCTATAGACGGGACTGTATCTGATCTGCAGATAAAGCCGGGTAACCCGGTAACCGACGGGCAGTTGTTTTGCCGGCTCCACAATCCCGATGAACTGATTGCCGTGGCGGAAGTACTTGAAACCGATGTGGCCTTTGTTAAGACGGGAAATGGGGCAGTGGTAAAAATAAACGGACAGGAAGAAACCGGGCATGTGGTTGAAATAAACCCCAGGGTGGATGAAAAAACCGGTTTGGTAAAAGTAATCATACGGGTTACCGGTAAAACATCTCTTTTACCCGGCATGCGGGCGGAGGCGGTAATAAAAGTACCGGGTAACCGGCACATTGTGGTACCCAAACAGGCTGTGGTTATTCGTTCGGGCCGTGCCGTGGTATTTACGGCCGAGAAAGGCCTGGCCAAATGGAATTATGTAACCACCGGCCGGGAAAACGGCAAGGAGGTGGAAATACTCAGGGGCCTGGAAGAAGGCAAGGCTGTTATAATTACTAACAACCTGCAATTGGCACACGATGCGCCTGTTATGGAGAGAAGAGGTTTTTAAAAAATGCAGGGCACAAATAATAAGGAAATCAACTTTTATGTCTTCTTTTTGGATTTGGCTGAAACCATCCAGTACAACAACGGTACGAAATACAAAGCCGTGAATGTGGCGGCAATAAGCCCGCCGATGGTGGTAATGGCCACGGGGCGCTGAAGATCGGCCCCCAGGCCGCTGCTGAACAACAATGGGGTTACTGCCAGCACATTGGTGCAGGTGTTCATAACAATAGCCTTAAGGCGATCGTGGCCGGCCTGCTTAATAGCCTGTTCCAGCGGTAACTGGTCGCGCAACCGGTTAATACGGTCAATTTTCAAAATTGCATCGTTGTCCAGTATGCCCAGTACCACCACCAGGCCTATACCTGACATGATGTTAAGGGTACCGCCCGTAACCCACAGCAATAAAAAAGCGCCGGCAAAACCCAGCGGAAAGCTGAGCATTACCAGAAAAGGCTGGCTAAACGATTCAAATTCGGCTGTAAGAATGAAATATACCAGAACGAACGAAACGATAAGGATTAGGGAAAGTTGCTGCAGGGCCCGGCGGTTTTCGAACCATTTGCCGGCAAAGTCGGCTGTGAGGCCAAGCGAGGAAGTCAGGCTGCTGAAAAATTTTCTGGCTTCCGGCTCATGCTGCATGTTAACCTCAATGGCCTGATAAATGCCCGAGGCATCGGCTGTGATGGCCTTGGGTTGAAGCCGGTAGCTTATCTGCACAAACCCGGCCAGGGGGTACAGCGTGCCGTTTTCGGATTGGATAAGCGTATGGTTAAGTATTTCGTCAAAATCTTCTTCATTACCTGTTAAGGTAACCTGGGTAAGACGCCCGAAGTCAGTCAGGTCGGTTATGCGGTAGTTGCTCAACTTCATTTGCAATACTTCGGCCACCTGTTCAAACGAAATGCCGTATTGCTTTAGCTTGATTAAATCGGGGGTGATCACCATACCGGTTTCGGTTTCAAAACCCTTTCCGGGGGTTATCTCATATTGCTGCGATGACTTTTCAAACAGTATGTTTTTTACCGAATCGGGAATAAGGCGTGCCGACCCGGGTACGCGCAGCCGCACTTCGTAGTCGGGTTGTTTGCTTACAAAAAGCTGTTCGAAGGCGTTGGGGGCATCGAAAACCGAAAACCGGGCCATCGGAAACTGCGTAAGTAAAGTTTGCTTTAATTCAGCAAGGCCTTGTGCTCTTTGCCGGGCTGAGGGATATTTTACATACAATAACACCTGCCTTGCGGTATATACTTCACGGTCCATAATAAACTGGCGGCTTCCTGCTTCGGCTTCGCTTTGTTCCGGCTTTAGAGTAAGTTTACCGAGCAGTTCTTTGGTTCGTTGCAGGTTTAAACGGGCATCAATGGGTTCGTTCCAGTCTATTTCAATCAACGCTTCGGTGCGTTCTATTTCCGGAAAGCCGGCTTTGGGTAAGACAAAGGCAAGAATTACGGCAACGGGCAGCAGGCTGCCCATGACAATAAGAGCCGGCTTGCGATGTTTCCATACCCAGGCAAAGCTTTTGCTATACCCGTTGCGCAGGCCTTTGAAAATGCGGCTGTCCTGCTGAGCGGGTGCATTTTCTTTACTGTACAACAACCGGTATGCCATAGGAACAAGAATAAACGTGCAGGCCAGCGAAACCAAGAGAATAGCAAAGATCGACAGGGCCTGATCGTAAAACAGGGCACCGGTAATGCCGCTCATAAAAATAAGCGGAACAAATACGGCCAGGTTGGTCAGGGCCGAGCTGATGAGGGGTATTATCACATCGGCCGTGCCTTTAACGCAGGCATCGGTAAGAGCGGTGCCGCTTCGGCGGTGAAGGCTTATCTGGTCAACTACCACAATGGAATTATCCACCAGCATGCCCAGACCCAGGGCCAGGCCGCTGAGCGAGATGATATTAAGTGAAAGCTGAAGCAGGTGCAGCACGGAAAACGAAAGCAACAGCGATATGGGAAGGACTATACCCATAATTACAGGCTCCCGCCAGTTGCCCATAAACACAAACAAAACAGCAAAGGCAAAAAGGCCGCCCCACAACAGGGCCTGGTTCAGGTTGCTGATGCTAAGGGTTAGTAATTCTGACTGATTGCGGGTAGTATGGAAGGTTAGGTTGGGGTAGTCGGTTCTGAACTGTTCAATGACTGCTTCGATGCGCGGCATCAGGTCGGTCATGCGGGCCTGGGCCTGTTTGTGCACAGCCAGCACAATGCTTTCTTTTCCGTTGAAGAGGTGATAACCCTGTGGTGTAGCCGGAACTTTCTCAATGCTGGCCAAGGTGTGCAGGGGTATGGTGGCTAAGGTGTCGGGCAGGCGCACCGGCAGCTGGCTGAGGTGTTCCGGGCTGTAGAGGGGCGATACGATGCGCAAAAAATACCGGTAATTGCCATCGCGCACGGCTACGGAGGCTGGTTGAATATTGGCCTGCCGGATGGCGTGCGTCAGGGTTTGTTCGGTTATGCCCAGGGTGCGCAGCCTTTCGGGCCGGGGTGTAACGCAAATTACTTCCTGTTGCAGGCCATTCAGGTCAACCAGGCCAACGCCTTCAAGCTGCTCGAGTCGTTTTTTCAGGACGAGCAACGCCAGCTCGGATGTCCGGGGCAGTTCCGATGGGTTGGATGGCACAACATTAATGCGGATAACGGGTATGTCGGATAGGGAAGCGCGCATAACGAGGGGCCGCTCCAGATTGCGTGGAAGCCGGGGAATGAGGCGGTCTATTTTTTCGTTTACTTCTATGTAGGCCAGTTGCATGTTGGTGCCGTGTTCGAAGTACAGCAGCACCGATCCTGTTTCGGCAAAGGCGGTGCTTTCTGTTCTGAGCAGCCCGTTGGCTGCCAGCAGCGCTTCGCGTATGGGTTTGAGGATGTTTTGTTCTATTTCCATTGGCGGGCTGTTGGGGTAATTTACCGTAACGGTGATGAGGGGTACATCCTGTTCGGGAAGCAGGCTTACCGGCAGGCGCAGCAGGGCCAGCACGCTTAGCCCGGCAAGCGCAGTGAGCGTAACCGATACGGCTATCGGACGGTGCAGCAGGTAGCGAAGCATGGCTAAAGATATAAAAAGTAACCAAATGGAACGTTGAACCACAAATTGGCATAAGGCAAACAACCTGCAGGAATATAATGCCATATTAACCGGCTGTGGCCGGGAGGTGGTGGCTTCTGCCGGAGCATTACATGCCCCCCGTTTGAGGCATAAAAAACCAAATTTTATTTGGTTCACGTAAGATTTTACCCCGTTTTTGCACTTTTTTTGGTGTGTGTGTGGTAAGAAACCGCCTGAAAACGCAAAAAACGCAGGTTTCCCGCGGGCAAACAAGGTACAAACAACATGTAAGAAAAAATGCAAAGATTGATTTGTTTATTTCCCAACCAGGTATTTACTTCGTCATAACACTTCACCCCTGCACACCTCACCGGCCGGTCGCCCGCAGGGGCAGCCGGTGGGGCGCTCCGGAGGGGGTGGGTGGAAAGGTCAATTTTACAACCATGAAAAATGTATTTTCAAAACGCGCCTTAATTCTCCTGTTTGCTATTACCGCATCATTTTTTGCAACTTCAACAAAATCCTCTGCTGATGCATCAACTCATGAGGGCTACAAAAAAGTTTTTCTAAGGCAGCATTGTAAGGCTTATCCGGCTTATGTGTGCCGGTTGTCGGATATAGTAATCCATCTTTAATGTTTGTTCAAATCACCAAGGGACCTCTACGCGGGTTTATGAATTTAAGTAAGCCCGGGAGGTCCTTTTTTACTTGCAACATGCCGTTAGTTGCTTTAATAGGGGTATTAACTATTGCCTGCCATCCACTATCAGAAAAGGAAAGTACCCGTTATCTGGTAAAAACTGAAAATGCAGCGCACTACAAATGCAGCGAAATACTGGATTCTGTACATATAAGTAAGCTAACCCTGCCCGATTCGGTGGGTTTAGGGGCCATAAGCACTGCTAAAAAATACGATAACTATCTTTTGCTTGCATCCAATTATGGCAGTCAGTCGTTGGTATGTTTTAAAGATAATTCCTTTTTATTTCATCTGGATAAGTTAGGGAGCGGGCCCGGCGAGTACCTTTCGCTTTATGATTTTTGCGTTAACCGAAACGAGCTGCTGGTGTTAGACCGGGATCAGCAGAAATTGCTTTTCTATTCGCTGAATGGTGGTACCTTTATAAGGGAGATAAAAACCGGTCAATTCAATTGCGCAATTGAAAGCCTTTCGCCTGATGTTGTTATTTTGGGAACGGATTACAGCGACAAACCTGTATTCCACTATTTGTATTTACAAAACATGAGAAACGGCAAGGTTATTCCATTGCTGCAAACATCGGGTGGGTTGTTACCGGAAGCCATCTATTCACAAAATTTTACAAAATTGAATAACCATGTATATTTTACCGAACCCTTTACTGAGCGGATATACACCCTTACAACCGAAGGCTGCAAGGAAATATTGCGGATAGATTTTGGTCAGCGCAAAATACCTGAGAGTTGGAATACGTGGTCATCTGAATATGCCGAAGCCCAGCTGGCAACAGGAAAGTATGCGTTTGGTTGTAAAATGTATAACCCTTCAGGCAGTAAATTAGCTTTAATTTACCATACCAACATTGATACATACAATCTGTTATTGGCCGACTTAAAAACCAAAAGGCAACTGATTGTAAAAAACCTTTCGGAAGAACTTACCGGTCAAAGCATTCCCATGCCCCATCTGGTTGATAAGGGTAGATATCTTTCCGTATTTACAACCGATATGATAAATCTGGAACCCAATGATTATTGGTCGGAAAAACTGAAAGACCAGTTTTTTACTGAACAGGATATAGTGTGTGTTTACTTTGTCATTAAATTTCCTGATTTGCCGTAATGTTGTATCGCACGATATTTTTGTTTGTAGTTCTCTTCGGCCAACCGGTATATGCTCAGAGCAGTTCAGTTTTAAACGGCAGAATAATTACATCAGAAAACGGAACCATTCATGGGGTTGCTTACGCAACACTTATGGCAATTAACCATAAAAACCTTGGATCTGTGGCTGATGAAAAGGGAAACTTTTTGCTGGCATGGCCGGAAAATGAAACATCTTTAAGTATAGCCGTTCATTGCCTCGGATTTCGCGACACGATTCTGGCGGTAAGCAGGTCAACAGATTATTTGCAGATTGAGCTTAAGCCTCAACCGGTTTTGCTCAGCGAAGTGGTAATTTCCAAAAGCAGATTAACCGAGCAAACACTGGGCATAACCGATATTAAATTACAGAATGGTAAAACTCCGGCTACCGTAAAAGTAAACAAACCCGGAGCGGGGGTGGGAAATGCTTTTTATACCGGTAAAAAGAGAGGATATATTGAAACTGTGGGTTTCTACGCCAACGAGCTACAGGAAAACAGAATTTATAAAATGGAGATATTTGGATTAAATGGCAGGTTTGAAGATTTCAGAGTTTATTCCAGCAATGAACTTATACCGTTATGTAATGAACCCGTAATTCTGGAAACAAAAGAAGCAGGATGGATAACCTATCGGTTTACTGAGCCTGTTTATTTTGAACAGGATTATGTAATTGTTTCGTTTACCGATGTTTTACTGCGTCATTCAACTGATAAGGTGGTGGATTACCTTTTTTATTATATTTCGAGCAGGGGGAAAAAGAATATGCAGTTTTTGTTCCTGGATAACGGGTTCTGCTTAATGCCGCCCGAAAATGTGGGGGTTACACCGGTTTATGTAAAACTGCTTGTGGAGCAGTAGACTTAACAAACCTGTTCCGGCTTCTTTAAAGGATCATACCCGCGCCGGTTTAAACATCCAAACCGGAAGCACCAGTACCACCAATAAAACCGAGAATATCAGTCCGCCAATAGTGCCGGCAGCCAGAGCATACCAGAACACTTCGTGCTGTCCGCCCAGCAAAAAGGGCACCAGCCCCATGCAGGTTGATAATACGGTAAGCATTACAGGCCTGAGTTTACCGGCAACAGCCTTAAGTACGGCACGGTTATGATTTTTACGGGGCAGGCTGTTAAAATCGTTAATCACAAAAATGGCCGCATTAACAGCCAGGCCACCAACCAGAAAAAAGGCTGCGTATCCTCCCTGGTCGAAATACAATTCAAACCAGGCAAAAGTAAGGAACAACCCTATAAAGGAAAACGGAATAATTCCCAATATCAGCAACGGCTGCCTCAGGCTTTCGAACAACACGGCACATATCAGAAAAACCCCTGCAAACAATATTAATAAAAGGCCGTACTGGCGTTTTACCTTGTCCCAGGTCCATATCCACGAAAGTTTTTTTGCCGTGTAACCCACGGGCATTTCGTTTTTCATTTCGGCCAGTTTTTCATCCAGAAACTCATTGCCAAACTTACTGCTGCCATAATACTCAAAACCAACAACGCGTATGTACTGCCGGTCTTTTTTATGGATGGCGCTTGCGGTTTTTTCCTTTTGCAGCACACTTAGCTTACCCGGCAGAATAAGCCGGCCGGTGCCAAGGGCAGCCGGGCTGTTGAGCAACGTAAAAATGTCGGGCTGGGGGTTGTTTTGGTTAATGATGTAAACCGGAATAAACCTGTTGTTCAGTGCAATATGCAAATCGGGTGTGGGCCGCTCGCCCAGCCATTGCAGGGCGTTGAGCACCTCGTTTTCTTTCAGGCCGCTGGCCTGAAGTTGGGTGTGCGACAGATTGAGCTGCCATTGCTCAGAGGCTTTCTCATCCCAGCTAAGCCGTTCGTCAATATTAACCTGTTGTATGCGCTTATGTTTAAGCAGTTTGTTGGCCAGGATGCCGGCCTGTCGTTCCAGTTCGCGGTAGTTGTAGCCGGTCATCTCTACCCTGAAAGAGGGCAGGTTATCCCCTGTGGCATTGCTGAATCCCTGCCCCACACCAAAAATATTCCATTGCACGCCTCCCCAGTCCAGCGACCTTGCAATAAGCTTGGCCTTAAGCTGGTAGGGTATGGCGCTGCGCTCGGCCGTGGGAGTAAAAGTTATGGAAATGGAAGCGTGTTGCCCGGAGTAAATGTGGGTTACAAAATTTTCAACACCTTCTATTCCGGTAAGGAAATTTTCGGTGGCCTGCATAATACGATCCATGTCGTTTAGGGTATGCCCCTCAGGCAGCTGGGCATATACATACAGGCGGGTGCGTTCGGGTTCGCGGTAGCCGCTTCGCTCGTACACCTTAAGTATAAACAGCCGAAGGGCCCCGCCCGTTATTTTATCTGTATAGGGTCTTACCTTTTCCTGATACCAGCTGCTGCCTATGGTTTGGTTATACCATTCCTGGTCGGGCAGGGAAGCCGGAAGGAAAAAGAAGGGCAGACCAAAGGCTAATATTAACAGCGCCCATACAGTTTTCCGGTACCTTCTTAACAGGGTAATAAGTTTTCCGTACAGATTAAGCGCCCATACCCTTTTGCGCAGCTGCGTGTATGTGAGCATTTGCCCGCTGGCTTTGGCAAGCCTGAAATGGGCAAAAATGGCAGGCGTATAAAACAAAGCTGTTGCTACCGATGCTGCAAGGGCCAGGCATACAATTATGCTGAATTCCGTAAGGTTGGCCCGTTCATCTTCCGGCAGGAAAAGTACCGAAAGCAAAGCGGTTAGTGTGGTGAGTGTTGCACCGAGTACGGCCAGTGCTATTTTCCGGTCAGGTCTTCGGTACAGGTGGTCCATTACCACAATGGCGTTATCCATTATCAGGCCGAACGAAACGGTAAGACCTGCTATGGTATACAGGTGAATGGAGATCTGGAAAAGCGAGGCCAACAAAAATGTAATACCAAGGCTTACAAGGATACCCGAAAAGAGAATAAGCAAATAGGTGCGGTTACGGTAACTAATCAGAATAAAGATAATAAGCAAGGCAAGCGACAGCGATGACCGGGTGGCGTTTTTCCTGATTTCGCGTGAAAGAAACTCGGTATCGTCAACGTCCAGCTGTATTTCAAAGCCTTGTGGCAACCTGGGTGTTAGTTCCGTTATGACGTCTTTTACTTTGGCAGCCAGTGCCAGGCGGTTTACATTATTATCGGCATAAATGCTTAGGCTAACGGCGTTGCGCCCGTTTATGCGAAACAACTGCCTTGGAGGGTCTTCTTCCAGATAAACGTCGGCCAGTTTTTTGAGGGGTATAATGTTGCCGTTACCTACGCTTAACGGTGCATTTTGCAGCTCATCGACCGAGTTGAGGGTGTGGCTGAACTGCACGGTGAATTTTTCGCCTGCAGCTGTGTGTACCGCACCGGGAAAAAGTGTGCCGAACTCGCGGGTAAGCTGGTTCCGGAAACTTTCCGGTGTAAGATTAAACTGCCTTAACTGCATGGGGTTTGTTGCAATAGTCAGGCGCAAACGTTCGGCACCACTCAGGGTAACTTCGTTCACGCCATTAATCTGGCGCAGGTTTGTGGCCAGTATTTCTTCGGCCACCTGATGTATGCGGTATGGTGCCAGGCGCGCATTGATGCGGTAAACCAGCAGGGCATTTTTCTGGCCCGATCTGCGGGTGCGCTGCTCAACTTCGGGAAAAGAAACCAGCGGATTGAGCCTGGGATAGATCTGGCGGATAACGGAGCTTACTTCAAATTTTTTCACAGCCATATCGGCATGGCGATCGAACGTAAGTTCAATGATACTGCTGCCGTAGCCGGATACGGAGTAGATGGATTTAAGGCCGGCAATAGAAGAAAAGGCATTTTCCAGCGGAGCTGTTACCTCCTGCTCCACGGCTTGAGGCGGGTTATTGGGCAATGATGCGGTTATGGTAAGGGCCGGAGGATGGGTGTCGGGCTGCAGATTAACCGGCAGGCGGGGGAACGAGCATCCACCCAATGCCTGCAGCGAGCGCAAACAATAAAATAGTTTTAAACGGACTGAGCAGTTGCACGTGCTAAAGTTAAAACAGATCGATAAAACCTGAAATCAACGGTATGGTTTTGTACCAACACTTTTCTCAATGCAGCTTACCGGCCGGGGCCCTGCAGCAGCAGCCGGTTAGGGGAAGCATCTGCGTCGCTGCGCACCTGTGAACTTCTGAGGTTTGCCTGTTTGCAGGGCCAGCCATAGCGGTAACGATCGGTTTGAGGTATAGAAAACACCAAATTTTATTTGGTTCACGTAAGATTTTACCCCGTTTTTGCACTTTTTTGGTGTGTGTGTGTGTGTGGTAAACGGCCAAAATGTGCAAAAAACGCGGTTTGCTCTGCCGGTGTAAGGCCTAAACAACATGTAAGAAAAAATGAAAGATTGATTTGTTTATTTCCCAACCAGGTATTTACTTCGTCATAACACTTCACCCCGTACACCTCACCGGCCGGTCGCCCGCAGGGGCAGCCGGTGGGGCGCTCCGGAGGGGGTGGGTGGAGTACACAAATAAAATCAATATGAAAAAGACGAAGTTTTTTTCAGCAGTGTTTGCTGCCTTAATTGTTGCAGGAGTGTCATATAGCGTGGGCGTACGGGCACAAGACGATTGTACCACCTCGACAGACTGCTCAACCAACGGTAAGTCAATTGAGAGATGGTGCAATGATGGCACAGGTAACTGCCTGTGCACCATAATTATAACCTGCCCCGCAGTAGAATAGTGAGTACCATGGAGAGGCTTGTTCTTAAAGAACGGCCTCTCCATATTTCAGTAAAAAACGGTAGTATTCATGTTTATGCAGGTAATGATTTTAATACGGGTATTATGTGTACTGATTATTGCGTTTTTGCTTGCCGGGTGTTTCGGAAAAGACCGGGAGGAAAGCAGGCCTGTTGAATATTCGTTTGATAAGGTACTGGGCGACTCGCAGTTGGTTTATCCGGTTGACCGGCGCACCAGTTTTCTGTCTTATTACAGCACGGTTTACAGGGAGGGGGACAAAAAGTGGCTGGTAAGGGTAAATGATTTAACCAACTCTGTTCAGTTTTACCGCGACGGGAAATTAGACTTTCAGATTAGCTACGATTACTCAGGTCCGAACGGGATAGGCAAATTGATGGCCGTGCATGTTGTTTCAATGGATTCCATCATTATTTTGCCCTGGTATTCAATAGGTATCTGCATAGGGAACTCACGGGGTGAGATATACAAGCGGTATAAGTTTGAGCCCGATAAGATGATAGGAGGCACGTATGGTTTTATTATAGCACGGTCGCCCTACCCGCTCATTAAATATGGCTCAAAACTTTTCCTTCGCACCACGCAGTTTATGGATTCTTGCGATCCAAGAAGATATTCTAAGCAAAGTGCAGTGCTTGCTGAAATAGACCTGGCCAAAGGCACAATAAAGAACATTGTATCGTTTCCTGAGGACGATAATGGTAAAAAATTCTGGACGGGCGATCATTTTTATGAAGTCAGTACCAGTTTAAACGAGAAGGAAGGAATAGTGTACATATCGTTTCCTTCGTCAGAATACCTGTACCTGTACCGGATTAAAGACGGTTACCTGAGCAGGAAGTTGTGCAAAACAACAAGGATAAGCCGGATTGATTATCTTGCTGAGTATGAATGCAAAAAACTTAATACAGAAGAATACCCGGGTTCGCTGAAATCGCTGGAGATGTCGTTTTATGGGCACTGTGCGTATGCACCGGAGAAGGGACTTATATACCGGTTTTATTATTTGCCGGCCGATGAGAACATAAAAATCAAGCGGGAGGATAGTAATCCGGATACGCGCTTATGTGCGCACAACACAGGTTTATTAATAGTTGATGAAGACATGAAGGTACTGGCGGATGTAGTGCTGCCGAAGTATGTGTACAATACGTATGATTATTTTGTAACCGGGGAGGGGTTGTGGCTTAGCCGGCACAATTTTTTCAGGCCGTTCAAGCAGGAGGATAAGATGGAATTTGATTTGATTAGATATTAAAGATGGGGGTAGAGAGAATGGCATTGATTTTTTTAGTAATAATAGCACTTCAGGGCTGCCGCCAGGCCACCAGGGAAGAAGTCTTTAAACGGTACACGCGCGAAGTATTTGGCAGAGAGCTAACGGACAAATGGGTAATAGCCCCGGATGTTGGGGGCTGTCGTTTCTGTCATGCACCAGTGCTGGCCTTATCTGACGGTGGGCCTGTTTGCAGGGCCAGCCATAGCGGTTGCGGTCGGTTGCGGTAGGGTATAGAAAAACGCTAAATGTGTTATTTGGTTCACGTAAGATTTTGCCCCGGGTTCGCACTGTTCTGGCGCGATGTCTGGTAAAAACCGCCTGATATACGCAATATTTTCGTGTCGTGGAGGGTTATCGCGGTGCAAACGATGGAGGTAGCAAACCCGGATGTAAGATTAGCCGATGCAAAGATTGATTTGTTTATTTCCCAACCAGGTATTTACTTCGTCATAACATTTCACCCCTGCACACCTCACCGGCCGGTCGCCCGCAGGGGCAGCCGTTGGGGCGCTCCGGAGGGGGTGGGTGGAGATTTTAATATATAAATATTCGTATAAAAAACACTAAGAATGCGGCATTTCCGTGCATTCTCCTGGCTGTACTCGTCTATAGTGGAAAGTCTTCTGGTGGAATGTGTGTTGACCGGCCTGATGTGAGCAACAGCGGATATTGCTATCCTGATGGAGAGGGTGGATCTTTCTGTGCTATAGGACCAGCCAATACCTGTGACGGAACTATGGTAATAATACCTGTTATTCAGTAGATTTTTCAGGCATGGTGCAATAAACACCATGCCTTTTATGAACTATGCTCAGACTGCTTGTTTTTGTCTTACTTATTTTTATAACCTGCTCCACAAGGCAGCAAAACACAATTGCGTGGCGAAATTTTATTGTACACGAAAAAATAAAGTTACCACTTGGTCATGACGTTACGGCAAACACATTAAGCTTAAATTCCTTTCCGTTATACCGCCCGACCTTTCTATTTTACCTGCATAGGGGCTTAAATAAAGCGTCTGTGTTTAACCTGCATACCGGTGAACTGATAAAAAAAATATCCTGGGAAAGCGATGGTCCGAATGGCATTGGCTACAATACTGAATTCGGATACATGCATAGTTTTGATTCAATTTTCCTCATCTCACTTCTGGAACAAAAAATTTTTTTTACCGACACAACGGCTTCAGTTAAAAAAGTTTATAATATAGGTTTGCAAATCACACGGCCTAAGGGTACTTATGTTCATCAGCTTCCGGGATCATCTCCGTCTCTTTCTGACTCTTCCCTTTATTTATGGTCCATGAAATCTTTCTGGGATGATTTTTCATCAGCCAGGGGTGTAATCAGGTATAATTTAATTAATCAAAAAGCTGAAGAGGTGTTTCCTTACCCGTCCATCTACCAAAAATACTGGTGGGACCACTATCATACGCTTTCGGGAAGCACGGCTTTGCCTGGCAAAAACAATAAAGTGGTTTGGTTTTCTTTAGACCCCTATCTGTATTTACTGGACGACAACAATAAACCCGTAAAACAAATTTACGCCGGTTCAGATAAGCTTAATCCTGTTGCCATTCGAAAAAAGCGCAAGGAGGTTTTTCAGTCGGAAGATTATGAAAATTATATAAAACATATTTTCAAAACAGGTTGGTATGCTCAGGCATATTTTGATCCATACAGGAATTCATACTATAGGTTAGGATTTTATGGGTCTAACAAAGAATATGCCGATCCGAATCAGATTTTTTCAAATCCTTTTGTCGTTATTGTTGACAATAGTAATTTAAATAAAATTGCTGAACAGACCCTTGACGCCAGCGTACACAATCCGTTGTTTAGTTTTGTAGGACCAAACGGATTTTATGTTTTGAACAAGAAAGATAAACTGAACGATGAGGAATTTCTGCACTTCGATGTCTTCAGAATTCAATAACACATAATTATTTAAAAGCTATGACGGTGCTTAATGTTGTACTTTTTTTTGTTCTGTTAATGCAGGATAAGGAATACAAAACAGTTACCTATGGCAGATATAACCTGCACTTCAGATATGAATTTGTAGCCGACAGCGCAATTATAGTCGTACAACGTAAGCCTTCGCAGGTCGTAGCAGGCTGCCCAGCAATTGCGCAGGGCGGTTTGAATCTGCGCCCGGCTCCGCCCCCAGTCAACAACCGGTATGCTGAATCCTATGTTTATGCGTTGCTGGCTCAGGGCGTTGGTGTAAAGCTGGTTAAAACTGTTATTGCTGCCTGTAAGGCCAAATGAGGCGGTAAGCATGTTACAACAGCCCGTTAAGATTAAACGATTTAACCTGCTGGGTCAACGTAGCTTTTTCAGTTCCTTTGGCCGGGTATGATGACCGCTGTCCTGGGTTTTGGCAATACAAAATACCAAATTTTATTTGGTTCACGTAAGATTTTACCCCGTTTTTGCACTTTTTTGGTGTGTGTGTGGTAAAAACCGCCTGAAAATGCGCAAAAAACGCAGGTTTGCTCTGCCGGTGTAAGGCCTAAACAACATGTAAGAAAAAATGAAAGATTGATTTGTTTATTTCCCAACCAGGTATTTACTTCGTCATAACACTTCACCCCTGCACACCTCACCGGCCGGTCGCCCGCAGGGGCAGCCGGTGGGGCGCTCCGGAGGGGGTGGGTGGAGATTAAATTTTAATGGATTGTTATGAGAAACATGTTGAAAAAATTATGTATGGCTGCTTTTGCGTCTGTACTTTTGGTATCAGCTTTCACTTTAACTCCGATTCCTAAAGTTTCAGCCTGTGATATTGAAGTGCAAAGTCTGGATGATTCCGAGGGCCCTAGACTTCACAGGCGCCATTGCAATGGTGAATGCAATAATTCGGGAAGACAGTGCCGAATTTGATACTAAGACTCATGAACTCATGAAAGGGGCTGTCTGTTGTATGATAGCCTCTTTCTAAATTTACTGGCTTTTAATATCGTTTAGATGAGGTTAATACAATTATTTCCAGTTCTCTTTGTTGCTTTATTTTCCTGCAGGGAACGATCCGCTTCAATATCAAATGAAGTTTCTCATGTTCCAATTGAAGAACCTCTCCCTTCTTCAACCCGCTACACATTAATCGCGTCAGATACAATTGCAATTGAGGTGGATTCTTTGACCATGCCTGTAAACCGTGTGTCTCAATTTGTTAGTATTAATAATGAAACGTGGTTGATCTCTTATAATCAGAAAATGCACAGCCTTCAATTTTATAATATTAATGAAAGAAGCAGAAAATCAATTATTTCACTGATGTCTGCTGGGCCTTCGGGAGTAGAGCAAATCAGCGGAATTTGCTTTATAAACTTTGATTCGATATTACTTGCTACCACTTCGCCTAAACGCAGGCTTGTTTTAATTGACTCGCAGGCAAATCTTATTGATCAATGGGAAATTTCGGATACGCTGAAGTATAACAACATCCTTTACGATTTGTATATTTACAAAAATTTTGAACTAACGTTTAATCGCGGCAAGGTTACAGTTAGCATTTCTCCATACCTCCCACCCGAGTCGCCAGCTTGTTATCAATACCCTTACCTGGTTGAGTATGACCTGATTAAACGGAGAGTAACGGCTAACTATGGTCAGTTTCCATTTGAATCAGACAAAATTTATTTATATTTGGAATTACCTAAACACAAAGTTACCCCTTATTATGATATTGTTCATTTTAGCGGCAGTCATGATTTATTTTGTTACGATGTTTATACCAAAGAACTGAAACGGGTGGTACGGGCTAAGAGTAAATATTTACAAAAGAAATTCAAGACTTTAGACCCAAAAATAATTATTGATGATCTTCAGGAGGAAGAGAAGATCTTTTACGTTACACAAGGAAGATATGATCAATTGCTATACGATTCGTTTAGAGAATTGTATTACCGGATTGTAAAGCTCCCGGTGGATTATCGCAACCTTGAGGGCAAGCCACATTGGGAACCCGACTTTATGTATTCCATAATGATACTCGATGCTGAGTTTAGATACGTTAATGAGATTGAATTGCCGGGACGGACGTACAATCCTTCACTCGCCACCGTTACCCGGGATGGCCTTTTGATAAGCCTGAATAACCCCGCTAATCAAGGTATTGATGAAGATCATATTTATTTCCATGTTTTCAAGCCGACGCAAACTTTATGAAGTACTTGAATTTTTGTACTTATAAAGCGGCTATGCTTGTAGCTTATTTGATCATGCTTACTAGCTGCACCTCCAGGCAGTTAACAGATAGGGTTACGAAAAACTTTCTTTCATTTCTGTATGCCCAGGGCTACAGTCCAGAAGTTGATGGTCGTCAGGTCTATTTCGTAATCACGCTGGAAGGATGTAATGGATGTATTGATGCTTGCCTGGACTTTGTTACCAACCAGTATAGGGATGAAAAACTTAAAATTGTGCTAACACAGAGCACTGGACCAAAGAGCATGAAACTCAGGGTTGGCGAACAGTTGGTTACTGACCCTAAAGTAATTAAGGATTATGACAATACGTTGCAAAAGTATGAAGTTGTGAACTTTGAACCCGTAGTATTTTTCTTTGAGGACTCAAAACCCATAAAGTACATATACCTGAACACATCAAACCTTAAAAATACATTGGAAGAAATACGCTTATACCTTACTTCACCGATTTGAGGCATGGGCAATTATGTACTTTTTGGGTATGGTGTGTGCAGCAAAACGCTCAGATGAACGAAAAACGCGGTTTACCCTGCCGGTGTAAGACCCAAACAACAAGTAAAAAAAATGCAAAATTGATTTGTTTATTTCCCAACCAGGTATTTACTTCGTCATAACACTTCACCCCGTACACCTCACCAGCCTGTCGCCCGCAGGGGCAGCCGTTGGGGCGCTCCGGAGGGGGTGGGTGGAAGTTTTAAACTCCTTAATTATGAAAAATTTAATTTTAATCCTGGCTTCTTTTATAGGGTTGTTTGCCCTGGCTGGCTTGGCCACCCTCAAAGCCAATTGCCCGGCTCAGTGCACTTATGGATGCGGATCGATAGATATTGATCCGGGTACTCCTTATTGCGTAAAAAGCAGTGCCAATTACTGCTGTATAGAAAAAATAGAGATAGAAGAGATAGAGTAGCCGCCTGCCTAAACATACCAAGTAAATTTGCTTGGTATGTTGTTTATTACTTAACACTTTGTATTTGATGAAAAGGTCTGAACGATTAATTAAATTATTGCTGCCAGCAATCTGCTGTGTGATTTGTTGTGGTCGTAAAGAAGAAGTACAGACTTTAAATTGGACCTTAAATCTGAAAGACAGTCTTGCAATACCTGTTAATAATGAAACAAACGTACAGGCCTCTGTACAACTTATTCGCCTGGGTGAACGGGAATGGCTTTCCAGCTATCAGTATATTCAGGGTGTGAATCGGTTTTATTGGTATTCGCTGGAGGGAGACACCCTTAACCGTGTAATTACCATTCCGGCTGAAGGGCCAGGCGGAACGGGCCGGCTGAGTCCTGTAATGGGTATTGTGAAAGAAAATGATTTACTGGTTTATCAGGTCAACGCTAACCGGTTTTACATAACCGACACTACAGGCGGGGTTAAGCAACGTTTTGATTTAGCTGATAAGGTAGCGAGTACGATATTGAGTACACATTACTTTTTACCGGGCGTAGTAAATAACAAATTAAGATTTTTCGTCCTGGGCTCATATCACCCAAATTCACGTGAATTTTTAGAGCGGTCGAAGGCTGAAGGAATGTATGACTTGATAACCGGACATTACAGCAATACGCAACCGCGTTATCCTGATTATCCTCGGGGCTACGAACTTAGTTTGGAGAACTGGAAAGTTAGCCGGTGCGTGAACGGCCTTGGTATAACGGTATACACTTTTCCTTTTGACAGTCACCTGCACGTGTATGATACGTTGGGGAGGCATATGCTCATTAAAGTACCTAATCCTGACCGGCCCGAACGGGTGAACAGAAAAATTACCGATCCGATGAACCAGGAAGAACAATTCGCTTTCCTGGCAACAACCGGGCTGTACTCCCATATCCTGTATGACCAATTCAGAAAAATTTATTTTCGGATATTCCTTATGCCTTGTCCGGCGGTTTTATCTGATGGTACTACCAGACGGCCGGCCGATTTTCCATGGAGACTGGAAATATTCAACGGGGATTTTGAGCTAAAGGGGGTTGTATATTTTGAATCCGGGAAATATAATCCCTACCAGTTACTGGTATCGCAGCGGGGGCTGCTCATTTCAAAAGTCAATCCGTATCGCCCCAATCAGGAGGATTTTTTGAAGTATGATGTTTATGCGATTGCTCCAATCTAGTATTTACTTTCCGGGAGGAGTAAACAAACAAAATCAATGCGAATATGAAAAGCCAGGGTTTTTTAGTGCTTGTGCAGGTAATGGTTTCAACAAGGGGTATTTTTTATACTGATCATTCGGTTTTTGCTTTTCGGGTGTGTTGAAAAAGGCCGGGCGGAAAACAGCTGAATATTGCCCTGAACCAAGGAGATAACAGCGGAGTTTATCCGCTGTTATTTTTTGTTTTTGAAGAAGCAACTTACGTAGTTGGCAAACCCATTAAACTGCCCCGTTAAATGTGTGGGGGTTAATGTGCTTGCAGCAGCGGTTGTTGTTTTTCAAAGTCGTACAACGTAAGCCTTCGCAGGTCGTAGCAGGCTGCCCAGTAATTGCGCAGGGCATCTATATAACTTCTTGCGGCTGCATCTTTTTCATTCAGGGCCTGGGTAAGCTCGGTTAAAGTAAGCTTATCGTTGCGGTAGCGTTGCTGGGCGGCCTGAAAGCGTTCCTGTGCCACGGCAGCAGCCCTGCGCGACAGCTCGGTTTGGTATTTTAACGCGGTGAGCTGGTTAACCAGGGTAATAATTTCCTGTTCAAACTTTATTTCATCCAGTTCAATAAGGTATTTGGTAAGCTGTTTGCCGGCCAGTGCGGTTTGAATCTGCGACCGGCTCCGCCCCCAGTCAACAACCGGTATGCTGAATCCTATGTTTATGCGTTGCTGGCTCAGGGCGTTGTTGTAAAGCTGGTTAAAACTGTTATTGCTGCCTGTAAGGCCAAATGAGGCGGTAAGCATGTTACAACAGCCCGTTAAGATTAAACGATTTAACCTGCTGGGTCATCGTAGCTTTTTCAGTTCCTTTAGCCGGGTATGATGACCGCTGTCCTGGGTTTTGGCAATACAAAATACCAAATTTTATTTGGTTCACGTAAGATTTTACCCCGTTTTTGCACTTTTTGGTGTGTGTGTGTGTGCGTGGTAAACGGCCAAAATGTGCAAAAAACGCGGTTTGCCCTGCCGGTGTAAGGCCTAAACAACATGTAAGAAAAAATGAAAGATTGATTTGTTTATTTCCCAACCAGGTATTTACTTCGTCATAACACTTCGCCCCTGCACACCTCACCGGCCGGTCGCCCGCAGGGGCAGCCGGTGGGGCGCTCCGGAGGGGGTGGGTGGAGTACACAAATAAAATCAATATGAAAAAGACGAAGTTTTTTTCAGCAGTGTTTGCTGCCTTAATTGTTGCAGGAGTGTCATATAGCGTGGGCGTACGGGCACAAGACGATTGTACCACCTCGACAGACTGCTCAACCAACGGTAAGTCAATTGATAAATGGTGCGATGATGGCACAGGTAACTGCCTGTGCACCATAATTATAACCTGCCCCGCAGTAGAATAGTGAGTACCATGGAGAGGCTTGTTCTTAAAGAACGGCCTCTCCATATTTCAGTAAAAAACGGTAGTATTCATGTTTATGCAGGTAATGATTTTAATACGGCTATTATGTGTACTGATTATTGCGTTTTTGCTTGCCGGGTGTTTCGGAAAAGACCGGGAGGAAAGCAGGCCTGTTGAATATTCGTTTGATAAGGTACTGGGCGACTCGCAGTTGGTTTATCCGGTTGACCGGCGCACCAGTTTTCTGTCTTATTACAGCACGGTTTACAGGGAGGGGGACAAAAAGTGGCTGGTAAGGGTAAATGATTTAACCAACGCTGTTCAGTTTTACCGCGACGGGAAATTAGACTTTCAGATTAGCTACGATTACTCAGGTCCGAACGGGATAGGCAAATTGATGGCCGTGCATGTTGTTTCAATGGATTCCATCATTATTTTGCCCCGGTATTCAATAGGTATCTGCATAGGGAACTCACGGGGTGAGATATACAAGCGGTATAAGTTTGAGCCCGATAAGATGATAGGAGGCACGTATGGTTTTATTATAGCACGGTCGCCCTACCCGCTCATTAAATATGGCTCAAAACTTTTCCTTCGCACCACGCAGTTTTTGGATTCTTGCGATCCAAGAAGATACTCTAAGCAAAGTGCAGTGCTTGCTGAAATAGACCTGGCCAAAGGCACAATAAAGAACATTGTATCGTTTCCTGAGGACGATAATGGTAAAAAATTCTGGACGGGCGATCATTTTTATGAAGTCAGTACCAGTTTAAACGAGAAGGAAGGAATAGTGTACATATCGTTTCCTTCGTCAGAATACCTGTACCTGTACCGGATTAAAGACGGTTACCTGAGCAGGAAGTTGTGCAAAACAACAAGGATAAGCCGGATTGATTATCTTGCTGAGTATGAATGCAAAAAACTTAATACAGAAGAATACCCGGGTTCGCTGAAATCGCTGGAGATGTCGTTTTATGGGCACTGTGCGTATGCACCGGAGAAGGGACTTATATACCGGTTTTATTATTTGCCGGCCGATGAGAACATAAAAATCAAGCGGGAGGATAGTAATCCGGATACGCGCTTATGTGCGCACAACACAGGTTTATTAATAGTTGATGAAGACATGAAGGTACTGGCGGATGTAGTGCTGCCGAAGTATGTGTACAATACGTATGATTATTTTGTAACCGGGGAGGGGTTGTGGCTTAGCCGGCACAATTTTTTCAGGCCGTTCAAGCAGGAGGATAAGATGGAATTTGATTTGATTAGATATTAAAGATGGGGGTAGAGAGAATGGTATTGATTTTTTTAGTAATAATAGCACTTCAGGGCTGCCGCCAGGCCACCAGGGAAGAAGTCTTTAAACGGTACACGCGCGAGGTATTTGGAAGAGCATTGGAGGGTGGTAGCAACTTTAACCATCAGGAAACATCATGGCGGCCAATCCGCGTTCCAGGCCGCGCAGTTCGGCAAGACCTTTAAGCCTGCCAATGGCGGAATAGCCCGGATAAAAAGATTTGTTCAGGTCGTCCAGCATCTGGTGGCCATGGTCGGGCCGCATCGGTATGGAATGCTTTCTTTGCTGCATCAATATAAGTACCTGCCTTACAACTTCCGTCATGTTGGTGTCGCCATTCAGGTGGTTGGCTTCCACAAAGTTTCCGTGCTCATCGCGCCGGATATTGCGCAGGTGCAGAAAATGAATGCGGTTGCTGAATTTTCTGATCATTTCCGGCAAATTATTTTCTGGGCGCACCCCCAGCGAGCCGGTACAGAAACAAAGGCCGTTGGCTTCTATGGGTACGGCTTTCAGGATTTCTTCCAGATCTTTTTCGGTGCTCACCACCCTGGGTAATCCCAGCACCGGATACGGGGGATCATCCGGATGAATGGCCAGTTGAATATTTTCATTACCGGCAACGGGAGCTACCTGTTGAAGAAAACAGAAAAGATTTTCTCTAAGCTGCTGATCGGTTATGTTATTGTATCGTTTCAGTTCATTAAGCACCTGTTCGGTGGTAAAGTGCCCGTCGCTTCCGGGCAGGCCCAGTAAAATCGTTTTAAGCAGGCGCTGCTTTTCTTCATTGCTCATCTGCTTAAAGCGAACGGTTGCGCGCTCGGCTTCCTGGTCCGAATAATCCTTCCGGGCATTGGGCCGGTTTAGCATGAAGAGGTCGAAGGCTATAAATGCAGATTTTTCAAAATACAATGCCCTGCTGCCTCCCGGCAGGGGATAAGATACATCTGTGCGCAGCCAGTCCAGTACAGGCATAAAATTGTATGTAACTACCTTTATTCCGCATTGGGCCAGGTTGCGTAAACTTATTTTGTAATTTTCAATGTATTGATGGTAACGTCCTGTTTTGCGTTTAATATCATCATGAACTGGCAGGCTTTCAACCACTGTCCAGGTAAGGCCGGCGTCTTCAATGAGCTTTTTGCGTTTCAAAATTTCTTCCACGGGCCAGATTTCACCCGGAGGTATATGATGCAGGGCTGTTACTGCACCGGTGCATCCTGCCTGGCGGATATGGTTTAGCGATACGGGGTCGTGGGGGCCATACCAGCGCATAGTTTGCTCCATTAAATACATAGCCAGCTGCTTTAAAAGCCTACCGAGTTTCCGCCATCAACAGGAATTACGGCACCAGTAATAAATGAAGCCTCATCGGAAGCCAGAAAGTAAATGGTGTTGGCTACCTCCTGTGGTGTTCCCAGCCTGCCCATGGGGGTGCGCCACAAAACTTTTTGGCGACGTTCGGGGTCATCATTAAAAGCCGTTGCCGACATATTGGTAAAAATAAATCCAGGGGCCACACAGTTAACCCGTATGCCCAGGGGCGACAGTTCGGTGGCCAGCGCACGCGTTATGCCCTCAATAGCCGTTTTGGATGCTGTGTAGGCAACTACTCCGGGCAATCCGTAGTGGGCGGCCATGGAGCTAATGTTTATAATGCTGCCGTTTTTACGTTTTACCATTTCGCGAGCTACTTCGCGCGTAATGGTAAATACACTGTTTAGGTTGGTTTGTACAATCCGGCCGAATTCTTCATCGGTAACATCAAGCGCAGGCTTCTTCATATTAATGCCGGCATTGTTAACCAGAATATCAATTTTGCCGTGCGTTTTCACAATATCCTGTATCAGTTCCGGTATTTGGGCAATGTGGGTTAAATCAAAGGCTATACTTTGGCAGTTTGTGCCGATTTGCCGCACAGCTTCTTTAAGCTTTGCATGGTCACGGCCGATTATTATGGTGTGCACATTGTGTGAGGCGAGTTTACCGGCCGTAGCCAGTCCAATACCTGAAGCGCCTCCTGTTACTATCGCAATTTTCCTGTCCATCTTGTTTTGTTTCTTTTATTACCATTGGGGTTTAATGCCCGGCGCATACGGAAATTCAAGCTGCATGTAGTACGAAAGGGGCTTGTCAGGAAGTTCCAGGCCGGCTGGAATTTCCAAATCAGAAAATGTCTGGAAGTACAGTATGCAGGCATTTCGCCACCAGATGGCTTCTTTGTGCTGTATGGTTAGCATTTGGTAAACGTGTTCAAAACGTTCATCATCTATTTTCCCTTTAAGGGTTAGCCATTGCTGCAACATGTGCTGCACGGCATCGGCACCGCGGTAGTACGCCCGGCAAAGTTCTTCCCACAATGTTTTTCCTGCAGATAGGGTGTCGGTCCAGGCCACATGGTGAAACCACAGCAGAAATTTTTCGGGGCATTTGCTTTTTGAACCGAATATTTCGCGTACTGGATCTGCATATTGCGCTACAGCATTGCTGCCGGTTGGGGTTCGGTCAAAACCAAGGCCTTTTTTGTCGGCCCGATGGTAATAAACCGAGGTCCAGTCGATCCGGTGTTTATCTTTTATCCAGGGAGCAGGTCCGTAATGATGGCTCCAGCCCATAATATGGTGCAGGCCCAGGGGAGTCATGTAACTTACGGTGGTTTCCCATGAGCCATCCATTATGGATTTCATAGTGTTTACCACATGCGCATCGTTTCCAAAGGTGCAGCGTATCCATTCTTCGGCAATATCGGCAGGTTGCAGTTGGTGGTTCCAGGCCAGCCGGCCAAAGGCATACCAGTTTGCCTGCCCGAAGTGGTGCCCGGTCCAGTTGCGATCGGTGCCAATATTGGCTACGCCGGCTATACCGGTACGTGAGTAGCCATGGAGGGAGCCGTCAATTACGCGGGCTACGGTTGATCCGGGTCCGAGGGAATAGGTATCTGACTGAAGGCATTCTTTGAACTGATTGGCAAGGTAAACCAAATGCGTGCTAAAACCCGTGTACTCCTGGGTTATCTGGAATTCCATCATCAGCGGCGTGCCGGGCATGGCCCCGAACAGTGGATGGAAAGGTTCCCGGGGCTGGAAGTCGATGGGCCCGTTTTTAACCTGGATCAGCACATTTGGCAAGAAGCTGCCGTCAAGCGGTTTGAATTCATTATAGGCCTGCGCGGCGCGGTCGGCCGGCACTTTGTCACTGTACACAAAAGCGCGCCCACATTACCACACCATTAAACGGGGCAAGTGCCCTGGCCAGCATGTTGGCGCCATCGGCATGAGTGCGGCCGTAATTTTGCGGACCAGGCTGACCTTCGGAGTTGGCCTTTACCAGAAAGCCACCAAAGTCGGGAATAAGGGAATAGATTTCACGTACTTTATTATTCCACCATTGCTGTACTTCGGGTTCAAGGGGATCGGCCGTTTTTAAACCTCCTATTTCAACGGGGGCACTGAAGCGGGCTGTGAGGTAAACCCGGATGCCATAAGGACGAAACACGTTGGCCAGTGCAGCTGCTTTTTGCAGGTACTGGGGTGTGAGCACATGTGCATTTGCGTTTACATTGGTAAGTACGGTTCCGTTAACTCCAATGGAGGCGTTGGCGCGTGCATAATCTGTGTAGCGGCGGTCGATAAAATCAGGAAGTTTGTGCCAGTCCCATATCGAAAACCCTGCATATCCGCGTTCAACCGTGCGATCCAGGTTGTCCCAGTGATTCAGCAGGCGTAGTTTTATTTTGGGTGAAGTTATAAAGTTAAGGTTGCTTATATCCTGGTGGGTTTGAAGCATGCGTATAAAATGAAATACACCGTATAGAACACCCTGTTCGCGGTTGGCGGCAATAACGGTTATCCTTTTTTTCCTATAATAGACCGATTGGATTACGAAACCCTCTTCTCCGGCCTGAAGCAACTCTTCTTTCAGATTCAGCGAGGCAACCACCTGCGAAGAAGCGGCTGTGCCAAATACCAGGGTTCCCGGCTGTCTGACTTGCTGCGTAAGCGGAACCGGTTTTTGCAGCAGACCCGAAAGGGCAATTTGCAATTCTTTACCCGCAGCATCGAGTGTGGGCGAAGGCCTTCCGGCACAAATAACCTGTATCTGTCTGCGGTAAGCGTTTAACAGGGCCTCATCAGAAATCCGGTTATACCGAAGCCATAAGTGGTAGCCATCTTCTGCCTGGGTGCCCGGTGCCAAAGCGCTGAACAGCACTACCCATACCGAGCGAATAAATCTGATGACCGGTTTATTCATTTTTTTCTGATCGATGACTTTCTGATTACCAGCTCATGGCGCAGCACTATGGTATCGAGCGTAGAGGTACCTGATTTGTTCAGCTTATTGATAATGGTGGAAGCGGCAATTTCGCCCATTTCCTGCCCGGGATAGTTTATGGTGGTAAGGTTGGGTTCAATGACTTTTGAAATGGGATCGTTATTGAAACCTACTACGGCAATTTGCTCGGGTATTTTAATGCCAGCCAGTTTGAGTTCGCGCATGCAGGCCACCACCGAGGTATCGTTGGCACCGAAAATGCCATCGGGCAGTGGGCTCATTCCGAGAATTTGACGGGCCACATCGCTTCCGCATTGTTCGCTTAAATTGCACGAGATTACCAGGGCAGGGTCGAAATGGATTTTACGCTCCTGCAGTGCATGCTTATATCCTTCCAGTCGCCCGGCGTACACATTTCGGTTCAGGTTTCCGGCAATATGCACAATGCGCCTGCAGCCCTGTTCCAGGAGATGCCGGGTAGCGTCATAGCCTGCCCGGAAATTATCGATTACAATCGTGGTACATCCCGGATGTTCCAGAATACGGTCGAAGAAAATGAGTGGTATATTTTTTCGGAGCAGCATTTCGAAGTGTTCACCACCGGGGGTATCGGCAGCTACCGAAACAATAAGGCCATCGACCCGGCTGTTAAACATGGTGTTTACGCTTGCGATTTCCTTTTTATAGGATTCAAGCGACTGGCTTATGATTACGTTGTATCCGTTTTCGTTGGCTACTTTTTCCATACCTGCAATTACGGTGGACATAAAGTAGCTGTTAAGCCGGGGCACAATAAGACCAATGGTATTGGTGCGTTTTCTGCGTAGGTTGCTGGCAAAGGTGTTGTGCTGATAGCCCATTTTCCGGGCCATTTCCAGAATTTTCTTTTTGGTATCTTTCCGGATACCCGGATGGTCTTTTAACCCGCGGCTTACAGTGGCTGGCGAAATGTTCAGAGCCTCGGCAATATCATAAATGGTAACATCTTTCGCATTACTCATTTCAATCGATTACATGACAAATTAAGCACAAAAATGTAAAAAATACTGATTTGCAAAATATTTTTCTGCAATCGGTTGCATAAAATCAGTAAATTTTGTCATTTCAGGCCCGGATCACAGATATCAAAAAAACCTTTAAACATGTATAAAACAGCCTTATTTCAGCATTAACCGCACAATATAAAATGAAATCATTCAGCCTCCTTTTTTTTGCAACATTTTGCACTTGCATAGCTTTTGCCCAGCAACCGGACTATCTGAACCCCGATTTACCACTTGAAAAAAGGGTAAACGACCTCA
>BPHC01000009.1 GCA_026003355.1 Cyclobacteriaceae bacterium
GGAGTGCGTCACTATCACCCGACAACAAACTTTGATGCGGGGCAGAAAGCTTGCATAACCACCTAAACTTCAATGTTTTATACCGCTTGTTGTAAGCAGTGGTTCTTTGTCCTCCGTCTATATTAGTCAGATTATCAATTAATTTAAGTGTCAGATTGTGTGTCGGCAGATTTAATTTTTGCGAAACGTGGAAGATGTTTTTGTTTTTCTCTCTGCGTGGGCTAAGCAAACTCTTTTGCAAGCTTTGATTAAAGCGTGGGGTTGCAGCGGCTTGCAAATGTGCTTGCTTTAGCGTTGGGCTTTCTTTGGGCTTATCCATATTGATAATATTAAACCAATACCTACAATCACATCAACAATATTCCATATCTCTCTACCAAGTGCTATTTTAAAAAATGGTTGAAAAAGTATTGCCTAAGCTCCATAAGTAATCATCTCTACTTTTTTACCTTGCTCGTTAGCCTGATAAGCAAGAATTACAAAACCAACAAGACCTGCAAATCTTACAAACTGATAAAAACCGTATGTCATATCCAACAAGCACAGAAAGAATAGACCTGCAAGGACAACTTTTATTATTGTAGCCAAATTATTTTTCATCTTTAAAACTTGAAAAATCAATTGTCTGAATTTCTTTTATTTCTGGGATGGAAATAGTTGAAAGTAAATCACTGTGGGTTTCACTTTTCACAATGTCTTGGGAATAATCCTTATCAAAAAGATATTCAACTGCACCAAAGCGGTCTCGAATTATTTCATCGTGCAAGTCAAGATGTGAGCGAAGAAAGCGGATAAATTTAATTTCGTTTTCATCTATTTCTTTATTTGCCATTGCAAGTCGAAACACGACTTCAAGAATTAAAAGTTCTTGAACAGGATTTAATTTTGTTGCTTTTAAATCCGCATAAAGGTCATCAATTATATGCTTTCCTTTTTCCTTTAAGGTTTCTATCAGATTATCTAATTCTTCAGACAAATCAATATCTTTAAAGTAGATAGAAGCCTTATCCAGTGCTTTCATTTCTTTAATTTCCATTTCATCAATATGCCCATCACAAGCTATTGTGCAAAAGGCAACTTTGAAAAGCAAATGTTGAAATTGTTGTTTTTCTAGTGTCATATTTATTCATTATTTGTAGGACGAAAGCCTATAGGTCGGCGTTCGTTCTTAGTTTGTAAATCTTGTTTTTCGTTATCCCATTGCCTTTTTAAAGCCTCATATTTCCTAATTTCTTTAAGCGAGACCGAGGGTTTGTTCTCGCTTATGACTTCTGAAAGAATGGACATTGTAATCCGACTTCTTGTCTTTAGAGCTTTTCTTGAGGCTTCATCAATTAAAAACTTTATGTCGCTTGACACGTAATTTTCAGTCATTAAAGCTAATTTTTCATAGTCAAGCGCAAGGTCAATTGGTCTATCTTTCAAATAAAGTTTAAACATTGCCATACGAGCATTTTTATCAGGAGGTGGCAAGTAAACTGATTTATCCAAACGCCCTGTCCGTATAACTGCAGGGTCAATTTTCTCAGGTCGATTTGTTGCACCAATTACAAAAATTCCTTTTTCTCCACAATTTGTCATTTGTGCCAAAAACTCATTGACTGCTGAAGCGTGCATTTGATGGAGTTCGCCTTCCCTTGATGGCACAATTGCATCTAATTCATCAATAAAAATTATTGTTGGTGCTTTTTCTTCTGCTTCTTTGAAAAGTCTTCCAATATTTTCTTGAGTTGCATTAACATATTTGCTCTGCAAATCGGAAGGTTTTATCATTACAAAATTATACCCAATTTCTTCGGCAAATTTTTGAGCGATAAAAGTTTTCCCGCAACCCGGTGGGCCATATAATAACATTCCGTTTAACATTGGGACACCATATTCTTTGTATAATTCAGGATTGTTTAAAAAGTCAATTACATCTTCTTTAAGTTGCTGTTTAAGGCTTTCCATACCTGCAATTTGGTCAAAACATGTTCCTTGCTTTTTCTTATGTTTCTCTTTGGTTTTTACAAAGGTTTTTTGAATGTCTTTTGACTCTATAAGCATTTCACGCTTTAATGCTTTAGAAAAATCATCCGCTGTTTGAAAACGGTCTTCAATTTCAATAGATAAAGCCTTTTTTAATGTATTTATAATTTGCTCATCAATTAAATCCATGTCTGCAAGAGAAAAATTTAAAGGTTTATTCCTTGCTGCTTCCAACAATTCTTTCTGCTTATTAATCATTTGTTTTAGGATGTTTTCATTAAAGAACGGGGGAACACCAAAAAGTAAGTGATACAACACCGCACCAACTGAAAATAAATCACTTTGCGGAATAAAAATACCATTTAGTAATTCAGGTGCAGAATGAAATACAGATAAATACTTAATTGAAATGCTTTGTCCGTTTTGATGGATAGTCCGTGCTTGTTCAAACCCTGTTAAAATTGGCTTGTCCCTCTTTGAAGAATAATCCAATATTATTGTATTCGGATTTATTCCATTATGAATTATTGGGTCTGACTGATTATGCAAATACTCAATTGCATCAAGTAATTCAATAATAATTGGGATTGCCGTATAGGGCGAAAGTGTTCCTTCTCTTTTTAACCTTTCTGTAAGAGTTTCGCCACTAACAAACTCATAAGCTAAAAATGCATACTTCTGCTTCGCAATAATTGTTTCTCCCTCATCCAACAACTTTTGTATATTGTTGTGATTTATTTGCTTTAGTAAATTAAGATGTAATAGTTTACTGTTTTGGTCAAAGTATGATGAAGGCAGTGAGGCAAGATTAATTAAATCAAGCCTTACTATCTTACCCGAAGTATCTTTTGCCCGATATGATTGGACAAAATAATTATTTCCGATTGGAAATTGAATTTCAAACTTGTCGGAAATATTGAATCCTTTTGGTAATATGTTTTCCTTCATTTCCATTAGTCTGTTAAAACGCTATCATCACCTGCAAATATTGGTTTATCAATATCCGGTAATAGTTTGTATAATTCAATTACTATTGGTCTTAATTTTTGTTTGCTTGGATTGGTTGCTGCAATTCGCAGACCTTGGCTTATTAGCATTTTGGCTTTATTTCTGTCGCTCCAGTCGTGCATATCAAATCCATCATTGAATTGTTTCAGCATCATAATTTCCATTTGAGCACCTAATGCCTGGTCAACAATTGTAAAACCAAGACCTCTCATTAAATCAGTTAATTCTTTAGCAACTTTTACATTTTTATCTCGGATTATTTGCGGAATTTGCTCTTTAAATTGTGCAATAGCCTCTTTAACTCTTTCTTCATTTAAGCCATCGACTTTTCCTTCAAATTCTTTAAATGTTTCCTCTAATTTGTAAAACGTATCCTTTAGATCTTCTTCTGTTTTTGGCCATTCGGTTGAATCCTGAATTTCATCCAGTTTTCGTAAACATCTTCTAAGGTTGTCCAAAACTTGTTTTTTACGGTCATAATCACTGCGTCCTTGCTCTAAAAGCTTTGCCAGTTCGGCTAATTCGTTTGACAATTTATTTAGTGAATCTTTATCAGCAAAATCGCCTTCCTGTTTAATAATATTTATGGTTTGTTTGGCTTTTGATATTTCTGTTTCAAGCCAATTTGCATCAATTTCTTTTTGAGTTGAATTGCTTGGAACTTCAACATCTTGTGTGAAATTCAGATACGGAAAGAATGCAGAAAGTGTTATGCGTTCTGATTTATCAACCTTAACTGTCAAATCAACATCACTACCTTCGGGTAAAAGATTAGGTAAATCCTCACCAGTAATTATTACATCATAAACGTGTTCATTGTAAATTGCCCTTGAACCTTCTGCTCCATAATCACCTTGATAAATAGGTATTTTGATAAAGTCTGTTTTTGAACCGGGATTGATTTGCTTTTGAGTTTTTAGTCCGTTGATAGTTCCAGTAGCAGGCAGTGATTGATTTTTTTCAAGTCCTTTTATTGGTCGAAAAACAATTTTTCCACTTGCATTACTTTTAATCTCAATACCAATATTGTATGGCAATGTTGCACTACCAACCTTTGAGCCTTGTATAATTGTAAAATCATTTGGTTCACTTGGTATTAGGTCGCCTTGCTCATTATATACAAAAACATTAAAGGCATTTGCTTTTCCTTCGTTTAGTTTTACTTCAATTACTTCGCCTGATTCGTTTATTTGAACTTTCCCGCTTGACCAAGCCTTATCGGTTCTTACAACTTCTGCAAAACATTTTTCAGGAATAGTACCTTCAGTTTTGTCTTTAAGTATTTTTATGGTAACAAACTCTTCATTTTCAACGGTTGTAGGCTCATAACCTAATCCAAGTTGAATTTTCGTTTTATCACGTTCTTTTTCAATAATTTCGTCCGAAACATTTACGGTTGAAGCGTATAATGCTGCACCTTTAGCAACAACGGTCATTGGGTCACAACTGGTATCAACCTTCTCAGTAACTTGTTCTTTTAACATTTTCCTCAATATTGGAGAATAAGTAGGGCCGCCAACTAAAATCAATGCACCTAGATTGTTTCCGCTTAAATGATTCCTTTTAAGTAATTCTTTGCAAATATCAATTGCTTTCTGAAAAATTGGTTTAACAACTTTTTCCATTTCAGTTTGAGAAATGGTAATATCTAATTCAAATTCGTTACCATCATCATCAGTTCCTGGTATGTCGCCCAAGTCAGATAAAATATTGTAGGTATCTTTAAAGGATAATTGAATTTTCGCTTCTTCGGCATAGTGTTTCATTGCATCACGCAAAACTTCTCTTTTAACATCATCGTTTATGATACTGTCTATCGAAAAATTCTTTTGCAAATACGGAATAATTATTTCATCTACAATTGCATAGTCAATATTTTTACCTCCTAAATAATTGTCCCCCTCGGTATCAATAACTTTCATAATTCCATCTTCAACCTTTAGCAAAGCTGCATCAAATGTACCACCACCAAAGTCAAAAACCAACCAAAGCCCGTCTTTGTTTGTTGCGTCTAATCCATAAGCCATCGAAGCAGCAATTGGCTCTTGCAACAATTCACAATGTTCAAAACCGGCAAGTTTTGCGGCTCGTAAAGTAGCATCTTTTTGATTTATTGTAAATTTAGCTGGAACGGTAATAACGACAGATTTTATTTCTTCATCCGTAATAAACGATTTTAATTTTTTTAGCACTTCGGCAGACAATTCTTCTGAAGTATAATCCTTATTCATATTTGAACTACTATACTTTTTGTCAGTTCCCATTGTACGTTTAAATTCAATGAAAGTATTTGAGCTTTCCGATTTAAAATCTTTCATTGCTTTTAGTTTATCTGCTTTCAAAGCGTTAACCGCAGCATCACCCGCTAAAATTGATTGTTTTTTATTGAAACTGATACAAGAGGGCATTGTATCTTTCAAAGTGTCCGTTTTTTTAATAATTGGTTCACCGTTTTCCATTCTGGCAATTGCCGAATTAGTTGTTCCTAAATCAATTCCGTAGTCAATTTTTGTTCTTGCCATATTATATTATTTTTAAAATTTTGCTTTTATTCTCCAACGCTAACTTCAACTTGTGCAGCCTGAATCATTACACCTTTAAAGTTAACTTGAGGTTTGATTATTCTTGTGATTATTTGTTCGCCTTTTTTTAAATTTTCATCAGGGCGGAAATTTGCAGTAACTCTCATTCCTGGGTCAAAGGGTTTATTAAGCATATCAACAATTTCGTACCCATTGGCTTTAAAATTATCTTGAATACGTTCTACCGATGCGGAAAGCTGTTTTAATCCTTTGGTTTCAGGATCCATGTTTTTCAAATTTTTTTGTATTCGAATAATTTCATCTGCAACTTTCAATGCTAACGAATGGTCAACTTCTTCTACTTTCGCTGATGATATTTGCCTTTCGGCATTCATCAACTGCATTTGGGTTTCAAGCAGTTTAATTAGCTGCCCATCAAGTTTTATTTGCTCCTCTCTCAGTGTTTCAGACGTCTCTTTTAATTTGGTCCAATAAGCCAGTTTTCTCTTTACTCAATTGCTTTTTGAGCCAACCAAAAAGCAGAACAGACAAAAGAGCAATGAGTAAAACTGCAATAATCCAGTACAGTGTGTTTTTCCCAACCTTTTCATTTAACGTTGAGAGGTCTGCACTTGCTTTTTCGCTTGTTTGTTGAACTTTAACGCCTAAATTATCAGCGATTGTCTGCAGATTGCTATTTGTATTTGCCAAATGGTCTTTCAAAATATTGAAACTATCAGTTACCGCTGTTAGTTTTTTTTCAATTTTTTGAATGTTGGTATTTGCGGTATTTAATTGTCCCCGATAACTTGATATTTGCTCCTTCAAGTCTTTCAATTCGGGTTTGTAATTGTTGTATTGTATCGTTTTTAGCTTGTGCAAACGTTGCAATGCTAAAAATTCCAATAGCAGTTATTGTTAAAAATATTTTACTCATATTCGGTTTTTTATTCAAAAATTGAAACAATTAAAATATATAAGCCAATGCCAACTACCCATAGAATCCACTTTTGAATCGGTGTGTCTCCAAAAAATATAATGCCACTATTTAGTTGTTTAAATAAATCTTTAAGTGTATTCTTATTTTTGTTATAATGTTCTCTCTGCTTGTTTGACATATCAAAAACTCCCAAACTTACTATTGCTCCCCACGCTTCTGAAATAACATTTTTAAGTTCTTCTAGAGAATATTCTGGTGCGTAAGGTATTTCATCTCTCAAAGAGCCCAAACCATCAAACAATGAATTTCTGCTGAAGCTGGGTATTGATAACCTACTAAATGGATCATTTTGATAATTAAGATATTTGACATAATTATTTCTTTTCTCCATTGCGTTGTTCACAGTTGAAACTATCATTCCTAGTGCGTTACTAACCACTGCAGTACTAATTTTAGAATACAATTCATCATGTACTCCCAACTTTAATTTCATATTATCAAGACGAGGTTTGCATGAATTTGCAAAATTTATTGCATTTGAAATTGTATCATCAAGTGATTGAAATTTTTCAAGTTTATCAGTGATAAATTTCAAGTCATCTCGTACGATATTCTGTTTATCCCTGTAAGGTTTTTCGGCTATCCATTCTTCAATATTTTTAAGATTTTCATCAATTCTATTACGAACTTGTCCATTAGGAGAAATGTCTTTGGCTAATTTTACAACTATACATGCTGCATCTCCTGGGTCAATATCATTCTTTTTTTGATGAACATTAAAAAAATCAATAGCACATTGTAAAATTTCATTTGCCAACTTATTGGCAATCATTTGATATTGTACATTATTTGCACCCCAAACATTTTTTAGAAAGACCAAATCTTCTTTTGTGTTTTTATAAAGTTCTTCGCCATACTCTTCGGCATCACTGGGGTTATCGTTCCTTTTTTGTTTAGTAAGTTCAATTTGGTTTTCAATATTGTTTAGAGGTCTGTCAGTAAACTTGCCCGAAATATATTGTTTTATTTCATTAGGGAAAGAGTTAAATGCTTTGACTATCTGACTTGGTTTTATACCATTGGGTTTATTCAGGTATGGTTTAACAATTTGTAGAATCTCATCAGCAAACTCTTTTAATATAATATCACGATTTATTGAAACACCATCGCCAATTACTGCAGCTACAAAATTATTGAACACCTCCGACAAAATTATCTTTGCCTTTAGATCAATAGCTTCTGAAAACTTTTCAAGGTTAAAAGAACCGTTATAAGAAACTAATCCAAGTTGAAGTGTCGAAATGTTATTTATTGCAGCAAAGTTTTTAGCCGTTACTGTTGAATCTTTTAGTAGTTTCTCCCAAATTTCGATAGCTTTTTCAATATGCCCATCTTTCAAATTGTTTAAAGCAGCTTCATCAATGTGTCCAGTATTTAAAAACCAAAATAGGGCATAATGAACTTTGTTTTTTGCTTGTTCTATTTTACTAGCTGCTTCTTGTACCTTTTCTGTGCTGCGAACAACTTCTCCGAAAAACGGGAAATCATAGTCAAACGTTTTTGTTTTTCCAACTTCTGCAAATCTCTTAATGGTTGCAATTTGCTTTTGCAGTTCCTTTTCGGATGAGTTTCCAAAAAGTCCAAGTATTCTATATGGATTATTTTTTATTGCATTCATATATGTTGCATTCAAAATGTTATTGTTCTTAATAATGAGTTGGCAAAAAATTGGCTATTTTGGCTTTGCGAAGGGTCAGTTTGTGTTTCGGGCAAAGCCAAATGTGCCAATTGTGCGTTGGCAGATAAACCAAAAAAATGCGAGTGGGGCAAAAATTAAATCCTTCAGGGTCGGTTTGTGTGTCGCCATATTTCCTTTTCTGTCTGTTTGTATCGTCATTGTTATTATATTTTTCTTTCTAACGGCTGTCTATCAGGGTTGCAGTGTCTTTTTTACCATTGCTTACAACGTTTTGGCGCTTGGCGCAGTGGCGGATTTCGGAGCACAAAACTGTCAATACACCACAAAAGTTGATGCGAGGTAGAATGTTCAATTAACCACTTCACCCGCCATTGAGCCAAACGCCTGTTGTGGGCTGTTGTTTATTTTTTCTTATTCATCGCTTCTTTCAGTTTCAATCCTAGTTCACCAAGTTCCTTGCCTGTTTTGGTCGTTGCTTGCTGATTTGACTGTTTCTTGTAAAGTATGCCGATAAACCACTCTTGTTTATTTTTGAATTGTGAATGGAAATTCTTTGGTGCACAATTCAAAACATAGTCGCATATCTTAATCGCAAAATCTATTTTTTGAATTCTTACAAGAACTTCTAAAAAACTATATAAGCCTGCTATTACATTTTGCCTTGCACCTGACGAAATATCTTCAAGTTTTTTAGGCATTACAGCATTGTAGAGTATAATACCTTGTTTATCGTGTATGTCTTTACATTCCTGTTTTTGTTTCTCACGGACAGTATTAAACTCAGAAATACCAATTTCATTGTAGTTTCGTTTCTCTTTCAAGTCTTGCCAGTCCGAAATTACAATGATTGAACGATATTGAAGAAGCATACCTGCGATTTCTAAATCTATATCTTCATTGAAATTGAAGCCTGATGAAGCATAGGCAAGCAAACTCGCAATTGCTTTTTCTTTTTGTTCTCTCGATCCGTTTGCCCAATAGTAGGTCGCCCACATCTTAGTAAATGTTGCATAGTACGACTTCTCTTTTGAGCCTTTTGCAGCATTTTTATTGAAATGATAGCTGTAGTCGTCCAAGTATTTAAGTGCAAGTTCTTTTTTTCCCCTATCAACAAGATATGCCGCTAAGTTTAAAATCGCAGGTAGTTTGACTTCTATCGGACTACTTGCTCTATTGATAATTTGCTTATAACTGTCTATTACTTCAATTTCATTTTTAGCTAAACGGTTTGCGTTAGCTGTAAGTAACAAAGAATGTTCAACGTCTAAGGTCTTATCTCTATTCACTTGATTTCGCCTGCTGACACAATTGCCCTTGAAAACACTTGGTCGTTTCTCAAAATAATCGGTCATTATTTGAAATATCTCTTTTGAGTATATCTCAAAAAACTTACGTTCATCATCTATTTTAAGAATTTTAAGTTTTACAAGCTCATTAACTGCTGAATTGAATGTGTCAATTTCGTGTTCAAGATTTAAAATATATTGAGCCTTTTCAATTACATTACTTAGGTCATCTTGGGTTACTAAAAGGCTAAGAACTACGAAAAGGTCCTTGGCTTTGGGCGATAAATAGTCATAAATTCTACCAAATAAGAAACTGATAGCTGTATCTCCTTCTTTGATTTTGAAGTTTAACGCATCATCTAAGCCACGTTGCCCAAGTACAAAAGCAAATTGAAAAATAAACAAAGGTCTTCCGCTTGTAATCTCAAAAACCTTATGGCTTTTTTCAGGGCTTTCTAATTGACGTTTAATTACTTCTTCATTTCCAAGTTCTTCATTTTTAATGACTTCCAACAAGAATTTTACAGTTTCTTGTTCTGTGAGTTCATTGGTTTGAAACTCTTGCCCAATATTAATATTTGCGGCACGTGTTGTGATAATCACCTTGTGGTGATTTGTATTGAGTTCCGAGATAAACTCTTCTATTTTGTCTTTTTCTTCTTTCGGAAAAGTCTCAAAGTCATCAATTACTATAAAGATTTTCTTTTCATTAATTTGGATAATTTGCTTGGGGTCATCGCTTTCAATGTTGAAAAGAACTTTATTTACTCCTTTTATCAAGTCTGCAAAGGTTGCAATTCTATCGTTAATTTCTTCAATTTTACCTGTGTAATAGTCGTATCGTCTATCTTTTGCAGATAGAAATACAATGTAATCAAAAACCTTTCTTTCATCATTGGCTAAATCTTCGCAAAGGCTTTGGATTGTCGCTGTTTTGCCAACTCCCCCGTGTCCCCAAACTGTGGCACAAACAGAAGCATTGTTTTTGATGAGAAATGTTTTTAATTTTCCTTTAATGCCTATATCAATATACTTACGGTAGTTATTTTCGTAAATATTGCGAATTGTGCCATTATGACTTTTTATTTTTACTCCGTCATTTGTAACATCTAATTCGCATAATTCGTCCCACTCTTTGAAGTAAATACCTGTGTCAAGCAAACGGTTGTACTTTACTTTTCCAAGAAGTTTTTCATCAATGCTATTGAAAAAGTAAAGTTCTTTTCCGTAAGATGTAATTTCAATAAAAGGGGATAGTCTGAAATATGTATTCAATCCTGTGCATGCGTACAAACTACCTAACTCAAAAGTGCCAATCGTCTTTGGGCAACTCCAAGGGACGTAACTTGCTCCGTCACTTTTGTATAAAATACCTTTATAGGTCGTATTTTCAGCATTGGTTACATGTACCAAATCTACACTATCTTTCAGTATTGGTAAATCCGCTACCAAAACAAAGTCGTAAAGCTCTTGTAAAGCTGAAAGTAGCTTTTCAGGAGCATCTTCATAAACAAAACCGTGTCCAAGTAATTCATTCCTAACAGATGGATACATGTCTAAGGCTTGGCTTAATTTACTCTTTTTGAAAATTTCTTTGTCTGTGTCAAGTTTTCGGCAAATACCAACTATACTACCGATTGTAGGTTTGATAACTGATTGAAAGACAAACTCTTTATCTTCGTAGTCAAGTTTGTCTAAATTCTTATTCCAAAGGTAAGCCAACAAGTAAACCAACACATATTCAAACCTTGCCTGAAAGTGCTGTTTTAAGGCGTTTTTGTCGCCCATAGTCTGTAAGAAATCTATTCGTTGGTCAATCTGTTTTCTGATGTAATCCATTAGTCATTTGTTTTTCGGTTTCCACAATAGCCCACAACGTTTGGGTTTGTGACGGCTTGCGGATAGGAGGGCTTGCTAAATGAGGAACGAATGGCAAGCCCGACCAGGTTGCAAACAGTCAACCGATACGAAACTAAGTAAAGAAGCGAAAACTTCATAGCCACACATCACCCGCAAGCTGGCACAAACCTGTTGTTAGCGCCAGTACGCGTCCACCGGTTTATTTGATTTGGACTCTGCAAAGAGTCCACCGAAAATTAGTTTTGGACGCGTCTGGCTCCATATTTAAACGTTGTCGGGCAGGCCGGTCTATGTCGGTGAATGGTCTGAAAATTTTTTTACGGTCGATTTTTCAAAATATCCTTCGCCAAACCGAAAAAAAATTCGCGCTTCGCGCGATCCACTTGTCTACGGTGGGGGGGGATTTGTCCGTGCGTGTCGCGCGCGGTACGGAAGTTAATTTTTAAGTCCTTACAATTATGAGTCCGAAACTTTTGCGCGTGTCCGAGTACACTGAACTACTTTGAAAGTCTAAGTAAGAAGTTGCGTTGTTGTCAGCGATAACGAGTCGGCAAACTTTAGTCAGTTGCAGTCTGCGGACATGTCTTTATTTTTTTGTCCGCGTATTGGCGCTAACGTGCTGAGTATAACCGAAGGTGGGATTAAAAGTGCTAAACCCTGACTTACCTACAAAAGTAAATTAGAAGCATAATAACTGAATGTTGGAAATACACCCCACTTTTGGTTATACTTTGTTAGGTGTATGTAAATTTTACGGATAATGAAACCGAAAACAAAATTTAAGTGGTATTACTGTTTAGTATTGGGACTTGCGACCATTGTTGATGGGTTAACTATGACACTAACTCTTGGATATTTCACAACTAATTTAAGTTTGAAATATGCTTTGTGGGGAGCAAGTCGGAAGATTTATAGGAAAGGTTAGTAAAATTTATTACACCTAACACCCGAATATACGCAATATATCTTTTTTCTGTATATTATGGCGTGATAACTCCAAAATATTCCAATATTATGCAATATGGCGTGAAGCAGAAAATTCTAGAGGATTTTACGAATCTTTTGCAAATTAAACGTTATGCCCCTTCTTCCATTCGTTCATACAAAAATGCCTTATCTCAATTTTTAGATGCTTTCCCCAATAAACACCCGGAAAATATTTCCATCCAGGAAATTGAAAGTTTTTTACATGCCAAAATTGCACAAAACAACATATCTGCTTCTTACCAAAAAAATTTAATTGCAGCTATTTTATTTCTCTACAATGACATGTGGCGCAAAAAGTATCAACTCAAACACCTTTATCCCGATCGCATGCAACTCAAATTACCTCTTGTATTATCCACAGAAGAAGTTCAAAAAATTATACAATCCTGTAATAACATAAAACACAAAGCCATATTGGCAACTATTTACAGCGCAGGTTTAAGATTGTCAGAATGCTTAAATCTTACTATTAAAGATATTGACTCACAACGAATGCTCATAAAAATCACACAATCAAAGGGCAATAAAGACCGGCTTGTCCCTTTATCAAAAAACTTATTGCATTTGCTCAGAAATTATTGGAAAATATACAAAACAAAACATTATTTGTTCGAAGGGCAAAAAGGAGGAAAATACTCTTCACGAAGTGTTCAAAACATTTTTAAAAGTGCTTTGAAAAAGGCAAATATTCGAAAAGAGGGTACCGTGCATTCATTGCGACATTCTTATGCCACACATTTATTAGAATGCGGTACAGATATACGCATTATTCAGGTATTGTTAGGTCATAAAAATATAAAAACCACCCAAATTTATACTCAGGTAAGTAATTCTGCTATACAAAAACTCCATATTCCGTTAGATGATTTGCATATTTTGGTATCTCCGTAATGGTATAGCCCCCCAACAACACCTCAGTTAATGGTTATTTTGTTCAACAACAATTACCCTTACGTTTTTAAGTGTGTATTTCGTTAAAAGTTTTAAAGATTGCGCCCACACATAAAGTACCCCACAGCAAGTAAATGAATACGGCAACACGATTCGTCTGCGCTACCTGAGCAATCATACCCATTACAGTCATACCGACCCGGATGCTAAAATCAGCACCAAGCCCGGCAAGCCTCCTCAACTCAACTATGCCGGACAAATAGCGGTGGATGACACCCACCAAGTAATCACAGGCGCTTGTGCAAGCAATGAGGCGACAAAAGATTCAGAGAATTTGCCGGAGATATTATCACAAACACAAACCAACTTAGAACAAATAGGATTAGAGATAGAAGAACTAACA
Source organism: Cyclobacteriaceae bacterium (assembly GCA_026003355.1). Taxonomy (GTDB): domain Bacteria; phylum Bacteroidota; class Bacteroidia; order Cytophagales; family Cyclobacteriaceae; genus UBA2336. The sequence goes on from BPHC01000009.1 coordinate 13,565, forward strand.
GCCGATGCGGGTTACAGCAGCGGCACGGCATTAAAGTATTGCGAAGAACATAACATAGATGCCTATATCCCCAATCATGGACAATACAAAGCGGAGCGAGAAGGATTTATATACGATGCAACACATAATCACTATGCCTGTGTAAAAGAAGGAGGCAACAGAGCGATACTAAGTTATAAGGGAATAAAAACCGATAGCAAAGGCTATGCAAAGAAGAGCTACCGAAGCAGCGAGAGCGATTGCGGAAAATGTCCATTGCGAGAAGCTTGTTGTGGCAGCAAGACCAAGTTTAAGAAGATAGAAGACAGCATAGACAAACCCTATTACGACCGCATGCACCAAAAGCTGACTAACAATCCAAGCTTTGCAAAAAAGATGAGTAAAATAAGGAGCAAGACCATAGAGCCGGTATTAGGCACCTTGATAAACTTTTTAATTCTGCGCAGGGTAAACACCCGAGGCATGTCACAAGCCAACAAGCATGTACTAATGGTGGCATTAACGATTCAAGCCCCAATAAAATCTTTCTATATCGGGTTGAGGTACCCCGGGTACTCTCGTACGGCTGCCAGCAAGCCCGCATTATACGGAAACTGAATGGCCACGCACCTCAACCTCATGCCCCGGTGTTCAACCGGCTTATGAACCACCACTTCCTATGTTTAGTGATGCGACAGGGGGGTCAGTAAGCCCGGTCAACCGTGCCTGACCCGAATACTTTTTTAACCGTGTTTTTGGTATTGCCTTTGTGCTTCACCGATCCGCTGCCGGCCACCACAGCCTCAAGGTTGTCGGTAACGTTTACTTCGGCAACCCCCGAACCGCTTACTTTAACCCGGGCTTTTTCTACCGGGCAGTTAAAGGCATTCAGGCTGCCGCTACCGCTGAGAGAAGCTTCCAATGAGGTAGCATATCCTTTTACGGCCAGTTTTCCTGAGCCGCTCACTTCGGCCTTAACCACATCGCCTTTAATATCCAGGTCCATGCTGCCGCTGCCGCTCAGCGAAAGGTTAAGCAGGGAAGAGGCCAATGAATTTTCGGAGATAACTTTACCGGCCCCGTTTACCTGTATTTCGTCCAGATTTTTTACGCTTACGTATACTTTCATGGTTGGATTGAGCTTAATATCGTCAATCTTGGCCCAGATGCTTTTATTCGGGTCATCGGGTTTGCGTTCCAGGTTAATCATCAGTACGCCATTTTCTACTGAAATTTTAGTAAGGTTATAAATTTCTGTAAGTGCCTCTACGGTTACTTCCTGCTTGTTGGTTTGCTTGAGGTACACCGTATAATTGGAATTGTTGTAAATGGCACGGAAGTCGGGCAGTTCGAGGGTTTTTTTGGTTACCTGTGCCGTGGCGGTTACTGCAACAACACAGGAAATAACAAGAATGGCAAGTCTTTTCATAATGGTAGGTTTAACGGCAGCTAAAATAATACTTCTGTCGGTTTCTTGGTGCACCATCTGCCGGGCAACCGGCCCTGCTAACGGTTTTTTTTCCGAAAAATGGCCCTGTAAATAACCATATACGCCACTATTCCAATAATAAGCACAATTAATACTTCGGGGGTTATTTGTTTTACGGCATGCATAATCGGGGTATAATTGGTTGTAAAGATGCCATATGTTTTTACATTATGGTAATTTCAGAACCTCCACCGTACCTGCAGCCTGATATCGGTGCGTTCGGGTGAGGCAATGCGGTCGGGGCCGCTGCCTGTTTCGGTACGGTTGGCGTAAGCGGTATGTGCCGCCCTGCACCACAGGGTTAAGGCCTGCGACAGCCTGTATTCCAGGAGCAGGTAGCTTCGTATGCCCTTATCGTAAAGGGCAGGGAAGCTAAAGGCCAGCCATACGTCATTTTCATATACATATTGGCGATTCTCATAGTCATCGGTATCGAACAGGGCATATCGGCCGGTAATGGAAAACCTCCCATGTCGGTACATAACGTCCTGCAGTACGGCCATACCCCGGGTGGTTGTGTTCAGGGCATAACTGCTAAACTGGGCACGTGTGCGCAGGCGCAACCGGGTCGTAATACTGTAGTCGGCTATAAGCCACAGGTTACGGCGCTGGCCGTGTGCCATGTGGTACAGGTTTCCTTCCTCTCCGCTTATGTTGCGCCCTTTGCTTTCTTCCCTGAACTGTGCGGTAAGCGTTACCGTGCGTGAAGGAACATAACTTAGCCTAAGCAGCCACTCATGCCCGGTATCGGGGGCGTAGGCGCGGTAACGCAGCCATGGAAACCGGAAAAGATCGATGTAGCCCGACAGGGTAATGGTTTTTTGTAGCCGATGTTTCCACCCGAAGTATATACCCTGTTCATTCATGGGTCTTGAGTTTTCGGCAAAGGCATTGGCATAGAAACTATAAAAATCAGGGCGGTAGTTACGTGCCAGCCACACCACGTCCAGGTTGGCGGTAAGGCTGCCCATCATTCCGGCCACCCAGGCATATCCGTGGTTCAGGCTGCGGGCTGCTTCGCTGAAAAAGGTAAAATTCCGGAAGGTGTAATTCAGGTAAAAGCCGACATTGGTAAGCAATGTGCCATTAAAAGCAAACTGGTTGTAGGGTTGCGGATTAGGCATTAAAGGTTTGCTGAATCGAAGGTTGTTTATCACGGCTCCGGCATCCAGTTGTTTGTAATTGTACTGCAGCACGCCTCCGTATTGCTGTTCGGAAATTTGCTTTCTGCGGCTCAGCTCGCTGGTGTTCCGGTGCAGCCCCGTGTACAAGAAGGTAGTGACGAACGATTGCTCGGTGCTGTCGGCTGATACGGAAGCATCGCGCCAGGTATAGGAGTAGAAGGGTGCAACCGACAGGCCTTGGGTTATCTTAACTTTTAGGGCGATGCCATTAAGATAGCCGGTTTCGTTCAGCGAAGTGTATGGCATAAACCCCAGGTTACTTCTGCGCACGGAAGTTACGGTTTCTCCGCCCTTGCCAAAGCCAAAGTTTCCACCTAACAATAAACCTTGCCCCACCTGTGCCTGATAATGGCCCAGGATAAGGTTTTGCAGGCGCCCGCGGTTCATTAACTGCACGTGGGGCGATATAAAATCCATGCCGTAATGCCTGGCCGAAGGAGAAAACCGCCATGCTTCTCCTGTATCTTTTTCGGCAGTAAGGCCCAGGCTGTAATTGCCGGGCACTGCGCTGCGCCACCTGAAGTACAGGGCATCTGCGCTGCCGGCAAAGCGCTGGTTACTGCTTACAGCTTCGGTAAAGCCTGCTTTGGTTTGCAGCGTGCGGGTGTAACGCCACAAGGTATAGGTGTTATCGGTTATGCTTATGCCGGCGGGCGCATCTGTGTTCGTTACGGTAAAAAAGGGACTTATCCGTTCGAAAGTGGTCTGGTCAAATCCTTCTATGCTTTGCAGCTCGTACAGGCTCATCAGCTTTCCGTTTTCTTCGCGGTAGCGGATAAGGTTTTGCACCTGTTCTTCGCTAAGCAGGTTAAAGAATCGCAGTTGTTCGGCAGTGGCCTGGTTTATGTCGATGGGATGGGCCATTAGCAGGGCCAGATTTTCATAAAGTTCTTCATAGTTCAGGTCTTCATCCTGAAAGGCCAGCAGCTCATCAGTTAACCGCTGCAGGTCCGGTTCCCTGCGTGGCGGCTCCTGTGCCACAGCCGTGAGCATAGTTAGTAAACACCAGGTTTTGAAGAGGTGCTTCATTTAGCCGCCGGTTTGAATATCACGCTTGCCGAATGTACGGTTCGCAGATACAGATTGTATTGCAGGGCGTAGTCAAATTGCAGTCTGCGCATGGAGTAACCTGTTCCGAAAAAGGCTGCATTGGGTTTCAGGTTAAATCCGCTGCGCAGGTATACGCGGTTGCGCAACACATACTCCAGGCCGAATTTTAAGGCAGTGGGGTTATCCAGGTCTTTTTCCAGCCCGGTAACCAGGGTTACGTGGTTGGCCGGTGAGCAGGCCAACCCCACCGCCATTCTTACGGGTGCGTGGTCGCCTCCCTCAACCAGTGCCGGGCGGTTCAGGTTCTGTATCCAGGCTCCGATTTTCAGGCCACGGGTAAGCTCGGCAATGCCTCCGGCATCAATGGTCAGCACACTGCGCGTGCCTAATCCGTTGGCCCGGTATTGCAGGTAATTAACCCGTGCACCCAGGCTGGCTATGCCCAGGCGGTTGGCAAAAGTTGCGCCCACCAGGACTTTCGCTGTACAGGTCATCACCAAAACGGAAAAGGGTAATAGCTGCAACCCCGTACTTTGCCGGAAGCAGGCCTGCCGCACCCAGCCGGTTGGCGCCTTCCAGGGCAGCGGCCACCGAATAGGCAAAACAGGCCGTGTGTTCGGCTACCCACGCTATGCCGGCAGGGTTGTGGAAAGCGCTGTAAGCATCGGTAAGTGCGGCCGAAGCATTGCCTATGCCTTCGGCACGTGCACCCAGCCCTGTGTAAACACTTTGTGCCGTAACCCGAAGGGCCAGAATAACATACAGAAAAAAAATGTTGCGCATTGGGTTGTGCAGGTTAATTTAGAGCGAATGACTTATAAACAAAAATTGCTGGCTTTGTTTATTTGCGGGGGCCCGGTTTTATGGGCTCAGGATACCGTTTACCGGTATTACCCGCACGGCACAGTAAAAGCCAAAGGGGTTATGGTTAACCAGCTTCAACAGGGTATTTGGTATTATTACTATCCAAACGGAATGCTTAATGCGCAAATAGGTTATCGCGATGGTTTATGGCATGGGCAAGCCCGGTTTTATTATAACAATGGTGTGTTGCAGGCTGTGGAAAACTGGGGACATGCCCGGCTTCAGGATTCGGCCTGGTATTATTACCCCGACGGCACCTTGTACCGCAAAGGAAGGTATGCCCATGGCACCTATGAGGGAGGATGGGCCTATTATTATCCCGATGGCCGGCCGGAGCGATTAATCAGCTATCGCGATGGGCTACCACATGGAAAAGTAATTTACTACAATCGCAACGGAAACATTATGCGCGAGGGAAATTATGAAGATGGCAGGGAAGATGGTTTGTGGCGGTTTTATGACGACAAGGGCCGGCTTCGGTATGAAGGGCATTACCGCAAGGGCTTGCCGGCAGGGGACTGGTACAGGTTCACAGCCGGAGGCAAAAAAAGAAAAATGAAAAAGCCACGGGATGCTGCCGGCACCCGGAATGACCAGGCCGGGTTTTAAAATTCTTTCTTTATATGAAAGAACAGGCCGCTGCGCCCCTGGGCATTGAACGAGTATTCAAAACGCAGCACCATATCGTATGAGCTTACCAGGTCCAGGCCAAATCCTGCTCCGTATAGCCAGTTATCGGCCAGCTGCTGGTTTATGTTTAAGAAATTATACAGGCTGTAGTTTTTAACATAACCAAAATCGGCATAAACTTTAAGAAATACCGACAAAGGCATAAACCTGAACTGACTTACCGGCATGTCGTTCCATTCCCAGGTGCGCGAAAAAAAACGTTTTTTAAGGGTAGTTTTATTCAGGAAATACTGCGGACCTTCTATAACGTACACCTCGTAACCACGCACAAATATTTTGTTGTACCCCATGCTGCCAAAGTTAAAGTACGGAATATCCTGCCGGTTGCTCCAGTAGGCATGGGTAAAATTAGACAGGTAGAGGTTACGGCCCACTTCGGCAAAACCAGCCAGGCTTACTGAAGCGCTCAGCAGGTTCAGGTCGCGGTTATCGAACAGGCCGTTTTGCTGCAGCTGGGCCAGCAGGTAATGCCCTTTTAACGGGTAAGCTACTACATCGCGGCGGTCGGCCACGAACTGGTAGGTAAGGTAGTCGTAGCGCTGGTGCAGTCCTTTTTCCAACCCCAGGTAGTAGGGGTTAATGGCAGCCACGGTGTCGGCAATGCGGGTTAAACGTACACCGTACTTTATACGGTGTTGGTAGTAAAACGAATTTCGGTAAGTGTAGGTGAGGGCCAGGCCGCGCGTATTGCGAAGGAGCGTACGCATTTCCAGGAAGTCGAGCTTGTGGTTAAGGGTTCGAACGGCCAGGTTTTTATTGTCAATAAAGTCGGTTTCAAGAATGAGGCCCTGCTTCTGCTTTCTGTCGATATAGGGTATGCGGTAGGTAAGCTCAAACCGCTTTACGTAACCCAGCTGTGCGGTAAGCAGCAGTGTTTCGTTGCGTCCGCGCATGTTGTACTGGTAAAGCTTCAGTCCGTAATTCACCCGCCTGAAATCGTGGTTGTAGTTTTCCCACCACTCGTTGAAATTGCGGTCGGACAACTGAAAGATAGGTACCGGAAAGGTAAACCATCGTTCGTTTACTTCTACCAGCAGGTCCATAAGGCCGGGTTGGATTTCCAGCATGCGGATGTCGGCAGAGTGAAACAGGTGGAGATTAAAAATCTTTTTCCTGTCTTTGTCCAATATATCGGGAAGGAGGTAATAGTTTACGGTATCACCGGGCTTAACCGATAATTCACGCAGGATAATGTGCTCGCGGGTAACCCGGTTGCCAATGATGATGATGCGGTTGATGCGCACCGTACGCGTGGAAGAGTCGGGGAGGTTTATACGGTTGCGGCGGTGCTTTAGCGAATCGGCATGGGCGGGGTCTTGCCCGCCCCGAACCGAAAGCGCAAGGAACAATAGAAAAAATCCGCAAACCAGTTTCAACATGCCGTGCCCGTAATAACGTGCCGGCAGTTGCTATGCCCTGATGTGTTCGGTATTCGGTTTTCTGCGGTAAGCATACACCAGCACGATGATGCCTAAAATTACAAAAGGTATGCTTAACAACTGGCCCATGTACAGGGGCAGGTCGTATTCAAACTCTACCTGGGGTTCCTTAAAGAATTCATAAATAAAGCGCAGGGTCCACAAAATTACCATAAACCAACCGAACAGAAGACCGGGCCGGGTTTGGGCTTTGTGCCGGCTCCACAGGTAAAAGAGAAGAGCAAAGAGCAGCAGGCACGATGCGGCCTCGTATAATTGGGCCGGATGACGCGGTACTGCCAGGGTGCTGAGTATGGCATACCATGTGCCGTCCTCATCGCGCACCAGGTCGTACACAAAGTCGCCCTGGCTTATGTGTTCGCGTATCCGTGCGTTGTACATCATTACATCGGCCACTTCATTTACCAAAAAGCGCCGCATGTTAGGTTCTTCATAATTTTTTTCCGGATTGAACTTGCACAGAATTTTTATGGGCGGATAGGGATAGTTACCCGTTATGCTGTCGGCTTTTACATACCTTATGTCGGTAAAGATATCGTTGCGTTTCAGTATATCGGTTACGGGGCGGGCAAAAAATACACCGTAGTTGCTGCGGGTTTGTTTACCGATAATTTCGGCATTGAAAAAATTGCCAACCCGTATTAAGGCTCCTGTAAGGGCTACCAGTATAACAATGCGGTCGAGCGTTTGCATAAAACCCTGCCCGGGCTTTTTCTTTCGTGCGTAGAGCCACAGGGCAATAAGTATTGCAATGGCAGCACCATGACTGGCCAGGCCGCCTTCCCATACTTTCAGGATATCAATGGGGTTAGCCAGATACCGGTCAGGTTCATAGAAGAATACATGGCCGAGGCGTGCTCCGATGATAGTGGCCACCACCATGTACACGGTAAGGGTATCGACATCTTCACGTGGCTTGCCTTCTTTGCCAAAGATGTAGTAGAGCAGTTGCTGGCTGATGAGGAAGCCGGTTGCAAACAGCAACCCGTACCAGCGCAGTGTAAGAGAACCATCGATAACGGGCAGCGGAACAGAAAAAATTTCGGGGCTGCCATTCCAGATAACGAAGCCAAAAAGGTCCATTCGGTTCAGGGTTTAAGAGCAATGGCCGCAAATATAAGGGGTTATGCGGTGAATGAAAGTACCGGTACCGGTTATTTCAGGCGTTGTCCAGTTCGATTAGTTCTTCGGCAAAGCCCGAAGAAAGGATTGGGAACCGGCACCAGGTACGGGGGTCTACATTCCAGTCGTCCAGATGGAAGGAAGGCGCCAGCCGTTCGCGTTTCCATTGGCTGGCAGCCCATAACCGGTAAAACTTCTTTATGTACCCCTTAAGCTGCTGCGTGTTGGTATGTTTTTCTTTGAGCATCTGAAAGGTTTGCACAGGCGAAAGCTTTTTACAGATGGCCTGTTCTTCAATTTCGCGCATAAGGCGGTAGGGCATCAGATCGTCTTCATCGGTCTGTTGCCGGTCGGGCGGGCGCAGTTCGGCTGTCGGGCGCAGGCTATTTATTTTGTTCAGACAGGTATATCCCAGTTGTTTTTCGGCCCATTGCAGCCAGTTTAGAATGGTGGGCTTGTCCAGTCCTGATATCGGGGCCAGGCTGCCGCTGGTATCCCCATCCATGGTAGTGTAACCCACGCTGCCTTCGCTACGGTTGGAAGTGGTTAGCAATATACTGTTGCGCAGGTTGGCCAGCATCCAGATAACGGGCGACCGGGCCCTTGCCTGAATGTTTTGCAGGGCAATATCATCGGTTAGCCAGGAAAGTTTACGGCCAACAGCCTGTTCGGCTTTTTGGATATACAGATCGGTTTCCTGCTGCACACTCCATTCGTAAAAGGATGCACCGATGGAGGTTGCCAGGTGCCGGGCGGCTGTACGGGTTTGATCCGAGCTGTTTTGCGTAGCCTGATAGGCGCATGCCAGCAGATGGGGCATGGCTGCCCGCGCATGGTTAAGGCCGGGTTTGCGCAGAATATGCACCAGCGGCTCCATGCCAAGGGTTTGCTCCACACGTTTGGCCATTTCGGCTACCATTACCGCACAGGTAGCTGAGTCGGCACCTCCGCTGAGTGAAAGGACAAAACCCTGCGACCGACTTTTGCGCAGGTAGTCGAACAGTCCTAAGGTTAATGCGCGGGTAAGCTCTTCGTTACGTTCTTTATTGTCGGTTAGCGGCAGTTGCCTGCTTTGTTCCGGATCGTGTACATGTACATCGCAGGTAAGCAGGTTTACCGGTTTAAGGCTTAACCTTTGGTTTTGAGCCAGCAGCCGACCCCTCTGGGCTATGAGTATGTCGCCATCGTAAATCATTCTGCCGGCTTCATTGCCCAGCAGGTTGGCATATACATACACGCAGTTAAACCGGCGGGAGCTTTCCACTACCAGCATTTCGCGCGAGGTGCTTTTGCCCAGGGCAAAATGGCTGGCGCTGGGGTTTACAATAACATCTGTTTTAAGCTGGCCATGTTTTAAAGCCGGGCGCTGGTTTACCCAGGCATCTTCGCAGATTTCAATACCCAGCCGGTAACCTTCCATTTCATAAGTTAAGTCGCCAGCCGGTACCTGCTGGTTTGCCAGGTTAAGATTAACCACGCGGCCGGGCTTCCATGCCCGAAACCAGCGGGGTTCGTAGTGCACACCATCGCGCGCCAGATTTTGCTTTAAGGTAATGCCCAGCAGGCAGCCGTTGTTCACTACGGCCACACCGTTGTAGGTGTTGCCTTGCAAACGCAGGGGCAGGCCTATGCATGCTGTAAGTTGTTGGGTGTGTTGAAGCAGGGCAAGCAGTTTCTGTAAGGCTTTTTCTGCTACCCATTCGCTTAAAAACCAGTCTTCGCAGCCGTAGCCGGTTATGCAAAGTTCGGGCAGCACCAGCAGGCGGACTTGTTGTTTGCGTGCTTCTTCCAGTGCCAGGCAAATGTTATGCACATTGCCTTCCCAGTCCAGGGGCGTTTGGTTAAGGGCGGCACCGGCTATGCGTATGCGGTTATCGGGCATGCTCAATAAATTGGTACGCAATAAAACAAACGATTGGCAATCAACCGGCAGATTCTTTTAAAATACCCAGTTGCACACAGGTTTTCCAGGCAGCGTCCTGCTCGGCTTTCTTTTTATTCAGGCCATGCCCTGTACCATGGGGTTGGTTGTCAATAAGCACGCGTGCGGTAAACTCTTTGTGTCCGCGTATTTTCTTTATGCTTTCAATTTCAAACCGCACTTCCCGGTTTTGGCGCTGGCTCCACTCTATAAGCCGGCTTTTGTAATTGGGGTTAGAAACGATAAGGCTATCCAGGTCCACGTATGGGTTTATAAGCTTTTGTATCACAAATCGCTTGCAGCGCGCATATCCTTTGTCCAGATAAATGGCGCCCACAATGGCTTCCAGGGTGTTGCCCAGAATTACGTGGTGCAACTGCATGTTTTTCTCATCGAAATGTACAATCGAGGCGATGCCCATTTTGCGGGCAATGAGGTTAAGCGATTCGCGGTTAACAATGCGCGAGCGTATTTCGGTAAGGAAGCCCTCATCCTTGTAGGGAAATTTTTTAAACAGATAATCGGCCACCACGGCTCCCAGCACGGCATCGCCCAGGTATTCCAGGCGTTCGTTGCTTTCGCGGATGCCCTGCCCGTTGGCTTTGGCTGCCGAGCTGTGGATGGTGGCCAGCCGGTACAGGCTTACGTTGGCCGGCGTAAAACCGGCCAGATTTTCGATGGCCGCAATAAGTTTTTTATCGGAAGAGGTAAGCTTCTTAGGGATTTTAAGAAGTCGCCACACGCAACAATAATCTAATTACCGGTGAAAGATACGGTAATTTCGGCAAAAGGGCACAGTTAGCTGGGCTTTTTAAGCAGAATAGAGAAGTTGTGCCCTCCGAAACCGAATGTATTGCTAAGGGCCACCTTTACTTCGCGCTTTTGCGCTTTATTGAATGTGAGGTTAAGTTTCGGGTCCAGGCCTTCGTCATCGGTAAAGTGGTTAATGGTAGGCGGCACTACCGATTTGTGGATGGCCATAATGCAGGCCAGGGCCTCGATGGCACCAGCTGCTCCGAGCAGGTGGCCGGTCATGGATTTGGTTGAGCTGATGTTCATGCGGTAGGCGTGCTCGCCAAACACCTTTTGTATGGCGCGAATCTCGCCAATGTCGCCCAGTGGGGTAGAGGTGCCGTGGGTATTTATGTAGTCCACATCGGCAGGTGTTATGCCTGCATCTTCAAGAGCATGTTCCATTACCTTGGTAATACCTGCGCCTTCGGGGTGCGGTGCGGTAATGTGGTAGGCATCGGCCGACATGCCCCCGCCAATTATTTCGGCATAGATTTTTGCTCCGCGCTTTTTGGCATGCTCGTACTCTTCCAAAATCAGGGCTCCTCCGCCTTCTCCCAGCACAAAGCCATCGCGGTCTTTGTCATAGGGCCGTGAGGCGGTTTCAGGTGAGTCGTTTCTTTCTGACAGGGCTTTCATGGCGTTGAAGCCGCCCACTCCGGCTTCGCAAACAGCCGCTTCCGAGCCGCCGGTAACAATAACATCGGCTTTGCCCAGGCGTATGTAGGTAAAAGCATCGTAAATGGCATTGGTAGAAGATGCACAGGCCGAAACGGTAACAAAGTTGGGTCCTCTGAAGCCGTATCGTATGGAGATGTGCCCTGCGCTCAGGTCGGGAATCATTTTGGGGATGAAGAAGGGGTTAAACCGGGGGGTGCCATCGCCCAGTGCAAAGGCTTTTACTTCTTCCTGAAAGGTTAGCAGGCCACCAATACCCGAACCCCAGATAACCCCAACCCGGTCGGGGTTCAGTTCCTTCAGGGGCAGGCCGGAGTCGCGGATGGCCTCATCTACCACTACCATGGCATATTGGGCAAAGGGGTCCATTTTGCGGGCCTCCTTGCGATCCATGAAATTACCGATGTCGAAGTTTTTTACTTCGCAGGCAAAACGGGTTTTGAACCTGGAAGCGTCAAAACGCGTAATCGGGGCTGCCCCGCTGCGTCCTTCCTCAAGGCCCTGCCAGTATTCTGACAGGGTATTACCAATAGGGGTAAGTGCACCAAGGCCGGTAACGACTACGCGTTTTAACGTCATGCAATGCGGATTTAAGTGCCGGGCCTGCGCCCGATTATTTCTTCACGTTTTGTTCCAGGTAGGAGATGGCCTGACCCACGGTTGAAATGTTTTCGGCCTGCTCGTCCGGAATGGAAATGTTGAATTCTTTTTCGAACTCCATGATCAGCTCAACGGTATCCAGCGAGTCTGCTCCCAGGTCGTTGGTAAAGCTGGCTTCGGGTGTAACCTCAGATTCTTCCACACCGAGTTTATCGATGATAATCTGCTTTACTTTTTGTGCAATTTCAGACATGTTTTTGGATGTTTAGGGATTTAAATGCTGTGCAAAGAAAAAGATTTCGCGCAATATTGTCAAACTTTACGGTAAGGGCGCATACCGCCCCCCGTACCCTTAAGTTATGAAGAAGTCGAAGCTGGTTGTTGAATATACCTTTGATTTTTCCTTAACCGGTATAGCCACCCCGGTAAATGGCTATAAACTGGCCTGGGCCATTAACCGGGTTACGGGTTTTCACCTGGTGCGCCTGCCCGATCTGGCGGTAGGTTTCCGGCCGATGGTGGAAAAATTTTTTTTGCATTACGGGTATGAAACCCGCCTCAATCGTTTGAAACTGTTCAGGAACAGGGCCCTCGATGAAACCGGCCCGCGTTATCTGCTTGTGCCTGAATTTCCTCGGTTTGATTTTATACTTTTGGCGCAGTCGAACGACCCCGCTTTTGCGCAGCAGATAACGGAACAGGTGCGCAGCCTGCCGTTTGTTGAGCTGGTAAAGCCGCTGGAGGTTAGTCGGTTAAAATCGAAAGTAAACTTTGTGATGTAATACGCATGCTGAAAGAACGCGTTACCTACAACAAAACCAAAATCGTTGCCACCATTGGGCCGGCTTCCAGCTCGCCCGAGATGCTGCGGGCCCTGGTAAAGGAGGGTGTGGATGTGTTTCCGGCTTAACTTTTCGCACGGCACCCATGCCGACCACCAGAAGGTGATTGATGCAGTCCGGCAGATAAACGATGAAATGGGCACCACCGTGGCCCTGTTGCTGGACCTGCAGGGTCCCAAAATCCGCATTCAGGAAGTGCAGCCCAATGTTGAACTGGAAAGAGGCCAAACTTTTATTATTACCACCCGCGAGCTGGTGGGCAACAACGAAATTGCCAGCACATCCTATAAAAATCTTCCCGTTGATGTTAAAAAAGGCGACATGGTGTTGGTTGATGACGGTAAGATTGAACTCAAGGTTACCGAAGTGCGCGATGTGGATGTTATTACCGAAGTAATTCACGGCGGGCTATTGAAATCGCGCAAAGGCATTAACCTGCCGTTCACCAAAGTGTCGGTTCCTTCGCTTACGGAAAAAGATTTGCAGGACCTGGAGTTTGGATTAAAGAACAAGGTAGAGTGGGTAGCCCTTTCGTTTGTCCGCAAAGCGGCCGACATTAATTCCCTTCGCGATATTATTGACCGCAACCAGTCAACCGCACGCATTGTGGCCAAGATTGAGAAGCCCGAAGCGCTGAGCAATATTGACGAGATTATTGCCGCCACCGATGCGGTAATGGTGGCACGTGGCGACCTGGGTGTTGAAATATGGCTGGAAGAAGTACCCATGGTGCAGAAAATGATAGTTGAAAAATGCAATAAAGCCGCCAAGCCGGTGATAGTGGCTACCCAGATGATGGAGAGCATGATTGAAAACCCGCGCCCTACCCGTGCCGAAACCAACGATGTGGCCAATGCCGTAATGGATGGTGCCGATGCCGTGATGCTCTCGGCCGAAACAGCAGCCGGAAAATATCCCATTGAAGTGGTGCGCAGCATGGTGCGTACCATCGCTTCGGTCGAGAAACACGACAGCCTGTATTATCGCTTTCGTGAGGTAGACCCCAAATCGCCCATCTTCATCAACGACAGCCTGGTGCTGGCGGCATGCAAGCTGGCCAAAGATGTGGGCGCCAAGGCTATTGTGGGTATGACAGCCACCGGATACACGGCATTTAAGTCGGCTTCGCACCGGCCCAATACCAATATATTTGTGTTTACGGGCAACAAATGGCTCATTAATACCATAAACCTGGTGTGGGGTGCCCGTGCCTATCATTACGATAAACATACTTCCACCGATGAAACGGTGGCCGATGTGGAAAGGATTTTAAAGCAGGAAGGGCATGTACAGCCCGGAGATATTTTCATTGTGCTGGCATCCATGCCCATTCAGGAGCGGCAGCGCACCAATACCCTGCGCATTAATGTGGTGAAATAGGCCGTTAAGGTTTTGGCTCAGCCAGTATGGTGCGGCTGCGGTCGGCAATTACCAGGCCGGGCGCATCGCCCTTTCGTTTGCGTACATATTTTTTTTCGGTAACCATTACCGGACACAGGCTCTCGGTTTTACGCTTCGAATACCATGCTGCAAGCTGGGCTGCGCGCTCAATAACTTCTTTCGGAAAGGGTTTACCGGGGAGGTGCCGTACAATAACATGCGAGCCCGGCACATCACGGGCGTGCAGCCACAGATCGTTTTTGTGCGCGTGTTTCAACGTAAGTTCATCATTATCTTTTGCCGTGCGCCCTATGCGAATGGTAAATCCGTTGAAAACAATTTCATGATAGGGCAGGCGGGCCGGACTGGTACCCGACACATGTTGCTTTAGCCTTGCGCTGAACAGCCGCAACGCTTCAGGTTGCGAAATCTGGCTGAGTTCCTGAAGCAGCCTGGCGAGTTGCCCGTGCCTGGAAGACAGGCCGGCAATCCTTTCTTCCAGTTTTTGTATTTCAATAAGCCGGTTGCGCGACTTGCGGTAATACACTTCGGCATTCTTCTGCGGACTTAGTTCGGGTTTTAAACGAATAGCCACCGGCTCACCTGTTTCAAAGTCTCTTATCACAATTTCTGTGCTGCCGGGGGGCACCCTGTGCAGGTTGGCCATGAGCAAATCGGCATACTTGCGGTAAGCATCCTGTTGCTGCAGTTCATGCAGCGAATTTCTGGCTTGTTCCAGGCGCCTTAGGGTAGCAGCCAACTCACTTTTTAAATGGCTTTCGGCCTTAAGGCGGGTGCGGTTAAAGGTGTATTCCGCCAGCCATTTGCCGTGAAAGACGGTAAGGGCCCGGACCGCGGAGGCAAAGGTTAGGGTTGTGGTTTCATTGAGCAAGGTAAACCGGACGCCCTGCTTACTGCCTGCAATGCCAAAGCCGGGATTATTTAGCCGGTCAAGCACTTCGCTGAACAGCAGCCACTTTTCGTTATTGGATTTTTCTTCAAAACCTTTGGCCTGCAAATACTGCCAAACCGCCTTATCGAATGTTACGAAATAGCGTGCGGGATTATGCAGGTTTTGAAAGAAAGCTTCACGGGTATAGGCAATGTCTTTGCGCAGCTTTTCAACACTCAAATCCAGATCGGTTGTAAGTTGCTTTTTAAAAAGGTCTTTCACCCGTCCATTTTCAATCCACAGAATATTGCTGCGGTTGCCGTGCATTTTAAAAAGCAGCTGGTCGCCCGAAGCAAGTAACAGGTAAAAACTCCGGTCGTTTTCAATAGTAACAACATCGTCAATGCGCCTGCCAATGGCCGGTTCGAATAAATCGATGGTATTTTTGCCGGCCCGGTGAAAGCTTTCGGGAAAGCTCAGGCAGCTGAATGCGGGCCATAACAGGGCACGGATAAAAAAGGTTTTGCCGGCGGTTTCGATTTGCAGGACGAGCTCATCTTTTTGCTGGCTAAAGCACTGGCTTATTACCCCGCCGCGCAGGCAGGAGCGGAGTTCTTCGGCCAGGATTCTGAATAAAAAGTAGCTGTTGTGCATGGTGCTGCGGCAAAGTACAAATTTGCTGTAAACCCTGCTGAATTACAGGGTTATGCACAGGCCGTCCCACGCCAGCTCAATACCGGGCGGCAGTTCTTTTTCGACTTCGCGGTGCAGGCCCAGCTTGTGGCTGATGTGCGTAAAGTAGGTTTTGCCGGCACCAATAAGCTGTGCCATGTGTATGGCTTCGCTCAGGTTAAAATGCGAGATGTGTGGCTCGCGCTGCAGGGCATTCAGTACCAGGCATTGCAGGCCTTTTAATTGATTAAGGGTTTCGTTGGGAATGCTATTTGCATCGGTAATGTAGGCCAGGCTGCCTATACGAAAGCCTAATACCGGTAAACGGTGGTGAAATACCGGCAGGGGAATGATTTCAAGCGACCCGATGGCAAACGGTTGCGTTTCGATGACCCTGAGTTCAATGCGCGGCAGACCCGGATAATTGTTCGGTCCGAAAATATAGGCAAAGTCCTGTTGCAGTTGCTGCAGGGCAGAGGCGCTGCCGTAAACAGGTATGCTGGTATTTTGCCTGAAATTATAGGCGCGTACATCGTCCAGGCCGGCAGTATGGTCGCGATGGGCGTGGGTTAAGAGCACCGCATGAAGGGTGTCTATGTTTTCGCGCAGCATTTGCTGGCGAAAGTCGGGGCCGGTGTCAATTACCAGGCTGAGGTTTTGATGCCGGATATGGAGCGAGGTTCGCAGGCGCTTGTCGCGGTAATCGGCAGACGAACACACCTCACAATCGCACCCTATTACGGGTACTCCCTGAGAAGTGCCGGTGCCGAGAAAAGTAATATTCAAGGGTTGCTTACGGTTTTTTCTCCTGTGCAGCTGCACAGGGGATTTAAAAATACAAAGGAATAATTCAAGCGGCTAAGCTTTGGTTTCGGTCTGAAACAACTCTTCGTACAGCCTGCGGCTTTTTTCAGAAAAGCGCTCCGTGTTGAGTTCAACAGTCTTTAGTATTTCAAGTATGGCGTTTATTTTTCCTTCGGTAGTATAAAATTTGTTAATCACTATTATTTTTTGTTCGCGCAGCAGGCAGTGGCCGGATTTGAAATTTCCCTTTTCATATCGCAGGGTGTAATCCGACTCGGCAATCATGTCTTCCAGTTTTGTAAGAAAGGTAGTGGTGTATTTCATGGCTTTCTGCTTACCCGGTGCGAAGATAGGTTAATTTGCTTTCCTGCCATAGCAGATAAATGCCGGTTGCGGTACTTTTGTACCGTGAAGGATAATTCCCGACAGCTTATTGTGGTGCTGGGGCCAACAGCATCGGGTAAAACGCAGGTGGCAGCCAACCTGGCTACGCGTTTTGGTACCGAAGTAATTTCGGCCGATTCGCGGCAGTTTTACCGCGAGCTGAACATTGGCGTAGCGCGCCCTCCGGCCAGCGTACTGCAGCAGGTTACTCACCATTTTATTGCTTCGCACACTATCCATAAGCCGCTCAATGCCGCACAATATGCCGAAGAGGCCCATGCCCTCCTCATCACGCTGTTTACCCGGCACCATAAGGTGGTTGTATGCGGAGGCTCAGGGTTGTATATCAAAGCCCTGCTTGAGGGTTTTGATGATATTCCCGAAATACCGCACCACATACGCAAAGAAATTCAGGAGGAATACCACAACAAAGGCCTGACCTGGCTGCAGCAGGAACTGGCCGTGCATGATGCCGAAGCATGGTTACATATTGATCGCAACAACCCCCGGCGCCTGATGCGGGCGCTGGAAGTAAAACGGTACACGGGCAAGTCTATCCGGCATTTTCAGCAGGGTAAAAAGAAAAACCTGCCCTGGCAGGTAAACCTGCCTCTGCAGGTAAACCTGCCCTGGCAGGTAAAGAAAATTGCGCTCGACTGGCCCCGTGATGTATTGTACCACCGCATTAACCAGCGCGTGCTGGATATGGTAAATAATGGGTTGTTCGGTGAGGCCGAAAGGCTGTATCCGCATCGCCACCTAAGTCCTTTGCAGACTGTGGGTTATGAAGAGATATTTGCCTTCATGGATGGACTTATAAGCAGGGAAAGAGCCATAGAACTCATTCAGCGGAATACGCGCAGGTATGCCAAACGGCAGCTTACCTGGTTCAGAAAAGACGCAGAAATTCATTGGGTGCACCCGGACAGCCCGGAAAGGATATTTGAGATAGCCGGTGCATAGAACAGGGTATTCAAATCGGGGGGTTAACCTATCTTTGCCGCAATGAACAAAAAATTGCTGGTTGTAACCTATTACTGGCCTCCCAGTGCCGGCAGCGGGGTGCAGCGGTGGCTTAAGTTTGTGAAGTATCTGCCCGAGTTTGGCTGGATGCCTTACGTGTGCACACCGCAAAATCCTGCGTTTGACCTTCGCGATGAAACGTTGCTGAAAGATGTACCTCCGGCAGCTGAAGTGCTGCACCTTCCTATTTCGGAGCCCCACCGGATGTTTAGCCGATTAACGAAAAATAAACCAGGGGTTTTTCCATCTGAAAAAAAATCTTTAACTGCATCGCTGCTGGCGTTTATGCGGGGTAATTTTTTTGTTCCCGACCCGCGCATAGGCTGGGTGCGTCCTGCAGTTGGTTTTCTTGAAGATTTTATCCGGCATGAAAAAATATCTCACCTCATTACTACCGGTCCGCCGCATTCCATGCACCTCATTGGCCTGCGTTTAAAAAAAAGAATTCCCTCGCTTTGCTGGGTAGCCGATTTTCGCGACCCCTGGAGCGAGTGGCATTTGCTGGATGAACTGAAAGTAACCGCGCCTGTGCGCTGGCTGCATCAGCGCATGGAAAAAATGGTGCTGGCGCAGGCCGACAAGGTACTTACTGTAACACCCTATTTATCAAAAAGATTTGAAACTTTGGGTGGCCGGTCTGTAACATGTATTACCAACGGGTATGATGATGACGATGGCTGGAACATGCCCTACGTGCGGACGAAGCATTTTACCATCCGGCACACTGGCCTGCTGCGCGATGCCTGGCCCTTTATGGAAGCGGTAAAGCAGGCGGCATTAGTAAATGATGAATTCAGGCGGGATGTACGCGTGGAATTTACGGGGGTAGTGCATGCCGGCTTCCGGCAGCAGGCCGAAGCTGATGATGTACTGAGGTCGCTTACCTCGTTTGTTCCTTATGTTCCCCACAACACCCTGCCCGCATTGTACGCCCAAACCGATGTGCTGCTGCTGATTATACCCAATGTGCCCCTCGCCAGGGGATATTTGCCGGGAAAATTGTTTGAATACCTGGCATCTAAACGGCCGGTTATTGGTTTGGGGCCGGAGGATGGCGATGCTGCTGCAGTGCTGAGGCAAGCCGGCGCAGGACAAATGGCCGGCTGGACAAATACCGGAAAAATAAAACAGTTACTGCTAATGTATTTTGACCTGTGGAAACAAGGAGAGAGCCTCACCACGGCAGGCGCTCCCGGGTTTAGCCGCAGACAACTTACCTTTAACCTGGCACAACTACTGGAACAATAATTTGAAGTATCGTAATTGTGATTTCGCGAAAGTTTATTGCCAACTCAGTTATTTACACTTTTTCCGGGGCTTTGCCTTTAGCCAGCGCCGTGGTGCTGCTGCCGTTTTATGTGGCACATCTTTCAAATGAAAAATACGGTGCGCTGGCTATTGTTTATGCGGCTTCCATGCTGGCTCAGCTGGTGGCGGGTTTTAGCTTCGACAGCAGCCTGTATGTGCACTATCATGAGTGGCGAAAGGAGCCGGGGCGGCTTGTTGCGCTGGTGCGAACGGCCTTTCTGGTAGTGGTATGTACAGGGTGTGCCATTGTGCTGCTGTCGGCCCTTGCGGGCGATTATCTGCTGCAGGCATGGGTGCAGACTTCTTCCTTTTCATTTTATCCCTATGGCCTTATGGGTGTGGCCATGGGTGCTTTACAGGCGGTTTTTAAATTGCATACCATCATTTTGCAAATACGCGAAAAGGCCGAAACCTATTTCTGGAGCAACGCGCTGTTCTTCTTCATCACTACCGTAGGTACAATTTTCGGTCTGTATTGGTTTCCTGATTCTCTTGCAGGCCCGGTAGGAGCCCGCCTGCTGGGAGCGCTGCTGCTTGCGGGTTGGTCGGTAATGCGGGTAGTCCGTGAATTTGGTTTGCCCGATTTTCGGTCGGTGCGCATGCTGCCCTGGAAGTATAACCTCAGCACGTTTGGGTATCAGGTTGCCAATTGGGCGGTAAACTACCTCGACCGCTTCCTTATTCTGGCATTTATGCCTGTGGCGGCTGTGGGTTCTGTGGGGGTTTATGAGTTTGCCATTAAGTGCCTTATTCCGCTGGAGTTGCTGCTCAATGGGCTTCAGGCTTCGCTGAGCCCGCGGGTGGTAAAGCTGTTGTCAGAGCAACCGGCAGGCTCCACACCCGAAATGAATCGATATTTCTACGGCTTGCTTGCGGTTATGATGCTGGCCATAAGTGCCATGTTGCTGGTGCTTCCGCCGGCCTTTATGTTGCTGGTACATAAACCGGGCTACAAACAGGCTCTTGATTATGTTCCCTATATGGCCGTATTGTATTTGTTCCGGTCGTGGCGGTTGTTCTTTGCCATTCCGCTTTCTGCCCTGAAAAAAACAGGCCGGCTGGCGTTTATTACCCTTGTTGTGGCGGCTGTTAAAGCGGGCGGTATTGCTTTTTTGCTGCCCCGATATGAACTGTACGGCGTTGTTGCCGCTGCATTTGCCGCCGGTATGGCAGAACTGGTGTTACTTTGGGTTGTACTGCGGCCGGTTTTTAATCTGCAGTTCAATTATGTTAAACTGCTGCTGGCGCCGCATGCTTTTGGAACGGCTGCCGTAATACTTTATGCCTTCGGGATTTTTGAAGTGTGGTGGCACGCCGCCGGTGCAACGGTGCTGCTGGCAGTTGTGCTGCTGGCTGCTGCTTACCGCAGAGAGTGGCACCTGCTTGCGGGGCAGTTTCACAGAAAATTTTTGTAAAAGATTTGCGAATATGATTGCCCATACCCAAAATGGCAAACCCTGTGTGGTTCATTATTCATCGGTCTATCTTCCTTTTACCTGCAATTGGCTTTATCACCAGCTAATTTACCAGGAAAGGGTAAAACCGGTTTTCCTGTCCAGAAAAGTGCGTCATCGCGAAAAGTTTCCGGGCATAACGGTGCACAGCCTTGATCAGTACAGCCTGCTGCGGCAGGCTGCCGAGGTTGCCCATTTCAAAATTAAAGGGTACTTCCGTTTTATGGACAGAGTTAGCCGTGATAACCGGGTAAGGGTTTTGCATGTGCATTTTGGTTATCACGGTGTTAAGATGGCCGGCCTGGCTGCCCGGCTGGGCGTGCCTGCGCTGTGCAGTTTTTACGGTGATGATGCCTATAATTTTCCGCAGCTAAGATTAAATGCC
The DNA here is from genome assembly GCA_026003355.1 of Cyclobacteriaceae bacterium. GTDB lineage: Bacteria > Bacteroidota > Bacteroidia > Cytophagales > Cyclobacteriaceae > UBA2336. Next base: position 34,517 of record BPHC01000009.1, read on the forward strand.
TACCATGGGCTATTTGCGGTTTTTAACCGTATTCTGGTACTGGGGCCTGCCATGAAAGCACGGCTTGTGCAACTGGGATGTCCTCCGGAGAAAATCATCATTCATCATCTCGGCACACCGGTCAGGGAAGTGCCTTTCAGGAAAAGGCAGGCAGAGCCGGGCGAAAAGTTAAGGTTTATGCTGGCCTGCAATCTGGTGAAAAAGAAAGGGGTGGACGTGGCGCTGCGGGCTTTTGCCCGCTTGGCCGAAAGCTATTCGTTTTCGGTTGATATACTGGGTGAAGGACCATTGGAGGATGAACTGAAGCGACTCACTGGGCAACTGGGACTTACCGACCGGGTTACTTTTCAAAAGTTTAAAACCCATGAAAAATTAATTGCGCACATGCACAGCGCGCATGTGTTTGTGCAGGCCAGCCGCACCACCGAAGATAACCGGAAGGAAGGAACACCGGTAGTGCTTATGGACGCTATGGCCAGCGGCATGCCGGTGGTAAGCACGCGGCACTCGGATATTCCCGAAATCGTACACGATGGTGTAAACGGTTTTCTGGCAGAAGAAAATGATGTGGACAGCCTTGCACAGGCTTTGCGCAACATGCTTGACAACCGGGAGCAGCTCGGGAGCCTGGGCTATGCAGGAAGGCAACACATAGAGCGCGAGTTTGATGCGCTTAAACAGGCGCGGAGGCTGGAGGATATATATATTAATTTGCTGGCGGAAAAAGCAACCGGTTAATGAAAACCTCACTCTCCTGATAGGTAAACCGGTTAAATGAATGCTGCGAAATGGCACTGGTTACGGCTTGCTTGCATCCGGGCTTCATGCGGTCGTGCAGTTCAATTACCAGGCAACGTACCGACCCAAGCCATGAGGTGTCGGCCTCAAAAATTTCTTTTTCGCTGCCCTCAATATCCATCTTCAGCAGGTCAATGGCCGGCCAGTTAAGCATTTGCATCAATTGTGGTATGGTATAACCGGGCACCGTATCCTCGGCAGGCGTGGTGGTTTCTTCCGTCATAAATCCGCGCAGGCCGTAACCTTTGTTGCGTATGGCCAGCTGCCCGGTATTTTTCCACAGGGCACCGTGTATCGGGTAAATAGCAGGGTAGGGCGAAGTATTCTTAACCAGCAGTTCGAAATTTTCTGGTTCCGGCTCGATGGCAGCAATTCGGGCATTCGGGTATAAATTGGCCCAGAACACTGAGGTAAACCCAATGTTAGCACCTGCATCAATAATTGTGACCGGCCGAAATTCACCGGGAAAGGGAATGCGGTAAGCCTCGCGCAGGAAGACCTCCCGGAAAGTTACCAGATCAACAGTTCCGGGCCTGTGATGCAGCGCACCTGCATAACCAGGCAGGGAGAACTGATGGTTGCGGCTAACCTTAAGCTGATAATACACCTCGCATCCTTGAACAAAACCGAAGCGTTTTAAACACATTGCAAGAAACCATGCGGGTTGTCCCATTGCTTGTGATGGTTACAGGTTAGCTGGCAGATAAAGACCGGTAAATATCAACAAGGTATTTGCTGGTATATTCCCAGTTCAGGGTGCCCCCGAGCGTGGCTTTTAATCCGTTGGCGCCAAGGGTGCGGCACAGGTCCTTGTTGCCGTACAGTTCCATTACTTTTTCGGCAAAATCTTCCGGGCTGTCGTGGCGAAACACCAGACCTGCACCGGTACTTTCCATCATGCGTCTCAATGAAGTGCACGAACTTACCAGCACGGGCTTGCCGGCCATCATGGCCTGAAACAGCTTATTGGGTGCCGAGTTGTCGGTCTGAACAGTTAATTTAAGCGGGATGATGTTTACATCGGCAAAATGCATGAGCGAATAAAACCGTGAAAAAGGCTGGTAGCCCATAAAGTAAACCTGGTCGGTTATGGATAACTCACTCACCAGGTTTTTGAGTTTCTGCATTACATCAGCGCTGCCCGCACCGGTAATAGCCAGTGCTATGGGCTTACCTTTAAGTATGGCCAGGCCCCGTAAGGCCGTATCGATGCCGCGGCTGGGCCCAATATGGCCGGCATAAGCCAGTATAAAACGATTACCGCAGGCTGCATAGATATCCGGGTGCAGAGGTTGCCGGGTAAATGATCTGGATTCGGTGTTGGTAACAACAACTATTTTATTTTTTTCTGCGCCATGAGTGTCAATTAAACGCTGCCGCATTTCTTCCACAACAGCAATCACCCTGTCGGCCTGCAGCACCGCTTTTTTTTCCAGTTTCCGCCAGTGTTCCGGTTGCATGAAGAGTTTGTTTTTAAGGCGTGCCAGCGGGTTTTTTTTCCATTGAAACCATACCTGCAGGGCATCCGGATAGTTTTCGTGAAAATCGGCAATAACCGGAATGCCGTAATTCTTTTTTATGGCCAGTGCCGTACCGGTAAGGGGCAAATCGTGCACATGGAGTGCCTCAATGCCATGTTTTTTTACCCATCTGAGAAGTTTAAAATAAAACAACGGATGAACAAAAGTTGAGGAAATAACAGCATCCCACAGGGCCAGGGCAGTATTTTGCCTGCCCCCATCCAGCCGGGTAATGTTCAGACCGTTGAGTTCTTCGGTATATGGCTCGCCCTTTCTGCGCAGGCAAAGCAGGTAAACTTGATGACCTGCACCCAAAAGGGCCTGTACTTCCTTGCTTACCCGTATATCGGGCGGATAAGGTGCGTTAAGCAACATGCCTATGTTCATGCCATTGACAAAATTGCCGGCAAAGAAAACCAATTATTGGTAAAGTGTTTTAACCTGCCGGGATAATGAGAACCTCTGGCGGCTACCGCGATGTTTTGTCCATTCTTTCCGGATGCCGGGCAACAAACTCCTTCCAGGTGGTTTTGGCCGTTCGCTTGTGGGCAACCCTGGTGTTAAAGCCGTGGTGGCACAGTGCAACGGCCAGCGCATCGGTTGCATCGAGCAGCCGGGGTGCCTCTTTTATGCCAAATTGCCGTAAAAGCATTCGAGCCACCTGTTCTTTGCTGGCATTGCCGTTGCCGGTAACAGCCTGCTTTACTTTTCGGGGTGCATACTCGGTTATGGGTATTTGCCGCGAAAGGGCAGCTGCCATGGCTACTCCCTGGGCGCGGCCAAGCTTCAATGCCGACTGCACGTTTTTACCAAAGAAGGGAGCCTCAAGGGCTACCTCGTCCGGAATAAAGGCGTCTATCAGTTTGAGTACCTCCTCAAAAATCTTTTTTAGTTTTAATTCGTGCGAGCCGCCTTTTCCAAGACGAATAATTCCGTATTTAACAAGGTTAACTTTTTTATTATCTGAACAGATTACCGCGTATCCGGTAATGGTGGTGCCGGGGTCAAGTCCCAGAATTACCCGTTCGCTTACCTTTTTCATCATTGGGGCAAATTACACATTGCAATAATAGTTTTTTCAAATTGCGCAAAACCTCACAACTTGTGGCGTGTACCTGCTAATTGTATTTTCATTTATACTTTGGTATTCGTTCATTTTGGTGCTGTTTGCTGGCTGGAAGCGGTCATTAAACCGGATTGTGCACATGCCCGAAGCCGAAAACTTACCCATGATTTCGGTGGTGGTGCCGGTACGAAATGAAGCACATAACCTTCCGAGCCTTTTTCAAGACCTTATCCGGCAGCGGCAACCTGCCCATGAAATCATTCTGGCAGACGACCACTCTTCTGATGATACACTCCTGTTGTGCCGGCAGTTTGCAGAAATAAACCCTTCGGTAAGGTGGGTACAACCCCAAAGCGGCTGCGAGGGCAAAAAAGCTGCCCTTTCTGCGGGCATAGCTGCCGCAACTGGCGATATTATTTTAACCACCGATGCCGACTGCCGGTTGCCGGAGTCATGGATAAGAGCCATGACGGCCTGCTTCCGGCAAAATGACACATTATTTGTGGCTGGTCCGGTGTTGCTTACCGGCAGCAGTCTATTACAGCGCCTGCTGGGGCTGGAGCAACTGGCGCTGCAGGCTGTGGCTGCGGCTTCGTTTGGGTTGAACCGGCCGGTGTTTTGCAGTGGCGCCAACCTGGCATTTCGCAAACCGGCTTTTCTGCAGGCTGGCGGCTATTCGGCTAATCTGCACATTCCTTCGGGTGACGACGTATTCCTGATGCAACGCATAAAACAAAAGTGCGATGGCAATCTTCTTTTTTGCAATTCTCCCGCTGCAACCGTTTTAACCTCTCCGCCCGAAACCTGGACCCACCTTATCAGTCAGCGCATACGGTGGGCCGGCAAGTGGAAAGCCCTGGGAGTAGGTACAACAGCCCTTGCATTTTTTGTATTTCTCTTTCATGTGTTGCTGCTTACTTTTCCGGTATGGGCTATGAGCTGGGTTATTACCCTGCCACAGGTATTGGGGCTTGTTTTTATAAAATGGATGCTTGAATTTATTTTGCTGAGCCGGGTAGCCAGGGGCCTCGGAACGGCTTTTTCGGCAGCCGATTTTCTGTGCGCACAATTTTTGTTTCCGCTGTATGTTGTACTGGCCGGCATACTGGCCCTGAAGAAAAAAACGTTATGGAAGGGTCGTATTATTAACACCCGATAACTGGTAACTTTGCCCTATGAACGACCTCTCACTGCAAAGCCGGTATGAACTGAAAGAGCTGGAACTCAACGCCCTGCTGGAAGTTACCCAGGCCATTAACAATAACGTTTCAGAAGATGCGCTGTACAAAATCTACCATTTTATTCTGCGTTCAAATCTGAATCTTAAAAAACTGGCGCTATATGTTTTCGATGAGGGCTGGTGCTGTAAGGTAAACTTTGGCACTCAGCAAAACTTCATGAAAACGCCCCTGCCGCCGGTCTTTCATCAATTGCTGGAAATTACCTCGCTGCGCGATATACAGGCGCCGGAATTCGGTGAATTTGATCTGGTTATTCCGGTGGCACACAAAACCGAGTTGCTGGCCCTGGTGTTTGTGGGCGATGAACATGCCGACAGCTACTACGACCACGCTGAGGGTCTGAAGTTCATTCAGGCACTCAGCAACATCATAATCGTGGCAATTGAAAACAAAAAACTGGCGCGCAAGCAGTTGCAGCAGGAAGCTTTCCGTAAGGAACTGGAAATTGCGCGCGATGTGCAGCAATTTCTGTTTCCCGACAAACTGCCGCGCACCGATCGCCTGCAGGTGGAAGCCAGCTATCTGCCGCACGACCGCATAGGGGGGGATTATTACGACTATATACCCATAAATAAAAACCAGTTTTTGCTTTGTGTGGCCGATGTAAGCGGCAAGGGCATACCCGCTGCCCTCATGATGTCGAACTTCCAGGCTTCGCTGCGAACATTGGTACGGCAAACCCCCAACCTGCGCGAAATTGTGGAGGCCCTGAACTACCAGGTGCTGGAAAATACCAAGGGCGAAAAGTTTATTACGCTCTTTGCCGCCATTTACGACATTGAGCTGCGCACCCTGTTATACATTAATGCCGGGCACAACCCGCCCCTGCTGGTTCAGCATGGATACGGGTGCCGCTGGCTGCAGGAAGGTTCTACCGTGCTGGGCGCCATGCATCCGCTGCCTTTTATAAATGAAGGATTTCTTACCGGTGTGCACGACTTTACCCTGTTTTGCTATACCGATGGCCTTACCGAAACCCTTAATGATAACGGTGAGGAATTCGGGTCCGACCGGCTGGCACAGTACTTTTCCGATCCGGCCATTTATGTAAAAGACCTTCGGAACATTCACCATGACATCATCATCAGTCTGGATAATTTTAAAGGCAACAACGGTTATCGCGATGATATTACCATGTTGTCGGTACGGGTAGCCTGAACAGCCCATGCGCTTTTACCGAACACCGGCTTTGCTTTCTGCTATCTTTCCAAGGCTGCTTTGGCGTATGCCCCAGGCTGAAAAAAACCGTTTACCTTACCTTCGATGACGGACCTGTGCCAGGGCCTACCGGGTTCGTGTTGCAAACACTGAAGCAGGCCGGAATAAAAGCAACCTTTTTTTGCATAGGCGATAATATCCGCAAGCATCCGGATATTTTTTTGCAGATAACCGAAGACGGACACGCCATTGGAAACCATACTTTTAACCATCTTAACGGCTGGAAAACCGATACCTTTTCTTACCTGGCCAACATAACGGCATGCGAGGCAGTTATGCAGCAGGTGCATGCGGGCTTCACCACCCGGCTGTTCAGGCCTCCGTACGGTAAAATTACCCCGGGGCAAATTAACCGCCTGTCTGCCTACCGCATTGTAATGTGGGACGTGCTGACCTATGACTACGACTCCGGCCTGAAAGCAGAAACCTGTCTGCTCAAAACCCTGCGCGCCGTGCGCAACGGCTCCATAATCGTAATGCACGACAGCCTGAAGGCCTGGCCCCGCCTGCACCCTATGCTGCCCCGCCTTATATCCCATTTATCGGCACAAGGCTATTCGTTTAAGCCATTACCTTTCTGAAACCATGGGCAAAACCAAAGTACTGGTGGCTGTACTGAACTGGGGCCTGGGCCATGCTACCCGCAGCATTCCTGTAATTGGTGAGCTGTTAAACCAAAATTGCGAGGTTATTCTGGCCAGCGATGGCCAGGCTCTGGATTTGCTCAGGCAGGAGTTTCCCGGGCTGCATGCCGTTGAATTCCCGTCTTATAACATCCGGTATGCTGCCACAGCCCGTACCTTGCCATTTGTGCTTGCCGCCCGGGTGCCGCAATTATTGCGCGCAATTACTGCCGAAAGTAAGTACACGGCCAGCCTGGTACAACAGGAAAACATCAGGCTTATCATCTCCGATAACCGGTATGGTGTATTTCACCCCGCTGTCCATTCGGTCTGGCTGGGGCACCAGCTTCATCTGCTTATGCCACACGGATGGAAATGGCTTTCGCGACTTATAAACCAGGTACACCGCAGGTATCTTGGCCGCTTTAATTCATATTGGGTGCCCGACCTGCCCGGATCGGTGCTTAGCGGTGAAATGTCCAGGGCCGGCTTTCCCAACCGGTATGTGGGGTTGCTGTCGCGGTTTAACATACAGGTGCCACCACCCGAAAAACCCTATCAGGTAGTGGCTGTACTGTCGGGGCCCGAACCGCAGCGAAGCCTGCTGGAAAGTGGCCTGCGCAGGCAGTTTGAACAAAACAGGCTGCACACCCTGTTGGTACGGGGCATTGGCACCGGCAGCCATATTGTTGCATGTAATGGGTTTGATGTAGTAGATTTTCTTCCTGCCGGACAACTGAATGCGTATATGTTGCATGCCGGCCTGGTTGTAGCCCGAAGCGGATATAGTACCGTTATGGACCTGTGCCGGCTTAACCGAAAGGCGCTTTTAATTCCAACACCCGGCCAGCCCGAACAAGAATACCTGGCACAAAAGCTGGCAGGTACAGGCTGCGTGATGGTGCAGCACCAAAACAGGCTTAACCTTGCCGAAGCCTGGCAGCGCCGCCATGAACTGGTTCCATTTAATATTCCTGACCACCACAACCAATTGCTTGCACAGGCTGTTCGAACAGCTCTTGGAACTGTAGGCTGAGCACTGTGGTGCGCCCGTTAACCGGTTGGCAGGCTTTTGTTATTTTCGCACCACACCGGCATGAGCTATTACATCGATACCCACGCCCACATTTATCTACCGGAATTTGATGCCGACAGAGATGACATGGTGCTTCGGGCGCAGCATGCCGGCGTGGAAAAAATACTCATGCCGAATATAGACGAGCATTCGGTTGAGCAAATGGTAGCTGTAGCACAGCAATTTAACGGCACCTGCTTTGCTATGGCAGGGCTGCACCCGTGCTCGGTAAAAACCAACGTACAGCAGCAGTTGTATGAGGTTGAGACATGGTTAAACCGCAAAGATTTTGTGGCGGTAGGCGAAACAGGCACCGACCGGTACTGGGACACCACTTACTGGAACCAGCAGATAGAAGCGTTTACCGTTCAGGCAGGCTGGGCCGCCCGGTTAAACCTGCCCCTGGTTATCCATTGCCGGCAATCGCTTGACGAAACCCTGGACCTGGTAGAAAAGCTCCAGGACGGAAGGCTTACCGGCGTATTTCATTGCTTTACGGGCTCGGTAAAACAGGCAGAACGTGCCATAAAGCTGGGCTTTTTCCTGGGCATTGGTGGCGTGGTTACGTTTAAAAACGGTGGGTTGGACAGGGTGCTGCCCCACATACCCCCTGAACGCATTATACTGGAAACCGACAGCCCCTACCTGGCTCCGGTACCGCACCGAGGCAAGCGCAACGAGCCGTCTTACCTTACGCTGGTAGCCGAAAAGCTCGCAGCCCTGTACAGCATGGAGGTCGAAACCCTGCGCAGCGTGACCACACAAAATGCCCTGAAGCTCTTTCAACATGTTCGCTGAAAAAACGATAACCATTCATACCGCGTCAGCACGTGCCCGGTTACTCGTTATTTATACAGGAGGTACCTTTGGCATGTCCTACAATACCGATGGTGTGCTGGTGCCGTTCGACTTTGAAGCCATACTCGGTCATTTGCCTGTAGTACGCCACATGGGTTTGTCGTTTACTGTAACTTCCTTTCGCCATCCCATTGATTCGTCCAATATCAAACCGGAACACTGGCAGGGTATAGCCGGGGTTATCGGGCAGCACTACCACCAGCACGATGGTTTTGTAATACTGCATGGTACCGACACCATGGCCTACACCGCTTCGGCTTTGAGCTTTATGCTGGAAAATCTCGGTAAGCCCGTAATACTTACCGGAGCGCAGTTACCGGTAAGCGACCCGCGTTCGGATGCACGCGAAAACCTTATTACTTCGCTGGAGATTGCCTCGGCCAAAACAGCCGATCGGGCAGTGGTGCCTGAGGTGTGCATTTACTTCGATTACCGGCTGTTGCGCGGCAACCGGACACGCAAGGTTGAGTCCATGCAGTTCAACGCCTTCGACTCGGGCAACTATCCGCCTCTGGCCATTGCCGGGGTTAAGATAAACTACAACCACAGTCTTATCCGGCCTTTTCCGGGTCAGCCTTTCCGGGTAAACACAGCTTTGGATAACCGCATAGCGGTGCTGCGGCTGTTTCCGGGCATAACCGAAAGCGTGGTGAAGGGGGTGTTGCAGGCTGCCGGTCTCAGGGCTTTAATACTTGAAACTTTTGGCGCCGGAAATGCGCCATCTGATGCCTGGCTGCTCCGGCTTCTTAAAGAAGCCACCGACAGCGGGCTGGTAGTGGTTAATATTTCGCAATGCCCGGGTGGCAGGGTAGTGCAGGGACGCTATGAAACCGGGCAGCAGCTGGAAAAAGCCGGCGTTGCAGGTGGTGCCGATATGACCACCGAAGCGGCCCTTGCCAAACTAATGGTTTTAATGGGTAGGTACACCAGCAACGATGAGGTGAAAAAACGGATAGGCGAGGACCTGGCCGGAGAATTAACGCCTTACTGAATGGGTGTTTCTGCGGAGAGAGCGGGATTCGAACCCGCGATACCGTTTCCGGTATACACACTTTCCAGGCGTGCTCCTTCAACCACTCGGACACCTCTCCGTAAAAAAGAATTGCAAAGTAAATCAAAAAAAATTAAGCCAAACACAGGCAGGTACATCCCGCACAATACAGGTAAAATCCCCTGAATTGGCCGCTGCTCCAAATGTGTCTTTTTGTCGGTTGGGTTGTTATTTCAGGTAGAATATCGGGCAAACAGCCGTCAGTAGAAAATTTTTTTAAAAAAGTTACTTAAATTACCAAAACCTTTAATTTTGGCGTCTTCAATGGACTACTTAAACCTTAAACTATGAAAAAATTACTCGCTATTCTGGCATTAACCGGGGTTATGGCAACTGTTACCCTGGCCCAGTCTACTGATGGATCGCAGCCCGCCACCGAACAAACCGGGGGACCTTCCTTCCATCAGGTTTTGAAAGAGAAATTTATTGAGGGCGATGTGCGCTTTATGACTCCGGTGCTGATCTGCTTGATTTTAGGATTGGCATTCAGTATTGAACGGATCATAACGCTTAACATGGCCACTACCAATACCAAAAAACTGCTGGCACAGATTGAAGATGCCCTTTCCAAAGGAGGCGTTAATGCAGCACTTGAAGTTACACGCAACACCCGCGGTCCGGTTGCCTCTATTTTTACCCAGGGTTTTAATGCGTTTTTCGGAGGGGATTGAAATGGTGGAAAAATCCATCGTATCGTATGGAGGTGTGGAAATGGGCAAACTGGAGCGCGGCCTTATCTGGATTTCGCTGTTTATAGCGCTCGGACCCATGCTGGGTTTCTTCGGCACGGTAGTAGGTATGGTACAGGCTTTCTCTGATATTGAGGCAGCCGGTGATATTTCGCCCAACATTGTTGCCGGGGGTATGAAAGTGGCTCTTACCACAACAGTAGGCGGTTTAATTGTGGGTATGGTGCTGCAGGTATTCTACAACTACCTGGTATCAAAAATCGATGCACTGGTAAACAATATGGAAGATGCTTCCATTGCCCTGGTTGACCTGCTGGTGAAGCACAAGCTCGTATCACAAAAGTAATTACCTATGAGAGGTTTTATTGTTGTTCTCATTGCGGTAGCGCTGGTGGTTGCATCCTTAACATCGGTAGATGCCGGCCTGTACATTGGCTACATTCTTTTTGGTATTGCGGTGTTAACGGCCGTGATCCTTCCGCTGGTAAAATCGCTGCAGTCGCCCGGTGAATTGAAAAAGCCGCTTATCGCCATTGCAGCAATGGCTGTTTTATTTGCCATTTCGTATGCTCTCACCGGCAGCGACCTCACAACTGAGCAGGCTGCCAAGGGAATTACCGAAACCACATCGAAACTGGTGGGCGCCGGTCTTACCCTGTTTTACCTGATTTCCGGCATTGCCGTGTTGGGTTTGATTTATTCTGAAATCAATAAAGCGTTAAAGTAAAATGCCCCGTCCTGTTCCCGATATACCCAACGCCTCGATGGCAGATATTGCGTTTCTGCTGCTGGTGTTTTTTCTGGTAACCACCACAGTGGCCAACGACAAAGGTTTAAGTATCCTGCTGCCGCCGCCTCCTGAGGCACTGCCGCCCGATATGGACATTAAAATACAGGAGCGTAACCTGTTTAAAATTCAGGTTAACTCTTTTGATAATGTACTGGTAGAGGGCGAGCCGTTTACGGGAACGCCTGATGAACTTACGGAGCGCATAAAAAAGTTTATTTTAAACTACGGTGCCGACCCTGCTTCATCAGACAACCCCGAGAAAGCCATCGTTTCGTACAAAACCGACCGGGGTACAAGCCACAAAAAATTCATTGAGATACTGGATGCCATTCAGGCTGCATACTATCAGATTTATGCTGATAATGCCGGTGTATCGGTAAAGAAGTGGCTGGATCTGTCATCGGATCTTAATGATCCGGAGAACCGGAAACTTTACGATTTAGGCCGGAAAAAACGCCCCGATGGCACCATTGAAATTCCCATGAATGTGTCGATTGCTGAACCCACTAAAGTAGGAGGATAATTCTATGTCTAAATTCAAGAAAAAGGCTGCTGTTAAACAGGAAATACCCACTTCTTCTATGCCCGATGTGGTGTTTATGCTCCTGTTTTTCTTTATGGTTACCACGGTGTTGCGGGAAACGTCAATTAATGTTAAGCAGCATTTGCCCGAGGCCACCCAGCTAAAAAAGCTGGCCCGGAAATCACTGGTAGCCTATATGTATATTGGCGAGCCGAAAAAAAACCGATGAGTGGGGTAAGGAACCCAAAATTCAGGTAAACGATGTGTTTATTGAACCCAAAGATGTAATTCAATGGGTAAACACAGAAAAGTCGAAACTCAATGAATTTGAGCGCGACCAGCTTACCGTTTCCATGAAGGTTGATGAAGAAGTGAAACGCGGCATCATTGCCGATGTGGAAACCGAACTTCGAAAAGCCAACGCTCGGCTGCTGCTGTACTCCACCCAGCAGCGCAGGGTAGAAAATTAACCCCAATCCAAACACCACAGCCCTGCAACAGCAGGGCTTTTTTATGAATACAAAACTGCAACGCAATAATCCCGCTGTTGTCAAGGCTTGGTGCATGTACGACTGGGCCAACTCGGTTTACTCGCTGGTTATTACATCGGCCATTTTTCCGGTGTACTATAAGGCTGTGGCCATTACCCGCGAAGGCAGCGACACGGTGCCTTTCCTGGGGTTTATGATGAAAAATTCAGTGCTGTATTCATACGCGCTGTCATTTTCTTTTCTGGTTGTAGCTGCCCTGCTGCCCCTGCTATCGGGTGTATCGGATTACACCGGACGTAAAAAGCTGTTTATGCAGGTATTTGTGGTTATGGGCAGCCTGTCGTGCATAGGCTTGTACTTCTTCGAAGGTATCGAAACCCTGTATTGGGGTATTTTCTGCTCGGTAATGGCCAGCATTGGTTACTCTGGCAGCCTGGTTTTTTACGATGCCTTTCTTCCTGAAATTGTTACTAAAGACCGGCTGGATGAGGTAAGCGCCAGAGGATATGCAATGGGCTATTACGGAAGTGTAATTTTGATGATTGCCTGCCTGGTACTCATACTCAATCCCCCGTGGTTTGGCTTTGCCACCGAAGGCGAAGCCACGCGGTTCAGCTTTCTGCTGGTGGGCCTTTGGTGGATAGGCTTTGCCTGGATGGCGTTTCGGAAACTGCCCGAAAAGCCATCCGGTAAGCCGCAACGACAGGTGTGGCGAAATGGCTATGAAGAGTTAATGAAAGTGTGGAACGAATTGAAGTTCAACCCCGACCTGAAGAAATACTTAATAGCCTTTTTCTTTTTCAACATGGGCGTTCAAACAGTTATGTATCTGGCCACGCTTTTTGGCACCGATGTGCTGCTGTTGCCCGCGCAGAATCTTATAGCCACCATTCTGCTCATTCAACTGGTGGCGGCTGCAGGGGCCAGGTATTTTGCGCGTTTGTCGCGAAGAAAAGGCAACTCGTTTACTTTAACCCTTATGCTCACAGGCTGGATTGTGGTTTGTTTTTCGGCCTATGCCATTCAGGCTCCATGGCAGTTTTATCTTCTTGCCGTGATGGTGGGCACCATCATGGGCGGCATTCAGTCGTTGTCGCGGGCAACCTATGCCAAATTGCTGCCGGCCGATACCGCCGACCATGCATCTTATTTTAGTTTTTACGATGTAACCTACAACCTGAGCATTGTGATGGGCACGTTTTCGTATGGGTTGGTGCACCAGCTAACAGGTAGCATGCGAAACAGCGCGCTGGCGCTGGCTTTATATTTCCTGGCCGGCCTTTACTTTCTGCACCGGGTGCGGGCTGCCAGCATCCGCAGCACCGGCCCGGCAGGCACTTAGTAACGCAGGTGTTTTACGGTAATGCCGTTATTGATAAGCTGGCGCAGCGAATCAATGCCTATCTTCAGGTGCAACTCAACATAATTTTGCGTAACCACGCGGTCGCTGGCCTCGGTTTTAACCCCTTCGGGCGTCATGGGCTGGTCCGATACCAGCAGTAGGGCACCTGCCGGTATTTTGTTTTTAAAGGCTGTTGTGAAAATGGTGGCTGTTTCCATGTCAATGGCCTGGGCGCGTATTTTTCGCAGATAGATTTTAAACTTTTCGTCCCATTCCCAAACCCTTCGGTTGGTGGTGTACACGGTGCCGGTCCAGTAATCCTGATTGTAGTCGCGTATGGTTGTTGATATGGCTTTTTGCAGGGCAAAGGCAGGCAGGGCAGGGACTTCGGGTGGCATGTAGTCATTGCTTGTTCCTTCGCCCCGTATGGCAGCAATGGGTAAAATAAAGTCACCTATATCGTTCTTCTTTTTCAGTGCCCCGCATTTACCCAGAAACAATGCAGCCTTTGGCTTAATGGCACTCAGGCAGTCCATAATCGTGGCTGCGTTTGGGCTGCCCATGCCAAAATTTATAATGGTAATACCCTGCGCAGTAGCGTTGCGCATGGGCCGGTCGGTTCCGTTAATGGGCACGTTGTGCCACTCGGCAAATAACTTAACGTAATTGTCGAAATTGGTAAGTAAAATGTACTGTCCGAACTGATCAAGCGGTTGCCCGGTGTACCGGGGCAACCAGTTTTCTACAATTTCCTGTTTGGTCTTCATAAGCTGATGTAACTTGCTGCATGCACAAATTAAATTTTCCCGATGCGGAGTTAAAAATTACGCGGCAGTTGGGCAAGCTATGGATTTTTGACCGCATTAGAAAAAAAATGGTGGTACTTACACCCGAAGAGTGGGTACGCCAGCATTTGGTCAATTTCCTTATCCGGCACCGCAACTGCCCCCGCAGCCTTACGCAGGTTGAACGGGGATTGTTGTGCAACGGGTTGCCCCGCCGGGTAGATGTGGTGGTTTTTGACCGGCAGGGTGGTTGCTGGTTGGTTGCCGAATGCAAAGCTGCCGATGTGGCACTCACCAGCCATACAGCCATGCAACTGGCGCAGTACAACATGCCCCTGCGGGCCAAATACCTGTTGCTTACCAACGGTCTGGTTCATTTTTGTTACGCAGCCGATTATGAAAATGCAGCGCTTACCCCGTTAAGCGATGTGCCTTTTTACGCTTAGGTTTTACAAAAACTTTTTAACATCGGTATAAGGCAGGTTAAAGGCATCGGCCACACCCTTGTACACCACCTCTCCGAAAACCACATTCAGACCCAGCCGAAGTTCGGCACTTTCCTGACAGGCCTTTCTCCAGCCCATGTTGGCCAGCTTAATGGCATAGGGCAGCGTAGCGTTGGTAAGGGCCAAAGTAGAGGTATAGGGTACCGCACCGGGCATATTGGCCACGCAATAGTGCACCACATCGTCAATAATAAAAGTGGGGTTTTCGTGGGTAGTGGGGGTACAGGTTTCTATGCATCCGCCCTGGTCTACAGCCACATCAACAAGTACTGTTCCGGGGCGCATGGTTTTAAGCATGTCGCGGGTAATAAGTTTCGGGGCTTTGGCGCCGGGTATCAGCACACCGCCAATAATCAGGTCGGCATCGCGCACCAGTTCGCGAATCACATATTCGTTCGAAACCATGGTGCGTACGTTTTTCGGCATCACATCGTCCAGATAGCGAAGCCGGTTAATGTTTACATCCAGTATGGTAACATCTGCGCCCATGCCGGCAGCAATCTTTGCGGCGTTGGTGCCCACCACACCGCCCCCCAATATCAGCACTTTGGCGGGTTTTACACCGGGTACGCCCCCCAGCAAAATGCCGCGCCCTTTCAAGGGTTTTTCCAGGTATTTCGCGCCTTCCTGCACGGCCATGCGGCCCGCTACTTCCGACATGGGGATGAGCAGGGGCAGGCTGCCATCGGCCCGTTCAACGGTTTCGTAGGCCAGGCACACGGCCCCCGCTTTCCATCATGGCGCGGGTAAGGGGCTCGTAACTGGCAAAGTGAAAGTAGGTAAATACCAGTTGTTCTTTTTTAATGAGTTTGTATTCCGGCTCAATGGGTTCTTTTACTTTTATAATCATATCGGCCTGGGCATACACCTCATCGGCCTGGCCGATTATCATGGCGCCCGCCTGTTTGTATTCATCGTCCGTAAAGCCGCTTCCCGCCCCCGGCCGATTTTTCGATATACACGGTATGGCCGCGCTTTACCAGTTCCTTTGTTCCTGCAGGGGTAAGAGCTACGCGGTTTTCGTTGTTTTTAATTTCTTTCGGAACGCCAATAATCATGGTTAAATCGTTTGAATTGGCTGCAAAGATAACCGGCGGGTCCCAAATCGCAATTGGCATTTGGCAGCGTATTGGCTATTTTTGACCGGAACGAAAATTTTGTGGTGTGGCTGAGACAAAAACATCAAAAACCCGCTTTTCGCAGGCACGCATAAAAGAAATTCTTGCCGATTACCGCCTGGCCTGCGAAAGCCGCGAGGCCAGCCTGCTGGGTCGCAAGGAAGTGTTTATGGGAAAGGCAAAGTTTGGCATTTTTGGCGACGGCAAAGAAGTAGCCCAGATTGCCATGGCAAAGGTGTTCCGTGCCGGAGATTTCCGGTCGGGATACTACCGCGATCAGACGTTTATGTTTGCCATTGGCGAGCTTACGTTGGAGCAGTATTTTGCGCAGCTGTACGCACATACTTCGGTTGAAGCCGAACCGGCCTCGGCCGGCCGGCTGAATGAACGGACATTTTGCCACGCGGTGGCTGGATGAAAACGGAAAGCTTAAAGACCTTACCAAACTGCGGAACTCCTCTTCGGATATAAGCCCCACGGCCGCCCAAATGCCGCGCCTGCTGGGTATGGCCTATGCTTCAAAACTTTTTCGCCACAACAGGGCGTTACATCAATATACCAACCTTTCGCGGCAGGGTAACGAAATTGCCTTTGGAACCATTGGTAACGCCTCCACTTCAGAGGGCATGTTCTTTGAAGCCATGAATGCAGCCGGCGTACTGCAGGTGCCCATGCTCGTTTCGGTTTGGGACGATGACTACGGCATATCGGTTCCGCAGCAATACCATACTACCAAAGGCAGCATTTCCAGGGCATTGGCCGGTTTGCAGCGCACCGGCAGCGAATCCGGCATTGAGATATTTACCGTAAAGGGATGGGATTATCCCGCTTTGCTGGACACATACCGCAAAGCCGAAAAAATATGCCGCGAACAGCATGTGCCCGTGCTGGTGCATGTTACCGAAATGACCCAGCCGCAGGGACATTCTACCTCCGGGTCGCACGAACGCTACAAATCAAAAGAGCGGCTGGCCTGGGAAGCTGAGCACGACTGCATTAAGAAAATGCGCGATTGGATTACCGGCGAAGTGCTGGTTTTACCCGAAGAACTTGACGCCATTGAAGCAGAGGCCCGCCAGCGTGTACGTAAGGCCAAAGAAAGTGCATGGAAAGCTTTTACCGAAGATATTCAACAGGACCAGCGTGAACTGGAAGCCATACTGGCTGAACTGGAAAACCAATCGCAACACGGTAATGAAGTTGCCGAAGTGAGCCGGCAGCTTAAACGCACAATAAACCCGGTTCGCATGGATGCCATGCGCGCAGCGCGCAAGGTAATGCGCCTGGTGCGCCATGAACAGTCGGCCGGCCGCGAAAAATTGATGGGCTGGATAAATAAACTGCACGAAAAGGCTTACGACCGGTACAGTTCCCATCTGTATAGCGAGTCGGAGGAGTCTGCCCTGCGCGTGCCCGAAGTTAAGCCGGTGTTTTCTGACCAGTCGCCTGAAGTAGATGGGCGCGAGGTGGTTCGCGCCTGCTTTGATGCCGCCCTTGCCCGCGACCCGAGGGTATTTGCTTTCGGGGAAGATGTGGGCCGTATAGGCGATGTGAACCAGGGCTTTGCCGGTTTACAGGAAAAGTACGGAGAGCTGCGCGTAACCGACACGGGCATACGCGAATGCACCATTATTGGCCAGGGTATTGGCGCTGCGCTGCGCGGGCTGCGGCCCATAGCCGAAATTCAGTATCTGGATTATCTGCTCTACGCACTGCAGATTATGAGCGATGACCTGGCCTGCCTGCAATACCGCACAAAGGGCGGGCAAAAGGCGCCGCTCATTATCCGCACAAGAGGTCATCGCCTGGAAGGGGTGTGGCACTCCGGGTCGCCTATCGGGATGATTTTGCACAGCATTCGCGGAATATATGTGCTGGTGCCACGCAACATGACCCAGGCTGCCGGGTTTTATAACACTATGTTAAGATCAGACGATCCGGCATTGATTATTGAATGTCTAAACGGCTACCGCCTTAAGGAGCGCATACCCGATAACATAGGCGAATTTACCGTTCCGCTGGGTGTGCCTGAAATTTTGCGCCCGGGTACCGATGTTACGCTGGTAACTTACGGTTCCATGTGCCGCATTGTTATGGAGGCTGCAGCCGAGCTGGAGCAGATGGGTGTTTCGTGCGAAGTAATTGATGTGCAGACACTCCTGCCATTCGACATTCATCAGGTTATAGTGAACTCGGTAAGAAAAACAAACAGGGTGGTGTTTGCTGATGAAGATGTTCCGGGAGGTGCTACGGCATTTATGATGCAGCAGGTACTGGAGGCACAGCAGGCCTGGCGCTACCTCGATGCCCCGCCAGTTACCATTACAGCCCGCGAACACCGCCCGGCCTATTCATCGGACGGGGATTATTTTTCGAAGCCCAGTGCAGATGACGTAATCGAAAAAGTGTATACCCTGATGCATGAGGCCGACCCGGAAAAGTTCCCCCCGTTGTTCTAGTTAACCCGAACCTGATCGAGCGTAAACTCCGAAACCCGAACCGAATCGCGGTTCAGCGCGCGGTCGGTAACAACTACATCCAGGGCAATGGGACGTACGCCAAAAACAGTAAGAAAGCCTGTTGATGTCATTTTATATTTCAATGTTCCTTCTGTGGGCCCGCTGGTTTCGGCAACCACCGGAAAGCGCGAGTTAAAGGTTGTGCAGAAATTATTTTCCCAGCTGTATTCCTGCAGCGATGAACCCACCCGCTGGTAAAACCGTATGCGAAGGTTGAAGTGGTTTTTGTTGGTGGTGTAGTACAGGGTATCCTGCACAATTACATCGCCTGTTGTTGAAGTAGCCACTATGTTATAGGATGAATCGACCACGTCGGCCATTTCAGCAGGAACAATCAGGTATTGTACGCGGTAATTTCTGCAGCCCAGGTCACCGCTGTTTAACGGAGGCAGGTAACCGTAACCTGGTTTGTTGCGCGTGCGCAGCCGCACCAGCTTACCTGAATTGCCCGTTATTTTTAGCATGGGCAGGCTTGGTGGAATAGGGTCCGGGGCAATTACGTTTATCTGTTCGGTGGCATTGGGTATGATGGTTGAACCCGCACCTTCAAGATAGTAATTGATGGGATGATAGGGGTCGCTTTCGTGGTTTAAGTTAAGCGGGTCAAAACCCAGATCGCCATCGCCATCGCGAAAGTCAAGATAAATGGCAAGGGTGTCGGCATCGCCAAAGGCAGGTGTTTCGTAAAATTCTATTTTGCTAACGGTAACCTCGGGCCTGTTGCTGAACTGGGGCGGCTCGAAACACGAACCCAGCAGGGCCATGACCAGTATTAAACCGCCTTTACCTGACAATACGCGCATGTGCTTAAATTTGAAGGCAAAATACGTAACGTTTGTCAACCTTAAATGATTTCCGGAAACAAATACAGGGTATTAACGAAAATACATTTACCGATATTGCCTTAAAGGTTTTTCGTTATCAGGCCTGCAACAATCCGGTATACCAGCGGTATTTGGCCTTCCGGCAAATAGATTACCGTGATGTAAACCGCCTGACGGATATTCCGTTTCTGCCCATAACCTTTTTCAGGTCGCACCGGCTCATTACCGGCAACTGGAAACCGGCAGGTTTCTTCGAGAGCAGCGGCACCACCGGGCGTTTGTCCAGTTTTCATTACTATCCCGACTATGATTTTTACGTTGCACACGCAATGGGTAATTTCAGATTGTTTTTCGGCCCGGCAAGCCAATATCATTTTTTTGCTTTGCTGCCCTCCTATCTGGAGCGCAGGCATTCGTCATTGATAACCATGTTGCATGGGCTGATGAAAGAAAGCCGGTCTGGTTTGGGTGGTTTTTTTCTCTACAATACCGATGAAATGTTAAACCGCATGGAGCAGGCCCGGAAGCGGGCCGACAGGCAGCTGATGTTGTGGGGCGTAACGTTTGCGTTGCTTGATCTTGCCGAAAAACATGCCTCCCGATTTGCCGGCCTGCGTAATAGTGGAAACCGGAGGCATGAAGGGCAGGAGGGAAGAGATTACCCGCGAGGCGCTCCACGACCGGCTTAAAAAAGCTTTTGGGGTGAACCGCATTTTTTCGGAGTATGGAATGACCGAGTTGTTTTCGCAGGCCTATACGCGGGGCGAAACGCGTTTTTATGCACCACCCTGGATGCGGGTTTTTATCCGCGACCTGTACGATCCGTTTTCGGTGGGCCTGGAAGGGCTTACCGGCGGCATAAACATCATTGACCTGGCTAATATTCACTCCGTATCGTTCATTGAGACGGCTGATTTGGGGCGTGTTTATTCCGATGGGTCGTTTGAGGTGCTGGGGCGGATCGATAACAGCGAAGTGAGGGGTTGTAACCTGCTGGTGGAATGATGTTTTTGTCGTTAAAGCGTTTTTTCTTACGTTAAATTTGTTTTAAAGGCCTATCCTTTTACCTTTGTTGCGGTAACCTGATAAAACCATGAAAAAACTGCTTATTTTCGTTCTGTTGGCACTTTTTGCCGTTGCATGCAGCCAGTACACCTGTCCTACCTACAGCAAAAAAGAAGCTCAGAAAGAATCAGGTATTCGTAAAATTTAGGCCTAAAGGTAGGCTTCCACGTCTTTTTCTGTAATGATGTCGTCTGACATGATTACGAGTCTTTCAACCACATTTCGAAGTTCCCGCACATTGCCCGTCCATTGATGCTGCTGTAAGGCCTGGAGGGCATTTTCATTAATTTTTTTCTTTCGGTTACCGTGTTCAAGTGCTATGTCGGTCAGGAATTTATCGGTCAGCAGGGGAATGTCTTCCTTTCTTTCGCTTAGCGAAGGTACGCGGATTACAATAACGCTCAGGCGATGATAGAGGTCTTCGCGAAAGCGGTTGCCGGCAATTTCCTGTTTTAAATCTTTGTTGGTAGCGGCAATAACGCGCACGTTTACCGGAATATCTTTTTCCCCGCCCACGCGGGTTATTTTGTTTTCCTGCAGGGCCCTGAGCACCTTGGCCTGTGCCGAAAGGCTCATGTCGCCAATTTCGTCCAGAAAAAGTGTACCACCCTCGGCCTGTTCGAATTTTCCGATGCGTTGTTTAATGGCAGAAGTGAAAGCGCCCTTTTCATGGCCAAAGAGTTCGCTTTCTATCAGCTCAGAAGGTATGGCAGCGCAGTTAACTTCAATCCAGGGTGCTTCGCTCCGCCTGCTTTTTTCGTGCAGTTGCCGCGCCACAAGTTCCTTTCCGGAGCCATTGGGCCCAATAATGAGCACTCGGGCATCGGTGGGTGCCACTTTGTCGATCATGGACTTTACCTGCCTGATGGCCTCCGACTCTCCGATGATTTCCCATTTCCTGCTTATTTTCTTTTTCAGGTCGCGGTTTTCGGCACGCAGGGAGTTGCGCTCCAGCACGTTTCGCAAATGGATAAGAATGGTTTCAATGCTGTCGAAAGGTTTTTGTATGAAAAAATAGGCGCCCTGTTTAATGCACTCCAGAGCGGTTTGGCGGGTACCGTGGGCCGAGATCATGATGAAGGCTGTTTGTATGCCCGCTTTTCTGGCGTGTTGCAGCAGTTCAATGCCGTCTAGTTTGGGCATTTTCACATCACAAAAGGCCACATCAGCTTCATTTTCCTGTAGCCAGGTAAGGGCCTCCTGGCCATCGGATGCTTCAAACACTTCGTGGCCTTCATGCTCAAGGATTTCTCTGAGCGAGGCACGAATGGCGGCCATATCATCAACCAGTAATATTCTTGCCATGGGGTTAAGGTTGTTTGCAAATAAAAACAAACCTTCCGGATTTTGTCCGGAAGGTTTGGTAATGATTGAGCAGGCCTGTAAGCCGGGTTCTGTCTCCCGCCGGGGCGGGATGCTTACCATTTATCTGGCCCTATTAAGGGGTCAAGCGGTCTACCCACTCCGGCCGGCAACAGGTTGCCTGGGAATCAGGAGGTTCCATGCCGGAGCCTATTTGACCTTTCAACGCATAAGGTTTTCCGAGCTACCGGTTATTGCTAACCGGTACGGTGGGCTCTTACCCCACCTTTTCACTATCACCCCACAGGGGCTACCTGTTTTCTGTGGCACTTTCTGTCCCGGCCGCTTTACCGGCCGGTCCCCCGGTGTTCCCGGGGTATGCTTCCTGAAGTTGCCCGGACTTTCCTCCCCGAACGAGGGGCGGTAAGCCGGCCTGCCCGTGCAAAGATAACGAAACCGGGCTTTGGCCAGTTTAGTGAATGTCTTTTCCGGTAAGTTTTAACTCATAATGATCGGCCAGCTGGGCTACTTCCTGTACCATAAACTTTACTTCATCTTCTGTCATGCTGTCGGCCAGTCCGCTGGCAATTACCTTTAACTGGTTGCCGTCTACAATAAACTTGCAGTAATCAAACAATCCGTTTTGCACCAGCAAATCGCGGGCATCAATGCCGCTGTGATAATCGGCTACTTTGCTGGTAAACACTACACGCTGCCTGCCGGAGGTTTTGCTTTTTTCCAGCACGGCCAGTACGGTTTGAAATCTTCCATCCTGCAGCGGTACTACCACAATGGCTTTTGAATGGTCGTAGTCGCTGAAGGTGCCGCCAATCTGGTCGGCATAGTTTTTCAGGGTGTTGAGAATATCCATGGCGAGGGGATTAACGGGTATTTGCGTTAAGGTAAAAAAAACCTGAAACATTCAGAACTTGAGCCAGTGCCACTTGCCTTTACCGGATGAGAACTCCAGTGCAGGGGCCGGGAGCTTAACCAGATTAATGATGCGCAAAGTGGCTTGTATTACTTTTGACCGGCTTTTGATATGGGAAAGGTCAATGTCGGGGCCGATGTACAATTGCCGCAGGGCCCGGAAGCCTGCGGCCTGGTTCTGAGGGTCCCGGCCATAGACCATGCCGGTGGCCCCGTAGCCTACGGCCAGGTTCAGCCATGCGGGGAAGGTAATGAATTTATTGAGGTTAACAGAGAGCCAGTAGGTTTGGCCGTTATAGTCTTTAAGCATTTCAGAAAGCAGCCCGCTGCCCAGTGTGTGGTCGGGGCGAAGGCCGGGATAGGCGGTGCGCTGAAAGGAAAATTTTGGTTCGATTCGGACTTCATTCCACAGGCTTGCCTGGGCATAATAGAAAGCCGACCCGGCCAGATTTGCGCCCAGGTCGGGCAGGGAGGCGCCATAGTTGGCCGAAAAGCCGTCCAGCACTTCTATTGGCAGCAGCATGAGAAAGCCTGCAATGGCTCCGTACAGCCGGGCACCTGATGGCTTAACATGGTGTTGCTGCATGGCCTGCGAAGTGCCTGCCGATAAATGGAAAGCTGTAAAAAAATGCCCGGCTTTATCTACCTGTTTCCATTCGGGCCAGTCGTTAAAGAAGGTAAATGGCTGGCGTTGGGCTTCGCTGTACCACAGGCTTCCGAGTGCCACGAGCGAGGCTGTGTAGGCGGCTCCGGAGATGACGATGAGTTTACGGGCAGAGCGGGCGCCCAGGCTGTCCTGTGCAGAGAGTGCTCCAGGCAGGGCTAACCACCAAAGCAGGGCGTATTTAATCTTCATCTTCTTTTCGTGCGGCTGAGTCGGGCGGGGCCGGGGATTGTTCCCTGCGCTGGCGTTCATGGGCTGAGCGCAGCAGTTCCTTAACTGCATTAAAGTTTTGGGTGTAAGTAAGGCTTACGCCGGTGGTTATGGTATTCTGGTTGTTAAGGCCTGTGGTGTTTTGGTTAACGTTGGTTCGGCTGTACATTTTAACCTTGAACCTTCCGTCGGGGGTAAGCAGGTAGTCAATGGTCCAGTCGCCCGCCAGCGAAGAGAAGGTGCCGGGCTGGCCGCCCGTTCCTGATGCCGGAACGTTTTGGTTGTTAAAGGTGCCGTCACCGGTTATGCGCATGCGCCCGTTTAACAGGGTATATGACAGACGAAGCTGGAAAGTGTTAAAAGCCTCCTGATCCATGGCGCCAAGGTTTACGTCAATTTCAAGATTTTCGTCTACCTGGCTCATCCAGTAACTCAGCTGGTTCGACAGCAGCTCGCTTACGCTGTTGGTTACCGAGCCGCTCATGCTGAATGATTCGGGAGGTGTAAACCGGCGCAGCACAATGAGGCTAAACACCTGCTTTTTAAGTTCCTGTTCGTCCATGCGGCTTTTAAAAGAATAAAACTCAAGGTCTAAAGCTACCGGAGGTCGCCCTTCTACCGCTACTGATTTGGGCAGATCGCGGGCTTCAATGTCAAAATTAATCTGGGGCGACAGCATGGGTCCTTCGAGTTTGAGCAGTACTTCAACCGGATACTTTCTTTTAAGGGCGGTGCTGTTGGCCAGGGTGGGGTCGTTCAGTATCGGCCCTAGTGAGGCAAGCTGGTTGTAGGAAGCGTTGATATCCAGCACGGCCTGGTAAGGGTCGCCATACCAGGTAATGCGGCTTCCGGGTTTTATCATAAACTCCTTGTTGATGATATTTTGCAGGGTAAAGTTGTACCAGCCTTCGGTAAATTCTATGGGCCCGAACATGGTAAACTCGCCATCGGTATTCATTTGAAGTCTGAGTTTACCGTTGCCTCTTCCGCGTATGATATCACCTGCCTTGATGTCGAATATGATTTCCGAATAGGCATCGGGGGTAACTTCCAGGTTAAATTCCAGATTGAAACCTGCGAGCTGTATTTTTTTTGATTCACCTGCATAATCGGTTTGTGCTGAATCGGTTTGCGTAAGGTTTACAAAGCTGATGAAATCTTTTTGCTGGCTTACAGTGGTACCCCCTATGGGTATAAAAAGGCGCGTGTTTTTACGGGTAATGGCGTTTACGGTAAGGCTTAGGTTGTTAACAGGTCCTGTTATAGTAGCATTGCCCGATGCGTAGGCCTGGCCGTAAAACAGTTCATTATCGCGTTGCGATGTGTTCAGCACCTGAAAATCGGAAAATGAGGCACTAAGGTTAAGCTCCATGTTTGCGAAAGCCCGGTGCCTGATCTGGCCCTGCAGCCGCGCACGGTTGTTCAAAACATCGGTAAGGTTAAAGTCGCTGAAGGTAATGGCTGTTGGGCTGAAGCCCAGATTGCCACTGAACTTATAGGATGTTTTAAGGTAATTTACGGTAAGCTCACCGTTTGTTATGGCAGCGCTGCCGTTAAGCCTCGGGTTGGCCAGTGTGCCCGTTACCAGGCAGGTCCCGGAGGCTTCTCCATTCATCCGGCTGAACAGATCTTCCAGAAAAGGCTCAACCATTTTAAGGCTGGCCCGGTTTAAAATGGCCTTTCCGTTCAGCGGGCTGATGGTATCGGAGGGAGTATAATATCCGTTGAAGTCCACAATCCTGCTTCCCGAACGGTCAATATAAAACTGCATTTCAAACTGCCGGTTGTCGGAGTTCCAGTGGTTGTTGCCGGTAATGTTGCCGATCAGGAAGTCATTAACCATGAGATCGGAGATTGAAAGGGTGTTTTCAACAGAAAGTTTATTGTAAAAGTTCACCAGCTTTACTTTTCCGTTCAGTATTCCCTCAAGCTTTCTTTGGGCCAGTCCGCTTAAAAACTTAAGCGAAACATTTGAAATAGCCAGCTGCAGTGCACGGCTGCTGTCGGCCGAAAGGCTTCCATTGAATGCAATGGACTGATTTGGCTGCTGAATTACCACATTATGTACGCGCCACTCCCTGCCCGAAACGGCAATGTAATTGTTGTTATTAAACGACCAGGCAGAGTTAAGCAAAACAATTTCTGAAGGATTAAACCTGATGTAGGTGCTGTCTTCAAAATCAACAATGGCATTTATTCGGATTTTGTTGTCAGGCGGCTGGCTCAGGCCCAGGTCCAGGTCGATGTGGTTCCCATCCCAGATGGCTTCTGCCGTAAACGGGCCGGTAGTAAGGTTTTTGTTCATAACCTGCTTATCTGATTTTACATACACCATGGCCAGTGCTTCGGTTCCGGAATACGATTTGGATGCACTGATTTCGACCTCATTTTTGCAAAAGGCAGATGAGCCATAAAAAACCGAATCGCTTCGCGTAAAAGCCCTTAAGGTTACAACCGGTCCGTGGGTAAAACTGCCCGTAATAAGGGTGTTGCGTGTAAGCCTAAGCGGAATATCGAGCAGGTTGAAGAGCGGGTTAAGGTCTTTTAACAGCACTTCGAATGCAGCAGCGTATGTGCTGGGTGTTTTGTTTTTTGCCTGGTAGTATGTTGCCAGGTTTTCGCGGTTATTCCTGATGGAAAGCCAGAACTCATGCAGCAGTTCTTCCGTATCGCCCAGCAGATTAGAGAAGTTAAAATTACCGCTTACCTGTGCATTAACCAAGGTGGTTTGCAGTATTAGCTGCCTGGTTTGGTTGTTGTGCGATGCGGTTAAAGACAATTCACCGAAGTTGTGTTTTTCATCTTTGTAGAATACGGTAAGATTCTTTAAATGTGCTGTGCCCCGCAGGCTGTCGAGGGTTAGACCATAGGTATCCAGATCAATAATGCCGCTCAGGTGCAGTGCATCCCGGCTCAGGTTAAGATATTCCAGTCGTGCTGAGTCGAGCGTTCCACGAAGCTGCACGTGTTGCCTGTTGTTGCGCAGGTCAATGGTGCCATCTATGCGCAGCGTCAGATTGGGGTCTAGCACGGCAAGGGTGCCGGCAAAAAGCTGATTTGCAAAGCGTGCATTGGTGGTAATGCCGGTGTAGGTATAACCCATAACACCCAGCGCGTTTATGGTTCCTTTTAAATACAGATCGGCACTTTCCAGGGTTAGCCCTTTACCGTTTACCGATCCGTCCATAGTAACCTGCTGGAACAACAGGGTATCGCGTAAAAACATGCCCAGGTTAAACTTATCCAGGCTAAGCCTGCCACTGTAAGCCGACAGGGCCGGGTTGGCTTCGTTTATTTTAAGATTTATATCCGACCGTATCCGGCCGATGCTACCGGCAAATTCGCCATTGGCAACAAAATCGTTCGGGTAGCCCAGAAATTGTCCTTTAAAACTTACCCGGCCCAGGTTATTAAGCTGCTCCAGGGTTTCGGGGGTAAATAGAAACGACAGGTCGTTCGGGTCAATTTCCGAATGGCTAAGTTCTGCCACAATAAAGGTTTCTTCCAGGTCGGGGAGTCCATCCATTGATAGTTCTCCGGTTAACCGGGTATTACCTGTATTCAGCTGCATGTTGCGAAAAGTAAAGTCAGATATTTTTCCGGTCAGGTTTCCGTTTAGCCTAACCGTGTTGCAACAGCTTCTCCGTTCCCGGAGCAAACAGGGCCAGATCTTCAGGGTGTATAACTGTCTTCTTCAGGTGAATTTCGGCCCATACAGAATCAGCAAAATCCGAAAGATCATCCTGACCCGAAAACCGGAACAACACCGTATCGGCAATGTAGCTTTTGCCGGCCTGCAGTTCAATGCCATGAAATTCCAGGCCCCGGTCAGAAAACCTGAAAAAAGTATGCAGTTGGTGAATGGAAAGCCGTGTTTTGGCCTCGGTTGCCTGCAGCGACTGCACCTGCATGCTAACGGTATCATCCTGAATGAAAAGCTGCTGTACCTCGGCTCCGGCAATATTTACCCGAAAATGGTTGTAGTCGAACCCCTGGGTTATGCTGTCGCGGTCCGAGGCGTAGATAAAAGTGCCGTTTTTGAGCAACACTTCGCCAACCGTAATGGCAGGAGTGCGTGCCGGCTTTTTACCGGAGCGCGGCATAAGCCGGTGGACAAATACATTTATATTCAGATTGTTTACCGAGTCGTTTTCTTTAATGGTGGCCAGGTGCACGGTGGCCGAATCAGCCAGGGCCGCATCGAGCTCATACCCATGGCCCTGCACCAGTCCTTGAAATGTAAAATTCAGCCGCAACGAGGCAATGTTAAACATGTCGTTGTTTTCGGGATCGGTAATCCTGAGGTTTTTTATGTGCAGCCGGTCAAACCAGTAAAACTCCAGCCGCCCGATACTGGCCTTAAAACCGGTTTGTTCGGTTACCGATTCGAGTACCCGGCGTGTTAAGCGGGTTTGTACCCAGGGAAGCTGAAGAATGAAAAAAGAAGCAACAATAAGAATAAAAGCGCTGTAAAGGGTATAGATGGTTACCCATCTCAAAGCATACAATACCTTATTTTTAATAACTTGCAGCTTCATGCCGTCAACTGGTTCTGCCCAAATACTTGCAATCGAATCGTCCTGCGATGAAACTTCGGCCGCCGTTATCCGAAACGGCAAGGTACTCAATAATATTATTGCTTCGCAGGAGGTGCACCAAAAATACGGAGGTGTGGTGCCCGAGCTCGCCTCGCGTGCCCACCAGCGCACCATTTGGTTAACCGTAGATGAAGCGCTGCGCTCGGCCGGCATCACGGTGCAGCAGCTCGATGCCATAGCTTTTACCAAAGGACCAGGCCTGATGGGTGCCCTGTTGGTGGGCGCTTCTTTTGCCAAAGGCCTTGCGCTGGCGCTTGACGTTCCCCTTATCGGAGTGAACCACATGGAGGCCCATGTGCTTTCGAACTTTATTGATGAGCCGGTTCCGGAATTTCCCTTTCTTTGTCTCACAGTAAGCGGCGGGCACACCCAGCTGGTAAAAGTAACCAGCTACCTGACCATGGAAGTGTTGGGCGAAACCCAGGATGATGCCGCAGGAGAGGCCTTCGATAAGGCCGCCAGGTTGCTGGGTCTTCCGTATCCGGGCGGGCCGCTCATCGACAGATATGCCCAGGCCGGCATTACCGGTCGCTTTGCTTTTCCTAAAGCCGAAATGCCCGGGCTGCACTTTTCGTTCAGCGGAATTAAAACGGCTTTTATGTACTTTTTACGCGACCACACTGCGGCTGACCCTGACTTTGTAAAAAAAAACCTGAACGATATTTGTGCCGCACTGCAGCATACATTGGTAACCATGCTCACCGACCGGCTGGTACAGGCTGCGCGGCTTACCGGCATTAAACAAATAGCCCTGGCGGGCGGGGGTATCGGCAAACTCAGGCCTGCGCAGGGCCGTACAACAACTGGCTGAAGAAAACCAGTGGAAAGTGTATATGCCGGCCATTCAGTATTGTACCGATAATGCCGCCATGGTGGCCGTGGTTGCTCACCATAAGTTCTTAAATGGATTATTTGAACCGCTTGACAGTGTGCCACTGGCACAATACCCCGTAGGTGTATGAAAACGAACGTGCAACCAGGCGATGTACAGGAATACCGCTTTACCGTACAACCCGATGACGTGGCCTGTTTTAACGATGAAGTAGTACACCCTGTTTGTTCCACTTTTACCCTGGCCCGTGAAATTGAGTGGACCACCAGGCAGTTTTGTACTGCGCATGCGCGAGCACGATGAAGAGGGCGTAGGAACATACCTGAGCATAGACCACCGGGGGCCCGCATTTGTGGGTGAAGAAGTGGTTATTGTTGCGCAGGTAGAGAGCCTTAAAGGAAACGAGCTGCTGTGCAGCTACGAAGCATATGCGGGAGGACGGCTGGTGGCAAAAGGGACCACCGGACAGAAAATTCTGAAACGTGAAAAGCTTAAGCAATTATTCCGGCATCCATTATGAGCAAGCGTTTTAACGATACGGTAAACATCCGCAACCGGCAGGCTACCTTCCAGTTTGAAATACTGGATAAATATGTGGCAGGCCTGGTGCTTACCGGCACCGAAATAAAATCCATACGCGAAGGAAAAGCCAACCTTACCGATGGTTACTGCTATTTCAAAAACGGTGAATTGTATGTAAAAGGCATGTCCATAAGCCCTTATGCCGAGGGTACTTACTATAACCATGACCCCCTGCGTGAGCGCAAGCTGCTCATGAAGAGGAGCGAGCTGCGCAAACTGGAGGGAAAGCTTGAAAAAGGCCTTACCCTGGTGCCGCTCAGGCTCTTTATCAATGAACGCGGATACGCCAAACTGGAGATAGCCCTGGCCCGTGGAAAAAAAATGTACGATAAACGGCAGACCATAAAAGAACGCGAGGCCCGCCGTGAGTTAAACAGAATAAAATGGTAGTATGATACCGGCCGAAGGATACGGTGTATGCAGGCTAAACATGGTGGCCGTACGGCACGAGCCGGATTTTTCATCCATGTGGTGTACCCAGTTGTTGTTTGGTGACCATTATATGGTGCTGGCTCAGACAAACGACCGCAAATTTATGCGCATTAAAGTCTATTCCGACGGCGCGGAAGGATGGATAGACAGCCGCCAGCATCATGCCATATCTGCCGACTATTTTGATTACCTGTGCCGGGCCGAATTTAAGATAACAACCGATGTTACCTCGGGCATGCTCTATAATAAAACGCCTGTGGTAATCGTAATGGGAAGCATTATTCCCATTTCCTCGGCCGAATTGTTTAAAATGGAAGAACACTTTGCCTTTAATGGCGAAGCCAAAACCCTGGGGCAATACCGCGACTTTGAATATCTGAAAAGCCAGGCCACGAAGTATCTTGGGGCGCCCTATCTGCCCGGAGGCAAAACTCCTTTCGGAATAGACGAAGGCGGACTGGTGCAGATGGCCTACCGGTTTTGCGGCTACCTGCTGCCCCGATACCCTGAACAACAAATTAGGTATGGCAGGCCGGTGGCCGAGCCCCGGCAACTGCTGCCGGGCGACCTGCTGTTTACCCGCCGGGCCGACGGAGGCCTGCACCCGGCTATTTTACTTGAAACCACACCTTTCAGGGTGTTGCATGTCGAAGAAAAGGTAAAGGCCGAAATACTTCCGGCCGGCATAACCCCGGTGGGCATGCGCAGAATTCTTACGGCAGCCTAGCCCGATTTGCTTGGTTGACAATTTGCTCCTATCTTTCCTGTATGAATAACCGGGTTCTGGTACTTAATCAGGATTATAGTCCGTTAATGGTTTGCTCCGTTCAACGGGCTTTTCTTCTGGTTTACCTTAACAAAAGTGAGCTGGTGCGTTCAGCCAACGGCCACCGTCTGCACTCGGTTAGCCAAAGTTTTCCCATGCCCTCGGTAATCCGGCTGCACCGTTATGTGCGGGCGCCTTACAAGGGGGTTGCACTTACACGCCAGAATGTTTTTAAGCGCGATAATTTTGAATGCCAGTACTGCGGCACAAAGCGCGATCTTACCTTAGACCATATTATTCCAACCTCAAAAGGCGGGCAGCACACCTGGTTAAACCTGGTGACTGCCTGCAAAAGTTGTAACGCCCGCAAGGGCGATTACACCCCCGAAGAGGCCGGCATGCTGCTGCGCAAAAAACCGCACAGGCCCACCTATGCTCTTTTTCTTCGTGAATTTGCAGGGCACGAAGGAAACGAATGGGACGAATTCCTGCTCCAAAGTTCAGTCTAACCAAACCGCACGTTATGAACCTGTTTAAATGTAATCCAATGCTACTGAAAGCAACGACTTGCCTTGCTTTTGGTATACTTCTGTCATCCTGCAGCAAAGATGAGGAAGGCATACCCAACCGCCTTACCATTAACGGTACAAACTATGTGTTAAGCAACGGATATATTTCCGGCAATGGCGTTTTTGAAGATGATAACGGCAACCGTGGCTCTGTATACCAGGTAATTTTGGCTACCTCGGGTGTTACCATTACCGATGGCGATTTGGCCGGAACGGGCCAGTTGTTTTACATGGCGCTCTTTTCACCTTCGACCGTTGAGCTTGCTGCCGGAACCTATGCCTATGACGAACGGTTTCTGGAAGGAAACCTCTTGGAAGCGGCAGGTGCAGATGGCAACTTTACCACAGGAGTTGGATCTGAATATGGTATTACCAGTGGCACGGTTACCATCAGCAAATCGGGTAATACCTGGACGTTTCAGTTTGAAGGAGAAGCCGATGACGGTGCTGGCGGAACCATAGCCATAAGCGGGTCGTTTTCCGGGCCGCTTACTGAAATAGAGTTCTGATTCAGCCTGCGAAACCTCATACCTGTTGGCGAATCATAACCGGGTGTTAAGATTCCGGTAAGCATCTTACCGGAACGTTTACCACGCAGGGCAGTCCTCCTCTAAAACAGCATGACTTTTCTGTGTGTAACCGGACAGCCCTGTTCGGTTGCGGACGGTACAGTGCATGGGCAATGCCTGGAACAGGCTCCGGATGCCCTTTCCTGGCGGTGGCACGGTTGTTGGTTAAAGGCAGCCATTATGTTTATGGAAAGGAATACACCTTATTTTTGTTACCGGGCTTGGGTAAAAAGAAGAAAAAGCCCGTATTTTTTACCGAGCAGGCAAGGTTGCGAACAACCTTTACGTGCCGGTTTGCATCCTGAGCTTTAGTTTCGATTGAAATGGACAGACCTATAGAAAAGAAAAAATGGCCGGCAAAGCGAATCATGTCCTACGGGGGTATTGCGCTGGCGGTTGTATTGGTTGCCTGGATGCTTATGTTTTCCGATCGCAGGTCGCGCCTCAGGGTGGAGCGCGACAAGATTGCCATTGCCGAAGTAAAGCGAGGCGTTTTTCAGGAATTTATCCCCCAAACCGGCACGGTCGAGCCCAGCCGGACGGTTTACCTCGATGCCATAGAGGGCGGCATCATTAAACGGGTGGCGGTAGAAAGCGGCACGATGGTTAAAAAAGGCGATGTTATACTGGAGCTCAGCAACCTTAACCGGGAGTTAGCCGTTCTGCAACAGGAGGCTTCGTTTAATGAAAGCATTAACCGGGCACGCGAAACCCGCCTGAACCTGATGCGCAACGATTTGGAACAACGCCAGACACTCGCCCTTATAGAAAACCAGCTGGCTATTTTGGAGCCGCTGTATCACCGGCAAAAGTATTTGTATGAGCAGAAGCTGCTTTCCAGGCAGGATTTCGAACGCACCGAAGCCGATTACAAATACAACCTGGAGCGAAAGCGCATTACCTACGAAGTGTACAAGGCCGACTCCATTGACCGCATACGGCAGTTGCGCGAAACAGCAGCCAGCGAAATGCGCATGATTAAAAGCCTGGAAGCTGTGCGCAAAATTCTGGATAACCTCATTATCCGCGCTCCTATTGACGGCCAGCTTACCCGCCCCCAGCTGGATGTAGGACAAAATGTGAACCCCGGGCAGCGCCTGGGCCAGGTAGATGTGGTGGGCAGCTACAAAGTGCGCGTGGAAATAGACGAACTGTATTTGCCGCGCATTTACGAAGGCCTCAGGGCCACCACTTCGTTTGCCGGAAAAGATTATGCGCTAACCATAACCTACGTATATCCAACAGTTACCAACGGCCGCTTTCCGGTAGATATGCAGTTTGCCGGCGAAATACCAGAAGGACTGCGCAGGGGCCTTTCGCTGCGCCTGCGCATTGAGCTGGGGCAGTCTTCGGAGGAACTTTTGCTCCCCACCGGAGGATTTTATAAAGATACCGGCGGTAACTGGGTATATGTACTGGAACCAGACGGACAAAGGGCTGTAAAGCGAAACATACGCCTGGGCAGAAAAAATACAGAACATTACGAGGTGCTGGAAGGATTGCAGCCGGGCGAGAAAGTAATCGTTTCATCGTACGAAAATTTTGGCAATAATGAAGTGCTCATACTTAAGTAATATCCTAATTCACAACTAAACCCTACTACTACCATGCTACGACTTAAAAATCTTGACAAAGTGTTCACTACCGAAGAAGTAGAAACCACCGCACTTAGCAAAATAAACCTGGAAATCAACGAGGGCGAATTTGTAGCCATCATGGGGCCGTCGGGCTGCGGCAAATCGACTTTACTGAATATCATCGGCCTGCTCGATAGCCCCACTTCGGGTGAATATTATTTTGGCGAACAGGAGGTATCCAGATTTACCGAACGGCAACGTGCACAGCTGCGCAAAGGATCTATAGGTTTTGTTTTTCAAAGTTTTAATCTTATTGATGAGCTCACCGTTTTTGAAAACGTTGAACTTCCGTTGCTGTATCTTAAAATACCTGCGGCCGAACGCAGGCAGCGGGTAGAAGAGGTGCTGGAGCGCATGAATATTATGCACCGCAGAAATCATTTTCCGCAGCAACTCAGCGGAGGCCAACAGCAACGGGTGGCCATATCACGGGCTATAGTTGCCAAACCCAGGGTAATACTGGCCGATGAACCCACCGGTAATCTCGACTCGGCCAATGGAGAAGAAGTAATAAAGCTGCTAACGCAGCTTAATCAGGAGGGTACCACGGTTGTAATGGTAACCCACTCGCCTTACGATGCCAGCCATGCCCACCGCATTGTTAACCTGTTTGATGGCAAAATAGTAACCGAAAATGTGAAAGAGCGCTTTCACGTTTAAGGCAACCTAATCAGAATATTTGCTTACCAGCGGACAGTCGTTTGTCCGCTTACGGACAGGTGCTTTGTGTTAACCCGCCTGAAATCAACAATAGGGCCATAATGTTTACTGGCATCGGGTTTGATTTTAGTGCAACTATTAACCCTGTTGTTTCATCTTACATGCATTAAACCCAGATTATGTTACGGAATTATATTCTCGTTGCCCTGCGCAACATAAGGAAACAAAAGTTTTTCGCTTTCATTAACATTGCCGGGCTGGCCATTGGCATAAGTGTTTGTTTGCTGGTGTACCTGTATGTAACGGATGAGCTGAGTTACGACCGGTTTCATCGGGGCTATGGGAATATTTATCGCATAGGTCTGCACGGTCGCCTGGCCGGTCAGGAAATTTACACTTCCAACTCCAGCCTGCCTGTTGGGCCAGCTGCGGTTTCGGATATTCCGGGTGTTGAAGAAATGGTAAGGCTTTTTCCCATCGGGGGCTCCACAGGTGTGGCCTTCCGCTATGAAGACCATGTGTTTTCAGAACCGCGGGTGTTCGGGGCCGACTCCAACTTTTTTTCTTTCTTCAGTTTTGAACTTCTTAGGGGCGATGCCAGAACAGCGCTTAAAGAAGTAAACAGCGTGGTCATTACCGAAGCCCTGGCCCGCAAGTATTTCGGAAGTGACGATCCGATTGGCAAGATTATAACCATAGGCAATGACAAGTGGCCCTGTAAAGTTACCGGCGTTACCAGGGGTGCCCCGGCCAATTCGCATATTCAGTTCAATGCTATCATTTCTTTTGCAACCATTGAAAAGACCTATTGGCCCGGGTGGACGGGCAACTCCATATATACCTATCTGCGCAAAAACCCGCAAACATCAGTTGAGCAAATTAATGCCGGCCTTGCTGAGCTTGTGCGAAAACATGTGGGTAAGGAACTGGAAGAGGGCCTGGGCATTAATTTCGATGAGTTTCTTAAGCAGGGAGGTATTTACAGCTACATGGTTTACCCGATGGCCGACTCACATCTTTACAGTCAGTTTCGTGATGACATGGAGCCTTCGGGCGATATAAGTCATGTGTATATTTTTTCTGCAATAGGTTTGTTTGTTCTGCTTATTGCCTGCATAAATTTTATGAACCTCTCAACAGCCCGCTCGGTCGGCCGGGCCAAAGAAGTGGGCCTGCGCAAAACTTTCGGCTCGGTGCGTTCGCAAATGATTTTCCGCTTTTTGGCCGAATCGGTGGTGTATAGCCTGCTGGCCATGATGCTGGCCCTGATCGCCACCTACCTGGTTTTGCCCTGGTTTAACGAACTGGCCGGAAAATCGCTTACCTTTTGGCATTTGCTTAGGTTTTCATTTCTGGGTATTTCGCTTGTTCTTGCACTGCTGGTAGGAATTATTGCCGGAAGTTATCCGGCCTTTTACCTTACTTCGTTCGAAGCAGTAAATGTGCTAAAGGGAAAACTGCAGGCAGGAGCAAAAAGCAAAGGCATACGAAGTGCCCTGGTTGTGCTGCAGTTTGCCGTTTCGGCTTTCCTTATTGTTGCCACACTGGTAGTGTACAGGCAGCTGGAGTACATGCAAGACAAAGATCTGGGTATGGACCAGCATCAGGTTATACAGGTACGAAACACCAGGCGCCTTGGTGGCAATCAAAAGGCATTCAGGCAGGAGGCTGAAAAAATTACAGGTGTGGAGCTGGCCAGTTTTACCAGCAATGTTTTACCGGGTGTTAACAATACTACGGTTTTCAGGGTGCGGGGAGTAAACCAGGATTTCCTTGCAGGCAAGTATTATGCCGATTACAACCATGTGCAGCTCATGAAGCTGAAAATGAAAGCCGGACGCTTCTTTTCTCCCGAATTTGCAACCGACTCATCGGCTGTGGTGTTAAACGAAGCAGCCGTAAAGGAATTTGGTCTGGAAAATCCGCTTGAAGCCTATATCATTGATTTTAACGATGAAGTGCCCGACACCTTACGGGTTGTAGGTGTGGTAAGCGATTTCAATTTTGAGTCGCTTAAAACCCACGTTCGGCCGTTGGTTATCCGACTGGCCGATGTAAGCCATAACCTGCTGGTTCGCTATTCGGGCAATCCGCAAACGGTAGTATCAGGCCTGGAAGAATTGTGGCGCAGGCTGGGCGAAGGAGAACCTTTTAGTTACACTTTTATGGATCAGGACTTTGACGAGCTTTTCCGGGCCGAACTGCGCATGCGCAATATTTTCCTGGTGCTGGCGGGCATTACCCTGTTTATAGCCTGCATGGGCCTGTTTGCACTGGCATCGTTTACCACCGAACAGCGCACCAAAGAAATAGGCATCCGCAAAGTTTTGGGCGCCCCTGTTTACACCCTGGCGCTTCTGCTTACGCGCGAGTTTACGGTGCTGGTAGGTGTTGCGCTGGTTCCTGCACTGCTCATGGGCTGGTATTTTGGCCGGCAGTGGCTTCAGAACTTCACCTACCGAACGGCCATCGGTGCAGAGGTGTATCTGGTGGCTTCCCTGCTGGCACTTGTTATTGCATGGGTTACCGTGTCTTACCAGGCACTAAAAGCGGCCCGTGCCAACCCGGCCCACTCGCTGCGTTACGAGTAAATTGCCCAGGCGCCTGATTATTTAAAATGATTTAAAATGTTGATTGTGAAGTGATTAGATTTGATAATATTAAATTTTTGTTAACTGTTTAATCGCTATCTAACAATTCAATAATTTTCCGAAAATCATACAATCATGAAACGGAAAAAGGCTATGCGCAAAGACCTTCGAAACAGGTTAAGCGGTTCAATTGAAGAACTGGTTAAGCAGGAAGACCCCAGCCCATCGAAAAAAGTAAAAAAAATTATTAAGCGGGCTTCTGATAAGCTGGCCCGTGCCGTGGTAAAAGACACGAAAAAGGCGGAGAATAAAAGTGACAAAACCGGTAAAAAGCTAAGCCGGAAAGCAGCTCAAAGAAAGACCGAAATGTCTGCTGAGTCTGTGGCTTAACGGCGGTGTTGTTTAAAAAATTCGTAAAGTACAATGTTGAGCCATATAAGTAACATGCCGTAGAACACGTCTTCGGCAGGTATGGTCCCCAGGCGTACACCCAGGTTTTCGTTGTTGTTGTACCAAACCACTTCCTCATCTATCCAGGAGCCGGTAAGGATGCCGTTTACAATAAAAAACGGAATAAGTATTACGGCATAAGCCAGGTAAAACCTGCCCATAAACCGGGGCCTGAAATAATACATGTGCAGGCCGAGCAGCATACCCAGTGTTATGAAGGTTACCGAAGTGTACCATTTTTCGAGGTTATATAACCCGGAAATAAAAAGGAACGCTACCAGCGCAAATGAAATGAAATCATGATGCGGGAAGAGATAATCTTTTTCAATGAGGTGGTTCAGTGCAAAATAGGTAAATACACAGGCGTAGGGAATGCAGACAAAAAACAGAATTTCTTCCAGCGGCAGACTGCCAACATAAATTTCCGAAAGATAACGCGGGTTAAAGCCCCACACGCCCATGCGTGTAAACCATTCGTCCCATACAATAAACAAGGCTGCCGTTACCAGCAAGGCAGGCCAGAGGTATTTCCAGGTTTTGTAAAAGGGTGCTTTCGGATAAAAACTACAGGCCAGCGGAATACTGATGCTGCCAATATCTAACGCCAGGTATAGGTACTTTTCGCTCAAGCGGATTACTGGGTTTCCTGGCGCTCTTTTTTAAAGACAAATTGTTTGGGTTCGTACTTTTTTGGCGCGATCAGGAACCCAAACGCTTCGCAGCCTTCTTTCGTGTGTTTGGCATGGTGAATATAGTGTGCATTAATCATACGCTGCAGGTATTTGCTGCGCCTGGACGGGCGCCATCTTATGCGCTGGTGCACAATAATGTCGTGAAAAACGATGTAAAAAATACCGTATAACAGTATTCCTAACCCTACCGCAATGCCGTAAGGATTATAATTTACTACCGTGAAGTAATAAAACAGAAACATAGAAGGGATACTGAAAACCACAGCAAACCAGTCGTTTTTTTCCAGGGCGTGGTTATGCACCGTGTGGTGCGATTTGTGCCACGACCATAAAAAGCCATGCATTACATATTTGTGTGTAAACCACGCTACAAATTCCC
Organism: Cyclobacteriaceae bacterium; assembly: GCA_026003355.1. Classification (GTDB taxonomy): domain Bacteria; phylum Bacteroidota; class Bacteroidia; order Cytophagales; family Cyclobacteriaceae; genus UBA2336. Next base: position 72,482 of record BPHC01000009.1, read on the forward strand.
AGAAAAGAAACGTAGCAACGGTAACCAATGCGCAGCTTATGATTAACCAGACACTCATACAATAGCCGATGCTGATTTGTTGACGAACAACGCTTCCAGTTTTTTAAAGCGATAGTCAAAGATACGGCTTAACGACCGCTTTACAAAAAGTGCGTGTGCCCAGGTGCCTAAGGGCCCAAGGGGCAGCGCATAATTAACCTCATCGGTCATTTCTATACCGCCTTCCACCTCTCTGAAATGGTGCTGATGATGCCATAGGGCGTAAGGCCCTGAACGTTGCTCGTCAACAAAATAATAGGGTTGGTTCACATGGGTAATCTCAGTTACCCAGTGCATGGTAATGCCGCGGATACCCTGCACCTGATACCGGATAATCTGTCCCGGGTACATGGGGCCATGCCCTGAGATATAGAGAATTTTAAAACCCATGTATTCCGGTGTAATAATGGCCAGGTTGCGCGGATCAGAAAAAAATGTCCACGCTTCGGCCAGTGTTAAGGGAAGAATTTGCGTTCGTTTAAGATTATAAATTGTCATACCGGTATAACAAGTACCTTCAAAAAAGGTTAGGAACGGATTATGTTTTTAAGCTTCAGGTAGCGGGTGGTCAGGGGTATGCCGTGGTTCAGATTTCTAAAGGTCAGCACACGGCAAACCGTACTCAGGTGGTCTCCGGTATCAAAACACCTTACAACCTTCAAGTGAACAAAGGCAAGCGCACGGCTAAGGTAGGGCAAACCGTGGTGCCACTCAACAGGTTCGTTGATGCTGCTGAGTTTATGGGTGTTCCGGCCGGAAGTTTTTCCAAGGCGTGCTACCAGCCGGTACTGTTTACGCTCCAGCAGTTGCAGCAGAAATTCACCCCGTTTACCAACCAGCTCGAGCGTGAAGGTATTCCGGTAAAGAGCTACTACATATAATTTAGGTTTCAGGCTTACCGGCACGGCATAGGTGCAAATGTTCATGTTGGCGTTACCCTGCCAGGCCGATGCAATGCTGTATACGGGCTGGTCAACACGGTTCCACGGTTTTTTACGCAGTTCGCTCATATAATTTTTCCAGAAACCAATCTGCCTGTTTAAATAGCCTTATCTGCCGCGCTTTGGGCATTTGTTGCATTAGCTTCAGCATTATACGCATACGTGCGTTACCGGCAAATTTCTGCTGGTGTTTATTTAAAAACCGCCAGTATAGGCCGTCCCAGGTATCTACCCATTTATCCTTGCTGAAGGAGCTCATTTTCAGAATATAGTTTGAACTGCTGATGTAGGGTTTTGTTGCCATCAGACCGCCATCGGCATACTGACTCATGCCATACACGTTGGGTACCATAACCCAGTCGTAGGCATCGATAAACAATTCCATAAACCATTGGTACACCCTGTCGGGATGGATTTCGCAAAGCAGCATGAAGTTGCCCATCACCATGAGGCGTTCAATGTGATGAGCATAGGCTTGTTCGGTGACGCGGTGGATGACGGCATCCACCGGATCAACGCCTGTTGTGCCGGTGTAAAAGGCTAAAGGCATAGGTGCGCTGTGCCCAAAAAAATTGCAGGTACGTTGAAACGTTCCCTGGCGGAGGTAAACCGCACGGATAAATTCCCTCCATCCTATTAGTTGCCGCACAAATCCTTCCAGGGAATTAAGCGGGATGCGGTGGGTAAGGGCATATTCCAACGTACGTTCAAGCACATATTCCGGTTGCAGCAGTCCTGTATTCAGGGCGGGGGCCAGTACAGAGTGAAACACAACAGCGTGGTGCGGATGGATGGCGTCCTGGTAGGTGCCAAAGTTATACAGCCGGTTGGCGAGGAAATGGTCCAGCGCTTGCCGGGCATCCTGAAAAGTTGTGGCATAGCCAAATCCATGGGTGGTCCCCGGGTTATCAGGGAAGGTCTGCGCTACGTATGCGGCTGCTTCTTCCGTAAAACGGGAAGCGGGTGCCTGGTATGTTGGTGGCAGAACAATTTTTCGGGGCAGCGCCTTCCGGTTTTCGGCATCGAACGACCAGCGGTTTCCTAAGGGTTTGCCGTTGGCCATTAAAATGTTGAGGCTCTTCCGTGCGTGTTGATAGAAGCGGGTTTGGAAGTACCTGTCTGTGTGTTGAAAATGGCTCTGAAGAAATGCCAAAGGGAAAATAAAGTTAGGGGTTTCGTACCGTATACCCCGTATGGAATGGTTGCGGCAGTAGCGGGTTAGTCTTCTTTCCAGGAGGTAATCGGTGGTATCGGCATAGTGTACGACTGCTGTGTTTTGTGCTTTCAGATTGCCGAAAACATTGTTCAGTGAGCGTCCTTGTGCCCAGTTGATATAGGTTACCGGATATCCTTTTTGGGTCAGGTAATCGGCATAATATTTCATGCTGGCCCGGTGCAGCATGAGTTTCTTTTTATGAAAGGCATACTGGCCAAAAAAAAGGTCGTCTTCAATAAGAATTACCCTCCGGCTTTTGCTCAGTGCCGGGTGGCGTTCAAACAGTTGATGGGGAAACACCAGGGTTACTTCCACATAGTTGAAACAATTATAAAGCTCTACGGTTTTGGCTTATCCGGCTTTTTTTACTGCAATATTTTACTTCGGTCCAACAGCGTTTCCACTTTTTACGCCAGGTAAAAAGCTGGCCGCATGTGGGGCAGGTTTTTTCAGGCAGGTGGGCTTTTTTTGTCATTCCAGTGTGCGGCCAAGTGCTTCGCTGTACACTTTAAGTGCGCGCTGGCGTGCAAAGTTATAGTCAACAATAGGTTTGGGGTATTGGGGTGTTTCATATTCGGGAACCCATTTTTTAATGTAAGTGCGTTGCGGGTCGAATTTCTCCATTTGCAAACCGGGATTAAAAACTCTGAAGTACGGTGCGGCATCGCATCCGCTTCCGGCGGCCCACTGCCAGCCTCCGTTATTCGAGGCCAGGTCGAAGTCCAGCAGTTTTTTGGCAAAATAGGCCTCGCCCCAGCGCCAGTCTATTAACAGGTTTTTAGTGAGAAAACTGGCTGTAACCATACGTACCCTGTTGTGCATGTATCCGGTGGCGTTCAGTTCGCGCATGCCGGCATCTACCAGCGGATATCCGGTACGGCCCTGGCACCATGCTTCAAATTCACCGGCATGGTTGCGCCATTTTATCCGGTCGTATTCGGGTTTAAAGGCCCGACTCACTACGTGCGGGAAATGCCATAAAATCATCTGGTAAAAGTCGCGCCAGATGAGCTCGTTAAGCCATTTTTCATTTTTTTTAAATGCTATACCGGCCAGTTGCCGGATGCTTACCGTGCCAAAGCGCAGGTGCACACTCAGGCGGGTGGTACCGGCGGTGCCGGGATAGTCGCGGGTAAGGTGGTAGTTTTCAATGACTTTCAGCGGAATTTTCCTTTCAGGTAAAGGAATATGCGAGGTGCGAAAGCCAATTTCCTCAATCGCGGGAAAGGGCAGTGGGGGCGTTTGTTGCAAATGATGAAAATATTTTTCAGTGGGATAGGCCTTTAAATAAAACGCACGGCACAGAGCTTTCCACTTTTTGCTGTATGGTGTGTACACCGTATAAGGTTGTCCATCATCTTTCAATACCTCATTCTTTTCAAAAAGAACCTGATCTTTAAAAGTGCGAAAGGGTACGTTGGCAGCCTGCAATACGGTTCTTACCTCCTTATCGCGTCTGATGGCATAAGGTTCGTAATCGTGGTTGGTGTAAACGGCTGCAGGTTTTAGTTTTTTAAAAATTTCAACCGGATTGCCATGCAGTACCAGCAGCGAGCTGCCTTTTTCTTCCAGTTCCTGTTTTAAACGAATAAGCGTTTGATATATAAATGTTACACGGGAATCTGCGGGGTCGTCCAGCTTGTTCAGTATTTCGGTATCAAAAATAAAAAGAGGCAACACCTGGCGGTGTTCGCGCAGTGCGTGGTACAGTGCGGCCTGGTCGGTAAGGCGCAAATCCCTGCGAAGCCAAACCAGCACCGTGTCGGGTGTTACTGCGTTAAGTGCCTGGTGATTTTGGTACAGGTTCAAATTTTCAACAGGGTTTAAAGTCTGTCAAACAGGTAGTTAAATTCGGGGTGGGTTATCATGAGCCTGAGCCACGGGGTAAAGCGTTCAGGATTATGTATAACTTCGGCATACATGCTGTTAAGTGAAACAAACCGCCAGGCGGCAACTTCGGCAGGGTTTGCCTCCGGAATGCCGTCAAACCTGCCGGTAAATACGTGGTCTACCTCATGTTCGGTAAGGTGGTTATCCAGGTTGGCTTTGTAGATAAATGAATAGACAAACCGGGGTTCAAGGTCTATGCCCATCTCTTCTTTCAATCTTCTTCGGGCGGCTTCGGCCGTGCTTTCGCACGGACGGGGGTGGCTGCAGCAGGTGTTGCTCCACAAACCGGCGCAGTGGTATTTATGCGGTGCGCGTTTCTGCAGCAGCAATTCTCCTTTTGAGTTTAAAATAACCACAGAAAAGGCGCGGTGCAAAAGGCCCTGGCGGTGGGCTTCCAGCTTTTCCATGGTGCCGGTTTGCCGGTCGTGCGGGTCAACCAGAATTACCTCTTCCATCACAACAGGTTGAACTGATGTTTAACATACGACCATGCCAGCAGGGCAGCTTTATGCCGGTTGCGTATGCGAATGCGTGTGGACATGATGATTTCGCACGGGGTGTTTTGAATTTTTTTAAACAGGGTTTTATAGTACACATAGGCTACGTAAACCCCGAAACGCGATGATCGGGGCAACATCTTAATGCCATGATAGGCTGCCTCAAAATCGGCATGGATGCTTTTTTCAATTTCCCTTTTGGAATTTTCATTTATCGCTGACAGGTCCACATCCGGAAAATAGCTTCGGCCCATGTGCAGGTAGTCGGCCTGTAGGTCGCGCAGAAAATTTACTTTTTGAAAAGCAGCTCCCAGTTTCATGGCAAATGGTTTAAGCTCATTGTACTTGTGGTCATCGCCATTTACAAAAACCCGCAGACACATAAGGCCCACTACTTCGGCTGAGCCCAGAATATATTCGTTAAAACTGTTGTGATCATGGCGGCTGCGGTACAGGTCCATTTCCATGCTTCGCATAAACAGTTCAATGGAAGTCCGGTCGATTTTGTACTGATGAACTGCCTTTTGAAAACTGTTGAGAATAGGATTAAGGCTGATTCCTTCTTCAATTGCTTGCCATGTTTCTGATTTAAAGCGCTCCAGCAAGCCGGCTTTGTTGTAGTTGTGGAAAGAATCGACTATTTCATCGGCAAGACGAACAAAACCATAAATGGCATAGATGGGTTCGCGCAGCTTTTTGTTAAGGCACAGTATGCCCAGCGAAAAGGATGTGCTGTAGGCCCGGGTGGTAATACGGCTGCAGGCAACAGATACTTTGTCGAATAAATCTTTCATAGGCAATACAGGTATTAACAATTGTTTTTTACCAGTACATCGGCCACCACCTTACCGGATATGAGCGAAGGCGGAACGCCCGGGCCGGGAACGGTTAACTGGCCGGTATAGTACAGGTTGGGTATTTTTTTGTTTACTATTTTAGGTTTAAGGTTGGCGGTTTGCAACAATGTATTGGCCAGACCATAAGCGTTGCCCATGCAGGCATTGTAGTCGTTAATAAAATCGTTGTGGGCATAGCTTCGGCTGTACACAATGTGCGGGGCAATGCGCTGGCCGGTAAGCGTCTCCAGCCTGCCGATAATTTCCTGAAAATACTTTTCCCGGATTTCGGGCGTGTCGGTCAGGTTTGGGGCAACCGGTATAAGTATCATTACCGTTTCGCCCTCGGGCGGAGCAACTGTGCTATCGGTTTTGGAGGTACAGCTCAGGTAAAACTGGGGGCGCTCCGGCCAGCGTTTTTCGGTATATATGGCGCGGGCATGGCGTTCAAAATCTTCATCGAAGAACAGGGTGTGATGAAGCAGGCCCGAAAGCTTTTTGTTCAGGCCCAGATAAAAAATAAGACTGGAAGGAGCAAACGTGCGTTTCTGCCAGTATTTTTCGGAGTAATTGCGGTGCGAGGCAGGCAACAGCTTTTGTTCCACATGGTGGTAGTCGGCACCGGCCACAATAAAGTCGAACGGATGCCATTCACCGTTCACCACCAGTCCTTTGGCTTTTGTGCCGTTTAATGAAATTTGCTGCACGGGGGCATTGTATCTTATTTCCACACCCAGTTCGCGGGCCAGGTTAACAATGGCCTGTACCACGGTAAACATGCCTCCTTCAGGGTACCAGGTGCCCAGCGCCATGTCGGCATAGTTCATCAGGCTGTAAAGGGCAGGTGTTTTTTGCGGTGTGGCACCTAAAAATATTACCGGAAACTCAAGCAACTGAATGAGCCTGGGATGATGGAAATATTTTCGCACGTGGGCCGACAATGAGGTGAACACCTGTAATCTCACAAGGCCGGAAAGTATTTCCCTGTCCAGCAGTTCGGCATACGAAAGGCCTGGCTTATACACCAGTTTTTTTATGCCGGCTTCGTACTTAAAGCGGGCTTCTTCCAGAAATTTTTTCAGTCTGGGCCCGCTGCCCGGTTCAAGGTTTTCAAACAGGGTTGTTAAAGGTTCAATGCCTGCGGGAATATCGAGGTAGTCGGCCCGGGCAAAGTAAATGCGGTAGGATGGATCCAGGCGATGTAACTGATAGTAATCGGACGGATTTTTACCGAATGTGCGGAAGAACGACTCAAATACATCGGGCATCCAGTACCAGCTGGGGCCCATATCGAACGTAAAACCCTGTGCCTGAAACATGCGGGCTCTTCCGCCCGGTGTGCTGTTTTTTTCGAAAACCGTTACGGCATAGCCGGCCTTTGCCAGGTGGCATGCTGCCGAAAGACCGGCAAAACCCGAACCGATAACCGCAACCGTTTTACGCATATAGAAGCATTAATTTAGTCAAAAACCTGCGAGTCGTTTTTGTATTTCTTTTCGCGCATGGAATATGCGGTTTTTTACCGTGCCAATCGGAATACCCAGGTGTTTGGCTATTTCCTGATACTTGTAACCTGATGTGTGCATCTTGAACGGTACGAGCAGCTCATCGCGAAGGCCGTTGATGTGCTGCCAGATGTCTTTGTACTCTAAAGCCGTGTCGGGTGAGTTAAAAGTATGTGTATCGGCTACGTTCAAAAAATGCAGATCGGCCGTTTTGTCCTGAAAGGTTCCGGAGCGCTGGTTCTTCCTGTAATTGTTGATAAACGTGTTGCGCATTATGGTAAACAGCCAGCCCTTCAGGTTTGTGCCGCTTCTGAATTTATCGCGGTAGGTAAGTGCTTTCAGGATAGTATCCTGAACCAGATCGTTCATTTCATCGCGGTCGGTGGTAAACCTGCGTGTAAACAGGCTTAATGTACTGCGCAGCCGGCTGATTTCGAGAGCAAATTCATGAGCTGACATGGAAATTTTGTTTAACTTTTGTTTAAAATCGTTAAACAATTTTACGCAAATCTGCCTTAAATGATGGGTTTTTTGAGGTCTTGTTTAATGAATTTTGTTAAATGCCGTGATTTTATGGCTTTTGGCGTGGACCGCGTTAAACAGCGTCTGCCGGCGGTAGTTGTTCGTCCAGTTCCAGGGCTCTGTAAATAATTTTTACATTTTTCGGAATGAGTACGGCTGCATTGCGCAGGTTATGCCCGGCCGCGAAAACAGTGGCCCCGGCCATGTGCTCGGCCAGGGTGTTTAAAAACGGCTGAATTTGGGAAGCAGAAGGTGTGGAAATAAAATTGGTTAGCACATAACGGGGTTGGTGTGTGCGGTAAATGGTTAATACATCGTTAAACGGTACCGATTGCCCGAGGTAAAAGGTATAATAACCTTTGCGCCGCACCAGGTAATGAAAAAACAGCAGGCCAAATTCGTGCAACTCTCCTTCAGGCAGAAAAAGCAGGGCACCGGGTGCCATGCGTGGAGCCACCGGCAGCGCTGCTATGGCGGTAATAAATTTTTGGCGGATAAGATTGGAGATGAAATGTTCATGCGCCGGAGTTATGGTGCCGGTTTGCCACATTACGCCTATTTTTTCCAGAAAGGGATAAACAACTTCGGCAATGGTGCGTGTAAAGCCGATTCTTTCTTCCAGCTGCGCGATAACCTCGTTGAACTTCCATTCATCGAGGTCAACCATGGCCACCACCAGCTGGTCTATAAACAATTCGGCATCTGTTTTAAGCCGGCTTAATTCCGATATTCGCTCGCTGATTTCGGCATCTGACATGCGTGCGATGTGCGATATTTTAAGACCGTGATGGTTGAGCAGCGAAATATTAATAATGCGTTTCAGGTCGTCATCGGTATATAGCCTTATATTGGTAGCCGTGCGCAGGGGCTCCACAATGCGGTGCCGTTTTTCCCATATGCGGATGGTGTGGGCTTTGATGCCCGAAAGTTTTTCCAGTTCTTTAATGGAATATTGGCCCATGTCTGATAAACAGCCTTATGGCAGGTAATGTTTTAAGCTACCCAGGTAAAAATAAAGAAAAAGGCGGCAGCGAAAGCCCCCTTGAGCCAGCCATAAGGTGGTTTGAAGAATGCGGTTGGAAGCCCTTTGATTTTCAACTCCGCGTGTGGCAGGCGTGGCTTGCCGGAAAAAGCGGCCTGCTGAATGCCCCCACCGGCAGCGGAAAAACCTATGCCCTGCTTTTGCCCGCCATGCTTTACGACAGGCAGAAGCCTGATGAGGTTGCGGGTGTTAAGATGTTATGGATTACCCCGCTTCGCGCGCTGGCCCGCGAAATAGAAGCTTCGGCCCTGCGGGCTATACAGGGTATGGGTGTGAACTGGCAGGTGGGAGTGCGTACCGGCGATACCCCCGCGGGGGTGCGGCAGGCCCAGCGAACCTCACCACCGGGGCTGCTCATCATTACCCCGGAAAGTCTGCACCTGCTGCTCTCGCAAAAAGGTTACAGTACTTTGCTGGGCACCCTGCAGGGGGTAGTGGTTGACGAATGGCACGAGTTGCTGGGCAGCAAACGGGGTGTACAGGTTGAACTGGCTTTATCGCGCATAAAATCCATTGTTCCGCAGGTTCGCGTGTGGGGAATTTCTGCAACAATAGGTAACCTGAAACAGGCAGCCGGTATTTTGCTGGGCAAGGCACCGGGTTACCGGCATCTTATCGTTCGCGCTTCGGTTGAAAAGAAAATCGAAATTAAATCCGTATTTCCCGATACAGCCGAAACGTTGCCGTGGGCCGGACATCTGGGCATTAAACTGCTCGACAAGGTGGTTCAACTCATAAAAGCCAGCAACAGCACGCTGGTGTTCACCAACACCCGGTCGTTTGCCGAAATTTGGTACCAAAAACTACTGGAGCGCGCGCCCGATCTGGCCGGCGCAATGGCCTTGCACCATGGTTCTGTAAGTGCTTCTGTACGGGAGTGGGTAGAGAACCAGTTGCACGCCGGCAAACTTAAGGCAGTGGTGTGCACCTCAAGCCTCGATCTTGGGGTGGACTTCCGGCCGGTGGAAACCGTAATCCAGGTGGGCAGCCCGAAGGGCGTGGCAAGGTTTATGCAGCGGGCCGGCCGCAGCGGTCATCAACCGGGAGCCACAAGCCGCATTTATTTCGTGCCTACCCATTCGTTGGAACTGGTTGAGGCCGCTGCCCTGCGGCAAGCCATTGACAGCGGCACGATAGAAAACCGCCATCCCTATATCCGGTCGTTTGATGTGCTCATTCAGTACCTTGTAACCCTGGCTGTGTCGGATGGCTTTTATCCTGAACAAATATTTTCTGAAATCAAACAAACGCACAGCTACTCATCCATTACACTCCAGGAGTGGAACTGGGTTCTGAACTTTATTACCGCAGGTGGCGATGCCCTTCAGGCTTATGATGAATACAGAAAGGTAACCATTCAGCCCGATGGCAAATATGTTGTGGAAAGCCGGCAAATGGCCCAACGCCATCGCCTTTCCATAGGTACCATTGCCTCCGACAGCCAACTGAACGTAAAATACCTTTCGGGAAAGCATTTGGGAACAATTGAAGAGTATTTCATATCGCGCCTTGAACCGGGCGATACATTCTGGTTTACCGGCAGGGTGCTGGAACTGGTGCGCATAAAAGATATGGAAGTAATCGTCCGGAAGAGCAGCCGCAAAAGCGGCATGGTACCTTCGTGGATGGGGGGCCGAATGCCGCTGTCTTCACAGCTGGGAGATCACATTCGTAAAAAACTAAACGAGGTGGCCCATGGCCAGGCAACCGACAAGGAGCTGCAGTTCCTTGAGCCCTTGTTTGAGCTGCAAAGGCGCCTGTCGCACCTGCCAAAAGCCAATGAGTTTTTAATTGAGCAGTTTACAACTGCCGAAGGGCACCATATTATTATGTATCCGTTTGAAGGAAGGTTTGTTCACGAAGGCCTGGCGGCTTTGATAGCCTGGCGGCTTGCCAGATTAAAGCCCCTTACCTTTTCGCTGGCCATGAACGATTATGGCTTTGAGTTGCTGAGCGACCAGCCCGTGCCGCTGGAGCAGGCCCTTGAAACCAACCTGTTTGAAACCGGTAACCTGTTGTACGATGTGCAGGCCAGCATAAACGCCGGTGAAATGGCCCGGAGAAAGTTCAGGGATATAGCTGCCATTGCCGGACTGATGTTCAAGGGCTACCCCGGCAAACCGGTACGCAGCCGCCATCTGCAGGCAACAGCAGGTTTGTTTTTTCAGGTGTTTCAGGAATACGAAGAACATAATCTGTTGTACCGACAGGCCTTTGAAGAAGTAATGGACTTTCAGCTGGAGGAGCACCGCCTTCGCAAAGCCCTTGAGCGCATTAACCGGCAGAAAATAGTGCTAAAACATCCCGAAAAGCCTACACCCTTTGCCTTTCCGGTTATGGTCGATCGCTTGCGCGAAATGCTTACCACCGAGCAGCTTAATGACCGCATAAGGCGGATGACGGTTGACTATGCTTCTGCCTGATGGCAAAAAAGTTTAAAAAATATGAGTATAACACAATTCATCAACTTTATGAAAAAAATTTTTCTGCTTCTTTGTTTGTTCAATCTGCTTATTTCGTGCAGTAAAAAAACCGATGGCACAAACATTCACCATAATAAAATGCTGGTACGAATAGCTGAACTGGAGATACATTCGGATTTTCTTTCGGATTACCTCACCATTCTTCGGGAAGAATCAAGGGCATCGGTCGAACGCGAAGCTGGGGTAATCTGCATTTTTCCCATGCAGATCAAAGAAAACCCGGCATCCATACGGCTGGTTGAAATTTACGCCAGCGAAGAAGCCTACCGGTCACACCTTGAGTCGCTGCACTTCAAACATTACAAAAGCGCCACGCTGCATATGGTAAAGTCGCTCAGGCTTGTTGACGCTGTAGCTGTTGATACTACCGCCATGTCGCTTATATTCAGAAAACTAAACCAGACGCGTTAAATACCGGAGTCGGTGCGCACGTCCGGAAAACTTCAGAATGGAAAGCCAACGCCAAGGTTGTAAATTACCGGTTCGCGGTCTGTGCCAAAGGGGCGTCTGAACTTCATTTTATCCAGCACAAAACGGTCGCCTTCCGGCCGGGCCGGGTCGTAGACTTTTATGCCCACGTCAAAGCGCAGAATAAGAAAGGTGAAATTAAACCTTAAGCCAAACCCGGTTCCCACGCCCAGTTCTTTGTAAAAGCTGTTAAACCTGAACTTGCTGTTGCCGTTTTCAACCGGATTGCCTTCGCTGTCCTGCTTGAGTCGCTCGCTGAACAGCCACACGTTGCCGGCGTCTAAAAACAAGGCTCCCTCAAAAAATCCAACCAGTTTTCTGCGCAGCTCCAGGCTTCCTTCCAGCAATATTTCACCGGGAATTTCGAACTGGTAGCGGTACAGGCCATCGCGTTCGGGATTGGTACTGGGTTCGGGCCGGTAGCTTCCGGGTCCGAGCCGGCGCGGGCGCCAGGCGCGTACGCTGTTGCTGCCGCCGGCAAAGAAGTATTTTTCGTATGGCAAAGCCCTGTTGGTTCCATAAGAGTAACCTACACCACCGTTAAAGCGCATGGCCAGTACGGTGCTTTTATCGATAATCTGTATTCTGCGTACATCGGCCTGAAGCCGCAGGTAGCGAAATGCCTCCAGGTTGCGGTTTTCGATTACCGGCAGGGTTAACACGTTTTGCAGGGTGCCGCCGCTTTCTACCGACCAGCGCAGGTAAACCGAATTTTCCTGCAGGTTGCCGTAATTGTTGTGGTTCCACGACATACCAAAGCCCGTAAAGCTTACATACGAGGGCAAAAAGCTGAACCGCAGCGTATTGCCCTGATATTGAAAAAGACTATCCAGCAGCTGACTGAAGTCGCTTCGAAGCGAAGAGTTTATAATGCTGAGGCTTGCTGCCGTGAAATCGAACCGCCTGATGCGCTGGTTTTCCCAGCTATACACAATGTTTGCCGTTGTGGCCGACCGTTTGTATTCCGGCCGGTCGGTATAGGTAAAACCCAGTGTGGTTTTGGTTCGGGGATTAACACGGCCCAGTTTAAAGCGGGCCTCTTCGCGCAAGGGCCACAAAAACTGCGGAAATAATAACGAGGCATTTATGCCTGCTTCAACGCTTTGATATACATTGCCCACATCGGTGGCTGCGGCCACACCTTCGTAACCTATGCGGCCGTTCATTTCAAGATTTTCCAGCCCGCGGAAAATGTTTCGCTTTTTAAAGCTGATGTTGTAAAACGGACCCGGAAAACCCTGGGTAACGCTTAGTCCTACTTCATTCGACCATTGATACCTGTCGAAACGGCTGGCAAAAATGTTGGCCACAAACTTACCGCCTGTTGTGTCGTAGTTAATGTTTACAAATTTGAAGATATCGAGGTTGGCCAGCTGCCGCTGGGTGTTGAGGGTTTGCTGGCGGCTGAACAGGTCGCCCGGGTGAATAAACAAACGCTGACTGAGTATTTTGAGGTTGTAGTTGTTTTCGTATGCATAAAAGTTTATGTTCCGGTAGGTTTCTTTTTTACGACTAATGCCGGGCCTGGATTGGGCTGCATCGGTTGTAAAGTTCACTTCGCTTATAACAAACCTTTTGTGAGATGCCCTGCGTTCGGGGCTGTTGATTACTACCTTAATCCAAACTTTACCCGGCCTGGCCGAAACCGTATCGACCTGAAATTCTATGTACTGCTGGCTGAAGTCGTAATAGCCGTTGTTGCGCAGAAACAGGTCAATCCGCTCGCGTTCCTTTAACACAACATCCTGGCTGTACGGTTCACCTTTTTTAAGCCATGAATCGGCCAGCGTGCCCGTAATGAGGTTTTTCAACAGCGTATCCGGAAAGGAGTAAAATACCGAATCCAGCACATAAAGAGGGCCTGGGGTAATGGTGTAACGAATGGTTTTGGTTTTTGGAAAATATGCCGGCTCCACGCTAAAGCCAACAGAAGCCCTGAAGTACCCATTGTTAAACAAATAGTTTTCCATGTTGCTTACTGCCTGCTCAACCCGGGTGCTGTCCAGTATAACCAGAGGCTCTCCCCACTGCATTACCACATTGCCGTTCTGTTGGCGGTCGTCATATTTTGCCTGAATTTGCTGCTTTCTGAACTGCAGGTTGTTAAGGCGCTTGGCGCGTGTGGTAAGGCTTATTTTCCTGTCAAGTTTTTCGAGTTTCGCTGCTTTGCGCTTTTCCAGCTTTTCGGGGTGATAGTGCTTTTTGCCCAGGTAATAAACCTCAGCCAGCAGGTGAACCGGAAGGCCCAGAAATTTGCGGTTGGGTTCTATTTTGGTAAGCTCGGCCATCTTATACCGACTTACGTTACGGGGGGCTTTGAACTGCTGCCGGTAAACCAGGTATTCATCTTTGCCAAGGTGGCGGGTGCCCAGACAACCCTGCAAAAGGCAGGATGCCACAATCAAAAAATAATATTTACTTTTCGGCAGCTTCAATTTTCCGGCATGTTAAGCAAGGCGCGCATTAAATACATCAAATCATTGCAAATAAAAAAATACCGCAAACAGGAACAACGGTTCCTGGCAGAAGGAGAGAAGTGTGTAGCCGAGGTGCTCAAATCGGATTTTGTGGTAGACTGGCTGGTGGTAACCGAAGCCTTTGCCGAACGCCACACCACCCTGTTGCACCAGTTTAAAGGTGAGGTAATGGTGGTAAAGCCCCAACAGCTTTCGGGACTGGGAGAGTTAAAGACCAACGAATCGGCACTTGCTGTTGTACGGATGAAACCAAATGAACCGCTGCAGGTAAAGCCTGACAAATGGCTGCTGGTGCTGGACGATATACGCGACCCGGGTAACCTCGGAACCCTGCTTCGCATAGCCGATTGGTACGGAGTGGGGGGCATTGTGGCATCGAACGACACGGCTGAACTGTACAACGGAAAAGTTATTCAGGCTACCATGGGATCGTTTACAAGAGTTAGGGTGTGGTACACGGCGTTATCCGAATTTCTTGCCGGGGTAAAGGTGCCTGTACTCGGAGCATTTCTGAGGGGTGAGGATGTTCACGGTTTTCGCTCTCCCACAGGGGGGTTGTTGGTTATTGGCAATGAGTCTTCCGGAATATCCGATGATGTGGCCCGTTATGTTACGCATCGTGTCACCATTCCGCGCTACGGGGGAGCCGAATCGCTTAACGCAGCTGTTGCTGCTGCTGTTTTGCTTGATAATTTGGTGAGATGGAGATAGTTACGTGGTTAATGGTTAATCAGTCCATAGTTAATCAGTCCATAGTTAATCAGTCCATAGTTAATCAGTCCATGGTTAATCAGTCCATGGTTAGTCGGTCCATGGTTAGTCAGTCCATGGTTAAATAGTTTATGGTTTATCAGTCCATATTGATGGTGGTTGAAATCAAAAAAATCCCTCGCTTTTCCGGGCAGCTTCTTCGGCTATTTTGTCGGCTTCGGTCTTGCCCAGGTAGCGGTCTATCAGGTAGTGACCCAGGTACACCAGGGGCGTCATGGCAATGGCGGCAAAAAACTTGAATATGTAATTAACCAGGCCTACCGATATTACCTGCATAAAATTCCATCGTCCGAAAACATAAAAGGCTATAAACAGCACCACGAAACTATCTACCAGCTGGGAGAACAGGGTAGAGCCGGTGGCGCGCAGCCACAACAGGTTTGCTCCGGTAAGCCGGCGCAGACGGTGGAATACAAACACATCAAGCAACTGCCCGAGCAGGAAGGCCGTTAAGGAACCAACAATAATGCCCAGCCCCTGCCGGAAAATCAGCGCAAATGCCAGGTTAATGTTCAGACCATCGGGTTCGTAAAGATTCAACCAGAAAGGAGCAGGGGGCAGCAGGGTGGAAATACCAATAATGAGAAAGGCAAAGGCTATAAGGCCAGCCGTAAGAAAGCTGATTTTTTTTACGCCTTCCTTTCCGAAATACTCATTTATAATATCGGTGGTAACAAAAACAAAGGGCCATATTACTACTCCGGCGGTAAGGTTAAAGTCGAGTATGTAGCCGAATATGTTGAGTTGGGCAGGGGGCAATCCTAAAGTTGCTTCGAGCGAGAATATTTTTGTACCTACCATTTCGGCTACCAGGGCATTGGTAAGGAAGAAACCTGTAAGTATATAAAAGAGGTTATGTTTTTTCTGTTCAATGCTCATAATCGGGTAAGGTAGAATGTGCGTCCTTCTTCTGCCAGTTCGGTATTCGGAAACACTGCCCGGGCCTCCTGCAGAAGTGTATGCAGCTCGCGGTACCTTGCCGAGAAATGCCCCAGCAGCAGTTTGGTTGCACCGGCCTGGCGGGCTACGGTTGCAGCGTCTGCAGCTGTGCTGTGCCGGGTTTCGCGGGCTTTGCCGGCATCGGCACTGGTAAAGGTAGCCTCATGATAAATTACATCTGTTCCCTGCAGCTGCTGTACAAGCTCCTGCGAATAGATGGTGTCTGAACAATAGGCATAACTGTATGAGCGGTGGGGCGGAAGGGTGTAATCTTCGTTTTTGTACAACACCTTGCCCGCTTCATCCACAACATCCTCTCCGTTTTTCAAAGCTTTGTAATAATGAGGAGGCAGGGTTGAGGGTACTTTTTGAGGATCAATCCTCAAGGACTTTGGTTTTTCTTTAAAGATGAATCCGCAACAGGGCAGTTTATGATGTAATGGTACGGATTCTACCGTAAAGTGGGGGTGGTCCAGAATAAGCTGGCGCGTTTCGGTATTCAGGGTATGTATTATAATGCGGAATGAAGGTACCGACCGGGAATAGAAAAACTGGGTTGTTAATATTTCATTTAACCCTCTGGGAGAGTAAAGGTGCAAATCGTTCTGGCGATGGTGCAGGTGAAGCGTAAACAACAGGCCCGGCAGGCCCAGGTAATGGTCGCCATGGAGATGTGAAATAAATATGTGGTTTATCCGCATAAGCGGCAGGTCGTAACGGGACAGCTGCATTTGTGCGCCTTCTCCGCAATCTACCAGCATGTATTCGTTATGCATTTGAACAAGCTGGGACGATGGGTAGCGCCCGTAGGCTGGTACGGCTCCGCTGCTGCCCAATATGGTTACCGCAAAGCTCAACCGATAGGGAAGGAGTTAGTTGTCGGTTTCGCTCCGCAGGTCGCGTTCAATTTCATGCATGAGTACGGCATCAACCCCTTCCTGAACGGTAGGCAGGATGTTTAGCACGCTGTCGAGCTGTGATATGCGAATAAGTTTAAGCGTGTGGTCCGACAGGCAGGTAAGCACAAAAATACCTCCGTCTTCCTGCAGGATGCGGTTGCCTACCAGCAGGGCGCTAAGGCCTGAAGAGTCGGTGTATTTAACTTCGGATAGATCCAGAATAATGTTGCGTACGCCTTCGGCATGCAGGGTAATCAGTTCTGATTTCAGGGCAGGCGCAACGGTAGAGTCCATTTTTTCTTCGTGCAGTTTAAGCAGGCTGTATTTTTCCTGTTTGTCGATGGTGTATTTCATGTGTATTGGTTAAACGAGCCCCTGCAAGTTAATTGAATTTAATGAATTGAGGATGTTCTGCCTGATTCTGTCCACGGGGTTACCGGGCGGCATGTCGGGCAGTTTTTCACCGGTAACCTGCAGGTAAAGTTCGCGGTAGCGTTCGGCTATGGCCATTACGCGTTCATCGGTCATTTCGGGTATTTGCTGTCCGGCTTTTCCCTGAAAACCGTTTTCAATAAGCCATTGGCGTACAAATTCTTTCGAAAGCTGTTTCTGCGGCATTTGTTTTCTTTGCCGTTCTTCATAGCCCCCGGCATAGAAGTAACGCGAAGAGTCGGGGGTGTGGACTTCGTCAATTAGCCGGATGCTGCCGTTGTGGTTACCAAATTCGTACTTGGTATCGGCCAGAATAAGCCCCTGCCTTGCAGCCAGTTCGGTGCCACGCCTGAACAGCTCCAGGCTGTATTTCTCCAGCCTGGTGTAGTCGGCTTCGCTTACCAGTCCGCGCTTCAGAATTTCTGCTCGCGAAATATCTTCGTCATGCCCCTGGTGTGCCTTGGTGGTGGGCGTTATAATGGGCTCTGGCAGTTTATCGTTTTCCCTAAGCCCGTCGGGCAGGGGTACTCCGCAGAGGGTGCGTTTTCCGGCCCGGTATTCGCGCCAGGCATGACCGGCCAGATAGCCGCGCACCACCATTTCAACAGGGTAGGGGTTGCACTTTAATCCAATTGTAACATTATCGTCAGGTACACCGAGCACCCAGTTAGGTACAATGTCTTCTGTGGCTTTAAGGTTGCGCGCAGCAATGCGATTCAGTATTCGGCCTTTGTCGGGGATAGCCCTTGGCAGCACCACATCGAAAGCCGAGATGCGGTCGGTAACCACCATGACCATTACCTGATTAAAGAAGTACACATCGCGTACCTTGCCGCGATAAAAGCCTGTTTGGCCGGGGAAAGTGAAAGCGGTTTCAAAAATTGTAGCAGAAGGATTAAACGACATAGCGGGTGCCCATTGCGTGGTGCAAACCTAACAGAATTATTTGGTCTCTATAAGAATGCCGGCTTTAAAAATGCTGGTTTTAATCAGGTTGCCCCCGGCATCAAACTCCTTCCACTCCTTGTGCTTTTTGTCGGCAATGTATTCGCCCTGTTCACGGATGCGACCATTTTCGTAATAGGCAGTGAACATGCCGTGTTTGCGATGCGACCGGTATTCGCCCTCGCTTTCTTTGTTCCCCGAGGGGTAGTAGTTTACAAAGGGTCCGTTAAGCAGGTTAAACTTCCAGTGTTCTTCGCGGGCAGGTTTGCCGCTGGTAAAGTATTCGGTTCTGGGTCCGTGCAAACGCCCGGCCTCGTAGGTTTCTTTAAGCCGGATGGTTTTGCCGTCAGGGTGGTAGAAAGTCCACTCTCCGTGGGGTTTCAGGTCGCGGTATTTTTTCTCAGAAAGTTTTAAACCGCTCCCGGCAAATTCTTCCACAATCCAGTCTTTTCCGTTAAGTGCAAAATATTCTTTTTGCTTTAGCTGGCCATTGGGATGGTACACATAGCCGGTTCCGGTTTTATAACCTTCTTTGTATCTGAATTTGTGTTTAACTGCTCCCGAAGGATAGTAGCCCGTGTTGTCGCCATGTAATTTGCCGTCCAGAAAGTGTCCTACCAGCAGCAGGCGGCCGGCGCTGTCGTAATGGCGGTATTCACCGTTGCGCGAACCTTCGCGCATGGTGGCAACGGTTTCCAGCTGGCCATTGGGATAAAAGGTTTTAAAGTATCCGGTAAGGATGCCGTTCACATAATTTCCCTCCGTTTCTACAATGCCGGTGGGATAAAAAGTCCGGCTTGTTCCGTTCGGCTTGCTGTTGCGGTAGTGCATTTCTTTTTTGAGTGTGCCGTGCGGGTAGTATTCGCGTATAACGCCATCGGGTTTTCCTTTTTTAAATATGGTTTCGCGCAGCAGCGCGCCATTGTCGTAAAATGTCCGGGCACTGTCTGTAAGCAGGTCGTTCTGATAAAAAGCCTGTTGAATTTTTTTTCCGGTTTCATCAAATACCTCAACAGGACCATGCCGCAGTCCGTTTACGTAGGTTATTTTGCGCATGGGGTTGCCGTTTTCATGGTATTCGGTAAATACGCCCGACTTTTTGCCGTTTACAAAATATCCTTCCAGTTCGGGGTTTCCGTTGGGGTAATACCTAATGTACCGGCCTTCAAACTTTTCGCTGTTATCGGCAGCTACCGTATAGACCTCGCGGGGTATTTTGTTGCCCGCGTAGTAAGTCCGCACTTCGCGTTGTGCCTGTGCGCACAGCAGGCCGGGCAGTAAAATAAATGGCAACCAATAACGCATAGACTGTACCATTGCGGTTTTTGCGGTTTAAAAACGACATACCGGCGGTATTGTTGTACCAGCCGTTGTGCAAAGTACTACAGCATTTCTATAACCACAGCCGAAGCGCCGCCGCCACCGTTGCATATACCGGCTACGCCAATGGCTGCATTATTTTGCTTTAATACATGAATAAGGGTAACGATAATGCGCGCTCCCGAAGCGCCCAGCGGGTGCCCGAGCGCTACGGCACCGCCATTTACATTTACCCGCTGCGGGTCCAGATTTAACTTTATGTTGTTGGCAAGGGCCACAGCCGCGAAAGCCTCATTAATTTCGTAGTAGCCAACCTCTTTGGGGTTCAGGCCGGCCATTTTCAGGGCTTTGGGAATGGCCAGTGCAGGAGCCGTGGTAAACCACATGGGGTCTTGTGCGGCATCGGCATAGCCGCGTATGCGCGCAAGGGGCTGCAGGCCGAGCGATCGGGCTTTTTCGGCACTCATTAGTATGAGTGCGGCAGCTCCATCGTTTATGGTAGAGGCGTTGGCGGCTGTAACGGTGCCTTCTTTGGTAAACACGGGCTTTAGCTGGGGTATTTTGTCGAAGTTTACATTCTTATATTCCTCGTCTTCGGTAAACGTGGTTTTATTTCCTTTTCGGTCGGTTAACTTAACGGGTATGACCTCATCCTTAAACCTGCCTGCTGCCCAGGCTTCGGCTGCGCGTTTATACGACTGAATGGCGTAGTTATCCTGTTCTTCCCGGCTAATGTTCATTTCGCGGGCGGTATTGTCGGCACAAACCCCCATGGCGCATTGGTTGTACACATCGGTAAGTCCGTCATAGGTTAGTCCGTCAACTACCTCGCCATTTCCAAAACGGTAGCCATAGCGGGCCTTGAGCAGATAATACGGAATGTTGCTCATGCTTTCCATACCACCGGCTACCACTACATCGTTTTGGCCAAGCTGGATCGACTGGGCGGCAAGCATAACAGCCTTCATGCCAGACGCACAAACCTTATTGATGATCGAACAAGGCACATGGTACCCCAGTCCGGCAGCCACGGCCACTTGTGTGGCAGGAGCCTGACCCAGCCCGGCCGATATAACGTTGCCCATCAGCACTTCCTGTACCAGGGCCGGATCAACGCCTGCTTTTTGCAGGGCACCCTTAACGGCTATGGCGCCCAGGTTGGTTGCTGATAGGGAGGCGAGGCTTCCGCCAAAACTTCCGATGGGCGTTCGCACAGCCGACACGATGACCACTTCTTTCATGAGGTATAAAATTTAAGGTTCAAAGTTACATAAAACCCCCTACCAATCGGGTTTGGATTTGTCTCTTGGCCTGGTGGCTTTGCGTTTTTGCTGTTGCAGATACTGCACTTCGCGGTTGCGCATAGTTTCCAGAATTTCCCTGGCTTTCTGCGGGTCTATTTCTGATTTACGCTCACCTTTCTCGGCTTCCGGCTTTATGTTGTTTTCTTCCTGCGATTTGCCCTGCTGCTGTTTTTCCATGGTTTCGCTGTTGCCAGGCTGGTTTTGTTGCAGTGGCTGCTTCTGTTCCTCCGGTTTGCGGTTGGCAGAAGACTTTTCGTTTTGATTTTCGTTTTGCTGTTTTTCGTTGCTATCGTTGTTTTCGTTGTTTTTTTGCTGCTCATTTTGCTGTGGCTGGTTGGGGTTTTTCAGCTTTTTGCGCAGCAATTCATAGTTGTAACGCGCCTCCTCGTTATTGGCATTGGCCATCAGGGCAGAGCGAAAATGCTGAAGGGCCTGCTGGTATTTTCCTTCACGGTTGGCAATAACGCCCAGTTGCTGGTGGGCTACCGACTGAATGACCGGGTTGCTTCCGGCCGCAGCCAGGGTGTAGGCTTCTTTTGCTTTTACGGATTGGTTTAGCCGGAAATAGCTGTGGCCCAGATTAAGCAGGGCGTCATCATCGGTTACCCCGAGCGAGTCAATGAGGTAGTGGTAGTGCGCAACGGCCTCATCGTACCGCCCTTCGGCATAGGCCTGCATGGCAGCGGTTTTATGGCGGTTTATCCGGCTTACCCTCAGCGGGTCGGTAAATGCAGATGCAATCAGCAATAAAAGAATAAGCCCTTTCACGACAGCTTTAAAATGTTTAGTGGCACAAGCAGGTCGGCCAACAGCAGCAGCAGCGCTACTCCCAGCAAATAAGCATACTGGTTGGCGCTTACGTCAATCAGCCGGGCGTCCATCAACTCGCCTTCAATGGCGTTAATGGCAGCCACCAGCCGGTTAATGTCATTGCGTGTATCAGATAACTCAAAATAGGTGCCACCGGTTCGCCCGGCTAACATTTGCAGGCTTTCTGCGTTTAATCGGGTGATTACCGGATTTCCTTCACGGTCGGTTTTGTAGCCGGAAGGCGTGCTTATCATGCCCCCTTTAGCCGTGCCAACTCCCAGGGTAAAGATTTTGTATCCTTTTTCCTCCAGTTCTTTTGCTACGGCATGGGTTTCTTCACCAAAGTCTTCACCATCGCTTATCAGTACTATGATTTTGGAGGTAACGCGTGTGGTGGTTTGCTTTTCGGCCTCGAGTTTTTCCATGGCCATGCGCAAGGGAGGAGCCAGGTCTGTTCCGCCAGAGGGAACCAGATTGGTATTCAGGGCATCGGTAAGCATAAGCAGGGCGCTCTGGTCGAAGGTAAGGGGGCATTGCACGAAAGCTTCGGAAGAGAAAATGATAATGCCCATCCGGTTGGGCTGCAGGCTGCGGATAATGCGCTTCAGTTCGTTCTTAACCCGTTCCAGCCGGGTGGGGGGTACATCAATGGCATCCATGGACCTCGAAAGGTCGATGCAGAAAAACACATCTTTGCCAATGGCTTTAACTTCGCGTTTGGCAAAGCCTGCAGAAGGACCCATCCAGGCCATGATAATAAGAACAAAGGCAAGAAGCCGCAACAGCATTTTGGCCAGCACGCGCGGGTAGTGTACAGGCACGAAGCGCGCTGTGCGCAGCAGCCGCAGTGCATACATCAACAGGGCGCCTGAAAATAGGGCGATGAATATCCATTCGGTTGTTTCGGGGCTGCGGTACCAGGTCATTTCTACGGCAAGTTAGTTTGCTAAAGGTTTTTGCCCAAGCCCTGGTGACTGGCGAGGTAAAATTTCGGCAGAAGGTTTATATTTGCAGGCCGGTGAGCAAAGTTCTAAGGCTTGCCCCAAAACGGAGAGGTGGGTGAGAGGCTTAAACCAGCAGTTTGCTAAACTGTCGTACGGGTAAAACCGTACCGGGGGTTCGAATCCCCCCTTCTCCGCCAAGCCCTGTGGCCGACAGGGCTTTTTATATTTGTAGCAAAGAGGGCTCCGTAGCTCAATGGATAGAGCAACTGCCTTCTAAGCAGTAGGTTGAAGGTTCGACCCCTTCCGGAGTCACTGCTTGTATCGTGTTCGGGGTGTAGCGCAGCCCGGTTAGCGCACCTGGTTTGGGACCAGGGGGTCGCAGGTTCGAATCCTGCTACCCCGACCAATATTTCGGGGCCGTACCTGCTCAATTTATTGCAGGGCATGCGGCCTTAAGTGCTTTTGTACCTTTGCACAGCAACTAAAAAGAAATAGTTGCGTATATTTACTTTGCGATTTATTCAGGTGCCGCGATCCGGAAAAATATTGCCCCTTTTTCTTATCCTGCTGGTTCTGGCTGGAACATCGCGTTTTTCAATGGGTATGCATTACTGCATGGGGCAGCTGCGGGATGTGGCCCTGTTCGGAAATGCCGGGACATGCGACATGCCACGGGCTAACTCTTGTAACCATCAGCCTCAGAAAGATTCGGGTCATTACAACGCAAAAGGCTGCTGTGAAAACATTAGCCTGGCCGCGGCCACTTTGGATGAATTAACCCCGGCAGCCGGTGTTTCGCTTTCCTGTTCACCGTTTACACCCGAACGCCACTCCATCAGGCCGGTGTATGAATCTTCTGTAACCTTAAACCGACGTTTTCCTGTTTGTTATTCTCCGCCACCACCTGTGCGCGATATTCCTGTTCTTAATCATTCGTTCCTTATCTGATGCTTTGATGCAAATGCTGTAACCTGCAGATTATTTTCTGCAGGGTGTTTATCGCTTTTATCATTTAATCATTTGCATCATGCTAAAACAGCTTATTACCTATTTTCTGGAAAACCGGTTTATAACCGTTCTTATCCTCATTTCTATTGTGGTGTGGGGTATTGCTACGGCACCGTTTAACTGGCATCTGGGGCTGCTTCCCACTGATCCGGTTCCGGTTGATGCCATTCCCGATATTGGCGAAAACCAACAAATTGTTTTTACAGCCTGGCCGGGGCGGTCGCCACAGGATATTGACGATCAGATTACCTATCCGCTAACAACCTATTTGCTGGGAATACCCGGCGTAAAGTCCATCCGCAGCAGCTCGGCATTTGGTTTCAGTATGATCAACATCATCTTCGATGAAGATGTGGAGTTCTATTGGTCGCGATCGCGCATACTGGAAAAACTCAATGCCTTGCCTACAGGGTTGCTGCCCGAAGGCGCCATGCCGTCTCTCGGTCCGGATGCCACCGCTCTGGGCCAGATATATTGGTACACGCTGGAAGGTCGTGATAAAAACGGCCATCCTACCGGAGGATGGGATTTGCACGAAATACGGGCTGTGCAGGACTTTTATGTTCGGTATGCACTCAATGCAGTTGAGGGCGTTTCGGAAGTGGCCTCCATAGGGGGATTTGTAAGAGAATACCAGATTGATGTGAATCCCGATGCGCTCAAAGCCTGGAATATTCCCCTTAACATGGTGGTAGAAGCTGTAAGAAAATCGAACCGTGATGTGGGCGCCCGCACCATAGAAATAAACCGTGCCGAATACCTGGTGCGCGGGCTGGGTTATGTAAAATCTATTGATGACCTGGAAAAAGCCGTTGTGATGGTGCAAAACAATGTGCCGGTGCGCATTAAGGATATAGCGGTGGTATCGCTGGGGCCAATGCCCCGCGAAGGAGCACTCGATAAAGGCGGAGCCGAAGTAGTGGGCGGTGTGGTGGTGGCCCGGTATGGCTCCAACCCGCTGGAAGTAATTAACAACGTAAAGAAAAAAATAGAAGAAATATCGCCCGGCCTCCCGGAAAAAACGCTGCCCAACGGTGTGAAAAGCAAACTTACCATTGTTCCCTTTTACGACCGCACGCAGCTTATTCACGAAACCATTGGCACACTCGAAACGGCCCTTTCGCATGAAATCCTTATCAGCATTATAGTGGTACTGGTGCTGGTGCTTAATCTGCGCGCCTCCATAATTATTTCAGGTTTGCTGCCCGTGGGCGTGCTGATGACCTTTATTGTGATGCGCTATGCAGGCGTTGACGCCAACGTGGTGGCTTTATCCGGAATAGCCATAGCCATAGGCGTAATGGTTGATGTGGGCATTGTATTTGTCGAGAATATCATCCGGCATCTGGAAATGCCGCAAAACCGCGGAGCCAAGGGAACACAACTGCTGTCGGTTATTGTCCGGGCTACTTCCGAAGTGGCCCCGGCAATAACTACTGCGCTGGCTACAACCCTGATAAGCTTTTTGCCGGTGTTTACCATGGAAGCCGCTGAAGGCAAATTGTTCCGCCCGCTTGCCTTTACCAAAACATTTGCCTTGCTGGGCTCGTTTGTACTGGGCATTGTGGTGCTGCCCACGCTGGCTTACTTTATTTTCGGTATTTCATACGACAAAAAACGTGTAAGGCGCTTTTGGAATGTTGTGCTTATTGCGGCTGGTTTACTGCTTTCGGCAACATTCCGCATGTGGCTGCCCCTGGTTTTGTGTCTTATTGCCGTTAACAACCTGTTGCAGCACCGCTGGAAGGAGCCTTTCAAAAAACTTCCTGAATATATAAACCTTGCACTGGCTTTGTTTGTAACCAGTTTTTTTCTGGCCGAAGAATGGATGCCGCTGGGCGTGGAAAACCACATCATTACCAACTATATTTTTGTGGTAGTGCTGCTGGGAATTATTCTGGGTGCACTGCTAAGCGTGGTACATTTCTATGAACCCATACTCAGGTGGTGCCTTACGCATAAAGGTACGTTTATGCTGCTGCCTGCTGCCACAGTTTTTGCCGGGATGCTCATCTGGTTTGGTTTCGATACCATTTTTGGTTTTGCCGGTACATCGGTAAAAAACACACGTGCGTGGCAGGCCATGGTTAAACTTTTTCCGGGTGTTGGCTCTGAATTTATGCCATCGCTCAATGAAGGCAGTTTTCTGCTCATGCCCACCTCCATGCCCCATGCAGGGGTGGAACAAAACCGCGAAGTGGTGAGCCAGCTGGATATGCTGGTAAGCGGCATCCCCGAAATAGAAATGGCAGTAGGCAAAATGGGAAGAGCCGAATCGGCCCTCGACCCGGCACCGGTGTTTATGTACGAAAACATCATCAACTACAAACCTGAATACATAATAGACGAAGACGGGCGCCGCATGCGCTTTAAAACCGACAGGAACGGAAGGTTTATTCTTAACTCTGGCGATACGGTTACACACGAGATGGCGCTGCAGCGAAAGACAGGTCCGGCCGATCTGATACCCGACCCCAATGGTCGTTATTTCAGGAACTGGAGGCCCCACATCAAGTCGCCTGATGATATCTGGAATGAAATTGTCCGGGTAACCCGCATCCCGGGTGTAACCTCCGCACCCCGCTTGCAGCCCATTGAAACCCGCCTGATTATGCTTCAAACCGGCATGCGCGCACCCATGGGTATAAAAGTCTTTGGCCCCGACCTGCCAACCATTGAACAGTTTGGTATGCAGCTGGAAGCTATTCTCAAAGAAGTTCCATCGGTAAAAGCCGAAGCCGTGTTTGCCGACCGCATTGTAGGCAAACCTTACCTGCTGTTGCGCATAAATCGTGAGGCAGCCTCACGGTATGGTCTGAATGTGGAAGATGTACAGCAGGTTATCGAAACGGCTATCGGGGGTATGCCTGTCACCACTACGGTTGAAGGCCGGGCCAGGTTTCCGGTGCGCGTACGCTACCCCAGGGAACTGCGCGACCACCCGGAAGCCATACCTAAAATACTGGTGCCCACCCCTTCAGGCGCCCAGATTCCGCTGGGCCAGCTCGTGGACATTTTGTATGCGCCCGGTCCGGAAATGATTAAGAGCGAAAATACCTTTCTGGTAGGGTATGTGCTGTTTGACCGCAAACGCGATGTTGCCGAGGTGGATGTGGTGAACGAGGCACAACAGGCTATCAGGGCTAAAATAGAAAGCGGTGAGCTGGTGGTGCCTCCCGGAGTAAGCTATCTTTTTTCCGGATCATACGAAAACCATCTACGGGCTTCCAAACGACTAGCCATTGTTATACCGGTAACCCTGCTCATTGTTTTTGTGCTGCTGTACCTTCAGTTCAAAACCGTTACGGCATCGCTTATTCACTTTTCGGGTGTTTTTGTGGCTTTTGCCGGTGGTTTTATCATGATATGGCTTTACAGCCAGGAATGGTTTATGAATTTTTCAGTGGCCGGCACCAATATGCGCGAACTGTTCCAGATGCACCCGGTTAACCTGAGCGTGGCCGTATGGGTGGGTTTTATAGCGCTTTTTGGCATTGCCACCGACGATGGCGTGATTATGGGCACGTATATTCACCAGGTGTTTGAGGAAAAGAAACCCGATACGCTTGCAGGCGTAAGGGCCGCAGTGCTGGAGGCTGGCAAAAAACGGGTGCGCCCGGCCATGATGACCGCCGCAGTAGCCATTATTGCCCTTCTGCCCGTATTGTCTTCATCCGGAAAGGGCTCCGATATTATGGTGCCCATGGCCATACCCGCTTTCGGTGGAATGACCATTCAAATCATGACCATGTTTGTTGTGCCGGTGCTGCAGGCATTTTGGCGCGAAACCGTTATCCGCAAGCAAAACAAGAATAACCCATGAAGTTTATTGTCCATCTTACGGCCCTGCTCGTAACCCTGTGCGCTTCCGGGCAGCCCCTGGAAACCTATTACCGCATGGCAGCCGAAAACAATCCGGCCCTGCGCGCGGCTTATCTGGAAGCAGAAGCTGCTGTGCAACAGGTGGCACAGGTAAGCGCCCTTCCTGACCCGGAGATTTCAGTCAGTGCTTTCGGACGAATGATTGAAACCCGGTTAGGGCCCCAGATGGCCATTTTTTCGCTCAGCCAGATGTTTCCCTGGTTTGGCACATTAAAAGCCAAAAACACGGCAGCTGCCCGTGTGGCCGAGGCCCGGTACAAAGCCTACCTGAACATGCGCAACGAGGGTACTATACAAGCTTTCGGCTTCCTATTATGCGCTGTATGAGTGGCAACGCTGGCAGCAGGTAGAAGAAGAAAACATCAGGCTGTTGCAAACGCTAAAAACACTTGTGCTCACCGCCTATAAAAACGGTAAAGCCGGCATGGCAGATGTGCTGGAAGCCGATAACCGGCTTCGCGAAAGCGAGGCCCGTCTGGCTGTTCTGCGCGAAAAAGAAAAACCGCTGCTTGCTTCGTTTAACACCCTGCTTAACCGAAATATATTGGAACCGGTTGTACTGCCCGACTCATTGCCGGTGTATGACCTTCCGGATGATTATCTGAAAGATTCATTACTGGCACACAATGCAACTTTAAAGGAACTGGAACTCCGGCAGATGGCGGCAGCAGCCGAGGAAAGGGCAGCCCTGAAGGAGTCGTTACCCATGATTGGCCTGGGGTTAAACTACTCTGTTATCGGGCGAAGCGATGTACCGGTTGAAGGCAGCGGAAGGGATGCCTTTATGCCCATGGTAACCATAACGCTGCCGGTTTACCGCAAAAAATATCAGGCAGCCGTTAAGGAATCGCAACTTATGCAGCAGCAATATGCCCTGCAGCGCGAAGCAGCCGGAAACGAACTGCTTGCAGAATACGAAAATGCATTTTTCGAAGCCATACAACAACGTAGTTGGGTTGCCCTGTACACCCAGCTGGCCGATCAGACCCTTCGTGCCAAAACGCATACTCATAACAGCCTATGCCAACGCAGAACAGCACTTTGGTGAAATACTGCGGCTGCAGCAACAGTGGCTTGAGTACGAAAAAATTAAAGGCATCGGCACAGGCTGCACATCAGGCAGCTGTTGCCCGAATTCATTACCTCACATCTAAAACGTTTAATCCAATGAAACGCAGCATTGTCATCATTTCAGTTGCCTGTTTGCTTACAGGTGTTTTTTTAGGATGGCTGATATTTGGCCGGGGCCAAGAGCAGACCGGAAAGGAAAGCACCGGCATTACCGAACAACAGGCAGGGCAGGTATGGACTTGCTCCATGCATCCGCAGATCCGACAGAAAGAGCCCG
>BPHC01000010.1 GCA_026003355.1 Cyclobacteriaceae bacterium
GCCGAGGGGTGCCTGGCCGAATGCCAGTAACGAAAAAGAAGCATTTTCGCCTGCCACCACAAGGGTGTTCTGCGGTTGCCTGCCTATAAAAGGTGCTCCGGATCCTGTGTAGATAATTTTCCACAGCGAACCGTCGGGTGTGCTGGTGTTGTCTTCGGGCGAGCCCCCTCCCATTCCGGCACGCTGCAGGTAATACATTGCTCCGGCGCTATTTACCGCAAAGGCAAGGGGGCGGTCAATGCCTGAAGCAAAGTCCATAACCGCTCCGCTAACAGGGTCTAAAGCACGTATGTACCCCCCGCAGTAATCGGCAAAGAAAAATTTTCCGTGGTAATCCGGAGGGAAGGACGGAATAAGCGGACTATAAAACATGGCCCCCACAACTGAACATCCTGAAGCATGGGTGTACGCATAGAACGGATCCTGGTAGGAAGGCGGTGGCGTTTGGCTGGTACGCGGGCCCTCAATAAGGGGCCATCCGTAATTACCTGCAGCCACGATGTTATTCACTTCTTCCCAGGTTTCCTGCCCCACATCGCAGGCAAAAATTTTTCCGGTGCCCGGCTGAATATCCATCGAAAACGGATTGCGCAAACCCAATGCATAAATAAGCTTGTACACCCCGTTAAAAGTGGGATCGCTGACAAAGGGGTTGTCCACAGGTACCGATCCGTCCTTGTTCATCCGCAGAATTTTACCCAACAGGCTGCTTTTGGATTGGGCCGTAGTTGGGTTGGCGCCATCACCGGTAGAAACATACAACTTACCATCTGGACCAAAGGCCATATCGCCTCCGTTGTGAATGGACCCGCTCATGGCGTCCAGCTCCAGCAGAATTACCTCGCTGCCGGGCAACGTGGTATTTCCGTTAGCCGTAAACCTGCTTACCCGGTTGCGGTTGGTGTTCTTTACCGTATAGTAAATGTAGTAGTAGTTGTTGGTTTCGAAGTCGGGATCCAACACAATATGCCCCAGTCCGCGCTCATTAAAATTATCTACCTGTGCGCTGATGTCCAGAAAAGTACCGGGCAGCAGTACATCGTTCTCCACAACCAGAATGCGGCCGCTTTTTATGGTAATAAGTACGCGGTTATCGGGTGTAATTACCAGGTCGGTGGGGTCAAGGCCTTCGGCCACCCGGGTAGCGACAAAGCCCGGAGGCAGCACCTGCGAAAAGGCGACCTGGCAGGTTAACAAACCTACAACCAGGCCGGCAATAATCCTGCTGTTCATACCTTGCAAACTTAACTTTCCTGAACCACAAAATCAGAAGCGAATTCTCCTGCCGGCATACTTTTTTGGTTAACAGATGATTACATCGTTTTAACCGGTGTGTTGCCATACTTATCGGTGCTCAATAGCAGCTCCTGAATCTATTTGTTCCGGCATACCTACCCCATATTTTACTGCCTGCCCGTAAGGCTGCATGTAAAAACCTATATTCCTTAAATCCGTAACAGAAAAATAAAGGAATTGAATCACTATGGCAAAAAGCAGACAAATAAGTTACTTTTGCTCATACAAAACTGTTTTGCCATGAAAAAGACCATCCATCTTTTAGTTGCGTTCGTGCTTGTGCTTACTGCTTTTCAGATTATTAAAACCCAGCTGGTGGTAACCGTGGTAAATGAGTTGGGCAATAAGGAAGCCGGCGCTTCTGTGCAGTTATTTGAAACAGAAGAAGACTATACCAAAGAAACGAATGCTGTAGCCGAGGCCGTAACCGATGCCAAAGGCATAGCCCGGTTTAAAGACCTGAAAGCCATACCGTATTATATTATTGTGCGCAAGGAAAACCGCGACAATGCCGGAGGAGGCGAGAAAACCGATAAGCTGGAAGGAGGAAGAATCAACAAAATTACCGTGGTAATTCAATAGCTACCGGGTGCTTACCAGCATCAGGCAAAATCCAATAACCACCATCCAGAATTTCATACCGGCCAATGCCGGAATAATTACAATATCCAGTTCCATCAGCACTGCAAGCAGCACCAGCAGCACGGCTGCTACACGCAACAGCGATCGCATTTTGTTATTCATATCAACAATTCTTTACTTTCAAATATAATCAATTGATCATGGCGCGCATAGGAAGTTCGGTATCGGAAGCAGCGCGGCTGCTTGTTCGGGGCGAGGTAGTGGCCATTCCAACCGAAACGGTTTACGGCCTGGCGGGCAACGCCTTGCATGTGGAAGCCGTAGCGCGGATATTCGAGGTAAAAGAGAGGCCCACTTTTGACCCCCTTATTATTCATGTTCTCGACCTGCCAGCAGCCCAAAACTATGTGCAGCACATACCGAAACCAGCCCTGGTGCTGGCCGAAAAATTCTGGCCTGGTCCGTTAACGTTACTGCTTCCCCGCAAAAGCATTATCCCCGATCTGGTAACATCGGGCCTGGACACGGTAGCTGTACGTTGCCCGGCACATCCGCTTGCCCAGCAACTGCTGGCATTGGTTGATTTTCCGCTGGCGGCCCCCAGCGCCAACAAGTTTGGCCGCTTGAGCCCTACACAGGCCAAGCACGTTGAGGAACAGCTGGGTAACGAAATACCTTATATACTGGACGGAGGCCCGTGCCCCATCGGGCTGGAATCGACCATTGTAGGTTTTGAAAACGAACAACCTGTTATATACCGGCTTGGGGGCATTGCTGCAGAAGACATTGAGGCGGTTATCGGTAAAACTGGGCTTCAACTGCACTCGGCTTCCAACCCGCGTGCACCGGGGCAGCTTACCCGCCACTACGCACCCCGGAAAAAGCTGGTACTGGGCAGCCTGGAAGAACTGCTGAAACACTACCCTGCCCATAGTTCGGGAATATTATCATTCCGGAAAGACTTCGGTTTGCCGTATCAGCGGCTGCTTTCACCATCCGGAAATTTACGCGAGGCAGCACAGCATCTGTTTTTATATTTGCGCGAACTGGAGGCCATGCCTGTTGATGTAATACTGGCCGAGCCGGCAGAAGAAAAAGGACTTGGCCGTGCGATTAACGACCGCCTGCGCAGGGCAGCGGCAACAACTGCACAACCCCACACTTATGAATAACACAATAAAAAAAGTACTGATAGTAACCGGTGGTGGCGATTGCCCCGGACTGAATGCGGTAATACGCGGCATAGTAAAGCGGGCCAGGAAAGAAAAAACCTGGGAAGTATGGGGCAGTATAGAGGCCTTTAACGGTATTCTGAACGAACCCCAACACCTTATACGGCTTACATCGCGAAAAGTGGCTGGCATACATGTAAAAGGCGGCACCATACTTAAAACCACCAACAAGGCCAATCCGCTGAAATACCCCGTGCTACAGCCCGATGGCAGCATCCGGGAAGCCGACCGTTCGGATGAACTGATTAGCAAAATTAAATCATTAGGCTTCGATGCGGTAATCAACGTTGGTGGCGACGGTTCTCAGCGTATTTCACGCGAGTTGTTCAAAAAGGGATTGGCCATTGTAGGTGTTCCTAAAACCATTGACAACGACCTCCAGGCTACCGACATGACATTTGGCTTCCAGACGGCTGTGCAAATTGCTACCGACGCCTTTGATAAACTGGTAACCACTGCCGAGAGTCATCATCGCGTAATGATTATGGAAGTGATGGGGCGCGATGCCGGATGGATAGCCCTGCACACCGCCATCGCCGGAGGTGCCGAAATATGCCTTATTCCCGAAATACCCTACGATATAAATAAAGTGCTTAAACGCATTGAAGCCCGTTATACGCGCGGCAAAGGGTTTGTAAACATTGTGGTAGCCGAAGGAGCCCGCCCGAAAGACGGAACCATTGTAGCCCGCCGGGGAGAAAAGGGATCTGAACACGTACGCCTGGGTGGCATTGCCTACCAACTGGCACAGCAGCTTAAAGACGCCGGGTGCCGGGCAGAAATACGCGAAACCATACTGGGCCACATTCAACGAGGAGGCACACCGGTTGCCTTCGACCGGATACTGGCTTCGCTGTTTGGTGTTAAGGCCATGGAGCTGGTTATCCATGGCGAGTATGGCAGGATGGTTGCCCTGAAAAACAACAACATATCGTATGTATCGTTGGAAGAGGCGACCCGCGAATACAACCATATTCAAAAAGATTCATACCTGATAAAGGCAGCCCGCGGGCTGGGAATAAGCTTTGGTGACTAATGTGCGGCATTACCGGAATAATGGCTTTTAATCTGGTGGGCAGGATGAACATGATTCATCTGGCACACGCTACCCGCGCACTGGAAAAACGCGGACCTGACTTTCAGGATATTTATCACGACCAGTTTGCAGGATTGGGCCACCGCCGGCTTTCCATTATTGACTTATCTGAACAGGCCAACCAGCCCATGTGGGATGAGGACAAGCGCTACGCTCTGGTATTCAATGGCGAAATTTTTAACTATCGGCAACTGCGCGCCGGGTTAGAAAAAAAGGGTGTACCATTCCGCACGCAATCAGATACAGAGGTTCTGCTCAGGCTGCTCATATTGGAAAAGGAAAAAGCCCTGGAAAAACTTAACGGGTTTTTCGCATTTTGTCTGTACGACCGGAAAGAACAGACTTTTTTGCTGGCACGCGACCGCTACGGAGTAAAACCCCTGTTGTACCTGCATGACGAAGATAAATTCATATTTGCCTCAGAAATGAAGGCCATGATGCAGTACGGAATAGACAAGACACTCGACTATGAATCGCTCTACACCTACCTGCAGCTTAACTATATTCCCGCCCCGAACACCATATTCAGCCAGGTAAAAAAACTGTTGCCCGGACACTACATGGTGCTTTCCGGCAGGCAGCTAACCATTGAGCCTTATTACCAGATACCCCGTGCCACAACCACAAACAAACCGCTGCCGTATGAAGAGGCACAGGAACATTGCCGGCAGCTACTCGAAGAAGCTGTGCAGCGCAGGCTGGTGGCCGATGTACCCCTGGGTTGCTTTCTCAGCGGTGGCATTGACTCGTCAATCGTTACAGGCCTGGCCAGCCGTTACAAACCCGACCTGCACACTTTTTCCGTTGGCTTCCGCGATGAACCATTTTTCGATGAAACCCAATATGCCAACCTGGTAGCCAAGCATTTCAATACCCGGCACACGGTGTTTTCGCTTACCAACCAGGACTTGTACCAAAACCTGAATGATATTCTGAACTATATCGATGAGCCTTTTGCCGACTCATCGGCTATAAACGTTTATATCCTGAGTCGCGAAACCCGTAAGCATGCCACCGTTGCCCTTTCGGGCGATGGAGCCGATGAACTGCTGGGCGGATACAACAAGCATGAGGCACACTTTCGTGCCCTGAACCGCGGATGGAAAGAAAATATGGTGGCGGCTCTGTACACCCTGTGGCACATTTTACCGAAATCGCGGAACAACTTTATCAGCAACCGAATCCGCCAGATGGAACGCTTTTCACGGGCCCTGCACCATGCACCTGCCGAACGCTACTGGCAATGGGCTGCAATTACCCCGGCCGGAAAAGCCCTGAAACTGCTCTCGGATAACAGCCTGAACCAACTTAACCTGCAGCGATTTGAACAACTAAAAAACACGTGGCTGGCAGATATTCCCGAAAACGAAAGCCTGAACGATATTCTTCTTACCGACATGAAGCTGGTACTTCCCAACGACATGCTAACCAAAGTTGACCTGATGAGCATGGCCAACAGCCTGGAAGTACGCAATCCATTTCTGGATGTGGATTTTGTGAACTTTGTCAGTGCCCTTCCGTCCGGCTATAAAATTAACCGAAACCTGCGCAAACGTCTAATTAAGGATGCCTTTCGTAACATGCTGCCCCCTGAGTTATACAACCGCCCCAAAAAAGGATTTGAAGTGCCCCTCCTTAAGTGGTTCCGTAACGAGATGAAAACACTTATTCTGGACGATCTGCTGGCAGAAAAATTAATCCGCGAACAGAACATTTTTAACTGGGCCGAAGTTACTAATCTTAAAAGGCAGCTGTTTTCGGCCAACCCCGGCGATGTACATGCACAAATCTGGGCGCTCGTGGTATTTCAATGGTGGTGGAAGAGGTATGGAACGGATAAGTAAAATCATCATAGATAACAAAACCATTGTGGAGGTTCACTATGCAAACCTCCGCGATCAGGACAGATCATCGATCTGCTCAACGATTTTATTAGCCTCATCCGGACGTGAACCCGGCCCCTGCAATGTTATAAAATACCTCAACGACAGAGTTTTTATTACCCCTGCGGTCCATGCCTTCGGGAAAAAAATATTAAAAAAAAATAGTCAACACATTAACAAACTCTGTTTTGTGGGTTTAACTGCCACACATAAAATATTGCTTAAGGGATTTAATATTTTCATGCAACGAAACTTCCGGAGTTTTTCTACGCGCCAGGAAGCACTGAACTTTATTCTGGACCCCGCAAGTACCGATGATGACCTGCCCGAATACTACAAAGCCAAAAAAAGCTGATGCTGAAGGTTACACCTGCCGGCCGAACTTCTCTGCTTTCTGCCAGGTTATCGGTAACCAAAGTCACGGAAATACGTCCGTATTATCACGTACTTTGCGGTAAATAAAATGAATATGACCATTAAACTCACCGCACACGATTTTAAAAACAAGGTTTTTAACTACGAAACCGATAAAGAGTGGAATTACAAAGGCAACCTGCCTGCCATTGTGGATTTTTATGCCGA
This sequence comes from Cyclobacteriaceae bacterium, assembly GCA_026003355.1. GTDB lineage: Bacteria > Bacteroidota > Bacteroidia > Cytophagales > Cyclobacteriaceae > UBA2336. Next base: position 6,672 of record BPHC01000010.1, read on the forward strand.
CTGGTGCGGACCATGCCGGATGGTGGCCCCGGTTTTGGAAGAACTGGCCCGGGAATATGCAGGGAAAAATTCACATCTATAAGGTTGATACCGAAGCCGAGCCCGAACTGTCGGGTGCTTTTGGCATCCGCAGCATTCCTGCTTTTTTGTTTATTCCCCGAAAGGGCCAGCCGGCGCTGCAGCCGGGGGCTTTCCCCAAACAGGTTTTTAAACAAATTATTGATGAATACCTGTTGGGACAAAAGCCATTTTCCTGAGCATACCTGTCGTACCGCCCATACTATACCGCGCTGAAATGCTCCATGCCGGACAGGTAAACCTGATGGCCGAACCGGCTTTGCCGGTTTATTGTTTTGCTTCCGTAATGTTTACCTTGCGCCCCGCTATGACAGCACAGCACAGTATAAAGCAATCTTTTCCCGTGCTCGAAATGAGCTGCGCAGCCTGTGCAGCAAGTGTTGAGTCGGCACTTAAAAGCCTTAAAGGAATACACCAGGCAAGCGTAAACTTTGCCACACAAACCGCGCTGGTTGAATACAACCCGGCAATGGTTAACCCCGAGGCCATGCGCCAGGCCGTACAGGCCATTGGCTACGACCTGGCCCTGGGCAACCCCGATTCCCTTAACGGACAGGATGAAGCCGGAGCCATTCAATATCAGGCGCTTAAAAAAAGAACCCTGTGGGCGAGCGCCCTGTCGGTGCCGGTGGTAATACTTAGCATGTTTTTTATGCACTGGCAACCCGGTATATACCTAAGCATGGTGTTAACTGCACCGGTGGTGTTTTACTTTGGTCGTTCGTTTTTTATTCACGCCTTCAAACAGGCCCGACATGGCCAAGCCAACATGGATACACTGGTGGCGCTTTCAACCGGCATAGCGTTTCTTTTTAGCGTGTTTAACACGTTATTTCCCGAAATTTTTATTCATTATGGCCTACAACCCCATGTTTACTACGAAGCCGCTTCGGTAATTATTGCCTTTATCTCGCTGGGTAAGTGGCTTGAAGCCCGCGCCAGGGCAAAGACTTCCTCGGCCATAAAAAAACTTATGGGGCTTCAGCCCAAAACCGTGCGCATCCTCATGAACGGAACCGAACAGGATATCTCCGCTGCCGAAGTGCGGCCCGGTAACATGGTTTTGGTTAGACCTGGCGAAAAAATTCCTGTTGACGGAGTAATCCATTCCGGGCATTCCTATATAGACGAAAGCATGCTTACCGGTGAACCCCTGCCGGTCTTTAAAAAAGAAGGCGACAGGGTGTTTGCCGGAACCATTAACCAGCAGGGGAGCTTTCAGTTCGAAGCACATCAGGTAGGCACCCACACCCTGCTGGCACGCATTATTCGAACCGTACAACAGGCACAGGGCAGTAAAGCGCCGGTACAAAAACTGGCCGACAAAGTGTCCGGCATTTTTGTTCCGGTGGTAATCGGCATTGCCGTGGTTACTTTCGCTGCGTGGCTCGCCCTTGCCGGCACCGAGGCGCTTAGCCATGCCCTGGTGGCATCGGTTTCGGTACTGGTTATTGCGTGCCCCTGTGCACTAGGCCTGGCCACGCCTACCGCTATCATGGTAGGCATAGGTAAAGGAGCCGAACACAACATGCTCATTAAAAATGCCGAAAGCCTGGAGCGCGCACACCAGGTAACCGCGGTGGTATTCGACAAAACCGGAACACTAACCAACGGCAAACCCGTGGTAACCGACATGGCCTGGCTGGATGGCCTTGAAAATACGCCTCAGCTGCTGGCAGCCCTGTGCGCCATGGAAAGCCGGTCGGAGCATCCGCTGGCACAGGCCATAACTGCGTTTTGCGCACGTAACAACCTGACACCGGCCAAAGTATCGCATTTTGAAAACCTGCCGGGCAAGGGAGTGCGTGCAACCATTAACAACAGGGTATTTTTTGCCGGAAACGACCAGCTTATTTCGGAAGCCGAAATAATAAACTGCGCGCAGCTGGAGGCAACAGCACAGCATTGGAAAGAAAAAGGATATACCGTAATATGGTTTGCTGACCAGCAAAAAGTTTTGGCGGCTCTGGCTCTGGCCGACGAAGTCCGCACATTTGCAGCAGAAGCCGTGCAGGAACTGAACCGCAGCCACAAGATGGTGTGCTTACTTACCGGCGACAACGAAGAAACTGCCCGAACGGTGGCCGGACAACTGGGTATTAAGCACTTTCGTGGAGCAGCCCTTCCCCACGACAAAGTATCATTTATAAGCCGGTTGCAGCAGCAAGGACACGTGGTAGCCATGGTGGGTGATGGCATTAACGATGCGCCCGCCCTGGCCACTGCCGATGTAAGTATTGCCATGGGCAAAGGCACTGATATTGCCCTGGACACTGCTTCTATAACCCTTCTTACCACCGACTTACGCTATATTGCAAAAGTTTTACGGCTATCATCGCTTACCGTACGAACCCTACGGCAGAACCTGTTCTGGGCGTTTGTGTACAACATACTCGGCCTGCCCATAGCTGCCGGTGTGCTCTATCCTTTAAACGGATTTCTGCTTAATCCGATGATTGCCGGCGCGGCTATGGCCATGAGCTCGGTGAGTGTGGTAAGCAACAGTTTGCGCCTGCGCTTTATTAAACTTTAACACCATGAAAAAGATGCAGTTTAAAACCAATCTCAAATGTTCCGGATGCATAGCTGCCGTTACGCCGCACCTTAATGAAGCAGCCGGTGCCGGAAAGTGGAAAGTTGACCTGAGCACGCCCGACCGCCTGCTTACGGTTGAAGCCGATGCTGACAGCGGCAAAATAATCCAGGCATTGGCAAAAGCCGGCTACAAAGCCGAGCCGGTAGCCCGTTAAACAACTGCACCTTGCGCCATTCAGGTTTATGGCAACTGTTGCCGAAAAAAAGAAGCTATTAAAATTTAGTTGTTCGGGCTGTGCCGCTATATCTGTTACATGCCCATCATCACAAAGGCACCCCAGTAATACGGCTCTTTGTATTTGGCCATGAGCTGCAACTGGGCCTGCTTAAAAGCGCGTTGGCGGCTGCCTAGCTTAATCAGGTTGGCATAAAAGGTACTCATGAGTTGCTGGGTAGCGGCATCATCTACCTTCCACAGGCTCATTATCAGCGCCTCGGCACCGGCTACCAGAAATGCGCGCTGCAGACCGTACACCCCCTCACCGGCTTTTACATCGCCCAGGCCGGTCTCGCAGGCGCTGAGTACCACCAGGGCAGTGCCTTCCAGGTCCAGGTTCATGGCCTCGTATGCGGTAAGAATACCGTTATCGCTGGCCGATAAGTCGGTGGCAGGAGTGCCCGATATGGCCTGCCCGGCCCCTGCCAGAATGAGTCCCGACCTGAGCAAGGGGTTATGGGTGGCGTTTTCGGCATTAACCCCAAAAACCGACCCCTCTGTTTCGTCCACATCTTTAAGAAAGTAGCCGTGTGTGGCAATGTGCAGGATAAACGGGCCGCTTACCGATTTGAGGTTTTTTTCGGAAGCCTCGGCTGCCATAAACTGTTTTACCTGATAACCCGCCGGACGTAACACCCTGCTAACGGTTTCGAGCTCGGCTTTGGTTCCCGGCAGGGGCGGTACCTCATCGGTACGGTAATCAGGAAAACCCAGCAGCACGGCATTGCGGTTGGGTGTGGTTGACTTTCGTTGTTTCCATGCAATGAGGTCGCGGCTGTTGCCTGCAATTACAATATCATAGCGGTTTAGCAGGTAATCGCCACCGGGCTTACGAAGGGTATTTAAATTGATTTGGTTGTACACCCCGTCGGGCGAGAAGTAAATAACTTTTTTACCGGCAACAGCCGCATCTATACGTGCCCAGAATTGGTCGTAGTTAAATTCATCGGGCAGCATTTTCTGCATTACGGTGTTGTAGTATTTAAGAAAGCGCGTTTCCAGCTGAGTACCGTTTTCGAGTATTATCATGGCGGGCCTTTCCATTTCTTTGGTGAGAATAAGCGCCACATACCGGCTTTCGCTGGTAAAGTCCTGGTTAAAACCCCGTACCCTTACCATGTCTACTACCGCTTCGGCATCGGTAAGCAGGTTGCGCACCTGGGTATAGCTTACTTTTTGCGTACTATAACCCGAAGAGAACAGGCCTGACCGTTCGGAAAGCGATTTTTCCATGGCGTTGGCTTTGCGCTCCAGCGCCGGCAAGTCAATATTTTGCTCGCGCAACTGTTCCTTGCTAAGCGAATACATGCGGGCCAGTTCCTCTTTAAGCGAAATCCATGCGGTGTAATCGTTTATGAGCTGTTTATCGCCACTGTTGAGTATGGCTTCCTTAACCTTGCTGGTGGCGTTTAACAGCAATGCCTTGGTGGCCATCTGGTAATCGAAAAAGTCCTGCGAAACATACGGCAACTGCGGATTTACTTCCAGGGCAAAGTTGAAAAACCGCTGAAAGCGCGGGGCGGTAATATCCCAGAAGCTGGTTTTTTCGGCCTCGCTCATGGGCGGAAAATAGTTGTTTATAAAGTCAATGGTCTTATCCATTACATCGCGGTAGGCCATGTAGGCGCTTTCGTAGCGCGATGTTTTCCAGAATACGATGGCCAGATTTTCTTTTGAACTGATGTAATCGGGATGGTTGGTGCCCAACAGGTTTTCGCGGATGGTCAGGGCTTTGTTAAGCTCCCGCTCGGCATCGGCAAAACGGCCGGCAAGGCGGTAAAAGTTGCCCAGGTCGTTGGTTACCCTGGCATAATAGATGTTGTTTTCACTGAAACGCCTTTTGTAAATGTTTTGGGCCGTGGTAAAAAGCTCTTCCACCTTGTCCATTTTTCCCATCTGAATATAGAGAATACCCAGCTGGTTGAGCAGGCCTGCATATTCGGTGCTGCGAACCTGTTTGCGGTTTTCAAAAACCTTTCGGATGGCCAGAAAGTTGTTCTCTGCTTCGGTAAAGTTGCCGGATACCTGATAGATGAAAGCGAGGTTGGCCTGGAACTTGCGGCTATCGAACGATTTGCTGCCCTGCAGAAATTTTTTGGGGGCCACCTGCGATGTTTTCATGGCCTGCTGCATAAGCTGTACTGCCTCGCCATACCGGCCCATGGCCTGAAACAACATGGCTTTGTTGTTTAGCAGAATAGCCTTTTGCATACCTTCGCCAAACACAGCTTCGTTCAGTTCAAGGGCTTCATCAAACTGCTTTTCGGCATCATTATACTTGCCCAGTGCCTGATTGAGCTTGGCCAGGTTGTTCAGGTTGGCCACATAGGGCGCACTTTGCCTGCCCAGGGCAGAGGCGCTCATTTTCAATGATGTATTAATCAATTCTGCTGCATCGGTCAATTTACCCTGGCTAAGGTACACCAGGCCCAGGGCTGTAAGGGTACGCAGATAAACCAGTTCGTTGGTGAGGCCATGGGTTTCCATTGAGGTGCGGGTTGCCTGCAACACCTGCTCGGCCATTTTGTACATGCGCAATTCGTAGTACCCAACACCCATCTCCAGGGAATCGCGCATTTTTTCTATCAGGGTTTTATCTGCTTCTTCGCGCAGGGCGTAGAGGGCCCGTGTACCGCCTTCGCCTTTTTGTTCAATATCGAAGAACCCGGCGTTTTCATTTACCGATATGGCAAACTGGTAGTCGAGTGAGTCCATGGTGAACTTCTTCCTGGCTCCTTTCTCCCCCAGTGATTTGGCAACAGACTTGCCCAACCCGTCCCAGATGTCCTGAGCAGGGGCCAGCACCGTTCCAAGTATGAACAGAATGAAAATTAAGCCCGGTTGCTTCATGGCTGTTTTTATTGTTCGATGTCTTCTCCCCGCGCCTTCAGTTCGTCAACAAGTATTTTGGTGTTGTTTTGCACCAGGTCGGCCACCGCCTGCAGGTTTTTTCGTGCATAATCCAGCCCCTGCAACGAGCGGTTGGTATTGCTGGTGGCTGCAGGAGCCTTGATGCGCGGATTTACGTTTTTGGCATTGCTCAGCAGTGTTTTTCCTTCCTCGTCCAGGCCTGCAACTTTTTCTTTCAGCGCTTCGCTAGACTGACGGATGCCACGCAGGGCACGTATATCCTGCCTGATTTTGTCGACACTAAAGTTGGTAAGAATGCTGCCTGCATTTTTGATGTCGTTGTCAATGCGTGTGGCATCGGTTTTAAGTTTCACCGACTCGTCCAGAATGTCAAATGCATTGTTCTTAAACGAATCAAAATCGGAGATGCCAATGTTGTCCGGCCTTCTGGGGGGCTGATCCTGCGCTGCGGCAGAAAGCAGCCATCCGGCAGCGCAAATCAAAATGAGTGTCTTTTTCATATCCCGTGATTTTATTACCAAATTAAGGCATAGCCCGAGGCTGGCAAAAAATATGTGTAAATATTTTTCGGCTGTTTGCTGGCCCCGGCCAGACATAAAGGGCGTTCGCAATGGTTTTTAATGCCTCTTTACATGCGTTCGGGCACGCGTATGCCCAGCAAATGCATGGCATGTGCTATTACACGGGCCACCGCATCGGAAAGGGCAAGCCTGAATTGCACGCTTGAATTATCGGTCTCGCCCAGTACGGGAATGGTTTGATAAAACTGGTTGTATTCGCGGGCCAGCTCGTAGGCATAGTTGGCAATAATGGCAGGCGAGTAGAGCAATGCGGCTTCCTTCACTTTTTCTTCATAGCGGCTCAACACTTGCACCACATGGCGTTCGGCCGGCTCCAGCTTTTGCAGGTTCTCAAAACCTTTTGCGCCAAAGCTTATCCCTTCCTGTGCTGCTTTGCGCAGCAAAGCCTTTATGCGTGCGTGGGTGTATTGTATAAAGGGACCAGTAAAACCCTGCAGTTGAATGGATTCCTGGGGGTCGAACAACATGCGTTTTCTGGGATCGACCTTTAACAGAAAAAACTTAAGGGCGCCCAGGCCAATGGTTTCAAACAGTTCGCGGGCTTCGGCTTCGGTAAGCCCTTCAATTTTTCCGAGCTGGCGGGTAAGGGTTTCGGCATCTTTCACCATTTCGTCCATAAGGTCATCGGCATCAACCACAGTACCTTCGCGCGACTTCATTTTGCCGGTGGGCAAATCGACCATGCCGTATGAAAGGTGATGGCATTTTTCGGCCCATGAATACCCCAGCTTGCGCAGAATAATAAAAAGTACTTTAAAGTGATACTCCTGTTCGTTGCCAACGGTGTAGATTTGCCCCTCAATATTCGGGAAGTCGCGAAAGCGCAAAATGGCCGTACCAATATCCTGGGTAATGTACACCGAGGTGCCATCGGCACGCAATAACACCTTGTGGTCAAGTCCTTCGGCGGTAAGGTCAACCCAAACCGAGCCATCTTCCTTTTTATAGAACACCCCCTGTTGCAGTCCTTTGAGTACTTCTTCCCGGCCAAGCAGGTAGGTATCCGACTCATAGTACAGCTTGTCGAACGTTACCCCCATGCGGCGGTAGGTGGCTTCAAAACCTTGATATACCCAGCCATTCATGGTGCGCCACAGCGAAAGGGTCTCTTCGTCTTTTGCCTCCCACCTGCGCAGCAGGTCGGTGGCCAGCTGCATAATTGGCGCCTGTTTTCCGGCCTCTTCCTCCGAAAGTCCCTGCTCCATAAGCGCCTTTACCTCTTTCTTATACTGCCGGTCGAACTCCACGTAATACTTTCCAACCAGGTGATCGCCCTTCATGCCGCTGCTTTGGGGTGTTTCGCCATTGCCAAAAAGCTTCCAGGCAGCCATTGACTTGCAAATGTGAATACCCCGGTCATTGATTATCTGCACACGGTGCACGGTGTAGCCGTTGGCTTTGAGAATCTCGCTTACACTCCAGCCCAGGAAATTATTGCGCAAATGCCCCAGGTGTAAAGGCTTGTTGGTGTTGGGCGATGAGTATTCTACCATTATCTCCCTGCCCGATGCGGGCAGCGTACCGTATGCAGTATGCTGGAAAATGTAAGCCAGTACTTTTGTCCAGACACTATCGGAAAGAGAAATATTGAGAAAACCCTTAACTACCTGAAAGGCGCTTATCCAGGGTACGTTTGCCGTAAGGTACGCGCCTATGGCCTGTGCTGTTTCATCGGGCGACTTTCGCGACAGCCGGGTAAGCGGAAAACACACCAGCGTATGGCTGCCTGCAAACTCAGGCCTGGTAGGCTGCAGTTGAATATCGGGCGGTTCAGCGCCAAAAAGATGGCGTACGGCCTTTTGAATTTCGCTGGTAAGTTGTTGTTCAATTTGCATAGAAAAACCAAAAAACAGAATCTGCACCACCTTAATGGCCGGTTCACATAAACATCAGGATAGTATACGGCTCACATGTCCAGTACGTAGGCAAAAATAAGGGGCGCCACAATTGAAGCGTCCGACTCAATAATAAACTTGGGGGTTTCTATACTTAGCTTGCCCCACGTAATCTTTTCGTTTGGAACAGCGCCGGAGTAGGACCCGTATGAGGTGGTGCTGTCGCTTATCTGGCAGAAGTAACTCCAGAAGGGCACATTTTCCAGCTGCAGATCCTGATGCAGCATAGGCACCACGCAAATGGGAAAGTCACCGGCTATTCCGCCGCCAATCTGGAAAAATCCAACACCCTCTTTACCACTATTCTTAATGTACCAGTCGGCCAGCCACACCATATATTCAATGCCGCTTTTCATGGTGGAGGCTTTCAGGTCGCCACTGTACACATACGAGGCAAAGATGTTGCCCATGGTCGAGTCTTCCCAGCCGGGCACCACCATGGGCAGGTTGCGTTCGGCTGCCGCAACCATCCAGGAGTTTTTCGGGTCAATCTCATAATACTGCTTCAGCTCTCCGCTGTTCAGAATACGATACATAAACTCATGCGGAAAGAGTCGCTCACCCTTGTCTTCGGCATCTTTCCAAACGGCAAACAGGTGCTTCTGCAGCCTGCGAAAAGCTTCTTCCTCCGGAATGCAGGTATCGGTAACCCGGTTAAGGTGGTTTTGCAGCAGGTCCCACTCCTGTTCCGGCGTTAAATCGCGGTAATTCGGAATGCGCTTATAGTGTGAGTGCGCCACCAGGTTCATGATATCTTCTTCCAGATTGGCGCCCGTACAGGAAATAATGTGCACTTTGTTTTGCCTGATCATCTCGGCCAGGCTTATACCCAGCTCGCCTGTGCTCATGGCCCCGGCCAGGGTTATCATCATTTTTTTGCCTTCAGAAATGTGCTTCTTATATGCTTTGGCAGCATCTACCAGTGCAGCCGCGTTAAAATGCAGGAAGTTTTTTTCGATAAACTGAGATACAGGACGCTGGCTCATAATGCAGAACGGTTAAAACTGCCGCGAAATTAATGAATCCGGCCGAGTTGGCCGCATCCTGCAAAAACCCGGCCGCACAGGCTGCCCTTACGGGAAAAGAGCACTTACCCGGGCATATTTTTTCAAAACATGCCATTTTGTTCACAGGTTATTTGACGCATCGGGCCACCGGGTTGTAATTTTGGCCGGGTCGTTGTACCTTCAAAGCCATTAAAAATAAAAAACCGTTTCATTATGCATTACCGAATTCTTATCTGCCTGTTAGTGTTGGCGCTAGCCCTTCCGGGACAGGCGCAAAAAAAGAAACCGAAAGAAAAAGCACCGGCAACACAACCTGCCGCAACCGCCGCTGAGCAAACACAGCAAATTCCTGCACCGGTTAGGGTAACCACTGTTGAAGGAATAACCGAGTACCGCCTGCATAACGGCCTGCGTGTTTTACTGTTCCCCGATCCCTCCAAGCAAACCATTACGGTAAACATTACCTACCTGGTGGGCTCGCGGCATGAAAACTATGGCGAAACCGGTATGGCGCACCTGCTGGAACACCTGGTGTTTAAAGGCACACCCAAACACCCCAATATTCCGCAGGAACTTACCGAACACGGTGCGCGGCCCAATGGTACCACATGGGTTGACCGCACCAATTATTTCGAAACCTTTAACGCCACCGAAGAAAACCTGAAGTGGGCGCTCGACCTGGAGGCCGACCGCATGGTAAATTCATTCATAGCCAAAAAAGATCTGGACAGCGAGATGACCGTGGTGCGCAACGAATTCGAGTCGGGCGAAAACAGCCCGGTGCGCGTTTTGCTGCAACGCACAACCGCTGCCGCCTACGAATGGCACAACTATGGTAAATCTACCATAGGCGCACGTTCGGACATCGAAAATGTGCCCATTGAACGGCTTCAGGCCTTTTACAAAAAATACTACCAGCCCGACAACGCCGTGCTGGTGGTTGCCGGAAAAATTGATGAAGCCAAAACCATAAGCCTGGTTAACGATTACTTTGGCGCCATTCCCAAACCCGAGCGCCAGCTGCCTCAGTTCTACACGCGCGACCCCGTGCAGGATGGCGAGCGAATGGTAACCGTGCGCCGGGTAGGCGATGTGCAATGGGCATCAGTTGCCTATAAAATATGCGCAGGCTCACATCCCGACTATGCAGCGCTTGAAGTACTGGCCGAAGTTATTGGCGATGAGCCTTCAGGCAGAATGTACAAGGCGCTGGTAGATACCAAAAAGGCTGCTTCCACCTTTACCTTCGCCTACCAGTTTAAAGAGCCGGGGTTGATCATGACCCTGGCCGAAGTGCTGAAGGAAAAATCACTGGACGATGTGAAGCAAACCATGATACAGGTTTATGATAACCTTACGGCAAATCCGCCTGCCCTGGAAGAAGTGGAGCGGGCCAAAACCAAACTCATCAAAGAATTTGACCTCTTCTTCAACTCGACCGAAAGAATTGGCCTTGCCTTAAGCGAATACATTGGCATGGGCGACTGGCGGCTGCTCTTTCTGCACCGCGACCGGGTAAAAAACGTAACGGTTGACGATGTGGTGCGCGTAGCCAAACATTACTTCAAACCCGATAACCGCACCATTGGCCTGTTTATACCCGTTGAAAAACCCGACCGCAGCGAAATTCCGGCTGACCCCAACGTGGAAGAGCTGGTAAAAGACTACAAAGGCCGGCAGGATATCGCCATGGGCGAAGCCTTCGACCCGTCACCGGCCAATATCGAGGCACGCACCACGCGGGTTACGCTGCCCAACGGCCTTAAGCTGGCGCTGCTTCCCAAAAAAACCCGTGGCGAAGCCGTTGAGGTGCGCCTTACCCTTAGGTTTGGCGAAGAAAAAGCCCTGGCCAGCAAAGGCACCGCTGCCGAATTTGCCGCCAGCATGCTCGACAAAGGAACAGCCACCAAAACCCGCCAGCAAATTAAAGACGAATTCGACCGGCTCAAGGCCAACGTGTTCATTGGCGGCGGGGCACAACAGGCCTTTGTGAACATAACCACCACGCGCCCCAACCTGCCCGAAGTACTCCGCCTGCTTAACGAGGTACTTACCACACCATCCTTCCCGGCCGATGAGTTTGAAAAGCTTAAGAACGAAGAACTGGCCGCCATTGAATCGCAGCGCAGTGAGCCGCAAAGCCTGGCCTTTAACCGTATACAACGCCATGTTTCGCCCTACCCCAAAGAAGACCCCCGCTACACCGCCACTTTCGATGAGGCCGTAGCCCAAATCAAGGCGCTTACCCTCGACCAGGTTAAGCAATTTTACAACACCTTTTACGGGGCATCGAACGCCACCATGGCCGTGGTAGGCGACTTTGACGCAGCAGAAATACAAAACCTTACCACCAGCCTGTTTGGCAACTGGAAAAGCAAAACGCCTTTTAAACGCATGGAGGCCAGACTGTTTAACGTACAGCCAATAAACGAATCGATCGAAACCCCCGATAAAGCCAACGCATTTTTCCTGGCCAACTATCAGTTTGAAATGCGCGATGACCACCCCGACTATCCGGCACTGGTGCTGGGCAACTTTATGCTGGGCGGAGGCTTCCTCAACTCGCGGCTGGCCACCCGAATAAGGCAAAAAGAAGGCCTGAGCTACGGGGTGGGCTCGCAAATAAACGCAGGCTCGCTGGATAACGTAGGAACATTCTTCGCCTATGCCATCTATGCCCCCCAGAATGTGGAAAAGCTGGAAAAAGCATTCCGCGAAGAGATAGAAAAAGTAATTTCCGAAGGCTTTACGGCCGAGGAAGTAAAAGCCGCTCAGTCGGGCTGGTCACAGCAACGCGTGGTTGGCCGTGCGCAGGACAGCCAAGTAGCCAGCACCCTGAACAACTATCTTTTTATCGGCCGCGACTACAAATGGGACGAAGCCTTTGAGAAAAAGGTAATGGAGCTGACTGCCGAACAGATAAATGCAGCCATGAAAAAATACCTGTCGCTGGAAAAAATGAATATTGTGAAGGCAGGCGACTTTGCCAAGGCAAAAAGCCAGGGCAACTAAGATAACTAAGATAACAGCTGTTTTTTTCATAAACCCCGGAAATGTTCCGGGGTTTTTTATTATTGCCCGTTTCGGTACCGGGTATCGAGCAAATTGATTAAATTAACAAAATTACCACCATGAAACTCCTTTCATTCATCCTGCGGCTGGCTGTGGCCGGCATACTTCTGCAGACCCTTTATTTTAAATTCACCGGTCATCCCGATTCGGTTTATATTTTTTCGATGCTGCATGCCGAACCATGGGGAAGAATAGCCACCGGAATAGCCGAACTGGCAGCCTCAGTACTTATTTTCATACCCCGCACACAGGTTGCCGGCATGCTTGCCTCCCTTGTTATTATTGCCGGCGCCATTGCAGCACACCTGCTGGTGCTGGGCATTGCGGTGGCCAACGACGGGGGCACACTCTTTATACTTGCCCTGCTGGTGCTGGCCTGCTCGGCAACCTACCTGGTTATTCACAAAGAAAAACTATCCGGCTTATTCAAAAAACGCTGATCACTGCTGGCGCAGGAAGTGTTTTTTTAACATTCCGTCAATTCCACTGGTAAACATCTTTACTGTTCAGCTCGGCTTCCAGCAGGCTTAATTGATAACGCAGGTGCCGGATGAGGAAACGTGCTCTTTCATCCCGGTTAAGCAGCAAAAAACGGTGGCGTTCGGCTACATCCAGGTTAAGCAGCCGGGCAATACCGTACACACCGAAAAAAGCCTGATGGCGCGTAATATTGCGCCGGTTAAGATATTCGTAAAACAACTCACCCAGTTTTGCTCCGGGCAGTTCATCTGTTTGGGTATTCCAGAACAAAACCATGCCACCCGGGTAGCTACGGTTTTTGTAGTTTCTATACAGGCTCTGGAGGGTAAAAATATCACTGCACTTCACAACAATATCCATCTCCCCGCCCGGATATCGCTTTACAATGCTTTCCAGCTTCATCCACGATCCCAGCTTTCCGGCATTGGCCTGGTGTGTACAGAAAATACCGAATCCAATATCGGCTTGTTCGGCCTCCTGGATAAGTTGCCTGTAGCAGGGCTCAAAAATATGCAGGGGTATCAGCTCACCGGGCAGCGGCAAAATAGCCAGCGGGAACATGGGTATAAGCGTTGATTCAGGCATGTTGGGATAACAAAATTAACCGGCAGTTTGTTTGCCAGCCGCCTGCCCTGTTTTACCGGTTAAAGTTTACCAGGTATGCAGGCTGTATATGGTATTTATTTTTCAGGTTCTGTTCGCCGGGTAGAAATTCCAGATTAATCATAAAAGAAAAGCCGGCCACCACTCCGTTTAGCCGTTGCACCAGCATGGCGGCAGCATCGGCCGTACCGCCTGTGGCCAGCAGATCGTCATGAATAAGCACCCGCCAGCCCGGGCGTATGGCATCTTCGTGTATTTCAACCGATGCCGTTCCGTATTCCAGGGTATAACTTTCCTGCACGGTGCGGTAAGGCAGCTTGCCCGGTTTGCGCACCGGTATAAACGGGCAGTTAAGCTGCCGTGCCAGTATGCTTCCGAATATGAAACCCCGGGCTTCAACAGCCGCTATGGCATCGGGCCTGAAAGACCGGGCCTGGCGCTCAAGGGCATGGGCTGTTTCCTGCATCAATTCAGGGCTGGCCAGAACGGGTGTAATATCCTTAAAGACGATGCCGGGTTTGGGGTAATCGGGTATATCGCGGATTGCGCGCTTTAGTTTTTCTTCCAGAATCCTGTCGAAAATCATATCCGGAAAGTGCAATGAACGCCGTAAAGAAACCTATTTTTGGACAGTAGAAAAAACGTTATGAAAATTATTACCCGGATGCTGGAAGATGAGGTGTATGAATCAAAAAACACCCATGGTCATGCCGTGCGCATAGACATGCGCGGGGCCGGGCTTAAAGAAAACCAATCGCCTGTTGAGTTGCTGCTCTCGTCTTTATCGGCTTGTGCAGCCGTGGACATTGCCATAATGCTGAAGAAGCGCAGAAAGGCAATTGCTGATTTTACCATTGAAACCACAGGTGTACGCAGAGACGAGCCACCCCGCAGGTTTACCGACATCCACTGCCTGTTCATCATACAGTCGGCCGATGTAACCGAAGAGGAGCTTCAAAAAGTTGCCGCGTTGTCGCTGGAAAAATACTGTTCGGTTGCCGCTACGCTTAACAGCCGCATTACTTTTTCCGTAAGGGTTAACCGGCCGGAATAACTTTTCCGTTAAGGATAACGGTATCCACCGGGTTGTAGCCAAAGGCATAGGGTATATAAGCCACAGAAGGTATGGGCTGTGTAATGAAGAGGCTGGCCACGCGGCCGCGGGCAATTGAGCCATATTCGTGGCTGAGTTGCAGCGAAAAGGCTGTGTTAACGGTGGCTGCGTTTATGGCTTCTTCGGGAGTGATTTTCATCTGAATGCAGGCCAGGGCTATGATAAGCGGCATGTTACCGGTGGGGCAGCTTCCTGGGTTGAAGTCGGATGCGATGGCCAGGGGCAGGCCGGCATCGATTATCTGGCGACCCGGTGCCTGGGGCAGCCGCAGAAAAAAGGCCGCACCCGGAAGGGCTGTGGGCATGGTGGCGCTTTTTTTAAGAAGGGTTATTTCTTCATCGCCCAGATGCTCGAGGTGGTCAACGCTTAATGCTGCAGTTTTAACGCCTGCCTGCACACCTCCGGAACGGCCCAGCTGGTTGGCGTGTAAACGGGGTTGTAATCCATACTGTTTTCCAGCTTCGGCAAGCTGTATGGTTTCATCGGGCGTAAAAAATCCTGCCTCACAAAAAACATCTATGTAGTCGGCCAGCTTTTCTTCGGCAACGGCCGGTATCATTTCTCGGATAAGCAAATTCATATAATCTGCCTTTTGCATGCCCGGCGGAACGGCATGTGCGCCCAGAAAGGTTGTTTTAACTTTCAGCGGGGTTTCTATGCCGATACGCCGGGCCACCCTAAGCATTTTTAGTTCATCGCGGGTGGTAAGGCCGTATCCGCTTTTAATTTCTACCACACCCGTACCCGTTCGGATTATTTCGCGGGCACGCGGCAGGGTTCGTTCCAGCAATTCATCTTCTGAGAGCTTCTGCACCTGGCGTGCGCTGCTCAGGATGCCTCCGCCACGGGCGGCTATTTCGGTATAGGTTGCCCCCTTTATCTTCATTACAAATTCATCCTCACGGTATTGATCAAACACCAGGTGGGTGTGCGAATCGACAAACGAGGGAAAAACAAAACGTCCTTTGGCGGACAGGGTTTGCTGTGCCCTGAGATTACGGGGCAGCCGGTCCATGGGGCCGTAATCGGAAATGCGCCCCTGGGTAATGGACAGATAGGCACCGGGCAAAACGGGCAGGCTGGCCATATCGGCACCTTTTACCGGTGCGGTAACATCTTCGCGTACCTGCACCAGCGTGCCGTGGGTAATCAGCAGGTCGCAGGTGGGGTTACTTGCCAAAGGCCTCAACAGAATAATCGAGACTGGTTCCGAATACGGGTATGCTTATTTTAATGAGGGCATAAAAGGTTTTACCCTGTACACCGGGGCGATACCCGATTTCACCTCCGTAAGCCCAGCTAAACTGTCGGTTGAACTTGCCTTCGATGCCGGCACGAAAGCCAAAGCTTTTCAGGTCAACAGGCGAAGTGCTGTAAGCCCGTTGTTCGGTAAGCAGGGGTGCTCCGCTGTTGGGGTCCCTAGGAGTGTACACAATGTTATCAATTTTTAATGACGGGGCAAATAAAATATCGAAATAGGTGGTGAGTATCAAATCATCTACGCCCGGTTCAAATTTATCGAACTGTACCGCCACGTTGCGTATCCAGGTCATGGAGCCGCCCAGGTACAGGCTTTTGGATGATATATTGGTAAACAGGTCGGCTGTGGTGGTAAAATCGGAAAGAGCAATGCCGTCACCGCTTTTAAAGTCGGAATAGCTTATACCTTGTTCTTCCATTACGCGGTTCAGATGCACGCCGCTGTCCCAGATCATGCCCCCCAGGCGTGCGCCATAAATTTTGCGCACCTTGCAGGGTATTTCGGCTGTAAGCGGTACCCGTGCTGCCCATTTGTTTCCTTTGTAGCTATTGCGGTACAGAAACATTTTTGTTTTTGAGCTTTCATCAAAGTCGCGCACATGCCAGTTCAGGCCAAACTCGTAGTAGTTAAATATCTGAATGTCGTTGTCGGTATCAGAAGTTTTGGCGGCCAGGTCGCGTGTAAAATCATAAAACTTCTGGCTGTAGGTTTTACGGAAGTGCGCCTTGAAGTCAACCTTATCCTGCAGGTAGTACTGCGCCTCCATTCCAAAGCCGGCGTTGACATTGGTGGCAAACAGTTCGCCATAAAAGGGCTGCAGGTGAACGAACAGTTTGTTTACCGAGTAGGGCTCGTCATAAATCTCCTCGTAGGTAACGGCAGTTTTATCCTTCCGTTCGCCCTGCGCCAGCAATGCATGGGGCAGCAGCAGGGTAAAAAGTAAAAATTGGCCAATGCGGTTCATACCCTAAATAAGGTTTGTAAAAATAATGAAATTATCGGTTTCAGGGCAGAATTGTAACCTGTTGTAACTGACCGATGTATGATTATTACCGATTTTGCAGGGTTTCGGGGGTTGCCGACCGTATGCCGAGTTGTTCTTCCAGCTCACGGATGCGCCTTATGTACTCCTGTTCCTTGCGGGCCATCTCTTCCTGCGTAGCGGCCAGTTCTTCCATATTTTGCCGCATTTCTTCTTCCTGTGCTCGCATTTCTTCGGCCTGTTGCTGGGTTTGCTCCAGCAAAATCCGTGTATTTTCGTTGATTTGCACGTTGGCCAGGGTTGAAGCTATGCTGCCGGCAAATTTTTCAATAAGTTCAATTTCGTGTTCATCGTACGTGTTAAAGGTGGCCAGTTCCATTACGCCCATAACCGTGTCTTCGGTTTTTAAAGGCACCAGCAATACGCACCTGGGGTTGGCTTCGCCCAGCCCCGAGGTAATGTGAATGTACTGTTCCGGCACTTTGGCCATAAAAATGCGTTGCCCTTCGAGGAAGCACTGGCCAACCAGCCCCTGGCCCACATCCACCCGTTTGGTAATAAATTTTTTTCTTTCGTAGGCATAGGCCGAAACGAGTTCCAGGTAAGGCTCTTTGCTTCCCGGATCTTCCCGCAGCAAAAACAGTCCGCCCTGGTTGCTTTTGGTAAAGGTTACCACAAATTTTATGATGCGGTCGTGCAGTTCGGCAGCGTTATGGGTTGACCGTAAAATTTCGCCAATTTGTGCCAGGCCGTTGGCGGCCCGGTTTCTGCGGGCCTCTTCTTCTGCGCTGGTGCGCAGTTTGTCGCGCATGTTTTGCAGTCTTTCAGCCAGCACGGGGTCGTGCGAGCCCCTGAGCTCTACCTGGTAATTGCCTGATGATACGGCCTCTATAAAACCTGTAAGCATTTCGTTTCGCAGCGACTCCTGCCTGAGGGTGTCGTGCAGTTGTTTTTCTTTTGCTGCATAGCGCTTCTGCAAGACGAGCAGGGCAATGATGGAACCCGCGCCTGCCAGCAGGGTAAGCCACAGGGCTGCCGAACGGGCTGTGCGGGCTCGGGCCTGCAGGCGGCCTGCTTCTTTTTCAGATGCCTCTAAAAGCCTGTTAGCTTCGAGCTGGGCTGCCGCAAAGAGGTCCGAAATCTGCAGCCTTACGGTTTCATCGGTTGTTTGTTCGAGCAGCTGCCGGATGCGCGACACGGGCATCTGCCACATTTTGATGGCAAAAATCAATTCTTCGCTCAGTTCCAGGTCCGACAGGCCTGAATGGGCTTTTTCCAGCTCCTGGTCCAGGTTCACCGCACGCGTGCGGGCCTCATTCAGCGACAGTGCATCGGCCTTATTAAAGGCCGCCCACACCTGTTCCAAATCGGCAAGCCGCCCGGCCGACCAGAGGGTAAGCGCGGTTGCCCGTTGCGTAATTCTGAATGAGTAACCCGAAAGGCCCGTTATAAGCGCACACACCAGCGCAATAACTGCCAGTACCCATTTGTTTTGTTTGATAACAGAAAACATGGCTATGGATTTCGGTACGTTATGTTGAACAATTCACCATTGCTGAATTTTATAAAAGGAACTATCTGACTGCTGCGGTAGCCACCCGAGTAAAGCACTTCCCTTCCAAACACTGTGTTTACTTTATTTTCATTTAAATGCTGCTGAAAGTAAACTCCTCCTTCCTGCAGAAGCCTTCCTGCAAAGAACATAAACTCAAAGCCAATGCGGGCATAATCGGTGTACGGGGCTGAAGCTGACGACCGCCCGTGCAGCCGGATGTACCTTTTACGAAACTGCTGCACAACCCGGTTGGCAAACGGAGTGAAGTTGGGCGCATACAGCACAACCCCCAGCTGCTGGTATTTGGCAAATTCAACAGCCGTTTGGTCCAGCCAGGCCTCTGAACCCAGAACGGTTATGGAGTCTTTTCTGGTTTCCACACTGGAAATGACCTTGGTATAAATAAGGGGATCTTCAGAAGTAACAAATATGCAGTTCAAGCTGTCTTTGGGTAATGTAAACTGGATGGGATATTTAAACTCATCGAACTCGGTAGGTGTGGCAAGAACCGAAAGAATACGGCCGGATTCGTTGCGGTTTACCCGTTCAATCTGCACGATGCGCAAATTGGTTTCTCTGGCCTTTAGCAGAAAGGCAGCGGCCAGCACCGAGTCGCGCCGCGTATCGCCCATTATCAGCATGCATTTCTTTTTGTGCGTGGGAAGGTAGGCGTTGAGAAAAGCTGCCGATTCCCGGCCAATAATTTCCAGCGAGGGCTGAAACAGATAGCCGTAGGGATTGGACTGGACCACATCGTAATTAAAGGTTACCGGGTTGAACAGGTTGATGCGGTATGTGGCTGAGAACTTCTGGGCAGGCGCATTTTCTTCCTGAAAAAGCGGCCCGATAATCAGGTCGGCTGCCTTCAGTTCTTCGGTTTCGAGCAGTTGTTTTACGGTTTCCGGGTTTCTGTCGGTGTCGTAGGCGCGCAGGCTTATCCGCACACCCAGGTGAGCCAGCGAATCGACAGCCATTTTCATGCCTTCGTAAAGGTCCAGCACAAACTGATTGCGTTTGCGCAGAGGTGTAGGCTCAAGCGAGGAGGCAAGAAACGGAAAAAGCAGGGCAACGGAATAGACAGGTTTTTTTACGATGGGCAGAGCCTGCTGAGCAAATTCTGATTTTTTCCATCCGAATTTTTCTGCAAGGGCAGCGAGCAGCTGCATATCGGCCGGTGCGTTTGAGTTGCCCAACCCACGGGCAAGCATGCGGGCTACCGTTTCATCGGCAGGGTATTTTTCGTAAAGTAATTTAAGTGTTTGCAGGTCGTTTAGCCCTGATAATGCTTCTGCTTTAAGTGTTTCTTTAAACTTTTGAATTTCCTTTCCTTTAATTTCGGTTAGCGCCTGCATGCCCTGAAACCAGGCTTTTTCATCGAAATAAATTCTGGCCAACCACAGGTTTACTTCATCCATCTGTTTCCAGGCCGGATACAGCTCCCTTATTTGCAGCAGCATATTGCGGGCTACGGCCCGGTAACCCTGGTGGTAGGCGCTCAGCGCATAGTAAAAAGATGCGTATTGCGAAAACGGATTATCCTGGCTGTATGGAATAAGCTGCCTGAACGCTTCCTGTGCAAGGTTGTATTTGCCTTCCTTAAACAAGGTTTTGGCGTTGATATATTTTTGCTGTGCCGGCTGCGCCCAGGCGGCCGCTGACAGAAGCAACAGAACGATAATCCGGTTTATGTGCATAAGCGTACGCATTATTCCCACTCTATGGTTGCGGGGGGTTTTGAGCTGATGTCGTACACCACCCGGTTAATGCCTTTTACTTTATTAATGATTTCATTCGATATGGCTGCCAGAAAATCGTATGGCAGGTGCGCCCAGTCGGCCGTCATGCCATCGGTGCTGGTAACGGCCCGCAGGGCCACTACCTGTTCGTAGGTGCGTTCGTCTCCCATCACGCCCACGGCATGTACGGGAAGCAAAACGGCACCGGCCTGCCACACTTTGTCGTACAGCTGGCGTTCTTTTAAACCACGTATAAATATGGCATCGGCTTCCTGCAGCAGCAATACTTTTTGTTCGTTTACTTCGCCCAGTATGCGAATGCCCAGGCCGGGTCCCGGAAACGGGTGCCGTCCCAGAATGGCGGGGTCGATGCCCAGGGTTTTGCCCACCTCGCGCACTTCGTCTTTAAACAAGGTTTTTAGCGGCTCAACCACCTGCATTTTCATTTTTTCCGGTAGTCCGCCCACGTTGTGGTGCGATTTGATGGTGGCCGAAGGTCCTTTAACCGATACCGATTCGATTACATCGGGGTAAATGGTTCCCTGCCCCAGCCACTTCACATCTTTTATGCTATGGGCCTCGGCATCGAATACTTCTATAAAAGTTTTACCTATGGCCTTTCGTTTGGCTTCGGGGTCGGTAAGGCCTTTAAGGGCCTGGTAGAATTTCAGGCGCGCATCCACGCCTTTAACATTCAGGCCCATGCCCTCGTACGACTGCAGCACCTGGGCAAATTCATTTTTGCGCAGCAGGCCGTTATCAACAAATATGCAATGCAGGTTTTTGCCCACTGCCTGATGGATAAGCACGGCTGCAACCGTTGAATCGACTCCGCCCGAAAGGGCCATTACCACTTTATCGGTGCCCAGCTGGTTTTTAAGGGCAGCCACAGCTGATTCAATAAACTGATCGGGGGTCCAGTCCTGCGCACAACCACATATGTGCACCACAAAATTGCGAAGCAGGTTTTTACCTTCGGCAGTATGGGTAACTTCGGGATGAAACTGGATGCCGTAAATGTTTTTTCCGCGAATGCGGTAGGCGGCCACTTCAACCGATTCGGTGCTGGCAATAATGTCGAAATCACCGGGTAACCGGGTAATGGTATCGGCATGCGACATCCATACCTGCGTATCGAGCGGAATTTCCTTGAGCAGTTCGTTGTGGTGGTCTATGCGGGTAAGGTGAGCGCGGCCGTATTCGCGGGCATGGGCCCCACGCACCTCTCCTTTGTGTTTATGGGCAATAAGTTGCGCACCGTAGCAAATACCCAGCACCGGCCGGTTGCCAAACTGCTCGAGGTTGATATCGGGGGCGTTGGCGTCGCGAACCGAGCAGGGGCTGCCCGACAGGATTATGCCTTTTACCGCGGGGGTGAGCACCGGAACAGCATAGTAGGGATGAATTTCGCAGTACACGTTCAGCTCGCGCACCCTGCGGGCAATAAGCTGGGTGTATTGCGAGCCTAAATCCAGAATAAGAATCTGATCGGGCATGTGCAAAAATAGCAGTGCCGCGTAGCCCGGCAAACTTACGCATACGGAATAGTTGTAAGGGGTTAGTCGTCAGCCTGGTAACAATAACGTTCCAGGTGGTTTTTTGCCTTTGCGAAACCGGCATAAAAAGCCCTGTTCAGGTAATTGCAGGCCTTATCGCGATGGCCGGTTTCGGCCAGGGCTATGCCTGCATACATCAGCAACTCGGGATTATCGGGATCCAGAAGCAAAGCCAGGTTAAGGTATTCCAGCGATTGCAGGTATTGTTGCTGCTCCTGGCATAACAGGGCAGCGTGGCGATAGGCCGGAAAATAACCTCCGTTAATAAAGATGGCTTCATTGAAATGATGCAGGGCCGAATCCGGATTGTTAAGGTAATAATAAGCTATTCCCAGGTTGGTTTCCACCTCTTCATCGTTAAACATCAACTGCAGGGCCTGTAGCATGCGGAGGGCTTCTCCGGCATTTTCAACTTCCAGCAGGATACTGGCGTACCATTTAGCCAGATCGACATTGTAAGGGTCATCGTCAAGAACCACTGTCAGGTCTTGAAGCTGCTTTTCCGGTTCATTCAGTTCGCGATACACATAGGCCCTCAGCAGGCGTGCCCGCGGATATTCGGGGTTTTCGGCAATAAAGATATTCAGGTCGGCAATGGCTTCGTTAAAGGAGGCCGTATAGTAATAGCAAAGTGCCCGTTTAAACCGAACAACCGATTTGCCGGTAAATTTTTGTTTTTGCTGCAGGCGTATGACCCTGGTATACAGTTTAATGGCATCGAACACCTGGTTGCGGTTCAGCAGGGTGTCGGCAAGCGCTTCGGTTTTGCTCCACTTATAAGCAGGTTGCGCACCCAGACAGGCCGAAACCATGGCCAAAAAAATAATTATTGTAACTCTCATGATTTACTGTTTCTTCTGCGGTCGCTTTCCTTGAGGAGAATTTTACGCAGGCGGATGGATTTGGGTGTTACCTCAACGTATTCATCGGCCTGAATGTATTCCAGGGCTTCTTCGAGCGTAAACTTTAGTGCCGGTGCAATGCGCATTTTTTCATCGGCTCCGGCAGCGCGTATGTTGGTAAGTTTTTTGGTTTTGGTAACGTTCACCACCAGGTCGCCCGACCGGTTGTGTTCGCCAATTACCTGGCCTTCGTACACGGGGTCGCCCGGCTCGATAAAAAACTTGCCGCGATCCTGCAAGTTGTGAAGGCTGTAGGCTATTGCTTCGCCTTCTTCCATGGCAATGAGCGAGCCATTAATGCGCCCGGGTATTTCGCCTTTCCAGGGCTGATATTCCTTAAAGCGATGGGTTACGATGGCTTCACCGGCTGTTGCATTTAACAGGTAGTTGCGCAGGCCAATAATACCGCGCGAAGGGATGATGAATTTAAGCAGCATGCGGTCGCCTTTGGGCTCCATGTTAATCATCTCTCCTTTTCGCACCGATACGGTTTCGATGGCTTTGCCGGCATCGGCCTCGGGAATATCAATGGTTAGCTCTTCTACGGGTTCGCATTTTACACCGTTTATTTCTTTCATGATTACCTGGGGCTGACCGATTTGCAGTTCATACCCTTCTCTGCGCATGGTTTCTATAAGTACAGAAAGGTGCAGTACACCTCGCCCGTAAACCACAAAGCTGTCGGCCGATCCGGAATCGCCTACGCGCAGCGCCAGGTTTTTTTCCAGCTCGCGGTCGAGGCGTTCTTTAATGTGGCGGGAGGTAACATATTTGCCTTCCTTACCGAAAAAGGGCGAGTTGTTTATGGTAAACAACATGCTCATGGTGGGTTCGTCAATGGCAATAGACTTTAGTGCTTCGGGGTGTTCGGGGTCGGCTACGGTATCGCCTATTTCAAACCCCTCCAGGCCCACCATGGCGCAGATTTCGCCCGAACGCACCTCTTCTACTTTTTGCTTTTCAAAGCCTTCAAATACATACAATTCCTTGATGCGTGTTTTTACCACCGCTTTGCTGTCGCGTTTTACCAGGGCCACGGGCTGACCGCTGCGCAGCACGCCGCGGTGCATCCGCCCAATGGCTACCCGGCCTATGTAGGATGAATACTCCAGCGAGGTGATAAGCGTTTGTACGGTGCCCTGCTCCATTTTCGGGGCGGGTATGTACTCAATAATGCCTTCCAGCAGGGGGGTTATATCCTGGGTGGGCTGCCGCCAGTCGGTACTCATCCAGCCCTGCTTGGCCGATCCGTAAAACACAGGAAAGTCCAGTTGTTCTTCGCTGGCATCAAGGGCAAACATTAAATCAAACACCTGCTCATGTACCAGATCGGGCGTGCAGTTTTTCTTATCCACCTTATTGATTACCACTATGGGCTTCAGGCCCAGTTGCAGAGCCTTTTGCAGCACAAACCGGGTTTGCGGCATGGGTCCTTCGAAGGCATCAACCAGCAGCAGGCATCCATCGGCCATGTTGAGCACCCGTTCTACCTCACCGCCAAAATCAGAGTGGCCGGGTGTGTCAATGATGTTTATTTTGTAATCTTTGTACCGAACCGAAACGTTTTTAGCCAGGATGGTTATGCCGCGCTCGCGCTCCAGTTCGTTGCTGTCCATAATCAGCTCGCCCGGGTTTTCATGATCTTTGAACAGGCGGCCGGCCAGCAGCATTTTATCTACCAGTGTGGTTTTGCCGTGGTCAACGTGGGCAATAATGGCTACGTTTCTGATTTTATTTACGTCCATACAAGGCTAATTCCTTTAAAAGCGGGGGTTTTGTAAAAAGAAGGCGCAAAGATAGGCATTAGCCGTTAAGATAAAATGTACCACACGGCATATGCTTTCAGATGTTTACACCAAACATTTACCCCTTTAACCGCACAAAGGTTCCCATGGGCAGGTGGCGCTGATTGCGGCTCTTCAGAAAAAACTCACCCCACTCCGCATCGGTGGTGTTTAAATAGGTTCGGACAACGTTTAATCCGGCCAGCGCCGGCAGGCCGGCAGCGTACATATTAAGAATGAAGAAATAGTTTTTCGGCTCAAGCAGTTCACTGCACAGCCTTACCAGCTCGTCAAGTTGTTCATGCAGTGTCCACTTCTCGCCATGCGGCCCGCGTCCGTAAGGCGGGGGGTCCATTATAATACCGTTGTATTTTCTGCCCCGTTTTACTTCGCGCCTTACAAACCTGAAGGCGTCTTCATGTACCCACCGGATGTCGGTAAGTTGGTTAAGCTGCATATTCTGATTGGCCCAGTTAAGTCCCGGCCTTGACGCATCCACATGCGTTACTTCGGCTCCGGCCATGCGCGCCACCATAGAGGCGGCACCGGTGTAGGCAAAGAGGTTGAGTACGCGCATACCAGAAGCATTAAATTCCGAAAGCGTTTGGTGGATGAAATTCCAGTTTTCGCCCTGTTCGGGGAATACGCCCACATGGCCAAATCCCGTAAGGGCCAGGCGGAGCACAAGCGAAAATTTGTTATGGGCATAGGAAATATTCCAGCTTTCCGGTATGTTTTTAAGTCGCTTCCATCCGCCTTTAACTTCATCGGTAAAACGGAAGCGGTCTTTCTGCTCGCGCTGAAAGCGGGCATGGGCCATTGTAAGCCACTGTTTTTCTGAAAGTGCTTTGCTCCACACGGCCTGAGGTTCGGGCCGGATGAGCATGTAAGGGCCAAAGCGTTCCAGCTTTTCGCCCCCACCGGAATCGATCAGTTCGTAATCCTGCCATGCGGCAGGGTGTAGCAGTTTGCAGGTCAAGTGCAGGGTAAGGTTTATTTTAGCAACTTGCGCAAGTTAAAAAGATTGTGCCGATGAAATCGGACGGGCTTATTACCAGCATTCAAAATCCGAAAATAAAAAGCCTGCTGGCGCTGGAAAAGCCGCGCGAACGAAAAAGGCAACAGCTTTTTGTAATTGAGGGAAGGAAGGAAATTGCCCTGGCGCTTCAGGCAGGGTACCAGGTAGGCAATATTTTTTATTGCGAAGAACTGATAAGCCGCGCGGAGCTGGAAAGCCTGCAGCCAAACGCCAAATTTCTGGTACGCGTTAGCCGGCAGGTATTTGAGAAAATAGCGGTTCGGGGCAACTCGGGCGGAGTAGTAGCCATAGCCGGGATGAAAGTACACCGGCTTGAAAACCTGGCTTTATCAGCAAACCCGCTGTTGGTTATACTGGATCGCATAGAAAAGCCCGGAAACCTGGGGGCAATATTGCGCACGGCCGATGCAGCCGGGGTTGATGCGGTAATTTGCTGCGATGCCAAAACCGATTTTTACAACCCAAACGTAATTCGTTCCAGTTTGGGTTGCGTGTTTACCCTTCCTATGGCCATGGCCACTGCCACCGAAACCATTGCGTGGCTGCGCCAAAAGGGTTGCCGCATATATTGCACCTGGCTGGAAGCCTCCATTCCCTATACCGATGCTGATTTTACCCAACCCTGTGCCATTGTTTTGGGGGCCGAAGCTACGGGGGTTTCGGGTGAGTGGATAGCACAGGCCGATGCCAATATTATTATTCCTATGCAGGGCAGGGCCGATTCGCTGAACGTATCGGTATCGGCAGCCGTGGTGGTGTTTGAAGCGCGAAGGCAACGCTCGCTGAAAGCGCCTGGCGCCATATAAAGGCAGTTGCCAGAGTTCAACAGCCGGCACGGTGAAGGAGTTGGATAACAGCTAATTGCTTCCGGCCTATCCGGCCCAGCCTTCGCGGTCGAGGCTGCGGTACTGAATGGCCTCGGCCAGGTGTTCGGTTGTAATCTCATCGCTACCGGCCAGGTCGGCAATGGTGCGCGAAACCTTCAGTATGCGGTCGTAGGCGCGGGCCGAAAGGCCCAGCCTTTCCATGGCATTTTTTAGCAGGCTTCTGCCCTCTGCAGAAATGCTGCAGATTTCTTTTACCATGTTGGAGGGCATCATGGCGTTGCAGTAAATGCTGGGGTGGCCGGCAAAGCGTTTGGTTTGCCGGGAGCGGGCCTGCACCACACGGGATCGGATTTCTGCGCTGGACTCGGCCTTGCGGTTGGCTGTCATTTCATCGAAACTTACGGGCACCACCTCCACGTGCAAGTCGATGCGGTCCAGCAGCGGGCCGCTTATGCGGCTCAGGTAGCGTTGCACCACGCCCGGTGCGCATACGCACTCCTTTTCCGGATGATTATAATAACCACAGGGGCAGGGATTCATGCTGGCCACCAGCATAAAGTTGGCGGGGTAATCAATTGAAACTTTGGCCCTGGAGATGGTAACTTTTCGGTCTTCCATAGGTTGCCGCATTACTTCCAGCACGGTGCGCTTAAACTCGGGCAGTTCGTCTAAAAACAACACCCCATTATGGGCAAGCGATATTTCGCCCGGCTGGGGGTTGCCTCCACCGCCTACCAGCGCCACATCGGATATGGTATGGTGGGGTGCGCGGAAAGGGCGGGTGGCCAGCAGCGAGGCGTTGCGTCCCAGCCTGCCCGCAACGGAATGAATTTTGGTGGTTTCGAGGGCCTCTTCAAGGGTAAGCGGGGGCAAAATGGTGGGCAGCCTTTTGGCCAACATGGTTTTACCGGCACCTGGCGGACCAATCATGATCACGTTATGGCCTCCGGCTGCGGCAATTTCCATGGCACGCTTAATGGTATCCTGCCCCTGTACGTCTTTAAAATCAATGTCGTAGTCATTTATCTGGCTGGAAAATACTTCATTAATGTTTATTTTAACAGGGCCCGGGGTTTCTGTTCCGGTAAGAAAGTCAACAGCCTGTTTAAGGTTTTCCATCCCGTACACATCCAGGTCGGGCACTATGGCTGCTTCGCGGGCGTTATCGGCCGGGATAATTATACCTTTAAAACCTTCGCGCCGCGCCTGTATGGCAATTGGCAGCACGCCCTTTATGGGGCGCAGGGTGCCATCGAGCGCCAGTTCGCCCATAATGACAAACTCCTCCAGCCGGCTGGTTTCTATCTGGCCACTGGCGCGAAGAATGCACAGGGCAATGGGCAGATCGTATGCAGAGCCTTCTTTGCGGATGTCGGCCGGGGCCAGGTTTACCACGGTTTTTTCGCGGGGCATAAAAAATCGAAATTGCTTGATGGCCGATTCAACGCGGTGTTCGCTTTCTTTTACTGCCGAATCGGGCAAACCGCTGAGGTGAAATTTAAGGCCCTGGCCCACGTTTACCTCAATGGTAATTTTGCGTGCTTCTACGCCATAAACCGCACAGCCGTAGGTTTTGGCCAGCATGTTATGCCTGTTTTTCGATGAGAAGTATGAGTATGTGCACGATTTTGTAATGGATTTCATGAATCCGGTCGGCATAGCCGAAATGCGGCACCCTTACTTCCACATCGGCATGCCCGGCCAGCTTGCCTCCGTTTTTGCCGGTCAGGGCCACCACCTTCATGCCTTTTTTTTGCGCAGCAATAGCTGCGTTTATCACATTTGGCGAGTTGCCGCTGGTGCTTACCGCAAGCAACACATCGTTCGTGCTGCCCAGGGCATCCACGTATCTGGAGAAGATGTGGTCAAAACCGTACTCATTGCCCACGCAGGTAATGTGGCCGGAATCGGATATGGAGATGGCCGGCACGGGCTTGCGTGCTTCGTGATAACGACCGGTTAGCTCTTCAGCAAAGTGCATGGCCACGCAGTGCGAACCCCCGTTACCGCAAGCGATAATTTTACCTCCACGGTTAATGGAATTTACCATAAGGCGTGCAGCCTCATCTATGCGCAGGTAGTTGCCGGGTTCTTTAAGAAAATTATCCAGCACCGTTGCTGCCTGTTGCAGCTCGGTAAGTATTAAATGACGGGTATCCATAGGCAGTTATCCGGATGCAGTACCGCTTTGCTGATTTTTTCTGGCTTCCTGTTCCAGATCGTATAATCTGGCTTTCAGGTTATTAAGTTCTTTAAGAAGTTCTTTTTTCTCCTGTTCATTCCGGCGGTTATCGCGGTAGTGCAGCAGCAGGTTTACAGAAAATAAAATAAGAAGAATAAGCGACCCGTATTTAAGCATCCATATGCGGCCCTGCATCTGTATAAGAAACTGAAAGTTTTCTTTCTGGCTGTCCATAAACAGGCTGAAGAAAAATATAAACAGGTGCAGTGCACCAAATATACTGTAGAAAATCAGCCTGTTTTTTTTCATCATTCGGGAGAATAAACCTGGCAGGCAAACTTAATCTTTTTGTCGTTACGTAAAAATAAAATTTTTCAGGTTTTCTGCATCTCGGTTAGTTTGCGGTACAATCCATTGCGTTGAATCAGGTCGGGGTGGCGGCCGCGTTCGGCAATGGTACCATCCTGAATAACCACTATTTCATCGGCATGCTGTATGGTACTTAAACGGTGGGCTATAACCACCGAAGTGCGGTTTTTCATGAGCCGCATCAGGGCATCCTGTACCTGGCGTTCAGACTCCGAATCAAGGGCCGATGTGGCTTCATCGAGGATAAGGATGGGCGGGTTTTTGAGCACCGCGCGGGCAATGGCCAGGCGCTGGCGTTGCCCGCCAGACAGTTTAAGGCCGCGGTCGCCTATAAGCGTTTGGTATCCTTTTTCGGTTTGCATAATAAAATCATGCGCATTGGCTATGCGGGCAGCCTGCTGCACTTCTTCCTCGCCAACATGGGGCAACCCAAATGCTATGTTGTTGTAGATGGTGTCGTTAAACAGTATAGGTTCCTGTGTAACAATGCCCATCAGGCTGCGCAGGTCATCGAGGTGGTATTGGGGCAGTGGTAGTCCGTCCAGCAGCACTTCACCTTCAACAGGATCGTAAAAACGCGGTATCAAATCGGCCAGTGTTGATTTGCCTCCCCCCGAAGGCCCAACCAGGGCTATTGTTTTGCCTTTTTCGATTTTCAGATTGATGTGCTTTAAAACCGGCCTGTGGTTATACGAAAAGCTAACATTGCGAAATTCAATTGCCGTTGTAAATTCCTTTATTCGCCTGGCATCGGGTGGCGAGGTAATGGCGGGCCGGGTATCCATAAATTCAAAAATGCGCCTGGCGGCAACGGTTCCTTTCTGCAACGAGGTAATGCCGTTCGAAAAGTTTTTGGCCGGCTGAATCATGGAGGCATAGAATGCCAGGTAACCCATAAACACCTGCGGCTGCATTTCATTTCCGCCCAGCACCAGTTTGCCTCCATAGTACATAATGGCCGCTACAATAATAACGCCCAGAAATTCCGACAACGGTGATGACAGTTCGTTTTTTCTGGATAACGACAGGTTAACCTTCCGGTGAAACTTCAGCTCATCGTTCATTTTGCCGAGCAAAAAACTGCGTGCGTTAAAGGCTTTAATTACACGCATGCCGCTGAAGGTTTCATCCAGCAGGTTCACAATGCGCCCCATGGCTTCCTGACTTTGCTGTGCCCGTGCCCGCAGTCTTTTTATTATTTCTGCCACCACAGCACCGGTTACCGGTAATAGAACAAGCGTAAACAGGGTAAGCTTGGCCGATATGGCAAAAAGTACGGCAAAATACACCACAATGGTGAGCGGTTCTTTTAACACGCTTTTCAGGCTGTTTACAACCGTGTTTTCCACTTCGGCCATATCGTTGGTAAAGCGCGAAAGCATGTCGCCCCGGCGCTGTTCATTAAAAAAGCCAAGGTGCAGCCGGGTTATGTTTTCATAAAGCCTGAGCCGCATATTCATCAGCAATATCCAGCCGCAGGCGCGAGGCCACCATGCGCTCCATGTACCGGAAGAGATTAGCCAGAAATACGCATATAACGATGAGTATACAAACCCACAGCAAGGCAGCCACCGGACCCTGTTGGAAGATAATAAGCGCAAAACGGTATTTAAACCATGCCGTAAAGTAGGCAGTGGAAAAAGAAGGTTCAGGTGGTGCAGGCAAGGTGCCGGTCGCGGCCTGATTGAACAGCACTTCGAGCATGGGCATAATAAGCCCCAGGTAGGCAGCACTGAACACCACGCCCAGAAATGAAAATACAAAAAACTTAACCAGCTGGGGAACCAGGTGGGGCGAAAAGCGTAAAATGCGGAAATAAATGCTCATTTATAAATTAAAATTCGTAAAGCCGTTGCGGTATATTCCACCGCAAAGCTACAGAAGTTATGCTGGAATTATGATTAAAGAAGGGTTGATCTGACCTGCTGCTGCGCACGGTAAACAGGGCATCAATAAACAGGTTATGAGCCAGCTGCCAAGAGGCCGAAAAACTGCCCAGCCTTATGGTGTTGCGGTAACCTTGCGCCAGTTTGTTGCCGTAGTCCTGCGAGCGGGTGCGGTTGTCCTTCAGTATGTCTCCACCGAAATTCGAAGAACTGTTATCCCGGCCCGTAACGGTGTGTACAAGTTTAGCCGAAATGAACAGCCTGCCCAGCGGCTGGTATTTTAACAGGCCTGCCACCTCGTAAAAGTTGGCGCCCAGCGGATGCGCCAGCGACTGCCGGTAATGGGAATAACTACCATATAACGTATTATGCGAATAGGTATAGGGACGTACCACGTTTACCTCTGCCTGCAGATCAAGGTTATCAATCCCAAAAGCATCGATATACTTTGTTCCCGCCTGCACAGCAAACTTGTTGCCCCACCACCCGTTGCCGGCACGGAGATTTTCAACAATCAGCTCATCGAGAAGAAACTGACCGTATAGCTGAATTTTCCTGCATGCATTCCACTTGATATCCATTCCCACCAACACATTGTCGCTGCTGCCGTTTTGTTGTTCAATGGCCCGGTAAAAAATTACCGGATTAAAATAATCCAGCCGCAGGGGCGACCGGCCCGTGGAGTCGTTGGCGTTAAATACTACCGATTCGAACAAACCCACCGTAAGGCGTTTACCTATGTTTATATGCAGGTGATGGTACGCTACGAATTTCTGCGGATAGCCTCCGGTTACCGCACGCAGGCCCCCGGAAGAACCGCTTACGGTGCCTGTCATTTGATAGCTAGCAAACTGGTAGTTAAGTTTCCACACCTGCACATCGCCCCTTAAAAAAAGAGCCGGAGGCGCGAAGTCGGACCAGATAAGCGAACGGTAGCCGTTGCCGGTAAAAAAGCGGTCGTGCCCAAAGGCAATCTGAATATGGCGGGTTGCTGCAAAGCTTATATGCCCGCGGGCATGCAAAAAATCATAGCCCTTGTTGTTTTTATATACTTTCCAGAATCCTTCATGCGGAATAACAGGATGAAAGGATGTGCTGTCATTTACGTAATCAACTACATAGGCCGGCAGGCGCATCTGGTTTTCTGAAACAAATGCATAAAAACCCACCTTTTTATCAACCATGCCCCGCACTTCAACGCCCCGCGTGTTTACAAAAAGCATATCGGAGAGGCGAGAATCTTTTCCGGCACCCAGATGAATTACCGGGTTAACGTGCAGGTCGAAACCCTCTTCGTCTACATGGTAGAAATCGGCAGGAACGCGGTAAAAATATTTTAAAAATGCCTGCTGCCGGGTGTGTGTTTCGCCTGTCCATTCCCGGTTATCGTTTCTGAAATACTGAAGGTTAAACCGGTCGGCTGCCGAAGTAAAACCTGCCCGGGCGGAATCAAGATAGGCAGCTATGGCCGACCGCCTGTAGGGTTTTACAGCCGTAAACAAAGGGGTAAGCACCCTGCCCGCCTTGATTTCGTAGCGTTCCAGCTGGTGGTAATAGGTCTCATTCAGGGGGGCAAAAGTACCCTGAGCCCGCGCCAGAGCGGGCAAAACCAAAAACAGCAACAGCCTCGCACGCATTGAAAAAGCCTTATTCGGGGCAAAATACAGATAATCTTAAAAAACCAGGGCACCAGCTTGAATTTACCCCGCTGCTCCTTATCTTTGCAGTCCTTTTTAAAACCGGTACGCACAGCATGAAAAAGGACATCCATCCCGATTACCACGAAGTGGTTTTTCACGATACGGCCAGCGATTACAAATTCCTTACCCGCTCCACCCTTACTTCGAAGGAGAAAATAAAGTGGGAAGACGGCAAGGAATATCCCCTCATTAAGGTAGAAGTAAGCTCGGCTTCCCATCCGTTCTTTACCGGCAAGAAAATTTATGTTGACACGGCCGGCCGGGTGGAGAAATTCCAGAAGAAATACCAAAAGAAAAAAGCTTAATTACTTCTTCTTCTTAAAACCACGCCCCGGGCGTGGTTTTTCTTTTTACTGCCTCCCCTGCCTGATTATCTTTACCGCATGAACGTTATCCTGTTCGATGACCCGGCCGTGCGGCTTAACCTGTTGCCCTTTACCTATACCCGGCCCATAGGGGCGCTGCGCATTGGCGTTCTTACCATTGCAGAAAAATGGCAACTCCACCTGGGCGGCAGCGTTAGCTGGCTAACCGAAGGCTACCTTCAGGATAAATTTCCGTGCAACCGCACCCACGATAATCTTTTTATTGACGGCTCGGTTTGCCCCGATGAAGAGCTGGTGAGCTGCGCTGGCAATTTAAAACCGGGCGAAGGCTTAACCTGGCAGGGACGGGTGCTGGTTTTCCGGGCGGCTTCGGAAAAAGAAAACCCCATAAGTTACCGCGAATATCCTCGTACAGTAACGGTAATTGATCAGCCGTGGAAAATCTTTCAACATAATGGTGCCGAAATAAGAAAAGATTTTAACCGGCTTACGGCAAACCGTACTTCCGCACCGGTTACCGACCCCCATACGCGGGTGTACGGTGCAAACCAAATTTTTCTGGAAGAAGGTGTACAACTCAGGGCCGCGGTGCTGAATGCCGAAGAGGGCCCCATTTACCTGGGCAAAAACACCGTGGTGCAGGAAGGCGCACTGATTAAAGGCCCCTTTGCTCTATGCGAAGGATCGCATGTTAACATGGGCGCCAAAATGCGGGGCGATGTCGCCATTGGCCCGTATTGCAAAGTGGGTGGCGAGGTAAGCACCTCGGTTATTTTGGGATTCAGCAATAAGGCACACGATGGATTTCTGGGCCATTCGGTAATTGGCGAATGGTGCAACCTGGGTGCTGACACCAACACCTCGAATCTGAAAAACAATTACGAGCCCGTAAAGCTTTGGAACTACGCCAAAGGCGGCTTTGTAAGCACGGGCCTTCAGTTTTGCGGCCTGATGATGGGCGACCACAGCAAATGCGGTATTAACACCATGTTCAACACCGGCACCGTGGCGGGCGTTTCGGCCAACATTTTTGGCGATGGTTTTCCGCGCAATTTTATTCCTTCGTTCAGCTGGGGTGGTGCCGGTGGCTTTACCACCTACCAGCTTAACAAAGCCCTGGAAACCATGGCCCGGGTAATGGAAAGAAGAAACCGGAAACCAGATGACAACGACATCCGCATACTGACGCACATTTTCAACGAAACTGCGCCTTACCGAATCTGGGAAAGAAAATGAAGTTTTCAGATATACCCGGTTTGCAAAAAACAAAGGCTTTGCTCAGCAACGCCATAAACAACAAGCACATACCCCACGCCCAGCTTTTTGCCGGCGCACCCGGGTGCCTGGCATTACCCATGGCATTGGCCTGGAGCACCTACCTGCACTGCACCCGGCGCACAGACGATGCCTGCGGCACCTGCCCGGCCTGTGTTAAAAGCTTAAAGTACATTCACCCCGACACCCATTTTGCCTTTCCGGCACCTTCGCCAAAATCGGGTGAGGAAGAGAAATTGCGTGCCGAAAACCTTAAAGCCTGGCGAAATTTTTTACTGGAGCAGCCTTTCGATATGCCCGATGACTGGACAACTTTTTTGGGCAGCGAAGACAAACAGCTGAATATATCGCGGGAAGACAGCCGCCAGATAATACGGGCCCTTGCCCTGAAACCTTTTGAAAGTGCATACAAAGTAATGATTATCTGGTGCCCCGAACGCATGCACCCATCGGCAGCCAACGCCCTGCTAAAAATTCTTGAAGAGCCTCCTGCCCACACCTATTTCATCCTTGTCTCGTACGCGGCCGATGCCCTGCTGCCCACCATTCTGTCGCGCACGCAACATGTTCACATACCCTTGCTCAGCGCTGACGAGCTAAAAGCCTTCCTGCTGCAGAAACATCCCGAAACCAACCCGGATGAAGTGGTGCGTCTGGCCGATGGAAACCTTAACCTGGCGCTGCGTCTTCTGGAACAGGATGCCGAAAACCCCCACCAAATGCTTGCCACGTGGCTGCGAAGCTGCTACAAAAAGGATTTTTCCAGACTGGTACAAATGGCTGATGACTTCCATAATCAGGACCGGCTCAGCCAGCATCTGTTTATCCGCTATGCGCTTACCATCATGCGCGAATCGCTGATAGCCGTTAGCGGTGCCGGTACGTTGCACCGTATTGGCAGCAGAGAACTTGAATTTGTAAACAACTTTTCGGGCATACTGCCGGTGCCTGCCTTTGAAAAAGCCGTACACCTGCTTAACCAGGCCGATTATTACCTGGAAAGAAACGGCAGTGCCAAAATGATTTTTATGAGCCTTTCGGTGCAACTGGCTGATATTATGCAAAACCCCGGGCATGCCTGAACTATTTCGATTATTTTTGCCCGCTAAAAATCAGCCCTTATGAAAACCTGCTTCACCGCCACCCTGCTGGCTTCCCTTTGTCTGTACACCGGTTGTGCACAAAAAAGCGGAAAAGATTATGTAGTAACCATTCACACACCACACGGCAATATGGTGGCCATTTTGTTTGATGATACGCCCAAGCACAAAGAAAACTTTATAAAACTGGCTCGGGAAAAGTTCTACGACAGCCTGCTTTTTCACCGTGTAATTGAAGGCTTTATGATTCAGGGCGGAGATCCCAACTCCAGAAACGCCAAAGCCGGTGAAAGCCTGGGCAACGGAGGCCCCGGATATACCATCGATGCCGAATTTACGCCTGCCCATTTTCATGAACGAGGAGCACTGGCTGCGGCCCGCCTGGGCGACCAGGTAAACCCTGCAAAAGCCAGCAGCGGTAGCCAGTTTTACATTGTGCAGGGGCGGAAATATTCAGAAACAGAACTGAATGAACTGATA
This sequence comes from Cyclobacteriaceae bacterium, assembly GCA_026003355.1. Lineage (GTDB taxonomy): Bacteria > Bacteroidota > Bacteroidia > Cytophagales > Cyclobacteriaceae > UBA2336. Next base: position 42,145 of record BPHC01000010.1, read on the forward strand.
CAGGGTATTAACTATCAGCGCAAGAATAACGCACTGAATGAAATACTGTTCCGTCCTGAATTTACCGAATTGCGCGAAACCATTATCCGCAAACAACAGGAAGGCGACACCGGCTGGCTCAATTCGTTCTTTGAACAATCCGATACCCTGATTGCCCGGGTAAAAAAGGACTTCAAAAAGTTTACGCTTACCGATGCCCAAAAAAACAGCTTATACCACTGTTGGAGGGGCACCCCATCTGGACGGAGATTATACCGTGTTTGGCAAAGTTATCAGCGGCCTGGAAGTGATTGATAAGATTGCCGGCGTTCTGACCGGCCCCGGCAACCGTCCGGTAGTAGACGTTACCATGACCATTACGGTTGAAGAAATGCCCAAAAGCAAAATTGAGAAATTGTACGGCTATACCTATCCGGAAAGATAATTTATTGCAATGAAAACCGTGTTGGTTACCGGTGCCAACGGATTACTCGGGCAAAAGCTAATACGCCTGCTGGCAGCCGACCCGGCATTACGCACCGTTGCCACTGCCCGCCAGCCCCTGTACCAGGCAGATACCGGTGCAACATTTTACCCGTTGGATATTACGAACGCCAATGAAATACACCAGGTGTTCTCTGAAACCCAACCCGATGTGGTAATAAACACAGCAGCCGCTACACAGGTTGACTGGTGCGAACAACACCCTGATGCATGCTACGAAATAAATACCAATGCTGTTGCATTATTGCTTCAGGCCTGCCGGCAAACCGGCACGGCATTTGTCCAGCTTTCAACCGATTTTATCTTCAACGGAAACCACGGCCCGCTGGATGAAACAGCCCAACCCGACCCGGTAAATATTTACGGCCAAAGTAAACTGCAGGCCGAGCAGGCCGTAATGAAATCGGGTTTAAACTGGTGCATTATCAGAACGGTACTGGTGTACGGTGTGGCCCGGCCCCTGGGCAGGTCAAACATTGTGTTATGGGTAAAGCAAAGTCTTGAACAGAAAAAACCCATACAGGTTGTAACCGACCAAAAACGAACGCCTACCTTGGCCGAAGACCTTGCCCGGGGCTGTTACCTGGCCATAAAGCATCAGGCCACTGGCATATACCACATATCGGGTGAGGAACTGATGTCGCCATACGATATTGCCCTGCAAACGGCCCGCTTTTTTTCACTGGATGAAACTTTAATCAGCCCGGCCGACAGCACCACCTTCCGGCAACCTGCCAGAAGGCCGCTGATTACTGGTTTTATTATTAACAAGGCAAAAACCAACCTGGGCTACACGCCCCACACTTTTACACAGGGTTTGGCACTTATAAAGCAGCAGCTTAATCTTTAAAATCAACATTTGCCATGTGGCAGGAATTCTTCATCTTCACGCCCGCATAGCACTAAAATCCATACATCATGTCAACAAGAGGACAATGGGGATCCCGTTTAGGATTTATTATGGCAGCGGCCGGCTCGGCTGTTGGGCTGGGCAACATCTGGCGATTTCCGTATGTAACCGGCCAGAACGGCGGAGGCGCTTTTCTGTTTGTGTACATGCTTTGCGTACTGCTTATTGGGCTGCCCCTTATCTACAACGAAATTGCCCTGGGCAGGCTTACCGGTAAAAATGCAGTCGGGGCCTTTCGCGATTCGGGCGGAAACCGTTTCTGGGTCATTACCGGTGCAGTGCTGGCCTTATGCGTGAGCTTTTTTGTGCTGAGTTATTACAGCGTTATTGCCGGCTGGACCATCGGCTACATTATCAGCGAATTCACCGACTTCATCAAGGATTTTGACACTTTCATAAGCACCGCCTGGTATGTTGTTCCGCTCTTTGCACTTTTTATGCTGGTTACCGTAATAATTGTGCTCGGAGGGATATCCGGAGGCATTGAGCGTGCCTCCAAACTGCTCATGCCCCTGTTGTTTATCCTGGTGTTTGCGGTAATGCTGCGCAGCCTTACGCTTCCGGGTGCCATGGAAGGCGTTAAATACTATCTTACCCCCGATTTCAGCAAAATAACCAGCAAGGTTATTCTCGCTGCGCTGGGCCAGGCATTTTTCTCCTTATCGGTAGGCTGGGGCATTTTAATAACCTATGGAAGCTACCTGCCAAAAAACGAAAACATTGTTACCAGCGGGCTGTGGGTAGCCGTAATGGACACCCTGGTGGCCGTGCTGGCAGGTTTTATGATTTTCCCGGCCGTTTTTGCATTTGGAAAAGATCCGGCTCAGGGAACGGCCCTGGTTTTTCAGGTCCTGCCCGATGTATTCAATTCCATACCTTCGGGAGGCAATATTGTTGGCGCCCTGTTCTTTCTGCTTTTATGTGTTGCCGCCCTTACCTCATCCATTTCCATGATTGAAGTACCTGCCAGCTATCTGATTGACGAAAAGAAATGGAGAAGAAAAAATGCGGCCTGGGTAATAGGTATACTGGCCTTTATCGTTGGCATACCCTCGGCCCTCTCGGGCGGAGCTTCTGCTTTCTTCACCAACATGCAGATACCCTTTTTTGGCGGCACGGTTAAAGCGGGATTTTTTAGACATTATGGACGCCATTTTTGGCGAACTGCTCATTGTAATAGTAGCCTTTACCACCAGCCTGTACACCGGCTGGGTTATGGATACCCGCAAACTGGCCGATGAGATAAGCCAAAGTGCACCCTTTTTCAACAAAACCCTTATTGGAAACATAACCCCCGCCCGGCTGTGGATATTCTTTATTCGCTATGTTTGTCCGGTGGTTATAGGACTGGTACTGCTAAGCACCATAGGCGTACTGTAAATGAATGGCCGAAAACCGGTTGGCTAAGCCGGCGTAGATTTATTTGTAGCTTTATCCGGGCAGCGCTTCAGGATAAATATGCGTGCAATTCCTGAGGCACTGCAATAGTTGTTAGCAACATTAGCTCTCTGCCCGGCTTTCAACAGGCCGGCGCAACATTTAATTCATAGTGTTCAGTTTATCCAGGAAGGGTTACCGCCCATCGGTAATCTCTGTAATGGGCTGCCCCGTACACCCCGAAGGAAACGCCACTTTTAACAATATGGCCAGGGTAGGCGCTATGTCGGTAATTCGGTAATATGCTGCAGTGCTGCCCGGCCTTACGCCTTTGCCGAAAAAAATTACCGGCACGTGTGTATCGTACATATAAGGCGAACCATGTGTAGTACCGGCCACTGTGCCCTGGTCCAGCCAGTTAGGCTCGGGAACAAGTACAATATCTCCGCTGCGTTTGGGGTGGTAACCGCGAATTACCATACCCTTAATACCGCCTTCATCAAAGTTGCCCTGCCGTATAAGGTTTTTGGCATAAACCTGGGCTATGCCTGGCTGCTGCGCCAGAAAGTTGCTGATTAGCTCCAGCGAAACCATCCATTCCACACCCCCGCTTTTCGGATCACCGGTAAAGAGTTCGTGGTTAAGATAAATCTGCCAGTTGGTAATGGCTTCGACCACCGGCTTGCCCTGAAAATACTGTTGGGTTAACTCACCGAGCAGGCGTTTAATTTCGGCAGAGCGCAAATAACCCACTGGCACCCGGCGGTCAACAAGCAGCTGGGGAACATCCGAAACTCCATGATCGGATGTAAGAAATACCAGGTACTCTCCGGCCCCAACAGTAGCATCCAGTTTTTTAAGCAGGTCGGCCAGGTTTCTGTCCAGGCGCACGTACAGATCCTGCAGCTCCATAGCGCGTGGGCCTGTACGGTGGCCCAATTTATCGGGAGCAGAAAAGCTTATGCAAAGAAAGTCAGTCCATTCGTCTTTACCCAGTTGTTCGGCATCCAGGGCGGCTTTGGCCATTTCGGTAAGCAGGTCGTTTGAAAATGGCGTGTTTGAAAGCAGGTCGTAATTTCCGTTTGTGTGCCGCAGTTTTCCCAGATCGTATGGAAAAGTGCTTTTGTTTTCGGTGTGGAATTTCACTTCATAGGGGCTGTTGTCGGCATCGCTGGCCCGGTATTTTTCTGCCGGCAATGCCAGATTCCACACACCGTTCAGGTATTGGTCAGGCAGTTTGCGCTTGTTAAACTGCTCTACCCAGGGCGGCAGGGTCTTTAAATAAAACGTGCTGGTAATCATGCGGCCGGTGGTTTCATCGAACCAGTAGGCGGCATCGGCCATGTGCCCGCCGGGCAGTATGGCTCCGCGATCTTTGTCTGATATGCTGATTACTTTTCCCCTTCCGCCTGTGGCCAGCTTCAGTTCATCGGTAATGGTGGTGGTTAACAGGTGGTGAGGCGACATTTTTCCCTGGCCTTCGGATGAGCTGCCAACGGTGCGCACCGTTTCATCGTACACACAGTACACGCTTTTGTGCAGGGCTTTATCGTACCATTCATTGCCCACAATGCCATGTATGGCTGGTGTGGTGCCTGTATATACCGAAGCATGCCCCGGACCGGTATAGGTAGGAACGTAATTGTAATGGGCATTTGCCAGATAAAAGCCTTCTTTCATTAACCGTTTAAATCCTTCTTCACCAAAAGTTTCAGTGTAGCGGTACAGGTAATCCTGGCGCATCTGGTCAACCACAATACCCACTACCAGCTTAGGCCGCGGGGTTTGACCTGATACGTTAAAACAAAAAACATAAAGCAGTAGCAAACAGATAAAACGCATAATGCAATTATTATATACTTTGCGCAATATACACATATAGACGGGCGAAAAGGTAAAGTTTATGTTACCGGTTGCAGCGCAATGTTTCATACTCGTCTTCTTCGAGTACCTGCCGATGCACCAAACGACCCTGCCTGTCGTAATAAATTACCACGTAAATACCCGCTTCCTCAATATACTTTTCGGTGAAATAAAAGGGGTCTTCTTCTGTGCCCAGGTTTAACACGCGCGTAAAAGTGGGCTGCAGTATTATGCCGCTGCGGCTGCCCACCACACCGTAGTAACCATCGCGTAAAAAGATAATTGTTTTATCGGCCGGCGTGTTTTTAACCCAGGTAAACGACTGGATATGATCCATAACGGTTTTTTGGGTTATCCGGTTAAACAGTATCCATTGAAAATTTTTGCGCACCAGCAACACGGTGTCGGTCCAGTACAGTACCTCATCGAACTGAAAGGGTACTTTGGGTTTATTTTCCCAGTTTATCAAACCCCGGGCATTTTGCCGGGCAGCTACAAGCAGGCTGCCGGTGTAGGGTATGAGGTTGTTGTCGTATTCTGGTCTTATTTCTTTTTGAATCGTCAGGTTCCACATGCCAAACCGGTTGTTGCGCAGGGTTGAAACCCAGCCGTTCTGTACCGGGCCCAGTGCATCGAATCCTGCCGGTATAACCCAGTTTCCGGCAGGGCCCAGCAGGCCTTTTTTGTTGTTTCTGGTTGCTTCAAAGTATCCTTCACCGGCATAGAGAATCTGCTGCACATCGGCAGTAAACAGGTGTTGTCCCTGTGCATTGTAAAGGGCTTTGCCTTCGGGCAAATCAACCTGCACATAAAACAACGAGTCAGTTCCGGGACGAAACCACACTTTGGGCCGGCCGGTAAATGTCAGACTACGGGAATGATTAAAATACACATAGGTGCTGTCTGGTCCTGTGCATACCAGCACGGGTCCGGCAAACTGGAGACTGTCGAAATACCTGCTTACGGGCTGTGAAGGTGTTTTGTAATAAACCTGCCAGCCCCGGGGTTGTTGCAGGGCCACCCAGGGATATCTTATTTGTGCGGCCGTGCTGTATGGCGATGCGGCGCTGCCGGCCTTCCAAAACCGGTATCCGGAAGCATCCTGAATCAAGTACCCTGAAAGGCATGGCTCAATGTGTTGTTCGGAAGGGGGGTATCAGCCAGGCCAGATCATAGCCCAGCATGGCTTCATTTTTACCCATGCGGACCCAGATGCCCTTTGGCAAATTCTTAGCCTCATCAACCACGTGTTGTATCCCTGGCTGCTGGCCATCGGCCAGCAGTTTTACTTCTTCCCGCAGTATAAGCAGGGTTTGCGTGCCCCTTTTAATGCCCAGAACCGGGCCGAAATCGTAAAAGCCATCGGTGTTTTCCATTAGCACTAACCCGGCAAACGAAATAAGCGACCACCGGTTGTTTGTCTGTACAGCCATTATACTACTGCCCACAACCCGGGCATCGTCTATACAACCTGTTAACTTTTTCCCAGATTTATGGAGCACATAATTGCAGTCATTTGTTCTTACGACTAAAAAACCATAGCCCAGGTCGGCACTTTCTTCCACCTGCCGGGCCAGCACAGTGCCGTTGCGGGCTATAAGCAGATTGCCGGCAGGCAGCACGTCATCTGCTGCATAACCACATTTTAAGGTTTCGGGCAGGTATTCGGCCAGGGGCGCGATGACCTCCTTTCCGGCCGGATTCATCCAGGCAAATTTTCCGTTTCTGTAAACAGGTATGAGGTGTTGCTTTTCCAGGTCGTTTACATGCCTTAGCGAGTCGGTCAGCAGCCCGGACGGAAAGGGCTCATCATGCTCTTTAAGTAAATGGTACAATAAATTCAGGGCAAACCTGCGGTGCCTGCTTTGCGGAAAGGTGATGATAAAATCCAACAGCGGGGGCGGGGTACACAGGGCGGTGCTTAATTGCAGAATGTGCCACTCGGCTTCGTGCCGGTAGGGCGATCCGGGATGTTCGGAAACAAATGCGCGGTAGGAGTTAAGCCTGCCATCGCTGGTTTTGGTTTGGTACAGCAATCTGTCGTAGCGCACCTGGGCATCAGGGGCCCGGTGCGATTGCGGGTATTTATCGAGAAAATGCTTAAAACTTTGCCACGTGTTTTCGCGCAGGGCTGTGAGGAAGGCTACTTCATCGCGCAGCTCAATGGCCTGGGGCCGTTGCCGTGCCTGCGGAAAGCGGTCGAGAAAATACTGGTAGGCAGCTTCGGTGTTCAGGTCTTGGGCCCGTTTAAAAGCCGCACTGTCGATGCTTTGCTGCAGCCGGAGGAACAAGGCGCTGTCAATTGCGAAGCGGATGAGCCGTTCACGCGCTTTGCCATGCGTATGGGCGAGGCTGGCCATGCCTGCCCGGCAGTAGTGGTGTGCCGAGTCGATGTTGTAGCCAGGGTTGGCCGGTGAAAAGAAGTAACGCACCAGCAGGAAGCGCGCTGCCACGCTGCCCGTATCGCGGGCAAGCATACGGGCTATCTGCGTATAGGCTTTATGGTACTTGCCTTTTTCCAGACTGTTGAGCACCATACGCTCGGGTGACAGCTGGGCCCAGCCGGCAAGGCTCAGGCAAATAAGCACCACGGTCAGCCGCGCAGCTGCAGATGGTGTTTGTGATAGTGAAATAAACCCATTCACTGCCGCAAGGTATCTTTTTAATCGCTAAACGAAACAGAGAGGTTGCAGGCTATAATAAATTTTGTAAACTTACCTTCCCAATCCAAACCCAAATGGCCAAGCTGAAAAACATTATCAAGCAGCTTTCAGAAAAGGACTATAAATCGCTGTACGATTCGCTTCTGGAAAGCAATGCTGACAAATCGGCTTACCTGCTCAAAGCCCTGCGCGAACGCCAGCTCTCCGATAACCGCATTATGGAGCAACTGGGCGTAAACGCCAATGCCTTCTACACCCTGCGCTCGCGCCTTCATCTTAAAATTGAGGAGTACCTCATGCAGCAGCTGCAAAATCCGCGTACGGATGTGCTGCGCAAGGTGGCCAACATAAACGAAACCCTGTTTACCAAAAAACGCACCATTTGCATAACCACCCTTAAAAAACTGGAAAAAGAACTGCAGGATTACGACCTGGCCAACGAACTGACCATTATTTACAAGGCGCTCAAAAAGCTGCACATCAGCTCGCCCGACTATTTTCACTACTCCCAGCAATACAACCGGCATGTGGCCTACACCCTGGCCATTGATAAAGCCGAAGATTTGCTGGCCGACTATTTTAAAAAATACGGAAATTATCTGCTTACCGGCAGCGAAATAGAGAAACTAAGCCTCTCGCTGTTGCTCAAGGAAATGCGCAATGTAGCCAATCTGTATGAGTCGCACAGGCTGTATGTATTCTTAAGCTGTATGCTTATTTTCCACCGGCTCTTTGTGGAGCCCGATGAAAATCTGAAAGAAGACTCCGAAAGTATTGAGGATATGTTTGACCGGGTGCAGAAAATTTTCGACACCTATAACCTTGATTCGCTGTATTACCACCTGAACCTGATATTTGAGTTTCTGAAGCTGGAGTATTACAACCACTACAAGGTTTACCGCCAGGTTGAACGCTGTTTTGAAGAAGTAAACGATGCCGCCGGAAGTCTGATGACCAACTATGTTACCTACACCTTCCCGGCGCGCTTTTTGATTACCAAGCTGGAACGCCACATAAGGTTAGGCACAGAAAAAGAACTGTACGATGAAATACCCAACCTGTTCCCCGATTACGAACCAGACCCTCAGGATGCTCCCCGGCATATTATCTATGTCATGTTTAAAGTGCTGGCCGCCTATTATGCCGGGCGGTACGAAGAGGGAATACGCCTTATTAACAACCTGCTTAACGAGGTTTCGCTGAAGCGTTATCCGCAAACCGCCATAGAAGTTAAAACCGTTCTGGCCCTGCTGTATGTGCTGGAGCATGAATTTGAGCTCTACAAACCGCTTTATTACAGCGTGCAACGGCAATACCGTACCCTCGAAAAGCCCGAAGCCAAAAATATTTTTTACTGGCTGAAGATACTCAAGATCTCCACCAGCGAGGTTAAACGCGAAAAGGCCAAAAAAATAGAAGCAGTTATTCCCAAACTGCAGCAATGTGTTAACCCCTATTTTTCGCCTACAGCCTTAATTAAGCTGGATAAGACACTCATTAAAAAACTGGCAGAATTTGAACGATAGCTCCACACTCAGTTAAGCAAATAAGTGCAGAATAAAAGTTAAAGAAAAACAATCTGCGATAATGTAAGAGCGGTATCGATAAGAGGTACTGAAGTCGATTTAATGGCTGATGCCGTATTTTTGCAAACCAGAAGTTGCACTAATAATTGAACCCCATAGCCTTTTAAACATCCAGGCTTACAATATTTTCGTGGGTAAGGGGTTTGTTGAGGTACAATTTTACATTTTCGTATTTTTTCGAGCGGCTGAAATCCTGAGGGTTAATCGATGAAGTAAGCATTACTATGCGGCATTTTTTTCTGGTGGCATCGCTCAGCTTTTCAAATTCATCCAGAAACTGAAAGCCGTCCATTAGCGGCATATCAATATCCAGAAAGATGACATCGGGCAATACCTGATCGGCAACATCCAGCCGCTCCATGTTGCGCAAAAATTCAATAGCGCTTTTGGCACCGGTGTGGGTATAAATATTGTCGGTAATGGCCGCTGCTTCAATCATTTTCTGGTTGATGAGATTATCAATTTCATTATCGTCAATAAGCATTACGGAGCGATATTTTTTACCTGCTGCCATCGGGTATTATGTTTAGCGCACTAAAAATAAGTGTTTGCAAATGATTTTCAAGCTGTTTATACATCAAATTTAATTCCCTGGGCCAGGGGCAGGGTATTACCATAGTTAATGGTGTTGGTTTGCCGGCGCATATAGGCCTTCCACGCGTCTGAGCCCGATTCTCTTCCACCCCCTGTTTCCTTCTCTCCGCCAAAGGCACCGCCAATCTCGGCACCGCTTGTTCCAATATTTACATTGGCAATACCACAATCAGAGCCGGCATGCGACAAAAAGGCTTCCATTTCCTGAACATGGTTGGTCATAATTGCCGATGAGAGCCCCTGCTTCACCCCGTTTTGCAGTGCAATAGCCTCTTCCAGGGTTTCGTATTTAATAAGATACAGAATGGGCGCAAAGGTTTCCTGTTGTACTATGGGCCATTCGTTTTTAACCTCGGCAATTGCTGGCTGTACATAGCAGCCCGACTCGTATCCCTTGCCCTGCAACACTCCGCCTTCGGCCACAAACCTGCCGCCGGCTGCCCTTATTTCTTTAAGGGCCTGCAAATAATTTTCAACAGCCTGTTTATCAATTAAGGGCCCTACGTGGTTCGAAGGATCCAGCGGATTACCAATGCGTAACTGGCTGTAAGCTTTTTTGAGTTTCTTTTTAACCGTTCCGTACACCTTGTGGTGTACTATAAGCCTGCGGGTGGTGGTGCAACGCTGCCCTGCTGTGCCCACAGCTCCGAATACCGCTGCACGAATGGCCAGATCCAGGTTGGCATGTTCGGTAATGATAATGGCATTATTGCCGCCCAGTTCGAGCAAGGCCCGGCCCAGGCGTGCGGCTACAACAGCACCTACAGCCTTGCCCATGCGCACAGAACCTGTGGCCGAAACCAAGGGCACCCGTTCATCGGCCGCGAGCCACTGCCCTGCCTCGGCACCTCCGTTTATGATGCAGCTTACCCCCTCAGGTACCTGATTGGCGCTAAATACCTGTTGTATTATATGCTGGCAGGCCAGGCTGCACAAGGGTGTCTTTTCAGAAGGTTTCCATACACAGCTGTTGCCGCACACCCAGGCAATCATGGCATTCCACGACCACACCGCCACCGGAAAGTTAAATGCCGTAATAATACCCGTAATACCCAGCGGATGCCACTGTTCGTACATGCGATGCTGCGGACGCTCAGAGTGCATGGTAAGTCCATAAAGCTGGCGCGATAAGCCAACGGCAAAATCGCATATATCTATCATCTCCTGCACCTCGCCCAAACCTTCCTGGTACGATTTGCCCATTTCGTACGATACCAGTTTAGCCAGCGGCTCCTTATGTTTTCGAAGTGCCTCGCCTATCTGGCGCACCACCTCACCGCGTTTCGGAGCCGGCCACATGCGCCAGGCCAGAAATGCCCTATGGGCCGATTCAATAACCTGGTTGTAGGTATGGCTGTCGGTGGCAAGCACCGAGGCAATAAGCTTCCCGTCTACCGGACTGTACGACGGCAGCTTATTACCTTTTGACCTGAGCCACTTGTTACCGGTTGATGCACCCGCGTTTTCGGGTTGTATGCCAAGTGCACCAAGAATTTTATGTTTTTCGGATGTTTTCATTTTAAGCGCAGAGGGAGCAAATCTACATCAATATTCCGGAGCAGTTACACCGGTATGATTAAAATCACCTCACTGAACTTCTACAGCAAATATCCGGCGCTTTCCGTCGGCCGTAATGCCTTCTATTAAAACACCGCCTTTTTTGTACTGCATTATGCGAACAAAATCGGCCGGGTCTTCAACCTCAACCTTGTCAACATATTGCACAATAAAGCCGCGGGGTATGCCGGCCTCGGTCCACGGATTGCCGGTAGGGTGCACCTCTACTCCGCCGGTAAGCGAAAACCGGGTTAATAATTCCGGCGGCACCTCTTTCAGGTCAAGGCCGGCAAGGGTATCTGGCAGCTCCGGTTTTTCCAACTGTTCCCGGCCGTTAAAATTCCTGAGTTTTACATTTTTCTGTATGCGATTGCCCCGGTGCAGCCAGGCCACAGCAATTTCATGCCCTGGGCGGTACCGGGCCACACGTTCCTGCAATTCAGATACCGAGGCCACTTCTTTCCGGTCTACTTCGGTTATCACATCACCCGGTTTTATACCGGCTGTTTCGGCCGCGCTTCCCGGGTTGACGCGCCTTACCAGAACACCCCGGTTTACGGGCAGGCCCAGTTCTTCGGCCAATGCGGCATCAACGTTTTCAATCTGCACACCCAACAGTCCGCGTTGTACCTGTCCGTAAAGTTTCAGGTCGTCCACCACTTTCTGTACCAAACTAACCGGTATGGCAAATGAGTAGCCGGCGTATTGCCCGGTAGAGGTGGCAATGGCTGTATTAATGCCCACCAGTTCGCCCTTGAGGTTAACCAGAGCCCCGCCGCTGTTTCCCGGGTTTACGGCAGCATCGGTTTGAATGAACGACTCTACCTGAAGGTTGTTGCGGTCGCGCAGCACGCCAATGTTGCGGGCTTTGGCACTCACAATGCCGGCTGTAACCGTTGAGGTAAGTTCAAACGGATTGCCAACAGCCAGCACCCAATCGCCCGGCTCAAGCAAATCGGAATTGCCAAAGCATAAGAAAGGCAGGTTCTCGCCTTTAATCTTAAGCAGGGCCAGGTCGGTGCTGGGGTCAACGCCTATTACTTTGGCATAATAGCGTGCGTTGTTGTACATAACTACCTCTATGCGGGATGCGCCCTCTATTACGTGGTTATTGGTAACGAGGTAGCCGTTGGGGGTAAGCAAAACGCCCGATCCCGACGAGCGCATGGGAGGCTGATAGCGGTATTCCAGCGGATTAAGACTAAACATTCCCGGCCCAAACGATACCCTGATGTGCACCACAGCCCTGGCCACCTGTTTGGATGTAGGCCTGAAGCGTTGTATTTCCGGCCAGCCCGATGTGTCGGCGCTGTGCCGGGTAAGCATCATTTGCTGCATTTCGGTTACCGATTGCCCGGCGTTTTCGGCACCGGAAAAATAAAGCGTTACAAGGGCGCCTGCCGTACCCCCGACGGCTGCCACCAGCACCATGCCCATCCAGCTTCGAAGGTTTTTCATGTGTTATTCCATCTTGTGTGCCATGTACCGGTTACATCCTAATAATGGTAAACTCTACACGCCGGTTTCTGGCCCGGCCTTCTTCGGTTTCGTTGGTATCTACAGGCCGCGATTCACCATAGCCTACGGCTTTCAACCTGCCGGCATCAATGCCCTTGCTTATCAGGTAATCTACCACAGCCTGCGTTCGGCCCTGCGAAAGGCGCTGGTTGTAGTCATCACTGCCGCGGCTGTCGGTATGGCCGGCTATTTCTATATCCACATTCGGATTTTGGTTCAGAAAATCAATTACCCTGGCCAGCTCGGTGTACGATTCGGGTTTTAAGGTGGTTTTATCGAAATCAAAATAGATATGATCCAGCCGCACGGTAAGGCCTACTTCCACGGGCTGCATGGGTATATCTTTTACCAGCGGATTGATTTCATCGTTTACCACCTCCAGGCTGTCGGTTGTGGTCAGGTAGCCTGAAGCCGAAGCGGTAAATACATAGCGTCCTGGCCGGTTTGCGGTAAGTTGGTATTGTCCGTTGGTTATGGTAACCGGAAGCGGTTCTGTTTTTTTGCCCGATCGGAAGACAGCCACCAGCGCTGCATCTACATTGTTGCCCGTTTTAAGGTCGAATGTACGACCGGTTACTAACAGTGGTTTTGATTCGGGCATAAGAAGTATTTCAAGAACTATAGTGGTGTCGTTGCCCAGCGGAGGAATTACAAAAGATTGCTCTTTAGGCAAAAAACCTGTAGCGGAGACGTGCACCGAGAAGCCAGAGGTTTCCGGTATGCCGGATTCAAATTTTCCGGAGGCTGATGACCGCACCCTGATTGCATCGAAGCCTGCCGGTGTTAATGAAATATTGGCCTGAACGGGCTGCAGATCTTTTTCATTCAACACCGTGCCGCTTACCACCACCTTCACTTCACGGGGCACCAGTTTAAACAAATCGAGGTTGCCTCCGTCAATCGGGTTATTCGATCTGCTGGTAAACACGTTGCCGGCGCGGTCTATGCAAAAATACAGTTCATCAGCTGCGGTATTTATGGGCGAGCCCATGTTAACGGGTTCCGACCAGTTTTGCCAGGTATCGTCCAGGCGGGTGCATCGGTAAATATCGGCTTTGCCTTTGCGGCCTGGAGCGTTGCGGTCGCTGGCAAAGTACAGGGTTTTATCGTCCGGGCCTATAAACGGGCCCACATCGTCATCACGGGTTGAAATGTTCAACCGCCGGGGTGTGGTCCATTTGCCGTTCTCCAGGTTGCTTACGTACAGGCTGCTGCGCATGCTGTTGGGGGTTTCGCTAAAGAACATGATGATGTGCCGGCCATCGGACGACATGCTGGCACCGTAAAACCGTCCACGGTTCATTTCGCTGAAACCGGGGATTTCCAGCTCGGTAAGCACTCCTGCCGGACTTACCAGCGAAAATCCCTTTGAATCTTTAACCTTTCCGCCCTTTACAAACAAGGTTCCGTCGGGCAAACAGGTAAACACCTGGTTGCTGCGGTGGATGTTGAGCGGTGGGCCCGGATGCGCCGGAGCCGTCCATTCGCCATTGTCGTTCAGCGTGGCTACCCAAATTTCATCGCTGCCCTCCCTGCCATGAAAATTTTCCGGATGGTTGTGAATAAAAAAGTAAAGCTTTTTTCCATCGGCCGATATTACCGGAGCGGCATCGTGGTAATACGTGTTTACCTCGCGGTTAAGCTTAACCAGGGTGTAGCGGGGCGCAAACTGGCCAAACAGGTGCCAGACAAAACAATATGCCAAAATAAAAGTCAGGAATATTCCTTTCATGCGCAGGGTTTTTCAGTAAAGTTAACCCCTGTGCGCGTAAAGCAAAAACGGCTGAAATATCTTTTCTTAAAACAAACCGGGATGAATAATACCGCGTCCACTCATTTTTATGGAAATGAGTACAATAAGTAAGGCTATACCGTTAAGCATCCAGGTGCGCAGGTGCCTGGTGCGGTCATCGGGTGCTTTTTTTGTCCTTATACGGGCAACTGTAATCAGGGCTATCGCCAGCAGCATCAGGGTTATGTGTTCAATCGTCCAGTACCTGGTCATTTTTTCACTCATCGTACCTGAATTAAACTGTACGAACGGGCTTACAATGTACAGGATGAGGCCCGCAAGTAATTGTAAATGTGTAAAAATAAGCAGGTACAGCGAGGCCTTGTCATCCAACCTTCCATAAGGCTTGTTGGAAGCCCACTTAAGCAGCGAGCCGGCAACCACTATTACCAGCATAAGCAATACAAAGTAGCGCAGCAGCGAATGGGTGTGAAGTAAGCCGGTATACATAAAAAAACAGATTTGCACAGCAAAATAGCACCCCTTTTTGAAAGTTCCGAAAAAAAGTACATTTGAAGTTATTCGTATGAAAAGAATTACTGCCTGCCTTTTACTGCCCGGCATATCGGTGCTGTACGCACGGCCTGGCGAAACACCCGATACGGTAACCGTAGGCACCTATATCATCAGCGTACACGATATCAATTTTCAGCAAAAAGAATATACCATAAGGTTCTGGCTTTGGATGTTATACAATAACCCGAAATTTGATTTTTCCAAACAACTCGACATCCCAAATGCCAAATCCATAGACCCCCCCGAAGTAATTACCGAGGTAATTGACGGAAGAACCTGGCAGTTGATGAAGATGAAGTGCACCATGAAACAAAACTGGAAAGTGCAGGATTTCCCCTTCGACAGGCAAACCCTTAAAGTAAATATTGAGAGCTCCCTTTACGACCGCAACAGCCTCGTTTTTAAGGCAGATGAAACGGGCAGCACCTGTGATCGCGAAATGACCATTGACGGCTGGACGATAACCGACTTCAGGGTAACTACCACTCCACACGAATATACTACAGTATTTGGTGATCCGACTGCTGAGTTGCTGCACTCTGATTATGACTCGTTTAATATTATTCTTGACATCGAGCGCAATGCCTGGGGATTGTTCTTTAAGATTTTTGTGGGCATGTATATTGCCTTTTTAATTGCCATGCTCAGCTTTGCTCCGCAGATTTATGAACTGGAGCCCCGATTCGGCCTGCCGGTGGGCGGCTTGTTTGCTGCCGTTGGTAACAAATACATTATCGACTCCATCCTTCCTGAGTCATCATCCTTTTCGCTGGTGGATACGCTCCATACCATAACCTTTGGAGGTATTTTTCTCATTCTTCTGGTGTCGGCCATCGCCCTTCGGCTGCATGAAAGGCAAAAAATTTCGGTAAGCAGAAAAGTTGATTACTGGGGTTCCCTCATAATTCTTTTGGCTTATTGCCTGCTCAATTTTTATTTTGTTGTGAAGGCTCAGGCCTGAAATTACTCCAATGATGAAATTACTTAAACGCGCTCTTCTTGTACTGGTTATTCTTCTGCTGCTGGCGGCCGCCGGTATATGGATATACGGGCTTTCACTGCGGCCACAGCTTTCGGGCGAGTTAAAACTGCAGGGCCTTAAGCAAGAAGTTGAAGTATGGTACGATCAATATGGCATTCCGCACATCTATGCCCGCAATGAAGACGACGCCTACTTTGCACTTGGTTTTGTACACGCGCAGGACCGCCTTTTTCAAATGGAACTGCTGCGCAGGGCTGCCGCCGGGCGGCTTGCCGAAATTCTGGGTCCTGATCTGATTGAAACCGATAAGTTCTTCCGCACACTGGGCCTTGCGCGGTTTGCGCAACAACACGCAGAAAGATTTCTCAGCTCCGACACTGCCCCGTTTCAGCGCATGGTACACGCCTACCAAAAAGGTATTAACGCATATTTGAAAAATGGCAAGACACCCGTTGAATTTCTATTACTGAATATCCCTAAAGAAGAATTCCGTCCGGCAGACGTTTATCTGGCCATCGGTTTCATGTCATTTGGCTTTGCCGAAGGATTCCGGGCCGACCCCGTACTGGAAAAAATAAAAACCGAATGGGGCCATCACTATCTGGCCGATTTGGCCATACAAACACCCCCCGATGCCGTTCGGATAAAAAGCTATTCGGGCGCCACGGCACCTGCCCCATCAGGCAAGCTCATCGCCTCGATTGCAAATGCGCTCAATGCCCTGCCCGTGGCCCTGTGGCAGGGCAGCAACGCGTGGGTAGTGGCCGGCAGCAAGTCTGCTTCAGGAAAACCTGTTCTGGCCAACGATACCCACATTGGCTATGCCCAGCCCGCCGTGTGGTACGAGGCCCACATAGAGTACCCCGGTTTTGGCTTTTACGGCCACCACCTTGCCGGCATCCCTTTTGGCCTGTTGGGCAACAACCGGTTTTGCGGCTTTGGTCTTACTATGTTCGAAAACGATGACGTAGACTTTTTCAGTGAAAAAGTTAATCCGGAAAATCCGGATGAAGTGTGGTACATAGACCACTGGGAAAAACTTGCTGCCCGGCAGGAAACAATAAAAGTAAAGGGAGGCCGGGAAGTGGTATTTACCGTGCGCAGCAGCCGCCACGGGCCCATTATTAATGGTATCGTTCAGCATACCGACACAACCCATGCGCCCATAGCCCTGGCCTGGCAGCTGCTGAAAGGCGAAAACCTTGCCCTGCAGGCGGCGTGGCAACTTAACCATGCCGCAACGTTTGCACAGGCAAGGCAGGCCGCATCGATGTTCAGCGCCCCCGGCCTGAATGTGATGTATGCCGATACGGCCGGGAACATAGCCTGGTGGGCAGCTGCCCGTTTACCCATACGGCCAAAACATGTTGTAAGCAAACTGTTTCTTGACGGAGCCTCCGGCAACGATGAATACCTGGGTTACTATCCGTTCGAACAAAACCCACAGGCCCTCAATCCTCCATGGCAGTATGTTTATTCTGCAAACAATCAGCCCGACACCGTATCGGGCGTGCTGTACCCGGGATATTACTATCCGAAAAACAGGGCTTCGCGGATTATTGAATTGCTCGAATCGAAAGAAAAATTTTCGGCAACCGACATGGCCGCCATGCAACTGGACGTTACCTCGGCCGCACATGCCGAACTGGCACAGCAAATAACATCGCTGCTGCAGCAGTCACCGGGCGCCGGGGCCCAACAGCTTGCCGGCATCCTGAAAAACTGGAATGGTCAGCATCGGGCTAACATGGCCCAACCTGCTGTTTATTACACACTGTTGTCGCAAATTATATACATGGCGATGGCCGATGAAATTGGAAGCGAAGCCCTGCAATCGCTGGGCAAAACATCGGTATTGAAAAATTCCTATCAAAAACTTATTCAGAACGAACAATCACCCTGGTGGGATGATGTGCGCACCGCAGCCACACGCGAAAGCAGGCAGGACATTATAAACCGGGCGGCCACAGCCACGCTGGAACTGTTACGTAAAAATCTGGGCAGCAGACCCGATGAATGGCAATGGGGAAAAATACACACGCTCACCCACAGGCATGCGCTGGGTGCCGTAAAACTACTGAATACGATTTTCAGCGTAGGGCCCTTTACCGTTGATGGCGGAAGTGAGGTGATAAATAACCTGCATTTTGAACTCGATACCCTGGGGATTTTTGAGGTGGATGGCGGACCAGCCCTGCGCAAGGTAACCGACTTTGCCGATATAGAGAACGGCATTTCAATTTCGCCTACCGGACAAAGCGGCAACCGCATGAGCCCGCATTATGCCGATCAGGCCAAAATGTTTGCAACCGGGCGTACCCGCCCCATGCTTATGAACCGTGAAGCTGTTTTGCAACAATCAAAAAACCGGCTGAGGCTATTGCCTGAATAATTCCGGAAGCAACTCATGGCCAATAAAAGATCGTTCATCCGGTTTTTTTGTTAAGTTTAATCGATGCCAGGCAAATATTTTAAACCCCTTTAATAATGAAAATTCACATTCAGACACTCGACTTCACCCCTCGGCAAAGTTTACTGGACCTGGTAAACGAAAAAGTAGGAAAGCTGGAAAAGTTCAGCGACCGGATTATCGAAAGCCGTGTTACCCTGCGTGTGGAAAAAGCCGATAAACGCGATAACAAAATGTGCGAAATACGGGTGGTTATTCCGGGCAATGATCTGTTTGCAAAAAAACAAAGCGAATCGTTTGAAGAAGCTATTCAAAAAGCAACCGAAACCCTGGAGCGGCAAATTAAAGACTGGAAAGAAAAGCTGCGCAGCTAAACCGCCCTGAAAATTACCGGTTAAAGGCAAATTGCACCCACCGGTTGATAATGCTTTTTCCGGCCGGAAGCTGAATTTTATCATTGCAAAAATTCATCCCGTATGCGATTACCCGTTTTCCTCTGTCTTTTTGCAATCGTCCTTCCCGGCTTTTCGCAGGATAACCTCACCTACCAGCGCCCGCCCGAAGCCATTGCCCGGTTGGTAGAAGCACCGCTCACCCCTGTGGTGATGTTATCGCCCGACCGGCAGTGGATGTTGCTGCTGGACCGATCAGACTTTCCCTCCATCGAAGAGCTTTCCCGCCCTGAGTTGCGCCTGGCAGGCCTGCGCATTAACCCCGATAACTTCGGGCCCAGCCGGGGTTTCTACTACACCGGCCTGCGCGTTAAAAATATTGCCACGGGCCGTGAATACAGCATTGCCAATCTTCCGGAAAAGCTGCTGGCAAGCAGTCCGGCCTTCTCGCCTAACAGCCAGTATATTGCATTTTTGCAGAATGCCCCCGACAGAATTGAGTTATGGGTAGCCGACCTTGCCACGTTCCAGGCCCGACCCTTTACCGGGCGCAAAATCAACAACGTAATGGGCGGGGCCTTCAGCTGGCTGTCGGACGCACAACATATTGTATTTACAGCCGTTCCCGAAAACCGCAATCCCCTGCCTCCAAAATCGCGTGTGCCTGCCGGACCGGTTGTTGAAGAAAATTTAGGTAGAAAAACACCTGCCCGCACCTACCAGGACCTGCTTAAAAACCCATACGATGAGCAGGCGTTTGAATACTACGCCTCCAGCGACCTAATGTTAAAGGCCGTTAACGGCACCGAGATAACGTTAAATCCATCGGCCATTCATGGCAACGTAAGCCCTTCGCCCGATGGCAAACTTATTCTGCTGGAAATCATTCACCGGCCCTTCAGCTACCTGGTGCCTGTAAACAACTTTCCTTATACGGTAAAGGTTATAGACCGCACCGGTAAAACAGTAAAAGAAATTGCCGAAGTGCCGCTTACCGATTACATCCCCATAGGTTTTAATGCCGTGCAGCGCGAACCGCGCGGCCACAACTGGCGGGCCGATAAGCCGGCCACACTTTACTGGGCGCACGCGCAGGATGGTGGCGACCCTAAAAACAAAGCCGACATCCGCGATAAACTCTTTACCTGGGATTATCCGTTTACCGGCACGCCCCGCGAGCTTATAAGCCTGCCCCTGCGCTACTGGCGTGTACTGTGGGGCAATGAAAACACCGCGCTGGTGTACGAACGATGGACCCAGGATAGAAAGGAGCGCGTGCATCTTGTGAATCCACAAACAGGCACCTCAAGGGTTTTGTTCGATCTGAATTACGAAGACAACTATAACTATCCCGGAAATCCGCTCACCACTTATAACACTTTTGGCCGCAGTGTTTTGCTCATTACATCCGATAATTCCGTATTTCTAACCGGAGCAGGCGGTTCACCTGAAGGCGACTTTCCCTTCTTAGACAAACTGAACCTTACCTCCGTAAAGAAGACCCGGCTGTGGCAATGCCAGGCCCCCTACTACGAAACCGTTGTCGCGCTGGTCGACCCGAAAAAAGTGTCCTTCATCACCTCGCGTGAATCGGTTACCGAAAACCCCAATTACTACCTGCGCACGGCCGGCAGTACACGGCTAACACCCCTCACCGGCTTTCCGCATCCGTATCCTCAGTTTAACGAGGTTAAAAAAGAACTGCTGAAATACAAAAGAGCCGACGGTGTAGAGCTTACCGCCACATTGTACCTGCCTCCAGGATATAAAAAAGAAGACGGTCCGCTGCCCGGCCTGGTGTGGGCCTATCCACGTGAATACAAGTCGGGCGATGCCGCCGGCCAGGTGCGCGGCTCAAAGTATGCGTTTACGCGCCTGAGTTGGGGCGGACCGGTTTACTGGGTAATGCGCGGATATGCCGTGCTGGATAACGCAGCCATGCCCATTGTTGGCGAGGGCAACCAGGAGCCCAACGATACCTATGTGGAACAGCTGGTAGCCAGCGCGCAGGCAGTTGTGGATTATGCCGCCTCGCTGGGCGTGCTGGATAAAAACCGTGTGGGAGTTGGCGGGCATTCGTACGGAGCTTTTATGACCGCCAACCTGCTGGCCCATTCTGATATTTTTAAGGCGGGCATAGCGCGCAGTGGTGCCTATAACCGAACACTTACTCCTTTTGGCTTTCAGGCCGAGGCCCGCACCTACTGGGAAGCGCCCGAAGTATATTACCGCATGTCGCCCTTTTCGTATGCCGACAAGCTGAAAGAGCCCCTTCTGCTTATTCACGGTGAAGCCGATAACAATCCGGGTACCTTTCCCATCCAGTCGGAACGTTTCTACAATGCCCTGAAAGGACATGGCGGCACAGCCCGGCTGGTGTTTCTGCCTTACGAAAGCCACGGCTATGCTGCCAAAGAAAGCATACTGCACACCCTGTGGGAAATGGACCGCTGGCTGGAAACCTATGTAAAACAAAGTGGCAACAGCCAGAATCAGAAGGCAGGCACCCAATGAAATTGCAGCAACAAAAGCAAAATGAAAAAGGCTGCCTTTTCGGCAGCCTTTTTCATGAATCAGGCCAACTGCAGGTTTACTTTTGTATGGTTACGGTGTTCCCGTTGGCATCCTGCAGCACAAACACCGGGCGGCCGGAAAAATTCCGTACTGAAATTACCAGTGCGCCTTCGGGCTGCGCAAAGTTGTGCGCTGCCAGGGTTTCGCCCTGCGCATTTTGTACAAACAGTGTTACAGGCGCATTTGCCCTTACGCTGCACAGATAGCGGGCGTCTTTCAACCGGGTTACATGGGCTGCAAAGGGCTTATTGTTTGCCTCGCTTCCGGTGGCACCATGTTCAATAACCCCGGTAAATTTCTCCTTTCCCGAAATTACCTCAACAGTATAACGGCCGGGCTGCAGCCCGCTGAAATTCAGCGGAAGCATAAAACCGTTGGAACTGTTAATGCGCTCCGAGAATACCACTTCGTCAAAGCGGTTCTTAACCGTAATTATTGCCTCGGCGGCAGCGCCAGTGTATATCAGTTTATAAACACTTTCACCACGCTTTACAACAGCAAAACGCGCAGGCGTATCAGCTAATGCGGTGGTTACCACACCGGCTACCAGCATGGTAACCGAAATCAACATTCTCATTTTCATAACATTTTCTTTTTGGTTCATGCAAATGTACGCCAGCACGATGCCTGAGGTTGTGAGGGTGTAAGAGAACTTGATTTTTTTAAGGATAAAACGTTTGCATAAAAACCACCGCCTAAAAAACCCGTTAACAGCCACCATGCAGGCCTAAAGGGATGTGTTTTTTATTAAGCGTGTCCGTAAACGTTTTCGAAAGGATGATGTTTGTTTCCTTTGGCCACAGTTGATTTCCGTGCGGTAAACCGTAATTTTAACACTGCTGTTAAACAGAGAATATTATGAAGCTCGAACACCGCAAACAAAAAGTAGCCAGCCTGCCGCAGTTTATCATCCGCATGGTGCGCTACGCATGCTTTGCCTTTCTGCTGGTTGCCCTTTCGGTTGGCTTTGGAACAGCCGGATATCATCATTTTGCAGGTACCTCCTGGCTGGACAGCTTTTATATGGCCTGTATGATTTTAACCGGAATGGGTCCGGTGGCCGACATGCCTTCAGCGAACGCCAAGTTGTTTTCTTCGCTTTATGCGCTGTACAGCGGCATAGCTTTTCTTAGCGTTACCGCAATATTCTTTGCCCCTGTTATTCACCGGTTGCTGCATATTTTACACGTTGAGGATGCTATTTTTGAAAATAATTAAAACGCTGTACCCTATGAAAACACCGGTTACCGATGTAAACCACTACCTCCGGTCGGGCTGCGGAAGGTGCAGGTTTTACAATACGCCACATTGCAAGGTAAACAACTGGCGCGAAGTGCTTGTGGCGCTGCGGAATATTCTGCTAAGCACGCCGTTGAAAGAAGAAATAAAATGGAGCATGCCCTGTTACACCTACCAGGGCCGGAATGTGGTTATGCTGTGTGCCTTTAAAGATTATGCAGCATTGAGCTTTTTTAACGGTGCACTTTTAAACGATCCGAAAGGCCTGCTGCACAAACCTGGCGATAACAGTCAGGCGGCAAGGTATATGCGTTTTACCCAACCGGGCGAAGTAAAAAAACAACAAGCCGCCATCCAAAGCTTTATTAAAGAAGCAATCGGGCTGCAGCAGAAGGGTATTAAAGTTGTCTTTAAAAAAGAACTTCCACCCCTGCCTGATGAGTTGAAACAGAAAATGAAGGAACATACCGGGCTTAAGAAGGCATTTGAAAAACTTACGCCCGGGCGGCAGCGCGGCTATCTTATTTACTTTACCCAGCCCAAACAAGCGGCCACCCGCCTGGCGCGCATCGAAAAATGTATTCCGGATATACTGGCCGGCAAAGGTCTATACGACTAAAACCTGTCGGGAGAAAAAGGATCAACAGGCACTGCAGTTTCTTCGCCATTGATAATCTGAGACACAAGCTTGCCGGTGGCAGGCGCAAGGCTAAGCCCCATCATGGCATGCCCTGTAGCCAACACCAGGTTTTTATATCGCCTGGTGCGGCCAATGTAGGGTAAGCCATCGGGCGGGCAGGGTCGCAACCCCGACCACACTGTTTCGGGCGGTGGGAAGTTGATTTGTGCTTTCGGATAGTAACGGGGTATGGCCCGCGCAATAGCATGCACGCGTTTCATGTTTATTTGCAAATCAAGGCCGGTTATTTCCATCGTTCCACCCAGGCGCACCTCATCACCCATGGGTGTAACCGCCACACGGTCTTCGAGTAAAATAGCGGGTATGGTAACCGGTAAAGTGTTGTGCCCTGTTAAAAAACTGTAACCCTTACCCGCCTGCATGGGGATGTTAATACCTAACCTGCGGGCCACATTACCCGACCACGCACCAGCACTCAGCACCACCTCGTCTGCCGTTAGTTCCTGTTTTTCCGTACATACGCATACAATGCGCCCGGCTTTTACTTTGAAATCCTGTACTTCCTCACCGCTGATAAACCTAACTCCCCTTTCGGCCAGATAGGGTATCCACTGCTGCATAAGTTTATGCGGCACCAGGTGGGCATCGCCCGGATAATACACGCCACCGCGTACACTTACTGCCACGTGGGGCTCGAGTTGCTGTACCTGGCCTGCCGACAGTACGCGGGCCTCAAGGCCGAGGGCATTGGCAAAGCGGGCAGCCTCGGCCTCTTCCTGTTCGGCTTCGGCCGAACGGTACAACATCAGCAAACCGCGCTCGGTATATCCAAATGCAAAGGGTAGTTCTGCAGCCAGCGCGCAGTACAGGTTTTTGCTTAACAGACTCAGCGCTTTGAGCGCCGGCGCTGCGCGTTGAACATGCCGGTGGTTGCTGTGCCGGTAAAACTGCCAGCCCCACCTCAGCAGGTCTGCGCTTAACCGGGGTTTGATAAAAAACGGGCTGTCGGACCGGAACATCCAGCGAATGCCCCTGGCTATCATACCGGGTGATGCCAGCGGAACTATATGACTGGGCACTACCATACCGGCATTGCCAAATGAACAACCATCGAGCAAATCAGATCCATCGACCACCACTACCTCATGCCCGGAGCGTAGCAAATAGTATGCTGTGCTTATACCCACAATACCACCACCTACAAGTATAACCTTCATAATACCCGTTTTGCTGTTGTGGTTTTGCTTAACATATCGGTGGTACTCAGACTACCTGAAAGCCGAAAGCGTAGGGGTCGTCAGCTTCGTCAATGGTAATGGTATTGAATCCGTAAATGCGTGCCCAGCCCTCTACCGAGGGTATAATAGCCTGTTGCCCGTTGATTTCGGTTACCTCTTCAATGCGGCCGGTAAAAGTTGAACCGATAATGCTTTCGTGGATAAACAGCTCACCGGGCTTAAGCCGGCCGTGAGCAAACCATTGGGCCATGCGTGCCGAAGTGCCCGTACCGCAGGGCGACCGGTCGATGGCCTTGTCGCCATAAAACACGGCGTTTCGCGCAGTTGAGCCGGCATGCAGCACAGCTCCTGTCCACAGAATATGCGAACATCCGCTGATAGTTGGGTTAAGCGGATGAACAAACGAATAGCGGGCATTGATGGCCTTGCGCAGCTCACGGCTCCACCTTATCAGCTCATCGGCAGTAAAGTGCTCCAGTCCGGGAAAGTTGGGTTGTGTATCCACAATGGCATAGAAATTTCCGCCGTAGGCCACATCTACGGTTAACTCACCCAAATCCGGGCAGGAAGCGGTAATGCCCCGGGCGGCAAGAAAAGAAGGAACGTTCCGGATTTTTACCGACTTTACTTTACCCTGTACTTCGGTATAGGTTACCCTGATGTTGCCGGCCGGCACTTCCAGATTCAGTATGCCGGGTATTTTGGGTTGGATGAGGCCCTGCTCAATGGCCACAGTAACCGTACCTATGGTTCCATGCCCGCACATGGGCAGGCATCCGCTGGTTTCGATAAACAGTATACCGGCATCGTTATCGGGGTTTGATGGCGGATAAAGTATGCTGCCGCTCATCATGTCATGACCCCGGGGCTCAAACATCAGCCCTTTGCGTATCCAATCGTATTCGCGTATAAAGTGCTGCCGTTTTTCGCTCATCGTGGTCCCTTCCAGGGGCGGTCCTCCCTGCGCCACCACACGCACCGGATTGCCGCAGGTGTGGGCATCAATGCATACAAAGGTTGCTTTCTTCATGGCGTTTACTCCTTACCCCATTGGTTGTTGCGCATGCGCCAAATAAGCAGGGGGTTCGATTCTTTCAGTGCATCGGGCAGCAGGCTGTCGGGAAAGTTCTGGAAGGCCACCGGCCGGGCAAAGCGTTTAATGGCATCGCGGCCTACGGCCGTAAAACGAGAATCGGTAGTGGCCGGATAGGGCCCCCCGTGCATCATGGCGGCACACACCTCTACACCCGTGGGTACCCCGTTAACAATCAGGCGGCCGGCTTTTTCAACCAGCATGTTTACAAGTGCCGGATGCTTTTTAAGTTCATCCTCATCGCCCTGAACGGTTGCGGTAAGCTGACCGTGCAAATGGCTTATTACGCGGTTAAACCACTCCCACGAGCCGCAGCGAACAATAAGCGAAAAGGGCCCGAACACCTCTTCGGCCAGTGCAGCATTTTGCAAAAACACCTCTGCCGGTACCGATGCCACCAGAGGCCTGCCCTGCATGGCCGTGCCCTCCTGGCGGGCAGCGGCTTCAACCTGCACACCTTGTTGTTCCAGGGCGCGCTTCAGGCGGGTATGGTAATTTTGTGCAATACCGGTGTGCAGCATGGTGCCCGGTAAACTTTCTTCAATAATACGGGCCAGGTGGTCTATAAATGCCCGAAGGCCTTCATCTTCCAATGCAATTACTAAACCCGGATTGGTGCAGAACTGCCCCACCCCCAGTGTTATGCTGGCAGCCAGGCGCTGGGCTATGGCAGCCGGGTTTCGCTTTAAAGTTTCGGGCAGCAGAATTACCGGGTTTATGCTGCTCATCTCGGCAAACACCGGAATGGGCTCGGCTCGCTGGCTGGCCAGATCGAACAGGGCTCTTCCACCTGCCAGCGAACCGGTAAACCCCACTGCTTTGGCAAGCGGGTGCTTTACCAGTGCCTGTCCCACCGCAACACTCGAACCGTAAACATGCTGAAACACACCGGGAGGCATGCCCGTTTTCTGCATGGCTTTTTGGATGGCCCCGGCCACCAGCGTAGATGTTTGCGGATGAGCCGGATGTGCCTTAACCACTACGGTGCACCCCGCTGCCAGTGCCGAAGCCGTATCACCTCCTGCGGTAGAGTAAGCCAGCGGAAAGTTGGCTGCACCAAAAACCACAACAGGGCCAATGGGCACCAACATCTTTCTCAGGTCGGGCCGGGGTGCCGGCATCCTGTCGGGCATGGCGGTGTCAATGCGGGCTTCTACCCACGAGCCTTCTTCGGCCACTTCGGCAAACATGCGGCAGTGCCCGGTGGTGCGGCCGCGTTCGGCTATGATGCGCGCTTCAGGCAGGTTGGTTTCGCGCATGGCTGTTTGAACCAGCTCTTCACCCAGTGCTTCTATCTCATCGGCAATGCAGCGCAGAAATGCAGCACGCTTTTTACCTTCCAGATTTTTGTACGACAGAAAGGCAAGGTGTGCCTGCTGCATAATGCCGTTAATTTGGTCAAGCGGTGTATCGGGGTACATGGCTTTGGGTATAATGGTTAAACCTTCAGCTCTTCAGCCGTGGGGCGGCTTTCCAGGGCTTTATGGATAATGGCAAGGATGCGCGTGCGCTCCTCTCCGGTTAACATAAGCCTGGGTGACCTTACATATTCGGTTCCCAATCCGGTTTCCCGGGCTGCCAGTTTAATATACTGTACCAGTTTGGGGCGAATATCCAGTTCAAGCAACGGCATAAACCACCTGTAAAGTTTCCGGGCGCGATCGAGGTGGCCGGCCCGGATAAGATTATAAAGCGCTACGGTTTCGACCGGAAAGGCACATACCAGGCCGGCCACCCATCCGTCGGCCCCCAGTAACAGGGCCTCCATGGCAAGGGTGTCGACCCCGCATAACAGGCTAAAGCGGTCGCCAAAACGGTTTATCATACGGGTAATGTTGGTAATGTCGCGGGTTGACTCCTTAACAGCCTGAATGTTCGGATGCCCCGCCAGTTCTTCAAACATATCGGGTGTTACCTCAATCTTGTAATCAACCGGGTTGTTGTAAATCATAACCGGCAGGGCGGTTGCTCCGGCCACACTTTTAAAAAAGTGTACTGTTTCGCGGTCATCGGCCTTGTATCGCATTGGAGGCAACAACATAAGTCCATCTGCATGCATACTTTCAGCTTCGCGGGCCTGTTGAATTGCCTCGGCTGTGCTGCCCTCTGCAATATTCATCACCACAGGTACGCGTTTGCCGGTCACTTCAAGCGCCAGCTTTACCAGGGCTGTTTTTTCCGATCGGGTAAGGGTGCTGGCTTCGCCCAGCGAACCGCCAATAATTATGCCGTGAACACCGGCATTGATCTGGGCTTCCACCTGTTTTTCGAACCATGCAAAATCAACCGACTCATCGGGTTTAAGTGGTGTTGTCAGGGCGGGGTAAATGCCTTGCCACATCATACTTGTAAAGTGTTTAGACCTGTAGCTGGTGGCGAAATTAGGCCGGTAAAGCCCGTTATACTTTGCGTGAATTACTGATTTTTTGTACGATTTTAACATGATTTTTATGAATAAGGTATTTTACATGTTAAAAATGGCCCAATGAAGGTTTTACCCTTTCAGGTTCCGCATATTACAGGCGAAGCGTACCGGTTTCAGGAAGATAGGGTACCACACTTTTACGACCGGTTTCATAGCCATGAGGAGGTTCAGATTATGTATATCCTGGCTGGCGAGGGCCTGGTGGTAGCAGGCGATTATGTGGGCCGGTTTGAACCGGGCGATGTGTTTGTTCTGGGCAGTTACCTGCCCCATGTATTTCGCAATGACGAGGCTTATTACCGCCGGGATTCGCCCGGGGCCCATGCCCTTTCGGTTTATTTTACCCCTGCTTACCTGGGAGAGGAGTTCTGGAGGCTGAATGAAATGGCTTCGGTATTGGCTTTTCTGAAGCGGGCACGCCGGGGATACCGGGTAACCGGGCCGGCACGGTACCACCTGGGACAGCAGATAGCCCTCCTGCAGCAGGCAAAAGGTGTGGAACGAATAACAGGTTTTCTGGTTCTTTTGGATAAAATGGCCAATGGGGCCCCGCTGGAAGCATTGAGCATGACCGAGCCTTCGCCACAACAAGGGGGTCAGGACAGGCGAATGAGCGATGTGCTGGAGTTTACCTTTCGGGAGTATCACCGCAGAATAACCCTGAGGGAGGTGGCAGAGGTAGCCCACCTGTCGCCCCAGGCTTTCTGCCGCTACTTCAGGCAGCATACCCGCAAAAGCTATGTTTCCTTCCTACAGGAGGTTCGTATCCGCAAGGCATGCCAGTTGTTAACCCGTGAAAATTTGTCCATTGAAAACGTTTGTTATGCGGTTGGTTTCCAAAATATTTCTAACTTTAACCGTGTATTTAAACGTATAACACGTCAAACACCTAAAACCTATCTAACCAGACGCCTATGGTACTAACAAACAAAATCAAACCCATTAAGCTCCAGCCCGGAGAAAAAGTCAAGGTTATGCCCGATTTCAAATCGAAAGAGGGGCAACGCTACGCCATTACCAGCCACGGCCGGGTTATTTCATTTCCGGAAAAACCTACAGAAGGTTATTTTCTGGCATTGATGCGCCTGCGCGACTATCCGGGTGTGCATTTAATGCGCAAGGGTAAGTCGCAGTCTTTTCTGGTGCACCGGCTGGTTGCCGAGCACTTCCTTAAGCGGCCAAGCCCAAAGCACAAGTATGTTATTCATTTGGATTTTAATCCGGATAACAACCATGTGAGCAACCTGAAATGGGTAACGCTGGATGAGCTGCGCGTACACCTCGTTTCCAACCCCAAACAAATTAAGCCTAACCGTACCAACAACGGTCAGAAGCTAACAGCCGAGCGGGTTAAGAAAATCAAACGGAAACTTAAAGAAGGGGCTACCTTCCGCGAAATATCCGAAGAATTCAATCTGTCGGAAATGCATGTGTACCGCATCAAAAAGGGCATATGCTGGTCGTGGGTTAAGGCCTAGTTTAACCTTTTGCTTTTAGAAGACCACGGGAATTTCTACTTTTGCAAACCTTTTATAAGGGCAGCCCCCATTAGCGGCTGCCCTTTTTGCCCCTGTAGTTAAATGGATATAACGAGAGCCTCCGGAGCTCTAGGTGCAGGTTCGATTCCTGCCGGGGGTACAACTTTTGCCCTCCCGCTCTTACTCTCCTCCCTGCATTTCAACAAACCGGAGTAGCCGGTACAGTAGCCTTCACAATGCCTTGGCCAACCGACCAGGTAAACAGCAGCCGCGGATTAGCATGGCTGTCGACAGCTGACGCGTTTCAGCCAGGCCAAAGGGCGGTAATAACTTGCTTCATCGCTTCTCACAGGGCAATACCTGCACATCATTCCGCATGCAAAAAACCTAACCCATCAGCGAAATTTGCCTTTCATGCCGGTGCTGATAAAAATTTTTCATGCACGTACATCATTTTTTTCGATTAATAAACAGCGCAGCATTGCATGCAGAAGTTATTCACGTTGTTGTACAACGCTTCATGCTGATTCGCGCTGAAAAAATTTTCAAATCAACATTTACCGGCATGCTTAGTTACTGATGAGAGAAAAAAATGATTTCGAAAATTCTTTGTGAATAATTTGTGTATTTAAAATCAATGTTCTACTTTTAATCTCAAATTATGTTCAACTTAAACGCAAAACGCTATGGCAAAGAAAGCGAAGAAAGCAAAGAAGGCTGCCAAGAAAGCTAAAAAAGCAAAGAAGGCCGCCAAGAAGAAGAAGTAATGATCGGATGATCATGAAAACAAATCAAGGTTAGTCGTAAGGCTAACCTTGATTTGTTTTATGGAGAAACCGTTTTAGCCGGATTACCAAAAACAGTTTCTCCATCGGCCACATCACCAATTACTACCGAGCCGGCTCCTATGCGTGCACCTTTGCCTATACGAACACCTGCAACCACTACTGCACCCGAACCAATGTATGCCTCTTCTTCAACTTTAACCCCGGCATTAATCACGGCACGCGCTCCTATCTGGGCATAATCGGCAATGATAACACCGGGGCCAACAACCGCGCCGGCCTGTATCAGAATATAATGCCCCAGCTCCACACCTGCCGAAAGCACCGCACCCTGGTCAACCAGATTGCCATAGCCCATAACCACCCTTGGCGAAAGCAAGGCCTGCCGGTGTATGGCATTTACGGGCTGAACCCTCCGCACTTCGCGCAGCATTTTTACAAGCGATTTTTTTAAACGCACCTCATCGGTGGCCACAAACGCTTCGCATTTTTTCCCAATAAGCTTAAGAAAGCCGTCATCATCGGTTTGGCCCAGTACGGCAACATCGTCCAGCTCGCGGCCGTGCAAATTTTTATCATCGTCCAGAAAGCCGTACACCACATTTCCGTTGCTTTCAAAAATATCTTTGGCCAACCGGCCTATGCTGTTGGCCCCGAATATCAACACCGGATTTTCCATAATTACAGGATTGATTTTTTAAACAACAGCACGCAAAGGTACAGCATAATGCCCACACCATTACCGGTTTGAGCCACGTAAGTACCTCTGCCCTGCATTTTTTATTGCCAGAAACAAAACAAACACCCACCACGGTAAAAATGCCACCCGGTAACGCACAAGCGTGCCGGCAGCCGGCACTGCCAAACCCAGCCATGTTGCCATAAGCAGGCAGTAAGCGCAAACCGCAATAAGCAGCAAGCGCTGGTATCTTTGCCCGGGCACGGCTACGCCTGCCGCCGCAGCAAGTGTAAGCAACAAAAGCAACCACGATTCACCTACCGAAAGCATGTAAAGATTTATTCGTTTTTCCGGTTTAAAGGGTGCGTAAAAGCCATTGAACAACGACTGCGGTATATGTTGCACAACCTCAGTAAATGAAGATTCCAGAATGGTAACTGCGGTAAGCCGATTTTTGTCCGTTTCCTGTTCGATCAGGGCATTCCGGTTTTCAACCGCTACCCGCACCACCCGCTCCAACCGCAGGTTAGGATGAAACAACCCCGGCAGCAGGAACAACGCACCGGAAACGGCCACCAGCAAAAGCCAGTCGAATTTGCGGGCAGGCGCTGATTTGCGGATTATTATTCGCACCAAAGCCGCAGCCAGTAAAAGCGGCAGGGCTGCGGCCACCACATAGTACTTTAACTTCCAGGCAATTGTTAATGCAAGCACCGTAAGCAGATAATGCCCCCATGCAGGCTTTAAGCCACTCCAGATTTTAAGGAATACCGCCACCGTAAAATGCATGCCGGCAACGGCAAGCGTTTCTTTAAGCAAACCCGAAGTCCAGAATACGGCTGACGGAAAAAAAAGAAAAGCCAGAGCGGCGGGGGTTTTCCATCGCGTGTTAATCGCCATCAACGTACGAAACAAATACCAGGTACAGTAAAACGAAATGATTGAAAGCCATGCCGTCATCAGCCAGAAACTGTTACCGGTAAGCAAGGCCACCGCGCTAAGCAGTTTTGTAAAAAACAACGAACGCGCTTCACCGCTGTGCAAGGCTTCATGATGCAGGAATAAATAGTTAAGGTAGCCGGCAAAATCCGTAAGTCCCAGATGGGCTAATTCTTTTGCCTGCGAATAGAAAACCATTACATCGCTTTGTGGATAGCAGCGGCAGTGTACAAAACCTACGGCAGCACCTGCCAGCATTTTTACCGCCCACGCCAGTATGTAAAGGGGAAGAATACGTTTGTCCTCACGCCTGCCCACATGCCAGGCCAGGATAATTATTAAAGTGGCGTGTAAGAGCAATACCATATTACCGGGGCCGGATTAAAGAAGCGCCAATCCGGCATTCCAGGCACCGGCGCTTCTGGCAGTAATGCTGATAAAGTTCCAGCAGCGACTGGCTGTCGAAAGCCGATTGAGCCGGCCACCCGGTTTGCTTCCACTGTTCCACTATACTGTTTTTCTCAGCCGGAAGGTGCTGAAGGAAAAACAATGCCCTGTCCATATACCGCTGCTCATCGTGCGCACGCGCATAGGCAGCCAGCACGGGTATTACCGTATTTATAATAACTGAGTTGATGCTCTGCCGGCCGGGTGCGGGTGCACGACTAACTGTTTTACCAAAATGATAATGGCGCGTCCAGTATGCTGACTGCTTTACCGTAAGCCGGTTTCGAAGTTCGTTCAGGTTGTCGGTTTCCAGAATAAGGGCCAACAGATTGGGTTGTGTTGAAATTAAAGCCGCAAACTGGGCTATACGCAACGTTGGAAAATTGGCCGGACGCAGGCGCATAAACCGCCATTGCGCCAGATGCATTTTTTTTTCTGTTAACTTGTATTTGTGCGCCAGCAGCCTGAACTCGCGCTGCAGCAGCTTTACATAATTGTCGCGGCTGGTTTTAACTGCATCGAGCATTCCGGCCATGCCCAGCAACAGGCCTTCCAGTTGAAGTATGTTATCGGCATGGCGCAACAGTATTTTAAGCGGAACCACGTGGGTAAGGCGTGCAAAGGGCTCGGCATTTACTTTAAAACCAAAATTTCTGCCCATAAGCCGGTAAACAGCTTCGTCCCAGCTTTCCCGGCACGATGCGAGTAACTCAGTAAAAGCCGCGGCTTTTTTCTCAAGTCTTTCGGCCATCATAACCTCCTGGGCCGAAACCTTTATCAGTCCGTCAACAGCAGGCAGCGAGGCAGAGCAGGCGATAGATTGGGGCGTGGTAAACAACTGCCGGTACCTTTTCCATATTGCCTCATCGGTCCGCTGCTTTAGTTCAAGTGCCGGCAAAGCGGTTCCATCGGCACGGTAAATGGGTTTATCGTGTTCCCATACCACATGAAGCACCACGGGCTCGTAGGCGGCATCGTGGTGGTGGTGGTGTTCGAGCCAGCCCGAAGAACGAATATGTATCTCCACGCTTCCGCGCCACTCGAGGTTGCCAATTTTTATGCGTGCCTGGGAAAAGTCAGGGCCAGCATCGGTATTCCGGATGCCTGGATGTAAAATTTCAATCGGCTCGCCTTCGGTGGTCTGCAAACCGTTTTTGCTGAAATACTGAAACTGCCATATGTAATGCAGAAAAGACTCGGTCACGGCTGGTATAGCTTAAACCCCCGGTTAAATATAGTGTAAAAAAATCAGGACAGTTTACTGAGGTGCCCGGCCATTTGCTGTTGAATTTTACGGGCCTCAAGGGCGGCAGCCCGAGCAAAGCCGGCATCTGAAGCCGCATAGATAACTGAGCGTGAAACGTTAACCAGCAGGCCGCACTCTGAAGTAAGAGCATGGCGCGATACTTCATCCAGGTCGCCACCTTGTGTACCTACGCCCGGCACCAGAAAAAAATAATCAGGGGCAAGCTGGCGGATGGATTTGATTTTATCGGCCCGTGTGGCCCCAACCACAAACATAAGCTGCTGTGCCGAAGCCCATGTTTTGGCTTTGCAGATTACTTCTTCGTACAGTTTGCGATGGGTAACTTTCGATTCGAGAAGTTGAAAATCGGCACTGCCCGGATTGGAAGTGTGGGCCAGCAGAATTACCCATTTATCTTTGAAGTTCAGAAAGGGTTTTACCGAGTCTTCGCCCATATAGGGGGCAACGGTAAGTGCGTGGGCGTTAAGTTGTTCAAAAAATGCCCGCGCATACAGCGCTGAGGTGTTGCCAATGTCTCCGCGCTTGGCATCGGCAATAATGAAATAACCGGGCGGAATGGATTGAACGGTTTGGTACATGATGTCCCATCCTTCCGTACCCAGGGCTTCGATAAAAGGCCGTATTGATTTTATAGGCTGCACAATAGGGTGCCGTTGCCTCAATTATCGATTGGTTAAACGAAAGTACATCTGCAGGTTGCTTCTTAAAATGAGCGGGCAGCCGGTTTATATCGGTGTCCAATCCCACGCACAGGTAGGATTGCCGGTTAAAGATTGTTTCAATAAGCTCGCTGCGGGTCAAAGCGTACCAATTAACGCAGGTCTATAACCTCTACGCCCGGATATTTCTTCGGGTCGAAGGTAAAGAAAGCATCGGCCACAGCCACATTGGGTGTGAATTTGGTGATGGCGTATTTATAGCGATTCTGGTTTTTATCGAACATGGTCCAGCTTACAATGCTTTTATCTTTTTTCGATATAAACATCCTTATTTTAAAGTACTGGGCATCCTTTTTTTCCGGAACCAGGTCAACCACTTCGCACAACACCCCGTTTTCGGTTTGTTCTTCCAGGAACAAATACTTAAAACCTTTTTTATAGAGTTCGTAAATTTTGGTTGGATTTACCTCGTCCGAGTCGGGGTCGTAGTTGTCTATGTTTACTTCTTTGGCTGCCGGCAGGTAGGTCCATACCGTGGTACCGTTGTTTATAATTTCCTGGTCGTCCATCACCAGCCTGAACTTGTCGCCTTTTACGGTTATCTTTCCCTTAATCTCTTCGCGGGTGCCATCTATCTCGTTGGTGAGGGTGGAAGTTATATTGGCTTCGAAAGAGGTGTACGACTTGTACTTTTTGCTCATGGCCTCCAGTATTTCCAGCGCTTTCGGGTCGTACTGTGCCGGGGCGGCCAGAGGCAGCAGGCAGATTAATGCAATAAGCAGGTTTTTCATGGGCTCTGTAACTTTTGGTTGCAAACCGGAAGGCAAAAGTAAATTTTTACCCGTGTTTTTCCCTTAAACTATTCAATAATTGTTCCAAACTTGTTTCGTCTTTAATCAGCACTTCGCGGGCTTTGCTGCCTTCAAAAGGTCCCACAATGCCGGCGGCTTCGAGCTGGTCAATAAGTCGGCCGGCCCGGTTATAGCCCAGTTTGAGTTTTCGCTGAATGAGCGAGGTGCTGCCTTGCTGGTGCATCACAATAAGCCTTGCGGCTTCCTCGAACAGGGCATCGCGTTCGGCCAGATCAACGGCAGCGGGGCCGCTGTCTTCGTCTTCAAACTCCGGCAGCAGATAGGCCGAGTCGTAACCGCGCTGTGCGCCAATGTATTCGCAAATGCGTTCTATTTCGGCTGTATCAACAAAAGGGCACTGCAGGCGGATGATGTCCGAACCGGAGGAAAGCAGCATGTCGCCCATTCCTACCAACTGGTCGGCCCCGCCCGTATCCAGAATGGTGCGCGAGTCGACCTTTGAAGTAACCCTAAACGACAGCCGGGCAGGAAAGTTAGCCTTGATAACCCCTGTAATTACATTTACCGAAGGGCGCTGCGTAGCTACCACCAGATGAATACCAATGGCGCGCGCCAGTTGTGCCAGCCGGGCAATGGGCGTTTCTACCTCTTTTCCGGCCGTCATCATCAGGTCGGCCAGCTCATCAATAACCAGCACAATGTAGGGAAGAAAGCGGTGCCCGTCTTTCGGATTGAGCTTGCGTGCTACAAACTTGGCGTTGTATTCCCGCAGGTTTCGCGCACCGGCGTCTTTCAATATTTCATACCGGTTTTCCATTTCAATGCAAAGCGAATTGAGGGTATGCACCACCTTGCGGGTATCGGTTATGATGGCCTCTTCGCTATTGGGAAGTTTGGCCAGGTAGTGCCGCTCTATCTTGCTGAACAGCGACATTTCCACCTTCTTCGGGTCAACCAGTACAAACTTGAGCGTGGCCGGGTGGCGCTTATATAATAAGGAGGTAAGGATTACGTTTAACCCCACCGATTTACCCTGGCCGGTGGCTCCGGCCACCAGCAGGTGAGGCATTTTGGCCAGGTCAATTACAAATACTTCATTGGAAATAGTTTTACCCAGGGCCACAGGCAGCTCCTTATCGGTTTTCTGAAAGGCCTGCGTGGCCAGTACGGAGCGAATGCTCACCATTTCGCGGTTTTTGTTAGGCACTTCTATGCCTATGGTTCCTTTTCCGGGTATGGGCGCTATGATGCGTATGCCCAGCGCTGAGAGACTCAGTGCAATATCATCTTCCAGGTTTTTGATACGCGAAATTTTAATGCCTGCATCGGGCACAATTTCATACAGGGTAACCGTGGGACCAATAGTGGCTTTGATGCTGGTTATGCCAATTTTAAAATTGGTAAGCGTAGCAACTATTTTATCTTTATTCTGATTTAACTCTTCCTGGGTTACCTGCACACGTGCGTTGTCGTACTCGTTCAGCAGCTCCAGGGGTGGAAATTTATAGTTCTTCAGTTCAAGTGTTGGATCGTACACGCCCTGATCTTCCACCAGCTGTTCGGCCACTTTGTCGGTTTCGGTGCGTTCTTCTATAATAAAATCGGGCTCCCTGGTTTCTTTCGGTTCTTTGGTATCGTTTCTTACCGGCTGTTTTTTTTCAACCATCAGGTTTACTTCGGCAGCCGGCACATTTTCAGGGCCTGATTCTTCGGCCGGCTTTTCTTCTGTAACAGGCATTACCTGCGAAGGCCAGTTGTCTTTTTCATCGGTATAAGCCGGAGTAATCTTTACATCGTCTTCAACGGCCAGGGCCTCATGGCCCATTGGCTTAGGGTTGGCCGGCTGAAATACCGGTATGGACGTAACATTAAAGAAGAAGATAATAAAGATAAATAAGGACAACGCCAGCAACATAAAGGTGCCCCAACCCAGCAAACCATGCGAAATACCGGCCAGGTAGTAGCCAATTCTTCCGCCCAGATAACTCCAAGAGGCCGGACCTTCGTGGGTAAAAGTAATGTACCCAAGGAGCAGGCATAGCCATAGGCCCATGAAGACCACAAAAACCGTTGCCGGAAAAAGCCTTACAAGGCTGCGCTTAAAGGCCAGTTTAAAGCCGAGTAAAAACAAAAGCGGCGGAACAAGAAATGCGGAAATGCCAAAACCGTTGTAGATAAAGTGATGTGACACCCACGCCCCCACATAGCCCAGCCAGTTCTCTGCTTCGCGGGCAGCTTCCAGGATGGCTCCCTCCTGACCGGAGTTTACCAGGAGGCTCATATCGGCTTTGCCGGTAAAGAGGTAGGAAATACATGCCACCATCAGAAAGAGGCCGCTTGCCTGCAAAAAAAATCCACTGGCAATAACCAGACGAGGGTCGGTAAAAAAGCTCAGTGGGTTGGTTCCGTTTTTCTTTTTGCCTTTGCGGTCTGTTTTCCTGAAAGTGTTCGACTTATATGTGTTCTCGGCCATTTACAGTTTAAAAAGTATGCAAAGCTAAGTAAAAACAACCGATAAACTTGCCATTGCGGGGCCCGGTATTGCGGGTAAAAAAATTAGGGTGCCCTGAGCTGTAAGAAACCGTTAAGCGTTTGTGCTGTCCACTTATCCCAAACGGATACCGTACACTTACTGCACCTGAACTTATATGCAAAAAAGGGGGATATTGCAGGATGTAAAATTGTTATAAAATATGAAAATACCGTCGGCCTTTTTGATTTTCATCCTGCTTATGAGCGTGCTAACTGCCTGTACTTCAACCGAAAAAGAAACCGGACTGCCGGACGTAAAGCCTCCGGTGGCCCGTATCGAACCTTTTGAAATTGTGTCAAAACACGGGCACAGGCGCATAGACAATTATTATTGGCTGAAAAACCGAAACGATTCGGCCGTAATTGAGTACCTGAAGGCTGAAAACGCCTACCTCGATACCATGATGGCCCACACCAAAGCCTTCCAGGAAAAACTGTTCAACGAAATGCGAAGCCGCATCAAGGAAGACGACTCTTCTGTTCCCTACAGGCAAGACGACTACTATTATTACACCCGGTATATTACAGGCGGGGAATATCCGGTTTACTGCCGCAAAAAGGGTTCGCTCGAAGCACCCGAAGAAATTATTGTAGATGGAAACGAACTGGGCAGGGGGCAATCGTTTTTTAAACTTCTTTATTTCGCAAAGCCCCAACCATAACCTGGTGGCCGTAATTATGGACACGGTGGGACGCAACTTTTATACGGTTAAATTTAAAGACATGAATACCGGCAGGTATTTGCCCGACATGATACCCGATACCCGCGGCGGTTATGTTTGGACAAACGACAACAAGTCGTTGTTATACGCTGTACCCGATAAGGAAACCCTGCGTACCTACCAGATAAAGCGCCACATACTGGGCACGCCCATATCGGCCGACCAGGTGATTTATGAAGAAAAAGACGCCACACTGGCAGTTGGTATTGGAAAAACCAAATCGAAAAAATATTTTATTATCAGTTCGAGCCGCACCGATGCCAGCTTTTCGCAATACCTCGATGCCGATAAACCCGGCAAACCAGTAATCATTCAGCCTCTTCAGGATAATGTGGAGTATAGCGTTGAGCATGCCGGTGGCGACAAATTTTACATCTATACCAACCTGGAAGCCAAAAACTACCGGCTGGCAGAGGCACCCGTGAACAAACCCGGTAAGGAAAACTGGAAGGACGTAATTCCGCACCGCGAAGAGGTGTTTCTGCAGGATGTTGATTTTTTTAAAGACCATTTGGCACTGGTTGAGATGGTTGCCGGGCTTACCAAAATACGTATCATAAAGTGGGCCGACCAGTCGGAGCATTACATTGATTTTGGTGAGCCAGCCTATTATGCCGGGCTGGCCTATAATCCCGAATTCAACACAACAACACTACGTTATAATTACCAATCGCTCACTACTCCCCCCTCCGTGTACGACTATAACATGGATACCCGCGAAAAAAGAACTTAAAAAAGAACAACCCGTACTGGGCGGCTTCAATAAAGAACAACTACGCGTCAGAAAGGGTAATGGTAAAAGCCCGCGATGGAAAGGAAATTCCGTTATCCATAGTGTACCGGAAAGATAAATTTAAAAAAGACGGCTCCCTGCCTGGCTGGATTTATGGCTACGGCTCGTATGGCGCTACCATGTATCCTACGTTCAATTCCAACCGCCTGAGTCTGCTGGACCGCGGCTTTGTGTACGCTATCGCCCATATACGAGGCGGACAGGAAATGGGTGGCCAATGGTATGAGGACGGTAAAATGCTAAACAAGAAAAACACGTTTACCGATTTTATTGATTGCTCAGAGTGGCTGATTCAGAATAAGTATGTTGCCAGCGATAAACTCTTTGCCTCAGGCGGCAGCGCAGGTGGCCTGCTGATGGGCGCTATTGTAAACATGCGTCCTGATTTGTACCGGGGTGTAATAGCTGCCGTTCCGTTTGTGGATGTGGTAACCACCATGATGGACGAAAGCATACCCCTTACCACTTTTGAATGGAAAGAGTGGGGCAACCCGAATATTAAAGAAGAGTACGAGTACATGCTTTCTTACTCGCCCTACGATAATGTGGAGAGGAAAGACTATCCGAACCTGCTGGTAACCACCGGCCTGCACGATTCGCAGGTGCAGTACTGGGAGCCCGCCAAGTGGGTAGCCAAGCTGCGGGCCATGAAAACCGATAACAACCGGCTTTATTTATACACCAACATGGATGCCGGGCATGGCGGTGCCAGCGGAAGATTCAGAAGGTTGAAAGAAGTGGCATTGGAATATGCGTTTGCTTTTGACATCCTGAACTTTAAAGAAGTGAGGGGGGTTCAGTAAAAGCCACAGTTTGTTAAAACGACCAGTTAATACCAAGTAAAATCACAGCCGGTAACAGAGAATAGCCAGTGCGCGAATAGTACAAATCGGTTTGGCTAAACTGATATAAGAATTTCTGGTTGGTAATATTTTGAAATTGAAGTGAAAATGTAAATGGTTTTCCCGAAGGCTTAATGAACAAAGAGCCGTCTACCTGATTAAACATCAAATTAGCTAACCAAAACCGTTGGTATATTATTCTGCCGGTTAAGCTTTTGCGTTTATACTGAAGGGCAAAGCGTACTTGCGAAATAGAATTGGAATTAACTAATGCAGAGGGTGTATTTTCAAAATATGTCTCTGCCTTTGTGCGGCTTAGTTTGACTGTAACAAAGAAATTAAAAGGAATTGAAAAAGATGATCCGGACTCTAACCTAATGTTACAAAGGGTAATGGTATTATTGCGAAGACCTGTGGCATTTATGTAGTTATAGAAAGCTAAACGGTTACCGT
The DNA here is from genome assembly GCA_026003355.1 of Cyclobacteriaceae bacterium. Taxonomy (GTDB): domain Bacteria; phylum Bacteroidota; class Bacteroidia; order Cytophagales; family Cyclobacteriaceae; genus UBA2336. The sequence continues at coordinate 82,405 of BPHC01000010.1, forward strand.
CTATGGTTGAAGTTAACCTAATATTTAGATAAGGAATAAATTTTTCTGCTTTAAATTGCAGAAATGCAAGTTTTGAAGAGTATGCGGCAACCAACTGCTCAGTACTCATCAATGGGCTTATCTCGAAATGTGGAACAAAATCGGGTGAAGAAAAACGTACACCCGCTGTCAAATCTGCCAACCAAAAGTTTCTTAAATTTTCATAGTTGAATGAAGTGGTGAGAATAATATTCTCTTTGTATTGAATATTACCTAAGCCGGCGTGCAGCCAGTTAAAGTCGGTTAAATAGTAAAAATTTGTAATCTCCTGTACGCCCGGAAAGTAACGGTCATATAAAAACTGCGATTTCCATTTTATTTTTTTATAGACAGGAACGGAAAGAGTTGTTTGAATATAAGGAAAAACATAGGAACCATATTGTTTAAAGCTTAGTAAGCGGCCGGCCAGTATGCCCTCAACCAAAATGCTTTTCCAACCGAATGTAGTGCTCCCTCCAAGTTCATAAAACAAACGATTAACCTGTAAGTTGTTTGTGTCGGTAAAATTTTCATTATAGATGGCAGGCCTGAACTGCGCATAGCTGTACGAAATTTCATTAAAAATTTCATACGACAGCCTGTTAACCGAGGAAACATATTTAATTCTGGCCAGCACTTCCCTATTTTCATTAACCAGATTTTGGTTAATAACCTCAAAAGTATCCTGCAATGCCCATGGAAATGTAAACCTGTTCAGGTTGCTGCGAAGCGATAATTGCTGCGGATAGGTATTTTCACCTGCTGCCACATTTATTACAAATGCCCTGTTATGTTGTAATTTGCGTGTATATTCTGCAGCCACATGCATTTGTTGAAATGACGAACAGGAATTTTTTTGCAGGGAATCAGACTCATTAACATCGCCTGATTTAATTACCTGGTTAAAAAGATTAGCGGTATTACTCCGGCTTCGGTTAAAATACATAGAAAGGTCAAGCTGATTATTGGGATTTATTTTCCATTTGGCCCGATTCCTTGCATATACATTTCGTATTAGGTTCCGGCTGTAATTGGCAGCCACCCAGTTAAACCAGCTGCTTGTATCCCGATCAGGATTAACCCATAAACTGTCTGTTTGCTTGACCAAAAGTTTATCTGAAAGAAAACTAATATCATAGTTCCATAAAAAATTTCGTTTTTTACTCTCCAACGCACCTGCCAGGCCAAAATGATGTTCATTATTGATATTGGTGTTGCCGATGTTTCCCGGTAAGGCAAGGGTATATTCTAAAGCAGGTGTACTGCCCAGGGTTGAGCTGAAGCTACTGCCATACGTTTCCCGGATGAGGGCGGCCGCATCCGGGTCCTGCCGTTTACCAACGTTGTTAGTATGTGCCTGGACACTAAATTTATGCACGTTATTAACGCTGAATACGTTTCCTCCAAGATCGCGGTAATACTTGTTACCGGCATGTACATCCACATTACCGAAAGGCTTACCTTTTCTTGCAGCATCAATGTTTAAATTCAGAGCCACTGCATCTGAGTAAACTATGCCTCCCAGTAACTGGTTTTCGACAAAGTGCTCGATTACATCAATTTTAGCAACGTACTCGGCCAGCAGGTTGCGGGTAATTCGTTTATAATTGGCATCAGTTAAATCAACTCCCTCAACAAAAACTTTTTCAATGGGCTTACCCTTGTATGTTATGTTGCCGAAATCGTCAACACTAAAGCCGGGTAATTGCTTTAACACTTCTTCTAACGACTGTTTTTCAATTGAATCGGTCTGAAGAAGTATGGTGGTGGTATCATTGTACGGCAACCTGGTAAAGTTAGGTCTGATGATTACTTCATCCAGCTTCTCAACACGCTCATGCAACACCACATCAAAACGACCGGTTTCCTGACGAATTGCTTCCTTAAAAGGATAACGGGTTTCAATATACCCTAAATGCTTAACAACAAGAAGCGAGTTTTCAGGCACTGGTATATCAACCTTCAATCGGTAATAGCCGGAGGAATCCGATTGGGTGAAAAGAAAGATGGTGTCGTTCTTTTCTACAAATAGAACTGCGTGCGCAACCGGAACTCCGGCAGGGCCGGTAACGTAACCCTCCAGCGTACGAACTTCCTGCGTACGTTGCGCAAAACCGGTGCAGGGGGCAAGCCAAAATAATAAAGCCAGTAAATAACAACTGCAGGGATCTAAACGAGAATAACGAAACAAAACGCCCCGGTTTAAATCTTCCAATTTCACTATTGCCTTTTTAAGGCTTCGTATCCTTTGCGTATGTCTTCCTCGCATTCACTGCAGGTTTTTTTCTCCGACTGCAAAGTATAACGAACCATTTTTCCGTTTGGCAGCTTATGCCTTACTTCTGCTGTAACCTTGCAGGTTCCTGCCGATACGTCTTCTTTGTATTTTTTAAATATCAAATCGTGTACTTCCACTTCGTTATTCAGGGTATTGGAAAAGGAAGCACATGCAGAAATTGCAATAAAAGAAAAAACAAGCCACAACATATCCATGTTCATGCACATTTAGTTGTCAATCTTCTCAATGGTATTATCTAAAGAAATGTTTACGCTTATACCCTCCTGCGATTCCAGGTATTTCTTCAGTCGGTTTAACCTTGTTTTAACGAGTTTACAATACTCATCCCATCCCTGAATTTTTGTACCCTTGGCAGGAGGTTTAATAGCTACAGGGCCATTGTATTGGCTTATTTTTTCAAGATAAAAATAAAATGTTTTGGTTTCATCTTCAGCCTCTGTAATCAAGCCGGGCAAACCATTCAGTTTCCACGGTCCGGCCGGTATTGGAATTTCTTCTGTGAACCATACGTTCCATTTCCGGCCTCTAAAATTGGTTGTTGCCTTACGGCATACAAAATTGCCAACCTTTTTTAACTCACTGCCAACCTCCCAGGGTATTTGCCCGATTTCTTCCGTAAGTATCAGGAATTCTTCACCTAGAACATAATACCGGCTTACTTGTTTGTGCGAACTAAAATGGGTGTAGTACGAAAGGCCTTCCTCATCACGAACATCAACATATATTTCGGATTCTGTTTCATTAATAAACTGAATACTTCTCATTCTGTGAACGATTAAAATAATACAAACTGTGCGTGTTATCAAAAATCAGAAATCCGGTTTTATCAACCGGTTCACCCGGCGCATAACTCTGGCGATATGCTGCAATAAATTGTTTTGTTTGAGCCCATGCATTGCAGCCTGCCAAAATAAAAATCCAAAAAAATATTCGCATAATTATAAAAATATAAAATCCACGGAAATCCTGTATTTCCGTGGATTTTTCGTTAAAATTTTACTTTTTATTCAACAATGCCCTAATACCAGCCTTAACATCGTTTGCAGCTTCCTCACAGGTTGCCTTGGTAGAGCTAATCGTAACTGATGATCCCATAACTTTTACAGTTGCCGTTACGGTGCAATTAGGTAAACTCTTTGACACCGGAACAGCTGCAATTGACGAAAATGATGAAATGATTGTAATAAGAAGGGTGACGAAAATGAAATTACGTGTTTTCATAAGCAAATAAAATTAATCTCCTGGCAATATGCGGGCGGAGAGACAAACCCACCTCATAAATCAGGCCTGATTAACATGAAGTTGACTCAAAAAAAAAAAAAAAAAAAATAATTTATATACAGATTATATGTAAGATAATTTATTTCTTATTCTCGTAGAATATTGAAAATCAATTAATTGAATTTTTTGTGCACCCTGATTTGCATTTTCTTAGTGTAAGGTTTGCTTTAATGTGCGCTTCACAGCCAGAATTCAATACCAACATATTGCGCTACACCTACCAGTCTATGACAACCCCTTCTTCAACGTTTGACTACAACATGGATACCCGCGCTAAAGAGTTAAAGAAAGAGCAACCGGTGCTGGGGGGTTTTGATAAGAACAATTATGCAACCGAGCGGGTAATGGTAAAAGCCCGCGATGGAAAGGAAATTCCGTTATCCATAGTGTACCGGAAAGATAAATTTAAAAAAGACGGCTCTCTGCCTGGCTGGATTTATGGCTACGGCTCGTATGGCGCTACCATGTATCCTACGTTCAATTCCAACCGCCTGAGTCTGCTGGACCGCGGCTTTGTGTACGCTATCGCCCATATACGAGGCGGACAGGAAATGGGTGGCCAATGGTATGAGGACGGTAAAATGCTAAACAAGAAAAACACGTTTACCGATTTTATTGATTGCTCAGAGTGGCTGATTCAGAATAAGTATGTTGCCAGCGATAAACTCTTTGCCTCTGGCGGCAGCGCAGGTGGCCTGCTGATGGGCGCTATTGTAAACATGCGTCCTGATTTGTACCGGGGTGTAATAGCTGCCGTTCCGTTTGTGGATGTGGTAACCACTATGATGGACGAAAGCATACCCCTTACCACTTTTGAATGGAAAGAGTGGGGCAATCCGAATATTAAAGAAGAATACGAGTACATGCTTTCTTACTCGCCCTACGATAATGTGGAGAAGAAAGACTACCCGAACCTGCTGGTAACCACCGCCCTGCACGATTCGCAGGTACAGTACTGGGAGCCGGCCAAATGGGTGGCCAAACTGCGTGCCATGAAAACCGACAACAACAGGTTGTTTTTATATACCAACATGGATGCCGGCCATGGCGGTGCCAGCGGCCGGTTCAGAAGGCTGAGGGAAGTGGCACTGGAATATGCGTTTGCTTTTGATATTCTGAACTTTAAAGAAGTGAGGGGGGTTCAGTAAAAGCCACAGTTTGTTTAAAACGACCAGTTAATACCAAGTAAAATCACAGCCGGTAACAGAGAATATCCGGTACGCGAATAGTACAGATCGGTTTGCGTAAACTGGTATAAAAATTTCTGATTGGTGAGGTTTTGAAAATTGGCTGATAAAGTAAATGGCCTGCCCGAAGGTCTATAAAACAAAGATCCGTCAACCTGATCGTATATTACCCTGCCCAACCAAAATCGTTGCCAGATTAATTTGCCTGTTATATTTTTTTCACTTTATATTCCGTTGCATATACCGTCATAAACCCTTGAACGTATTGTACTCTGGTTCCTATTTTCAGAGCGGAACATTTAAAGCCTTAATCAAAATTACCGCAGTAAGAGGGAATAGATCAGCCTTGCTTATGGCTTTGCTTTAACTTTAGCAGGATACGCTTAACCAGGGCAGGCCCCTGGTACACAAAACCGGTGTATAGCTGAACCAGGTTGGCCCCGGCTTTAAGTTTTTCCAGCGCATCTTCCGGGGTCATTATGCCCCCTACCCCTATGATCGGATAATGCGGGCCCAGCCCGCTTCTTAGGTAGCGGATAATTTCGGTTGACTTTTCGCGCAAAGGCTCTCCGCTTAACCCTCCGGCTCCTATTTGAACCAGTTGCTTATCAGAAGTACGAAGGCCCTGGCGTGAAACCGTGGTATTGGTGGCAATAACGCCATCGGTTTTTGTTTCCTTTAACACCTTAATCACGTCATCCAACTGTCCTACGGTAAGGTCAGGAGCAATTTTTAACAACACCGGCCTGGGCTTTTCCACGCTGCTTGCCAGGGCCTTTACATAGGCCAATAAGTTTCTTAGCGGCTCTTTTTCCTGAAGCTCGCGAAGACCGGGCGTATTGGGCGAGCTCACGTTTACCGCAAAGTAATCCACATAGGGATAAAGCGCCTGAACACAATACGCATAGTCATCGAATGCCTTTTCGTTGGGGGTGTTTTTGTTCTTACCGATGTTGGCCCCCACAATTACGTTCGACTTCCTTCTTTTTAACTGCTCCACGGCCGCCAGCACACCTTTATTATTAAAGCCCATGCGGTTGATGAGGGCTTTGTCTTTAGGAAGGCGAAACAAGCGGGGTTTTTCATTTCCCGGCTGAGGCTTTGGGGTAACCGTTCCGATTTCAATAAAGCCAAAACCCAGGCAAGCCAGTGCATCAACATAGCGTGCATCTTTATCGAAGCCGGCAGCCAGGCCAACCCGGTTCGGAAAGGTAAGTCCCAGCAGGGTGGCCGATATCCGCCTGTCCTTAACTTCATAACAGTTGCACTCGTATTTTTCGAAGCGGTGCAAGGCGGAAGATCCACCTCAGAACAGCCATAGTAACCGTATGGGCAGTTTCGGGAGGAAGCAGAAAAAGCAGGGGCCGGATAAACCTGGCAGTGTACATGGCAGCAAAAATGCAGAAACGATCGGCAACAAAAAAGCCACGCACATGGCGTGGCTTTTTGAAACTAAAGGCAACAGGAAGTCGTTACAGCTTGATGGTCAGGCCTATGCTGCCGGCACCCACACCCGAGCCTCCGCCAAACTCGAGGTTGATGCCCAGTTTGTCGTTAAAGAAAGTAGCGACCCCCCTACCTGCAAGGTCGAGCCCGATGCCCGATCCCTCGGCACCGGCTGTTTCACTGTCCGACCACAAGGTAGTAGCCCAGGGTTAAGGCCTGCGTACAGGTTCCAGTTGTCTTCCAGGTTCAGCAGGCGGTTAAAATGATAGTTGCCGTTAAAGCCCAGCACGATAAGGGTTTGGCTGTAGTCTGACCCCAAAAACTTGTAGTTGCGCTTTCTGTACGAAAGCTTAGGGCCAATGGTAATATCATCGTGCACACCGAAGTCGGCGCCCACGTAAACCGGTACGCCCCAGTCAGAAAAACCTAACCCTACGTTAAGTTGTTT
>BPHC01000011.1 GCA_026003355.1 Cyclobacteriaceae bacterium
ATCATCCACGAGAACAAGGATTAAGACGTTATGACGATGGACCGTAAATCGGTTCTCACTGAGAGAACATCATCCACGAGAACAAGGATTAAGACTTTGCAACATGATGCTCCATGTAGTAATCGCTTCTGAGAGAACATCATCCACGAGAACAAGGATTAAGACACTAGATATTCTTCCGAAGTATCAACATGTGCTGAGAGAACATCATCCACGAGAACAAGGATTAAGACGTTAGCTTGCAAGTTCTTGTAGCATGCTTCATGCTGAGAGAACATCATCCACGAGAACAAGGATTAAGACTAAGATATCAATTCAGTGTCCATTGATCAGCTCTGAGAGAACATCATCCACGAGAACAAGGATTAAGACTAGATTCTTTCTAGAGTTTAGCCAATCATCTCACTGAGAGAACATCATCCACGAGAACAAGGATTAAGACCATCTGAATCTTCTGCTTACATCGCATTGCGCTGAGAGAACATCATCCACGAGAACAAGGATTAAGACGCGATCATTTCGGTATGCCTCACTTTTGATATACTGAGAGAACATCATCCACGAGAACAAGGATTAAGACCTTACCTTATTACACAATGGTGTATAATTGCTGAGAGAACATCATCCACGAGAACAAGGATTAAGACTACAATAGACTTTCTCGGTTTACTTATTCTCTGAGAGAACATCATCCACGAGAACAAGGATTAAGACGTACTGTTTTTTCAATTCAAACATGATCTGAGAGAACATCATCCACGAGAACAAGGATTAAGACTTTCAGCAAATCAGTAGTGCACTTTGCAGCGCTGAGAGAACATCATCCACGAGAACAAGGATTAAGACATATTCTTTCCGATTAGCTTCTTTCCAAGAGTCTGAGAGAACATCATCCACGAGAACAAGGATTAAGACCTTATCTCGCAAGCTACCGCATAGGAATTGCCCTGAGAGAACATCATCCACGAGAACAAGGATTAAGACCATTCTGGTAACTGCCTATTTCGGGCACATAATTCTGAGAGAACATCATCCACGAGAACAAGGATTAAGACATGCATGTAGTTTTTCTCGACTATCGAGTCCGGCTGAGAGAACATCATCCACGAGAACAAGGATTAAGACTAACATTGAGCAGCTCACGGAATATGCGATGGTACCTGAGAGAACATCATCCACGAGAACAAGGATTAAGACACGTTCGCATGTAGCTCTTGACAGTCACGACTGAGAGAACATCATCCACGAGAACAAGGATTAAGACTTTCCCCAAACTTGTCTTCGGATATGACAGCTACCAAACAGTACACGCGCGGGGTAAAAATAAAACGGACAGGCGGAAATTTACCACCTGTCCGTTTAAGTAGCCCGTAGGGGAATCGAACCCCTGTTACCAGAATGAAAATCTGATGTCCTAACCCCTAGACGAACGGGCCTCGCGTAAAAAGTGTCGCAAAGATAAAGCCACAACTTTTTTTTACAAACTTCGGCTAAAAAAATATCCCCGCTTAACAGGTTTTCGCCATTTTAGGGCTTCTTTCATAGCTAATTATTTAAGGTATGAACAACGCCTTCAGCCGGCAAACCTTTTTCAGCAAGCTGGCCCAGACTTCGCCCAACCCTTATCTTATTGAGGTAGAAAGGGCCCGGGGAATTTACCTCTATGCGCCCGATGGCAAACGCTATATGGACCTCATTGCGGGTATAGGGGTGAGCAACCTGGGGCATGGGCATCCGCGCCTTATACGGGCCATAAAAGAACAAATTGACCGCCACCTGCACGTAATGGTGTACGGTGAGTTTATACAGGCCACGCCCAACCTTCTGGCCGAACAGCTTACGCAACTCCTGCCTGCCCCGCTCGACTGCTGCTATTTTGTTAACTCGGGCACCGAAGCCAATGAAGGCGCCCTGAAGCTGGCTAAACGCTACACGGGCCGCACGGAAATGGTAGCGTTTTATAACGCCTATCACGGCAGCACACACGGCTCGCTGAGCGTATCGGGCAACGAGCACAAAAAGTACGCCTTCCGGCCCCTGCTGCCCGATGTGCGCTTCATCCGCTTCAACCAGCCGGCCGACCTGGACCAGATTACTTCCCGTACGGCCTGCGTTATTATGGAAACCATTCAGGGCGATGCGGGGGTACGCATCCCCTCGCCTGCCTATATGAAGGCCCTGCGTCAGCGGTGTTCCGACACAGGCGCCCTGCTTATTCTGGATGAGATACAATGCGGCATGGGGCGCACGGGTAAAATGTTTGCCTTTGAACACTTTGGCATCGTGCCCGATATCCTCACCCTGGGCAAAGCCCTGGGCGGCGGGCTGCCCATGGGTGCGTTTATAGCCAACCATAAGGTATTGCGTGTGCTTACGCACCACCCGCCGCTGGGTCATATTACCACCTTTGGCGGAAACCCCGTGTGCTGTGCGGCAGCCCTGGCCACGCTGCAGGTACTGCAGGAAGAAAATATTATTGAAGATGTTGAACGAAAAGGAAGGCTGTTCGAACAACTGCTGCAACACCCGCACATCCGCGAAATACGGCGCATCGGGCTGATGTTTGCTATCGACTTCCCCTCGGCCGAACGGGTAAACCGCATTGTACAACGCGCAAAAGAAAAAGGCGTAATCTGTTACTGGTTTTTATCAAACCCCCACTGTTTCCGCATTGCTCCGCCGCTTATTATCAGCGATGAAGAAATTCATTTAGCCTGCCGGCTGATAAACGAAGCGATTGATGAGACCACCTGAGCCGTTTAGCCGAGTTTCTCTATGGTAAAATGATGGTTGGTGTAAATACAAATGTCGGCCGCAATGTGCAGGCTTTCGCGTACTATGTCTTCGGCCGTGAGGTGAGATGCATGCTTCTTCAGCGCCAGGGCAGCCGACTGGGCATACATGGCTCCCGACCCGATTGCTGCTACCTCATGGTCGGGTTCCAGCACATCGCCATTGCCCGAAATAACCAGCAGTTCATCGCGCGCGATGACGATAAGCATAGATTCCAGCCTGCGCAGGTAGCGGTCGGTGCGCCAGTCTTTAGCCAGTTCAATGGCGGCCCTCCGGGTGTTGCTGCCGTAGCTATTCAGTTTTTCTTCAAACCGCTCCAACAGGGTAAAGGCATCGGCCGTGGAGCCGGCAAAGCCTGCAATTACTTTACCGTCTTGTAGTTTTCTTAGCTTTTTTACATTGCTTTTCACTACGTAGGCATTCATGGTAGCCTGACCATCGGCCCCAATGGCTACCTGCCCGTTATGCTTTACGGCAATAACTGTAGTAGAATGAATATGTTGGTTGCCCATGTACTTACGGTTTGCGGTGCGTATTAAATTTTGTTTCAGATAAGTATGCGCACCGGGTCTTCAAGCAAGCCTTTTAACGTTTTAAGGAAGGCCGCGCCTACGGCACCATCTACTGCGCGGTGGTCGCACGAAAGGGTAACTTTCATTACGTTGCCAGGCACCAGCTGCCCGTTTTTTACTACTGCGGTTTCTTTTATTCCGCCTACGGCCAGTATGCACGCATCGGGCGGGTTGATAATGGCTGTAAACTCTTCAATGCCAAACATGCCCAGGTTGGATATGGTAAAGGTGCTGCCTTCCCAATCGGATGGCTGCAGTTTCTTATCGTGCGCCTTCTGGGCCAGTTCTTTTACTTCGGCTGCTATGCGCGAAAGCGACTTGCTGTCGGCAAAACGCACCACCGGCACCACCAGTCCGTCTTTAACCGCCACCGCCACGCCAATATGAATGTGATGGTTCTTTCTGATTTTATCGCCCAGCCACGACACGTTTACATCCGGATGCTGCCTAAGGGCAGCGGCAGTAGCCTTTATAACCAGGTCGTTGAACGATACCTTTACCGGGCTTATTTCGTTAATACTTTTGCGCGCTTCAACGGCCTTATCCATGTTAATTTCCATGGTAAGGTAGAAGTGCGGGGCCGTGAATTTGCTTTCTGACAGCCTGCGCGCAATGGTTTTGCGCATTTGCGATACGGGCACCTCTTCAAAGTACTCCTTACCTACCACCTGCGGCAGCACGTAAGCAGGGGCAGCAGCTTTGGCCGTTCCTTCAGCTTCGGGACTGTAATTCTCCACATCGCGTTTGGTTATGCGGCCGTTGTCGCCTGTGCCTTTTATTTTGCGCAGGTCGTAACCCAGCTCCCGGGCCATTTTGCGTGCCAGGGGCGAAGCCTTTATGCGTCCTGCTGTTTCTTCGGCCGGCTGCGTGGCGCCAGCCGTTGGTTTGGAAGGTGCGGCCGGGGGCACACTTGCCGGTTGTGTTTTGGTTTCGGTACCTGCAGGTTTGGCCTGGTGTGCCTTGAGTAAAGTTTGCCAGTCGGCATTGGGCTCGCCAATAATGGCCAACACCCCGTTAACAGGCACCGCCTTGCCCGCTTCGGCACCGATGTACAGCAGCGTACCCGTATGGTACGACTCGTACTCCATCGTGGCCTTGTCGGTTTCGATTTCGGCCAGCAGTTCACCCGATTTCACCGCATCTCCCGGCTTTTTATGCCAGGCTGCAATAACGCCCTCGGTCATCGTGTCGCTCATCTTGGGCATAAGCACAATTTCGGCCTTGATGCCCGAAGTATCCGGTATTCCGCTGGGTTCAGCTTTACTTTCGGAGGCAGGGGTTTTACTGCCACCGGTTTCGGCCGCCTGGCTGGCGCCCTCCAGCAGGGCCTTATAGTCTTCGCCTTTCTTACCAATAATGGCCAGTATATCGTTAACCTTTACCGCCTCGCCCTCCTTGGCGCCCAGGTAAAGAACCGTGCCTTCGTTATACGATTCGTAGTCCATCGTAGCCTTGTCGGTTTCAATTTCGGCCATCAGCTCACCGGCTTTTACCTGGTCGCCCACCTTTTTGTGCCACCTGGCGATAACCCCTTCGGTCATCGTATCGCTCATCTTGGGCATGCGGATAATTTCTGCCATGGTTGTGCGTAAATTGACTATTGGTTGTTAAGATGCATTACCGTTGCGGTAACGAGCGTCAAAAATAGGGTTAAAACAAACACCATCAAACCGGAAGAAATGCTAAAAGTTAATGGTGCCAATCAGGATTTCGAACGTTGTTGCCTGAACGGGCTGCAGTGCGTAAGCCAAGCGAACGCCCACATCCAGCTGGGGCAGGAAGCGCAGCAGGTTAATATCCAGCCGGGCTTCGGCACCGGCCGATAAATAGGTGGTTGAGCCCACCCGGGTGGGCGAATACCGGCTGGTACCAAAGGCATAGTCAACAAAGCCGTTTAACCGCAGGCGCTGAAAGTTTACCAACGGACCGATGGCCACATCCGGATACCACACCGGCAAGGTATAGTTTACCGACAGGGTATAAAATTTCTGATCGCGAAAAACCGAAAGTCCGCGGGGAAGGGGCACCCTGTTGGGAAAGAAGTACAGGTTGTTATCGGTTACCGGCTGCGAAGGTCCCGACCGGGTAAGCAGTTCAATATACGTTCGCTGGTAACCCCAATAGCCCCACAGCGAGTGGTGCCGGAATAAGCCGGGGAAATACAGAAGGGTATAAAACGAAAACTGGTTGCCGGTATAATCAGACTGACCAAAAGGCGTTCCGTAGCCATTCAGAAAGAAGGCCTGCCCCCACCGGCTGTTAATGTCGCGGCGGCTGCGCTTGAGCAGCCGGTAGGCCGACACGGAAAAGTGATTGTATATAAGCTTGCCGTTGGCCGAATAATCTCTTAACCAGTACACGGGTATTTCGGGCGTAATAATGCGGCCGCTGCCGGTTATGGAATTGGTAAAATCACTTATCTGGGTATAGCCTACGTAGTTGCTTATGGTAACATTTCCTAAAAAGCGCGAGCGCGTGGTTATCAGCGGCAGGCGCAGGCCGGCTTCAACTGTTTTTTCGTACCAGTTAAACCGCAACTTATCGGTGGTAAGCACCGTATCGGTGCCGGTGATGCGATAATAGGTAATGTTGCCCTCGTTTAGCTCACGCGGACCGAACAGCACATTAACATCAGCAATCGGAAACCAGTTTTGATAGCTAACCCCCAGCCGCCACATGCCGGTACGATCGGAAATGTTGTACAGATAACCGGCACGCCACGACACCGTGCTTAGCACGTCCTGCGAAACAAGGCCGATGTCGGCCTGGGTAAGTGCGGTATTGAAATAGGCACCCCAGCTGTAAGGATTAAAAAAACCGGAAAGCCTGCGGTACGGCTTTGCCGGATATTGATTTTGCGGCACCGAGCCCAGCAGGTTGGGGTAGCCCTCCTGCTCTACCAGGTGTTGAAAAAACGATCGGCTGTTGGGCGTGGGCTCATGCGGCCACCATTGGTTAGGGTTAAACGGTACGGCTGCCACTATTAGCCCATCGCGCGACTGCTCGTTGAAGTAAAGCATGCGGCCATCGGCCGACACAACCGGGTTGTAAGCGCCATAGTGGCTGGCGGTTACCTTGTATCGCCTGCCGGAGGGAAGGTGCAGGGCATAAACGTTATCTATTCCGCCATCGGGCGAGTTAAACAACAGCCATTCGCGGTAAAGCACCGGATGCCCTATGTTTTCTTCCGTTTCGCTAACCAGTACTTCCTCGCGGCCTGTTGCAGCATCAAAGGCCACCACCGAGCGCCGGCCCCGGGTGGTTTTGAGCGCCACAATTTTTTTACCGTTATCGCTCCACCGCGGCATGGAATAAAACACCCCGGCCTGGGCTTGCCATTTGCTCAGCACGTTGCCGTGCGTATCGAGTATTACCACGGCTGTGGTATAATCGGTAGCCGACTCTATGGCTACGATTCGGGTGGTATCGGGCGAAAGGGCCGGGGCCATATAGCGGCCCCTCGTTGTAACGTGTCTGAGTTTTCGGGTATGTACATCGTACATTCTGATGTCGGAGTATGTTTCCCTGCGCCATCGAGGATGGAAGGTGTATTCCGTCCACACGATGCGGGTGCCGGAGGCAGAAAGCATGCCGTTATCGACTATGATGCCAGGGGTAAATACGTGGCGGTCTTTTTTGTTTTCTAACCACACCAGCTCATCAATATGGCCTATGCCTCTTTTCCAGGCCAGTATGCGGCCATTGGCCAACACCTGGGGGTACTGGTAGTCGGTGTAGCCGGTAGGTGTTGGTGGCGAGATGATCTGAAATGAGGTCATGGGTTGCCGGGCAATAAGCGAGTCGGAATAGCGCTTCAGGTCGGCCGCCATGGCCTGGTACAGTTCAGTAACGTACATGCCGGTTTCTTTGCGGATGGCATTCGAAAAGGCAAAGGGCATAAACGGAAACCGCCATGCCCGCTGGGTAATCCGGTCCCAGATGAGCGGGTCGCCCGTGCGCCTGCGCAGGTAGCTTACCAGGTGGTAACCCAGCACATAGTGGTCGGGGATAAAGTGCTTGTACGAACGCAGGTACTGTTTGTGGTAATTAAATATTCGGCCTTCGGTTACATTGGTGCGCATAACCAGCCCGAATTGCGGGATACGCCCCCGCCCGGTTGTGGTAAAAGCCGTTTCGGTTGTTACTGCATCGCCCTCCCAAAACCACAACGGAGCTGCCATTTGCGCCAGGCCGGCCAGCGTGGCGGGCCCGAAAGCATAGTAAGCCAGTTTGTTCAGGCCGGTGCGCGAGCGGTCGAATTGCACCATATGCCGGTACTCATGGGCAGCCAGCTGGTCCAGCCAGTCCACCGTTCCGGTAAAGTTGTAATTCTGCGGAGGCATAGTATAAAACTCTGCCCTGCGGGGTAAAAGGCTTACAAAGCCATTGGAGATGGCCGTTTGGTTCTGAAGCACTACTGTAAAGCGGCGGGGTGGCTTTTGCAGCGACTGCGCCTCGGGCAGGCGTATATGCTCAAGGGTATTGGCTACGCGCTGGGCCGTGGCGTCAAAGCCCTGTGGATACAGAACCCGGAAATGGGGCGTACGAATTTGCCGAAAGCGAACAGAAGGGCGGTTGTTGTCCAGTACCTCGGCAGGCTGTGCCCGGCCGGTAACCATAACCGTGGTAATCCAAAAAAGCACTATCGAAAATCGCATGGCAGGCGGTAATGTTGCAACGTTACTGGCAATTAAGCAAATTTGTGCAATCATGTTTAAACACCTGCAAAAGTTGTATTCCGCTTACAAACCTTATGTTCGGGTAGATTTGATAATGTACGGGGTGCTGCTGGTGCTGATTTTAATTTACCTGATTTTCTTTAACTAAGTATTTCCCTGATATTTTCTTTGATTTTACCGGCCAGTTCATCGGTGGGCAGGTCGTTTACGTCTTTGCCGAAAGGGTCTTCAATCTCTTCCGATATCAGCTCCACACTAAGCAACACAAAGGTTATGAGCAACACGGCTGCTATGGTGAGGTACTTAAAGGTGGTTACAAAACCGAAAGGCAGGGTAATGACATAGGTAAATACAAATTTTTTAATGTACATACTGTACGAGTACGGTATGGGTGTGTTTTTTATCCGTTCGCATGCCCCGATAATGTCAATAAATTCTTTCAGTTCCTTGTCCAGTACAAAAAACTGCTCACCGGTAAGGCGGCCTTCGCGGTATAGTTTATTCACCCGGGCATACATAAGGCCGGCAATGATGTTGGGCTTGTGGCGGGCCTCTCTTATCTTTTCCTTAATTGTTGCCTCGGGTATTTCCAATTCTTCCATTAACACCCCGCCACGCAAGTGCTCTTTTGAAGCATACACAAAGTTAGCTATCATGGCAGCAAACCAGTTACGGTTTTCTCCATCGGCCGCCGGCAGGTATGCACTAAGCTTTAACGCAAAGTTACGGGTACTGTTTACCATGCTGCCCCACAGCTTACGGCCTTCCCACCAGCGGTCGTATGCGCTGTTTACCCTGAAAACCAGAAACAAGCCCAACACCACGCCCAAAAGCGAATGCAGGGCGGTGGTACTGGTAAATTCCTCCTTATCCGGATGGATAACTTCCAGAATAACATAACAAACCACCAGGGTAAACAGGGCCATAAAAACAAGCGAAGGCAGCAGTGTTCGCATTACAAAGCGGCTGTAGGAGTGGAAGATGAGTGACAACCAGGCTTTTGGATTATACTGAATCATGGCATAAAATTGAGCCTCTAAAGAAATCTTTTCATTTCTTATATCCAACTTGCTTAAACTTGCAATTGCCCTGTATGAAAAAGCTGCTGCTGTTTGCTGTTGTTGCCCTTGCCCTGCCGGCAGGTGCGCAAACCGACTACCTGGTAACCACCAGGGGCGATACCCTGTACGGTAAGGTATATTGCCTCAGGCAGGGTATAAACCAGCGTATAGAGCACATATCCGGAAAGAAACGACAATACTTTAACCCGGTGCAGGTGCTTGCTTTCCGGTCGCATGGCGAGGATTATCATACGGTAAAAACTGCTAACGGATATCAGGCCATGAAACTGATAAAGGCAGGATATTTAAGTCTGTATGCATTTCAGCCCGAAAACCAGATGACCTTCAGCGGTCTTTATCTGCTGAAAAAAGATGGCTCCGGCATGGAGTTCTCCGGCCTGATGTTTAAAAAAAGAATGAGCCAGTTTATGGCCGACTGCCCCGCGGTATGCCAGCGGCTGGAAGAAAAGGAGCTAAGGCGCAACGACCTGGAAGAAATAATTGACCTTTACAACGCATGTATTGAACAGAAAACCATAAGCCAGGCCGATGCCGTTGCGTTTGTTTTGCAATGGGATGATCTGGAAGAACAAGTTAAACAATTGCCCGATTTCGGGGGCAAGGCCGATGCATTGGATATGATTCGCGAAATCAGAAACAAGGCAGACAGGGGCGAGCCGGTGCCACGCTTTCTGCGCGAAAACCTGCGTAGCCTGTTAAGTCCCTACCCCGAAATCAGCACACGGCTTGAAAAGTTGCTGGGCCGCCTGCAAAACTAACCTTTGCCCTGTAGCAGTTTTGTTGCAAAGCAACAGGTATTGCAGTAGCTTGCATAGGTTTAGCCTTTATGCTTTTATGCCACAGCCACGTTTTTCTGTTTCGGCCGATATAAGCCGTGCACATACCCTTCATGCAGATTTCTACACCCGGCAGGAGTTTTTCGAAAGCGCCAAAGAAAAAATCTTTGCCCATACGTGGCAGTTTTTACATACCACAGAAAGCCTGAAAGAACCCGGCAGTGTGATGCCGGTTACGCTTCTTCCGGATTTTTTAAACGAACCCCTGGTAATTACACTCGACCGGCAGGAAAATCTGCACGTTCTTTCCAACGTATGTACCCACCGCGGTGCACTTATTGCATCCAAACCCTGTACCCTGCACGAGCTGCGTTGCCCCTACCACGGCCGGCGCTTCGACCTGACGGGAAAGTTCCTCTCCATGCCCGAATTCAAGGAGGTACAGAACTTCCCCACCGAAGCCGACAACCTGCACGAACTGCCGGCCTTTGTTACAGGTAACCTGGTGTTTACCATTTTACAACCTAAGATTGAAGCAAATTTGTTTTTTGGCGACATGCTGCAGCGCATGCACTGGTTTAACTGGCAGGCCCTGAAGTACAGGCCCGACCTATCTAAAGATTACGAAGTAAAGGCGCACTGGGCCCTGTATTGCGAAAATTACCTGGAGGGCTTTCATATACCGTTTGTGCATGCTTCGTTGAACCGCGTAATCGATTTCTCTGAATATCGTACCGAACTTTTTGCGTATTCCAGTCTGCAACTGGGCATTGCGCGGGCCAATGAAATAGCCTTCGACCTGCCCCCATCCTCAGCCGACTACGGGAAACGCGTGGCCGGATATTATTTCTTTGTATTTCCTAACATGATGTTTAACTTTTATCCCTGGGGCCTTTCGCTCAACATCGTAAAACCGGTAACGCCTCAAAAAACCATTGTTTCGTTTCTTACTTTCATTTCGGATGATCGCAAGTATAACCAGGGCGCAGGTTCCGGACTGCACCAGGTTGAACTGGAAGACGAGGCCGTGGTAGAAAGCGTTCAACAAGGCATCCGTTCCAGATTTTACAGCACCGGAAGGTACTCCGTTAAGCATGAAAAAGGTACCCATCATTTCCACCGGTTAATTGCCTCTTTTCTGGGTTAAAAATGCGCTACCTTTCTGCCATTATTGCTTTTACCCTGTTGCACTGTAAAACAAACCGCGAACGTACAGACCCCCCGCCCAACCAGCCAGCGGCAGATACGGTTCGGGTTATCAGCCCTCCACAGGATATTTCGTATGAAAACCTGTACGGCCTTTACCTTCACGAGAGCAACGGGCCGGGGTTTCATTCAACTATTGAAATCAAACCTATGGGCAACGATTTGCATTTTATCCTTACAGTGCAGCAGCCAGGATGCGAGTGGGAGCTGCAGGGCACAATGGCCATGATGTATAACCAGGAAAACGAATATGCAGGATTTTACGACAGCGAAACGTGCCGGCTGGTGTTTACCTTTTTTCTAAAAACCAGCCAACTGCGGGTTGAAACGGCCGGCCTCTGCGTGGCGTTACCCGGCCGCTGCAGTGTTGGCGGCGTGTACCGGCTTGCCGGCACTAATCCATAAGCTCGCTCAGGTTCCATGCCCCGTGATGCTCATAACGGATAACGCCCCCTGCCGTACGCAGGGGCGAAACAAAGTTGTTGTGGTATAGCTGCCCGGTACCCAGCCCCTGAGGACGTACCAACGGGTATTGCGCGGTAAACTGGCAAATAGCATTTAACCCAATGTTCGACTCCAGGGCAGAGGTAATCCACCAGCCAATGTTCAGTTGTTCAGCCAACGCAATCCAGCGCGCACACCCGGCAAAGCCGCCATGCAGAGAAGGTTTAAGGATAAGATAAGCCGGGCGTAGCCGTTGCAGCAGCCGCAACCGGTCAGCATCCGAGACCGCACCGATAAGCTCTTCATCCAATGCCACGGGTATGGGCGACCGGGCGCAGATAACCTCCATGCTTTCGTGCCCCACCGGCACCGGCTGCTCAATGGAATGAATAGTAAAGCGCGACAGTTCTTTCAGTTTATCAAGGGCCTCGTGTGGATCAAATGCCCCGTTAGCATCCAGCCGTATCTCCGGTTGTTGCCGGTAGTACCGTCTGCGAATATAGTCCAGCAGGTGGCATTCGCTTTCAAAATCCCTGCCCCCCACTTTCAGCTTGAGCACCTGGTAGCCCTGCTCCATTTTTTCTGCTACCTGCTTCAGCATGAAATCCATATCACCCATCCAGATCAGCCCGTTAATGGGTATGGCCTGTCCTTTAATAAAGCCGTTGTTAAAAAGGATTCGTTGCCCGCCCCCCTGCAGGTCGAGCAGGGCCGTTTCCAGGGCCATACGCACTGCACTCCATTCGGGTGGAACCAGGCGGTTTATGGCTTCCTGATCAAATACCGGCAAAGCATTCAATTGGCCCACCAGGTCCGTCAGCACGTCATCCATGTCGTCAACGGGTTCCCGGCTTAGCCCCGGAAGCGGACCGCACTCGCCAATGCCTGTACAGCCGGTATTTTTTGATGGCCGTGCCACAACAAACCACGAAGTTTTGTGGGGCATGCGGCCACGCGAAGTGCGGGCATCGAAGGTAAAATGAAAGGTTTTTCGAACAACGGTAAACTGATATCCCATACGGGCAGCTAAAATACGGCAATGGTTTAAATTTGCCGGCCCATGATCAGACCGGAAGATTACACCTACCATTTGCCCGAAGAAAGGATAGCCCAATATCCGCTGCCGGAACGCGATTCGTCAAAATTATTGGTTTACAACAAAGGCGAAATTCAGCATGCCGTTTTTAAAGACCTGGCAGATTTTCTTCCTTCAAATGCCATTCTTTTCTTTAACGACACCCGGGTAATCCATGCCCGCCTGCTCTTTGCCCGCCCAACGGGCGCACAAATAGAAGTGTTTTTGCTTTCGCCCGAAGCCCCGCATCGGGAAATGCACCGCATGATGAACACCACAGCCAGCTGTGTGTGGCGATGCGCCATTGGTAACCTGAAAAGATGGAAAAGCAACCCCCTGATAGTTAAAACCAAAAACCTTGAATTACAGGCGTTGCTGGTAAACCGCGAAACCGGAACAGTTGAATTGCGCTGGACCCCAACGCAATTTACCTTGGCCGAAGTGTTGCACCAGTTGGGCAAAACGCCCCTTCCGCCATATATAAAACGCAACGCCCGCAAACTGGACGAAAGCCGCTACCAAACCGTGTACTCCCGCCACGAAGGCGCGGTGGCTGCACCTACCGCAGGACTGCATTTTACTAACAGAGTTTTTGATTCGTTGGCGCAAAAAGGCATTGAACACGATTTTCTTACCCTTCATGTTAGTGCAGGCACCTTCCAGCCAATTAAAACAGCCGATGCCCTTCAGCATGTTATGCACGAAGAGCAGATTGTGGTTAGCCGGCGCAATCTGGAAACGCTGTTGCGACCCGGAAAACTTATTGTAGCCGTGGGCACTACTTCCCTGCGCACGCTGGAAAGCCTGTACTGGTACGGCTTCAAGCTGCTCCGCCAGCCGCAAGCTGATTTCCGCATAACCCAATACGAACCGCAGCAGGCCGCCCCTGCCATGCCCGCCCCGGCCGAGGCGCTACATGCCCTGCTCAGCAAAATGGACCGGGAAAAAACCGACAGCCTGACCGGCCACACCTCCTTATACATATATCCGGGTTACCGCTTTGCCCTGTGCCATGGCCTGATTACCAACTTTCACCTGCCCGGTTCAACGCTCATGCTGCTGGTGGCAGCATTTACGGGCAACGACTGGAAAAAAATCTATCAGGAAGCACTGGCCAATAATTACCGCTTTCTAAGCTATGGCGACAGCTCGTTGCTTATTCCATAGACAGGATGTTACAGCGCATTCAGGTCCACAATTCGCACCTCCACCCTGCGGCCTTCTTCTTTTGAAGTTTCGGTTTTGGTGGCGCCATAACCCTTGGCCACTATGCGCCTGCGCACAATGCCACGGTGGTTAAGGTAATTGAGCACTTCAATGGCGCGCTTGTTCGAAAGTTCGCGGTTAAGCTCTTCCGAACCTTCCTGCGAGGCAAAGCCCGATATTTCCACTCCCAGTTCGGCATGTTTGTTCAGGGCGGCAAGCACCTCGTTCAGGGCGGCATGGTACTGTGCCTTAAGGTCGCTTTTGCCGGCATCGAAGTAAATTTTTATCACCTTGCTAAGCAGGGCTTTGTCGTAGTTCGGTGCATGCCTGGCGGGTTTTTCTTTCTGCAAGCGGGCTTCGCGGGCAACCTCAAAAGTAGGCAGTGAGAGGATGGTCTTGTCGCCTACGTTTTTCTTCTCAAATTTGCTTTCATCGCTTTCGTCATAATAATACACGCGGGTGGCTTTTTCCAGTTTGTCGTTTTTATCAGAGAAATCTATGTTTTCCACCGAATTTATTGCCCTTATCAACTCCAGGCAGTAGTTCACGCCTTCGTCATCACCTGCTGCAATAAGTTCGAACATTAAATCGTACACATCTACCTGTCCGGACCTGGCCAGCTCCACTTCGTGCGACTTGCGCAACTCGGCTTTCACATCGCGGTTGGCATCGTAAAAGGCATTGCGTACCTCGACCTCCTGCCCTACTACCACATCAAACTGCCGTATGGGCTTAAGGCTTATCTGCTGGTACAGCTCATAAAAATAATCCTGGTTGGGTACGTTCACATTAACGGTGTAGGGAAGGAAGTCATCCGACTCCACCACGATATCGTAATTGCGTGCCGGAGGCAGAATTATGAGATAGCTTCCGGTAGCGGGATCAGGGTCGTACACAAAATCCAGTTTCTTGTTGGTTTCATTGTCAATAACATAAATTTTGGTGGGTATAGGCTTGCCGGTTTCACCGTTTATAATTTTGCCTTTAATCATGGTAAGCGGTATGCCGGCCGAGTTGGGGGGCATGTCCATGTAGTAAATATCCTGTGCTCCGAAGCCGCCCTTTCGGTCGCTGCTAAAATAAGCGCGCGAACCATCGGCCAGCAGAGTAAAATAATTATCGTTCGATGTGGTGTTTACCGGATAGCCCAGGTTTTCGGGTTTGGTCCATTTTCCGTTTACAAGTTTGCTCATAAAAATGTCACGCCCGCCCATGGTATTGTGTCCGTTCGAGGTGAAATACAGGGTCTTCATGTCCGGATGGATGAAGGGTGCATCTTCGTCATCGGGTGTATTAATTGGCTCACCCAGGTTTACCGGCGCACTCCAGGTGCCGTTGGGTTGCAGCTCGGTCCGGTAAATATCCAGCCCCCCTTTTCCGCCGGGGCGGTTGCTGGCAAAGTATATGGTTTTGCCATCAGGCGTAATGCTGGCTGTGGTTTCCAGAAACTTACTGTTAATGGTGCCGGGCAAAACGGAAGGTTTTGACCACGTTTGCCCGGCTCGGGAAATTTGATACAGGTTTCCGGGGTCATCAACCCCTCCCATAAAAATCATCATTTTCTGCCCATCGGCCGAAAGCCCGGCCGTGCCCACATTTTTATCGGGGGCGATGGGAATGGCTACCGGTTCTGACCAGGTGCCGGAGGTGTTGTAGCTGATATAAACCTCTTCAATAAACCTGTCGGCCGTGCGGGTTTTGCCGGTGTTGGGGCGTAAAGCGGTAAAGGCCATTACACTTTCATCAGCCGACACAACCGGGTTGTATTCGGTATACTGGGTGTTAACCACAGAACTGAAATTGTAGACTTTCACCTCGCGGGGCACCGACATCAGGGCTGCGGCATTATGGCATATGGTAATGGCTTTTTCAGCCCGGGCAACTGCAGCTTTATCATTTTTCGAAAGTTCGCGATAGGTGGTAAACGATTCGATGGCACGCTGCAGGTCTTCGTTGCGCAGGTAAAGTTCGCCCAGTTCGTAATGGGCGGTTACAGGAACCGGCGCCTTGTTTTTAATGGCAAACACATAATACCCTATGGCTTTAAGCTGGTCTTGTATAAGCGGCATATTGCGGTAGCAAACCCCTGTTTTGTAATGCACCAGCGGGTCGCGCTCGCCCGCCTGTATGACCTCCAGAAAAAGTGGCAGGGCCTGCTCGTAATTCTTTATGCTGTAAAACCGCTCGGCCTCCTGCAATGCACGGTTGTGCTGCGCCTGTACCAAACTGCACACCAAAAGGGTAAGGAAGGGTAAGAGTCTTTTCATATTTTTTTACGTGTTGTGGGCTTTAAAATGCAAGTTTAAGGACTAAAACAGTAGTAAAATATTCAAATTACGGCCCAATCTTACTTGAGCCATAGCAGGTTTTTCAATGAATAAGTTAGCCGGTGCCAGTTGAACTTGTTTTTAGGCAGAAGGGAATAAAAACCTGTTGCATAATTTTTTGGCCTTATGTAGGAATTCCAAATATTTCTATCGAATTTTAAATATCGCTAACTGCAAAAAGTGTGATTAAACGCTTTTTTACCCGTGTTTTTGACCTGGAGCCCGGTGAAGAAGGACGTGTGGCGCTGCTGCTGTTGATGAGCTTTTTCATGGGGGCTTTTCTGGCCACCTTTTCGGTTGCAGCCCAAACTCTTTTTCTCAATAATCACGATGCTATAACCGACCTCCCCCTGGCTTTTGCTGTTTCGGGGGCTTTTGGAATGGTGGCCACACTGGTGTTCAACACCTTGCAACTACGCATCCCATTCCGCCTGCTGGGCATCCTTAGTCTGCTTACCATAACCGCCATAACCGCGCTAATTGAATTTGGGGATGAACTTACCGGCCGGGATGACCTGATTTATTATTTCGGCTTCACCCAGCTGGCACCTTTTTCACTTATTGTATTACTGGTTTTCTGGGGCTCGTTTAACCGATTGTTCAATGTACGCCAGCATAAAAGGCTGTTTGGCAGTGTTGACCAGGGCATGCTCATCGCCTCGCTCATTTCTTTTTTCGCCATTCCCATTGTGCTGCCCCTGTTGAAGAGTCTGGAAAGCCTGTATACCATTAGTTTGATAAGTGTAGGGGTTTTTATGCTGCTTTTCATTTTGCTTTCATTTCGGTACGGAGGCGGACAATGGCAGCTGGCAGCCGAAAAACAGCAAAACCGGAAAGTTTCATGGGCCGAGTTCGCCCGAAACCGATATGTGCTTTCTCTAAGCCTGCTGGTTATTGTAGCAATGGTTGTGCTGAAGCTCGTAGATTATCTTTTTCTCAACGTTTCAACCCAGCAGTTCAATGAAAATCAGTTGGCTACCTTTCTTTCGTTGTTCGAAGCCACCGTGGTGGTGTTCAGCTTCCTGTTTCAAACCCTGGCAGCCGACCGCGTTATAGCTGATTACGGCCTGCGGGTATCTATACTTATCAATCCGGTTGTGGTAGGCCTGTTTATTGCCGGAGCTGTAGGCATGGGCCTGGCATTTGGGTTTACAGCAGGCAGCCCTGCATTTCTGTTCTTCTTTATCATGATCGCCATGGGGCAGCTTATTGTCCTGTCGGTTAAAGAGTCTATTGACGAGCCCGTTTTAAAGCTGTATCAGTTACCCATAGAACAGCGTATTAAAATTGATGTCCAGGGCAAGCTGGAAGGTGTTGTTACCGGCTTTGCCATGGTGCTGGCCGGTGGGCTTATATACCTATTTAACCAGTTTCAGTTCCAAAACCTGCTTTACACAACCGCCTTCACCCTGCCTGTAGTGGGCCTGTGGTACTTTGTTGGTAACCGCATTTACCGGCATTACCGGAAGACCCTTCAGGAAACCCTTGTTCAAAACAAAAGCATGGTGGCCGGCCACATCGAACACGAGTATACCGTTGACAAGGTGCTGGAAAAAGAGGTAAACAGTCCGGCAGTAAACAGGGTATTGTATGGTTTAAAACTCATGGAACAACTGGAGCCCGCCCTTTTTGAAAACACCCTCATACAACTTACCGGCAGCAACCATCCCGTAATAAGCGAATACGCCAAAGAACGCATAAAAGCCCTGGCTCTGGAATGGAATCCGGAGACAGACACCCAACTCAATCAGCTGGTTCAGGGAGCCCTGCACTCAGCCGAAGATACCAACGTGTTGTCTGTTCCATCCGAACGCCTGACCCGCCTGAGCAAATCGGTTAAACCGGCCGACCGCATACTGGCCGCACGTTTATTGCGCAAAATCAATAGCCCGGAAAGCATCTTCACCCTGCTGGAATTGCTGCGCGACCCCGACTACCGGGTGCGCAGCGAAGCCATTGTTACGGCCCGCAAGGTAAAGAGGCCCGAAACCTTCCAGGCACTTATCGACATGCTGCTGCACCCCCTTTACGGCCATCAGGCCGCCTCGGCACTTATCGAAGCCGGTGAAGCTGCCCTGCCCGCACTCGAAACAGCCTTTCACCGTTCGGGCCAGTCCGATCAGGTTATGTTTCGCATAGTTCAGATTATGGGGCGTATAGGCGGCCCCAAAGCCCTTGAACTGCTGTGGCAAAAAGCCGATTATCCCGACAAACGAATCGTGCGGCAAATACTCTATTCCCTGCGTTATATAAATTACCAGGCCAAAGGGCGGCAGGCGCAGCAGGTAATGGATCTGCTGGATGCCGAAATAGGCAAAACGCTCTGGAACCTGGCAGCCCTGCATGAGCTGCCCAATCTGCCAGTTTACAGGCTGCTTCGCGAAGCGCTTATCGAAGAAATAAACGGCAACTACCAGCAGCTTACGGTTTTGCTCTCCATTTTGTATGACCCCGAAGCCGTACAACTGGTGCGCGAAAACATCCAGTCGGGCGACCCCAACGGCATTGCCTATGCCCTCGAACTCATGGATCTGTTTGTGGACCCTGAACTGAAGCCTAAGTTATTTCCGCTTTTTGATGATATATCGATGAACAATAAACTGGAAAAATTGCAGATATATTATCCGCGCGAAAAATACAATCCTATACAGGTTATTAACTACATTTTGAACCGCGACTTTAACCAGAACAACCGATGGACTAAAGCCTGCGCCATCTATACAGCCGCTCAAATACCTGGCTTCCGGGTAAGCCGGGGCCTCATTGCGCAAATGTTCAACCAGGACAAGCTCCTGCAGGAAGCAGCTGCCTGGGTTATTTACAATAAAGACCGATCGGCATACCAAACCGTAAGCCAGCGTCTTCCGGTTCGGGATAAAAAATTCCTCGACTTGGCCATCCAGAACAACCAGCTGACCGACGGACTTAATGACGGCTTCTTTCTGGGTATTGAAATCATTTTGTTTATGCGCAAATTGCCCTGCTTTAAAAATATACCAGGTGTTCTCCTGGCCGACCTGTACGACAAAACCATAACATTCGATCTCCAGCCAAAGGATAAAATTTCCTGGGTAAACGATCTGTACACCCCCGTTCTGATTTGCGCCCACGGAGCAGCCGAATGCCGCAATGCCGAGGGCGAAAGCATGCAATTGCACAAAGGCCAAGTTTACGGCCCGGTATTTCCGGCAGCTCCCACCCACAAACCCTTCACCGAATTATCAGCCCTCGAGCGGGCTGTGATTTTTAAAATTAACCTGCCCGACTTTTATCAGGTAATCGCCAATCACCACGAAATGGTAGAAGCTCTCATTGAAAACGTTACCTCTCCTCAACCCGACTTAAACCATACAACATGACTTTTGAAATTGATGTACTGATTCTTTTTGCACAAACCGACAATACCCCCCAAAACGGGGAATGGGTTACCCAGTTCAAAAAATTCCTGGATGTTATGCTCAACCAGGTACTGGGCGAAAAGCTGAACATTCAGCTCAAATCAGAAACCGATAACATGATTGCCCCCCGCCTGGATAACGTGGCGGTAACTGTACCTGTACTTTCAGACAACTTCATCCGTTCCGGCCAGTGCCTGGATAACCTGGAAGCATTTATCAGGGAGTCGGAAAAACAAAATTCTCCGTACAACCGCATTTTTAAAGTATTTAAAACTGCCCTCGGCTGGAGCGAACAACCTCCGCGCATACGCGAACTGATAGGCTATGAGATGTATCAGATAGACAACGACACGGGCGAAGTACGCGAATACTCCGATTACTTCAGCTCAGAGGCCGAACGGCAGTATTGGATGAAGATGGTAGACTTGGCCTATGATATTTATGACACCCTGCTTGCGCTGAGAGGACAGGAAAAACCTGAAGTAAAAAAAATGTACGGCCGCAAAATCATTTATCTGGCCGAAACCGGCCACGACCTTACCGTACAACGCAACATCATTAAGCGCGAACTGCAGCGCCTCGGCTTCATGGTGCTGCCAGCCAAAACGCTCCCCCTGGAATACCGCGAGTTTGAACGCATAGTACGCCAAAACCTCGAAGAGGCCGACCTCTCCATACACCTTATCGGCAGCGCCTATGGCGAAATACCCGAAGGCTCCGACCGCTCCACAGCAGACCTGCAAAACCAGCTTGCTGCCGAAAAAAGCGCCCGCGTGGGCAAAACAAACTTTCCCCGGCTCATCTGGATCTCCCCATTGCTTACCAACGTAAGCGAACGCCAGCGCGCCTTTATTGACACCCTCAAACGCGATATAGCCCTTCAGGAAGGAGCCGAAATTCTGCAAACACCCCTGGAAGATTTTAAAAACATTATCCGCGAAGAACTAACGGTAAAAGCCGAACAACCCGCAGCCGAATTTTCGGGCGGCAAAAGCATTTACCTGGTGCACGATAAAATGGACCGCGAAGAAGTATTGCCGGTAATTGAAACCCTCGAAAAAAAAGGATTCCGGGTGCTTACCCCCGATTTTGAAAGCGACCTGATGAAAGTCCGTAACCGGCACATCAGCAACCTGCGCACCTTTGATGTAGCCATTGTGTACAAAGGAAAAGTTAACGACCAGTGGGTACGTATGAAGGTTCTTGACCTGCTTAAAGCACCCGGCCTGGGTCGAAGCAAACCCATTAAAGGCAAGGCTGTATTAACAAGAACAGGTGCTTCGGTAAATCTGGAGGCGTTTAAAAATCACAACATAAGAATTTTGGAAACCGACCCGGCTTCAGCACCCGAAATGGTTTTAAAAATCCTGAATGAGTTTGAAATAGCGTAACTCAACAACCCGGCAATATGAATGCTGAACATTCAGTTCAAACTGCAACATTAAACCCGTTTCCGGGACTACGGCCCTTTCAAATTGAAGAAAGTCACCTCTTCTTTGGCAGGGAAGGCCAAACCGATGAAGTGCTGCTTAAACTGTCGCGGCACCGGTTTGTGGGTGTTATCGGCCCTTCGGGCAGCGGTAAATCATCATTCATATACTGCGGTGTTTTACCCATTCTATACGGGGGCTTCCTTACCGACACCAGCCCCGACTGGCAGGTGGTGGTAACCCGGCCAGGTGGCGGACCCATTGAAAACCTGGCTGAATCGTTGCTAAAACAACAACCCGACTACCTGAATGCCGATGCAGACGAACAAAAAATAAAACGAACCATATTCACCACGCTGCTGCGAAGCAGCTCCCTCGGACTGGTGGAAGCCATAATCCAGTCGCGTAAATCGGATGAAACAAATACCCTAATTCTTGTAGACCAGTTCGAAGAACTTTTCCGCTTTAAAGACACCACCAACCCCAATTCGGTAAACGAAACACTGGCTTTCGTTAACCTGCTCATCGAAGCCATTAACTATCCTGACGCCCCCATATACGTAGCCATTACCATGCGCTCGGACTTTATAGGCGAGTGCGCCCAGTTTCCGGAACTTACCCGAAAAATAAACGACAGCCACTACCTTATCCCACAGCTTACCCGCGAACAAAAACGCAAGGCCATTGAAGGACCCGTGGCCGTTGGCGGTGCCACCATAACACCCCGATTGGTTCAAAGACTGCTGAACGACCTGGGCGATAACCCCGACCAGCTGCCCATTCTGCAACACGCGCTGATGCGAACCTGGAACTACTGGGCCGCTTACCGCGATCACGAAGACGAACCCCTGGACCTTAAACACTACGAAGCCATTGGCACCATGCGCGAAGCGTTGAGCATGCATGCCAACGAGGCTTACGATGAACTTACCGAAGAACAACAGCATATCTGCGAGGTAATGTTCAAAGCCATTACCGAAAAACGTGGCGAGAACTTTGGCATACGCCGGCCCACCCGCCTGGCCGAAATTGCCGCCATTGCCGGCTGCCCCGAAGACGAGCTGATTGACGTCATTGAAAAATTCCGCGAACCCGGCCGAAGCCTGCTAACCCCCGCCTACCCCGCCCCGCTCAACGGCCGGTCCATCATCGACATCTCGCACGAAAGCCTTATGCGCATCTGGACCCGGCTTAAAAACTGGGTTGACGATGAAGCCGATGCCGTGCAAATGTATCTTCGCCTGGCCGAAGCGGCATCCATGTACCAGGTAGGCAAGGCCGGACTGTGGCGCCCCCCCGATCTGCAACTGGCACTCAACTGGCAGGCCAAGCACAAACCCACCCTCATCTGGGCCCAGCGCTACCACCCGGCATTTGAACGAACCATGATATTCCTTGAGTATTCGCGCAAGGAATACGAAACCGAACAACGTATCCGCGAGCTGGAGCAAAAGCGCAAGCTGCAGCGCATACGCCGCACCGCCATCGTATTTGCCACACTTACCATCGTTGCCCTTTTGTTTCTGGTTTATGCCTTCATGCAGAAAGCCATTGCCGATGAAAACTACCGGCTGGCTGAAGCAAGACGAGTAGAAGCCGAAGGCCTGCGCCGGCAGGCTGAAGCCGCACGCGACTCGGCCCGCCTGGAACGCGATAACGCCATAGCTGCCCGCCTGGCCGAGGAAGAACAACGCAAACGTGCAGAAACCAACCAGCGCCTGGCCGAACAAAATGCCGAAGAAGCCAGAAGGCAAACCGAAGAGGCAAACCGCCAGCGCCTGCGCGCACAGGAAAACGAACGACAGGCCAAAATAAACGAAAACCGCGCCCTCGAACAGGAAAAGCTGGCAAAAGAGAATGCTGCCGAAGCCATGCGCCAGCGTTACCTGGCACAGGCACGCGCCATGGCGCTCAAATCACTCGAACTGGACAGCGATCCCCAACTGGAGGGCTTGCTCGCCCAGCAAGCCTACAATTTTAATACCACCTACGGAGGCGAACGCTACGACAACGACATCTACAACGGTCTGTTTTATGCCCTGCGCAACTTTAATCATCCGCTCACCGAAAGCCTTAAAGGCCACGAATACGGAGCAGCCCGGGCACTGGTTACCCGCATGAAGGATGGCACCATTTATTCGGGCGGGAGCGATGGAAAAATAATCAGATGGATACTTCAAAACGACCAGTGGAAAGGAACCGAACTGGTTGGCATGCGCTCAGATTATCAGGTGTATGCCATTGACCTCAGCCCGGATGAAAACCAACTGGTGGCCGCCGGATTGAATTATGCCAGTGATGCAAACAACTATATAGAACTGTACGATTTAAATAATATGCGCAACCCAAAGAAAATTCCGGGCTTCAGTAAGGCCGTGGAAAGCATCCTGTTCACTACCGATGGCCGGGGCATCTATGCACGCGATAACGGAGGACGCAGCATAAAATACTCCGATTTTACCTCAACCAGAACAGTTATCACACCGCCTGTTAAAATCAACGCCATTGCACTGAACACCAGCGGAACGCACCTGGCCGGCGCCGGAGATAACGGAACCCTGTACATATGGGATCTTACCCGCAACTACGCAGTAACCGAAATTAAAACAGGCAATGCGGCCCTCACCGCCCTTTCCTGGTATCCTGGTGCCGACCAGCTTATTGTGGGCAATGCCAGCGGGCTGCTGCGTATTGTGCGCAATGGTGTGGTTATTCGTACCCTTTCCGGACACAGGGGACCTATAGAGCAAATAAAATTTAACCATAAGGCAACCTTCTTTGCATCAGCCAGCAAAGACAAAACCGTTCGCCTGTGGCAGGTTAACCAACTAACCGTACCACCCATTGAAATGCGCGACCACCTGGACTGGGTATGGAGCCTGGCATTTTCGCCCGATGACGAACAGATTATGGTTGGCCTGCACAGCGCACAGCAAACCATACGGCAAAGTCAGCTCCAAAACGAAGAAAGTATTCGCGCCTACCCTACCGTGGTAGAACGCATGGCCAATATACTGTGCAACAATGCATTTATTAACCGCAACATGAGTGCGGAAGAATGGAGCCTGTACAGCGGTGGACTGAAGTACGAAAAAACCTGTCCGAATTATCCGGCTAACCAATAACATCGGCATGAAACACATTTACTACCTGTTACCCGTTTACCTTGCAACCTTTGCCCTCCAGACCCTTGCACAGGACTGCCCCCAGGCCCTGCGCCTTGCCCGCGCCATCTACGACCAGGGCCGCCTGCAGGAAGTAGAAACCTACCTGCAACCTTGCTTTACCGGCAAAAGTGCCGATGGTCAGAAAGCCCTTATGGTAGAAGCCTACAAGCTGTTGTGCCTTAGCCACATTTACCTGGAAGAACCCGAAAAGGCCGATGCCGACATGCTGAACATAAAGAAAACCGACCCCTACTACCGTCCCAACGAAGGCGTTGACCCGGCCGAATATGTGGCCCTGTATAAAACCTTTCGCGAAGCACCCATCTTCCGCTATGGCGGGCGAATAGGCCTTAACGCAGCCCGCCCCTCGGTGCAATCGCTTAATACAGCCGTGCAACTTGCCGAAGACAGCAAGTACGGCTACGGCTTCTCGTTTGTCTTTGGGTTTGGCATAGACCTGCCCCTTACCAGTTTATTAACCCTGCATGGCGAGTTGCTGTACAACCCCTGGCAGTTCGCGCTTACTGAAAAGGTACTGATAAACGACCCCTATACCGGACAACAGCGGTTAAACGAGTTTCAGGGTACCGAAAACCAAAACTGGATAAGTATGCCGGTTCAGGTTGAATATACACTTTTTAACTCATCGCAATCCATTTCACGCCACAGCCCGTTTGTGGCAGCAGGCATAAATACAGGTTATTTGCTTAATGCAAACATCACAGCCGAGCGGCAACGCGAGGGGCAGTCAACTGTTCCGGAAGCAAACATTGAAATAAACCGCAACCGCCTGAACCTGGGCCTTGTGCTTTCGGCCGGCATAAAACCGAAGCTGGGAAGCGGAAAGCTGGTGGTCGAGTTTAGGTACACCTATGGCTTAACCCCGGTAACCTCACAGGAAAAAGCCTTCGCCAACCAGCAGCTGCTGGCCGACTACTATTATGCCGATCCGATCTTCACGGTTCAGGCCTTTGCTTTTTCGGTGTCATATCTGCAGGAAAAATTTTCGCCTAAAAAAATTACAAAAAGGTAATGCTAAAAAATCTGCTCTGGTTACTAGCGTTTGCGGTATGCGCCTGCACAAACCTGGAAAACGGGCGTCCATCTAACCGTACAACCTTTGTTCGCTTTTACGAAGGTCCCTACAACCTCACAGCTTCAGCCCTGGAAACAACTCCTTCGGGTTATGTTATATTAGGCAATATATCCGTTTCCCTGCCCGATACTTCTTTTGTAGAGGCCGCTCTGCTGGATATTGATTTTGCCGGTACCCTTAACGGAGATATACATTATTACCCGGGCGGCTCCGGAAAATCGTTCAAACCCATTTACAACCTTGGCGGATTGACGGGCTTTGTTGTAGTAGGCGACAGCGTATTTACCGACCCCTTTGCCGAGCAGGCCGGTAACGTTGAAATTATCTCCATGCGGCTGCTTGTAGTTGATGCTTCATTTAATGCAGTCGGCAACTTTTATCTGTCTGATAACACGTCAACCGGAAACCAGGTACGTACTGATTTTACAGGCGAGGCAGTGGGCGTTAACGAAGATGGAAGAATTGTGGTACTTGGCACGCGCAAGGCCAACCTCGCTAGCCCCGCAGAGCCCTTTCTGCTGGGTATTTCCCCCGACTTTTCCTCAAACTGGTACTTACCCTATAACCTTATACCCGGACGCACCGGCATAAACGGTAAAAGCGTTTACTATATTGATAACCGCATTTACTGGACACGCGCCATCACAGAAGTGCAAGGCGAGTTTATAAACAGCTGGATAAGCCTGCCGGTGGCCGAAGAAAACTCGGCATTTCTGAATGACAACGCCCTGGGTGAATATGCCGAGGGCGGCCAATACTTTTTAAGCGAAGACTTGACCGTTGCCAGCAACCCGGCCTTCGGCTTTGGCCTTACCGGAACCTTCAGCAAAAGTACCGATGGCTCCAAAGCCAATATTTTCTTTGCCCGTGCATTTTCAAACGGCACCTTTGTGCCCGGCAGCCTGCGCTTCTTTGACATGAGCCTCTCGGCTGACGGTACCCCGCTGGCCGACAGTACCCAGTCGGTTGTTGTAGATGAAGGGCATGCCATTACCGCCACCCGCGACGGGGGCTTTGCAATAGCAGGCACCATTACCACGGTACCCGGCGTGCTTGGAAAGGGCGGCAAAGACATGGTTTTGCTTAAGCTCGATGCCGTAGGAAATCTCCAATGGTACCGGTTACATGGCGGCTCGGGCGATGATATACCCGTAGCCATACGCGAAACACCCGATGGCCTGTTGATAGCCGGAACCCACACGTTGGGTAACTACTCAACCATATTCCTCATGAAAACCGATGCCAACGGTGAACTAAAACAGTGAGATTATGAACCGCCTTGCTTTACCTTTTTTCTGCCTGAGCTTTCTGTTGGCTTCAACCCTTGCCTTTGGCCAGTCAGAGCCCGCAAACCATGTTTCAGGTTTTACCGTTACGGCCACCAGCGATACTGAAATTCAGATTTCCTGGACCGATGCTACCGGTTCACCGTTACCGGAATTTTATCTGATCGTGGGCAGAAAGTTACCGGGCGGCACGTTTGCTGCCGTGGCCGATGGGCCCGAAATTCCGGCCGATAACGACTGGAGCGATGATAACTTTGCGGCTATTGTTGTGCATGGCAGTGGTAGTACGCTAACGGTATCAGGGCTTTTACCTGAAACGCTATACGAGTTCGCCATTTATCCTTACCGCGAAAATTCAGGTAATGCCAATTACAAAACCACTGCACCGGTACCCACTGCCTCCGATTTTACCTTTTCCACCCCACCGGGCGGGCATTCGGCTACTTTTACAGCAACGCTTTCCGGCACCACCAATATTGTGCTTGCGTTTGATGCCGCCAGTACGCTTACCGATGCCGATGGTTACGTTATCTATCGCAGGGCCGGCAGCGCCGCTTCGCTTGCCGGGCTCACCGATGGCAACCCGCCTCCGGCAATACTGGGAGCATCTACCCAACTGGTAACCGTTACCAACAACTCCGCCACCGGTTTTACCGACACAGGATTAAGTGGCGGCATTACCTATCATTATGTGCTGGTGCCTTATAACTACGACGGCTCCAATAACGACACATACAACTATCTAACCGATGGAAACGAGCCGCGGGCAAACGCAACCACCACCCTGGTTATTACCCTTACCCAACTTACAGGAGGCATTGCACCCAGCCCGCTGAACAGCGGTAGCGCCAACCAGGCCGTGCTGGGTTTTTCCATCACCACCAACGGGCCGGTAACTTTTAATGCCCTGAATGTAAATGTTAGCTCAACACCAGTGGGCAAATTTGCCTCACCCCGATTATTTAGTTCAGCGGACACCAACTTTGACGGTGGCGATATATCAATAAACACCGGTTCGCTTACCCCCACCCAACTGCAGTTTACCTCCATTGGCCAATTGCTCACGGCCGGAACGTATAATTACTTTGTTGTGGTTAACGTATCGCCCACGGTTAATGCCTCAACCCCCTCCATACAACCCTCATTTACCGAAGCGAACATAACTTTTACCAGTCCTGCGGCAAGCGCCCAGGCTGCTACATTAACAGGATTAAATTACTCCTTTGCCGATGCTACTCCGCCGGTCATTACCTCAACCAATCCGGCTGATAACGCTACCGGTGTATCGGTTAACCTGAACACCTTGCAGATAATCTTTAATGAAGATGTTGCATATGATGGCGACAACTCCACCAACGATGAGCGCATAAGGTTGCGCAGCGGCGGGAGTGATATAGAGATTATTGACCCCTTAAATGTAAGTGTTTCGGGAAATGTGGTTACCTTCACCATTGGTACCTCCCTTACGGCCGGCACAAGCTATGCGGTGCAAATCGGCAACTCGGTTTTCAAAGACCTGGCCAACAATTACTTTCCCGGTATATCCAACGATACCGACTGGAATTTCCAAACCGAATTTCCTCCTTCAATTACCGGCTACTCAACAAACCCCATCTGCATGGGCGAAGTGCTTACCATTACAGGAACAGGCTTCGGAACAGCTCCGTCGGTAACCATTAACGGCATTCCCGTTACACCCTCATCCTCTACGGCTTCTTCCATTACATTAACCGTACCCACCACCACAGCAGGCCTTGCCACCGTAGTGGTTACCAATACCACCAACGGCCTGAACGATGCCGACAATACCTTGGTTTTAAAGGAAGCTATTGCTTCTGCTTTACCGCTGTACGCCACTCCAACGGCACCGCTGATAGGAGAAAACTACCAAATTTCAATTGATAATACCCAAACCTTCGTAAACTATCGCCTGCGCGAGTTGCCCAACCCTTTCTCGGGCGGCACCACGCCGGGCAATGGTGCAACGGTTACCTTTGGCACAGTATTTAACAAAAGCACAGCAGGTACCTACCAGTACGAAGTGCAGGCAACCTCTTCGGGATGTACAACGGTGATTTACGGTCCGCTTGCTGTTACGATTGTTGAACTGACGGCCAATGCCGGGGCCGATCAAACCATATGCAATGGCGAAAGTGTACGCCTGGGCGGCTCGCCTACTGCACAGGGCGGCACGGGCTACTATGCTATATCTTGGAGTGCTTCACCGCCCGATCCCTCCCTTTCAGGGCAGGCCAATACTTCTAATCCTATTGTTACCCCTACGGTAACCACTACCTATACAGTTACAGTTGACGACAGCTCGCCCGCTACTCCGGCTGTCGATCAGATAACCATTACGGTAAACCAGCCTGCAGATGCAAATAATATACAAATTGTTTTAACACCCGACAGCACAGCTTATAAAGTTACCTCACCGCCTATAGATTTAAGCTACACATTATCGGGGGGAGTTACCGGTACGGGTGTTTTCAGCGGACCGGGCGTGAACAGTTCTCAGAATAAGTTTTATCCCGGCGCAGCCAATATAGGAGAAAATACCGTAACCCTTACCTTTACCGCCAGCAACGGATGTATTACCACAAAGACAAAAATAGTGAATGTGTACAGCCAGGACGTTTTCTTACCCGGACTGAGAAGCACTTATTGTGAAAATGATACCGATCAAGTCCTTTATATACAAGAACTCCCTACCGTAGTATTCCAGGATGAGGCCTACTTATATAATTTAAATACGAGTTCCTCTATTCCGAGTAATTCGGGGATGGGCTGGGATTTTAATTCCACCACTGACGAGATAACTATAAATCCAAATATATTAGGACCTGGTAGTTACCGTTTCAAACTGATTTACAGAAACATCATACTATGCCTTTTTTTGCCCGATTGTCGTTACGAAGCTCTTATTAATTTTAAGATATTACCACTGCCTGCTGTTAATATAATAACAAGATCTAACGTTTGCATTAACGAGACCAATCCCGAAATAAGGGTAAATCCAACAGGAGGTACATTAACAGTAAACGGCTCTTCAACGGGAATTATCTTCTCCGCCGGTCAATATTTTCTGGATGTGGACGAATCCGCGCTTTATACCTCGGGTGAGACACCCGGTTACAATACCCTCGAATATTCCTATACCGATGACAACGGCTGTCAAAACAGCACAACTGCCAACGTTACCATTTATGATGTACCAGTTCCCAACTTCAATAATAGTCCGGTATGCGATGGCCTGGCAAAAGAATTTTCGCTCAA
Source organism: Cyclobacteriaceae bacterium (assembly GCA_026003355.1). Taxonomy (GTDB): domain Bacteria; phylum Bacteroidota; class Bacteroidia; order Cytophagales; family Cyclobacteriaceae; genus UBA2336. Next base: position 29,814 of record BPHC01000011.1, read on the forward strand.
TCCGGGAACCGTTATTCCTGCGGGTGTTTCCATAAGCCGTTACCTATGGGAATTCGGAGATAATTTTTCAAGCACTTCAACCGATGTGAACGAGGTTATTCTCCATAGATATCAAGGTCCCAATAATTACAATGTTACATTAACCATTGAAACTACCGATAACTGTAAGGTATCTACCAGCAAAACCGTTACTGTGGCACCCGTTCCGCAAGTAAGTTTTACCTGGGAAAATGTATGCCACCGGCAGGCCACACAGTTTTATGCAAGCACTTCACTTACAGACAGCCAGATTGCTTCATTCGAATGGAACTTTGGCGATGGCACAACAATTAACCTGCCTCCGCCACGCAATACACCCCTTGCTCTTCCCAATACACAAGGAACGCTCATTGAACCACTGCATCGCTTTACGCTTGCCGACAGTGCCACGGCACAGGTGTTTCCGGTAACCTTCAGGGTTATCACCAACTTTAACTGCGAGCGCGATACTACCGTAAACGTGTATAAAGTACCCAATATAACGGTAACCGGTACAGGAACCAGCCCCTTCCATCTGTCGGACTTCGATGGCCCCACCGTTCAATGGGTAAGCGGAGGAATCAACTCATCGTGGGCTTTAGGCATGCCTGCAGGCACGCTCATCAATGCCGATGCCTCAGGCTCGGGAAAGGCGTGGGTAACCAACCTCAACGGTCCTTATAATATAAACGAAAAATCGTGGGTACACAGCCCTTGCTTCGACCTGAGCCAGCTTACCCTGCCCGTGCTGGCGTTCGACCGAAGGCTGTTAACCGGAGCAGAAGATGGCGTTGTGCTGCAGGTTAATACCACCGGCACCACTGGTGGCGATGTAAACTGGCAGGTAGTGGGAAATGTCGGGGAAGGCCTTAACTGGTATAACAGTACGGCTATTCTGGGAGCACCGGGCGGACAGATAGCCGTGGGTTGGGAAGGCTCATTCGCTCCCGATTCAGCCGGCTGGAGAAAAACCCTCATTGCACTGGACGACTACCTCCCGCCTCTGGGTTCGGCTGCACGTAAAAACATCCGCTTCCGGTTTGCCTTTGGCAGCGATGGGGGCTTTAATGAGCGGGAAGGCTTTGCCTTCGACAACTTCAGAATAGACAAACGCAGCCGGGTTGTGCTGGTAGAACAATTTACCAATAACGGTTCATCCAATAACTCGCCTGCCGAACCCAACCGGTTCAGCAACCAACAGGTTAATAATTTTATTGGTTTGCCCAAAACTACCAACGAAATTGTTAAGATAGAATACCATGTCGGTTTCCCGGGCCCGAATATCGACCGGCTGTATCTGGATAACACAGCCGATGCCTCGGCCCGCGCTGCCTATTACGGCGTAACGGCAACACCCTACACTTTCCTTAACGCCCTCCATCAGAACGGTGATTTTTACAATCCACCCGACCCGCCCGGCACCAGCTGGGCGCCCGGCCTGTTCAGCCAGCTTTCGCTGGAACCCGCACCGGTAAAAATTGACACCATTTATACCATTAACGAAAATTCCGATGGCATAGAAGACAGCCTTACCATTGTTGCAAAATTCAGCACCTTGCAAAACATACCCGCCGGCATGACCGTACACGTTGTGGTGGTGGAAAGAGAAATTGATGCGGTTACAGGCACCAACGGTGAAACCAACTTTAAGTATGTAATGAAAAAAATGCTGCCCAATGCCTTGGGCACCCGATATAGCAATGTATTACCAGCCAATTTTACCGATGAGGTTAAAGTACACTGGGTGCCCCGGGCCTACCACCCCGACAGTCTCTCGGTGGTTGTATTTGTTCAGGACCAATCTACCCGAACAGTTTACCAGGCGCGGTTCCTCAGGTCGCTGCAGTACCTGCCTGCCAACAGCCTGGTAACCGGCATCGAGAATCCGTTTACTTCCGCTGAGGTACAGGTTTACCCCAACCCGGTCTCTTCTGAACTCCACATTAAGCTTGGCGAAGCTGCGAGGCAGCCCGTTGACGCAGCGATTACCGATATGCATGGCCGGATGGTGATGCAACTTAACCTGCCTGCAGGAAGGCAACATACTATCCTGGACACCCGTCACCTAAACCCAGGTATGTACCTGCTGCAACTCAGACAGGGCGCGCACACCATTCGTAAGAAACTCATGATTGTTCATAACCGGTAAACGCTAAAAAAATTACAATTTCGCACTTTGAGGGTTATCTTATAGTGCCCCATGCCAAAGAGTGGTAAAAGCGCCCGCTTTTTCGACTTTCAATCGGTTGTGGAATTTAAACTGCAGCATATTTAAAAAACCCGATAATCACCACATACGGCCATTAAAAGAATTTTAAAACCGTTGCAGGTGTGGCTACCTTACCCTATTTTTAAGACTCAAACGACCCGAGAAATGGAGGTTTTTTTACAAGCAGAAGCCTGGCTGGCCTTGCTAACCCTTACCTTTTTTGAAGTAGTGCTGGGCATTGATAATATTATTTTTATTTCCATTATCTCCAACCGGCTTCCTGTCGAAATCCGCGCCCGAACACGCAACATGGGTTTGCTGCTGGCTATGGTGGTGCGTATTCTGCTGCTGCTTAGTATTACATGGGTTATAACCTTTACTGAACCCTTATTTACCTTAGGCGACCTGCTGCCCGAATTTCTGCACAGGTATGTAAATGCTGAACATGGTTTTAGTGGCAGAGATCTTATTTTAGGGTTTGGCGGCCTGTTTCTTATCGCCAAAAGTACCCGTGAAATAAACCATGAAATGGAAGGCGAGGACGAAGTGCTTACCGTTGAAAAACAGGCCAAAGTAAATGTACCCGCGGTTATCCTTCAGATCATTCTTATTGATATCATCTTTTCGTTCGACTCCATACTTACCGCCGTTGGCCTTACCAATCAGGTTATCATCATGATTGTTGCGGTAATTATATCCATTGGCATAATGATGGTGTTTTCTGGTAAAATAAGCGACTTCATTCACCGCCACCCATCCATGGAGGTGCTGGCACTTGGCTTCCTTATCCTCATTGGCTTTATGCTTTTCCTGGAAGGGCTGGAGTATGAAATACCCAAAGGCTACATCTATTTTGCGGTTGCCTTCTCGCTTCTCATCGAAATGGTAAACATCAGGGTACGCGGTCGCAGGGAGAAAAAGCGCCAGCAGGAAATGGTGAGAGAAGAAGACCAGGACTTGCAGCCAGCCGAAAAAACGTGAACCCATCATACCAACCTCCGGCATTTTTGTTCAATGGCCACCTGGAAACCATTTACCCGGCCCTGTTCAGAAGGGTAAGTGCTTTGCCCTACCGCCGCGAACGCATTTACACGCCTGATGATGATTTTCTGGACCTGGACTGGCTTACAAGAGGCTCTGAAAATCTGGTAATTATTTCGCATGGCCTGGAAGGAAACAGCCAGCGCCCCTACGTACGCGGCATGGCTTGTGCCCTTCATGCGGCCGGTTTCGATGTGCTGGCCTGGAACTACCGCGGCTGCAGCGGAGAAATAAACCGGCAACTGCGCTTTTACCACAGCGGTGCTACCGATGACCTTGAAGTGGTTATTCAGCATGCCTTTGCCAAAGGATATGCTACCCTGCGGATGGTGGGCTTTAGCCTGGGTGGCAATCTTACCCTGAAATATCTGGGTGAAAAACCTGATATTCCGCATGGCATCAAGCAGGCCATTGTGTTTTCGGTACCCCTGGATTTGGACGGAAGCTGCGATACCATTTCAAAACCGGTTAACCGGCTGTACGAACTCCGATTCCTTAACAGTCTGAAAAACAAAATTCGCAGCAAGGCCCGCCGGATAAAGACACTTGATACCCGGCCACTGAAAAGCATTACTACCCTGCGCGAATTCGATGAGCACTATACGGCGCCCCTGCATGGCTTCAATAATGCCCGGCATTATTACCAGAGCTGCAGCGCACTGCGGTTTACCGACCACATTACCATTCCCACCCGCATTATCAACGCGCAAAACGACCCATTTCTAAGTGCTTCCTGCTTTCCGCAAAAGTTAGCCGAAGGCAGCGGCCCTGTAAAGTTGCTTACTCCCCCGCGCGGAGGGCATGTGGGGTTCGCACAGTTCGGTACAAATGGCGTATATTGGTCAGAGTTGCAGGCCGTAGCCTTTTTTACCCAAAATGATTGACCGATACAGCATATCTGCCCCGGCCGAACAGATTATGAGCCGGTTTGGTGCCGATGTTCCGCAGCACTACCAACCCCGTTACAATGCCGCACCAACCCAGTTGCTTCCGGTAATTACGGCCGAGGGGGCCCGTGGTGTCTCTACCTTTTACTGGGGAAGACCGCCCGCCATGTCGGCCAACCGGGCGTTGGGAGAAAAGCTTATCAATACCCGACTGGAAACATTGATGGAGCGCCCGGCCCTGGCGGCCAACCTGCTGAAAAAACGTTGCATTATACCTGCCGATGGCTTCTTTGGCTGGAAGAAAACCGGAAAGAAAACTGCTATTCCCTACCGTTTTGTAGTGCAAACCGGAATTTTTTCGATGGCGGGTATATGGGAGGAATTTGAAACTGACGATGGCGAAACCGTGCACACTTTTTCGGTTATCACCATGCCGGCCAATAAGCTGGTAGAACCTGTTTGTCCGCGCATGCCCGTAATACTCGATGCCAAAAGTGAAAGCATCTGGCTCGCGGACACTGGCGATATGGTTCTGCTTATGGGGCAGCTCGTGGCCTGGCCACCCGAACAGATGAATCTGTTTACGGTAAGTCCGCGAATTGCCGATCCCGGAGCCAATCATCCTTCGCTTATTGTGCCCATGCCGGCGGCCGACCAGCACGGCAATCTCACCCTGTTCGATTAGCCGGTTGGGCAAGTGTTTATTTAAAATCCGTCATCTTCTTCCCTGCGGGCCGGTTTCGCATCGGCAGCATTTTTGGGTTTGCCCTTGTTCTTCTTCAGAAAACCAAATGGCGACTTCTTTTTGGGAACAGCCCCGGGCACTCCCGGCGGAGCCGCCGTGCCGGTGTCGGGTGGATTATCCAGCTCGTTAAAATCAACCTGAAATTCGTCCTCACCGGTTGGCTGAGCGGGCTGTGTACGAAGGGTATCGCTGGCCGCTTTCTTTGTCTTTTTCTTAAACAGGTTACTAAAGAAGCTCCTTATACTTTTTCTTTTCCGGGTCTGCTTTGCGCCTTCTTCTTCGGTCTGCATACGGGCAAGTTTCACGTCAGGCAGTATCAGCACATCGCGCAGGTACCACATGTAATTATCCTGCTCAATGTTAAAGCCAATATGCACCACATAATAACGGGGTGTTTCGGGTAAAAACCGGTTAGAGACCGCATCGTATTTCAGGCTATCGGGAAAATTATACTTAAGCACGCGCACTTCCCGGTCTTTGGTTATTACATACTGCCCGGGTTGTGCAACCGAATCAGCAGCCTGAGGGGATGATATCGGGAATATAAACTGAGTCAATAACCGAGCGGGCGGCTTTGTCCAGCTCGGCCTGGGTTACTTCGCTTCCCTCCTGAAGGGAATCGGGCACCACGGGATTAACGGGTTTGGCGGGAACCGTAGATAACTGGCGGACTTTTTTCCTATACGGCACTACTTCTCCTATGAGATATTTATTCTTGCTGGCGGTAAGTACTTTGGGGGTAGAGTCTTCATTGAAATAGCTAAACTTTTTGCGCAGCTCATTTTTATCGTAGATAAAGGCGCTTTGATAGGCAGGGCAAACCATCTTCTGGGTGCACGAAAACGCCAGCAACAAAATGAGGAACCAAAGGAATACCAGCCAACGCGCCATGAAAGTGCCTATCTGGCAAAAATAACGATTTATACGGGAAGATATTGGCTTCGGGCCAGAAAGGTAACCCCTTGTAAATCAATTTTTAACACCGCGCAGTTTAAGCCTAAGCCTGAGCCCCCGCCCATTAATACCCAAAAACACATCGTTTCAGAATAACCATAAGGCATATTAAAAACATGAGCATGGATATTTTATTGATGGTATGCATGGCCCTGAGGTTAAAGCCTGTGGGGCGCGCAGGGTCTTTTTTGCGAAAGAAATACGTTAGCACTTCGTTGAGCCGGAAGAATTCGCGCAGGGAGTTAGACGATTTACCGGACTTTGTCGGGGGGTTATTCATACAGTATAGGTTCGGCGGCTTCGGGTTCAACCCAGTTGCCATCTTCTTTAATCAGATTAATCAACTCATCAACAGCCTTGTCGGCAGGAACGTTCCGTTTTACCACTTCCTTGCCACGGTAAAGGGTTATGCGCGAAGGTCCGCTGCCCACATAGCCGTAGTCGGCATCTGCCATTTCGCCAGGTCCGTTTACTATACATCCCATAATACCGATTTTTATACCTTTTAAGTGGTCGGTGCGGCTGCGAATCATGGCTGTGGTGCTTTGCAGATCGAAAAGCGTGCGTCCGCACGAGGGGCATGAAATATATTCGGTTTTCGACATGCGGGTGCGCGTGGCCTGCAGAATACCAAATGCTGTTTTGTTGGCTACATCGGCCTTGCTCAATATCTCCTCTTTGCTGCCGGGGGCCTTTAGGGCAAGCATAATTCCATCGCCCAGTCCGTCAATCAGCAGGCCACCGGCATCGGTAGCCGCATACAGCCTGAAGGTATCTTCGTCTGTCAGGTTGTAGCTGCGCTGAATAACCACCGGAACCGGAACTTCATTTTCCAGAAGCAGGAAAAACAACCTGCGCAGTTCGGCCATGGCATGAAGGTTGTTGGTATGGATAACGGCCACAGCGGTTTTATCATCACGCAGCTTTTGAAGCAGGGCCTGAGTTGCTTCGGTTAAATCAAACCTTACAAAGTTTAGCTGGGGGTGCTGCTGCGGTTCGGCCAGGTATTCTGTTGCGGTAAACAGGGGGAGTTTATTTTGCCGGTCTGCGGTTTGCAGCCACAGTTGGTAATCGAGTATTTCTTTCAGGCCATTGGGCAACATAAAAGGAATGGGATTTTGACCGGTGTACACATAATCGGCACCCTGGTCGTTCATCTTCCACTTATCCGGTTCGGGCAGATAGAAATGCCCGATACAGCGCAGGTCTTTGTAGTCTTTAATCTCCGCATGGCATAGATCGGCAATAACCCGTGGAACCTGATGCCCGCCCAGGTTTACCACTTCGCGGGTAACCCTGCGGGAATAGCGGTAGGGGTCTATGGGAATTTCGTTAACGGCAGGTATGGGGTTATGGTTAGCCCGGCCGGCATAGCGGTTTACCAGCAGGCGTGCCACCGGCGCTTCATATTCTGGTTCTTCAGTAAGCGAAACACGTACCGTGTCGCCCAGGCCGTCTTCCAAGAGGGTACCTATTCCCGCAGCCGATTTGATTCGGCCATCTTCTCCTTCGCCCGCTTCGGTTACACCAAGGTGGAGCGGGTAGGGTTTCAGTCCCTCCTCATCCAGCTTTTTTACCAGCAGGCGGTAGGCTTCAACCATCACCAGCGGGTTGCTGGCTTTCATTGATAACACTATGTTGTGGTAATTCAGGTCTTCGCATATCCGCAGGAACTCCAATGCCGATTCTACCATGCCCAAAGGTGTATCGCCATACCGGCTCATGATGCGATCGGACAGAGAGCCGTGGTTGGTGCCTATGCGCATGGCTGTGCCATACTCTTTGCAGATTTTAACCAGCGGGGTAAACTTTTGCCTGATGCGATCCAGTTCGGCCTGGTAGGCATTTTCGGTATATTCAATTACTTCAAAGCGCTTTTTGTCGGCATAGTTGCCCGGGTTAATGCGCACCTTTTCCACGATGCGTGCAGCCAGTTCGGCTGCGTTGGGTGTAAAGTGAATGTCGGCAATAAGCGGAACATGGTAGCCGCGCCTGTGCAGTTCTTTCTTTATCTCGGCAAGGTTTTGCGCTTCTTTTATACTGGGGGCGGTAATGCGCACATATTCACACCCCGCTTTTACCATGCGGATTACCTGTTCTACCGAGCCCAACGTGTCCATTGTATCCACAGTGGTCATGGACTGAATGCGGACAGGATGGTGCGCCCCCATGGGTACATCGCCAATGCGCACTTCTATTGTTTTTCTGCGCTTATACTGCACCAGGCTTTCGCAGTATTGTTTAAATCGGGAAACAGGATGGTTTTCCATCTCGGTCAGGATTCACACAAAATTAACCTTAAAGCCACCCTTTTGTTTCGCTGTTTCTTTATTTTTTTAGCATACGGTTTAAAACCGCTTCAGGCAAATTAAATGTCGCCCTGCATGGGGCGGATGAGTATTTCCTCCACCACGCTGCGTTCTGACACTGCCCAGCAGGCATACACCATATCGGCCACGTCTTCGGCCTTCATAAAGCGTTCTTCAGGCAGGTGGGTGCCCTGCCAGCTGGCGGTAAGGGTGGCCCCGGGCATTACGGCCGTTACCCTTATGTTCCAGGGTTTGAGCTCTTCGCGTAGACATTTGGAAAAGCCCAGCAACGCAAATTTGGTAACGGCATACGACCCTCCGTTGGCATAGGCTTTTATGCTGGCTACCGAACACATGTTGAAAATATGGCCATGGCCCTGTTGTTTAAGGGTGGGCAGCAGGCAGCGGGTAAGGCGGTAGGCGCTGAACAGGTTGGCGTCCATCATTTGCTCAAGCGCGCCTTCAGGCTCATCGGCAAGTGAGCCGGGCACAAAATATCCCGCATTGTTTACCAGTACAGTAATGCTTCGGTTCAGCGAGGTAATAAAAGAGGCAAATTCCTTTACCTGTTCCGGTTGGGCGAGGTCGGCCGTAAAAGTATAAAGTTTTGATTCCTTTAATTTCGACGTGGTTTCTGTTTCCAGTCTTTTCAGGTCATCCGTTTTGCGCGCACATGCCACGGCATCGAACCCTGCAGCCATAAACCTTTCAATGATGCTTCTCCCTATGCCTTTGCTTCCTCCGGTAACGACAATCAGCTTATTCATGGCAGATTATTATTTTTGCTATCTTGAGCAAGATAGTTATTTGAATGAAAGAAATAGGGCGGTATTTTATTTTTTTAGGCAACCTGCTTACAAACCGCGAATCGTTTAAAACGCATTATAAACTGGTTGTTGACGAGTGCATACTTATTGGTATTGACTCCATATTTTTATTTATACTCGTTTCATCATTCATGGGAGCAGTTTCTACGGTACAAACCGCATTTAACCTGGTGGCTCCATATATTCCCAAATATGTTATATCGCAGGTAGTGAGGGAAATGACCGTACTGGAGCTTGCCCCAACGGTAATGGCCATCATTTTTGCAGGAAAGGTGGGTTCCAGTATGGCCGGAAACCTGGGCACCATGCGCATTACCGAACAGATAGACGCCCTGGAAGTTATGGGTATAAACTCCATAAACTATCTGGTGTTGCCCAAAATTATTGCTTCACTGCTCATGTACCCCATGCTGGTGGTGTTATCGGGAGCCTGCGCCCTGCTTGGAGGATATATTGTGGGTAATGTAACGGGCATCCTTTCGCCCGATGAATATATATACGGCATACGGTACATGTTTAATCCGTTTACGGTAACCTTTGCGCTGATCAAGTCGTTTGTTTTTGCTTTTCTGGTTTCATCTATATCATCATATAAAGGATATTACACGCACGGAGGTGCGCTGGAGGTGGGCATTTCCAGCACCAAGGCGGTTACCACCAGCGTGATTGCCATTTTACTGGCTGACTACCTACTTGCACAACTGCTACTTTCACCGGCATGATAGAAATATTTAACATCAGCAAATCGTTTGGGCAAAAACAGGTTCTGTACGACATCAGCGGAAAATTTGAAAAGGGGAAGCCCAACCTGATTATCGGGGCCAGCGGCACGGGCAAGAGTGTGCTGCTAAAGTGCATTGTGGAACTGATCAGGCCGGATGAGGGAAAAGTATTTTTCGATAACCGCAACTTTACCGATGCTTCCCGTCAGGAAAAAATTGAAATCAGGCGGGAAATAGGCATGCTGTTTCAAGGGGGTGCGCTGTTCGATTCCAAAACGGTAGAAGACAATGTGCGGTTTCCGCTCGACATGCTGGCCAATATGCCGCGCGATGAAAAGCAGGACCGGGTAAACCTGGTACTGAACCGGGTGGGACTGCAAGGTGCCAATAAGAAAATGCCCTCCGAACTCAGCGGAGGCATGCGTAAGCGTGTGGGTATTGCCCGCGCCATTGTTAACAACCCGAAATACTTGTTTTGCGATGAGCCAAACTCGGGGTTGGATCCGCAAACCTCAATTGTTATTGATGAGCTTATACGCGACCTCACTACCGATTACGACACCACAACCATTGTGGTAACCCATGATATGAATTCGGTAATGGGTATTGGCGAGCGCATCATGTTTTTGCATCAGGGGCGAAAACTATGGGAAGGCAGCAAAGACGATATTACCCACAGCGGGGTGAAAGAGCTTGACGATTTTGTTTTTGCCAACAAGGTAATGATGGCCATGAAAGAGAAAGGGCAGTTTTAAGCAGCCGGAAGTGTTACCGTAAAAGTAGTTCCCCTTCCTATTGCGCTGGTAAACGAAATGGTTCCGCCCATGTGCCCGATGCCCTGCCGGGCAATGGCAAGCCCCAGCCCCGAGCCGCTTTTGCGGGTAGTAAAATGCGGCAGAAAAATTTTGTCGCGCAGGGCTTCGTCCACCCCTACGCCATTATCTTCAACTTCAATCCGGAAACTGGCATTACCGGACAGCACCCGTATGGTTACACGGGCAGACTCACCGGGTTTAGCAGCCTGAACGGCATTAAGCACCAGATTGCTGAAAATACGGTGTAAAAGTTTTGCATCACCTTTTACAAATGCCTGCTTAAGCCGGGTTTCCAGCGTAACCGCTCCGGCTTCCCTGTACAGGCGCACCACCCCATCCAGCAGGCTTATTAGATCAACCGGTTCCATAACCGGCTCTGGCATTTTGGCAAAAGTACTGAACGAAGTTGCAATACCATCGAGCACTTCAACCTGCTCCAGCAGGGCATCAACCTGTCGGCGCAGCCGCGCATCGGTATCTCCGGCCTGACGCTGCAACTGTTGCAAAATAAGCTTCATGGGGGTTAACGGGTTTTTTATTTCATGAGCTACCTGCTGGGCTATTTCACGCCAGGTACGTTCGCGATGGGTGCGTTCCAATTCTGCCACACTTTGTTTTAACTTATCCAACATGTGGTTATATTGTTGCACCAGCATACCAATTTCATCTTTGCTGCGCCATTCGAGCGGTAAATTTATGCCGGTAATGGATACCTTTCCCAGCTGTTTGGCAATTAACGTTAACGGCCGCACCACAAAACGCGAAGCAATGAGCGACACCACCGACAGCAACACAAGCAGCAGCAGAAATACAGTTAAAATGTTTGCCAGTACACCGGTTTGCAATTCTTCTTCCTCTCGCTGCGACCGGAAGTAAGGTATCTGTAAAAAAGCCACCAGCGTGCGTTGTTCACCCAGGTATATACCCGCATAGGCAGAATAAAAAGAAAGTCCGCCAATGCGATCGCTGGTAACAAAGGCCGGTTCACCGGCATGCATCCTTTTAATTACCGCAGGCGCTGCAACCGGTGCCTGCAGCTGATACTCGAAAATAAGCGGCTGGGTGGCCGCCAGAAGTTTTCCGTTGGCGCTGAAAAGATTGGCGTCCACACCCATAAGCCGCACTTTGCGCAAAAATTCATTGCCGGGCAAATCCATGCCCTGTCCGTTTCCGCTTTCATTTAACCAGGCCGAAAGTTCCTTTGCCAGGTTAACCGACCGGTTCTGAAAGTCGGCATTAAGCTGGCGTTGCACAGCCCGTGCAGTAACACCGAGGGTAACGGCGCTTACCACGGTAAGCGACAGGAAGAAGGAAAAGTTGAGCATAAGCTGAATACGCGTTGAAAGTGTAAGGGTATGCCCGGTACGGTATTCCTCAAAGCCCCGAAAAGTAAGCCACACAACCAGACAGCCCAGACCCAAAATGGTTATGAACGAAAAGTCGGCTATCCGGCGGGTAAGGGATGGAACGGGCCGCGAAATTACCGCAATGCGTTCATCGGTACTCTTTACCCCTACATGATGATAGCCCGACTCGGTTATACCTGCAGTAAACAGTGCCGGATTGTCCAAACCCTTAAAGCGGTGATAGGCAAAGTCTCCTGAACTCACTACTACATTATTGCGGTAAAAAACCGCATAATCCGACAGCTGGTCGGGAAACCGCGGGCGGTAACGGTCGTCAACGAGCAATTCCGGATAAACCGTTTCGGGAATAAAACGTGGCAATGAAAGCCTGAGCACAACAAATGCCGCACGTATGTCCGACTCGCGACTTACCGGTATAACCACCAGGTAGTATCCCGAAGGATCGGCAGGCAGCCTTTGGTAGTATATGCCTTCGTACTCGGTTCGCTGGGCGGTGTTTTCCTGTTGCCTCAGCCAGGCGCTGAAGTTCACGTTTACCTGTTCATCCATGGGCTCACCGGTTGCAGAAAACAACATGATATCTGTTTTATATCGCGCATGGTAACCTGCCAGATATGCCTGCCTTATTTTTTGTTTTACCGCATCGCGATTAAGAAAAGGCCCGCTTAAGCGACTGATTATGAAGGCATCCTGCATTATCCTGCTTCGCATTTCGTGCAACAGATACTCGGCCAGGTTGTCGCGGTCTGATAAAAAATACAGGGCCATCCGCTTGCGCTGCTGCACATCTCTGTATTCTGAAAAGTGTTTTATTGCTGCATAAGTCACGGCCGAGAAACAGGTTAGAATAAGCAACAGGTAGGCAACGGCATGGTAATTGGTTTTGAGCACCGGCCGGGCCAGTCCCCCGCCTGCTGCCAGGGCCAGATAAACCGATCCGGCTAATGCTGCCCATGCGAACATCTGCCCGCTGATAACATTTACAGCAGCGAATACCACCAACCCGGAAAGGGCATAATGCAGCCGCACATTTCCGGACATGGCGCACAACAGCCTGGCCCACGGATGTACAAATAAAAAAGAGCAAATCCATGAAAGCACAAGCACACTAAAGGCTGTTATTCGCAGATAATCGAAGGCAAGCGATTCGGTAATACCCAGCGCAACTGAAGAGTTATTGTATAAAGTTTGAACCACCACAAACGGAAACAGCCATCCGAAGTAAACAGCAGTAGCTGAAAAAAGTCCGGCCATCAGATTTTTATTCCTGTGTAAAACCCACAGCGGCTTAAACCGGCCAAACCAACGAAACCACATGGCACATACCGCACAGAGGGCGGCCATATTCAAAAACAAATCGCCCAGGCTGGGATTGAACCACGAAGAGGCAAAGTATTTCGGGTCGAAAAGGGCCGTATCCATAAACCTTGCCGGAAAACGCACAACAATCATTATCCAGCGCAATAAAACCAGCCCTGCCACCCAGCATGAAAAAGTATAAAAAGGTGAAAGCCTTGCGGACTTTATCCAATTTGCCCATAGCATCAGTATCATCATGATTGCAGACACACCCGCCAGCACTGCTGCCGCTGCCCGCACATGGGTGTAGCCCGGAACCATACGGACAAAAAAGGCGGTACGCCCCCGCAGTTTCACCGGCTGATCGCCCGGAGCCCCATCAGAAACCACCGCCCGGTAATTGCGAAATATGTTGGGGTTGGACTTCGCCCGGAGGTAGTTGTTCTGAATACGAAAGCGCCATTCGAGCGCCACCAAAACCAGGGCCTGAATGTTATGCGAAGCAGAAATTTTTTTTTGCAAAAAGTGCCCGGAAGGAAGTCGTACATAAGTCCATGATGTATCGGCCTGAAAACCTGGCCACACTTTGTTGTCCGACCACCAGACAATTCTCTCGTCCTGAATGAGAAAACAGAAGACATCTTCGGGCAGGCCGGACTGATCCCGGTTGGGCTGTACCCTCTTGTTTTGCATTAAACCCTGAGCATGTGCTTCCGCTTCGGTTACTACCTCCTCCAGGTTATCTTCAATTTCCATTACCATATCCGGGAGGCGCGCATCCAATAAGAAAAACACACCAGCAAACAACACAGCCAGCAGTGCCGTTAAAAGAACAGCGCCGGTAAAACTTTTGCGGAGTAACCCAAATATTGTCTTCACAACACAATAACCCCTGTAAAATACAAGATAAATATGAAATAAACCGGGCTGCTGGTAAGGCCTGCACCCGTTATCTTTACCTTCCGAATGGGAAATATGTCAGCAATAGTATTTTCAGCCTCTGCCTTTTTGAGCCCGCTCATTATCTTTACTTTCTGTATGAGGAATGAGACGCCACAATATGAATATGCCGATGGCAATGCCAACCGGTATATCCTTACGGCTTATTATCTGGAATATTTTCCGGTAACGCCTCAGGAGAGTTCATCGGGAATATACCATGGCGGTAAACCTTTCAAGGTGCGGCTCACGCCAGCCGAATACAAAAGCCTGCAGCTGTTGTTCGAAAAGGCTCTGGTTGATACTGCCTGCCATATTCCATCAAGAACCATGATGAGCGGTTTGATAATAAAGCACCATGCTGCCCGGACCGAAAGGGTTATAATAGCCCCTGCCGCATCCATACGACAGGAAATTGAAGCTGCCCTGCAGCCATTTCATCCCAAACAGTAAGGATTAATTTTTACGTCTATCAACCAACCCTCCATCATGCTGAATACGTTCGCACCACCCATGGTTTCGGCCGAAACCAGATTTTCAACCCAACTGCAGCCAGGCAGTAAGGTGGTGGTGATTGGAGCCGGTGCTTTTGGCGGATGGGCCGCCCTGTGGCTGCAACGAAAGGGATGTAAGGTTACCCTTGTCGATGCCTGGGGGCCGGGTAATTCACGCTGCAGTTCAGGAGATGAAACCCGGGTCATCCGCTCGACTTACGGTGCTAATCGCCTGTATTTCGCGATGAATGAACGGGCCTATGCCCTGTGGCAGGAACATGAAGAACAGGTAGGAAAAAAGCTGCTGTTCAACACGGGTGTACTGTGGCTTTGCCATGAAGCACATACTGCCCTGGTAGATGATTCGCTGCCCTTTGCACGCGAATATGGCCGTGAGTTTGAGTACCTTAGCCCATCGCGGTTGCGTGAACGCTACCCGATGCTTGGCACGGAAGGACTTGACCATGCCTGGCTCGATCCCAAAGGCGGTTACCTGCTGGCACGTGAGGCCACCCGTTCGGTATGCGATTTATTTGTGCGCGAAGGAGGAGAATATATTTGTGCCCAGGCTTTGCCAGATTTCCGGAAGGAACACGTTGAATCGCTCCGGCTTTCAAACGGACAAACCCTAACGGCCAGCTTGTTTCTCTTTGCCTGTGGTGCCTGGCTGGGCCGGCTTTTTCCTACCCACCCAGGTAGTCTGATTACCTGCACGCGCCAGGAAGTTTTTTATTTCGGGGTACCAGCCCGGCAAACAGCGAAATGGGAAGATTTACCGGTGTGGATTGATGCGGACGGCCGCGATTTTTATTATGGCATACCTGCCAATTCCGGGCGAGGTTTTAAAGTGGGTGTCGATATCCGAGGCCCTGCCTTCGATCCGGACTGCGATAACCGCCTGTACGATGCCAATGTACTGACCGGGGTAAGAAATTTTCTGGCCAGGCGATTTCCCGAACTTCAAAACGCACCCTTGCTGGAAAGCCGGGTGTGTCCGTACGAAAACAGCCCCGATGGCAATTTTCTTTTCGACCGCCACCCCGGTTACCACAACGTATATCTGCTCGGAGGGGGCTCAGGGCATGGTTTTAAGCATGGGCCGGCGCTTGGCGAGCTGGTGGCCCGGGCGCTTACCGGAGAAGGGGGCGTTCCGGTATGTTTTTTAAGCCAGAACCGCAGGAATTAAAGAAAAAAACCTCCGGGGTGTTGGTTTTTAAAAAAAAATTTATTGCTTTTGTATCGCCAAAGCCTAAACCTGTGTGCTATGGAGATGCTTCGTTTATTCTTTACCGACTGCCTGCTCTTCAAAAGCTCCTCTTTGACCAATAAAATTCTTGGATTCTTCGGCTGGTTCAGTATTTTGCTGTTTGTCTATTCGGTGGTACAGCTGGTTCGGTTATGAGTTTTGTAAGGCGTACCCACTTTTACCACAAATTAGGCAACATCTCAACCAGAACGATAAAACCTGAGTTTCAGGCACTGTTTGAACAGCTGCGCGAGCTTATTCTTCCTTACCGCAAAAAGCTTGTACTTAAACACAACTCGCAGGTGCGGTACGAACTCTGGACCAACCACCGGTTTGAGGCCAATAACCTGCAGTACAGGGGTAAGGTACTGGGCCGGCAAATCAAGTCGCGCATAGGTATGCAGTTTGCAGCAGTGGTAATCTACAAAGACTGGGTAAGCTTTTATCTGCATCCGTTAAACCTGAATAAGCAGCTTCAGGAAGAGATGAGCGAAAACCTGCGGTTGCTGCTTCCGCGTAACAGCAAGTCAACTTTTCACTTCACCACCCTTACCGAAGAACTTAAGGACGATCTTACCCGCCTGGTAAGCCGGTGCTGGGATTTTTATGTGGAACAGGGATGGGTTAATCCGCTGGATTAACGTACTATTCCGGTTGTACGGTAAAGGCCTTGTTGTGTTCATTTACCAGCACCACTGTGGGCTTAAAATTCATGATGTCTTTTTCTTCAACCTGCACGTAACTGGCAATAATAATCCGGTCGCCCGGCTGCACCAGCCGCGCCGCGGCACCGTTCAGGCTTATTTCTCCCGGCCCGCCCGGAATAACATAGGTAGAAAACCTGGCCCCTGTGTGAATGTTGTAAATATCCACCTTTTCGAATTCTGCCAGATTAGCTGCCTGGCATAGTGCCGTATCAATGGCAATAGATCCTTCGTAATTTAAGTCCGATCCGGTAACAACGGCCCGGTGAATTTTCGATTTCAGTAAAGTGCGGTATATCATAATGTGGTATGGTTAAGTTCATACGCTATACGCAGCCCGTCAAGCACCAGGGTGGGAACAACGGTTTCAAAAAGCCGGGCATTTTCAAACAGCCTGGAGAAGCCGCCGGTGCCGATTACCACGGGCGGGTCGTCAGAAAAGGCCTCGCGGGTTATGCCCCTGATAAGCTCGCGCACCATACCCACCTGGCCATGGTATAACCCTGATTGTATGCTCTCTACAGTTGATTTACCGATAACCTGCGTTGCTTCGGTAATTTCAACGGCAGGAAGCTGAGCGGTTTCGCGCTCAAGGGCTTCCATAGATATGCGCACGCCCGGCACAATGATGCCGCCCAGGTAATCGCGGTCTTTGCTTATGGCACAAAAGGTTGTGGCTGTACCGAAGTCAATCACAATAATATTCCGGTCAGGAAACCGGTGTATAGCACCTATGGCATTGGCAATGCGGTCGGCACCCACTTCAACCGGATTCCGGTATTTGATCTTCAGGCCGGTTTTTACACCCGGCTTCAGAAAGAACGGCTCTGTTGCCAGGTACTTCTGGCAGGCCCCGCGTAATGAATGATTTACAGCCGGAACCACACTGCATACCGATATGCCCTGTATGCTCCCGGGATCAACACCGTTTTCGCGCAACACGCTTTTAAAGAACAGGCCGGCTTCATCGGCCGAGAAATGCTGGCGCGACATTTTGCGAAACTGGGTTACCAGCTCACCCTGTTGGTACACACCACCGTGTATAGTGGTATTGCCTACATCCAAGCAAAGAATCATAATAGATGTTGTTATGCCATGACCATATTATCAATAAGCCTTATGCCGCCAAGGCGCACGGCCCCGAAACGCCTTCCCCATGTATCGCACACATAGTCAACCGTAAAACCCTCCTGTTGCAGTTGCGCTGCGGCATCATCGGCCGTCGGGGCTGTGGCCAGTATTTGCGGAAACCGGGCGGCTTTAAGTCTTTCTTCCGGGCCCAGTAAAACATTTCTTGACGACAGCGCCACGCCATCTGAATCGCGCACGGTAGCACAGGGAATGATTTGTGTTTCAAGAAAGAAGGCTTCGGCCATTTTTTTTATAAGCAGATATTGCTGATAATCTTTTTCACCAAAATAACTACGGTGCGGTCTGATGATGCCCAGCAGTTTCATTACCACGGTAAGCACCCCATCGAAATGTCCCGGCCTGCTGCGGCCTTCCATGATGTTGCTTATTTCGCTTTCTGAAATACGAATCGAGTATTTATCAGGATAAAGCTCTTCAACAGACGGCATAAACACAAAATCAACACCCTGTGAAGTAAGCAATTCCATATCGCGTTCGTCATTGCGCGGGTAGCGCTGGTAGTCGGTTTTATCGTTAAACTGGGTAGGATTAACAAAAATGCTTACCACCGTAACATCGTTGTCGGTTTGCGCGCGTTGAATAAGCGCCATATGCCCCTGGTGAAGGGCCCCCATGGTGGGTACAAAACCTATGGTTCTGCCCGGCAATTGTTTGCGCATTTCGCGCCACTGGTTTGCGGTATGTAACAGGCGGGTCATGTGTAGCTTTCTTTATCCGATGGAAAGTTTCCGCTTTTTACATCGGCATCGAATTGCGTTATGGCATTTTTTAAAAGCTCAAAGCCGTTCAGGTATCTGCGGAGAAACCGCGGGGAAAAGTCCGGATTAAGGCCCAGCATATCCTGCAGCACCAGCACCTGGCCATCGGTATGCGGGCCGGCACCTATGCCAATTACCGGCATGGATACGCTTTGAGTTATCTGTCGGGCCAGGTCAGCGGGTACCATCTCGAGCACCAACCCGAAAACACCGGCATCCTGCAGCAGCCGGGCGTCTTTCATGATTTTTTGTGCTGCAGGGGGTGTTGTACCCTGCAGCTTGTTTCCGCCCAGCAGGTTTACCGACTGTGGCGTAAGGCCCAGGTGGCCCATAACCGG
Organism: Cyclobacteriaceae bacterium; assembly: GCA_026003355.1. GTDB lineage: Bacteria > Bacteroidota > Bacteroidia > Cytophagales > Cyclobacteriaceae > UBA2336. The sequence goes on from BPHC01000011.1 coordinate 48,638, forward strand.
CACACCCGATTGAACGATGTGGCGCACCTGCGGAAGTACTTCCTCCCCGCCTTCTATTTTCACCGCATGTGCCCCGGCCTTCATCAGGCGGTCAACGCTTTCCATCAGATACCGCAGGCCTTTGCGATGTGCCAGGAAGGGAAGGTCGGCAATAAGCAAAACATCGGTAAGTCCGCGGGCAACGGCTGCCACATGGTAGGCCATCATGTCGGTGGTGGCATGAACAGTTGAAGCAAATCCATGCATAACCATTGACAGACTATCGCCTACCAGTACGGCATCAACAGGGGTTTGGCTTATAATGCGGGCCGACCAGTAGTCGTAACAGGTTATGAGACTTATGCGCCCGCCTTCTGATTTTTTTTGTCTGAACCCGGTAACGGTTTTCATGGAAAAGTGATTTGTTGAAACGGGTTAACAAAACGTACCGGATGAATGAACAGGAAAATACTGGCAACAGCCGAAGCGCTGATGTGCATGCCGGTTACAGGTACCTGTCGCATACGATCAAGTCCGTTTTTGTGGCGGGGTGTTGTATTTCCGGTAAGTATCCTTTCGGATTACTTCCGGCCCGGAGGTCTCGAGCGGATTCGAACCGCTGTAGGAGCTTTTGCAGAGCTCTGCCTAGCCACTCGGCCACGAGACCAGCTCCTTGCAGGATGAGGCAAAACTATAAAAAATAGCCGGCACAAAAAACAAAGGTGGCCTGTTGCCACCTTTGCAGTCTGATTGGCCGGGTATTATTCGGCCTTGTTCTCTTCCGAAGCGTTATCGAGCTTCTGTTTCAGTGCCGACAATGCCTCAAGGTCACCAAGAGTGGATTTTTCCACTTCCTGATTAATCTTTTCTATGGTTTTGCTCTTGGAAGGCTGACGGCTTTTACGGCTTGCGGGCTTTTCTTCTTCGGCTGCCGAATAGGTAGCCTTATGCGAAAGGGTTATTCTGCGCTCGTCTTTCGAGAAGTCCAGCACTTTAAATTCAAGGGTTTCACCTATTTCAGGTTTTGAACCGTCTTGCTTCACAGCATTTTTACCCGAGCAATGTCCTTCTATACCGTAAGGCAGCTCTACCACAAGGCCTTTATCGGCTTTGTTGATGATGGTGCCCTTGTGTACCGAGCCGGGTGTAAAAATGGTTTCGAATGTATCCCATGGATTTTCTTCAAGGTGTTTGTGGCTCAGAGCCAGCCGGCGGTTGGCAACATCCAGTTCAAGCACCACTACCTCCAGGTTTTCGCCTACTTTGGTAAACTCTGAAGGATGCTTCACCTTTCTTGTCCAGCTCAGGTCCGAAACATGCACCAGGCCATCAATGCCTTCTTCCAGTTCGAGGAAAAGTCCGAAGTTGGTAAGGTTACGCACCACACCGGTGTGGCGGGTTCCCGGAGCATATTTGGTGAGCACATCCTGGCGGGTCCAGGGGTCTTCGGTAAGTTGCTTGAGGCCGAGCGACATTTTGCGTTCATCACGGTCAATGGCCAGTACTACTGCTTCTACCTCATCGCCTACTTTCAGGAAATCCTGTGGATTGCGCAGGTGCTGCGACCAGCTCATTTCACTTACATGAATTAAGCCTTCCACACCAGGCATGAGTTCTACAAACGCACCATAGTCGGCTACGTTTACTACTTTGCCTTTTACGCGCGAGCCTGCCTGGATATCGGCTGGCAGTGAATCCCACGGGTGCGGGGTGAGTTGTTTCATGCCCAGGCTTATGCGTTTTTTTTCTTCGTCAAAGTCGAGCACCACCACTTTAACTACCTGGTCGAGTTTAAGTACCTCTTCCGGATGGTTAATGCGGCCCCACGAAATATCGGTAATGTGCAGCAGGCCGTCCACACCTCCCAGGTCGATGAACACCCCGAAGTTGGTCATGTTCTTGATGGTTCCTTCCAGTACCTGGCCTTTTTCGAGGTTTCGCAGTATGGCCGCCTTTTGCTCTTCAATATCCTTTTCGATGAGCACTTTGTGCGACACCACCACGTTGTTGTTGGCATAGTTTATCTTAACTACTTTTACCTCCATGGCCTTTCCAACATAAATATCGAAGTCGCGGATAGGCTTTACATCAATCTGAGATCCGGGGAGGAAGGCTTCGATACCGTACACATCTACTATGAGGCCGCCTTTGGTTCTGCGTTTAACAAATCCTTCAATCACGGCATCTTCGTCAAGCGCCTGCTGGATTTTCTGCCAACCCTTAAACAGGCGGGCCTTTCTGCGGCTAAGTATTAACTGTCCAAGTTTGTCTTCGCGTTCTTCTACGAACACTTCTACCTGGTCGCCAATTTTAATGTCGGGCGAGTCTTTGAATTCAGCAAGGGGTACCAGGCCATCTGATTTGAAGCCGATGTTGAGGATGACATCGCGATCGTTTATGCCTACAATGGTACCGGTAACTACCTCACCTGATTTGATGTCGGCAATGGAGCCGCTGTAGAGCTTCTCCAGTTCTGCGCGCTGCTCGGGGGTGTAGTTTTTGCCCATCCCTTTGCGGTTTACCGAATCCCAGTCGAACGCTTCGGGCGTTTGGCGGGGTTTAAGTCCTTTTTTCAGCTCGGTTACCGGAATGGCCTCGGTGTCTACTTCTTCGGCCACTTTTTTGAGTGCGCGGGCTTCTTCAAGCGGATCAATATCGTCCTGCCCTTCAGCGGTTTTGGTTTTTTTTCGGGTAGATCTGAGCTCCTCAACCAGCTCCTGCTCAGGAGAGTCTTTTTTCTTTTCCTTTTCTTTTGACATAAAAAAACGCCCATTTATACATGCATGGGCCGGGCCAGCACATGCAATTTTGGGTTATACATGGCATTTCCGCTCAGGAAATACCCTGCCCCGACCGGGACAGGGCTGCAAAGGTAGTAAATTCGGCCGAAAAGCCTGCCCTGCAGGCTAATAAACTATTGGATACAGAATTACGTCTACCCGTCTGTTCATGGCCATGCCCCTTCGGGTACTGTTGCTGTACACGGGGTTTTCGAGGCCCCAGTCTTTGGCGGTTATTTTATGTTCCGGAATATTTTGACGAAGCAGGATTTCCTTAACAGCCTGGCTGCGCATATGCGAAAGCCACTGGTTGTATGCTTTTCCGCCTATGGGGTCGGTGTGGCTTATAAGGTGAACCTCGTAACGGTTTAACAGGTCGGGTATGCTGTCGAGCCAGGCAATAAGGGCAGCGGCCTGCTGCTCATCAACCAGGTAGCTTCCGCCACCAAAGTAGATGCTTTTGCGCAGTTCTTCAGGTTGCTGGGCGCTGATGGGCCCCGGCCAGAAGAGCAGCAGCAAAAACACAACGGGCTTCATGGTTTAATCAGGCTCCGCCATAGGCCGGAGGCTGCGGTTTGTTTTGCAGTATTTGTTCAATTTCTTCCATCACCTCAGGTGAGAGAACCGCCTGGGCTTCGAGTGCCCTGAGGTTTTCCCTGAGCTGTTCTTCCCTTGACGCTCCCAGTATAACCGTGCTTACGTTGGGATTTTTTAAACACCAGGCAATGGCCAGCACAGCCTGCGATATACCTAAACGGTTGGCCAGCACAGCAAGTTTCCGGGCAATGGCAAGGTTTTTTTCTGCCAGCACACTGTCTTTTAGCCACTCCATGCCGGGCAGGTTAAGCCGGGTTTCGGAAGGCGGGGTTTGGTTGTATTTACCTGATAATACGCCGCTGGCCAGAGGCGACCAGATGGTGGTTCCCAGGCCGAAGGTTTTATACAGTTTACCATATTCTACTTCAACCCGGTGGCGCTCCAGCATGTTGTACTGGGGCTGCTCCATGGCAGGGCCTATAAGCGAATAGCGGGCAGCAGCCGCATGGGCTTCAAAAATTTCCTGGGCGCTCCATTCGCTGGTGCCCCAATAAAGAATTTTGCCCTGTACAATAAGGTTGTGCATGGTCCATACCGTTTCTTCAATGGGCACTTCTTTGTCGGGACGGTGACAAAAATACAGGTCGAGGTAATCGAGCCCAAGGCGTTTCAAGGCCTGCTCGCAGGCCTCCACAACATGTTTGCGGTGAAGGCCCCGCTGGGTGGGTTTTGCATCTTTGCCCAGGTATCCGAAATAAACCTTGCTTGAAACCAGGTAACTGTCGCGCGGCCAGCCCTTTTTTTTCAGTATTTCGCCCATAACCTGCTCAGAACGTCCTCTGGCATAGATTTCGGCATTATCGAAAAAATTTATTCCCTGATCGTAGGCGAATGTCATCAGCCGGTCGGCCGTGTCGTTGTCAATCTGTTTGCCAAACGTTAACCATGACCCCAGTGAAAGGGCGCTGACGGGCAATCCTGTTTTTCCAAGTTTTCTGTATTCCATGTTGCTAATATGTTATCCACACTACACTGCCCGGTTTACCCGGAGCGGTAACCGAAACCACAATAATATTCCCATAATCGTTGTCATCAAACACCTGGTAACGATCCTGGCCGATAAGGTAATTCACCAGGGCCGGAATGGTGTTGGAATGTCCGCAAATAAAAACTGTTTTTCCTGCATGTTGGTTAAAAATTTTATCTATTTCCTGAAGGTTGCCGGCGGCATAATCCGTAACAGGTAAACCATGCAGGGCAGCAAGGGGTTCAACGGTTTGCCGGGTACGCCTGTAGGGGGTGCTGAACACGGCAGAAAGGTTGGTGTTTTTGAACATAGCCGCCAGGCGTTTTGCACGCTCCCTGCCCTCGGGCGAAAGGTCGGGATCGGGAGTGCTGAGGGTCATGTCTTTTTCAGCATGCCTTACCAGGATGAGGGTGGTTACCGGCTGCTGGGCACCGGCCCTCTGCACCATGAGCAAAGCAATCATAACGAAAACGGATCGCGGTATTTTTAGCATTTTCTGTTTTTTTCCGGAGTAATTATGTAACACTTATCACAGGTTTACCGAAATTTACGGAAAGTGATTTTCTTCGCCATCACTTAAAAAAATGAGCCGCCTTATGCATTTCAAATATCTGTTATTAACCCTTATTGCCCTGCAGGGTTTTGCCCAACAAACCGACAGCCTTGAGGCCGTGCTCGACACGGCCCGTAATGCCGTTAGGGTAAAAACCCTGAATGAGTTGTTCCGCGCTTATCTGCCTTCCGACCCGGTAAAGGCCATAGGCTACACCCGTGAAGCGCTTAACCTGGCCACCGAAATAGGCGACAAGCGGGGTATGGCGGCAGCCTACAACAACCTGGGCGTGGCTTACCGTAACCAGGGAGCGCTTGACAAAGCCCTTCAGTATTATATTAAAGCTTTGCGCCTGTTTGAAGAGCTGAACAACAAAGAAGGTATTGCCGGCACCAAAAGCAACATTGCATCGCTCTATTCACTGAAGAAAGACTTCGGCCAGGCGATGAAATATTTTAATGAAGCCCATGCCACATTTACAGAGCTGAATGACAAGGCTAAAATTATTGCCAGCCTGAACAATCTGGGCAACCTGAACAGCGATATGCAACTGTTTGAAAAAGCCATGAAGTATTATACCGAAGCCTGGCAACTGAGCGTTCAAAGCGGCAAGCCCTTTGCAGACCCGCTTACCAACATTGGCAATGTTTACTTTCGCCAGGGCAACTATCAGCGGGCCATCGAAAACTATTTAAAGGCCCTGGAGCTGGAGCGCCAAAGCAATAACCGGCTGGGTATGCTTACCATCATATCAAACATAGGTATTGCCTACACGCGTGCCGGTCAGCCCAGGGCGGCTCAACCCTATCTGGATGAAGCCCTTAAGCTTTCACGGGAGCTGCAAGCCTACACCGGTTTGCCCGAATTGCTGAAAAGTAACGCGTTAAACCTGTACAAATCGGGAAAATTAAAAGAAGCATTTGAAATCATGATGAAATACGATTCGGCACGCGAGCGCATTTACGGTGAGGAAAGCAGCCGCTCCATTGCCCGTATGGAGCTGGCGCTGGCCCTGAACGAAAAGGAAAAAGAGTATGAACTGCTCAAACAACAGGCACAAATCAATGCGCTGCAGCTCCGAAACACCCGTCTCTTTATTGTTTTGCTTATTTTGGGCGTTCTGGTGGTAATTGCTTTTGTAAACTTTTATTTTATGAACAAGCGGAAGGAGCTGGTAAAATCATGACCCGCGAGGAAGCGCTTAATCTGTTACACAGCCTTACCAAAAGTGAGTCGCTGTTGCGGCATATGCGCAGCTTGGAGCTGGTCATGGAAGCCTACGCAGAAAAGTTAGGGCAAGACCGTGAAAAATGGGGCATTGCCGGACTGTTGCACGATGCCGATTACGAAGCCTGGCCCGACAAACATCCTGAAGTTATTGTAGCCGAATTGCAAAAACGGGGCGAACACGAAATAGCCCACGCCATATCAGCCCACTACACGCGGTGGAACGTTCCCTTTACAAGCCTGATGGACAAAGCCCTGTTGGCCTGTGACGAGCTAACCGGATTTATTATAGCCTGCAGCCAGGTGCGCCCCGACGGCATTGCCAGCCTCGAGCCCCGATCGGTAATTAAAAAGCTTAAAGACAAAAGTTTTGCTGCAAAAGTAGAACGCGATGAAGTGTACAAAGGCGCTGAAATGCTGGGTGTTAACCTGGAAGAGCACATTCGGTTTATTATTGATGTACTAAAGAAAAACCGCGATGAGTTAAAGTTATAAACTAAAGCCCGCGAGGGTTGTATAACAGCCAAAATGCCTATATTTGAAGCCCTAAACCCACAGCTATGTTTCAACAATACATAGGTTCCGGTGCCAACTGGTTTATTTTAATCGTAGCCGTTATAATTGGCTTTGTCAACGCATTGATCTACATAGATTTTCAAAAGACAAAAAAGGAGCGCAATCAGGCCGAGAATCAGTAAGGCGACTGGTACGTTTTTAACCAGTCTTCCCATTTAATACCCTTTTTGTAGTGGTTTTCCCCAATGTATTGAACAATGGGGTGAAAGCTTTTGGCATCGCGGTACCCGGGCAGCGGCTGTATCATCCGGAATTCCTCATCCAGAAACACCACCGTTGGGTAGCTGAGCTGGTTGTTCAGCAGGGCGGCAGCCAGCTGGTGGGTACCTTTGTTTCCGTAAGGGATAAATTTAAATGTTGTGCCGTTAAACACCACATCTTCGCGCTGTTCGGCATTAAACTTAACAGGATAAAAGTGGGTATTCAGCAATCTGGCCACCTTCGGATCGCTGAAAGTATTTTTGTCCATCACCTTGCACCACCCGCACCAGTCGGTGTAAACGTCAATAAAAATCTTGCGCTTCTCGGCTTTCGATTTTTCAACTGCCTGTTCAAAAGTAAGCCATTGCACCGCTGTGCTGTTTGGCACAGGATTTTGCGAAGTGAGTAAAAGAATGACTGCCGAACCGGTAAAAAAGCTTATGGCTAACTTCATAGTATTATGGAAACAAATTTACGGTATTGTTTGGTTTCTGTTCATATTGATGAAAGATGGCCATAACGGGTAACCTGTATGCGGAAGATTAAGCTGACAGGCGGTAGCTCATATCGTGCAGTACGGTTTCGAGGGCACGGTAAATGGCCTCATTAACCGGCATGCGCTCAACGCCGGTAAGCGGGTCAATGGCCTGCAACCGCATGTACCAGCTGCGAATAACCGGGGCCTCTGCATTGCCGCTCTCCACATCTTTTGCAACAGCAGGGTAACCCGGCTGGGCACGAAGCACCGAGCAGGTAACCAAATGATGAATGCCATATTTGTTGGGCCGGACAGCATATCCAAAAAGCCTGCATATCAACCCCCGGTAAGCATATCTGCCACAGTAACCCTTATTTCCTTGCGTTAGGTTAAGTATTGAGCACGCGGAAAGTTTTTCGGTTTTCAATCTTTCATATAAAGCCTCTGCTTCGCCCTGCCGGTTACAGGTGCATGGCCAGTGGCAAAAACTCCAGAACGGTAGCTTCAATTTCGGGTTTAAGGCAGCATTTTACGCACCCGGCCGGACAACTCAGGTTAATGCGCTCCCTGAAGCGCATCATGGCTTCATCCAGTTCGGCAAAAAGCTGCTCTACTGCCTGCACTTTTTCCGGTAAAGTCATGGTAAGTTGCTTACAATAGTCGGAATTACCCCTGCGCCCTGGCCCACGATTTTTGAAACCGGAGCGGGAAACGGGGCTCGAACCCGCGACCTTCGGCTTGGGAAGCCAACGCTCTGCCAACTGAGCTATTCCCGCTTAAAACGGGCCTAATTTATCAACCAGATAAATATGGCGGTACAACAAAATGAAAAAAACATTACCCTGTAAACCGTTTTGGCAAACGTTTTACGCGCTTTTTAGCCCGGCCTGGCGGTTGCGGTAATCCTGCAATTCGCGCGAAAGCTTTATCTGGCGCTCAACGGCACTGTGCCGGTACCGGTCGAATTCCTGGTATAACTCATCGTACATGCTGCGGGCTTCGCGTGCGGCTTTAAGATGTAATCTTCCCGTTACCACCAGTGCAACTATTAACCGCCAGCAAACCTGCAATAATGCCCAGCGACAAGAGGCGGTAGAAAGATTTATTGAACTGAAAACCTAAAACAGAAATAGATTGAATTGTACCCTGTAGCTCTGCTTCGCGTTGCCGCGCTTTGGTTAATTGCAGGTTTAAATTTGCCACCGAATCCCTAAGCCGCGTAATATCACTGCTCATCTGCCGGCGTACCGCTTCGCCAATCCGCAGGGAGTCGTTAACCGATTTCCATAGTCTTTCCACATCCAGCATGCGCACCATCCGGTAACCTTCAACCACCTCTACATGATCCTGAAGCCGTTGGTATTGATCGTTAAGTTTGGAATAAGACCCCGAAACCGGCTCCTGTGCCCGGACACATAAAGCCAGACAGATAAGGAAATAGAACAGTATTTTCATAGGCAGCAGGTAAATCTTCTGCAATACTATTTTTAATACGTTACCAGCCAACCCACAACAGATAATGCGACAAAACTTACGCCAAAGAAAACGATAGGCAGGCCAAAGCGTACGGGCTATTGTCTTAATTTTGTGCCGATCTTCGGAAGTCTTAACTCACCGGTTTGAAAATAGGCATCTTGTCCGACACGCACGGATACCTTGATGAACGGGTATTTGAGTACTTTGCCGGCTGCGATGAAGTGTGGCATGCCGGAGACATTGGCCACATTGGAATTATTGAACGATTGCAAAACTTCAAGCCCCTGATAGCCGTTTATGGCAATGCCGATGATCGAAACGTACGCCTGTGCGTTCCGGAGCACCAGTGGATAGAACGTCATGGTCTGCTGATATGGATTACCCACATTGGCGGATCACCACCCCGGTACAACCCTTCTGTTATAAAAGTTTTGCAGCAACGCCAACCGCAGATATTTGTGTGCGGGCACTCGCACATCCTGAAGATTGCCCGCGACAGCCGATATAATAACATGTTGTTTATCAATCCCGGTGCGGCCGGGCAGCAGGGCTTTCACACCCACCGCACGCTGGTGCGCCTGGAACTGGCCAGCGGAAAAGTTGCCGGTGCAGAAGTAATCGAGTTGGGCAGACGTGGTGCGCTACCTTAAATTACACGTACTGGTTCAGCATAACCGGCATCACCAGCATGAGAATGTCTTCCTGTTTATCCTGCTGCTCGGGCAGGATAATGCCCGCGCGGTTTGGTGCCGACAGGCTGAAGGTTACCCTGTCGCTGTCCAGATTAGACAGCATCTCCAGCAAAAAGCGCGCATTAAATCCTATTTCTATATCCTCGCCATCGTGTTCACACGACAGCCTTTCGTTAGCCTCGTTGGAGTACTCCAGGTCTTCGGCCGAAATCTGCAGCTCGCTTCCGGTAATTTTCAGCCTAACCTGGTGCGTGGTTTTGTTGGCATATATGGAAATACGCTTTAAGGCACCCACCAGAGCCGGCCGGTCAATGGTCATTTTAATATTATTCTGGGTAGGTATTACGTTCTCATATTCCGGGAACCGTTCGTCAATAAGGCGGCAGATAAGCCGGATATTTTCAAACCTGAAAAAGGCGTTGGCCATGTTAAAGTCGAGGGTTACCACGGTATTTTGCGAAGGCAATGTAGCCTTTAGCAAATTGAGCGCCTTGCGTGGAATGATGATGGCATTTCCGTTATCGGACTTCACATCGTTTCTGCGGTACCGTACCAGGCGGTGGCCATCGGTAGAAACAAATGTGGCGTTCTTCTCATTCAGGTTAACATAAACGCCGGTCATGGCTGGCCGCAGCTCATCATTGCTTGTTGCGAAAATGGTGTTATTGATTGCGCGGGCAAGAACTTCTGATGCGATTTCGGCAGAAAAGTCATTCCGCACTTCGGGTACTTTGGGAAAGTCGGTGGCATTTTCTCCGGCCAGCTTGTACCGGCCGTTATCCGAAATAATTTCCACACTAAAGGTAGCGTCGTCAATTGAAATGGTTATGGGTTGCTCAGGCAGGTTTTTGAGTGTTTCCAGCAGAATGCGCGCCGGAACAGCTATGCTGCCCCGCTCCTTCGATTCTACCTGAAGTTCCGTGATCATGGAAGTTTGCAGGTCAGATGCAGTAACCGTTAGCCTTCCTTTTTCCAGTTCGAACAGAAAATTCTCCAGAATGGGTACAACCGGATTGGTGGTGATAACTCCATTTATATGCGTAAGCTGGCGCAGCAGGTAGGCCGAGTTGACGATAAACTTCATGAAGATTAGTGGTTTTGGTTGCAGGGGGTAAAGTTAGAAATAAAAAGCATTTCAGGAAAAGAAGCATATTAATGCTCCCCCTGGCGGAACCACGATCTTCGGCGGGTTAGCAGGGTTGTTTTATTGCCGCTGAACCATGCCGCCGGCAGGTAGCCGGTAATACCCAAAAGGCGGTTACCGGCAGGGAACAATTGAATCGACAGATCCTGCCCTGAAACGGTGGTAATCTTAATTATACCTGCACATTCGGCCGATGCAAGGGTATCGGGCAGAGAGCGCGAGGGCAAAAAGCCATCGGCTTCCAGCAGGCTTATTTCATCGAGATACGTGTTAAGCCGGGCCGTGTCGGTGGGCATACCTTTTACGGAAAAAAACCGGCCATTGAATGCAACCGTAAAGGAATCGGCCGGATGGCCGGGGAATATAGCCGCAAGCGACCGGAAGTTGCGCCAGTTGAAATTAAAGATGCGACGGTTAACCCATTCTGTTTCCGGCAACATAAAAATTCCGGCTACAAACACGCGGTATCCGGGTATGGTAACCTCCACCACTTCGCCAGCATGCCGCTGCACAAAGGTTTTCATCGGACTTTCGTTTCCGGTAATGCGAAATGCAAAGGGTTTACCGGTGCCGCCGTAAACTTCTACCCGCACGCCGGCCTGCTCCAGAATCCGCGCAAGGGAATCGGCCTGATTTTGTGCGGCTGGTCTGCGTACCACGCTTTGCTGCATCGCAGCCAGCAGCAAGGTTATGCGTTCCTCATCGGCCGGCATGCCGTTTACGGTCCACCCTGCTGCACTGCGCATAAGTTTTACCGTATCGTGCACCTGATAAAGCAAAATGCTGTCGGGTATTTGTGTAAACGAAAACAGCGGCCCTGGTTTTGCTCCACCGGTCTGTCTGAATACCGCGTACAACACCGTTGCTGTTATAAGCAGGGCTAATGTGCCGAGCGACAGGTGTATTTGCTTTGCGTAAGTCATGATTGTTCAGGAGCTGTATAGTTTTCTGCGCCAGCGGTTGTATGCCAAACCAACAACAGCAATGAGTACAACCGGAAGCAGAAGATTTGCCATCTGAATTTTCCATTTGTTTTTTTGGGCCGCCTGGCGGTCGAGCGGCCTGATTTTTATCACCCTGTTTTTGGTTTTGATCAGCCCGTTTTCATCGGTAAGCCAGGCCATGGCGTTTAACAGCAGTTCTTCGTTGGCAAAAGTGTATTGCGTGTAGGGGTCGTAGCCCAACTGCATGGGGTTTCCGGTGCGGGGGTTTATCTCGTTCAGGGCCAGGTCGCCATCGCCAATTACCAGCACTTTTGCCGGCTTGCTTTCTTTACGGAAGCCGATGGTATCGGTTCCTTCGGGCAGAAACCGGTTTTTGTATAACGATGTAAAGGTGCCCTCAAGCAGCCATGCTACGGGAACCGGGCCATTGCCAAACGCCATTCGGCTGGTTTTGCTGATGTCGGCAACGGTTACCCGAACCGGAGCACCCAGTTTACGCGAATAAGCCGATGTAAACAGCAGGGGGGTTTTGGTAACACCCCGTGCCTTTACGGTGTCTATGCTGCTTGCAAAGCGCAGCACCACGGCATCAAGATTCCGGGTTATGGGGTGGCTGGCCATTTGGCCAATCAGCGGAAAGAACGGCCATTCCATAAGCTGCATGTCGGGCCTCGATCCGGAGGTGCCGGTTATTACCGGGTAGAGGGCGGCTACCTGGTCCTGAACAAGGTCGTTGTTAATACGCACCCCGTAGCGGAACAACAAATCATCGAGGTTTACCTCATAGGGAAACGCAAAGTAATTCTCCTTCGAAGCGCTGTCGATGGAGGCATCCAGTTTATCCATCATAATCAGCAACCGTCCGCCATGCATCACATATTGGTCCAGTTTAAATTTATCGGCCTCGGTAAACGGCTCTGTGGGTTTAATAAGCAGCAAGGCATCGTATCCGGATAAGGAAATTTTGCGCTTCAGGTTTACCTTGTAAACATCATACAGTTCCAGAAGGGCGTTGTTCAGGCTGGCCCACCGCGTGCTGTCGGGCTGGCCGTGGCCCAGCAGAATGCCAATGCGTTTACGGTCGGTGTTAACGAGTTTGTAGATGGCGTTGGCTAACTCGTACTCCAGGCTTTCTATGGACTGGTTTATTTTTTCATCGCGGCTGCCCGATGCGCTGCCTTTCAGAAAATTAACCGGTACTTCGCGGCCCCCATAAGCCACCAGAGCAGCCGGAAAAACCAGTTTTTCAGATGCGGCATTGCTGGTGCGTTCTACCACACGTGTGGGTACTATGCCTTTTTCCATCAGACTTCCGATGTATTCATTGCGGGCTTTTTCACCAGTTGCGGCCAGGGGGTCGGTAAGGCTGTACTGTACGCGGTTGCGCGAATACACCCTGAATTCTTCCAGTAGTTCAATAACCGCTTTGCGCATTCTGCGAAACGGGGCGTTTAGCTCGCCCTCCAGATAAACTTCCACATACACGTTGTCGTCAATCGACTCCAGCAGCCTTCGTACAGGTTCCTTTACCGTAAATTTTTTTTCTTCCGTAAGGTCAATCCTGAAAAAATAGTCGGCCGAAACCAGGTTGAGCAGCACGGTAAGCACCAGGCCATTGGCCAGGATAAGGAGGTCGTATGTTTTTTTACCGTACTTCATTACCATAATCTGGACGAGAGAATGGTTTTGGCTGCAAGCAGAAACAGTGCTGTAAGGGTAAGCATGTACACCACATCGCGGCTGTCAATCACTCCGCGGCCCATGGCCTCATAATGATACAGCAGGCCGAGCTGTTTAATGAGCAAGCCTGTGGCCGACCAGCCCGGTAGTGCCGAGAGCGATTCGAAACCGGCAAAAAGGAAAAAACAAAAAAAAGCCGCGAGTACAAAGGCTACAATCTGGCTGGTGCTTACCAGCGAGGCCAGCACTCCGGCTGCACAGAAGACCATGGCCAGCATAAGTAACCCGATGTACGAGCCGGCAACACCGGGTGTATCGATATTGCCGGGCGGATTACCCAGCATGTACAGGGTAACATAGTACAGCAGGGTGGGCAGCAAGGCCAGCACCACCAGCAGCCAGGAAGCCAGAAACTTGGCCAGCACAATGCGGGCATCGGTAAGCGGGCGGGTAAGCAGCAACTGCAGCGTTCCCGACTTTTTTTCTTCGGCAAAGCTGCGCATGGTAATGCCGGGAATGAGGAAAATGAACAGGTAAGGCACAAACGAAAACAGCGTATCCATGTCGGCAAAGCCATATTCCAATACAGATGTTTCCGGAAAAACCCACATAAGCAACCCGGCCATGGTAAGAAATATGCCCATTACCAGGTAGGCCATCAGGCTGTTGAAGAATGACAAAAACTCCTTATGCAGAAGCGCCCACATGTGTTTTGTTGTTTTGGGTTAAGTTTCTGAACAGTTCTTCGAGGGTATTTTCCTGTTGGCGCATTTCGAGCAACGTTAGCCGGGCTTCGGCGGCAAACTTAAACACCTCCGGGCGCACATCAACGCCCGGTTGCACCTGCAGCTGATAAGTGCCTCCGTCCAGAGCCACCACCTGCTTCACGCCCGGCAGCGCACTGAGGCGCTGCACATCGGCAGGTTCATTGAATAACACGTGCAGCACCGTGTAGCCGCCAAACTGAGCCTTCAGGTCTTTAAGGGTTCCATCGGCTACCAGCCTGCCGCGGTTTATTACCAGCACGCGGTTGCACAAAGCTTCGGCTTCCTGAAGAATGTGCGTTGAAAATAAAACGGTTTTATCGCGGCTTACTTCGCGTATCAGATTACGGATTTCAATGATCTGATTGGGGTCAAGGCCGGTGGTGGGCTCATCGAGTATAAGTACCTGAGGGTTGTGCAGCAAGGCCTGCGCCAGTCCCACCCGCTGGCGGTAGCCTTTGGAAAGCGCCTCGATTTTTTTGTTTTGCTCGCGCTCCAGTCCGCACCGTTCTATCATCCCGCCAACGGCATGGCGCAACGCTTTGCCGTGCATGCCGTACAGCCGTCCGGTAAACTGCAGGTATTCGCGCACATACAGGTCGGCATACTGCGGATTGTCTTCGGGCAGATAGCCCACCAGCTTTTTTACCTGCACGGGGTGTTCGGCCACGTCAAGCGAATTAACAAATGCCCTGCCCGAAGTTGCCGAAATGATGCCCGTGAGAATTTTCATGGTGGTGGATTTGCCCGCACCGTTCGGACCCAGAAAACCGGCAATCTCTCCGCGCCCAACCGAAAAGGTAAGGTCGAACACGGCCTTTTGTGAACCATAAACCTTGGTGAGATGCTGTACCGATAACGACATGGGGCGCGCAAAACTATAAAATGAGCTTCAAATCATCAGCACCTGGGTTACAACCATCCGGCCAACTTTTATTTATTGGGGTTTTTTAACTTTACCCCATTGAAAGTTTTATGAACATGTACCGGTTGGTTGTTTTTATTATCCTTCTTGCCACAGTGCCTGCAAAGGCCCAGAACAAACCCGGATATGCCATTCGGTTTAACATAAACGGCCTTAAAGATACTACGGTTTTCCTGGGTTACTACTATGGTGAAAGCACCTTTGTACGCGACACAGCCCGGGTGGATAAAAGCGGCCGGTTTGTGTTTGATGGAAAAAATCCCCTGCCCCAGGGTGTTTACTTTCTTGTGCTGGATAAAACCCGTCTATTCGATTTTGTGATAGGGCATAACCAGCATTTCGCCATTCAAACCGATGCCTCCGACTATATAAGAAAAGCGGTAATAAGCGATGATACCGATAACCAGCTCTTTTTTGAAAACATGCGCTTTAACATGGAGCGCAACAAAGAAGCCGAGCCATTTGTAAAAGTGCTTCAGGATTCGACCATTAAAGATCCCGCGCAAATTGCCGCAGCACGCGAAGGCTGGAAAAAGATAAACGAAAAAGTTATTGCCCACCAGAAGGATATCATAGCCCGCCATCCCAATACCATGACGGCCCGCCTGCTAAAAACCCAGCAACGCATTGAGATACCCGAACCACCCCAACGGCCCGACGGCACCATAGACTCTGCCTTTCAACTGCGCTACTACCGGCAGCACTTCTTCGATAACTTTGATTTAAGCGATGACGCCCTGATACGGCTGCCCCAGCCACTGTACAGCCAAAAGGTTAATGAATACCTTGACCGACTTTATGTACAACAGGCCGATACACTCAAAAAGGTTATTACCCGGTTGGTAGAAAAGGCAAAAACCAATAACGAGACCTACAAATACCTGGTTTGGGTGCTTACCATTAAGTACCAGAAACCGGAAATTATGGGTCTTGATGAACTGTTTGTTTACCTGTACGATACCTATTATGCCTCGGGCCAGATGGATTTCTGGATAAACGAAAAACTGAAAAAGAACCTGAAAGACCATGCCGACCAGTTGCGCAAAAGTTTAATTGGCCGCACGGCACCAAATCTCATCATGCTCGATGCCAACCTGCAACCCAGGTCGCTGTATAACCTGAAAAACAAATACACCATTGTATATTTTTTCGATCCGGACTGCGGGCACTGCAAAACCGAAACACCCAAGCTGGTTTCATTTTACAACAAAAACAAACAGAAGTTCGATCTGGAAGTATTTGCGGTTAGTGCCGACACCTCTATGCAGAAAATGCGCGACTACATTAAGGAAATGAAAATGCCCTGGATTACGGTTAACGGTCCGCGCTCGTACGTGGGCTCTTACCACGATCTGTATGATGCACAAACCACCCCCACCCTGATTATTCTGGACGACAAAAAGAAAATTATAGGAAAAAAAATTGTTTCTGAACAACTGGAAGAATTTTTCACCAAATACGAGCGCCTGAAGAACCTTCAGGGAAAAACGGCCGGAAGCTGAATCTTTTGCGTACAGGGTCTGTACAAAACCGGACAGTGCCACACTGCCGCACCCTGCATCCGTAACCTAAAAACGTGCTTTATCACCAAAAAAGGCCTTTCGTGTGGGTATTGGTATAAAGCGGCACAGTTCATGCAACTTTTTCACGCCAAACAGGTATCAACACCATAAACCCCAACAATATGAACTGGATAGCCCGCCTAACCGGTACCCGCAAACGCCCCAAAGCCCGCTGCCCCATTACAGGCGAAACCATTGAACCCGAATTCGGATATCTGCTTACCACAGCGCAGATAATCGCCTCAGAAAAATTCTGGGATATGGTTATGACCGAACCGGAAACCCTTTCGTACACCATGGCGCATTTCAGCAACGATACAAATGGTACGCACATGCGCAGCCTTATTTTTGAAAAATACAGCCAAAGGCCCGGGCCATGGATGATTTCGGATACATGCATCGGAATGTTTGAGGTAAACCGGCACACGGCCCGTAACCTGGCCCGTTTGTGGTGGCAGGCCGGGGGCAGTTTTACGCCCGACCACTGCGGCCCCGCAACCGAAACCGTTGCTCCTGACGAACTAAGCCGCTGGAAATCGTATGCCATACTCGAAGCCGGCCGCGAAAGGTTAAATAAGATTAAGCTGCGCGAGGCCGCTATAAGGGCCGCTCAATAGTAAATTGCACCAGCTGGCGGAGTGCATTTTTATATACCGATTCCGGCACGTCATCCAGCAAGCCAAGTGCTTCGGCATGGTAGGAATTCATGCGGTTTATGGCATAGTCCATTCCGCCGGCCTGCTTTACAAAATCTATCACCTGCCGTACCTGCCTGTTGCCGGGGTTATCGTTTTTAACGATGCGCAGAATTTTTCTTTTTTCCATCCAGCCGGCCTGCTGCAAGGCATAAATAAGCGGAAGGGTCATTTTCTTTTCTTTGATGTCAATGCCACGGGGTTTACCGATTTCATCATCACCGTAATCGAATAAATCGTCTTTAATCTGGAAGGCCATGCCTGCCTTTTCACCAAACAACCTGAATTGTTCAGTTCTCCGGCTGTCGCTTCCGGCCGCTGCCGCGCCCACTGCACAGCAGGCAGCAATTAACGATGCGGTTTTCTGCCGGATAATCTCCTCGTAGTCGGCTTCACTTATATCGAGCTTCCGGGCCTTTTCCATTTGCAGCAGCTCGCCTTCGCTCATTTGGCGCACGGCCTCTGTTACAATTTTCAGCAGGTTATATTCCTGATGCTCGACCGAAAGAATAAGGCCGCGCGAAAGTAAAAAGTCACCTACCAGCACAGCAATTTTGTTTTTCCACAGGGCATTGACGGAAAAGAACCCCCTGCGGTAGTTGGCATCATCAACCACATCATCGTGCACCAGGGTAGCCGTGTGCAGCAACTCAATAAGGGCAGCCCCCCGGTAGGCCGACTCGTTTATTTGCCCGCAGGCACCGGCTGAAAGGAACACAAACATGGGCCGCATTTGCTTGCCCTTGCGCTTTACAATATAGCGCATAATGCGGTCCAGCAGCATAACCCGGGTTTGCATAGAAGCCCTGAATTTGCGCTCAAATTCCTCCATTTCGCGGGCTATCGGGGCCTTGATATCATTTAAATGCAATGCCATGCGGGCACAATTATACAACGGTGCCGGGTGTAAAAAAACCAAAACCTGTACCGGCATGCGCAGCATATAAACCGAATTTTTATATTGGCATAAAACCAATTGCATGCAAGGCAGGTACCTAACCGCCCGGCCACCCGCTCAGGGCGAAATCCTTGAACTGATAACCTACAACCAGCAGGAGTACGAACATCTGGACAACCTGTCGCTTGCCGATTTACTGGCCGAAATAAAACCCGACCGGGTAAACTGGCTTAATGTGGATGGCCTGACCGATAACGAAATTGTGGCGGGCATACAACAACACTTTAACCTGCACAGCCTGCTCATTGAAGATGTGCTGGAAGACCAGCGACCAAAAGCCGAGGAATATGACGATTACCTGTTCTTTACGCTTAAAATGGTGCACAGCATTAAAGCCGGATATATTGACTATGAACAGATAAGCTTTGTTTTGGGACACAACTTTTTAATATCGTTTCAGGAAAAGGAAGGCGACCTGTTTGACGCCTTCCGCAATCGCATTCGCCTGGACCAGGGACGCGTGCGCAAAAAAGGAGCCGACTACCTGCTGTACCGGCTGCTGGATATTATTACCGATAATTACTACCTGGTGCTCGATAATGTGGGCGAAAGAATTGAGCGCATTGAAGATGAACTTTCAGAGGGCATAACCAATGATTTTACCTTTCAGCGCATACAGCGGCTTCGCAAGGAACTCATATACCTTCGCAAGGCGGTTTACCCGGTGCGCGATGCCCTTTCGAAACTTGTAAAGGACGATTCGCCTTTTATTGAGCCCGAAACCACACGCTTCTATGCCGATGTATATGACCATGTGGTACACCTGATTGATTCGCTTGATACCTATAAAGATCTTACAACTTCCCTGCTTGACATTCATGTAAACACCCGGAATAATCAGCTTAATCAAATTATGAAGGTACTAACCATTATCTCTACCATATTCATACCCCTTACCTTTATTGTGGGTATTTATGGCATGAATTTTAAATATATGCCCGAGTTGGACTGGAAATGGGGCTACCCGGCAGTAATGCTCATTATGTTTGTGCTGGCGCTGGGCATGCTGGTGTACTTTAAGTTAAAAAAGTGGTTTTAGATTTTGTTGCAGCTAATTACAAACCCATGCCAATATGCTCTTAACTATTACTCTTCTGCTGGCAGGTTTTGCCGTGCTCATTAAAGGTGCCGATTTTCTGGTGAGCGGAGCCTCTTCGGTTGCCAGAAAAATGGGCATTTCTTCGCTGGCCATAGGTTTAACCGTGGTTGCCTTTGGTACTTCGGCTCCTGAGTTGGTGGTTAGCCTCATTGCAGCCATTGATGGCAAGGCCGATGCCTCATTCGGAAATGTTATAGGTAGCAACAATTTCAATCTGATGTTTATTCTTGGTGTTTGCGGCATTATTTATCCGCTTACAGTACAACGCAATACGGTAAAATATGAAGTGCCTTTGTCCATACTGGCCGCCATAGGGCTGTTCGTGCTGGCAAACGATAGTATAATATGGAAGCATACCCGTAACGTTCTGTCCCGAACAGATGCCGTAATTTTACTGTTGTTCTTTACCGGTTTTTTAATGTACATCTACCGAACCATGAAAAATGAAACCACTTACGAAGAGACCCCCATAAACCTCTATAGTACTCCGGTTTCTGTGTTGCGTACCGCTGGCGGGCTTGCCATGCTGGTGGCCGGCGGAAAGCTGGTGGTTGATAACGCTGTTGCCATTGCCAGCCACTTTGGCCTGAGCGAAAGAATTATAGGCCTCACCATTCTTGCTGCGGGTACTTCACTGCCCGAACTGGCCACCTCGGCAGTAGCTGCTTATAAAAAGAATACCGACATTGCCATTGGCAATGTAGTGGGCTCCAATATTTTTAACATTTTCTTTATTCTGGGTTTAACGGGTATTATTCAGCCCATGCATTATAATGCCTCCATGAATCTGGACCTGTACATTCTCGTAATCTCCACGCTGGTGCTCATGATTTTTATGTTTACCATCAAAAGACGGAGGCTTGACCGTTGGGAAGCCGTTATTTTGCTTGTGGCTTATCTGGTATATACCATCTATCAGATAGGCGCAGACCAGGTGCCGTCTGCAAACAATCTCTGACTTTATTTCTTTAATTAAAAAAAAACTATTTTAGCCCGTCAAACAAACCCTTCCTTACATGCTCTTCTGGGCCGTTGCCCTGCTGATAGCGGGCTTTATTATTCTGATTAAAGGTGCCGACCTGATGGTAAGTGGCGCTTCTTCTATGGCAAAAAAATTCGGCATTTCGGCTATTGCCATTGGCCTCACGGTAGTTTCGTTTGGTACTTCAGCCCCCGAATTAATAGTGAGCCTGCTATCGGCCGTGAACGGAAAAGCCGATGCCTCATTCGGCAATGTTATTGGCAGCAACAATTTTAACCTGTTCTGCATCCTGGGAGTTTCGGGCTTAATTTATCCGCTGGTTGTACAACGCAATACGGTTAAGTTCGAAGTGCCCATTTCAATTGCAGCCATTCTGATTTTGTATGTACTGGTAAACGACCGGTGGTTCGGGGCAGCGCAAAACATCCTGTCGCGCTACGATGCCGTGGTGTTGCTGGTGCTCTTCATTACTTTCATGATGTATGTTTACCGCACCATGAAGAAAACCTCCGATTATGAGGAGGCTCCTATAAAAATTTTCTCCACGCCCGTCTCGATATTGCTGGTGGTTTCAGGGCTGGTTATGCTGGTACTGGGTGGCAAACTGGTAGTAGATAATGCCGTAAGCCTTGCCAATTATTTTGGCCTGAGCCAGAAAATTATCGGACTTACCATTCTTGCCACAGGAACTTCTCTGCCCGAACTGGCTACTTCGGCCGTTGCCGCCTACAAAAAGAACACTGACATTGCTATTGGCAACGTGGTGGGCTCTAATATATTTAACATCTTTTTTATTTTAGGTGTTACCGGGGCGGTTCAGCCGATGCATTACAACGATGCAATGAATTTCGACCTCAGGGTACTGCTGGCCGGTTCGGTGATTTTGATGATCTTTATGTTTACGCTCAATACGCGTAAGCTGGACCGGTGGGAGGCCTTTCTTCTTTTTACAGGCTACATTGTGTACACTGTATTTCTTATTGGTATGGAAAAGAGTGCGGGTTAGTTAACTTTTTCTTCCAGCTCGCTTATTTTGGCAGCGGCTTCCTTTTTACCAAGGCTCAGGGCTTTCTTATACCATTCAAGTGCTTCTTTCAGTGTCTCTTTCTTCTTGCGGGGTGCCAGTTTGGTACGGTTGGCTGCTTCTTCCGTAGCCTGTGCCCGCGCATAGGCAGCATCGGCTTCGCTTATCTTCGATTGAATCATGATCTGCTGAATGCGGGCTTCAATCAAAGCCAGTTCCTGTTCCTTGGCCGCAATCTGGGCCTCTTTGTCGGACAACTGGCTTTCGAGCATCGTTGCCAGATCCGACAGGTTACGGTTCTCGCTCCGGTATCGCTCCACCTGCTCCTGCAAAGCAATTATTTCGTTGGTTTTGGTTTCCAGATCGGCCTTAAGCCGGGCCACCTGGCGCGCGTAGGCAGCCACCGAGCTCCTGGAGTTTTTCAGGGCCTTCTCCAGTTCGTTTATTTTGCGCTCGGTTTCTTTTACATACTTATTAATGTCTTTCATCCGGGCGGTATAATCATCATAGGTGGTTCCTTCCACCATGTTTATGCGCAACAACTGCCGGCTTGCATCAATAGAATCCATTAGTGTGCCTACTTCGGCCAGTGTATTGGCAAGGCGCTGCGAAGTTTCCAGTTCAACTTTAAGCGAATCAACCTGTGCCTGAAGCTCGGCCTTTTCGCGGGCTCCGCAACCGGAAAGTATCCCTGTGAAACACACAGTAACAAGCGCGGAAAAAAGGAGCATATTTTTCATACACCTGATATTTACATTCAAAAATAACAGGTTTTCGGTGCGCTTGTATTCGGGTAAAAATATTTTGCCCCAAACCGCCAAAGCTTTTTTTAATGTCCGGCCCCGTTTAAATTAGCCGCATTATGGAACCGGATACCCCCCACCAACTGCCGGGCTTGGCCAGCATCGGGCTGCCCAGGATAGTAGTGGTTGGGGGAGGCTTTGGCGGCCTTGAGCTGGTAAAAAAACTCGTCCGCGCCCCCTACCAGGTTGTGCTTATCGATAAACACAACCACCACACCTTTCAGCCCCTGTTGTATCAGGTAGCCACTTCCGGTCTGGAAACCAGCTCTATCGTGTTCCCATTCCGCAAGCGGTTTCAGCATAAGAGCAACATTTACTTCCGTATGGGAGAGGTAATCCACGTACACCCTGAGCAAAAAAGAATTGACACATCCATAGGAAGTATTGATTACGATTACCTGGTAATTGCAACGGGTGCGGTTACGAATTTCTACGGCATGAAAGATGCCGAGCAACATGCCCTGGGTATGAAGTCAATAGTGGACGCCATTAAGCTGCGCAATACCATTATCCGCAATTTCGAGCAGGCCCTGCTTACCACCGACCGCATTAAGCGAAACGCATTAATGGATTTTATGATTGTGGGAGGCGGACCCACTGGGGTAGAACTTGCCGGAGCGCTGGCTGAACTTAAAAAGCACGTGTTTCCAAAAGATTATCCGGAACTGCAACTTGATGATATGGATATCTATTTGGTTGAAGCCGCACCCAAACTTCTGGGCAGCATGTCGGCACAGGCTTCTGAAAAAGCCCTTGAATACCTCAACAAAATGGGGGTAAAGGTTATGCTTAACACGGCCGTTAAAAGTTACAACGGTGAAGAAGTACTGCTGGCCAGCGGAGAGAAGCTGCTGTGCAAAACCCTTATCTGGACGGCCGGAGTACGGGCCAATCCCCTGCCCGGTTTGCCCCCGGAAAGCTTAACCCGTAACGGCCGGTGCCGCGTAGATGCATACAACCGGGTGGTTGGTTTCGATAACATTTTTGCCATTGGCGATGTTGCCTGCATGGAAGGTGACCCCGGCTGGAAGAACGGGCATCCGATGGTGGCCCCGCCGGCCATGCAGCAGGGACGCTGGCTGGCCAAAAATTTTATACGCATGGCAAAAGGAAAAAGCCTGAAACCCTTTCGGTATTTTGATAAGGGCACCATGGCCACCGTTGGCCGAAACAAAGCGGTAGTGGATTTGCGCGGCCTGCGCTTTCAGGGATTCTTTGCCTGGTACATATGGATGTTTGTGCACCTGCTCTACCTGATTGGCTTCAGGAATAAAATATTTGTGTTTTTAAACTGGATCTGGAGTTATTTTAGCTATGATAAAAGCAATCGCCTGATTATCGGACGACCGCAGTAATTTTTAAACAAAGTTTTACCTTTAAGCCCGCACATGCACAACCAGGAAACAAGCGGCTATACCAAATACACCATTCCACTTACTGCCGGTGGTGTCCTTATATCGCTCGGCATTATCTATGGCGACATAGGCACCTCTCCCCTTTATGTATTCAAAGCCATTGCCGGCAACCGGGTAATTTCTAAAGAGCTGGTGCTGGGGGGCTTATCGTGTGTGTTCTGGACCCTCAGCCTCATTACCACATTTAAATATGTTTACCTGGCGCTTAATGCCGACAACAAAGGCGAGGGCGGAATATTTGCGCTGTACGCCCTGGTGCGCAGGTACAAGGCCTCATGGGTGGTTTATCCGGCCATTATTGGTTGTGCCACGCTCATATCAGACGGTTTCATTACGCCCGCCATCAGTGTGTCATCGGCTATTGAGGGTTTGCGGTACTACAACGCCAATATACCAACGGTTCAGATTGTTATAATCATTCTCATAGCTCTCTTTGTCTTTCAGCAATTCGGCACGGGGGTGGTAGGTAAAACGTTTGGCCCAATCATGTTGTTGTGGTTTATTACCATAGGCACCCTGGGTGCTGTGCAACTGCTGCAAAACCCATGGGTACTGGAGGCCGTCAATCCGTGGTACGCCATAAACCTGCTAACCACCTACCCGAGCGGTTTCTGGATACTCGGAGCGGTGTTTTTGTGTACAACCGGTGCCGAGGCCCTGTATTCTGACCTGGGCCATGTTGGCAAGGGCAACATACGCGTGGGCTGGAGTTTTGTTAAAACAGCCCTGCTGCTAAACTACTTCGGCCAGGCAGCCTGGCTTATGAAGCACGAAGGCGAAACGCTGGGTGAGCGCATTCCCTTTTATTCCATCATGCCCGAATGGTTTCTGCCCTTTGGTATTGTAATTGCCACGCTGGCAGCCATTATTGCCAGCCAGGCTTTGATTAGCGGCACCTTTACGCTGGTAAACGAAGCCATGAAACTAAAACTGTGGCCGATGACGCGCGTGCGTTATCCGGCCCAGACCAAAGGCCAGATCTACATCCCTTCCATTAACTGGATATTAATGGTGGGCTGCATTTTTATGGTGCTTTACTTCCGCGAATCTTCGGCCATGGAAGGAGCCTATGGCCTGGCGATTACCATCGATATGCTGATGACCTCCTCGCTGCTGGTGTATTACTTTTCGCTTTCAAAAAAATCAACATTGCGCTCCATTGCCCTGGCTATCCTCTTCTTTTCGCTGGAAGGCATGTTTCTCATTTCCAACCTCGACAAGTTTGCGCATGGCGGTTTTGTTACCTTTCTCATTGCCGGCTTTCTGTTTGTTATTCTCTACATCCAGCTGCGGGCCCGCAAGCTGCGCACCCGGCATATTGAGTTCGTTGACCTGAAACATTATGTGGAAATGATTAAAGACCTTCAGGCCGATACCACCGTGCCCAAAGAAGCGACCCACCTGGTATATTTGGCCGTGGCCGACAGCAAACGGTATATTGATAGCAATATTATTTACTCCATCTTCCGCAAGCGACCCAAACGGGCCGATGTGTACTGGTTTATTCATATAGATACGGTAGACAGCCCCTATACCAGCAAATACGCTGTTGATACCATAATTCCAAGGCGATGTTTTTTTGTAAGAATTAAACTGGGGTTCAAAGCCGACCACCGGCTGAACCTGTTGTTCAACAAAATTATTCACGAGATGGCCGACTCGGGCGAAGTGGACCTGATAAGCCCCTACCCTTCCTTACATAAATACAGCCAGATGGCCGATTTTAAATACATCATTATCCAATCGTGGGCCTCTGCCGACAGCGAAATATCGAACTTTGAGCGACTGATTATTCAGGGATACCGTACATTAAAAAAATTCAGCCTCTCTACCGAAGAACATTACGGCATTGAATCGGCCAACCTGGAAATAGAAAAAGCTCCGATACAGGTTGGTCCGCCCGCCAAAGTAAAAATTAAGCGCGACCGCGAGGATGAACGGTAAACAGACCCGGAGACCCTGTTGTAAATTGCCGTACGTCCTGCCCTCCCAACGTTAGCTTTGGTCATTCGCAGACATTTTAACGATAGCAAATACCTTTAAATGAGCAGAATTCGCAGGCTTTGGTCTGGGTTGTCTGGCTGAAAGGTACCTCGCGGTTAAATAATTCAGCCAGCATGGCAGCAAGGCGCCCTTCAAATTCATCCAGACCGGGCCTGATATCATCGGTAAAGCCAAAGGTAAAGTCATCATTGAAAATCTGCAGGCGCCCCATAATGCCCGGTACTATTTTTTTGCCGGCAAGTTCAGGGTGTTTGCGCACAAACAACAGTGCATAGAGCAGTGTTTGCAGCAGTGCCTTTGCTCCTTCTTTTTCGCGGTTAAACAAATTTTCAAGCGCATTGCCGTTCCAATTAATTTCATCTCTTCCGGTTTTGTAATCTATAATGCGGATAACACCATCTTTCCTGTCGATCCGGTCTATCTGTCCGCCCAGGGTAATTACAATATCTGTACCTGGCACTTTTAATGAGTAACGGTAATCTTTGTCTTCAGTAGCCAGCAATTCAAAAGGCGCATAGGCCCGGTCTAACGCCAGGATGCGGCCGGCAAGCTTTTTTATCACTTCCACCATGAGCAACTGCCGGCCTTCCCGTTGCACATCAGCCTGTGCCGGCAGATTAAACTCCTGGTGCATAGCCGTTTCAATGGCTTTTTCAAGCCGCGGGGTTTTGTTTGCAAAGTCATCAGGTTCAATCATTGAACTGCCCTTTTCGGCAAGAAGGTTCTGGTAAAATAGTTCCATGACCTTGTGCAGCACATTTCCGGTTAGCCGGTCGGTGGGTTCTTCTTCCAGCTTTTTTGGTTCACGTAAGTCCAGTACATATTTAAAATAAAATTGCAGGGTACAGTCGCGGTAAACCGACAAAGAAGTAGGGCTAAGGTAGCCGTTGTGTCTGGCTACCAGCCGCTTTAACATTTGCTGCCACACCAGGTCGGTCTTTTCGACTGTAAGCGGAAAAACCTGTACGGGTTTTGCGGCATTTGTAACCAAAACAGGTTGTATGCGGGGTTCGGCTTCCAGCAGCAGCTGCTGCAGAAAGCGGCTCATCTCTCCCCTTCCCAGTTCATCGGGCTCGGTGGTGTAAAACAAAGTTACCGTTTCTGCCCGTTGCATAAGCCGGTAAAAAAGGTAGGCCGTTATGGCTTCGTCATGTCCCGCTACGGGAAGGCCGTAGGCCTTGCGCAGGGAATAAGGAAAATAGGATCCGGTGCGGGCAAAGGGAGGCAAAAAACCTTCGTTAACCGAAAGCAGAAACACATGGCGGAAATCCAGATTGCGCGTTTCGAGCATACCAATAACCGGCAGCCCCTGCAGGGGTTCGCCCACAAACGGAATGCGGGTTTCAGCAACCAGTTGCCGGAAAACGGGCATAAAATTATCCCATGTGGCAACGGCATCAGCAATTTCGTCAAGCTGCATTACCATGCGCAAAGCCTGCCGCAGATATTCCACATCGAGCTTGCCCAGTTTTTCCTGTTGCTGCAGGTATTGAAATAAATCGATAAGGTAAGAACTTATGGTTGCAGCCGGTTTAAAAATCAGTCTCAGTAAATCCGATTCACATAATTCTGCTAATGGCACATATAACCGGTTATTACCTGTTATGTCTTTCATCATTTTACGCTGAAAGTCAGACTCCAGTGAAAGAAGATAGGGGTGCGATAAAACCCTGAGCACCGATGCCGAGTAAAAACAGTTATTGCGGAAATGCTTTTGCAAATGTGCAAGTTGTTCAACCAGCGAAGGCACCGGAGTGAGCGAAAGCGGATAACTTACCGACACATTCAACTTTTCTACCGTGCCCGATACGGCATGAAGCACCGGCAGCAGCATTTTCTCATCGGGCAATACAATTACGGCTTCTTCGGGATTCATGCCCTCTTTAAGCGCTTCGTCCAGTATCTGGCCCAGAATTTTAGCCTGCCCCGACGCCTGCGGGGTGCCATAAATTTTTACCTGGCGTTTGTTTTGAAAACTGGCCGGCACATCGGCCGGAAAAGTACGTCCCAGCACGGGGTGTGAGCGATATTTCCGGAAAAAGGCACCTGCCTCCTGCCATTCTGAATTCAAATAATAGTCGTCCACATCCCAGTAAATCTGTGCATTCCATGCCGATACCGCATGCACAAAAATTTTTTCCTGAGCAGGCGTTAGGGCATTAAATCCTGCAAGAACAACCTGCGTGCCCGGGTGCGGGGCCTGCTCAACTGCCGCTGCGGCATCTCTGAACATACGCCCTTCGTAGGTTAACCCTTCCTGGCGCAGGGTATCGTTAAAGGCATGATAAACCGCGTTGAGGTGCTGCCACACCTCGCTGAATTGCTTTTTCAGCAAGCCCGAAGAAGAAGCAAAGCCCGACCAGAAATCCTTAAGGTATTGCTTCTGTTCATCGGTAAGGTAGTCGAACTGGTTGTCGAGCTCTTTTATATGCGATAAATCTTTAAGAAGATGATCGGGGTCTGCCAGATATTTGTCCAGCTCGTCAAAATCGCGCAGCAGCATGTTGCCCCAGAAAAAGAATGCGGCAAACGATTCGCTCCAGCCGGTAATGCGGCTGTAAACCCCGTACAGGCGGTGGATAAGCGTGAGGCGGTCGGGCACGTGGCCGGGTGCCCACCTGGTTGCAAACTCGGTAAAGGTAAGCAGCCCGGGGCCGAATACCGGTTGGCTGATAAACTGCGACAGGTATTTTCTGAAGTACAAAATGCTGCGCTGGTTGGGAAACACAACCGTAAATTCATCCAGGGGGCGGTTTTGTTTTACCAGGGCTTCGGCTACTTGATATAAAAAGGGGCGCATGGGCAGATCACATTAAAAATCGAACGACAGCTGGTTGTTGTTTTTGCCTTTTTTGCTTTTTGACTTTGGCTGGGGTTTAACTTCAATCGCTTCACCGGTGCGGGTATAGAACAGGTAACCGCTTATGCCGGGCATGTGCATGTCATGAAGCAGCTTTATGTACTCGCTTACCTGGGCTTGGTCGGCTGCGGCCGGATTACCGCTTTTAAAATCAACCACCACGGTATGTTTGCCATCGGTCATGAGCCGGTCCATGCGCCTGTACTCGCCCTGTGGAGCAAGCACGGGAACTTCGGTACGCACGGTCCATGACCGGTTAAACCACGATTGAAAAACAGGTTGTGTTAGCCAGCTTTGAATTTGCAGTTTCAGCTGTGTGGCTTCGTTTGGATTGAAGGCGCCCGTGGTTACCATGGTATTCATCAGTTCGTCCAGCTGGTCGGCATAATGCAGCCGGGCAAGTACTTCGTGCAGGCGCAAACCCATCTTGCGCTGGGCTTCGGTTTCGGGCGGGGCCGAAGTGCGGATAACCAGGCGATTGCGCCACGGAAAGGTAGTGTAAACGGCAAGGCTGTGAGAAGGTACTTCCATGGGGGCTTGCCGGGTATCTGAAAGTTTACCTTCAATGTACCGGTTGCCGGTGGTGCTAAATCGGGTGTTGTTGAATAATGCTTTTTTGAGCAGTTTGCTTACCGTACTGATTTTTGTATCGCTTTTTATTTCTTCATCCGGAGCCAGTACATACAATCCTTTTTCGGGGCGGGTAAAGGCTACATACAGCAGGTTCAGGTTATCCACATACGAGCTGGCGCGTTCTTTAAGATAATCTTCGCAGAAGTAACTGTTTTCCAGGTTATTGCTGTACTTTACCGGCACCATGCCCAGTGTATTGAACGGAGGCTGGCTGGTTTTAACCCATATTACGGTTTCTTTATGCGGCTCCATTCCCCAGCTGCAAAAGGGGATGATCACATACGGAAACTGCAGCCCCTTGGCTTTGTGAATGGTTAACAACCTCATCACGTTGCTTTCGGCAGCCGATTTAATGGTGGCCCTGTCGGTGTGGCGTGCATCTTCCCACCAGCTGAGAAATTCGCTCAGCTCGTTTTGTTCGCGCAGCGAAAAATTCAGTACCATATCCTGAAAGGCCTGCAGGTAGGGAATTTCGCCTGTTAGTTTGGCAAGGTTAAAAATACCCGTAAGGGTTTCGGTCATCTCATACAGCGGCAAGCCGCGGAGAAAAGATTCGTTCCTGGAAAACGCATCAGGCAGCACGTTTCTGAAATCGCTTATTGCTTTTACCTGCAAAACTTCGGCCAGCGGCCTGCCGGTATGTATGCGGTTATACTCAAACACAAGGCCTGCGCGCGCCAGGTGATCATCGGGATTGGCCAGATACCGCAGGGCATATATCAGCAGGTTAACCGAAGCGGCACTGTCGATGCGCAGCGATTCGTTCGATATTACCTGGTAATTCACATTGGTTTTGGCCTTATCTGAATTCTGATGGTTTAACAAATGGGTAATAACCGCGTGTCCCTCTTCGTTTTTGCGAACCAGTATGGCTATATCGCGTGGCTGAACGCCGCTTAGCTGTAACTCTTCTATCAGCGCACACAGCCGGGCTTTGGCTTCGTCAGTCCAGGAGTTACCCTGTGCTTTTTCGGCAGCAATGAACTCAACGGAAACGATGCCATCTTCATTTTTTTTAGGCTGTTGCTGCACATCGCGAAAAACTTCTTCCGGCAAAGCTGCTCCCAGGTAATTATTAACCAGGTGGCACGCCTCGCGGAAAAACGTGTTATTGAACTGCACAATTTGCCGGGCACTACGGTAATTTTCATTCAGGGGCAGGATTTTTAAGTGCGCACTGTTAAACTGTTGTGCTATTTGGTGATTCAGTAAGTTAAGGTTACCTCCGCGCCAACGGTAAATGGCCTGCTTTACATCGCCAACTACCATGCTTTCATAACCCTGGTCCAGCGCGTTTGCTACAAGTGGCCGGATATTGGCCCATTGCATTTCAGAAGTATCCTGAAATTCGTCTATCAGAAAATGGCGGTAAAAAGAACCTACTTTCTCGTATATAAAGGGTGTTTCGCTTTCATTAATAATCCGTTTAAGAAATGAGGGCGCATCGGCCAGCAGCATGGCCCGGTGCTGGTGCCGGTAGTTGTTAAAGTGCCGCAGCAGGTGATGGGTTAAACCCAGCAGATAGAAATTTGTTAAAACAATTTCGGCTGTTAAGGCCTCCTGTATGTGCTTTTCATAATATGCAGTAAATTCCTTGATAGCATTAATACCCTGTTTTTCGGCATATTGCCTGATTCGTTCTGCATGCGGGCTGTCTGATGCAGCCCACTTTTCAGGTTTATCCAGTGAGTCGAACCATCCTTTGCCTTTTTTAACAAAATCGCTGCATTTTTTAAAAAGCCTTAGTTTACTTACCTGGCTGTAAACAGAGCCCTTGGTCTTGCTGCGAAAATCGTTAACAGTAAGCCCATTGGTTTCAATCCAGTAAAAAATATTGTTGGCAATACCCGTAAGCCTGTTAATAAATGTATGGCGTAAGGAATAGAGTGTTTTTTCCTGTATCGTTCAGCTGTTCGGTATTCAACCGGGCAAGCTGGTCTTCTATCCGTTTAAAATCCTCTTCCAGCAACAGGCTGGCAAAATTTTTCAGGTCGTTGCCAATGTCGGGTTTTTGCTTTTCTTCGAGCTTCCGGGTTACAAAATCAATGAGCCAACGGGTAAGCTGGATGTCGGAGCCCACCTCGTCAAGCAGGTTTTGCACTACCTCGTCCAGCACTTCATCGGTTTCAATTATCAGGCGGTAGTCTCCTGCCAGGCCGGCTTCGCGGGTAAAGGAACGGATAACGCGCTGAAAGAAGGCATCGATGGTACTGATGGAAAAGTCATTATAGCGGTGCAGAATTAACCGCAGCAATTCCAGGCTTTGTGCCCGAAAGGTGGCCTCGTCCATGTGAAGTTCCTGCAGCAAATCCCGTTTCAGGTCGTTATCGGTGCCGCGTGCAAACTCATCCAGGTACCGCACGATGCGGCTTTTCATTTCCTGTGTGGCCTTGTTGGTAAAGGTTATGGCCAGAATATGCCTGAAATAATCGGCCCGGTGCGACAGGGCCAGGCGGATAAACACCCTGGCCAGGGTTCGGGTTTTGCCCGACCCGGCCGAGCTGCGGTACAGGGTAAGCTGGCTCACGGTTTATTTTTTTACCAAATAAAGCACAGGGGAAATGACAAGTTCTGACGATATTACCTGCTGAGCTAAAATTATTCTATATTTTAGGAATTTTTATGCGCAGGCTATACGGTTTTTTGGTTGCACTGTTCTACTCCTTTCCGGTGTGCAGTTGCTTCTCAATAACCTTAAGCGCAACCTGGTGCTGGTTTTGTGCTGGATTGTGCTCTTTGCCATGGTTACCGGAAACTTCGGCAAATACCTGGGTATTCCCTACCTGTTTCTGGACCCCGAATACTTAAATGAGGTTGACTTTACCAGCTTTTTCATAATGGGCTGCGTAACCGCCGGATTTGCCACTGCTTTTCATATAACTACCTATATTATGGACGGGCACCGGTTTTCATTTGTTGGCACCCTGCCCAAACCCTTTACCCGGTTTTCGTTAAACAACAGCCTTATTCCGGCAGCTTTCCTTGGTGTTTACATTTATCAGATTATTGTTTTCCAGATTAATAACCAATACACCGAAAAACAATCCGTGTTTTTACACCTGGCAGGCTTACTCGGCGGCTATGTACTAACAACATTGGTATTCTTTGCTTACTTCCGGTTTACCAACAAAGACATCTTTCGCTATATGGTTTGCCGCATTGATGAAAAGCTTAAGCAGAATGTGGGCGTAACCCGGGCCAGTGCGTTAAAAAAAATTAAATATTGCCCGCAAAAACCAGGTACGGGTTGACCATTACCTCGATCTGAACCTGCGCATACGCAAGGTTGAAGAGTCGGGATTCTACGACCGGGCCACCATATTGCAGGTATTCGACCAGAACCACTTTAACCTGGTTGTAATTGAAATCTTCATCTTTATTGTGGTTTTGGTGCTGGGTATCTTCAAAGACTCGCCCGCTTTTCAGCTGCCGGCTGCGGCCAGTTTTACCATTTTTCTAACCATCTTCGTTATGCTGGCCGGAGCTTTTGAATACTGGTTCGGTAACTGGGCCGCCACTTTTGCCCTGATTTTGTTTCTAATTATTAATCACCTTACCGGAACAGGCTTTTTTTTCCAGGCGTTATGAAGCTTTCGGTCTTAACTACCAGCAGCCACCTGTTGAGTACAACATAGACAATCTGCGCCTTACCAGCGACAGCACGGCAGTAGCCGAAGACAAAGCCACCACCGAACGATATATTAAACAACTGGCGGAATAAACTTAAAAGTTCCAGGCCTGCGCTGGTATTGCTTTGCGTTAGCGGTGGCGGCAAGCGGGCAGCCCTCTGGACTTTTGCCACCCTGCAGCATGCCGATAGTCTTACCCGCGGTGCACTCATGGAGCACACGGTACTCATTACCGGCGCTTCCGGGGGCCTCATTGGTGCTTCCTACTTCCGCGAACTGGTACTGCGCCAAAAGACCGGCCAACAGGTAAACCCCTACCATCACCGTTACCGGACTCGCATTTCTTCCGATAACCTTAACCCGCTTATCTTCTCATTGCTTGCAAACGATTTGTTTGTTGGTTTTACTTCGTATGAATATGCCGGCAACTATTACCGTCGCGACCGGGCCTATACCTTTGAGGAGCAGCTTAATCAAAGCACCGAAGGCATGATGGACAAGCCCCTGTCGGCTTATGCCGGTGCCGAAGCCCGGGCCATCATTCCCATAATCATCCTTTCGCCTACCATAGTTAACGATGGCCGAAAGCTGTTTATAGGGGCACAACCGGTTTCTTACCTCAACATGGATATTCACTCATGGCCCGAATACCCCGATGTCAAAATCGGGGGAGTTGACTTTCAGCGGTTGTTCAGCCAGCACGGGGCATCCAACCTTCGCTTTCTTACAGCTCTGCGCATGTGCGCCACCTTTCCCTACATCACACCCAACACCACGCTGCCCACCAACCCGCCTGTTCAGATAATGGATGCCGGCATTTCCGACAACTTTGGCATATCCGATGCCGTGCGCTTTATGTTTGCCTTTCAGCAATGGATTGAAAAAAATGCCTCCGAAATCATTCTGATTTCCATCCGCGATTCGCCCAAACTAGGCACCATTCCGCCACAACAGGAACAATCCATCGTAGATGCCCTCACCCAGCCTATAAGCTCGGTGTATAATAACTTTGAAAATTTCCAGGATATAAACAGCGACCTTCTGCTGGGACACGCCCGTAAATGGCTTTCCATACCCCTGCACCGCATCGACATCCAGTATCAAACCGAAAGCTACCTGCCCATTTTACAGGGCATGGACAGCATTCGCCATACCAGCATGCGGGCATCGCTGAGCTGGCGCCTCACCGAAAGAGAAAAACAGGATATTCTGGGCAACCTCAATTCGCCATCCAACCGGCAACAACTCGAAAAACTAAAAAAACTCTTGCAATAACCCTGTTTGTTGAAAATCTTTACAATGTGATTAGGGTAAGGGGAACATTGGCTTTGTTATTTCTGGCTATACCAGTCTGCCTGCGTCCGCAGGCAAACCTCCAACCCCGCACTGTCATCCCCGACAGTCTTAAAAGCCATCCCGCAGCCACCCTGCTGGAACGGGCCCAGCAATACTATGACTCGGACCTGATGAGGGGCCCTGCTGTATGGCCGGGCTGCCCGCCACGTGGCCGACAGCCTGAACAACCCTGCTGACCTAGTGAGGGCCGAGCTTATGGTGGCGCGTACGTTACGCCGGTTGGGCTACTTTACCAGCGCTATGGAACAAGTACTCCACGCTTTTTCTAACCTTGAAAACCTGCAAGACACCGCACTGCTCATCTCCGCTCATCTTACCCTTGGTAACACCTATATGTCGTTATACAATTATGCCGAGGCCGGCAAACCATTGCGCCTTAGCCCTGCAACTGGCCGAAAAAACCCAAAGCCCCACTCTTGCCAACTGCCTGGGTTTTCTGGGTATAAACTGCGTTCGTACAGGACTTTACGACAGCGCCCTGGTTTTGCTTAAACGGGCATACGAAACCGAAAAACAAAATCCACAGCCGGGCTTTGCCCTGCTTTACATTTACAACTACCTGGGCGAGGCCTACGTGGCTCTTCAGCGCTGGGCAGAAGCCCGCTATTACTTTGCCCTGGCCCAGGCCTGGCTGACGAAAGAAAAAACGATTACGGCCAAACCTTTACCTGGCTGGGGTATGGCCAACCTGCATTTTAAACAAAAGCAATACAAAAAAGCCAGAGATTATGCCCTTAAAGCCATTGACCTGGCCCGGCAAAAAGCATTTTAACGACCGCGCCCGGCTGGGTTATGAATTACTGTACAAAAGCTACGAAGCCGAAAACGATTTTGTAAATGCCTATCGCTACCACCGCAGGTTCGATGCTCTTACCGACAGCCTGATTAACCTGGACAACCTGAACTACATTGCCAGGCTGCGCCTGCAGTTTGAAAATGACAGGATAAAGCGCGAAAACGAATTGCTGCGCAAAAACATAGAGCTGGAAAAGTCTAAAAAGGAAAAAACAGTTAACCATGGTGGTATCTGGTTCGCTGGTTTTGCTTTCGGTTATACTTTCTCTCATACTAATTAAAGCCATACAACGGCAGCGCAAGCGGGTACTGGAACTGGCAAAAAGCTTTCGCACAGGTGTGGAAACAACGGTTAAGGTGCGCATGCGGCAGCTCGATATGGAGAACCAGCAATTGCAACAGTTTAACTACATCATAGCCCATAACCTTAAAGCCCCCCATTGCACGCATGCGCGGGCTCATCACCCTGTTGGGACTTCAGCACGGCAAGTCGGAAGAACTGGAAAAAACTCGAGCTGGCCGTTCAGGAGCTGGAACAAAACTGTTACCGATCTAATGGATATTATCCGTTTAAAGTCACTCCCGCCTGAATCTCACCGCCCTGTTGTATTCAGCGATCTGATTCAAAAAGTTACCTCACAACTCCACGATAAAATTCAGGAG
>BPHC01000012.1 GCA_026003355.1 Cyclobacteriaceae bacterium
TGATAACCGTTTTGCCATTTACATTGCCTATCAGGGCTCCGATGCCGGCATACTGGCCGGTGGTGGATATTCTGAATCCTTCCAGTTCTTCTTCGGCTATGAAGTCAGTGTAGGGATCGAGCGATTCGAGCATACCGTCAATGCCTTTCCGGATGAGCCCGGAGGGATCGACTTCATCTACATAATAGGCATTTACTTCTTTGAAAAGAGCCGCGAAGATGTCGAGGTTTTTGGCTATCTCGAAATAGTTATCACCCGGCAGGGTGGAGGCCACAAGGGCCAGCAAGAGTACAGCACCCAGGTATTTAATTTTTCTGCGCATAGTTTCTTAGCATGCTCAACAATTGAACAATGGCTTGGGTTATTTCCTGAAAAGCAGGCACCTGTTTGGATTGATAAATATACGCAATACAGAGCGATGGTAAGCCTTCCAGCGCGGATTTATTCAAGCGGTAGGCTTCGCGCATGAGGCGTTTTATGCGGTTGCGGTGGGTGGCTTTGGGGTGCAGTTTTCTGGGAACTGAAAAAAGTACCTGATGGGGACTTTCGGGTTGAGGATGATGGATTACCTTGATTTTAAGCGGAGGAATTGTAAACTCCATTCCATTGCGGAAGAGGAGCCCGATTATTTTGGTTCCGCGCAGTCGTTCACCTCGGGAAAGGGTATGTGGCCGCATGGCCTTTTTAGCCCTGGTTGGGGCAGGTTTATTATTGCTTTTTAAGCGTAAACTCGTCCGAAACCGTAAGTTTTTTTCTGCCCTTTCTTCTTCGGGCAGCCAAAACCCTGCGGCCGTTGGCGGTAGCCATGCGTTTGCGGAAACCGTGTGTGTTTTTGCGTTTTCTGCGCGAGGGCTGATATGTTCTTTTCATAACCGCTAAGCGTAAAGGGCTGCAAAAGTGCTGAGTATTTTCGTTTTTTCCAAGAACAAAGCGCTTTTTAGGGCAGGGCTTTAGTTTTAAACCTTCCGGTATCAGGCCGCCATCAGGTCGGCCAGCAGTTTTTTGGCTGTTTGTGGGTCAAGGCGTGGCCCCCATTGCGCCACCACGCGCGAAGCGGCCAGTGAGGCCAGTTTGCCGGCTTCGGCCATGCTGTGGCCGTGGGTAATGCCGTATAAGAATGCCCCGGCAAACATATCGCCAGCGCCGTTGGTGTCGATTGCACGCACCTTGTAGGGCTCAATCTGAATAAAGGTGTCGCCATCGTAAATCAGGGCCCCGTTGGCGCCAAGGGTTATGGCAAAGCGTTTGGCTGCCTCTTTTAATTTTTCGCGGGCATCTTGCAGGTTATCGGTGCCGGTAAAAATCAGGGCTTCTTCTTCGTTGCAAAACAGCAGGTCCACGCTGGCGCCCACTACTTCGTTCATTTGCCGGGAAAAATATTTAACCATGCTCGAATCGCTGAAGGTAAGGGCGGTGTACACCTTGTGGCGTTCGGCTGTTTTTTTGGCTTCTTTCATGGCCTCGAGGCTTCGGGGGCTGGCCACCAGATAGCCTTCCATATACAGGTAGGTGGAGTGGACAAGGGCCTCTTCATTCAGGTGTTCGGTGCCCAGAAAGGAGCTTACGCCCAGAAAGGTGTTGAGGGTGCGCTGGGCATCGGGAGAGGTCATGACCAGGCATTTGCCGGTATGCCCTTCCGGGCAGTTTTCGAATGTAAGGTTGGTGTCGATGCCGTTACGCTTCAGGTCGTCCAGATAGAATTTGCCCAGTTGGTCTTTGGCCACCACGCACGAATAAAAGCCCTTGCCTCCAAACTGGCTTACTGCCACCACGGTATTGCCGGCCGAGCCTCCGCCCGACATGCGGCTTTTTTTCATGTCGATGGCTTTCATGAGCTGAAGCTGGCGTTTTTCATCCACCAGAGTCATTACGCCCTTTTCAATGCCGTGCTGTTCAAAAAAGTGGTGGTCTACTTCGGTAACAATATCCACTATGGCATTGCCCATGCCGTATACATCGTAATGCGCCATGCTGTCATTTTTTGCAATGATAGGCAATATTGCAAATAGAATTATACTGGTTTTGCCTTTTAGGCTTTTAGACAGACTATGTGTTATTGAAGTTTTAAAAACTACTTAAATTTTACATCTATGCCTATCTTAACGTATCTTCCAAACACGCCTTCCCAATTATTGATCAAAAAATTAGGCTGAATTGTCTGCGTTAAGAAGGACTTATTATTAAGAAGGTTATCTGCTTCAAACCATAATAAGGCATTTTTTGCAGCATACCGTACCTGAATTGAGGTGTTTAAAAAATGGCCTGTCGAAGCGCCTTTAAAAACCACGCCCCTTGTTTCAGAAGCGAGCACCAACCTTTCATGAAGTTTCCAATTAAACAAAGCTGAATAAGAATTCATGTATTGCACGGAAGGTAATGATTTACCCTCGGATGAAAACAGAAATCTTGAGAATTTGGGATAAAGGGTGAAATTGAAACGTTTATCCTGAAACATCGAGTATATTTTAAAGCCTAACATGCTTCGCAAAGCTTTTGTTGTGTATGGTATTTCGTTCAGATCAATATTGGTTTGGTAAGTATTGAAAACCTCTGGAACAATTTCAAATTGAAAAGGTATTTTTTTAAAGGATTTAACAAAAGGAACTGTTACCAAAACATACCTTGAAGGCAACTGATCGTAAAGGGAAAATATTGGCAATCTGCCATCTAAATTAATCCGATTGGTAAGACGGGAACGACCTACAATAAAAGTGGGGTCAATATGCAAATTGATATGATCGGCATTTATTCCTATCCACAACTGACCAATCTCTTCAAGTTGAGGCGTAACGGTAGCCGAACCCACTGTTAAAATATTTTGAAAATCTACAAACATGTAGCCGGCTAAAATCTTTTGCATGTTGAATGTCGAAAATTTTCTTTCGAAGGATAAAATTATATGATCACTTCTATTACTATAAAAATCAATCGAAACGGAGTATTCAGGTGCGGTCTTAACATTTTGGGCGCCTGAAAAGACAAGTGGATACGCTATAGTGGTATAAAAAAAATTCACCTGAAAATTTCAGGTTATTAAACGTTAGTGTTTGTGACAGAGCCGGTGAAAACTTAAAGAACTGCCTGGTGGTTTCAGGCAAAGTAAAATTGGCCAGAGGAGCTTCATGGTTAAGTAGCGCCTCATCCCAACCTGTTTTGGAATGCCTTATTTGTTGTGTTAGAGTATAAAATTGAAATGCCGATTTCCATTTTGATTTATTTAAGAAAACACCTGCACTGCTACCCCATGTAAGCTGCTGATTAAAAATATTTTGGGCAAAATTATAAACTGTATTACCCGATGAATTATACAGAACCCATCCATAAGTGCTGTCATTATGGGCCATATTTTTACGCTCATTTGAATTTAAATATGCCAGCGCGCTTTTAAAGCGAAGAGCCCAGCCATTTTTTGCCAGATACTCCAACATTGCATTTTGATACAAATTGATTGACGTGTGGGAAGTATTGGTATTGTAATGATAATTGGCATTGCCGATGTTAGTTGAAATTAATCTGTTATTTGTAATTGCAACATTAACATCGAAACGGCCTTTAATTTGCTGACTGTCGAACCGAAGTTCTGCTTTACTTTTACTTGAAAAGTAATCGTATTTATTTGTCTTTATGAAATTAATGTTGTTCTGGTCTATAAACTGTTGTTCATACCGTTCCTGATTACCCAAAATCTGATGATTGTTGTAGGATCCCCCGTATAGTTTTAATTTTGTGTTCAGTTGTTTGTTAAATGTTATTCCGGCAATGGTATTACGGTAAAGATTGAAGTCTTTAAAGCCGTAGATTTCTTTTTTAAACTCTGTTTTCTCAATTTCTTCATTAAAGTCAGCATTGATTTGAAGATTTTTTTTAAAAGCTTCCTCTCCCAGGTTTTTTATTGCATCCAATGATATAGTTTGGTGTCCAAATCTATCATGCTCTGCAAAGGCATGCAGATTAATTTTTTTCTTAAGCGAGAAAAAATTGCCGTAAAATCCTGCACCTGCAGCCTGCTGATATCCGGCAGAAGCACGTGCCAAGCCAAAAAAAGACTTTTTTATATCTTCTTTCAGCTCAATATCCAACACAACCAGCTTTCTGGTTTCAAGTAAGCTTTCTTTAAGAACAGCATCTTTTTCGTCAAACCTAACCTCAATTTTTTTCACGTCTTCTGGATCCACTGAGCGGGTAATTATGGCAGCTCCGGCGTTTGATATTTCCTTTCCATCAATAAGAACCTTCTCTACGGGCTTGTTATTAACAAAAATTTCTCCTTCAGAACTGATTTTAAAACCAGGCATGCGGACTAATACTTCTTCAAGTGTTCGGTCTGTTGTCTGTGTCCAATAGCTCGGATCATAAATTACCGTATCTTTTTTTACAATAACCGGGCGTGTGCCCTTTACAATAATCTCAGATAGCATGTTGGTTTTTTGTTCCAGTATTATTGGTACAGTAATACGAACGGAATCATTAGTTGCCA
Source organism: Cyclobacteriaceae bacterium (assembly GCA_026003355.1). Taxonomy (GTDB): domain Bacteria; phylum Bacteroidota; class Bacteroidia; order Cytophagales; family Cyclobacteriaceae; genus UBA2336. Next base: position 4,478 of record BPHC01000012.1, read on the forward strand.
CAACAATATCCCTGGAAAAAGGCTGATAACCGGGATAGTTTACCTTAATGGTAAAAATACCTTCCGGAACCTGATTAAAAACGAAGCATCCTGAAGAGTCGGTAAAGGTATACGTTAAAACATTGTCAGAATTAATATGGTACAGTATTACCGCAACCTGTGAAAAGTCGGTACTGTCTTTTTTGTCTGTTAAGCATCCGGATATAGTTACTTGAGCAAATGAACCCTGGCTAAAAATTAAAAAAACTCCTGCACAAAAAAACCTCAAGAAAAACATCTGGCATCCGTGTTTGTTAAAACAGTTACTTTTTCCTGCTTTAACATGCCTGTTAATAATTTTTCCTGTACCATTCTTTAAGTGCCTTTCGGTTTACCGGGTATTTTACCGGAAATACCATTTGATCTTTTGAAACCCGGTATCCTTCATCGGGTATTTTAATTGGCCCAAATGCCTCATTGGTATTGATTGAATAAGCAACGTAATGATCCTGTTTATGCGAATAGCTTAGTTCCAGAATTAATCCAGGCAGTCCATAATAGCCGTTGGGGCCACCTGAATAGGGCAAATCGGGCGCAAACCAGGCCGTTACTGTAGCGTCGGGTATCTCATCATTTTGTTCATAGTATGCAGATTCAACAGCTTTCTGTACCTTATAACCAAGTATTTCCCTCGTCTCTTGGGTTATGTTCCAGTTAAAAGACTGCAAAGGCCACGATGAAATAACAGGATATTTTCGCTCATACATTTTAACCATTACTACCCTCTTTTCCTTATTATCAATATAAACATCTTTTTCGGCATAAGGATGAAAATAAGTTATACCCGAATTATCTGTAATTTCTTCATCTTCTTTTCTTAATGCAAAATGCGATACGCCATTAAGAAGCTTTAATACCTGATAGCTCTTGTGGCCTCCGTAGGATCTTAATTCATAAGTTATTTTAATGGGACTCCTCTGACCATACGCCAAACTAAACATCAAAAGCCATGTAGACAACGAAATTGTTAACTTACTCATTGCTAATAATTTCGGTTTTTGAAAAAGACTATGCAATAATTTAAATCGCATAGTCTTGATAGCAGTTTTAATTCTTCTTGCTGTCCCAATAAGCTTTCACCAGCGCAGCGCAGTTACAAAACGAACACTTGGCTGCCACATACTTATTGCCATATTCATCGTGATCATAAACCTTACACATCAGGTCGTCCTCATCTTGAAAAACACAACTTAAATCGCTCTTAGAAGAAAATTCCAGTAAGGTAAACGATGATAAAGAGCATAGAAGCAAAATTCCAAAAAAAGATCCGAATATATTGGTTTTCATAATTGTAGTGTTTTGGGTTAAACATATTGCCAAATAACCTTTGGCTTAAGGGTTGTTTTCGCGAAAACCACATACCAAAAATGTCCCCCTCAAAAAAAAAAATATCAAAATAGGGTTAAATCTTACATGCGTAATTTATGTGTTTATTTTTATGTTTTTTAAGATTGTATCCAAAAATGCGCTTTATCCGGCATCAATCTTTCTTATGATTCTTTCTGCTTGTCACGTTGGTATGCCCCTTACCACAATTCACGGTTTTAAGTTCAGGTCTATGGAAGCAGCCCTGTTGGGGTAATCGGTAATCAACCCGTCAATACCCCATGTACGCAGGCGTTGCATGTCGGCAATGTCGTTCACGGTCCAGGGTATTACACGCATGCCGGCAGCTTTTATTTGCTCTACAGCCTGTTTGGTTAGCAGGGTATAATGCGGACTGTACACGGAAGGAACAAAACCCAGCTCTTTGATATTCCGGTCTACCGACCTGCGGTTTTCAACCAGCAGAGCCAGCCGCACCTGCGGAAAGTTTTTCTTCCAGTACTGAAGCACCCGTACATCGAACGACTGGATAACCACCCGCTCCAGTGGCAGATACTCGCTAACCACACCGTACACCAGCCGGGAAAATTCTTCGGGTACGGGGTGAAAGCGGTTGTCGCCCGCCGGGTGACTTTTTATTTCAATGCTGTAATCTACCTCATACTGCGTGTAGCTCTTAATGTGGTCTTCTGCGGCAGCAATTACCTGGCGCAAAAGCGGTTTATGCGTTTTAACGGGCTGCTGTTCAGTAAACTGGGGGTTACCCAAGGATCCACAGTCGAACTGTTGCACTTCCTGCCAGGTCATTTCAAAAATATTAAACTGCCTTTCATTAGCCGGTGAAATCCTGGTTCCATCGGGCTGCAGGCATATCTGCGCGTTCATCCAGGGTTCGTGCGAAACCACCACCTGTTTGTCTTTGGTAACCACCACATCCATTTCCAGAGTGGTTACGCCCTGGTTTAATGCCTCGATAAAAGAAGGAATGGTGTTTTCGGGCTTAAGGCCCCGCGCACCCCGGTGGCCCTGCAGGTCGAATTTGGGTATATGCACCTGACCCATGAGGCAGGAAGAGGTACATAAGATACTAAGAAGAGCCGGGCACAATATGCGTTTCATGTGCCCTAAATTAATAAGGTGCCGGCATTAGTTGTTAAACAATACAATGCCCGCCTGCACCGTAAAGCCCGAAAAGTTATCAATATTGTACAGGGTACTCTTGTTGCCGGCATATTCCCAGCTTACGGCACCTTTCAGGCCCAATGCAGAATATTCTCTTACTCTGAATACCAATCCGGCTTCGGGACGCAGGGCCCATCCAACCTTTTCATCGCCTTCCTGATACACATTGTAGAAAAGCGTATAACGGGTTACGGACAATCCCGCACCCAGTGCGGCATAAGGCACCAGCCTGCCGGAAGGCCTGTAATAGTATTGCCCGTTGAGCATGAGGGTGAAATAGTACATGTAATTGAAAATATCGGTAGTGATAGCCCCTCCGGGGTATTCGTAGGTTTGCCGTGGTACGTAATCATTCAGTGTATTGTATGCGGCATCAAATCCCCAGCCGAATTTATCTGATTTAAACCTGGTATAGCCTAACCGGAAGCCGGTTGAGGTTTTGCCCACGTAATCGGTATAGGTGGGATTCAGGATATTAAGGGTAATGCCAAAGGCTCCGTCAGCCGGCTGTGCCTGCAGGGCCACAAAAAACAAACATGCAGTTATGGTAAGAAGGCTTTTCATGGGATCATTTCAGTTTTTCCGGATGTAGGTCGATTGCGCAAATGCCTGATCTACGGCTTCCAGGGTTTTGGTTTTCTGGTCGACCGAAGTATAGATATCGCCAATAAAGGCCTTCCAGATTATTTTGTAGCGGTTGCCGTTGGCAGCATAGTTTTTAATATCCACAATCTCTATGGCTACCGTTCCGTACGATGAGGCATAGGTGGTTACATACGGAAACCAGTATCCGTAATAACCATAATACCACGATGAGTAGTAAGGCGGATAGGTTACGGTTTGAAAAAAACTAAAGTTGTCGAGCAAAATTACATTTACCGAAAAGTCGGGAGTTTCACTACTGCCTACCGGCAAAAAGCCCGCCTGCAACACTTTGTCCCGCACCCTGCGGGTAACCGATTTTACGAAATCCTGACCGGAGGCATCAACCAGCAGGGTATCTCTGGTACGGGTAGATACCAGCCCCATGGTATCTATGCGCATGGTAAAGGTGCTGTAGGTGTTGAAAATATTAAAACTTTCGGTAACTGATTGTTCATCATACTGGGTTTGCACCACCATATCCTGCACCAGTTCGGCCAGGTCGGGTTCCAGGCGGCAGGCCGCCAGGCTTATCATTAAAAAAGCGAATGCTGCCGTTTTGCGCATAAGGTAAACTGTTCAGATATTGGACTATCAAAAATTGGCCGGGGTTTAATGCCCTGTTTTACTCAACGGTAACCGATTTGGCCAGGTTACGGGGCTGGTCAACATTGCAGCCGCGCATAACCGCTATGTGGTAGGATAACAACTGCAGCGGCACCACCGATACAATGGGCATGAGCGCTTCCTGTACTTCGGGCACTTCTATCACAAATTCAGACAGCGCCGGAAGGATGTCATCACCTGCCGTTACCACTGATATCACCCTGCCTTTCCGGGCTTTTACTTCCTGAACGTTCGAAATGATTTTTTCGTATGAACTGTCGCGGGTGGCAATAAAAACCACCGGCATGGCTTCGTCAATAAGGGCTATGGGGCCGTGTTTCATTTCGGCTGCCGGGTAGCCTTCGGCATGGATGTAGGAAATTTCCTTGAGTTTAAGGGCGCCTTCAAGGGCTACCGGAAAGTTGTAACCCCGGCCCAGATACAGAAAATTGGTTGCGTCTTTAAACAGGTAGGCCAGCTCCCTTATTTTATCGTTTTGTTGCAGCACCAGCTCTACTTTACCGGGTATGTTTTCGAGTTCCACCAGCATTTCGTGAAACTTGCGGTCGGTAATGGTGCCCCGCTTTTGCGCAAGAACGAGGGCAATCATGCTTAGCACGGTAAGCTGGGCCGTGAAGGCTTTGGTGCTGGCCACGCCAATTTCAGGACCGGCGTGGGTGTACGAACCGGCATGCGAAGCGCGGGCAATGGATGAACCCACCACATTGCACACGCCAATAATAATGGCCCCTTTGGCTTTGGCCAGCTCAATAGCGGCCAGGGTATCGGCTGTTTCGCCCGATTGCGATATGGCAATTACCACATCGCCTTCGCGGATAATGGGGTTGCGGTAGCGAAACTCCGATGCATATTCAACTTCTACCGGTATGCGGCAAAACTCCTCAATCATGTACTCGGCAACCAGGCCTGCATGCCATGATGTGCCACAGGCCACGATTATAATCCGGTCGGCCTGCATCATTTTGTTTACGTATTCGCGTATGCCTCCCAAAACCAGCCTTCCGGTCACGGCATCAAGGCGGCCGCGCATGCAGTCGCGTATGGCGCGGGGCTGTTCAAAAATTTCTTTGAGCATAAAATGCTCAAATCCTCCCTTTTCAATGGCTTCGAGCTCCATTTCCAGCCGCTGGATGTAGGGGGTGGCCGGGGCATCGTCAATGGTTTTAATGCTCAACTCACCGTTTCGGATTACGGCTATTTCCTGGTCGTTGAGATAGATAACGTCTTTGGTGTATTCAATGATGGGTGTGGCATCGGAGGCAAGGAAGTACTCGTTTTTGCCCACGCCAATAACCAGAGGGCTGCCCTTGCGCGCGGCAATAAGCAGATCGGGGTCTTCTGAGGTCATTACCACAATGGCATAGGCGCCCACCACCTGGGTAAGGGCCACGCGCACGGCTTCCTCGAGCGAATACTGATTGCTGATCTGGATGTCTTCAATAAAATGAATAAGCACTTCGGTATCGGTTTCGCTGGTAAAGCGGTAGCCTTTGTTAAGCAAATCCTGCTTTAGTGCGCTGTAGTTTTCAATTATTCCGTTATGGATAATGGCCAGCTTACCGGAAGCCGAATAATGGGGGTGTGCGTTAATATCGTTGGGTTCGCCATGTGTTGCCCAGCGCGTATGCCCTATGCCTATGGCGCTCTGAATGGAAAGGTCTTTAACAAGCTGTTCGAGTTCGGCTACTTTGCCTTTCTTTTTGTACACATGAATGCCCTCATTGAGCAGGGCAATGCCGGCGCTGTCGTAACCGCGGTATTCCAGGCGTTTCAGGCCTTTGATGATTACTTCCTGGGCATTTCGGTGCCCTACATAGGCAACTATTCCGCACATAGATTTGCAGGTTAAAGCCCAACGGTGGGCTTGGTATAATAAATGCGAAGCTTGATATTGTTTTTGTGAAATGCAACCCGGTTAAGGGTTTTTCCGGCATTTTGCGGATACAGTATGTAATACCTGAAGCGCGGTTTGTCGGGTTCTTCTATGGCCATTTCCTGGGCAAAAAGGGTTAAGAAACCCTGGTACCTGCGGTTGTCGGCATCGTAGCTTCAGGTACAGGTAGCTGCCGAAAGTCAGAGTACACGGTAAGCACGCTGTCGTTACCTACCCGCGTATACATCGAGGTTTAAGTGTTCGCTGACAGGTTGTTGTACCGGGCCAGTGTTATCCGGTCGCGGTCTCGCGCTGCACTGGCATGTGTTCTGCCGGTTGAATTTTCGAAGCCGGTTGTCGGCGTCCAGCACCCGCACATACAAGATCTTTGGGCGGAGCGTCAGGCCTCCGGGGTCTTCCACATTTTCTATGATCAGCTGGGCTGCGTTGATGGCCATGTTGGGAATGGTATCCGCCTCCAGAAAGTCAACAAATGCCGAAAGGTCGAGTTTGGTAAACAGGCCGGCACCGCTTCTGGATATACCGCAGTCCGGAGGGGGGGTCGTAGTCCGCAAAGTACTGCGTTATCAGGTCCACTGTCGGTGCCGCCCCGGTTCGGCCTTTGAATTTCGTTATAGCTGGACGCAAAAGCTTGAAAACGCGAAACGTGTACTCCAGGCTGTCTATCCTCTGGTGTGTGGTAGTGAATAGCTCAATCCGTGAATTCTCCATCTGACGGACGTTAAAGCCTACGATTATTTTATCGGCCCGAAACGGGTTTTACGGCAATGCCTTTGTACCTCTCTAAAAAAGTCCGCCGGCCTGAAGATCAAGGCCGAGTCTTCGTAGGTGGCATCTGGGGCGAGACCGACCGGAGTCTTTTGCAATATCGAACAACCGCTGCCCAAAGGCCTGGTCTCAGCCTTACGCGCATTTTGATATCCTCGGAGGTTTTGCCCGAGTCCAGTTTGTTTTGAAACAGCCTGCGGATCGGGGATAGATAGGTGGCACTGTCCCAATAAAAGCAGTTGTCCGGTGGGAACGGATGTTTTATTGAAAGTAATTTCGTGAATTGGCGTCCGCTCTTGATAGGTCGTTTTCGCTAGTTCGTACACTTCAAGAATCGTGAGGAGTAGTATTAACCGATACGGTACCGTAGCTGTAAAAATCATAGCGCAGCTGCAGCACGGCCGAATCCAGCTCTGGGAATGGGTATCGACTTAATTTGCCATGCTTACATCTCGGATAAGTACTGCGTATAGAACCCGGCCGTTACCTCGCCCAGCTCTGTCATCCGTGTACTTGCCCAGCAGAAAGCCGGTCGGTTTCCCCGCTGAAAACATAATTGCTGGTGCGCAGCGAGTCCACCCATATTACGCTGCTTTCAACCGGAAATTCAATAAACCGCGTTTCGAATTTGGTGGCCGGGTTTCTGAAACCCAGAAACGAAGCTTCGTCCTTGCACGACCACAAGCCTGCCGCTGTACAACCCAGTACAATAGCGGCAACCTTAACCCGCCAGCTCATTATACAAATTGAAGAAAGATTCGGTGTAGTTGTCGTCTTTGCCAATGGTGCCTACTTTCTTTTCTTTGATTTTTTTGAAGAGGCTTTCCAGTTTTTTGTTCTCTCCGGCCACAATTACCGCATCCGAAAACTCAACAGCCATTTTGATGAATCCTTCATAGTCGGCCGACTTGAGGTTGCCCAGCATGTTGTCTTCAATGTCCATCATCTTTACTTTGTCAAGCAGGTCGTCTTTGAATTTAAAGTTAAACGAGTTGTTGTAAATGGTAAAGATGGTTTTGGTGTTCTTGAACAACGGATCGTTTTTGTATGTGGTTTTAAGATACAGCGGGATAAAACTGGTTATCCAGTCGTTGCAGTGCACAATATCGGGTGCCCAGCCCAGTTTGCGAACGGTTTCAATCACGCCCTTGCAGAAGAAAATGGCACGTTCATCGTTGTCTTCGTAAAAATTATTTTCCTTGTCGTAAAATACCGACTTGCGGTGGAAATAATCTTCATTGTCTATAAAATAAACCTGCAGCTTGGCATTTGGAATGGAGGCCACCTTAATGGTGAGCGGTTTTTCTTCATCTCCCACGGCTATATTTATACCCGACAAACGCACCACTTCGTGCAGGCGGTTTTTGCGTTCGTTTATGATGCCGAACCGCGGCACCAGAATCCGGATTTCCATTCCCTTTTCCTGCATGTATTGCGGAAGCTTCCGTACAAATTCGGCCACCTCAGAAGTTTGCAGAAAAGGATTTATTTCACTTGAAACATAAAGAATACGAAGCTTTGACATATTGAAGTAATTAGCTAACAGAACGAAAATGAGGCACAAAGGTACAAAAAAGCCCGGCCTTATTCAACCCTTCCATACAAACAGCCTCTTTCAATGGCCTGATTTACAGCTTGCTGCCATCCGGCAAACAGGCTTCCAGCTGCCCTGCCAGATGTTCCGCCCGTGTGTATTGGCATGCAGTGGCTATATTTCAGGCCTGAGATTTTTTTAATGGCAAAACGAAATACCCTTGCCGGTTATTTTATTTGGCTGGGCCTGGCCGTACTGCTGCTTTGGCTTTCTTTAAGGATGCTGCCCCCCGCTGCCGGGCAAAGCCGGTGGGCTTACCTGATGCACACCTGGCAGCAGGCCAACAAAGGCTGGCTGTGGCTCATGGCTCTGCTGGCCATGGTTAGCCACCTTATCCGTGCCGAAAGATGGCGCATGATGCTCGCGGCTGCCGGCAGGCCTGTGCGATTTTATCACGCTTTCCTTTCGCTCATGGTGGGGTACCTGGTTAACCTGGTCATTCCCCGCGGTGGCGAAGTATCCCGATGCCTGAACCTGTATAAGTTAAACCGCTGCGAAGTGAGCCGATCGTTTGCTGCGGTGGTGGCCGAACGCGCCCTGGACCTGCTTTGTTTTGCGGGCGTGGTCATTCTGGCTTTTGCTGTGGAATCGCACCGGCTGGCGGCTTTTGTGCAGTCGTTGCCCCTTCAGCTTCCGGCACTCCCGGGGGCGGGTATATGGCTGGTTGCAGCCTTGGGCGTGCTGGTGTTTTCATTAATTGTTTTTCTGGCATTAAAGCGCTTTCCGGTAGCCAGAAAGGCGCTGCGCAACTTCTTCCGGGGCTTTGCCGAAGGCCTCAGGGCTTCGCTCAGGGTGCGCCAACCCGGCCTGTTTGTTTTTTATACCGTGGCCATCTGGGTTCTGTATTTTTTTATGAGCTACTCGGTTTTGATGGCCTTTGAAGAAACCCGCCTGCTGGATTACCGCGCGGTACTCAGCACCTTTGCCATCGGGTCACTGGCCATGGTGTTGCCCCTTCCGGGAGGCACAGGCTCGTACCATACCCTTGTGCCGGCAGGCTTGTCGTTTTTGTACGGTATTCCCCTGCCCCATGCCGTGGCTTTTACTTTCATTTTCCATGCCTGGCAAACCGTAATTATGATTGCCGGCGGCATGTTGTCGCTTATTGCAACCGGCTGGAGCCATTCCCGTACAAAAGCAGAAAGTGAATGACCTTAAAACATGACGGTTTGTCAGAAAAATTTAAATGGTCTGTAACTTGCTATATTTGAGTTCAAAAAAATAGACGCTATGGGTTTACTGTTTATAGGTATTGTATTTATGATTGTGGGCTGGCTGGTCAGCAACAGGCTGAAGAGCAAGTTTCACGAATATTCGCAAATTCCGCTGCACCGCAATCTTTCGGGTGCGGAAATTGCCCGGCTTATGCTGGCCGACCATGGCATTCACGACGTACAGGTAATAAGTGTGGAGGGTCAGCTTACTGACCATTATAATCCTGTTAACAAAACGGTTAATCTTAGCCCAGATGTGTACCACGGGCGCAGTGCTGCTGCTGCTGCCGTTGCTGCCCATGAATGCGGGCACGCCGTACAACACGCCACCGCCTATTCCATGCTCGAGTTCCGCTCGGCCATGGTGCCGGTTCAGAACATCTCGTCCCGCATCATTAACATTATTTTCTTTATGATGATGTTCGGGGCCTTTGCCGTAAAAGGTTTGTTTTCGTTCGATACCGCATTGCTTGTCATAATTGGCTGCTATACCGTATTTGCCCTGTTTGCGCTGATTACCCTGCCGGTAGAATTTGACGCCAGCCGCAGGGCGCTTGCGTGGATTGAGTCGCGCGGCATTGTAACCCCGGCAGAACACGACATGGCCAAAGACGCCCTGAAGTGGGCTGCCATGACCTATGTGGTTGCCGCCATTGCGGCTCTGGCCTCGTTAATGTACTGGGTAATGATATTTCTGGGCCGGCGCGATTAAACCACTGCTGCTGTAAAATTGTTCGATAACCGTATTTTTGAAGCCTGATTTATTCAGGCTTTTTCTTTTTAAACTATACATACATGAACTTTCAGCTTACCGAAGAACACCTGGCCGTACAGCAGGCCGCCCGCAATTTTGCCCAGACCGAATTGTTACCGGGTGTAATTGAACGTGATATGCATCAGCAATTTCCCCATGAACAGATTAAAAAAATGGGCGAGCTTGGATTTATGGGCATGATGGTTAACCCCAAATACAACGGAGGCGGCATGGATACCATTGCGTATGTGCTGGCTATGGAAGAAATTTCGAAGATAGATGCTTCTGCCTCGGTGGTCATGTCGGTTAACAATTCGCTGGTTTGCTGGGGTCTTGAAAAGTTTGGCACCGAAGAGCAAAAAGAAAAATACCTTAAGCCCCTGGCCAAAGGCGAAATGATCGGGGCTTTTTGTTTGTCTGAACCGGAGGCCGGTTCGGATGCCACCAGCCAGCGTACCACTGCTGAAGACAAGGGCGATTACTACCTGCTTAACGGCACTAAAAACTGGATTACCAATGGCAGCACGGCAAGCGTTTACCTGGTCATGGCACAGACCCATCCGGAAAAAAGACACAAGGGCATCAATGCCCTGATTGTCGAAAAAGGAATGCCCGGATTTACAGTAGGCAAAAAAGAAGACAAAATGGGCATCCGCGGATCGGATACCCACTCGCTCATGTTTACCGATGTGAAAGTGCCAAAGGCCAACCGCATTGGCGAAGACGGTTTTGGGTTTACTTTTGCCATGAACACCCTTAATGGCGGCCGCATAGGCATTGCCGCCCAGGCGCTGGGTATTGCCGCCGGTGCCTTTGAGCTGGCGCTCAAGTATGCCAAAGAACGAAAGGCATTTGGACATTACCTGGCCGAACACCAGGCCATACAATTCAAGCTGGCCGAAATGGCCACCAAAATTGACGCTGCCCGCCTGCTGGTTTGGCGCGCAGCTTACCTGAAGGACACAGGGCAGAATTTTGTTAAAGCCGCTGCCCAGGCCAAGCTTTATGCGTCCGAAATTGCCCAGGAAGTTACTACCGAGGCCGTGCAGATTCACGGCGGTTACGGTTATGTGCGGGAATATCACGTAGAACGCCTGATGCGCGATGCCAAAATAACCCAGATTTACGAGGGCACTTCCGAGATTCAGAAGATGGTTATTTCGCGCGAACTGCTGCGGGTTTAACCCATCAGGGCATTAAAATTCTACTACAAAGGTAAGCAGCTCTGCTCCGCGCTTTACCTTTACTTCAACCTTTTGCCCCTTCTCAAATTTGCCCAGAGCCTCCATGTAGCTGCTGATGTCTTTTATTTCATAGTCACCGAGCTGCACAATCAAATCGCCTGCCTGAAGGCCCGCCTTTTGTGCAGGACGCCCGTCGGTAACCCCGTCAATTTTTAGGCCCGGTTCATCGGATGAGTAGCTGGGCATAACTCCCAGGGTTACCTTAAATGGCGTAGTACGTACGGCCATGGCATTGCTTTTGGTTTTAAGAAAGGTAAGCCTGGGCTGGTTGTCGGTATGTTCAATCACCTGACGGATAAGATTAAGTACGGCCACGGTTCCTTCATAGTTTATTTTATCCCAGTCGTCCGAAGGCTTGTGGTAATCGGCATGCGAACCGGTAAAGAAATGCAACACCGGTATATTTTTCAGGTAAAAGGAGGTGTGATCGGAAGGACCCGTGCCGCTGGAGTCGGTTTTGATTTTCAGATTTTCGGTGGCCAGGCTTTTCAGAAGAGGTTCCCAAACCGGACTGGTGCCGGTTCCGTTTACCACCACCGTTTTCGTGCCGGGGTTCAGCCTTCCAATCATATCCATATTGATCATATAATTTACCTGCTGCAGGTTACAGGTAGGATGTTCGGCAAAATATTTTGAGCCCAGCAGTCCCAGCTCTTCGCCCGAAAACAAAATAAACAGGAAGTTGTGCTTTTCCTTTTTTCGGTTCGATGCGAAATAGCGGGCCAGCTCAAGTACCCCTGCCGTGCCTGAGGCATTGTCATCGGCCCCGTTGTGAATTTTATCTGCCGGGTTGGCATCGAGCGAGCCACCCTGTGTTCCAAGGCCCAGATGGTCGTAATGGGCACCAATTATTACGGTTAATGGCGCCTTATTGTCCAGAAAGGCCACAATGTTTCTGGCCGTGCCCGGTTGTCCTTCGCCATGGGCACCGCCCTTAAAGGTAAATTCCTGAAAATAGGTGCTATTGTTGCCCAGTGGCCTAAGCTTAAGTTTTTTAAACTCATCGGCAAGGTAGGCTGCAGCCATGCGCTCGCCTTCGGTGCCGGTACCGCGACCCTGCAGCGAATCGTTCGAAAGAATTTTGATATGGGCTTTAAGCGCCTGAATGTTAAAATGCTGTGCCCCAACCACACCGGTGCAGCCTAGCCACAGCAGCAGAACAAAACGTTTCATTTTTTCTGTTTTCGATGGTAGCGGCTGCAAGTTAACAGTAAACTTACAGTTTTAATACCTCATAAATTACCATTATTGCCCACGGCCGTCAGCGCACAGGCTGGTGCCCGCCCAGTGTGTTAAAAAAAATTTAAATGGCTGTTTGCGCCAATAACGCGGTTTGCAGTTTAATTTCAATGATTTGTCTTTTGCACACGATTGTTAGTTGATTAAATTTTTCGTCAGGCTAAAACTTGTTGCCCGGTACTTGCGTTGATTATCCTTACATGCTTCTTTTCTTAATCTCCAATGTGGCGGGGATTGGTTTCGTGCTGCTTTCTGCCTTCGTTTTCGGTATAGCCTTCAAACAACTAAAAATTAGTTTTAATCGTGCCGGTATGGCCGGTTCGGGCAGGCAGCTGCGCATGCGCATAACGGCCGTTATGGGTATCTGGCTGCTTGTAGTGATCGCTTTGTCGTTCAATAAAGTTCTGGTGCAGGAGCATTGGATTATATTGGCATTGGTACTGCTTCCGCTTCTATTAACCGGCATCATTGTTTTTTCTCCCGGTACGGCCGCATGGCTGAAACACATTCCTTTATCTGGACTTACGTACATGCAAAGCCTGCGGGTAGTGGTTGCCCTGTTGTTGTGGATGTTGTTTTTAAACAACTGCTTGCCGGTTCATCTTACTTTTGAAGGAAAAAATTTCGATGTGCTGGCTGGTTTAACCGCACCGGTAGTGGCGCTTACGCTTACGCGGAACAAAATTGTAATGGTTTTGTGGAATGTGTTTAGCCTTGCCATACTGCTTAATGTACTTATGCTGGTATTGCTGTCTGCGCCCGGCAGTTTAAGGCTTTTTCCGGCCGGGCCGGGCACGGGTCTAATGCTTAAATTTCCTTACCTTTTGTTACCGGCGTTTTTAATTCCATTCTTCATCATGGTTCATCTGCTTTCCCTGCGTAAACTGTTTGGCAACGGCCAGGACCAGCATTACTAATTTTTTCCCGTCTTAAGCGGAGGCAATTCAAAGTTGTCGAGCACGCTGGGTTGCTGCATGGTGGCTTCTATTTCTTCGGGCCGGCGCGGAGCATAGTGCGAAAGGAGCTCGCATCCGGTTTTGGTTACCAGGAAATCGTCTTCTATGCGCACGGCAATTCCCCACCATTTCGGGTCGGCCTGGCTGTTTTCGGGAATGTAGATACCCGGTTCAATGGTAATTACCATATTTTGTTCCAGCCGGCCGTAGGTGCCGCGGTCGTGTACATCCAGGCCGATATGATGGCAGCAACCGTGGGGATAGTACAGATGCCTGTCATCTTCCTTTTCAATGATTTTCAGTTCAACCAGGCCTTTGTTAATAACTTTTCGGGTGGCTTCGTACAGGTCGTTAAACGAAGCACCGGCGCGGCAAATTTGCATGGCTGCTTCCTGAGCGGCCAGCACCAGGTTGTAAATTTGTTTTTGCGCGTCAGAAAATTTACCGCCAACGGGTATGGTGCGCGTTACATCGGCTGTATAGCCATGGTATTCGGCACCGAGGTCCATTAAAATCAACTCTTTCGGGTTAAGCGCGGGTTTGTAATTGTCAATATAATGCAGTATGCATCCGTTATGCCCGGCGCCCACAATTGAAGGATAGCCGGTATCTTCGGCCTGATACTTTTTGAAAATATACTCGTGCAATCCCTGCACTTCGCGTTCGCTCATACCAGGTTTCATGGCTTTCATTACTTCGGTCTGGGCTATGGCCGAAATCATAACCGCTTTGCGGAGCATTTCAATTTCTTCAGGGGTTTTAATGCCACGCAACTGGTTCATTATTTGTTCGAGCGTCTTGGTGTTAAGCCGGTTGGGTGCAGCTTCGGGCCGGATGGCTGTTTTGTCGGGGTAGCCGGCTTTCTTTTTGAACTGTTCTATAAGATTGTACAGGTCACCCGGGTCGGAGGGGTCATCGCGCACATCATTATGAAAATCGAAAAATAAAATCTGACTGAATTTACTAAAGTCAACCGGAAAGTTTTCAAATTCATTGTTGTTCAGCACCCATTCAAAGCCCAGTTGTTCGCGTACGCCGGTGGTACCCAGCCTGCGGCCCGTCCACATTTCGCGAATGGGGTTGCGGGGTTGCACAAAAATCAGCTCATCGAACACTGTGTTATCGGGGCCCTGTTGTTTGTCTTTAAAGATAAGCAAAACCGCATGGGGCTCGCGATAACCGGTAAGATAATAAAAGTCGGGGTCCTGATGATACACATAGTCCACGTCATTGCTGCGGTTGCGCACAGCATTGGCAAAGAAAACCGCCACTGAATTGGGCGGAAGTTTTTCGCGCACCTTTTGCCGTCGTTCGCGATGCCATTCAGCGGGCAAAAAGTCGGTGGGTTTGCTCGCTTGCTGAGCCGGCAGATAGCCGGAAAGCATCGAAAACAAAACCAGAACCAGCGACTTCTTCATAAGCATTTTTATTTGTTTAAAGAAACAACAAAAACACCAACCTTACCAAGTTTCTTTTTGCAGCCGGTAAAAATTTGCTTACTTACCTGAAAAAGACCGGGCATGAATGTAAAATGGTTTACCCTGTTATGTGTTGCATGTGCCGCACAAATCCTGGCTCAAAATAAGGCCGGTAAACCCGATAAATCCCTGGCCGGACTGGATGCCGAGCTTGCACAACTGACTGAAAAGTGGCATGCTGCCGGCTTTGCCGTGGCCATAGTAAAAAAAGATAAGGTAATTTATGCAAAAGGCTTTGGATACCGCAATCTTGAAAAGAAGTTGCCGGTTACACCTCACACCCAGTTTGCAGTTGGATCGTGCACCAAAGCGTTTACCTGTGCACTGCTGGGCCTGTTAAGGGAAGATAAAAAGCTTCAGTTTGACGAGAGCCCCATTCAATATATACCCGAACTTCGTTTCAGCAAGCCCGAAATGAACAACCTCATTACCATACGCGATTTAATGACCCATAGAACCGGTTTACCACGCCATGACTACAGCTGGTATTTATTTCCGGCATATTCACGCGACAGCCTGGTGATGCGCATTGCACACCAGGAGCCCTTTGCAGCAGTAAGGGAAAAGTATTACTACAATAACTTTATGTTTTTGCTGCAGGGCGTTATTGCCGAAAGACTTACCGGCAAAAGTTGGGAAGAGAACATAAGCAGCTTCTTTTTCGAGCCATTACAAATGAAGAGCTCCACCACCACTATTGACGGGCTTCGCAAGGGCGCAGAAGCGGCCACGGGTTATGCCGTTAAAAACAAAACAACCATAGAAAAGATGGACTACTATGATATTGCCGGCATGGGCCCGGCCGGCAGCATAAACAGTTCGGTAACCGAAATGGCCAACTGGGTAATAACCTGGATTAATGGCGGCAGGCTTAACGGAAAACAAATCCTGCCCGAAGGTTATGTAAAAGAGGCCATCAGCTCGCATACGGTGGTAAATGCCAGCCCTCCCGACAAGGAAACCCCCGATATACTTATGGGCAACTACGGCTATGGCTGGTTCATTTCAGCCTACAAGGGGCATTACCGCGTTGAACACGGTGGTAACATTGACGGCTTTTCGGCCAACGTTAGCTTCTTTCCTTCCGACAGCATTGGTATTGTGGTGTTAACCAACCAAAACGGCTCGGTGCTGCCATCTCTGGTAAGAAACCTTGTTGCCGACCGCATGCTCGGGCTAAAACGCACCGACTGGAACAGCTATTATTCCAAACGTATGGAAGACGCAGAAAAACAACAGGAAGCCGCCAAAAAAGCTGCCCGTTCTGCACAGAAAAATAATACCCGTTATTCGCACAGTCTCTATGAATATGCCGGAACCTATTATCATCCCGGTTACGGAACATTTAATTTAACGGCAGAGCGGGATTCGCTCTTTGCCAAAACCAAACATAAAACGTTTTGGCTTAAACACTATCATTATGATGTGTTTATTCCATACGAAAAGCATAAAGGAAAAATTGATACAACCGCCAGCATAAACTTCCGGTTTAATTTTATTACAGATGAAAATGGCGACATTGCCTCTGCCCTTATTAAACTTGAACCGGCTGTTGACGCTCTTGAGTTTAAGCGCACCCCGCTTAAGACAGAAGTGAACCGTGAGGTATTAACCAGATACACCGGCGAATACGAACTGCCCGGTGTAACCGTCCGCTTTTACCTGAAAGGACAGGAAGCCATTCTGTACCTGCTTGTACCCGGCCAGCCGGAATACGAACTGATTCCCATCGGCAAAAACATGTTCGCCATAAAAGGCCTGGACGGCTTTAAGGTGCAATTTACTGAGGCTGCAGACAACATAACCGAGGCAGCATTTATACAACCTAACGGTACCTTTGTTGCAAAAAGAAAATAGAAATCTGGCTTCAGGCTACTTAACCCGTACAAACTCCATAGAACCCAGCCTGGCCTGTTTTATTTTTCCATCGGCCGAGAAGTCGAATATAAGGTTTTGCCTGCCATACCATTTCTTGTCATACCAACCCCGAAATACATCATAATGCCAGTGCTGCATCCGGGCTTTGATAAATTTGTTTAGTTCAATAATCAACTCATCGCCTTCGTAGGTAACAACCAGTTCGCCATAAAGCGGACTTACATACTTTCCGGCATAGGCTGGCATAGGCAACGAAGGTTGTGTATTGGGTATGCGTTTGCTTTCAAAATCAGCAATCTGCTTTTGGTTTACCGCTTCTATACTGTCGTATAACTTCTTGAAGTCAAGGCTCCAATCGCGGTTTCCGCCCAGGGCAAAGATGTCGAAAGCTTTGTACATCAGGGCATGGCGCAGCTCGGCATGGTCCTGATTGCCAAACACATAGAGTCCCAGTTTTTCTTCGGGCAGCTGGGCATGAAGGGCAATGGCTCCTGCCAGGCTACCGGTATGAAAGTTTACTTTTCTGCCCTTGTAATCGTGCTGAAACCAGCCCAGACCGTAGGTAGTCCAGTTGGGTTTTGTTAGCCGGGCAGTGGGGTAAAACTGTTCAGCAGGAACGATTACCTGTGGTTTAAACAACTCCATCCATGTTTTTGGTGTTAACAGGCGTCCGCCATTGTATTTGGCACTGTCCAGCATGCACTGTACCCATTTGGCAATGTCATCCGCACACGACCACACGCTGCCAGCAGCGCCCACTGCATCGGCACTGGTATGCTCAATGACCTGTATTTTTCCTTCAATTTTAAAGTGGGGCTTTGCGTGGTTTGCATCGGCCATTGCTTCATGCAAAAACGGGAAAGTACGGTTCATACCCAGCGGCTTAAACAGGCGTTCGCGCATAAACTCATGCCAGGGTTTTCCGCTTACCCTGTGTATTACTTCACCCGCAGCCACATACATAATGTTTTGGTAAATAAAACCCCCGCGCAGGCTGTACGATGGGGGCACCTGCCGCATTTTGCGAAGCACTTCTTCGGTTGAAATGTTCATAGCTCCCCACAGAAAGTCGGCATTGCCCACGCCCGAGTTATGGGTAAAAAGGTCGCGGATGCGCAGCTCGCGTGTAACGTAGGGGTCGTACAACTGAAATTCAGGCAGATGTTTATACACCGGGTCGTCCCAGCTAACTTTACCCTCATCCACCAGCATGCCCATGCAGGCGGCCGTCATGGCCTTTGTGGTCGAGGCGCAGGCAAATAGGGTATTTGGGTTTACTGCAGCGGGTTCATTCAGTTGCCGTACGCCATAACCCCTGGCCAGCAACACGCGGCCATCTTTTACAACCACCACAGCCAGGCCGGGCATCTGCCAGTCGGCCATGCCCTTCAGGATATATGCCTCCAATTCCTGAACTTTTTTATCAGTTGCAGCGGGTTTTTTCTGCGCCAGGATTGTACCAGCAAGCAGAAACAAAACAATAAATCGCATAGCAGTTAAGTTTCGGATAAGCTTAGGCAAAACTGCCCAAATGTTCAACTTAAATTAATTAAACCGGATGGAATTGACTGACTTTGTTCAATTGCGTGTTTCCTGAGGTTAAAGTTTTTTTTCCATTACCATAAACTCAAGTGGTTTTCTGGGGGTACCATAGCGGGGATCGGTAAAGGCAAAGGGCCTGCGCTGGCCGGTATCGGCATAGCCCTGTCGTTCATACCAGGCAATGAGCTCGGTCCGATCGGTAAGCACCTGCATATAAACCGACAGACATTGTTGCTGGCGGGCATATTCCTCAGCTGCCCACATGAGCTTTTTGCCAACGCCTCTCTTCTGGCAGGCGGGTTTAACGGTAAGCATGCCCAGATACAGCCTGTTGCCTTCTTTGCGCAGCTCCACGCAGCCTATGATTTCGCCCTGATCAACGCATTTCAGAATCACGCTTCCGGGGCTTTCAATTATCTTGCGCAACAAGTCGGCATCGGTGCGCGTGCCATCAATCAGGTCGGCCTCGGTAGTCCAGCCCTGGCGGCCGGTATTGCCCCGGTAGGCTGAATTTACCAGGTTGCTCAGGCTTTCGGCATCCTGGGGTGTTGCAGGTAAAATTGCATTCATTCTATTTAAAAAATATCCTTCAGGATTTCGTTAAAATACAAAGAATATATGGCAATGGCGCAAATCAAAGGCAGCCGTGTTGGTAAAATTTTCTAACTTCAACCCTATGAAAGGAGCCGTTATTTTCTTAACTGTACTTACCCTGTTTGCCTGCTGCAGCAAAAAAAATGATTCGCCCATCGTCTGGAAGTCGATTGAAAAAGAACTTCAGGAGCGGCTTATTCTGGCCGAAGACGGTGAAACCATTGAACTGCCCGAAGGTCATTACATGTTTACCCGAACATTGAGCCTGGACGGCAAGAAAAGGGTTACGCTCAGGGGCAAAGGTATGGACAAAACCATACTGTCGTGGAAAAACCAAACCGAAGGAGCGCAGGGTTTATTAATAAGCAATGGCTATAACATTAAGCTGGAAGATTTTACCATTGAAGATGCAAAAGGCGATAACCTGAAAGTAAACGACACAAACGGCATTATTCTGCGCAGAATTCGCTCGCAGTGGTCGGGCGGGCCCAAAACCGAAAACGGAGCCTATGCACTATATCCGGTGTTATGTACCCGTGTACTTATTGAAGAATGTGTTGCCATGGGCTCTTCGGATGCGGGCATTTATGTGGGGCAGTCAGACACCGTTGTCATACGAAAAAACAAAGCGTACTGGAATGTGGCCGGAATTGAAGCCGAAAATTCGAAGTATGTAGAAATTTACAACAACGAAGTCTACGAAAATACAGGAGGGATTTTGGTATTCGATCTGCCCGGCCTTACCCGCTACGGGCACTCCACAAAAGTGTACAACAACATCATCCGCGATAACAACCACCCCAACTTTGCACAGAAGGGCAACATTGTGGCTACCATTCCGCCTGGCTCGGGCCTTATGATACTGGCCACTCACGATGCCGAAATAAGCTACAATGAAATACACAACAACAAAACGGCAGGGCTGGCCATAGTGAGTTATGAACTGGTTGCCGCCTTGAGCGAAGGACAGGAAGATGCTCCCGGCGCGGTGGCGGGCGTGCAAACCGTGAATAACAACTTTCGGCAGGACACCCTGTACAATCCTTATCCGTACCGAATACGCATTCTGCGAAACACCTTTGCCAACAAGCACTGGTTCCCCAGCTTGAACAATGAGGTGGGTAAATTGCTGGCGTGGAAATCATTCCTTAACCCGCCCGACATTGTATTTGATGGTATAACCGACCCGAAACGCGAAGACCCTGAAATATGCCTGGGCGACAACGGAAAGATTACGTTTATTAACCTGGATGCTGCCAACAACTTTAAAAATCTTTCGAAAAATCCAGCACCGTTTGAATGTTTTAAAAGAAACCCTTATCTGGACATGAAGCTGTAATGTACAGGCGTGCACTTTATATTTTACTGCTGGCAGCGGCTGGCTGCTCAACCAAAAGGGAAGAGCCGGTTCACATTACGGAGGAGGCCCTTCCGCCTCCAACCGGTTATTTACTGCCCGGCAGGGAAAAGTTATCCGAATATGGCTTTTTCAACGGAGTACTCAGCCGGCTTCAGCCCGCAGATAACGTATTTCCTTACGAACTTAATGCTCCGTTATTCAGCGATTATGCCTTCAAAAAACGGTTCATTTATCTGCCACCGGGAACAGCCATAACCTATCATCCAAACGATGTATTTGAGTTTCCTGAGGGAACAATTATTATCAAGCATTTTTATTATCCGGCCGACTTCCGCAAGCCCGATGAAAACATCCGCATTCTGGAAACACGCCTGCTGGTGCTGGAGGGCGGCACCTGGAAGGCCCTGCCCTACGTGTGGAACAATGAGCAAACCGAAGCCTTTCTGGAAGTTGCGGGGCACCAGACCCACGTACAGTGGACTCACCATAACGGCACCGTTCGTTCGGTAAACTATGCCGTGCCCAACATGAATCAATGCAAAAACTGCCATCTGCGCGGAGATAAAATTTTCCCCATCGGTCCGCTGGCAAGGCAGCTTAATAAAACCGTTAACGGCAAAAATCAGCTGCTGCATCTGGCTTCGTTGGGAATACTGAAAAACCTGCCCCCCCTCCACCAGGTACCCATTCTTCCCGACTACGATGACCCCACCGCACCGCTGGATGCACGCGCCCGGGCCTGGCTGGAAGTCAATTGTGCCCACTGTCATCGCCCGGATGGTCCGGCCAAAACCAGCGGCCTGCACCTTACGGCCGACGTAATCCGTCCTTTTGAATTGGGTATAGGTAAACCCCCTGTTGCCGCCGGACGCGGGTCGGGCGGGCTGGCGTACGATATTGTGCCTGGGCATCCGGAAAAATCCATTCTGTACTATCGCATTACTTCCACCGACCCCGGAATAATGATGCCAGAACTGGGTAAAAAACTTGTTCATGAAGAAGGCGTGGCGCTTATTCGCGATTGGATATCCTCCCTAAAATAATACATGCAAAAACCACCCATCCGCTTTAACCGGCAGGAACTGGCCGGAGCCTTTGGCGACATCGGCACAGACTTCCCCCTTATCGTTGGCCTGATACTGGCGGCCGGTTTGAACACCCCTTCGGTATTGATTGTCTTTGGCCTTATGCAGGTACTTAGCGGTTTTCTGTACCGCATGCCCATGCCTGTACAACCTCTAAAAGCCATGGCCACACTGGTTATTGCCCAGAAAATTGCCGGCCCGGTTTTGCTGGGTGCCGGACTGGCCATTGGGGTTGTAATGCTGTTATTGTCGGCTACCGGCCTTTTAACCTGGCTGGGAAAGATTGTGCCCAAGCCAATTGTAAGAGGTATTCAGTTTGGCCTGGGGCTTAGCCTTTGCGGACTGGCTTTCCGGGAATACATTCCGGCTATCGGAACAAATGGTTACCTGCTGGCAGGTGTGGCGTTTGTTATTGTTGTGCTGCTTTTGCAGAACCAAAAGTATCCGGCATCGCTGGCGGTAATTGTACTGGGCATGGGTTATGCGTTGTTTACAAACCTCCAGCCTGTTGTACTCATGCAATCGGCTGGTATTACGTTGCCACAGCCACATTGGCCCGGAGCGCCAAACATCTGGAAGGGCTTTCTGCTGCTGGCCATCCCGCAAATTCCGCTTTCGCTCAGCAACTCCATGCTCGCCACCCGCCAGGTTATTGAGGATTTGTATCCTGAACGCCGCACCAGCCTAACAAAAATTGGCCTTACCTATGCAGCTATGAATCTCGTGTCTCCCCTGCTGGGAGGCATTCCGGTATGCCACGGTGCCGGTGGCATGATGGGGCACTATACCTTTGGCGGTCGTACAGGGGGCTCGGTTATTATCTACGGCTCGTTATACATTTTGATCGGAATTTTTTTTGGTAACGGATTCGATGAAGTGATTAAGGCCTTTCCTTTGCCGGTTTTAGGCGTTATACTTCTGTTTGAAGGCCTGGCCCTGATCCGGTTGCTGCGCGACACGGCCGGGGCTGACCGCCAATTCGGTTTGGCCCTGCTGGTGGGGCTCATGGCCTTTGGCCTGCCCTACGGCTTTGCGGTTGCCCTTGTGGCCGGGCTGGCCCTGTATTACCTGCCAAATTTGCGCACCGGCAGGTAATTGTTGCTCATTTTTATAACTTGAAAATTTTATAACCGGCCCAACGTGCAGAACAATACCCCACGCGCTTCGCTTTGGCAGGCACTTAAAGATGCCCTTAACGGCACGGAGGCCGATTATACCCAAATAAATTTAAACCGCGCCATTTTTCTGCTGGCCATCCCCATGATTCTGGAACTGGTTATGGAATCGACCTTTGCCGTGGTGGATATATTCTTTGTAAGCCAGCTGGGTGCTTCGGCCATTGCAACGGTTGGGCTTACCGAAACCTTTATGTTCTTGCTTTACTCCATAGCAGGCGGACTGGCTACGGCTGCCACGGCCATCATAGCGCGGCGCATAGGCGAAAAAAAACCGGAAGAGGCTGGGCTTTCGGCTGTACAGGCTGTGGTACTGGCCTTGCTGGCGTCTGTTCCTTTTGCTGTTGCAGGAATATTCTTTCCTCGCCAGATGTTGCTGCTAATGGGTGCCGACCCGTGGACACTGCAGCACGGTTATGTGTATGCCCAATGGATGCTGGGCGGAAATGCCGTCATTATGCTGTTGTTCGTAATGAATGCGGTTTTCCGCGGAGCCGGTGATGCCGCCATAGCTATGCGTATTCTGTGGATTGCCAATGCGGTAAACATTATGTTAGATCCGCTTTTAATTTTTGGGTGGGGTCCAATTCCGGCTCTTGGCATTGAAGGTGCCGCTATTGCCACCACCACTGGAAGGGCCGCGGGTGTGGCGCTTCAGGTGTATTACCTGTTAAAAGGAAGCAAGCACATTTGCATTGTGCGGCATCAGTTTACAGTGCATACAGCTACCCTGCTGCATATTCTTAAAACTTCGCTTGGCGGCATTGGTCAGTCGGTTATTGCCACTACTTCGTGGGTATTGCTTATGCGCATCCTGGCCGATATCAGCAGCCAGGCGGTGGCAGGTGCTACCATTACCATCCGCATGATGATGTTTACCCTTATGCCGGCCTGGGGGTTTTCGAATGCTGCCGCCACTTTGGTGGGCCAGAACCTCGGAGCCGCAAAACCCGAGCGGGCCGAACGTACGGTGTGGATTATCGGGCTGTACAACATGATTTTCCTTATCGCTATATCGCTGCTGTACTTTTTCTGCAACCGCGAACTCATGCTATTATTTACCCGTGATAGTGAGGTTGTGGATATAGGTGCCGAATGGCTTAAGATTTTGTCGTATTCCTATTTTGTTTACGGCTGGTGGATGGTGGCTGTACAAGCTTTTAACGGGGCCGGCGACACCCACACGCCCACCCGCATTAACCTGGTGTTCTTTTGGCTCATCCAGATTCCCCTAAGCTGGTACCTGGCTAATTATTTACAATGGCAACACAGCGGTGTGTTTTGGGGCGTGTTTATTTCAGAAACTTCGGTAGGATTATTTACTCTTTGGCTGTTTACCCGCGGAAAGTGGAAAACCTTTAAGGTATAGCTATTCCAGCTCACGGATTTCAAAGTCTTTCCCCATTCCGTAGCGAATCAGATCTTTAAGCTTATATACTTCCAGCGTGTAAATATCCTTAACTTCAAAATCGCCATCTGCCCGGATATTTTCAACCACGAAGTCGTGTATTTCTCCGTAATTCACGAGGCGGTATTTTTTACCGGTGCGCAGCACATCAAATGCCAGGCCTTTCATGGTTTCAGTAAAAAAAAATAGCCCGGGTTTACAATTCTTCTTCGCGTTCCAGCATCAGGATGGACGACTGCGGAACAATAAAATACTTTTCGCCCTCGTAGATAACTTCGATCGCACCCTTTTGCAGAAAAATAGCCAGGTCGCCTTCCTGTGCCTGGAGCGGCAGGTATTTTACCTGCTCTTCGCGGCCCTTCCAGAGTTCGTCTTCATCAGCCGGCAACGGAAGGGGGTATCCGGGCCCAACCTTAATAACATACCCGCTTTGAATTTTTTCTTTTTCCTGAACACCGGGCGGCAGATACAGGCCGCTCTCGGTGCGGTCGGACTGGCGAACAGGTTTTATCAGCACGCGGTCGCCTACCACAATCAGTTTTTTCAGCTTGTTATCGGGTGTAATTTTCATGGATTTATATGGCCATGTAAATATATCAATCTTCCGAAGCTCTTTCCACGAGTCTGGGGTCCAGTACTTTAGTGGTCTTGGCGCCCAGTTCGCGGATTTTTTCTGCTTTGCTTATCAGATTTCCCTTTCCTTCATACAGTTTGCGCATAGCATCGGTATAGGTATCTTTGGTTTGGTTTAATTGGTGCCCTACCTTTTTGAGGTCTTCTACAAATGCCACAAACTTGTCATAGAGTTTGCCGCTTTCATCGGCAATTTCCAGGGCATGCTGACTTTGCTTCTGCATTTTCCATATGCTGGCCACCGTACGCAGGGTGGCAAGCAGCGTTGTGGGACCTACAATAACAATTCGTTTGTCCCAGGCAAAGTTAAACAGGTCGGGGTCTTTCTGCAACGCTACCGAAAACGAGGCTTCAATGGGTACAAACATTAAAACGAAGTCGGGTGTGTTGAAGTCCAGCGAGCTGTAGTAATTTTTGTCGCTCAGCAGCTTAACATGGCTTTTCAGCGAATCGAGATGGGCCTTAAGGAAATATTCGCGCTGTTCATCATCATCGGCATTTACATATTGTTCATAATCGCTAAGCGAAACCTTGCTGTCGATGATAATATGCCGGTTATCGGGCAGCATCACCAGGCAGTCGGGCTTAATGGCGCTGCCTTCGGCATTTTTGGTTACTACCTGCATGCGGTATTCAATATCGCGCATAAGCCCGGAACGTTCCAGGATGGTTTCGAGAATAAATTCGCCCCAGTCGCCCTGCTTCTTCACATCGCCTTTCAGGGCGCGGGTAAGGTTACTGGCCTCTTCGGTTAGCTTATGGTTAAGTTCGTGCAGTTTGCGCACTTCTTCACGCAGGCTTACCTTGTCGCGCAGTTCGCGGTCGTAGGTTTCTTCTACCTTTTTTTCAAACAGACTGATTTTTTCTTTTAAAGGTGTAAGCAAATCAGAAAGGGCGGTTTTGTTCTGTTCGGCAAATTTTTTCGATTTGTCTTCCAGAATTTTGTTGGCCAGGTTTTCGAACTCTGTTTTAAATTTTTCCTGCAGTTCATACAGTTCCTTTTGCCGCTCACTTAATTTTTCTTCCAGGTTGCGATAGTCGGCTTCGGTGGCCGAAAGACTGCGGCTCAGCTCCTCTATGCGCAGCCGTTCTTTTTCGAGTTTTTCTTCCAGCGTCTGAATGTGCTGTTTCAATGCGGTATTCCGTTCCTGTTCCGCCTTTACCTGCGAGGTTTTCTCGCTCAGCTCGGCCATATATCGCAATTTGCCCATCACCCAGCCGGTCAGCACACCCAGCAGTAATCCGGTAAACAAAAAAAGCCATTCCATACAGTAAAGGTAGTAGTTACAGGTGAAGTTTGGTTTGCCCTGGTAAAGTTAGTTGCTGGCTGCGACAAAAAGTGTCAGCCCGGCTTTTCGTTGTCCCGGCGGCCGGAAATACGTAACTTGCAGCATGACTACTCTGGTATCTTCGAGCCATCAGGCCATTGAACTTGAAGACCGCTACGGGGCGCACAACTATCACCCGCTTCCGGTGGTATTAACCCGGGGCGAAGGCGTGTTTTTGTGGGATGTGGAAGGCAAACGGTATTTCGACTTCCTATCGGCCTACAGTGCGGTGAATCAGGGACACTGCCACCCTCGCATCATACAGGTGCTTATTGACCAGGCCCGCGAGTTAACGCTTACTTCGCGTGCTTTTTACAACGACAAGCTGGGACCGGCAGAAAAATACGTTTGCGAAACATTCGGATACCAGAAAGCCCTGTTTATGAACAGCGGTGCCGAAGCCAATGAAACCGCCATTAAGCTGGCGCGCAAGTGGGGCTACACAAAAAAGCAAATACCCGAAAACCAGGCCGTAATTGTTGCAGCCCGCAGAAATTTTCACGGGCGCACCACCACCATTATTTCTGCTTCGACCGACCCTTCGGCACGTGCCGGTTTCGGGCCCTTTATGCCGGGTTTTGAAATTGTTGAATACGATAGTATAGTCGCCCTGGAGCAGGCCCTCAGCAACCCGAACGTATGCGCCCTGTGGCTGGAGCCCATTCAGGGTGAAGCGGGTGTGTATGTTCCGGCCGAAGGATACCTTAAAGCAGCAGAACAGCTATGCCGCAAACATAATGTTTTACTGATGATGGATGAAATCCAGACGGGCATAGGACGAACCGGCAAAATGCTGGCCTGCAACCACGAAAACGTTCGCCCCGATATCCTCATTCTGGGCAAAGCCCTGAGCGGTGGCGTTTTGCCGGTGTCGGTGGTGCTGGCCGATGATGAAATTATGCTGCTGATACAGCCCGGTGAACACGGCTCTACCTTCGGTGGTAATCCGCTGGCCGCTGCTGTGTGTATGGCTGCGCTGGAAGTGGTAAAAGATGAAAGGCTTGCCGAAAATGCTGCCCGCCTGGGCGTTGTTTTCCGCGAACGCATGGCCGGCCTGATGCACAAAACCAGCCTCATTCAGGCAGTACGCGGCAAGGGATTGCTGAATGCCATCGTCATCAACGATGACCCGCAAAGCGACACAGCCTGGAAGCTTTGCCTGAGGTTTGCCGAAAACGGACTGCTGGCCAAACCTACCCATGGAAATATAGTCCGGCTGGCACCCCCGCTGATCATTACCAGTGAACAGCTTCACGAAGGATGCGACATTATTGAAAAGTCGGTTTTGGAAATGTAAATCAGTTAAAAACGGCCTTTCCCTTAGCCATTTATTATCGCATCAATTACTTCAAAGGCAGCCCTTTCGCCCGACTTTAGTGCTCCGCTAACCGTACCAGCCTCTCCGGTAAAATCGGTTGCTTCGCCGGCAAAGAACAGTTTGCCGCCCATCGGTGCTGCCAGCACCTCGCGGTCGGCCAGCAGGCCACCGGGGAGATGATACGATACGCCTCCTTTGGCATACGGGTCTTTCTTCCAGTCTTTAATGGTGTACAGCAGTTTGTTGTTCTCTTCGGGTATGGTGCTCCTTCGTATGTTTTCGGTGGCATCGCCTCCATACCAGGCATCCATTTCGGCCAGGATGTTCAGCACCACATCGTCGGGGTTCATAGAAGAATAGGCCTCGGCCTTTGCCCCAAATACGGTTATGCTGAGTGTTCTGTTAAGACTGCTGCGCCCCACAGCCGGATTGAGTATAATGGGCGCCTCGGTTGCCCCGAAAATGGCAGCCACATCTTCACCGTA
Organism: Cyclobacteriaceae bacterium; assembly: GCA_026003355.1. Lineage (GTDB taxonomy): Bacteria > Bacteroidota > Bacteroidia > Cytophagales > Cyclobacteriaceae > UBA2336. Next base: position 32,241 of record BPHC01000012.1, read on the forward strand.
GAAGTTGCGTTTAAACTCCAGCACAATGCGCATGGCAGCATCCATGCCCAGGCGACTCAGCGCATTTAGCTTTGCCGTTGGCAGGGCCGGTGAAAAAGCAATGTCTCCATCTTTTAAAATTGATACCGGAACAGTTACAATTAGTTTGTTTACAGTTTCTGTCCCTCCGCTGTGTACTATTTCAATGGCATCGCCACTGTAGTTAACCGCCTGCACGACGGTGTTAAATTGAATGGAGGGCACCACGCGGCTGTACACATTCAACAGGGCATCCTGCATGGGGTTGTTGCGCAGTGTGAGTTCTGTGCCATCGTGTTCCACCAGCGCCAGGCCTTCGGCCAGTGCTCGGGCCCCAATATTTGATGCAGCCGAACCAAACGGATTTCCCAACAGGGAATTAACCATAGGCAGTTGTGATGCAGGCACCCCGGCCGCAAGCGCGGCCTGCTCCACACTTAAAGTGGATGAACCACTAAAGGTGGTAAAAGAATCATAAAATGCCTTTGCCGAGGCAAAACCGGCGTTCAGCATGGCATCGGCTTCGGTTTTGGCTGCATTGTCAACAATATACCGGTTGGTGCTTTGGCTGCGGAAGTTTACCATGGGCACACCCCGAACTGCCAGAAGACCGGCCCACTTGGAATCGGACCCATTTATCCGGTCCGGGCCCAGTTCAACAGGAAAGTCGGAGTAAGGGTAATTTCCGGGAAAAAAAATGAGCGATTCGGTTGGTGCACTGGTACGATAAAGCGAGCATATTCTTCCGCCAATCCGGTTGTTGGCTTCAAACACTTTAACCTGTACACCTTTGGCGATGAGGATATCGGCCGCAATAAGGCCTGCAGCTCCTGCGCCAATAATGCCTACTACCCCGTTATAGTTTATTTCCGGGGCGTTTTCATCGGGCACGCAGGCGCTTAACCAGGAAGGCAATGCCAGGCCTGCCGTAAGGCCGGCACTGATGTGCTTAATTGCAGTTCTGCGTTTCACGCTGTTTTGATTTTCTGAAAGTTAGCAAAATATGCCATTTTGGTGCGAAATGAATACCGATATACGACCAAAGGTAAAACGAATCGCCATAGTGGGCCCGGAATGTTCGGGTAAAACTGCGCTGGCCATGGAGCTGGCGCAGCATTACCGCACCGCATGGGTTCCCGAATACGCCCGCACTTACCTGAATTCGCTGGACAGACCCTACACGCCTGATGACCTGCTGATTATTGCCCGCGGCCAGTTAAAATGGGAAGACGAGCTGATCCAGCAGGCCAGTGGCTTACTGATATGCGATACCAACCTGCTGGTAATTAAAATATGGAGCGAATTCAAATACGGGAGTTGCCATCCGGAAATTATCGGTTTAATGCGCGGCCGGCATTATGATCTTCACCTGCTTACCCACCCGGATATTCCCTGGGAAGACGACCCGCAGCGCGAACACCCCGATAAACGGGATCTGCTGTTTTCCATCTACCGTCGGGAAATAATCAGGTTGGGGGTTTCTTTTGCTGAGATTTATGGCAGCGGTGAGTCACGGATAAAAAAAGCCTGCAAGGCCATCGATTTTCTCCTTTTAAATAAAGATTAGCACACCGGTACGCTGAAGCCTGCAGGTTGCATTAAAAATTCAGTACCTTCAGTCAACCTAAACCGCAACCTATGAGCACCCGCAGATCTTTTTTCCGAAAAACAGCAGGTCTGGCCGGCGCACTTGCCCTTGGTCCGCTGGCCACCCGCGCAATAGCCGAAGACGTAAGCGATGCCCTGCTAAGGTTAAATAAACTACCGCTTGACCAGTCGATAACCGATGAAGACCTGTGGAGCACAATAGCACAGGCGTATACGGCCTCGCCTACCATACTTAATCTGAACAACGGTGGCGTAAGCCCACAGCCCAAAATAGTTCAGGATGCCGTTGACCGCTACTACCACCTGAGCAACGAAGCTCCCACGTACTACATGTGGCAGATACTCGACAAAGGCCGCGAGCCGCTGCGCAGAAAGCTGGCCAACCTGGCCGGCGTATCGGCCGAAGAAATTGCCATTAACCGAAATACTACCGAAGCCCTTGGCATTGTAACCTATGGCCTTACCCTGAACAAAGGCGATGAAATTGTAATGACGCGCCAGGATTACCCCAACATGGTGCATGCATGGAAACAGAAAGAATTGCGCGAAGGCATTAAAATAAAATGGGTTAACCTGAACCTGCCGGTTGAAGATGATGAACTGATACTGCGCGAATTCGTTAATGCCACCACACCCAAAACGCGGATATGGCACATTACCCACATGATTAACTGGACCGGCCAGATACTTCCCGTTAAAAAACTCTGCGAAGAAGCCCGCAAACGAAACATCATTTCTATAGTAGATGGAGCACACACCTTTGCGCACATGGATTTCAGAATTTCTGACTTCCGGCCCGATTATTTTGGTACCAGCCTCCACAAATGGCTCAGTGCTCCTTTTGGCACCGGCATGCTGTATGTGAAGCAGGAAAATATTGCCGGCTTGTTCCCCATCTTCCCCAACGACAAACCTACCGAAAGCAACATCCGGAAATTCGAAAGCCTCGGCACACGCTCATTCGCCCCCGAGCAGGCCATTGGCCAGGCCATAGATTTTCATCTGGCCATAGGAGCCCGGAGAAAAGAAGAGCGGCTTCGTTACCTTAAAAATTACTGGTGCGAAAAAGTGGCCAAACATCAGCGTATAAAATTGCATGTTTCGCTAAAACCTGAATATTCGTGTGCACTCGGAACCTTTTCAATAGATGGCATGGACCCCAATGATGTGGTGAACCGGCTGTTTAACGGCTTTCAGATTCACACCACGGCCATTAAGTGGGAGAACATAAGTTGTGTGCGGGTAACCCCGCATGTGTACACCGCTACGCGCGATCTGGACAGATTTGTTGAAGCGGTTCTGAAAATTGCGGCATCATAATGTGCAACAAGCCAATTTAAATCATCATGCATCGTTTGTTTTGCCTGTGCCTGATACTTGCTTACCTGGCAGCCTGTACCGGCAACCAACAGCCTGCAATTGAGTTATACCTTACAGGCCTGGATAAGCCCGTGGAAATTTACCGCGACTCCAACGGTGTTAATCACATTTACGCCCAGAACGAGCATGACCTGTTCTTTGCCCAGGGCTATGCGGCTGCCCGCGACAGGCTCTTTCAGCTGGAGTTGTGGCGCAGGCAGGCCACCGGCACCGTAGCCGAATGGCTGGGCAAGCGCGAGCTTAAACGCGATATAGGTGCACGGTTGTTTAAGTTTCGGGGTAACCTTAAGGATGAGCTTAATCACTACCATCCCCGGGGCGAAGCGATTATCCGGGCCTTTGTTGATGGTATAAACACCCGGATAGATGAGGTATTGCAAAACCCGCAATTGCTTCCGCCCGAATTCCGCTGGCTTAACACCCTGCCCGGCAAATGGACACCCGAAGTAGTGGTTTCGCGCCACCAGGGCCTGGTGGGTAATCTTACCGAAGAGTTAACACTTGCTCGCGCAGTAGCCCTGCTGGGTTCCGAAAAAGTAAAAGACCTCATTCCGCTTGAGCCCGGAAATCCCACAGCTTGAACCCGATGCCGCCATTAACCTGAACGCCCTGTTTGCCCCGGTAATTGAACTGTACGAAGCCTACCGTAAGCCCCTTATCTTTCCTGCCCGAAGATGTTGCCGGAATCCTTGGCGGGCAACCCGCTCCGCCGCGACTGATAACAGGCCATACGGCCTTTGCCGAACTTGCTAACGCGATATTCGACACCTGTACAGTGCCGGCATAGGCAGCAACAACTGGGTGTTATCGGGCAGCAGATCGGTTACCGGCATGCCGCTGCTGGCCAACGACCCACACCGTGCTATTGCCATGCCCTCATTGCGATATATGGTGCACCTTTCAGCACCGGGCTGGCATGTGGCCGGAGGAGGCGAGCCGGCCATTCCGGGAGTGTCCATAGGGCACAACGACTATGGAGCCTGGGGCCTTACGGTCTTCAGCATTGATTCGGAAGATTTGATGGTTTATGAGCTTAATCCGGAAAACCACAACCAATACCGTTATCAAAACCAGTGGGAAGATATGCGGCTTATTTACGATACCATTAAGATTAAGCACATGCCCGATACCGTTGTGCTGCACCGGTACACCCGGCATGGTCCGGTAACTTTTACAGACGCCAAAAACCACCGCGCCTACGCTGTAAGATGCGCCTGGCTGGAAAAAGGCTGTGCTCCGTATCTGGCCAGCCTTCGGATGAATACAGCCACTTCCTGGGAAGAGTTTCGCGATGCCTGTTCGTACAGCTACCTGCCCGGTGAAAACATGATATGGGCCGACCGCAACGGAACCATTGGCTGGCAGGTAGTGGGTATTGCACCCATAAGAAAAAACTGGGATGGCCTGCTGCCCGTACCAGGCGACGGACGATATGAATGGGAAGGCTACCTGCCGGTTAAGCAACTGCCCAACATTGTTAATCCGCCACATGGGTTTTGGGTTACAGCCAACGAAAACCTGGTAACCGCCGATTATCCGCATCTCTATGCCGTAGGCCGGCAGTGGGCCGACAGCAGCCGCGGCAACCGTATTCGCGAAGTGTTGCACAGCAAACCGAAATTTACCGTGGCTGATATGATGGCCTTGCAAACCGACTACACTTCGCTTCCGGCAAAAAACCTTACGGCCTTACTTAAAAATCTTAAACACAACCACCCTGTTACCGAAAAGGCAAGAAAAATGCTTGTTGAATGGAACGGCCACTTAGGCCCCCATTCAGTTGAAGCCGGTATTTATATGATGTGGGAGCGTACCCTGACGGAGCGAGCTCACCGCATTTTTGTACCCCCCGCTGCACAAGGGGTAATCCGCAGCATACCGGTTAGAAAAGTTATTGAATGGATTAAAGCCAACCGAAAGGAATTGGGCAACCGCGACACTTTTTTAATGGGCACCCTGCACGAAGCCTGCCGGCGCATGCAGAAGAAATTCGGGCCCGACATGAACCAATGGCAGTACGGACAGGAAAATTACCACCATGTTTTAATCAGACATCCGCTTTATGCAGCCGTTAACGATTCGCTTCGTGCCACTTTACAGTGCGGGCCGGCACCACGCGGCGGCTCGGGAACAACGCCCGGTGTTACCGGCAATGCCGACAACCAAACCCACGGCGCCACCTTTCGCATCGTGGCCGATGTGGCCGACTGGGACAACTGCTGGTTTACCAATGCGCCAGGACAAAGCGGTGACCCGCAAAGTAACTATTTCAAAAACCTGTTCATCCCATGGGCCACCGACCATTATTTTCGCATGTACTTTAGCAAGAATAACATAGTGCAGCGCGCAGCGGAAAAGAAACGCCTTGTTCCCGCTGAAAAACGGCTCATTCAAAATTCTCAAACCAACTGAAAGTTTTGTTAATGATATGATTCTTTTCTTTATTAAGATAACTTAAAAATGCCCTGGCTACAGGTGAATGCTTTTTGCCTTTAAGCCATATAAGTTGCCACGTGGTTTTTACAGGCAAACCCTTAACGGGAATAATCTGCAGCTGTTTGTTCAGTAATTCATTACGCAAGCCTATTAGGGGCATAATGGAATAACCCAGGCCTGCATGATACGGCTTGTTTTACTGCTTCGTTTGAGGTGAGCTCCATTTTGCGGATAACCGTTATGTTTAGTTTGCGTAAAAATTTTTCCATTATTTCGCGCGTGCCCGATCCCTGCTCGCGGAAAATAAGTGGCAACTCGCTCAATAGCTTCTCGCCATACAGGTTTTTAGAAAACTGCCTTTGCGTATTGCCCACTAAAAAAAGTTTGTTCGGTAATAAAGGCAAGTGTTCTGTTTTTAAAGTAACCGGCAACAGCGAAACCAGCGAAAAGTCAACCTCATTATCCTCCAGGCTTTTTAGCACCTGGCTTTTATTGGTAACATCAATTACCAGGTCCACACCAGGATGTTTATGTACAAATCCGGCAACAAAGTGCGGTATAACATACTTACCCGTAGATACTACCGAAATTTTAAGCTTTCCGAACAGTTGTCCTTTATGGGTATGTAGTTTCTTCCGTAAGCTTTGCACTTCTTCCAGGATATTTCTGGCTGAAGCAGCTACTTCTTTTCCAAAATCGGTTACAAAAATTTTTCGACCTACCAACTCTATCAGCGGTACATCGAACTGCTCCTGAAAATTACGGAGCTGAATAGAAACTGCCGGCTGCGTTAAATGCAATTCTTCAGCTGCTTTGGTAACACTTCCGGTCTCGGTTACCTTCAGAAAAATGTGGAGTTGATGCAAGGTATAGTTCATAAATTACGTTTATGTTTTTCATTTTAAAGTTAAATAAAAATATATATCTATCCAATCGTAGTTTTGCATGACAATTGCATATGACACGCATAACGATAGCCAAAGGCGATGGAATAGGTCCGGAAATTATGGACGCCACCCTGCGCATAATTCTGGAAGCAGGTGCTCAGCTGGAGATTGATGAAATTGAAGTGGGCGAAAAAGTTTACCTTTCTGGTAATGCGTCAGGCATTGCTCCCGAATCGTGGGACATCATCAGGCGCAACAAAATCTTTCTAAAGGCGCCCATTACAACACCCCAAGGTGGTGGTTACAAAAGTTTAAATGTATCAACCCGTAAGTTTCTGGGGCTTTACGCAAATATAAGGCCTTGCCGAAGCTACCATCCTTTCATTGCTACCAAGCATCCGGTTATGGATGTGGTAATTGTAAGAGAAAACGAAGAAGATCTGTATGCCGGCATTGAGCACCAGCAAACAGACGAAGTGGTACAATGCCTGAAGTTGATAAGCCGACCGGGTTGTGAAAAAATTATCCGTTATGCCTTTGAATTTGCCCGACAGCAGGGCAGAAAAAAGGTTACCTGCTTTACCAAAGACAACATCATGAAACAAACCGATGGCTTGTTTCATCAGGTTTTTGAAGAAATTGCGAAAGAATATCCGGATATAGAAAATGAACATTGGATTGTTGACATAGGAGCTGCCAAACTGGCTGACACCCCTGAAGCTTTTGATGTATTGGTAATGCCCAACTTATATGGGGATGTACTTTCTGATGTAGCCGCACAAATTTCCGGTTCGGTGGGACTTGCCGGCTCTGCAAACATTGGCGAAACATGCGCCATGTTTGAAGCAATACATGGATCGGCTCCACGCCGCGCCGGACAAAACCTGGCTAACCCCTCGGGATTGCTGCAGGCCGCCATTATGATGCTGAACCACGTTGGACAAACCCAGGTAGCTGAAAGGGTGCAGAACGCCTGGCTTACAACTATTGAAAACGGCATACATACCTATGATATCTACAAAGAAGGTGTAAGCCGTAAAAAAGTAGGAACCAAAGAATTTGCCGATGCCGTAATAAACAACCTGGGCAAAATGCCCCAAACGCTGAAAGCGGTATCATACCATGGTAAAGGCGCACTAAACTTACCCCGCTATACCCGAAAAAGCCCGACACCTAAAGCCCTGGTCGGGGTGGATCTTTTCGTACACTGGCGCGGAACAAACCCCGAAGAGCTGTCAAACCTGTTAAAAGCCCTTGAATCAGAAAAAGCCAAACTAAAACTCATTACCAACCGGGGCATCAAGGTTTACCCTGATGGATTTCCGGAAACGTTCTGTACCGATCATTGGCGGTGCCGGTTTATGCCGCCATCGGAAAACGGATTTGATGCGGACGAGATTATTCAGTTGCTTTTGCGCGCACGCAGGGCAAAAATTGAAGTAATTAAAACCGAAAACTTGTATGTGTTTAATGGAAAGCCGGCCTTTTCGGCTGCTCAGGGACAATAATTAACTGCCTTATGCTGAAATCAACTCTGCTCCCCGCCTTGCTGGTGGTTCTGTTAGGATGTATGCTGTGTTCTTCCAGCCCCATTGTTTCCAATCTGGCCACCGGCCTTACTATTGTCTTCGCCCTGCTTATCATCCGAAATCAAACCGAATCCAAATCATGAAAACCAAAACCAATCAGCAAATTACCCGTATCAATCTCGTTGACGGCCTGTTCACCTACGAAGAGGCAAAAGACCTTGTGCTTTCTTTAATTCAATCCAAAATTCACTTTCATGAATTAAATAATTTCAGCTCCATTGAACAGCTTGGGCAGCCCGATGCCATTGCAAAACACCGCATTCCTGAATTGCTTGCCGAGCGGGAAAAAGTTTTGCGCATTATGCAGGAAGCTGCGCGCAAACGCTGCGTGGTAAAAATAGCTTCATCCGTTTCCATTGAACTGATTGATGAAGGGCGATAACCCCTTTTCAGGTAAAAGAATCTGGATAGTAACCCAACACCACAAAGAAAAAGCTATTGCACCGGTATTAAACCGCATGTTGGGGGCCGACTGCCAAGCGTTAGATGGCATCAACACCGATTTGTTCGGCACTTTTACCGGTGAGATACCCCGCACCGGCACGGCTGTGGATGCGCTTCGTTTAAAATGCAGGGCCGGTTTACAGTTAACCGGCAGGAAAGAACCGGTACTGGCCAGCGAAGGCTCTTTCGGACCTCACCCCTCACTGCCGTTTGTGCCCTTCAACGAAGAGTGGCTTATGCTGATGGCGCCCGACACCTTACAGGAGTGGCTGGTTTGTTACCGCACCACTCATACTAACTTTGCGGGCACCAGGGTAGTATCATGGCCGGAGCTTAAAGACTTTGCCCTGCAGGCAGGATTTCCGCACCATGCGCTCATACTGCGCGCCCCCGAGCCGGCCGCTTTTATTAAAGGGCTGCGTTCATGGGCCTTGCTGAAATATCATTTCAATAAGTTACGGGCATTGCACCCAGCGGTTGGCGCTGAAACCGACATGAGAGCGATGTTTAATCCCACCCGACTGGAGGCCATTCACCGGGCGGCCCGTAAGCTGGCCCTTTTACTACTGCGCCGCTGCCCGGCGTGCCAAGCCTATGGCTTTGCCGAAACCGATATAGTGCCCGGCCTGCCCTGCAACTGGTGTGGTGCGCCTACCCGGCTTGCCAAAGCGCGGGTGTTGTGTTGTGCAGCGTGCGGCTATGCCGAAGAACGACCCATAATGCATGGAGCACACCGGGCCGATGCCGCTTATTGTGACTACTGTAATCCCTGATCTATGAGCCCCACGTTACTGATTGAAAATCTTACCAATCCGGCCTTGTTGTTTTTTATGCTGGGTATTTTGGCGGTAATCTTAAAAAGCGACCTGGAAATACCTCATAACTCTTCAAAGTTCATATCGCTGTATTTATTGTTTTCAATAGGATTTCGCGGCGGGCAGGAGCTGGCTCATGAAACGCCCAGTACAGAGATGTTTATTTCACTGCTTTTTGGCATGCTGTTATCGTTATTGATTCCGGTGTATACTTTCTTTATTTTAAGAAAGCGCTTTTCTGTTTACGATGCCGGCGCCATAGCGGCATCGTATGGTTCGATTAGTGCCGTAACATTCATAACGGCTACAGCCTATCTGGAAACCCACCATGAACATTTACACGGTCACATGGTTGCTGTTATGGCCCTGATGGAAGCACCAGCCATTGTAAGCGGACTTATTTTGATAAATGCATTTGCACCGGCATCGCAATTTCAGCGTATCCGGAAACGAGATGCCCTGAAACACGCCTTAACCAACGGCAGTGTTATGTTGATTCTGGGCAGTTTAATAATTGGTGTCCTGGCCAGTGCAGAACAGGCCCAGGGCATTAAACCGTTTACTACCGATTTGTTCAAGGGCTTTCTGGCTATTTTTTTACTCGATATGGGGATAGAAAGCGGCCGAAAACTGCGCAACTTCTTTCAGTACGGCTGGTTTCCGGTTGTTTTTGCCTTACTTATACCGCTTTTCAACGGCACGGGGGCTACTTTGCTTAGCAGCATGTTTACGGACGATGTATCCAACCGTTTTATGTTTGGCGTACTGGCTGCCAGTGCTTCGTACATTGCCGTACCGGCTGCCATCAAGGTAAGTGTACCGCAGGCCAACCCGGGTATTTTTTTGCCAATGGCCCTGGCCATTACTTTTCCGTTAAATATTACGCTGGGATTTCCGCTTTATGCGCATCTGGCCGGCATGTAATTCTTTTGGCCGCACCGTGCTTTAAGTGTTTCAGCTCACGCTGCCAGAAAGCAAAACATTACTACCCTGTTCATGTTTATTTTCGGTAATCCAAAGGTGGCTTCCGGTCGCCAATCAGCGCCTGGTATTTAAAATCCGGGCCAAGGCGCCTGCGGTAATCCTCCCGCGCCTGTTGTAAATAGGCCGGGTCGTTGAACAGGTCAAGAGCCGTAAGGGCCAGGGTTTTGGCGGCCACCAACATCCCTTTAACTCCGATGTCAGTTCCACCGCAGGCCACGGCCTGCCAGCTATGTGCCGGAACGCCGGGTATCCACGTGGCGGTTACCAGTCCCGCGGTTGGTACCACGTAACTAATGTCGCCTACATCGGTCGAGCCTCCGCTGCCCTGTGCTGCAGGGTTAAAGCTATCTATTTTTGCGGCCGTGGCAATTTCTGGACTATTACCGATAAGGGTTTGTTGAATTTTTTTTCCGAACTCCACCTCTTCCGGGGTGTAGTGCACGCCTCCTACCTGTACCAGATTGGCATACATAAGCCGGGCCAGTGGTTCGTTGGGCAGAAGGTCGTACACTCCGTTAATGATTTCAAATTCCATACGCGTTTCGGTTCCCAGGGCAGCGCCTTCGGCTACTTTTTTAATTCGCTCAAATATACCGGCCAGTACATCGCGTTTCGGATGACGGGCGTAGTAATACACCTCGGCATAATCGGGAACTACATTGGGAGCTTTACCTCCATCGGTTATAACATAATGTATGCGGGTATCGGACGGAATATGCTCGCGCATAAGGTTTACCATGTAATTCATGGCCTCTACGGCATCCAGTGCCGAGCGGCCCCGCTCGGGTGCGCCAGCAGCATGGGCCGACAAGCCATAAAAACGAAACTTGGCCGAAATATTGGCCAGCGAACCGGAAGGGTTGGCGGCATTGCGGCTGCCCGGGTGCCAGTGCAGCACAGCATCTACATCGTTAAAAAGACCTTCACGCACCATGTACACCTTACCACCCCCGCCTTCTTCGGCAGGGGTGCCAAATATTTTAACCGTGCCCTTGAGTCCGTTTTTTTCCATTTGCTCTTTCAACGCAATAGCCGCAGCTACCGAGGCTGTGCCAAAAAGGTGATGCCCGCAGGCATGGCCGGCATCAAGTCCGGGCATGGGCCTCTTTTCCGGAACAGCCTGTTGCGATAAACCGGGCAGGGCATCGAACTCAGCCAATATGCCTATTACCGGTTTACCGCTGCCAGCCGTGGCTACAAAGGCTGTTGGTATTCCGGCTACACCATTTTGTACGGTAAAACCTGCATTTTTAAGTGTTTCCTGAAGCAATGCCGAGCTTTTATATTCCTGATAGCCAACTTCGGCAAATTGCCAGATGTTCAGGGCTATATCGCGGTATTGATTATACCGCAAATCGACCGATGAAATAATTTCTTTCTTTGCTGCTGCTATTTTTTTTGCTGGCAAAACAGCCTGCGCTGCACAAAACTGTGCAGCTATACTTACGAGCAAAAGGGTAAAAGATTGAGGCTTCATAATGTGGTGATAAAAATCATGGATGTGCGTGACTAAAGTTACCGAAAGCCAGCCGGCCCGGGGGTAATTTAGGGTACTATTTACATATGAAAACCCGGGCGGTCAAGTGGTTTTTTGTATGCTTAACCTGCCTGGCTGTGGCCTGGTTACTGGCCCTTATTGTGGAAAACTTTAAACCTTAACGATTATGAAAAAAAACATGGGTAATGCCGACCGCATCATTCGCACGGTTATCGCCATTATTGTGGCAGCGCTTTACTTTTCCGGAACGGTTACCGGCACCATAGGGCTGGTGCTGCTGATTTTGGCCGGTGTGTTTGTGCTTACAAGTTTGGTGAGCTTTTGCCCGTTATATACATTGTTTGGCATCAATACCTGCCCGGTGAAAAAAAGCTGATATCAGGCCGAAAACCAGTTGGGGAAAGCCCATACCAGATAACCGTAAGCGGCAAAGCGCACGATGCGGGCGATGCTTATCAGCAAAAAGTCGCGGAACGACAGGTTTACCGAGCCCGCCAGCATGCAGGTTGCAGAATACGGTATGGGTGTTATGGCTGCAACCAGTACCAAAAACAATCCATACCGTCTGAGCTGATGCTCGTATTGCAGCAAGTAACGCACATAGAGCTTTTTATACGCCCGGGTACGTGAAAAATTATTGCCAATAAGGTACCCGATAATGCCGGCCAGGTAAGAAAGTACCGTCAGCACACTTAGGTTAATGATATACTCCGCCAGAGAAACCTTATGCAGCATCCAGAGCAGCATAAAAAACTCGGGAGGGATTAAGCCAAACAGCACCTCACTGGCAAAAAACACCATGAAAAGCAGTACGGGTTTGTCCTGCAGGGCCTCAATATCGCTTTGAAAGGCCGAACGAATGTATTCTTCTGCCAGAAGAAATACAGCAATGACCACGGCAAACCACAATATTCCGCGCAGTATATTTTTGAAAAGGAAGCCTGATCTGGTTTCTTCCGTATCGTTCTTCATAACCCTAGGAGATGATGGGAAACCTTTTAAAGGGCCTGGACTCATCGAATAGTTTGCGGTAGGTGGCATGCCGTTTTACCACGTGGGGAGTTACCTGTTCGGCAACCCGAAGCATTTTCGGGTTAAAATCGCCAATCCAGTTCATCTCATAATCAACATAAGGAAAGGAATCTTTCTGGGCCATGCGTCTAAAGGATTCAATGATGGCGCCATCCACACCTTTGCCCTGATGTTCGGGTACTACACCAAACAATACTCCATATGCTTTTTTGTTGGTACCCCTCCATTTGTGCCACAGAAATTTAAGTTTGGCCAGCAGATGGAACTGTCCGTTAAGGTGTTTAATAATCTGGTTCAGTTCAGGTAATGATATAAAAAAGGCTATGGGTTCGCCTTTATAATATCCAAACCAGATAAGTCGTTTATCCAGAATGGGTTTCATTTGCCTTACCAGAACACGTGCCTGATGTTGGGTTAGTTCGGGTATTTCTCCGCGTTTGGCCCATGCGCGGTTATACACCTGCCGTATTTCTTCGGCCAGTTTATCGGTAACAATTTTATCGGGATGGCCAAACGCATAATCGGGGTTGGCGAAGGCCAGTTCGGCTTTTTCGTACAAACGCTGATCGAGCGGCCCCATTATGGGCCTGCCAAAAGTTAGCTGATAAAAATATACCTGAAACCCGTAGGCTTCGAACAGGGTTTTGTAATACGGAAAGTTGTAGTTGCACTGGTAGTTTGGTTCGCGGTCAAATCCTTCCACGAGTAGTCCCCACCAGCGGTCGCGGTTGCCGAAATTAATCGGGCCATCCATCGCTTCCATACCTCGCTGGGCAAGCCATTGTTTGCATTGATCGAACAGCATAAAGGCTGCTTCCTGGTTATCGATGCATTCAAAAAAGCCCATGCCCCCCGTGGGCTGATCGTTTCCTTTGTTTACGGTTTTTTGATTCACAAAAGCGGCAACGCGCCCAATGGTTTCTCCCTCGCTGTTTTGCAGAATCCACCGGGTGCATTCACCATGCTGAAAGGTTTTGTTTTTATCCGGATCGAACACCGATTCGATATCTTTATCGAGCGGGCGAATCCACTGTTTTACATTGCGATACAGCCTTACCGGCAGATGCAGAAATTCGCGCACCTGAGCCTTTGTTTTAACTTCAACCAGTTTCATGACCTGTGTGTGTGGCGGTATTGTATTTCCTCCGTTTGTTGTGCCATGTTGGGAAGCCATATTTCGAATGTGGTGCCGAAGCCTGGCGAGCTGGACACGCTGATGCGTCCGTTGAGTTTTTCAACCGCATTTTTTACAATGTACAATCCGATGCCCGAGCCTTCTGATTGTTCGGAGGCCCGGTAGAACATGTTGAAAATTTTATCCAGTTCGGCCTCGGCAATACCAATGCCGTTATCCGCAAACCTAATGTGGCACTGCCGGGCGGTGGTATGTATGTGCACATTTATCTGCGGCTTATCCAATTGTTTGTTCCGGTATTTTATGGCATTCGATACCAGGTTGCGGAAAATTTCACTTAAACGCCAGGGGTCGCTGAAAAAGGCTTCACCTGTAACATGGGTGTTAAGTTCCGTCTGGTTTGCGCCGGGCAGATAACTTAAGTCTGAGAAAGTTTTGGAAAGCAATTCGACAAATTCTATCCGGGCCACGTGTATTTCCATTTTCAGGTTTTTGGCGTGGCTCAGGATGTCGCTTATAAAACGATCGAGGGCCGTAATCTTTTCGCCAATAATTTTAATATACATGCGCGGGTCATCGGTATTGCCGGGCAGCCTGGCCAGGTTAACCAGTCCCAGTACCGACGACAGGGGTGCGCGAAGATCGTGCGAAACCTTGTAAACGAAATTATCCAGCTCGGCATTTCGTATTTTAAGCTCCTCTTCAATCTTCTTCCGGTCCGAAATATCCACATACACCCCATAGATGCCTATGGTTTTATCTTCGAGTGTTACCGGCACGCCATACAGTATTACATTAATCAGCTTTCCGCTTCGGTGCTTCCGCACGGTTTCGATACTTATAGGGTTATTTGAGGTAATGAGGTTGTTGAGGTCAATCCCTTCGTGGTGCAGATTTTCGGGCACTATAAAGTCGTTCAGGTTTTTTCCGCGCAATTCAAAAAGCTCATACCCGAACATTTCGTTAAATCCGCGGTTTACCAGCAGCACTTTTCCTTTTTCGTCCAGCAGCACCAGGGCAACCGGCACGTTATTGAACAGCCGGTTAAAAAGGGTCTCGCTTTTCTTAACTCTTTCTTCTTCCTGCTTTTTGCGGTCATCTATATCCAGAATAATTCCGGTATAGGTAAGGTTACCGGTTTCAAGTGGACGGCCGGAACGTATTTCTACCCATCTAACCGTATTGTTTAGTTTAAGGCGGCCCTCCCACTGCCATTCAATGCGCCGCTGGCTGGCTTCGGCCACGGTTTGGATAAATCTTTCGTGGTCGTCCGGATAAATCATTTCCTTACAGGATGCATAGTGCTGTAATATTTCGGCAGCCGACAGCCCCAGGAGTGTCTGGCAGGTTTCGCTTATATAAACAAGCCGTGTTGTGTTATCCGGTTGAAGAACGCAGGAGAATACTACTGCGGGAATCCGGGATATGAAATCCTGCATGGAAGTTTCGGTTGTTTAAGCATTATACCGAGGGTCCGAATGTGCAATATAGCATATAAAGCATATTATTCCTACTGCATGGCTTTGCGTCGGCACCGGTACGGAGGCAATGCAGCAGAAACAAAAAAGAGCCCGCAGGCTCTTTGGCATGTTTTGAACGTTACCTTGTAAAGAGGTCGTCAGGAGGATTTCAGTGCTTCGGCCCCGCCAACAATTTCGAGAATTTCTTTTGTGATGGCAGCCTGACGGGTTCGGTTGTAGCTAAGGCGCAGTTCCTTAAGCAGCTCACCTGCATTTTCGGTGGCTTTATCCATGGCCGTCATGCGGGCACCGTTTTCGGCAGCATTCGAGTCGAGCAGGGCTTTGAACAGTTGCACGCGCAGCGATTTGGGTATTAAGCCTTCCATTACCGCAGCACTTTCGGGCTGGTAGATATAATCAATGCGGGCTGTGGTTTTGGTGCCAACCTGTGCCAGCACCGGCAGGTATTGTTCGGTGCGGAGAATTTGGGTGGCTACGTTTTTGAATTCGTTGTAGACAATATCAATCCGGTCGAACCTGCCTGTACGGTAGCTTTCCATCAGAAAATCGGCTGCACGGGCAGCGCTTTCAAAATTCAGCCCCGAAAAAAGCAGGGCGTAGTCGCCTATAACCGGGTATTTCCGCTTACTGAAATAATCCATGGCCTTTTTGCCAATTGGCATAATGGCGAGGTTACCCCTGCGGTGTATGGCTGCGTACTGGTCTTCTATAAGGCGGATCACTCCTTTAAATACGTTGCTGTTGAACGATCCGCACAGGCCCCGGTCGGAAGTAATTACCACCAACAACACCTTATTTACCTCGCGCGAAGCGCTGTACCATTTAAGGGAAGCCTCCTGTGTATCGGCCAATGAAAGATTCCGGAGGATATCGTTCATTTTCTTTGCATACGGCCGCATCTGAAGAATGCGGTCCTGTGACTTGCGCAGTTTGGCAGCCGCCACCATTTTCATGGCCTTGGTGATCTGCTGGGTCGAGACCACCGAATTGATGCGCATTTTTACTTCTTTCAGGCTGGGCATAACGCAATAAATTTATACCGTTCAGGCTGCGTAGCGCGAGGCAATTTCCAGCGCCACGGTTTTTATCACCTCAAGGTCGGTATCTTCCAGTTTACCGGCGCGCAGGTTGTTTAGTGTATCGCGGTGGCTGGTGCGCATGCGCTCCAGAAATTCTTTTTCAAATTCGCGCACCCTGGGTACGGGTACCTTATCCAGATAACCACGTGTTGACGCGGCAATAATGGCTACCTGCTCCTCGACCGGTACAGGCGAATATTGATCCTGTTTGAGCACCTCGGTATTTCTTCGGCCGCGTTCAATGGTAAGGCGTGTGGCCGCATCGAGGTCGGAGCCAAATTTGGCAAATGCTTCCAGTTCGCGAAACTGGGCCTGATCCAGCTTAAGTGTTCCTGCCACTTTCTTCATGGATTTTATCTGGGCGGCACCTCCCACACGCGAAACGGAAATACCAACGTTAATTGCCGGACGTACCCCTGCGTTAAACAGGTTGGTTTCAAGAAATATCTGCCCGTCGGTAATGGAAATAACGTTGGTGGGGATGTAGGCCGACACATCACCGGCCTGGGTTTCAATGATGGGCAAGGCTGTGAGCGATCCTCCGCCTTTTACTTTTCCCTTTAAAGAGGGGGGCAGGTCATTCATGTTGCGGGCAACCGAATCATCGTTGATGATTTTGGCGGCCCGTTCCAGCAGGCGGCTGTGCAGATAAAAGATGTCGCCCGGGTAGGCTTCACGTCCCGGGGGTCTGCGCAGCAGCAACGACACCTCGCGGTAGGCCACAGCCTGTTTCGACAGGTCGTCATAAATTACCAGCGCAGGGCGGCCGGTATCGCGGAAGTACTCACCGATGGCCGCCCCGGTAAAGGGAGCAAAGAACTGCATGGGTGCGGGATCGGATGCGGTGGCCGAAACGATAATGGTGTAAGGCAGGGCGCCTGCTTTTTCGAGGGCTGCAGCAACCTGTGCCACGGTAGAGCCTTTCTGGCCGATTGCCACATAAATGCAGTAAACCGGCTCTCCCTTTTCGTAAAACTCGCGCTGATTAATGATGGTATCTACGGCAACAGCGGTTTTGCCGGTCTGGCGGTCGCCAATAATAAGTTCGCGTTGCCCGCGGCCAATAGGGATCATTGAGTCGATTGCCTTGATGCCGGTTTGGAGGGGTTCGTTTACGGGCTGGCGGTAAATTACGCCGGGGGCTTTACGTTCCAGGGGCATTTCGAACAACTCGCCGGTAATGGGACCTTTACCGTCAACGGGTTCGCCCAGGGTATTTACCACACGCCCCAGCATACCTTCGCCAACCAGAACCGAGGCAATTTTGCCGGTTCGTTTTACGGTGTCGCCTTCGTGAACACCCTTGGAGTCGCCAAATAATACTGCACCCACATTATCTTCTTCGAGGTTCAGCACCATGGCGCGCAGGCCGTTTTCAAATTCCAGCAGCTCGCCTGCCTGTGCCTGGGTGAGGCCGTAAATGCGGGCCACCCCATCACCAACCGATAACACCGTGCCTACCTCTTCCAATTCGGCATCGGTACGGGCCTGTGCCAGTTGCTCGCGCAATATTGCTGATACTTCTTCGGGTCTGATATCTGCCATAATTTTCTTAAGGTTTAGAATTAATGCTGTGGTTTCAGAATGATTTTATATAGGGGTTATGGGTTAGTTCACGTTCCAATGTTTTAAGGCGGTTGCTGATGGCCGCATCCACCTGCAGGTCGTTTACGGTTAGTACAAAGCCGCCTATTAAACGGGGGTCGGTTTTGGTGTGCAGCTCCACTTCGTTTTTGCGGCTGATTTTGCGGATGATCTTTTTAAACTCTTCCAGCAATTCCGCATCGGGCGCCACGGCTGTTTCGAGCGTAGCCGATACAATGCCTTTGTATTCGTTGTAAGCCTGATGAAACTGCCGGGCTATTTCAGGCAACAGGGGTTCGCGGTTTTTGCGGGTAATAATATCAAAAAAGGCCATGGTCAGGGCGTGTACCTTTCCGCTGAAGAGTGCGGTGAGCACATCTTTTTTCCTGTCATGCCGGATTACCGGATTGCGGAGCATGAGGGTAAAGGCGCGGTTTTGCCGGCATACGCGGTCGAACAGCAGCATATCGGCATGCACCGCTTCGAGTGCATTTTGTTCTACTGCCAGTTGCAGCAGCGATTTAACGTAACGGTAGGCAACGCGCGAATAGGCCATAGTTAGTTCACTGAAATGTCTTTCAGATAGGTTTCAATCAGTTCTTTCTGGGCATTATCGTTTTCCAGGTTTTTCTTAAGGAGTTTTTCGGCAATTTGAATTGAAAAACGCGCCACCTGTACTTTTACTTCGCGCAGGGCGGCCTGCTTTTCAAGCTGTATGGCCTGGCGGGCATCGTTAACAATCTTGTCGGCAGCAAGGCGCGCTTCGGTGCGGGCCTCTTCTACCAGGCGGTTGGCAGTTTGGCGGGCCTCTTTCAGTATTTTATCACGCTCATTACGGGCCTCCTGCAGCAGCTTTTCGTTGTTGGCCTGCAGGTGCGCCATTTCGGCACGGGCTTTTTCGGCTGCCTCGAGAGCCTGTTGAATAGAGGTTTCGCGCTCTTTAAGCGAGTTAAGAATAGGTTTCCAGGCAAACTTTGCCAGTAGAAAAACCAGCAGCAAAAACACGAATGCCTGCCAGATGATTAGTCCCGTTCCCGGAGTAAGTAAATCCATAGTTTTAAAGTTTGTTTAGCCTACAACAAAAGCAAAAAGAAAGAACCTGTACGGCCCATTGCCGTTGTCAGGTTCTTTCGGGCATTAGCCTTTGAAGGAAATCAGCAGGCAAATTACCAGCGCAAACAGGGCGGCCACCTCAATAAGGGCAGCGATAATCAGCATGGCACCCTGAATTTTTCCGGATGCCTCGGGCTGTCGCGCCATGCCTTCCATGGCCGAACCGCCAATGCGACCAATGCCAATACCTGCGCCAATTGCTGCCAGGCCGGCACCGATACCTGCGCCCATAATGGCGTAGCTGATGTCCAATAAAAGTGCTGTTAGCATGTGTGTATATAGTTAAAGTTAAACAAAACCCGCACCTACTGCGATACGGGATATCTTAATGTCTTTATCTTAATGATGGTCGTGGTCGGCTACGGCCATGCCTATGTACAACGATGTAAACAACGTGAATACATAGGCCTGAATACCGGCCACCAGCAACTCAATAAGATTAATAAACAATACGATAAGGCTGGATACCAGCCCTACAGCAATGCTTTGAAATATAAAGGCCAGGCTAATAAGGCTTAACAGCACAATATGCCCGGCGGTTATGGCCACAAACAGACGAATCATGAGCGAGAAGGGTTTGGTAAACAACCCCACGATTTCCACCGGCAGAATTACAAAGCGCAGCAGGAAGGGTACACCGGGTGTCCAGAAGATGTGGCCCCAGTAGGCTTTGTTGCCGCTGAAGTTGGTAATAAGAAAAGTAAAGACGGCCAGCGTCATGGTTACGGCAATATTGCCGGTAAGATTGCCGGCACCGGGCAACAGACCCAACAGGTTTCCAAACAATATGAAGAAAAACAGCGAGAGCAGATAAGGCAAATATTTTTCGTAATGATGCCCGATGTTGGGCTTTACAATTTCATCGCGCACAAATACAATTATGGGCTCAAAAAACGATTGTATTCCCCTGGGGGCACGGCCCTTGTTTTGCGCATAGCCCCTGGCCACTGCCGCAAACACCGCCAACAGCAGGACGGCATTAATAAAAAGCATGGCAACGTTTTTGGTAATGGATAAATCCAGAACGGGCTTACCGGTTTCGGCCAGATAGATGTGGCCATGCTCCATGCGGTAGCCGTTGTATTCTACCAGATTGTGATGTTCATCATAAAAATTCCGCGAAGAGAATATTTCCCATCCCTTTTCTTTGGTATACACAATAACGGGCAGATATAATGTTCCGTAGTGGCCATCCCAGAAGTGCCACACGTGATCATCTTTAACGTGGTGCAGAATAACTTCGCCCACATCAAATCCGCCGGCAGCGGTACTTTCGGAAGCATAAAGCCGGGGAGCGTAAAGCAAGGCAGCAGCCAGTGCCGGAAGAAGAGCTAAACGTTTGAATATCAGTAAAAAAGAGGGCATTACGAGCCTGATTTTAAGGGTTTTTAAAATCCGGACGCAAAGGTAGAAAATTAGGTTTCAGAAAGAAATGATTTGCGCATTTTTACACCGTACTGCTAACGGGCAGCATGCGTTGACGAGTGCCGGCCGCAAGGTCAGGGCCACGACCACATAACCCTATTGCGGGCTTATCTTTCTGGCAGCAAACTTTATCCGGGCTGTGTCGACCTGCATGTCCATCTGCCGGGCAATACTACCCAGCGGGGGTTTGGCAGAAAGATCTATTTGCAGGGTGCCCGGCCATGCTATCGAATCGTTTTCTGCAGAGAAATTTTGCCTGTAGTGCCGGCTTAGCAACCCTGCCAGAAATACAGGCGTGGGATGGGTAATACTTACCACCGCCCCCTCCTGATCCAGCCTGTTGTATTCGTTAACCTGCAAAAGGTTTACAAATTTTGTAAAACAAATGCGATTTGAAAGCCCGGTGAGTGAATTATGGCTAACAGAAAGGTTTAATGACCGGGCCAGCAAGTTGATAACCAGGTTGTAGTTTACCGGTCTGCCGCCTTTAAAGTAAGCAATTAAATTAATCGTTGAATCAATATAATTTTCCCCTTCATAAGTAATTTCTCGTTTTATATCCAACAACAATCGGTTAGCCGGCAGGAGTAAGTTTAAAAGGTTATAATTGATCTATTAAAACGCATATTTAACTATAACAGGATGCTCGGCATCCTGCAGATATTGAAGCTTAAGGCGCAAACCATCTATTTTGTTGTGGTTTGAATTGTCCAGAACCTTTTCGATAACGTATTTGGGAACAACCGTTACAAATTCATCGCCACAGGAATAAAAAGGCATCAGTAACCTGTTAATGTCTGCATCATCCGTATTAAAGGTAAAATTCCTTGACGACCTGTCGCGAAGATTAAATACGCTGAAGTACTTTGTTCCATTATGAATGTAATTATACAAAATAACCCTGTCATTAATCCCTATTACGTACGCCCCAAAGTCATAAGGCTTAATTGTATGTTTATCGTGCAGCATTTTTTGCAGTAATTCTTCATGTCCGTTTTCATAATAACCTGACGGCAAGGGTTTATTTCTGTAAACAAACCGGTAAACCGGCCGGGGTAAACGTGATTCGAAATAATATATGGTATCCCGGAAAATGTCGGAGAAAATTATCCCTTCACGCCACTTAAAAAATGGTTTTTGTGTATGAATCCGCAGCCCCGTGTAATGATCAGGATTGAAACGGAAATAATGGTCTACCAATGTATCGTTTTTAACAATTAATACATCGTAGCTTAAAGTTTGATGGTTAACCACATTTCTGTGTTTGGCTGTAAACAAAAAGAGATAGTCTTTATAAAAAATAAAATTCCTGAAATTGTAGGGCATTTTCCGGGTTGTAAGGGATCCACCTGCCGGTGAGAAGTACAGGAAATTTTGCCTTTGAAAATCATATACGGTAATAGCCTTGTCATTACTTATCTGAAATGCAGTAATTTCGCTGTAACTATCTGGTTCATTGCCCTTTCTGTTTATTTGTTTTATCAATTTTCCCTCATCATCAACCAAAATCAAGTTTCCCGAAACGGGATCATCAACAAATAAGTGAGATTTACTGTCTAGAGCACGAAGCCCTGGCAGTATTGGATAACGCACAGCCCAGAACGATTACCATTAAACTTAGAAAGAATTTCATATCATAAAAAATTAATTATCCACCCACCCCCCTCCGGAGCGCCCCACCGGCTGCCCCTGCGGGCGACCGGCCGGTGAGGTGTGCAGGGGTGAAGTGCTAATACCACGTAAACCGGTTACAGTGCAATTTACTTGCACTGCAGGAAAAATAATTAAAGATCCACTTAACTATCGTTTCCAGCCTCAAAGCTTAACAGACTTCACAGCTTAAATTGCTCGACCTATTCCAAATTTAAACGCAACACTATCTTTTGATACCCATATTTCAAAAAGTTGACTTCTTTGCAAGAAGTCGGAATAAGCAGCACAAACTTACCCTCAACGTTCGGAACAGTTCCAGAAGTTGTGCCGTTAGCATTTGAACATGCTGCCCAAATATTCATGCCAGTAACTGCCTTTCCACTCGATCGCTCAGAAATTTCTCCCATCACTCTTAGAACATCTCCCTCCGGCTTTACACTATATCGAATACAGAAGTCGTCATTCCTAAACACTTTTTCGGTTGATTGCAGGAAATACGAATGTACAATACCCACGCAAACAAATAAGAGCACCTGAACCATAAAAGATTACATTACCTTTTGAAGACTAAACCGACCAAAGGACATGAAATTATCATTCCGGTCATATGCATCCCTGTTCACAAAGTAAATACCCTCAGGCGTAACATAATGTATCGCATAATAATAGCCTTGTGGAAGAACTGATTCACCTATTTTCTTGAACTGCTTATCCAGGATGATAATAACTGGCTTGGACCACACCAGGTGTGGTGACGTATATTCGGACTCGCTTAACGGGCGGAAAGCCACACGGTAATAAACTTCCCGCCACCGATCATATATAATAGTTGAATATGAACCTTGAAGTGCTTCATGTTTCCACAATTTCTGATAATTAACGTCTAAACTTTTTACCTCAGTAGCATAAGGTTTCAGCTGTTCAGGAAGATATCGGCTGGATGCACACTCTTTTCTTACCTCTCCGTGTTGATTCACGATGTAAATGAATTTATCTGCACCATAGCTAAGAACAACTAGATTTTCTTCTTCATTGTAAGCCTGTCCAAACCGGTCATACAGTAAACCACTCCACCAACCTCTTTTGTAAATAGCGGGTAACGTATAGGGAGATCTGATGGTTTGTTTTACCAAATCATAAATAACTCCCGCTTTTCCATTGCTGGAAGCCAACCCATACGTGCAAAACTCTATTTTATTCTTTCTGAGCAGAGGCTTCATCCCTCCTGAAACATCAATGGTTGGAATTTTGAACTGTTCAGTCCACTTGGTTAGTGGCCCCATTTTGTTTTTAATTACTCCACTGCTATCAATAAGGTAAAGCTCCTGAGTAACATTAAAAAACAAAAAAATAGAATCCATATTGTGAAAAAAATAACCTGAGGGCCGGTACTTTATCCCATTAGGACCCTCACCCGTAAGTTGGATACGCTTGTGCAATTGCTTGGTTTTATAATTATAAATATCTATTCTTCCAAGTTGCTCATTATCTACAATTAAAAACGGAGTTTCGGACTCTACGTTATAAGTATATACAGCCGTCGGACGGAAAGTGCTGGAACTATCCAAAGGATAAACTTCTTCACCTGATAGCACAAGTTCATAGTCCTGACGGTCGATACAATTGACAGGTGTTTGGTAATAGCAACCAATAGTTATGAAGAGTAACCACAGTACAATAAGCAATTTACCCATCTTAACTAACCTTAAGAAGCAAATTAAGTACACCCCATTATTACATTAGATAATGGGTTATCCATTTAAACAATTATCAGGGGTGGCTGATCACAAGTGCAATTGCAAGTATCTGGCCAAGTGGTGCATTTTTGTCCTCCCCATCCATCCGGAACACACCAACCATTATTAGGAGTTGAGGGATTGTCATTGCACGCCGCCTCCACATTTTCTGCTTGAAAAGCAGTTGCTAAAAAGAATACAATCAGGGTAATCTTCAAAAGTTTCATAAGCATAGAATTTTGAGGCTCTATCACCCCTCCGGTGCGCCTCACCGGCTGCCCCTGCGGGCGACCGGCCGGTGAGGTGTGCAGGGGTGAATATCGCATTTAATTAGCAGAATTTCTTTCACGGTTTAAAACTTGAATAACATTTCACCTGGCAGCTTATCGTTATTCATAATTACTCTGTTTTAAAGTCGGGTAATGATCGAAAGTATTTCTTTATCTTCAATCTTGATAAAATCCTTCAGTTTTCCGTTTTCAAATTTTAACAAAATGGGTTTCATTAAACCAAAGTTATATCTCATTCCCTCCCCTTTTTCATCCTTTAGCACAACAACACCCTTCTTTGCAACCATATCAATTGTTTCTACCCATTCAGTTTTATAAATTTTACCCACAATAATAATTACGGTTGATTTATCAAATTGATGAAATCCTATTGCTCTGAAATGCGCATCTACGCACTCTTCACATTCATTTGTATTGATAACATAATAATTTACTTTTGTTGTATGTGTTTTACAGCTTTTGTTAAACACATTTAACATATACCTTTCAAAATTTCTTTCAATCTGATCCCGTTTTCCAGTGGTGCATTGTAATAACAGTGCAGCACAGAAAACAAAGTCAAAACCCATGATACTGCGCACAGCTTTACTCATTATCAATGAATCGTAAATCATTATTTTTACCGTAAAGAGGTATCAGATAATGCGCTGCAGCCCCATCGAAGAAACCGGAAACATAGCATTTGCCATTATAAACACCCCGCACCTTGTACTTAATAAGTGCTTTTTCGGTAATAGTGTGGGCCTCTTTAGACATCTCAAACACCCGGCTTCCTTCATCACGAGTTAGTTTTACCAAATAGAGTCGTTTTGTTTGTTTGTCAATAAAAAATTCATGTGCTTCATCTTCAGGATTCAGTTCTGGCAGAGGAATTTCAGTATATGACCCGTTCAGGGTGTTAAGCACCGTAAGCTTGTTTCTTCTTCTATCAAACAGAAACACATCATTACCAAGCACCTGGTATTTGGTAAATCCGATTATTTCACTACCCAGAAAGGTAACGAAAGCGGGACCCTTCGCCCAAATGGGTTCGCCAAGCTTAGAAAAACCCCCATTGCCCAAACGGGTAAAGTACTGATATCCAAAAGATTTACCTTTTGTTGTTCGGGCCAGCAGACCCGCCTTAAACAGTATAAACAAATCGTATTTACCCAATTGCCGGGCAAGTGTTTTAGTTGCGTAGTCTTCCTGAATAAAAAATTTATTGTTTTTAATGTTGATTAACAAGGTGCGGTTAAGGGTAGCCACGCTTAACGTATGGGCATCCACAAGGGTTAGATGCATAACGTTATCTGCATACGATATGACCCGGTTTATGGATAACGGCAATGTATCGGCCAGAAGTTTTTGGTGATTGAATAAATACAGTGTGTTCAATCCGGCTAACACAAAGTTTTCTTCATTTACATATAAAAACCCCAGGTATAAACCGGTATTTGGTGGTTGCGCATAGTATAAATCCTCCTTTTCCTGTCCGCATACAGTATTAAACAGTATGCCGTAAAAAATTACAACACACCAGCGCTTCATAGTTTAAAACGTATTAAATCAAATGAGTATAGTTCTTCCTCGTTTTCGGTGTTAAACGAATTTTCTTTACTCATCAAAACCCCCTGAGAGGTAACAAAAAAATCAAGAAAATTGTATTTCGAGCCTTCAAAAACCGCCTCGCCAATGGTTTCTCCTGTTGGTTTCAGAATCATAACCGTAAAAGGTGCCTGCAACTTATGGTTTAGCGTGCCATCGGGATTTTTGTCAGGCTGGCCCACCTGAAAAACCCGGTAAACCAGGTTGCGGTAAGGATCGTAATAAATACCAACGTAAGCATCATCTGTATGATATGCTCTTAATTCTTTCTCTTCATCGATTACCTCTTCGGATGAAAACACGGTAACTTGATTGTTTGCATACAGGCTCCGGGAACAAAAAAAGGTGTCTTGCTCTACCCAATAAATTTCATCGGAAGAGTCGAACTGTACCCATGTATTATCCACTACCTTGGCAAAATGTGCAAAGGGATTATGTGGCTTAGGTTCCTTCAAAAAATGCGCAGGGTATTTACCGTAAAACCCGACAGGCTGACCGGTCTGCAGGTCAATTTTAATCAGGTTAGGCGTTCTATATAATAGGGTATATTCTTCGCTTCCTTGGTGGTGATTGAGAATAAGCAGCCTGGCCATAACAGCATTGTCTTTCTTTTCGTATATGAACGGAAGATTCAGGTATTCACTCTTTCCGTAAGCAGCTATAATATAGGCCCCGGTAATTGCCTGGTCCAGTGCCAGCACACTGTCGGGCAAGTTGAAGTCGAAGTTCCAGATGTTTAGTCGCTCGCCTTTTTGGTTAATCAGGTAAAGTTGGTTCACATCGTTCATCAGGTAAATTGAGTCCGGGTTATGAATATAAAGGGCATGGGGAGATATAACCTCATGCGGCCCTTCTTTCTGAAGTAAAATGCTGTAGAGAAATTCTTCTGAAGTCAGGTTGTACACATCCACCTTACCTGCGTACGGATCCAAACCAAACAGCATAACAGCTGTGTCGGTTTCAAAAATATTGGGTGTAACATGGTAATACTGCGAACCCGACAGCTTAACATTTACGGATTGAATAACCTCGAATTCAATTAAGCTATGAAAAGTTTTACAACGGACATTGTGGCCGCAAGATAAGAGTATAAATAGCCACAGTACGGAAAAAAACCGAATCATTCAAAAAATGAATATCTTCTTCTATTTTACACTTTACACTGAAAAGATACAAGCCTAAAGGCTTGTATCTTTCTTCTTATTCTACTTCATCTGCCGGCACACATTTGGCGCATTCATCCCCGTTTCTGCCCCAGCAAATTCCCAGGAAACGCTCACCCTCAACATAAACTTCTCCCGGTTTGCAGGCCTTAACGGAATGGTGCTGTGTTGCCATTAGTAAAGTAAGAACTGAAAAAATAAAAACGAAAAATTTCTTAACACGCATAAAGTTAAATTACAATAATCCCTCCACCCACCCCCTCCGGAGCGCCCCAACGGCTGCCCCTGCGGGCGACCGGCCGGTGAGGTGTGCAGGGGTGAAGTGTTATGACGAAGTAAATACCTGGTTGGGAAATAAACAAATCAATCTTTCATTTTTTCTTACATGTTGTTTAGGCCTTACACCGGCAGGGCAAACCGCGTTTTTTGCACATTTTGGCCGTTTACCACACACACACACCAAAAAAGTGCAAAAACGGGGTAAAATCTTACATGAACCAAATAAAATTTGGTGTTTTCTATACCGCTTTGCCCGTTTCGCACAAGCCACAGTTTTTAAACTGCCCTTCGAACCGGCATCATGCAAAACTCAACGTGTTGTTTTAACTTTATCGATAAACCGGTTGTATGTATATTTAATCCCTCAGGCTATGATTAAAATACGTGTAGTTTCCCTGGCTGCATTACTCCTGTGCTCCATGCCGGCATTTGCACAAATCCAAACCTATTCACTTACCGACATGCTGCAGGTAGCCCTTAGGCAGTCGGCCACGGTTCGCATTGCCGAAACCCGTAAAGAAAACCGTTACTGGCAGTACCGAACCTTCCGTGCCAATTATAATCCCTCTATCCAGCTAAGCGGCAGCCTGCCCGACTTTAACCAGGATTATATTCAAAACCTGCTGGATGACGGCTCACTGCTCTACCAGCAGCGCAGGCGCACCAACCCCTTTGCCAACCTTAGCCTGGAACAACCCCTGGTATGGACGGGCGGAACTCTTGCCATAAACACCAACCTGAACTGGTTTCAGGATTATCTGAACGACTTTAGCCAATGGAACGGAACCGCGGTTAACATTAGCTACCGGCAACCCCTCTTTTCATTTAACCGCCTGCGCTGGGACCGGCTTACCGAACCCCTCCGGTACGAAGAGTCGAAACGCGAATACATTCAGGAAACCGAATTTATGGCCCGCCAGCTTATTGATTACTTTTTCAACGTGCTGGAATTTCAAAACAATGCCGGACTGGCCCGCTTTAACCTGGCCGCCACCGACACCACCTACCGCATTGCCCAGCGCCGGTACGACCTCGGCACGTTAAGTAAAGACCAGCTGCTGCAGGCAGAACTGCAATTTATTAAAGCCCGACAGGAAGAAGCCTCCGCACGCATTGGCCTGGAAAATGCCCGCGTACAGTTGCGGCTCTTTACCGGCCTGGCCGATACCTCGGACTTTGTTTTAACCCTGCCCGAACAACTGCCCAGCCTGCAGGTTAGCGTACAAGAAGCCCTTACCCTGGCGCGCCAGAACCGCGCAGATGTTATAGCCTTTGAACGCAGACGCCTGGAGGCCGAGCGAAATGTGGCCGAAGCCCGCGCCCAGCGCAACCAAATAATGCTTACCGCCTCATTTGGCCTTACAGGCAGCAATAACAGTTTTAACCAGCTTTACAACAACGCCCTGAGCCAGCAACGCATAAACATAGGATTCAGCATACCGGTTGTTGACTGGGGGCGGAGCCGGGCGCAGATTCAAACCGCACTGGCCGGCAAACAGCTTACCGAATACCTTATTGAACTGGATGAAATAAAGTTTGAACAGGAAATTATTACCCTGGTTAACCAGCTCACCGCATTAAAATACCAAACCGAGCTGTCGCGCAGGGCTGCTGCCGTGGCACAGGAACGCTTTCAGGCCGCCCAGCAACGCTACCGCAACGATAAGCTTACTTTAACCGAGCTTACCCAGGCCCTGAATGAAAAAGATGCAGCCGCAAGAAGTTATATAGATGCCCTGCGCAATTACTGGGCAGCCTGCTACGACCTGCGAAGGCTTACGTTGTACGACTTTGAAAAACAACAACCGCTGCTGCAAGCACATTAACCCCCACACATTTAATGGGGCAGTTTAATGGGTTTGCCAACTACGTAAGTTGCTTCTTCAAAAACAAAAAATAACAGCGGATAAACTCCGCTGTTATCTCCTTGGTTCAGGGCAATATTCAGCTGTTTTCCGCCCGGCCTTTTTCAACACTCCCGAAAAGCAAAAACCGAATGATCAGTATAAAAAATAACCCTTGTTGAAACCATTACCTGCACAAGCACTAAAAAACCCTGGCTTTTCATATTCGCATTGATTTTGTTTGTTTACTCCTCCCGGAAAGTAAATACTAGATTGGAGCAATCGCATAAACATCATGCTTCAAAAAATCTTCCTGATTGGGGCGATACGGATTGACTTTTGAAATGAGCAGCCCCCGCTGCGATACCAGTAACCCCCTGCGGGCGACCGGCCGGAAAGTGTTATGACGAAATAAATACGTAGTTAGAAAATAAACAAGTCAATTTTGCGGTTTTCCTGTTTTATTGATTGCCTCTTGCCTCAATTTCAAGCCCTTTACGGACCTGTTCGGTTAATTACACAAATCGGTTGATAAGGTTTTCAAAGTATTCCTGGCGGCCGCTGATGAGTTCAGGCTCACCGGATTTTAAGGCCAAGGCTTTGAGATCGGTTAGGGTAAGTTTTCCCTGCTCAAACTGCCTGCCGGTGCCGCTGTCGAACGAGCGGTATCTTTCTTTTCTCAGTTTCAGGTATTCGCCGTTTTCCAGAACAGCATGTGCCGCCAGCAAAGCCCGGGCAAAGGCATCCATTCCTCCAATGTGGGCATAGAAAATGTCTTCCAGGCTGGTTGAGTTTCTGCGGGTTTTGGCATCGAAATTAATACCCCCTGTTTTAAAACCTCCTGCCTGCAAAATAACCAGCATGGCTTCTGTAAGCTCCGGAACATTGTTGGGAAACTGGTCGGTATCCCATCCGTTTTGGTAGTCGCCCCGGTTGGCATCTATACTTCCCAGCAATCCGGCATCGGCTGCCACCTGCAGTTCGTGCTGAAACGTGTGCTGGGCCAGGGTGGCGTGGTTTACTTCAATGTTGAGTTTAAAATCATCCAGCAGGTTGAATTCGCGTAAAAATCCGATTACCGTTGCTGCGTCAAAATCGTACTGGTGTTTGGAGGGCTCCATGGGCTTGGGTTCAATAAGGAATGTTCCCTTAAAGCCGCTTTTCCTTCCGTAATCACGGGCCAGGTGCAGAAAGCGGGCCAGGTGTTCGCGTTCGCGTTTCATGTCGGTATTAAGCAGGGAAAGGTATCCCTCACGGCCGCCCCAGAACACATAATTGCTGCCGCCCAGGGCAATGGTGGCATCGATGGCATTTTTTACCTGAGCTGCTGCATGGCACACCACGCGAAAATTCGGGGTTGGTGGCAGCTCCGTTCATGTACCGCGGATGGGAGAAAAGGTTGGCAGTGCCCCACAGCAATTTGATTCCGGTTTGTTTTTGTTTTTGCCGGGCATAGTCCACTAGCTTTTGCAGCCGCGCTTCCGATTCCCTGAGGTTCGGGGCCTCATCAACCAGGTCGTAATCGTGAAAGCAATAGAAGGGCGTACCCAGTTTGGTCATAAATTCAAATGCGGCATCCATTTTATCCATTGCCCGCTGTACGGGATCGGGGTTTTGCAGCCACGGAAAATTTTTGGTAGGAGCGCCAAACGGATCGGCACCCGTGCCGCAGAAGGTATGCCAGTAAGCTGTGGCAAAGCGCAGATGCTCTTCCATGGTTTTCTTCCCTACCTTGCGTTTGGCATCGTAGTAGCGAAAGGCCAGGGGGTTGTCGGTGTCTTTTCCTTCGAACTTAATTTGGGGTATTCCTTTAAAATACTCGCTCGGTGTTTTTGCCATAAGTTTTGCTGTGGTTTATTGATCAGAAAGTTGTTGCAGGAGTTTTTGTTTCCACGAATGGTATGCCCGGGTATATGCTTCTGCAAGCCGGGATTCCGGTTCATACTGCTTAACACAGTAGAGATGCCGGTGTGCCTCTTCCGAATTGCTAAAAATGCCGGCTCCGATGCCGGCGCCCCGTGCAGCTCCGCTGGCGCCATCGGTATTGTAAAGGTACAGCCGGGCGCCTGTTATGTTTGCAAATGCCTTGCAGAATATTTCGCTGAGGAACATGTTAGCCGTTCCGGCCCGGATTATCTGGGTGGCGGCTCCCAGCTCTTTTAACACTTCAAAACCATAACCCAGCGCAAAGACTATACCTTCCTGCACTGCCCGGCTCAGGTGGTTTATTGTATGCCGGTTAAGGTTAAGACCATGAATGCTGGCACCAATATTTCTGTTTTGCAGTACACGTTCAGCTCCGTTGCCAAAGGGCAGTACCATAAGACCTTCGGATCCCGGAGGTACGGAAGCGGCCAGCTCGTTCAGTATTTGATAATCGGGCACCTGGTGATTAAGCCCCAGGTTTTTGCGCAGCCAGCTATTCATAATTCCGGTTCCGTTAATGCATAATAATACGCCCAGGCGGGGCTGTTCCGGGCGGTGGTTAACGTGTACAAAAGTGTTTACCCTGGCCAGCCGGTCGGCTACCGGTTTATCGGTTACCACATAAACCACCCCCGAAGTGCCGGCGGTTGCCGCGGCCTCGCCCGGGTGGAGCACGTTAAGCGAGAATGCATTATTGGGCTGGTCGCCTGCACGGTAGGCTACCGGCGTTCCTTGCTTTAGCCCGAGTTCATCGGCTGCTGTTTGGGTTAGCCGGCCCTGCACAGCGAAGGTCGGTACCGTTTCGGGCAGTAAGCCGGGATCTATTTTATAGAAATCAAGAAGTCGTTCGGGTACCGTGTTTTTGCGGTAATCCCACAGAATGGCTTCCGACAGACCGGAAACGGTGGTGTTGATTGTACCCGTAAGCCGCATGGCCAGGTAGTCGCCCGGGAGCATGGCTTTGAAAATCTTTTCATAAATGTGGGGCTCGTTTTCCTGCACCCACCTGAGCTTAGAGGCGGTAAAGTTTCCCGGGGAGTTGAGCAGCCGTTCTATGCAATACATTTCGCCCAACTGTCTGAAGGCCCGGTTTCCGGTTTCTACAGCACGGCTGTCGCACCAGATTATGGCCGGGCGCAGCACGTTTCCCTGGCGGTCGGTCACCACCAGGCCGTGCATTTGGTAGGCTATTCCAATGGCTTTAATGTGTGCAGGGTTGGCCCGGGACTCTTTTAATATAGAGTGGGTGGCGGCTTTTACATGGCGCCACCAGTCGTTGGGGTGCTGTTCGGCCTGGTCGGGCCGGGGGCTGAGAATTTCCATTTCCTGCCGGGGGGCAGTGGCAGTGGCCAAGGTTTTGCCGGTGGCGGCATCCAGCAGGGCAGCCTTAACAGAGGAGCTTCCCAGGTCGTATCCCAGCAGGTAGGTTTTCATGGTTTAAAAGAAAGTTCAATTCAGCAGAAAATTGGCCACAAAATCAATAAAAAAATATAAATCGGTTGCATGGTGCAATTTTATTTTTTGAGCACATTAAACGTTTATGAAAAATTTTTTATGCAATCGGTTGCATAATTCAAATTAACTCCTCACCTTAGTGTATCCTGCGGCGCAGGCCGGCGGGCCGGCACGGGGAATAGTTCAAAAAAACCGTTTAACCAAACCAAAATTTTATGGAGAATTTCAACCCTTTTTATGCTGAAAGAGGGCGGAAAACAACACGCAGCACCTGGTTGCTGCTGATTGCGCTGATTGTGCCGCCCCTGGTCTACGGGCAAACCACCGTTAGGGGTAAGGTAACTGATGAATCGGGTGCTGGTGTGCCGGGGGTAAACATTATTGTTAAAGGTACGGCCACGGGCACCACATCCGATGCTGGCGGCAACTACAGTATTGAAGTCCCTTCGGGCGGGCAGTCCGTTCTGGTCTTTTCCTTTATCGGCTATACCACCCTGGAGGTTGCCGTTGAAGGCCGCACGGTAATTGACGTAAGCCTCAGCCCCAGCGTGGAGGCCCTGAGCGAAGTGGTGGTGGTGGGGTATGGTGCTGTAAAGAAATCGGATCTAACCGGCTCGTTGGTGCAGGTTGACCAGAAAGCTCTGGCCGAAGTGCCTATTGGCAACATTGGCATGGCTCTTCAGGGCAGGGCTGCAGGTGTGGATATTCAGCGTACTTCTTCCAGGCCCGGGGCCAATCCGCAAATCCGCATTCGGGGTAACCGGTCGCTGGGCGGAACAAACGATCCGCTGCTGGTTGTGGACGGCATCCCTTTCAGCGGAAGCATAAACGATATTAACCATAACGATATCATTTCCATAAACGTACTGAAAGACGCATCAGCTACAGCCATTTACGGATCAAGGAGTTCCAACGGAGTTATTCTTATAACCACAAAACGGGGCAGAATAGGTAAGCCAACATTAAGCTATGACGGATACGTTGGACTAAATACCGTTTTAGGTAAATACGAACTTATGAATGGCGAAGAGTATGCCCGTTTTAAAGACATTGCCAACACCTACCCCTACACGGCAACTGAAATAGAATCGATGTTGCTGGGTCGGTCAACCGACTGGCAGGATGTTATGTATAAAAATGGCATCATGACAAATCATGATATAACCGTTTCCGGAGGCAACGAAGAAACGCAGTATTCAATTGGTACCGGATACTTTCGCGAAACCACCGTTTTGCCCGGACAGGCCTTTACACGCTATTCATTGCGTGCGACAATTGACCAAAAAATAGGCAATCGCATACAAATTGGCGTGAATTCAATGAACAACGTAGGCATTACCGATGGTGAAAATGTAAATCCAATGTTTCAGATTCTTACGCTTAGCCCCCTGTATGTGCCCTACACTTCAAGCGGACAAATAAACGACTTACCGGCTATTGGCAGCGTAGACGAACCTACAAGAAACCCGCTGCTTCTCTACCGTGAAGATTTGTGGAAACAGCAACGCAGAAGGTTGAGAACCTTCAATAGTTTATATGGAGAGTTAAAAATTCTGGAAAGTTTAAAATACCGCGTCAACGTTGGATTGGATTACCGGCAGGACGAATATGGTGAATATCTTGGATCGAACACACCCTTCCGAAACGGAGCCGTTAACCAGGCCAGCGTGGAGAATGGTGATGCCTGGAGTTACACCATCGAAAACCTTCTTATCTACAACAAAACCTTTGCCAACAAGCACACTGTTAATGTAACCGCCATGTACAGTGTACAGGAAGAAGAGGGCAACAGCTCCAGAACCACAGCCGAAGGCGTGTTTGCCGATTACGTTCAGTACTACAACCTGGGACTGGCCGACAGGCTTCAAAGTGCCTCGGGTAATTATTACCGCTGGGGACTCTTATCCTACATGGGTAGAGTAAATTACAATTATGCCGACCGGTATCTGGCAACCATTACCTACCGGTTAGATGGCTCATCAAGACTGGCTGAAGGAAACAAATGGTTTAACTATCCGGCTATTGCTTTAGGATGGAATATTCATAACGAAGCATTTATGAATAGTCTATCTGTTATTTCCAATCTTAAATTACGTGCAGGCTACGGCCTAACATCCAATCAGGCCATTAATCCATATTCTTCGTTGGGAAACCTCAGCCGCATACCCTACAACTTCGGGAACACAGGCACCTTTGGATTTCTGGTTAATTCGTTACCTAACCAAAATCTTACCTGGGAATTTACCCGAACCACAAACATTGGTGTTGACTTTGGCCTGTTTGCTAACCGCCTGACGGGTACCGTTGAACTTTATGAGCAAAAAACATCCGATATCCTTCAAAACCGCCAGCTTCCGGTAACGGCAGGTGTTCCCGGATCGTTTGCGCAAAACATTGGCAAAACCGAAAATAAAGGAATAGAAGTTACGCTGGGCGGTATAATACTTGAGCGCCCCAACGGACTAACATGGAGCATGGATGCCAACTTTTTTCTGAACCGTGAAAAAATTGTACAACTGTCTGACCCGACTGTTACGCGTGATATTGTAAACGGCTGGCACGTTGGACACCCGGTAGATGTGATTTATGATTTTGAAAAAATTGGCATCTGGCAAACGGGTGAAAGCGGGGGTACACCCGGGCAAATAAAACTAAAAGACCAAAATGGCGATAACGTTATTGATCCGGACAACGACCGCGTTATTCTGGGCTATCTGCAACCCAAATGGCAGGGTGGATTAACCACACGCCTCGCCTACAAAGGATTTGATCTTTCGGTTGTTGCCTTTGGCCGGGTAGGTGGTATGTTAGTTAGCACGTTGTATCAGGCCAACATAGGTTTCCCTATAAACTCTCTTGAAGGAAGAAGAAATGGCCCGCGTGTTGATTATTGGACTCCCGACAATCCCACCAACAAATATCCCAAACCGGGCATGGGACAGGTTCCGGTCGGGCCCGATCAGGGTTCTACTTTGGGTTATTTTGATGCAACCTTCCTGAAAATCAGAAGCATTAACCTCGGGTACCAGCTTCCCCCCTCCATTTTGGGTCGCACGGGTATTACTTCTCTGCGTGTTTACGCAACTGTGCAAAGTCCATTCAAAGCTTTCTTTTCTGAATACGTTAAAGAAGGAGGCCTTGACCCTGAGCCAACCGGCCGTGGCGGCTCGGTAACGCCGGGATTTGGTGCCGGATCGAACCGGTTAACTGTTCAACCAAATACACCTTTAACACGGACCTTCATATTCGGTGTTAATGTGCGGTACTAACTTTTAAATGTACATACTATGAAATTTCAAAACACAAAACTCTATACGCTTATACTGAGCATTGCCATGCTCTTTAGCAGCAACTCCTGCAACGATGTGCTTGAAGAAAAGCCCCGTTCCGTGCTGGTTCCTGATTTCTTCCGCACGGCCGCCGGTATCAATGCAGGCCTCACAGCCGCCTATGCATACTTTAGGTATTACTATGGTACAGAAGGCGGAATGAACCTTACTGTTTACGGCACTGATGAGTTTACTCACGGCCAGCAGGTATCGAACCCCCCGTTTAATATTTACGAAGGGGTAAACAGCATTAATCCCGGACTGGGTGACCTGCTTACTCCATGGAACCGGGCTTATCCGGCTATAAACACCTGCAATGGAATTATTGACATTGGCTCGCAGGCTACCGATTTAACACCTGAAGCAAAAGCACAGTTAATTGCCGAAGCAAAATTTATTCGCGCAAACTGGTATTTTATTCTGGTTCAGACTTTCGGAGGCGTAACCCTGGATTTGGGCTCAGGCCCGTTACGGTTCAATACAAATCCTACCAATATCTCTGTTCGCGCCTCAGCTGCCGAGGTTTATGAAGCCATTATCAATGACCTTGAAGATGCCGTAGCCAACTTACCGGCTACCAGGCCAACCACACCCGGAAGGGTATGGAAAGCCACCGCCCTTCATCTCTTATCAAAGGTACACCTTACACGTGGCTCAAAACCAGAATTGGCCCAGCCAAACGACATACAAAAGGCATACGATTATGCCATGGACCTGATAAATAACCGATCAGCATACGGAGTACAGTTGCTTTCTGATTTTGCCCAGGTGCACGCTCAGGGCAATGAAAATAATGCTGAAGTGCTCTGGGCCGTACAATGGATTGATGACCCCCAGTTTAACAACAACAATGGTTTTCTCGGTGGAGATGAAGCCTTAAGACAAAACCGCAGCAATTTCTTCTTCCGTTGCTTCTATCACAACAACATGCCGGGAGTTGTTCGCGATGTAGCCAACGGGCGGCCATTTGTTAGATATAAACCCACACCGTGGTTGTTGGATGTGGCATTTGCCGATAAGGTTAACGACTCCAGGTATTATAAATCATTTCAAATTGTTTGGTATTGCAATTCCACATCAACAACGCCTCCCATCCCAACCTGGACAACCGCTGATGTATCCGCCGGCTATGTGGATCAGCGCGGCAATCCGGCAGTGGCAGGGCAGCCCAAATTCATTCTTGGCGATACAGCCCTGTTTATGGTACCGGCCCATCTTGTTGCCCAATACACTCCCGTAGCCAAGAAAAGTTTTAGGGTGGTACTGCCATCTGAAATTAATAGTCAAAATATGTATTACCCCAGTTTAAGCAAATACAACGCTACTCAACCCAGGCCCAACAACGATCCGAATATTTCTTCTGTAAGGCCCTTTATTGTTTACCGTTTTGCCGAAACATACCTGCTGGCCGCCGAAGCCGCACATCTGCTGGGTAACAATACCGAAGCTGCTAATCTCATAAATGTTATTCGCACGCGCGCCGCTACATCACCGGCCCATGTGCCCGCCATGCAGATTAGCGCAAGTGATGTTACCATAGATTTTATTTTGGATGAACGCGCCCGTGAACTGTGCGGTGAACAAATGCGCTGGTTTGACCTTGTTCGTACAGGCAAACTCATCGACAGAGTTAAAAACAGCTATACGCTTTCATTTAACGGAGGTGCACCTACGGCAGGGCAAAGCCCTCAGAATCCGCAGGCAAAGCACTATCTGAGGCCTATCCCTCAATCGCAAATTGACCTGTCGGTAGATCCTACATCTCCCGATGGAAAGTATCCGCAAAATCCAGGTTATTGAATCTGTTATCTTAAACTTTAACCGTTATGAAAAACAGCAAAACATTAGCAGTTAAAATATTACCCGTGCTGCTGCTCTTTCTGAGTATGCCGGCCTGTGAAGAAGATAAGCTAACAGGCAGCAATCCGGAAGGGAGCATTACAGACGTAAGCTCCAGAATTACAGGATTCGGCACTCCGCAAACCGGTGCGGGCGCAACGCTTACGGTTTTGGGAACTCAGTTACAGGATGTGGTACGGGTAATTTTTGATGGAAAAGTTGTAAACCAAAACATCGTTGCAACCGAAACCAGCGTGAGTTTCAGGGTGCCTACTACCGTAAGCCTAGGTGTAAAGCAATTTTCACTTCTTTTCAAAGGTAACCTTATAGCCAATGGCGAAATTGAGGTAATTCCATTGCCTGCACTTTCTTATGCCGATCCGGTGGCCGGAAATGCGGGAACTACAGTTATCCTTCATGGTGTGAATATGAACACCATTACTGCTGTACGTGTTGGCGATATTGCCGCTACAATTACAGGCACACCTACAGCTACAACAGTAACATTCACAGTGCCCACCGGTGCCACCACCTCAAAAATTACGGTCGAGTCAACGGGAGGACCGGTACAAAGTACGTTCGATTTTATTGTGTGCAGCAGCAGTCCCAGCCATGTTCAATGCCTGCCGGTTTTGAACGGCAACCTGGGATTTGAGAACGGAACCATAGGTGGCAGCCTGGGCGGTGATCTCTTCACTGCCGGAGGCTCTTCGGTATGGCAAATTATCGCTTCGCCAGGCGGTGCCCCGGGACTGGGAGCCAAAACACTACAGGTTACCGTAAATGCTCTGGAGGCTAATCCGGCATCAGCACCCGGAGGCAGCGGAGACACCTGGCGCATTCAATTGGTTATAAACGGTCCGTTGCCAAACCCTAATCCAGATAATATACAAGGCTTTTTGGTAACCCCGGGCCGGCGTTTTGCCATTCTGGGCCGGATATGGGCCGACCAGAGCGGAAGAATAGTGCGTATTACCGGAGGAAGAAGAACTCCGTGTTGCGGTGATTTTTCGGGCACACAGGATATTACCCTTAGCAGCGGCTGGAATTACATACAGGTTGAAGTTCAGCATTCAGCCGCTGACCACGCTGCCGGATACCCAAATAATGCGCATGCCTCCATTCAGGCAAATATTAACTATTCCGCAAACCTCGGAGCAGTGCTTCGTTTTGACGACTTCAGAATGGTTGATATTGGCCCGCGACAGTAGCACCTGGTTTGCAGTTTAGGTTTATTCCAAATGTAAGTTGCCGGCTTAAGCACCGGCAACTTACATTTATTGTAAAGTTCGATTTTCAAGTTGATGTCATGAATTCATTCGTTTTAAAGGTATTTCTGGTTGCCGTATTTGCTTCAGGATTTTCGTGCCATGCACAAATTGCGGCAGGCAAATGCAAGTTCTTAGGTAATGTAATCGGCAATTATGTTCCTGCCTCATTTAATACTTACTGGAATCAGGTAACACCTGAAAACAGTGGCAAATGGGGAGTGGTTGAAGCTACCCGCGATGTGATGAACTGGTCAGCGCTGGATATGGCCTATAACCATGCCAAAAACAATCGCTTTGCATTTAGATTCCACACACTTATTTGGGGAAATCAACAACCCCTGTGGATTGCCAGCCTGCCTGCTGAAGAACAACTTCAGGAAATAGAGGAATGGTTCTCGCTGGCCGGGGCACGTTACCCTGGTGCAGACTGGCCCGAAGATGTTCCATTTTTCATTGACGTGGTAAACGAACCCATAAACGATCCACCCAATCAGGGTGGCGATGGCGGCAACTACATTCAGGCCCTTCTTGGCTCCTCAGGAAGCGGTTACGACTGGATTATTAAAGCATTTGAGTTGGCCAGAACCTATTTCCCAACGGCCAAGCTGCATATAAACGAATACAATGTAATCAATAACGATGCCCGTACAACCGAATATATCTACATCATAAACCAGTTAAAAATGCGCAACCTGATTGACGGCATAGGAATACAGTGCCATCGCTTCGAAATTGAAGGCACGCCTTCCTCACAACTCATCAATAACCTTAACCGACTGGCAGAAACAGGCTTACCCATTTTTATTACCGAATTCGATGCCGGAAACCTGGGCAATACCGGCACCCCTGACGATAATCAGCAGCTTGAAGTATACCAGCGCGTTTTTCCGATACTGTGGAATCATCCTGCTGTTCATGGTATAACTTTATGGGGCTACATCCAGGGACAAACCTGGCAGTCTACCGCTTTTCTTCTGCGAAGCGATGGAACTGAAAGACCCGCACTTACCTGGCTCAGGGGCTTTGTGCCTACTACACAGGGTGGCACGTTTTGCCTTGTTACCAACATAGAAGAAAAAATGCCAGGACTTTCTGTTTACCCTAATCCATCTTTTAACGGAACCTTTACCGTTAGCACCGGGGGAAAAGACTTTTTTATTCGGGTAACCGATGTATTCGGCCGGTTGTTGCTTCAAAAAACAATCCTAGCAAATGAACAGACTACTTTTATACTGAATGAAAAACCAGGTCTGTACCTTATGGAAGCGAGCAATGGCCGGGGGCAATACCGCTACAAACTCATAATCCGCTGAGTAATTGCCGGAATACTACAACCGGTCAGGGGTTTTGAGTTGGCCTTAAATATTACCACCTGTTACCCTGTCCGGCAGTAGAAGCGTACTCACACTGCCTGCTCTTTCCATAACTACCGTTGCATTTGTAACATCATTTTGAATGTAAAACAGTTCATCCAAATTTAAACCTTTATGAAAATACCCAACATTTCTTTTGTTTTGGCTATCGCTGTCTTTTTGCTGGCGTACTGCACAAATAAGCAAAAGGCAGAAACTGCAGGTATAAATCAACCCGAGCAGGTAAGGCCATCGCCCATCTCCCCGCCGCTGGTTACCCATATTTACACTGCCGACCCCTCGGCACATGTATTCAACAACCGCATTTACATCTACCCATCACACGATGTGGAATCAGGCATCCCGGAAGATGATCTGGGTTCGCATTTTGCCATGCACGACTACCACGTACTGTCTATGGATTCAATAAACGCGCCGGTAACGGATCACGGTGTGGCACTCGACCTTAAAGACATACCATGGGCCACGCGGCAACTCTGGGCCCCCGATGCCGCCTATGCCAACAATACCTACTATCTGTATTTTCCGGCTAAAGACAAAAACGATGTTTTTCGTATAGGCGTGGCAACTTCCTCAAAACCCGAAGGCCCCTTTACTGCCGAAAGAGAACCCATACCCGGAAGTTATAGCATAGACCCGGCCGTGTTCCGCGATGATGATGGCACCTTTTACATGTATTTTGGCGGAATCTGGGGTGGCCAGCTTCAACGTTGGAACAACAACCAGTATAATCCCCAGGCAAAAAACCGCGAACCCGGCCAGCAGGCCGTATTGCCACGCGTGGCAAAGCTCGCAGCCAACATGAAAAGCTTTGCCGAAGAAGTAAGAGAACTTCAGCTTACCGATGAAAACGGGAATCTTTTTACAGAAAAAGATAACGACAAACGCTTTTTCGAAGCCCCCTGGATGCATAAGTTTAACGGAAAATATTATTTCTCCTATTCAACCGGTGATACCCACCGCATATGCTATGCCGTGGGCAACTCGCCCTACGGCCCCTTTACCTACAAAGGCATTGTTCTGGAACCCGTATGGGGATGGACCAATCATCATTCTATAGTTCAATTTAAAGGCAGGTGGTACCTCTTCTATCACGACACACAATTATCGGGCAAAACCCATCTGCGAAACATTAAAGTTACCGAACTTACCCACCTGCCCGACGGCACCATTCAAACCATAACACCCTATCAATAAATTGCATCATGAAGAGTCGTATTATTTTTACTTTGTTTATACTGGCACTACATCATATTGCAACTGCTCAGAATATCATTGCTATAAAAGCCAATCAGGGCCGCGATACCATAAGTCGATTTATTTATGGCCACTTTGCCGAACACTTGGGCCGCTGCATATACGGAGGTATATGGGTTGATGAACCCACTGCAAACATTCCCAACCGAAATGGCATACGGCTTGATGTGGCAGAGGCACTGAAAAAAATAAGCGTACCGGTTATCAGGTGGCCCGGAGGTTGCTTTGCCGACGCTTACCATTGGCGCGATGGTATTGGGCCCAGAGAAAGTCGTAAGCACACCGAAAACGTGTGGTGGGGCAACGTACGCGAAACCAACAGCTTTGGCACACACGAATTTCTGGAACTATGTGAAATGCTTGGGGCCGAACCCTACCTGGCTGTTAACGTGGGCAGCGGTACCGTTCAGGAAGCTGCCGAGTGGGTACAATATGTTAACCACAAAAACGGAACAAGCGACCTAACTGACCTGCGAAAACAAAACGGCCGCGACCAGCCCTGGAAGGTTAAATACTGGGGCATTGGTAACGAATCGTGGGGCTGCGGCGGCAATATGACGGTAGAATATTACGTAAACCTGTACAGGCAGTTTGCCACCTTCATGACCAGCTATTCCAACTCCGAAAAACTTTTTCGCATAGCCGTTGGCCCCGGCATAGAAGATTACCATTGGACCGAGGTATTAATGCGCGATATACCCCGCAACATGCTGGATGGCATTTCCATACACCACTACTCGGTTATTAACTGGCGAAACAAAGGTTCGGCCACACAATTTTCAGAACAGGAATATTATACCACAGTAAGAGAAGCCTTGCGGGCCGATAAAATCATAAGCCGGCACAAGGCAGTAATGGATAAATACGATCCGCAAAAAAAGGTAGCGCTGATTGTGGATGAATGGGGAACCTGGTACAACGCAGAACCCGGCACCAACGGGGCTTTCCTCTATCAGCAAAATACCATGCGCGATGCCGTGGTTGCCGGGCTTTCGCTTAATATTTTCAACACCCACTCCGACCGCGTAAAAATGGCCAACCTGGCCCAAATGGTTAATGTACTGCAGGCTTTAATACTTACCAGCAACGAAAAAATGGTGCTCACCCCTACCTACCACGTATTCGAAATGTACAAGGTACATCACGATGCTCTGCACCTGCCCGTAACAAAACAAGTAAACCGGTATTTTGCCGGAGGCGACACGCTTGATGTAATATCCGCTTCGGCATCGAGAAAAGGAAATACAATTTATGTGTCGCTGGTAAACATCCACATAAACCAACCCCAACAGGTTACTATTTCGATCGAAGGCAGCACTTTCAAAGCAGTTTCCGGAAGGGTATTGAAAAGCAAAAATCCGCATGATCATAACACTTTTAATGAACCC
Organism: Cyclobacteriaceae bacterium; assembly: GCA_026003355.1. GTDB lineage: Bacteria > Bacteroidota > Bacteroidia > Cytophagales > Cyclobacteriaceae > UBA2336. Next base: position 75,139 of record BPHC01000012.1, read on the forward strand.
GACAAAGTAAAACCCGCGGGTTTTACCGATTATAAAATTTCAGGAAACCGAATTGATGCTGTTGTGCCGCCAACAGGCATTGTAGTACTACAAATAAATTAACCTAATAGCTGCCATGTTGCGTTACTGGTTATTTGCTTTCATACTGGTTAAAGTATTCTCTGCATTTGCCCGGCTTGAACTGCCCCGTTTGCTTTCGCACGGTGCCATTCTGCAGCACAGCATGCCCCTAACCCTGCGGGGTCACAGCCTTGCACACGAGCAGATTATTGTTACCCTTAAGGAAGATACCTTTTCAGTCGTTGCCAACGCACAGGGTGAGTGGCGCGTTAACCTGCCTCCGCAAGCCCCCGGAGGACCTTACCATTTGTATATTAAAGGGCAGAATGAAGAAATAGTTGTTCAGAACATTCTGTTTGGCGATGTATGGATATGCTCCGGACAGTCGAACATGGAACTTACCGTTGAACGCGTTAAAGAAAAATACAGCCATCTTATTGCTCAGGCTTATAATCCGTTTATCCGCCATTTTGATGTACCCGACCGTTATGACTTTAAAACTGAACATAAAGACCTGGCCGGAGGCGAATGGAAGGAAGCCACACCGGTTAACGTGCTCAGCTTTTCGGCGGTGGCCTGGTTTTTTGCCTGCGAAATATACAGCCGGCATAAAATTCCAGTAGGATTAATCAATGCCTCCCTGGGAGGATCCCCGGCCGAAGCCTGGATGAGTGAAGATGCCCTCAAAAATTTTTCGGAAGCCTGGCAGGAACTGCAGCGTTTTAAAAATGATGACCTGATAAAGGAAATTGAAAACGCCAATGCAAAAAATGCAGGCGATTGGTACGCCCAACTCAACGCCACCGATGCAGGCTTGCGCCAATGGCACAGGGCTGATTTAAACGATACCGACTGGCCCGTTGTAACCCTGCCGGCTTACTGGCCTAACGAAACCGCGCTTACCACCGGATCGGTCTGGCTGCGTAAAGAAATCCATATACCGCAGCACATGTGCGGAAAAGCCGGAAGCCTTTGGCTGGGCCGCATTGTGGATGCCGACTCGGTTTTTGTTAACGATGTATTTGTAGGATCGACCTCCTACCAATACCCGCCCCGCCGGTATACCTTCGGCCCCGGTGTACTCAAACCCGGAAGAAACATCATATCCGTACGCGTTATCAACAGCTCCGGCAAAGGAGGGTTTGTACCCGACAAACCCTACTTTCTGGCGGTGGAAACCGACACCCTTAGTCTAGCAGGCCCGTGGAAATACCGGCAGGGATGCATTATGCCCCCGCAGCCGTCACAGGTCTTCATCAGATGGAAGCCCGCAGGGCTGTACAACGGCATGATTGCCCCGCTCACCTCACTGCCGGTTAAAGGCGTTATCTGGTACCAGGGCGAAGCCAACACCCACCGACCCGGGGAGTACTTTAAAATATTTCCGGCTCTTATTAATAACTGGCGGGATAAGTGGAATCAAGGCGATTTTCCATTTCTGTTTGTGCAGCTTGCCAATTTCATGGAACCCAAAGCCAACCCGTCTGAAAGCAACTGGGCTCTTACCCGGCAGGCCCAGCTCGAAACCCTTAAAAGGGTTCCTAATGCGGCCATGGCTGTAACCATTGACGTGGGCGAGTGGAACGATATTCACCCCGCTGACAAATATACCGTTGGCTACCGGCTTGCCCTGGCCGCCCGGCATGTTGCCTATGGCGAAGTCGGCCTGGTGTTTTCAGGGCCATTGTACGAGTCGCACCAAATTCGCAGAAAAAAAATTATCATTACCTTCTCCAATACCGGCAGCGGGCTTACGGCAAATGATAACCAACCCCTCCGGTATTTCAGCATTGCCGGAGCAAACAAAAAATTCGTATGGGCCCGTGCCCGCATAAAAGACAATAAAGTGGTGGTTTGGAACAATGCCGTATCAAGACCCGTAGCAGTGCGATACGCATGGGCCGATAATCCTGAAGGAGCCAACCTGTACAATAAAGAAGGCCTGCCGGCTTCGCCTTTTACTACCGAACAACACGAATAACTGTTGCGGCCCGTAACGATTATTTATCTTGGCTCATGTATTTAACACCTTTGCATGAATACCGCTGAGGGAAAATGGGAAAAGCGCTGGCACCCGCTGCGCGAAGAATGGGTAGTTTATGCCGCACACCGCAACACCCGTCCCTGGCATGGTGCACCAAAGGTAAGCTCCCAACCTATGCCGGAATACGACCCCGCCTGTTATCTGTGCCCAGGCAACAAACGCGTTAACGACAAAATTAACCCGGCCTATAGCGGAATATTTATATTCGAAAACGACCTGCCAGTTGTCTCATTCAATGCGCCCAGGGTACCCTCAAACCATAGCACCACGCTTTACCGAAGGGCAAGCGCCACAGGCATAGCCAGGGTTATTTGCTATGACCCGCGCCACAACGTTACGCTGGCACAAATGAAATTCGAAAAAGTACTACAGGTATTTAAGGCCTTTCGGCAGGAAATAGAGGCATTAAGCAAAACACCGGGCATAAGCTATGTGCATATATTTGAAAACAAAGGTCAGGCCGTAGGCGTAAGCAATCCGCATCCCCATTGCCAGCTGTATGCCACCGATTTTGTTTTTAAATATGCGGAAGATCAAATCCGGATAGCCGAAAAGTATCGCCACCGGCATCAGCGCAACCTGTATGACGACATCCTGCAGCAGGAGCAGGCAGACGGGCTGCGCATCATTGCAGAAAACAATCATGCCATTTCTTTCATTCCCTTTTTTGCACGCTATGCCTACGAAACATTTATCTTTCCGAAAAAACCCCATCAAAGCCTTTTGAGTGTTGACGATGCCGAACTGGAAGGCCTGGCAAAGGCTTTTCATGAAACCGTTCGTAAAATGGACATGAATTTTCAAACCGATTTCCCCTACGTCATGTCCATTATGCAGGCCCCGTTGGTAAACGGACCCTACCCCGAATTTCGCATGCACCTGTGGCTTCAGCCGCCCTACCGCCAGCCCGGTTTAATAAAATACCTGGCCGGCCCCGAAATAGGAGGGGGTAATTTTATGGCCGATACCATGCCCGAAGACAAGGCTGCCGAACTGCGAGCAATAAATGCTAACCACTATCCGTTTGAAAAATGAATCATAAACTCATACAACAGATGCTCCTTGAAGCCGGGCGGGAAATAAGGAGCCACATTATTCGCTCATTATCTCAACAATCTGTTCATCAGTTATCCAGAATTCACAGCCAAAAAAAGGAAGATACAATATTTGAAATCGACCGGCAGATTGAACCCGTGCTTTTAAACATCTTTCAAAAATATGCTCACCGGGCAGGCGGAATGGTGCTCATTGCAGAGGGCATCAGTACTGACGAGAACCCTCTCGTTATTCCCCATGACCTTCCGGAACAAAAGGCAGCCTTACGCATTATCATAGACCCGATTGACGGAACCCGCGGATTAATGTATAACAAGCGCCCTGCATTTTTTCTTGCCGGCGCAGCACCCAACAAAGGCAGTATCACATCGCTGCAGGACATTGAGGTGGCTGTAATGACCGAGCTTCCGGTAAGCAAACAATACCTGGCCGATACGCTTTGGGGAATAAAAGGGCAGGGGATACAGGCCATGCGCGAAAACTTGTTAACCCGCGAGCAAATGCCGCTTTCTGTTTCCCCTTCATCAGCCGCCACCATAGAAGGCGGCTTTGCCCAGTTTGCCCGGTTCTTTCCGCCCGGCCGCCATATACTGGCATTGGTTGAAGAAGAGCTCATTAAATTGCTTGCAACAAACGCACCCGATAAGGCGCTTGTATTTGAAGATCAGTACATTTCAAGTGGAGGCCAGCTCTACGAGCTGTTAATGGGACATGACCGGTTTACTGCCGATATACGGGCACTGCTGTACCAAAAACTGGAAAATGAAGGAAAACCCCGCGGCCATGTTTGCCACCCTTACGATGTTTGCGCCCATATAATCGGGATGGAGGCCGGTTTGGTTATTACCGATGCCCAGGGCGAAATGCTTAATGCCCCACTCAACCTGTCATACCAAATCAACTGGATTGGCTATGCCAACACCAGGTTGTTTCATGCCATTCAACCTGTGCTTAACTTCCTGTTAAAAAAGCATCAGTTTATTTAATTCATGGCAGAAAAGAAATTCATCGCCTCGGCCCCCGGCCGGATGGATGTTATGGGCGGCATTGCCGATTACAGCGGATCGCTGGTTCTGCAAAAAGCCATCGGCCAGCAAACCCGGGTTGAAATAGCGCTGCGCAATGACTTTATCTGCAACCTGTACAGCCAGCTTCCCGATGGCGAAGAACTTCACTTTTCGGTTAACTACCGGCTTCTTCTTCACCACAATGCCGTAAATTATTCTTATGCAAGGAATATTCTTGCCGGCATGCCTGGTGGTAGTTGGGCTTCTTACGTACTTGGATGTGTGTTGGTGCTACAAAAGGAAAAAGGAATTGATTTTCGCGGAGCTGATTTTACGATACATTCAGAAATTGCACACGGCAAAGGTGTAGCCTCTTCGGCAGCCCTTGAAGTGGCTACGCTCAGGGCGCTGGCAAAGGCTTTTGCAGTTAACTTTCAAAAAACCGAACTGGCACATTTTGCCCAAACAGCCGAAAACTATGTTGCAGGAGCCCCGTGCGGACTGATGGACCAGCTGGCTTCGGCTTTCGGCCGGCCCCACACTTTGCAACCCATAATATGCCAGCCCGACCAGCTGCTGGAGGCCGTGCCCATACCCTCGTCCATCGCTTTTTTCGGAATTGACAGTGGCATACGACATCAGGTAGCAGGCGCTTCCTATGCCGATGTTCGCTGCGCAGCATTTATGGGATATACCATAATTGCCCGCTCGCTGGGCGTTACCGAAAAAGAAATTATTGAGGCCAAAGCCCGGAAACATGCCAGGCATTTGCCTTTCGCAGGCTACTTAAGTAACATTACTCCCGCTGAATTTGAAGACCGGTTCGCGGCACTTCTGCCCGAAATCATCAGCGGTGAAGATTTTAAAAAGCTATTTGGCTCCATCATCGACCCCGTTACGGCAGTAAATTCGGCCAAAAAATATTCGGTAAAAGTTTGTACCGCCCATCCGGTTTATGAAAACCAGCGCGTAAAGCATTTTCTGGAGCATCTGAAAACAATAACCGGTAAACCCCATACCGCTGCAGGGGCCATAAGACAAATGGGCCGGCTCATGCTGGCATCGCACCAAAGCTATTCGGCCTGCGGCCTGGGCACCCCCCGCACAGATGAAATTGTGGAACAGGCTATATCTTTAAACGGAATAGCCGGAGCACGCATTACAGGCGGTGGTAACGGAGGCACCGTATGCTTGTTAACTGCGGGTGGTGCCGGTGCGGAAGCAGCACGCGAACTGCACCACAGGCTGTGTGCCCGGTATGGGCAGAAGTTTACGTTTTTTGAGTAACGCGTTTATCCGGCCACTCCCAGTGGTGAAAAATATACAAACACGCTGATTATTATAACTACAACAATTACCGAAAGCACTAAATCGGTACGGTTCCAGGTAGCCCTTGATTTTTGCCGGTCTTCCACTAACGTAGTAGCAAAAGTCAGGCCCTGAATTTGTTCTTCCGCAGGCTTTTCGGTAAATAAACTTATTCCAATGAGGAGCAAAACCGAAAACACAAATAAGGCAATACAGAAATACAGAAAATTAAGCGTGGCAAAGTCATACAAAAATCCAGGAAGTGAATCTTTATTTAGCTCGAGCAATATGCGCAACGCACCAATTACAGCACCGGTTACAAGGGTAACTATGGCCGCGCGGGCAGTAATGCGTTTATACAACAATCCGAGCAGAAAAACCGATGCAATGGGCGGGGCCAGATAAGATTGTACACTTTGCAGGTATTTGTACAATACAC
>BPHC01000013.1 GCA_026003355.1 Cyclobacteriaceae bacterium
TGATTACCACTGTCACCTGCCACCCGACCATATAGCCGTAAATCACCAGTTTGAAAACCTGACCCAAGTCTGGCTGAATGGCGACCACTATAAATGGCGTGCCATGCGAACCCTTGGTATTTCAGAAAACTTTATAACCGGCAATGCGTCTGATCGCGAAAAGTTTGCACAATGGGCCTACACCGTTCCTTACACCATGCGCAATCCGCTGTATCATTGGACGCACCTGGAACTGCTTCGCTACTTTGGCATTGGTTCGTTGCTTAACCCCCAAACAGCCGATAAAATTTATGATGAAACAGCCACCCTGCTGAAAAGTAATGACTTTGCGGTGCAGCAGCTCATAAAAAAAATGAACGTTGAAGTAATATGCACCACTGACGACCCTGCCGATTCACTGGAACACCACATCCACATACATAATAACCCATTTGGAACAAAGATACTTCCCTCCTTCCGTCCGGATAAAGCCTACAATGTTGAAAATCCGGATAAGTTTAACCAGTACCTTAAACTGCTCGGGCAACGGACCAACCTGGAAATAAAATCTTTTACCCACCTGCTCGAAGCCCTGCACAATCGAATAGAATATTTTCACCAGCACGGATGCCGGCTGTCTGACCACGGATTGGAGTATATTCCGTGGCAGGAACCCGGAAGTTTATTAAATCCAGAAAAAATTTTTTTAAAGATATGCGGCAACCATCTGTTAACCCCATCCGAAATTGTAAGTTTTAAATATGCCGTGCTTATTGAGCTGTGCCGCATGTATCATGCCAAAGGATGGACGCAGCAATTTCATCTCGGTGCGCTGCGCAATACCAACAGCCGAATGATGGCAACACTCGGACCAGACACCGGGTTCGACTCAATTGGCGACTTTCAGCAAGGTGTTTCACTGGCCCGCTTTTTAAACGAACTGGACCGCACCAATCAACTTACCAAAACCATATTATACAACTTGAACCCGGCCGATAATGAAGTAATGGCCACCATGGCAGGAAATTTTAACGATGGTACCGTTCGCGGCAAGATACAGTTTGGTTCGGCCTGGTGGTTTCTGGATCAAAAAGATGGCATGGAAAAGCAACTTAATGCCCTTTCTAACCTTGGACTGTTAAGTTGTTTTATCGGTATGCTTACCGATTCCCGAAGTTTTATGTCGTTTCCCCGGCACGAGTATTTCAGGCGAATACTCTGTAACCTTATTGGAAAAGACGTTGAAAATGGTGAACTACCAGCCGATGAAAAGTGGCTGGGACAGATTGCTGCCGACATATGCTACTACAACGCTAAAAACTATTTCGGCTTTTAAACGCCATACATTATACAGCGAATGAAAAAACCACTTAACCGTACCACCCACCCTGCAGTTAAACTACCGGTAAAAGTCCTTCAGTTTGGTGAAGGAAATTTTCTGCGCGCATTTACCGACTGGATGATCGACATAATGAACGAAAGAACCAGATTTAACGGTGCAATACAGGTAGTTCAACCCCTTGAACAGGGCACAGGCAATTTACTGAATGAGCAGCATGGCCTTTACCACGTAGTACTGAAAGGCTTAATAAATCAAAAAACAGTTAATCAAATACGGCTTATCACTTCAGTAAACGGTGCAATTAATCCATATCATGACTACAGCCTGTTTATTAAGCAGGCCGAAAACCCGGATTTAAAATTTGTAATCTCAAACACCACCGAAGCGGGTATTTGCTTTAACCCTGCCGACAATTCGCCCGACCAGGTTCCCCATACCTTTCCTGGTAAATTAACGGCATTGCTGTTTCACCGCTTTAAGTACTTTAATGAATCCAACGAAAGCGGACTTATACTATTACCCTGCGAACTGATTGACAAAAATGCCGACACCCTTAAAAGTGTAATAGGGCAATACATTAAACACTGGAATCTGCCCGCAGCCTTTCGCACCTGGGTTGAAACCAAAAATATTTTCTGCAACACGCTGGTCGACCGGATTGTGCCAGGTTATCCTAAAGATTTTATAAATGAAATTGAAAGGGAAACCGGATTTACAGATCAGCTCATTGTAATGGGAGAACCTTTTCATTTATGGGTAATTGAGGGAGATGAAAGCGTTGAACGGCTGTTTCCGGCAAAACAGGCCAGCCTGAACGTAAAATTTGTAACCGATGTAACACCATACCGCACCCGAAAAGTGAGAATTTTAAACGGTGCCCACACGGCCATGGTACCGGTAGCGTACCTGCGCGGGCTGCGAACTGTACAGGAAGCTATGGAAGACAGGTTTACCCATTATTTTATACGTAAGGCTGTTTTCGAGGAAATTTTACCTACACTTGATTTGCCGGCAGAAGAATTAATAAATTTCGCAACCCAGGTTCTGGAACGATTTGTCAACCCATTTATACGGCATGAGCTTATTTCCATCTCGCTTAACTCCATATCCAAGTTCAGGGTTAGGGTACTGCCCTCCATTCTGGAGTATGTTAAGCGTAAGAATGCTCTTCCGGAACACCTTGTATTTTCGCTGGCAGCCTTAATTCGCTTCTATAAAGGTTCGTGGCAGGGTGCGCCCATCCCACTGAACGATACACCCGATGTGTTGCAGTTTGCACAGGAAGCCTGGAAGCATACAGATGTGCACACCGTTGCGCAAGTATTCCTGTCGAATACCAGGTTATGGCATGTTGATCTTACGGCAATACCTGATCTTACCGGGCAGGTTACAAAAATATTACAGCAACTGGAAACCGAAGAACGGGTATTCGGTTAATGTTGCACTGTTTTAATTACAGAGTTACTCTACCATTTAATGGGGTATGGTTACGATAATCCTGTAATCTTTCCCTCGTTGTCGATATCCATGCCCAGAGCAGCCGGCATGGCCGGCAAGCCGGGCATGCGAAGGATGTCGCCTGTTATGGGAATAACAAAACCTGCTCCGGCAGCCACTTCAATTTCTCTTACGGTAATGGTAAAGTCCCTGGGCCGGCCAAGCCTGCGTGCGTCATCCGAAAGGCTGTTCTGGGTTTTGGCAATGCACACGGGTACGCCATTTAGCCCTATCCGTTCAATCTTTTTGATGTTCTGACGGGCTTTGGGTAAAAACTCCACATCGCGTGCACCATAAATTTTAACTGCTACCGCCCGTATTTTTTCTTCCACCGAATCGTGCCAATCGTAAACCGGCCAGTATTTTCCATGAAAGGCATCGGCAGTTTCGGCTACCTTGCGGGCCAGATCGGTCATGCCTTTACCACCTTTTTCCCAGCCTTCGGCCAGGGCAATGTCCACACCCAGTTCTTGGCAACGGCTTATTACCCATTGAAGTTCCTCATCGGTATCGGCCGTAAATCTGTTTAACGAAACCACAGCGGGTATACCAAATATCTTGGTGTTTTCAATGTGTTTTTCCAGGTTGGCAAAGCCTGCCGCCAGAGCCTTCATGTTGGGTTTGCTCAGTTCTTCACGGGGTAAACCTCCATGGTATTTCAGGGCACGTACGGTTGCCACCATTACCATGGCATGAGGCGAAAAACCACCGTATCCGCAAACAATGTCGATAAACTTTTCAGCGCCAAGGTCGGATCCAAATCCCGCCTCGGTAATTACATAATCGGCCAGACTCATTCCCATACGTGTAGCAATAACCGAGTTAGCTCCCTGGGCAATGTTGCCAAACGGGCCGCCGTGAATGATGGCCGGATTCCCCTCCAGTGTCTGCACCAGGTTTGGTTTAATGGCATCTTTAAGCAACAGGGTAACCGCGCCCTGCGCCTTCAAATCGCGGGCAAACACTGCCTTTCCATTATAGGTGTCGCCAACATAAATATTTCCGATTTTCTGTTTAAGCTCATCCAGGTTTCGGGCCAGGCAAAGTATGGCCATGATTTCAGATGCTGCGGTAATGTTAAATCCGGTTTCGCGCAGCAGGCCTCCGCTTTTTCCGCCCAAGCCGGTGATGATGTGGCGCAAGGCGCGGTCGTTCATATCCAAAACTCTTTTCCACTCAACGGTCCGGGGGTCAATCTGCAGGCTGTCGTGTATCTTCTGGATGTCGTTGTCAATCAAAGCGGCCAACAGATTGTTTGCTTTTTCAACGGCTGCGAAATCGCCTGTAAAGTGCAGGTTTATATCTTCCATGGGCACCACCTGGGCGTATCCGCCTCCGGCTGCTCCGCCCTTCATGCCGAAAACCGGACCCAATGAGGGCTCTCTGAGCACCACTACTGTATTTTTACCCAACAGGTTCATGCCCTCGCACAGGCCGATTGAGGTAGTGGTTTTGCCTTCACCGGCAGGTGTGGGTGTCATGGCCGTTACGAGAATAAGTTTACTTTTGCGCAGCCGCTCTTCGTTGATGAGTTTTAGCGGCAGCTTGGCCTTGTAATTTCCGTAAAGCTCCAGATCCTGTTCGGCAATATTCAGCCGTTTTGCTATTTCGGCAATTGGCTTTAACGTGGCAGCCTGGGCAATTTCCAGATCGGATAAAAAGCGCATAAGCTTAGGTTTGCAATAAAGGTACGGTAATTTTGCAATGCATGAGTACGGTGTTTTACTTTAAGCAGTTTGGCATACTTCAACAGCATAGCAGCATGAAGGTGGGCACCGATGGCGTGTTGCTTGGAGCATGGGCTACGGTAAGCAACGTTAACCGCATTTTAGATGTGGGAACCGGCACCGGTTTAATAGCGCTAATGCTGGCCCAGCGTACCAGCGGGCAGGCACACATAGATGCCGTTGAGCCGGATAACGGGGCCATAGCCGATGCCCGCGAAAACTTTAGACAATGCCAGTGGAGCAACAGCCTTCATCTTTTCCACCAATCCCTTCAGCAGTTTACACCCGCGCACGCCTACGATCTGATTGTCTGCAATCCGCCCTATTTTAACAAGGCATTAACTTCGCCCGACCGCAACCGTACCATGGCCCGGCATACCACAACATTGAAACATACTGATTTGGCTGACTTTGCCAGCCACTGGCTTACGCCCCGGGGAAGACTGGCTGTAATCCTGCCGGTTGAAGAAGCCCGCCAGTTTAAAACCACAGCTGCCGGCAAAGGCCTGTATGCCATACGTACCACCTGCGTAAAAACCACACCGGATAAGCCTGTAAAGCGATGGCTTATGGAGTTTTCGCATATCCACCTGCCGGAAGAAAAATCAGAGTTAACCCTGTTGGAAAGCGATGGCAGCCGTACCGTAGCCTACCAACATTTAACCGGCGATTTTTATTTAAACGGCAAAAGTGCGCTCATGTAATATACGAATTTTGCTGCCTGCGTTTATTCGTTAACTGCAAAATGCTTACTGCCAGATTTGTATTATTTGTACTGACAAGCGTAACTCTTTACATCGGCACTTTAGCCCAAACGCTTGTAGCCAGAAAGATAAGCGGCAGCATTACGCTAGATGGAGAAATGAACGAACCCGAGTGGCTCCGGGCCGATGTAGCCGGAAATTTCAGGCAATACTTTCCGTTCGACACCGCTTATGCCAATGCACAAACAGAAATAAGAATTCTTTACGATGATGCCAACATTTATGTGTTTGCCAAAATGTACAACAACGGTCCGCGTGCATACGTAACCCCCTCGCTGCGCCGGGATTTCAGAGGTGAGGCCAATGACGGTATTTCGTTTGTATTCGACACCTTCCGTGACCGGACAAATGCATTTATGTTTGGTATTAATCCCTTTGGTGTACAGCGCGAAGGATTGATAGCCAACGGTGGCAGCGATAGTGACAATTTTTCCTTAACGTGGGACAACAAGTGGTATGCGGCTGCCCGGCAGTTAGAAGGTTACTGGACAGCCGAAGCGGCCATCCCCTTTAAAAGCATCCGCTTTAAAGATGGCGAAACCCGCTGGTATGTAAATTTTTACCGGATTGACAGCCACCAGGCCGAGCGCTCAACCTGGGCGCCCATTCCGCGCAATTTTGATATTGTAAACCTGGCCTTTGGCCGTACACTTCAATGGGAACAACCGTTAAAAAAGCCCGGCGCCAACATTTCGCTTATTCCATATGTAGCTGATTTACAAAGCAAAAATTTTCTAGAAGCAACCCCGGCCAACCATAACTTTGAGGCGGGTGGCGATGCCAAAATAGCCGTGAGCCCCGCCCTGAACCTGGACCTTACCTTTAACCCCGATTTTTCGCAGGTGGAAGTAGACCAGCAGGTAACCAACCTGGACAGGTTTGAAATTTTTTTCCCTGAACGCCGGCAGTTTTTTCTGGAAAATGCCGACTTATTTGCAGACTTTGGCGTGGACGGAACACGCCCGTTTTTCTCCAGAAGAATAGGCATAGCAGTAGATACGGCCACGGGGCAAAATCTGCAAAACCCGCTATACTTTGGTGCCCGCCTGAGCGGCAAACTAAACAACAATCTGCGACTGGGTGTGCTTTCGGTACAGGCAGCACGCGAAAAATCAATAGGCTTGCCCTCGGTTAATTATTCGGTGGCTACGCTTCAACAAAAAATTTGGAGCCGCTCCAACATTGGTTTTATTTTTATTAACAAACAGGCATTCCGCGATTCCATTAATGGTGATTTTACCTTCCGCCCCGATAACTACAACCGGCTTGCCGGCTTTGATTTTAACCTGGCTACTGCCGACAACACCTGGAACGGAAAAATATTTTATCACCAGGCTTTTCTTCCCAACCAGCCCGATTCGGCATTTGCCCTGGGCGGTTTTATAAACTACAATACCTATACCTGGCAGGTTAACTTTTTTACCCGAAGCGTAGGCAAAAATTATTACCCGGAAGTAGGCTTTGTAAGAAGACGAGACATACAACAGGCCGCCGGCACCATATTCTATAACTTTTATCCGGCAGGGGGCATTCAATCGCACGGGCCAGGTTTTGACTTTGACATAACCGGAAACGATACTTATGGTTTTTTAGACTGGGATGTGAACCTGTTGTACCGGATACGCTGGAAAAACACCGCCCGCCTGAACATTCGTTTGCGAAGGGAATACACCTACCTGTTCAGCAGCTATGACCCCACCGAAACCAATGGACCCGAATTGCCGGCAGATTCGGAATATTACAACTATCTGGGCCAGGTTGAATTTTCATCCGATACCCGTAAAAAGTTTTTTTATCAGATCCGCTCGCGTTCCGGCGGATACTTTAACGGAACCCGCATAAACCTGAGCGGGCAGATTAGTTATCGCATGCAACCTTATGCCTTGTTTTCGGTTGATTTTGCTTTGAACCAAATACGCCTGCCGCAACCCTACAACGATGCCAACCTCATACTCATTAGTCCGCGTATAGATGTTACCCTTACCCGTTCATTATTCTGGACTACCTTTGTTCAATACAACAATCAGATAAATAATGTAAACATTAACTCCAGGCTACAATGGCGTTTTGCGCCTGTTTCTGATCTGTTTCTGGTATACACCGATAACTACGCCACCGAAACCTACCTGCAGGACAGCCTGCTGATTACCAGGGGCCAGCCCAAGCTACGTGCTTTTGTTTTTAAGCTAACTTACTGGCTCAACATTTAAGACCCTGAAAAATAAAAAACCCCGGCCGACTGCCGGGGCTTTCAAAGGTAAAAAAATCAGGAAGTTTTACACTTCCGTGATAAAGCGGCATTCCGGTGCCGGCAAAAAATATTTACAACCAACAACCACTACGAATGGAGTAAAACCAGTCGCACCGGAAATGCCATACCTTTGAACTCTTTCAAACCCAAACATGCTCACCCGGTAAGTCAGTCAACGTTATCGTGCAAAAACTTGTTATTCCCCAACAGCGAATTATCGTCAGCAAGGTTATACTTCGATACGTAGGGTTCTGACGAATGGGGTACATTATCCATCTTTATGCCCCGTCGCACGTAGGCAGGCAACGACCATTTTTCCATAAAATCCTCGCGGGTCATTTCCTGTTTACGCGAAGTGCTGAATTGTTTTTTTCGTTGCTCGGCCTGCTGCCTGAGGCGCTCCCGTGTAGCTTCAAGGGCGGCATTGTTACCGGCTTTAGGCCTGGCGGCAGGGGCGGGCTTTTCCGTTGGCTTTTCGTCTATATCCTCCTCGGGAGCAAACAAACCGTCTTCACCGTCAAAATCTTCATCCTCATCGTTTTGATTTACTGCCGAATCAAAATCCAGTTCCGGCTGTTCCGGTTCATCAAAAAGACTGCCAAAGCCTTTTTTTGATTTGTTACCGGTCGCAGGGCTGGTTTTCAGCTCAATTTTGATGGGGTTGTCGGCCGGAGGCTCAGGTTCAAAATTCCATTCCTGGGTACGCTCCAGGTCGTGCTTCTTATATTCTTCCGGTTTTTCGGATGCCTCGCGTTCTTCTTCGGGGGTATGATGTGTAAACCCTGTTGCAATAATGGTTACCCGCAGGCGATCGCCCAGTTGAGGGTCAACACCATGTCCGAAAATAACTTCGGCCTCCTGTCCTGCCCGCTCCTGAATATAACCGGTAATCTGGGTAAGTTCATCCATTTGCAGTTCAGCTTCTTCGCCTGAAACAATGGAAAGCAGGATTTTGCGGGCTCCCATAATATCGCAGTTATCCAGCAAAGGCGATGTTAGCGCTCCGCTGGCGGCTTTAATTGCGCGGTTTTCGCCACGGGTTTCGGCTGTACCCATTACGGCAGGGCCCGCGTTGTGCATTACGGTGCGTACATCCTGAAAATCTACATTTACGTATCCGGTAAGCGTAATTATTTCGGCAATGCCCTTGGCGGCAGTGGTAAGTACGTTATCGGCCTCGGCAAAGGCTTTGCCTATAGGCAGGTTGCCGTACATTTCGCGAAGCTTATCGTTAATAATTACCAGTACCGTGTCGCAACTCTGGCGCAGTGCTTTTATGCCGGCTTCGGCCTGTGCCCGTTTTTTGGGGCCTTCGAACGAGAACGGCATGGTAACGATTCCTACCGTAAGTATACCCATACTTTTGGCAATCTTGGCAATAACGGGTGCTGCACCGGTGCCGGTGCCTCCGCCCATGCCGGCAGTTACAAACAGCATTTTTGTGCCATCCAGAAACTCGCGGATAAGTTCCTTGCTTTCCAGGGCTGCGCCCTTGCCGATTTTGGGGTTGGCCCCGCAGCCCAGTCCTTCCGTAAGGTCAGCGCCAATCTGAAGTTTGGTGGGCACCGGGCTGGCATTCAGCGCCTGCACATCGGTGTTGCATACCACAAACTCCACATCTTTGATGCCCTGCCGAAACATATGGTTTACGGCATTGCTTCCGCCTCCTCCTACACCAATTACCTTAATTATAGATTTGGTGCGAAGTGTCCCGTTGGGGATTTCAAATTTATATGATCCGGTTTCCAGCATAACGTTGTGGTTTAGGGTGAGCAATTTTTTTAGTATTCGTTTTTATCGTTCAGGTCGTCTATTAACAGACTCCTGGTTTTTGTTAAAATTTCATTGAAGATATTACGCGATGTGGTGCGTTTAACGCCCCTGGCATTTCGTGTTAATTCGCGTGCTTCGCGTATGCGGTCCTCGCGTTCATCAAGCGAACGGAAGCCGGCCAGCACCAGGCCTACCGAAGTAGCGTACATAGGGCTTTTAATAGCCTCGATTTTGCTTTTGCCAAGGTGCTCGTTTGGGTAACCAATTCGGGTATCCATACCGGTCATGTACTCCACCAGTTGTTTGAGGTTTGCCAGCAGGGCACCTCCACCGGTAATTACTATGCCTCCGCCCAGTTTGTTTTCATAACCGGAGCTGATAATTTCGGCATGGGCCATCTCAATAATTTCTTCCATCCGGGCCTGAATAATGTTGGCGAGATTTTTGACCGATATTTCCTTGGAAGGGCGGTTGCGGATGCCCGGAATGGAGACAATTTCATTGGGGCTGGCTTCTTCGGCTATGGCCTTGCCAAAGCGGGTCTTTAGCTGTTCGGCCTGCTGGGGCAAAACCATAAGCCCCTGTTTAATATCGTTGGTAACAATATTGCCGCCAAAGGGTATTACGGCCGTGTGCCGGATGATGTTATCGTAAAAAATGGCGATGTCGGTAGTTCCGCCACCAATATCAATGAGGCAAACGCCTGCCTGTTTTTCATCTTCGCTCAGCACAGCCAGGCTGGAAGCCAGCGGTTCAAGAATGAGGTCCTGAATTTCCAGACCGGCTCTGCGTACGCACTTGTTTATGTTTTGAATGGCATTGGTTTGCGCAGTAATGATGTGGAAGTCGGCCTCCAGCCGCACGCCCGACATTCCCACGGGTTCTTTAATGCCCTCTTCATAGTCAACCATATAATCCTGTGGCATAACATGAATGATTTGGCTGCCCGGAGGCACCACCATGCGGTACATGTCCTGGGTAAGTCGTTCTACGTCTTCAACAGTAATTTCATCTTCCTTCGACTGGCGTGTAATGCCACCATGCTGAATAAAACTGCGTATGTGCTGGCCGGCAATCCCTACGTTTACCACCCTAATATCAACACCGGCCTGATCGGAGGCCTCCTTTATTGCCTTTTCGATGGCGTAAACGGTTTTGTCGATGTTAAAGACAATACCTTTTACTACGCCCTCCGATTCGGCTTTGCCCATGCCCAGCACTTCCAGTTTACCGAATTCGTTTTTTCGCCCAACAATGGCACATATTTTTGTAGTACCTATGTCGAGTCCTACTACTATTTTTTCATTTTCCATAGCGCTTTACGGTTTAGTGGTTGTTTGTTGTATTGTCAAAAATGTTTTTCCATGGTTATTATTCTGCAACAATCTGGTTCTGGTATTCCACATTAACACGGTGGTAGCGGTTCCATCCACGCGTAGGTAAAATGCGGGTAAAGAAAATACCGAGCTTCTTCAGCTTTTCTTCCGCATTTTCGGGATATCCAAATTCAATTATTTGTCCGCCTACCTGCGGTATCATAATTATTTTACCTGCCTTGGAAATATCGAGCTGGGCAATCTGTGCGCGCCAAAATTCATCTTCATTTAACTGATGGAGCAAAATCATAAGGGCAGCTCCGTATTCATCGCTGTACAGATTTTCGGCTTGCATGAGGGCACTCGTTCTGGTGCCGCTTATAACCAGCCTGCGCACCGCAAAGCGCTCGGGCACCGGCATTACTGTTCCGTCGGTAGCGATAAACGCCCCTGATCCATCGGGCCGGAGCATCCGCGCCAGAGCCCTGCGCAGGTGTACTTCAATAAACAGGTTGCCCTTCAGATCAACATATACATCGGCATCGTTAACCCAGCGGTTGGTGCGGATGCGCTGTTCCAGGTTCCGGAGGTTAAGCGACTTTACAGAAGCCCCCAAAAGATTTTCGCGATCCAGTTGCATAAGGTTAAAGATGTCCTCTTCTTCCAGTACATGGTTTTCTTCATCATTATTAATGGTAACCTGCACATTGTTTACCACATCGTTTGTGTAATCGCGGCCGGTAAAGGCTATGAGGGCCAGAATTCCTGCAATCAATATCCCTATTGTTGCTTCCCTGCGCAGATTGAATGTTCTTTTGATCATTGCAGTTGTTTTTTAATGGGTTCAACAAGGGTATCAATATCGCCGGCTCCAACAGTAGCCAGTACTTCAATCTTTTTGCTTTTAAGCAGCCCGGGCAAATCGGCTTTGGTGGACAATTCCTTGCGGGTTGTTACTTTTTCAAAAATCAGGCTGGTGTCTACACCGGGTATGGGTTGTTCGCGTGCCGGATAGATGTCCAGCAGCACCAGTTCATCGGCCAGGCTAAGGCTTTGTGCAAAACCATCGGCAAAATCGCGTGTACGGGTATAGAGGTGCGGCTGAAATACCACCGTGAGTTTGCGCTGTGGATACATGGCTTTTACCGATCGAAGGAATGCCTCTATTTCGGCCGGATGGTGGGCATAATCGTCAATAAATACCACATCGGGGGTTTGCAGTATAAATTCAAATCTTCGCTTAACGCCCTTAAACGTAGCCAGGGCACGGGCAATAACGTTGCCCGGAACTCCCGCCAGATAACAGGTGGCGGCAGCGGCCACGGCATTTTCTACATTATGAAAACCAGGGACACCGAGTGAGACAGGATGCACGGCATCCAATCCGTGCAGGTTAAATTCAAAAAATCCGGCCTGTTTTGCAGGTCTTACATGTTCGGCAAAAAATTGTCCCCGGTTCATGCCGTAGGTGTACTTTTGAATATGGGTTATGTCGTCTGCCAGCGAGGCCACCTTTTCGTGAACGATGAGGTGTTGCTGCACCTGGGCAATAAATTTCCGGTAAGCATCGAGCATGGCCTGATGATTTCCGTAGATATCGAGATGATCGGCATCGGCCGAAGTTACCACTGCCAGCCAGGGATGAAGCTGGAGAAACGACCGGTCGAACTCATCGGCTTCGGCTACCATCAGGGCGCTTTCATCAGCCAGACCCTGGCACACCAGGTTAGACCCGTAGTTGGCGCTTACACCACCTAAAAAGGCTACCATGTCTTTGCTTGCCGATTTTAAGATATGGGCTATCATGGAAGAGGTGGTGGTTTTTCCGTGTGTTCCGGCAACGGCCAGCGTGCGGTGGCTGCGCGAAATGAGCCCGAGTACCTCTGCGCGTTTTTTTATTGTATAGCCCTGCGCGCGAAGAAAGTTGAGCTCAGTATGGTTTACCGGAACAGCCGGGGTAACAATTACCAGGGTTGTTTCTTTATTATCCAGTACGTATCCGGGTATTTGCTCAATCCGGTCGTCATAGTGGATCTCCATCCCCTCGCTTTCAAGTTCGCGTGTTAGTGCGGTAGCTGTCCGGTCGTAGCCGGCCACGCGTTTGCCCTGGCGTATAAACCAGCGCGCCAGGGCGCTCATGCCAATGCCGCCTATGCCCAGAAAGTAAACAATATGGTAATCTTTGCTTTGCATGTTTTTATCTTACCAGCCTGGCATGGCTTCCGGAAGCTGCCACAGCATTTCCGTTTCGCTTTATGCCCATAATTTTTTCCAGTTCATTCACTATAGCTTCGGTGGCATGTGGCCTTGCCAGAGCCGAAATGTTTTGTATCATCCTTGCCGTACGCTCTTCATCGAACAGCATACGCAAGGCTTCGTCTACCAGTATCTGCCGGGCGTTGGCATCTGGAATAAGCATGGCAGCCTGTTGCCGGACCAGCACCTCTGCATTTTTGGTTTGATGATCTTCGGCCACGTTTGGCGAGGGTACCAGAATGGCGGCCTTTCCGGCAACGCACAATTCTGAAACCGCCAGTGCCCCTGCCCGGCTAATTACCACATCGGCTGCAGCATAGGCCAGGTCTATTTCCTGTAAAAAGCTATAGAGCCTTATTCTTCGGCGGTCGTAGGCTTGCAACCAGCGGTCATACTCTTCATAGTACAGATTACCGCACTGCCATATAAGCTGAATGCCGGCATCGAGAATTTTATCAATATGCAGCCTGATGCTTTCGTTAAGAGTTCGTGCACCCAGACTTCCGCCCATTACGAACAATGTTTTTGCGGCAGGCGAAAAACCAAAGTGAACAAGTGCACGCCCGCGTTTACCGGCCAGATTAAGGATATCTGTACGCACGGGGTTTCCGGTAATACAAATTTTGTCGGCCGGAAAATAACGCTCCATATTTTCATGGGCCACGCATATGCGATGTACCTTTCGGGCCACCTGCCTGTTAGCCAGGCCGGCAAATGCATTTTGTTCCTGAATGAGCACAGGTATGTTTCTTCGTGTGGCGGCCCATAACACCGGTATACTGGCATAGCCTCCGGTTCCTACCACGGCATGCGGCCGGAACGTATTTATAAGGCGTTTGGCCGCCAGGTAGCTTACCATAAGTTTAACAGGCAGTAGCAAATTCGAAAAACTTAGCTTGCGCTGAATGCCGCTTATCCACAAACCCACGATCTTGTAGCCGGCTTCGGGTACGCGTTTCATTTCCATTCGTCCTTTGGCGCCTGCAAAAAGAATATTCGCATCCGGATGCCGCCTTTTGAATTCATCGGCAATGGCCAAAGCCGGAAAGATATGTCCACCGGTGCCGCCACCGCTTATAATGAGCCGATATGGTTGTTGTGCTGTCATGCAGTGCGTGCCTCAGTGTTGTTTTTTTGTATGGCCTGCTGCCACAATTCATCCCGTTCACCTCTGCTAACACTGAGAATAATTCCCAGCGATAGTCCGGTAAACACCATTGAAGTTCCACCCATGCTCAGCAACGGAAGCGGCTGGCCGGTAACGGGGCCTAATCCAACCACTACACCCATATTAATCATGGCCTGGCATACCAGGTCGAAGCTCAACCCTGCAGAGAGCAGCCCGGCAAATGCACGTTCGCTGTTGTAGGCAACCTTCATGCCCCGGTGAAGCAGAATGAGGTAGAGTATCAGAACTACTATGCCGCCCGTTAGCCCGTATTCTTCAATAACAATGGCATAGATAAAGTCGGAGTAAGGATGCGGCAGAATATTGCGCTGTTCGCTGTTACCGGGACCTTTCCCGAAAATGCCGCCACTGGCAATGGCAATGTGCGCATGCCTGGATTGGAATGGCAGCTCTTTGGTACCCTGAACAAACCCTATATAGTCGGAAATACGGCTAACAACCGTGCCCCCGCGCACGCCAAATTTAAATGCCAGTGCACCAAACAACACGCCTACAAACAACAGCATGGCCAGATATTTTACCGGCACGCGCCCAATAAACATAATAAGCATACAGGTAAGCAGGAGCAGTACCGCAGTCGACATGTTGGTGAGGGCTATGAGCCCGCAGATAAGTCCGCACCAAAACAAAATAGGAATCAATACTTCCTTTACATCTGAAATATTCTGCTGCCGTTTGGAAAGCATACTGGCCAGGTTAATAATCAGGGCCAGGCTGGCAAAGTCGGAAGGCTGGAACGATGTGTTGATTATCGGAATGTTAATCCAGCGTGCCGCATCGTTAATGGTGGTTCCGTTGGTAAAGGTGTATATCAGCAACGGCACGCTCACCCACAGCGCTATGCGCGATAATCTGGAATAATACCGGTAATCAACCCGATGAGCAAGCCACATGGCCAGCAGCCCCAGCAAAATATGGGCGGTGTGGGTAAGCAAATATTTTTCAGGGCTAACAGACCGTTTATAGGCCAGTGTGCCGATAGAGCTGTACACCACCAGCATGCTGAGCAACGACAGGGCAAATACAACCATCCATATCACGCGGTCGCCCTGCAGGTTTTCATCGGCCCATGTTTTTATTTTATTCATACCGGTTGTTGTTCCAATTCCTTTTTTAATTCCAAAACCGCTTCACGAAACTGGTTGCCGCGGTCTTCATAATTTTTAAACAAATCAAAGCTGGCACATGCCGGAGAGAGTAGCACCACATCTCCGGCCGAGGCAACTTCCATGGCCATGCGCACCAACTGGCGCATGCTTTGTGTTTCGCGTATTACCGGCACAACACCGGTAAAAAAAGTTTTGAGTTTACGGTTGTCGGCTCCCAGGCAAATAAGGGCTTTTACTTTTTGCTGTACTTCATTTTTTATAAGGTGATAATCGTTACCCTTGTCAATGCCTCCGGCTATCCATATAAGGGGTTGCCGGTAACTACCGAGTGCATAAACCACTGAATCAACATTGGTGGCCTTGGAGTCGTTTACAAATTCAACACCTTTAATGGTTGCAATGTGCTCCAGCCGGTGCGGGGCATTCTTAAAGGTTTTAAGGCCGGCCAGAACAGCCGCTGGCTTTACTCCGGCAAGCAACGCCGCACCGGTTGCCGCCAGGGTGTTAACGGCATTGTGTTTGCCCCGCAACGTGGTTTGATCCTGTTTGAAAGTTAGCGGTTCACCCTGCAGGTTTACGTAAAATTGCTCTCCATCGAAATACAATGGGGCCTGCGGCCTGGCAAGCGAAACGGGTAATATGCCTGCCGAAAGATTACGCACCTGCATTTCGGCTCTCAATACTTCGTCATCGGCATAATAGATGAAAGTATCGGGCGCAGACATGTTTGCTGTGAGACGAAACTTGCTGTTGATGTAATTTTTCATCTCATACCCATATCGGTCCAGGTGGTCGGGGGTAATGTTAAGCAGTATGCCAATGTCGGGGCGGAACAGCTTTGTTCCGTCAAGCTGAAAACTGCTGACTTCCACCACATACCAGGCATTTGTACCGTTTGCCACTTTTCGGGCCAGGCTTTCGCCAACGTTTCCGGCGAGGGCCACATCCAGCCCTCCGTTCTTGAGCAAATGATAGGTTAGCAGGGTAGTTGTGGTTTTACCGTTCGTGCCGGTAATGGCAATGATGCGCCCGCGCATAAACCGGAAAGCAAATTCAATTTCATCTATTACCTCAATTCCCCTTTGGGCTGCCTTTGCCACTACCGGAACGTTAGGCGGAATACCCGGACTTTTTATGATGGTGCTGGCCGTGAATATTTTTTCTTCGGTGTGCTGCCCCTCTTCAAATTCAATTTTGTTGCGGATCAGATCATCGCGGTAAACCGGTCTGATAGCACCTGCATCCGATACAAAGACTTCATACCCCTGTTGCTGTGCCAGCAGGGCCGCACCTGTACCGCTTTCACCAGCTCCCAATATCACCACACGTTCTTTCATCGCAGTTTAAGTGTTGCAAGGGTTACAATGGCCAGCAGTATACCCACAATCCAGAACCGCGTAACGATTTTCGATTCGTGGATATTTTTTTTCTGATAATGGTGATGAAGGGGCGACATAAGCAGAATTCGCCTTCCTTCTCCGTATTTTTTTCTGGTGTATTTAAAATATCCCACCTGAAGTATCACCGACAGGCTTTCTACAAAGAAAACTCCGCACAACACGGGTATAAGCAGTTCTTTTCTTACAGCCAGCGCCAGCACAGCAATAATGCCGCCCAGGGTAAGGCTTCCGGTATCGCCCATAAATACCTGGGCCGGATAGGCATTGTACCACAAAAAGCCCAGACATGCGCCAACAAAAGCCGTACAGAAAATAACCAGCTCGCTCAGGTTAGGGATATACATAATGTTAAGGTAGTCGGAGAAATCGACCCGGCCGGAGAGATACGCAAAGATGGCAAGGGTTAATCCAATGATCCCCGAAGTGCCCGCCGCCAGCCCGTCCAGACCATCGGTAAGGTTGGCACCGTTGGAAACAGCCGTGACAATAAGAATGGCAATGCCTACATATACCACCCAGGTGTACCTGCGCAATGAAACAGGCAACAGATAGGCATAATCAAATTCATTGTTTTTTATAAATGGTATGGTGGTGGTGGTGGCTTTCACATCGCGGTAGGATGATGTACCCTCGCTAATGACCATTACCGGGCTGTTTTCAACCAGTGTAAGCGGGGCACCAGGAGTTACCTCACGCACCACCACTTCATCATGGAAAGCAAGCGTAAGACCCACTATAAGCCCGAGCCCAACCTGACCAACAATTTTAAATCGTCCGGCCAGTCCCTGCTTGTCTTTGCGGAACACTTTAATATAGTCGTCAATAAAGCCTATCGTTCCCATCCATGCCGTAGCGGTAACCAGCAGGATAATGTAAATATTATCAGGCCTTGCAAAAAGGAGTGACGGAACAAGGATAGCAGCAATGATGATTAACCCGCCCATGGTGGGTGTTCCTTTTTTCTGCAATTGTCCTTCCAGTCCGAGGTCGCGAATATCTTCGCCCACCTGTTTTTTTCTAAGCAAGTGAATGAGGTTCTTTCCAAAGAAAATGGTGATAAGCAAGGAGAGGAATGCCGCCATACCTGCACGGAAGGAGATGTACTGAAATACTCCCGCTCCGGTGAGATCGTATTCTTTATCCAGATAACTAAACAGATAGTACAGCATATATCATTCAGTTGGCTACCAATGCAAGCATGCGCTGCAATACCTCGCGGTCATCAAACGGATGCTTTACACCTTTTATCTC
The DNA here is from genome assembly GCA_026003355.1 of Cyclobacteriaceae bacterium. Lineage (GTDB taxonomy): Bacteria > Bacteroidota > Bacteroidia > Cytophagales > Cyclobacteriaceae > UBA2336. The sequence continues at coordinate 17,855 of BPHC01000013.1, forward strand.
CTGATAAGTTTCATGTCCTTTACCGGCTACCAGCAAAATGTCGTTTTCTTTCGCCATAAGACAGGCGGTTTTAATAGCTTCTTCACGGTCGGGTATAACCAGGGTTTTGCGAGCCTCGGTGGGGGTAATACCGGCCTGCATTTCGCGGATGATGTCCATGGGGTCTTCATCGCGCGGATTGTCGGAGGTAAGCACCAGCTTATCGCTAAGTTTCACGGCTATGGAGGCCATAAGCGGCCGCTTTGAACGGTCGCGGTTACCGCCACATCCTACTACGGTTATGATCTGTTCGTTGCCCGTTCGGAAGGCGCGTATGGTTTCCAGCACATTCTTCAGCGCATCGGGGGTGTGGGCGTAGTCGACAATGGCCGTAATTTTTGCCGGTGAGGGCACGCGCTCGAACCTTCCTCTTGCACCTGATGCATCGGAAAGAACCCGCAGCACTTCTTCCGGCTGCTGGCCGAGCATAAGGGCAGCGCCATACACAGCCAGCAGGTTATAGGCGTTAAAATCACCTATGAGTTTAAACCAAACGATTCGTCCGTCAATGTCCATTTCCAGGCCATCAATGGTGTTGGTAAGTATTCTGGCTTTGAAGTCCGATGGCTTTTTAAGTGAAAAAGTCTTTTTTGTACCCCTTGTGTTTTGCAGCATTATCATGCCGCGCCTGTCATCGGCATTAACCAGGGCAAATGCACCGGCAGGCAGTTCATCAAAAAACTTTTTCTTGGCTTTGATATAGTTTTCGAAGGTCTTGTGGAAATCGAGGTGGTCGTGGCTTATGTTGGTAAATATGCCTCCGGTAAAGTTCAGGCCGGCTATGCGCTGCTGCACCACGGCATGCGAGCTTACTTCCATAAAAACATGGGTGCAGCCTTCATCGGCCATTTGCCGCAGCAGGTAGTTAAGCTGCACGGGGTCGGGCGTGGTGTGCGTGGCAGGTAGTGTTTTATCGCCAATTCGGTATTCAACGGTCGAAATAAGCCCTGCCTTGTGGCCCATTTGCGTAAACAACCTGTATAACAGGGTGGCAACCGTTGTTTTTCCGTTGGTGCCGGTAACTCCTACCAGTTTTAGTTTTTGTGACGGAGCGCCAAAAAAGTTAGCAGCAATAATGCCCAGCGCTCGCGCGCTATCTTTAACGGTGACGCAGGTGATTTTTTCATGGAGCGTATCGGGAAAATTTTCACAGACTATGGCAATCGCACCCTGTTGAACAGCTTTGCTGATAAACTGATGGCCGTCGGTCTGGGTGCCTTTAACGGCCACAAACAACGACCCCTTCCTTACCTGCCGCGAGTCAAAGCACACACCGGCTACCTCCACGTTCATGTCGCCCACCGAAGAGGTAATGTTTACTCCGTATAATATGTCTTTCAGTTCGGCCATTATCCCAGCTTCACTAAAATTCTGTTTCCTTTACCAGCACGGCTGCCCGGGGGTATTGACTGGCTTTGCACGCGTCCTTTTCCTTCGAACTGCACAATAAGCCCGCGTTCTTCCAGCAGGTACAGTGCATCGCGCAGGGTAAAACCAGTTACATCGGGCACCAGCTCTTTGCTAAATTCAGCGCCCTTCCACATTACGGCATTCCCGTTTCTTGCCGATCGTACCCACTCCTGCCCGGTGCGGGCATGGTTTGAAATGCCCATGCGATGAGTTAATTGTTCGAGCTCCTCAAGTTTTCCGCCGCGGATTACCGGAAAAGTTCCCGGCTGATGGTACGGTGAAAACTCCATGGCTGTATGGATGCGGAGATCGCGGGCATAGATATTATCGGCTATTTCGCGAAATACGGGTGCAGCCACATTGCTGCCATACTGCTGCCAGCCGCGCGGATTACGAATAAGTACAATTGCCGAGTACCGTGGTTGATGTGCCGGAAAGTATCCCACAAACGAGGTGATATATCTGCGCATATATTGTCCGTTTTCAAGTATCTGAGCCGTTCCGGTTTTACCGGCAATGCGATAGTGGGTTCCTTTTATGTTGCGTGCGGTGCCGTTTTCAACCACACCTTCGAGAAGCTGTTTAAGTTGACGCAGCGTTTTTTCCGAACAGATGCGTTGTACCAGAATTTCGGTTTCGAAGCGATCGATGGTCGCATCGGCCCGGGTTACGGCACGAACAAAGAGGGGTTTGATCATTCTGCCGTTGTTGGCCACAGCATTGTACAGGGCCAGGGTGTGGAGTGGCGTTATTTCAAAGCCATAGCCGTAGGCCATCCAGGGCAGGCTTATACCGCTCCATCCTTTCTGGCCTGGAAAGATGAAGCGGGGAGTGGGCTCTCCCTTTATCTGAATGCCCAGGGGTTTGCTAAGGTTAAGCCGTTCAATATGCTGTACAAAACGTGAAGGATTTTTTCCGAAGTTTTCATCGACCAAACGAGCCATGGCCACATTTGATGAATGTTCAAAGGCTTCGCGTACGGTTATTTTTCCAAGCCCTCCTTCTTCATGATCACGTACTTTGTATTTTTTGTGGAATATCATTTCGCCCTTGCCGGTATCTACCGAATCACTGAGTTTAACGGGGCTGTCTTCCAGCAGGGCAATGAGTGTTACCAGCTTAAAGGTTGAGCCAGGCTCGAACAAACCACCTGTTGCATAGTTGAATTTTTCGTAGTACCTGCCGTTTCCGTCATAACTAAGGTTGCTAATGGCTTTTACTTCTCCGGTTTGTACTTCCATTACCACAACCAGGCCATCATCGGCCTGATGCTGCACCATGGCTTTGTAAAGCGCTGTTTCGGCTACATCCTGCAGGTTTACGTCAAGGGTGGTGTGAATATCCAGGCCGTTAACGGCTTTTACATTGCTGGCATCGTAAACGGGCTTCCATACCCCGCCGGCAATTTTCTGGTAATAGGCGTAGCCGTCTTTGCCGGCCAGGTATTCATTAAAGCTGTATTCCAGCCCGGCACCTTTTTCCTGTTCATTAACAAAGCCAATGGTACGACGGCTCAACCCGGCAAACGGACGGTAGCGTACGTCTATCTTTTCGAAGATTATTCCTCCGCGGTAACGTCCTTCCCTGAAAATGGGCCAGGTCTCCATCATTTTCTTATCCTGATAATCAATTTGCCTGCGGTTAAGAATGATATACTGCCTCCCCTGTTTGCGGGCATCTGTTAACAGGTGTTTGTACTGTGTGGGGGTGCGATCGGCATAATAGCGGCTGAGCAAAAGCGCAAGCGAGTCAATGCCGGCCTGAAAAACATCTTCCCTCGGCAGTGTGGCATCGAAAGCCACTTTATAAAAGGGCAGCGAGGTAGCCAGCAAACTGCCGTTATCTGAATAAATATTTCCTCTGGTTGCCTTAACCTTGCGGTAGTCGAACAGGGTGGCTTCGCCCATGGCAATCCATTTTTCGCCCTCGGCCATCTGGATGTAGGCCACACGCGCTACCACCGCCACGGCAAAGAGCATTACTGCCAGAAAGGCCAGGCGGACGCGGAGCAATATGGATTGCTTAATGTTCATTTGTCTTTCACAACAATTTTAAACGGAGGGGTAAGGCTTTCCTTAAGTCCCAGCGGGGCCACCTTTCGGGCCACTTCACTTTGCCTGGTGGCAAACATCAGTTCCGATTTGGCAGTTATATAGTCGGCCCTCAGGTCTTCCACTTCAGCCTGAAGCTGGTTTATCTGGCGAATGGTGGTTTCAACTTTATGGGTGTTGCCTATGTAGAGTATGCCCAGCGCAACCACAAACACCACTTTTGGCAGGTATTGCACCGGAAAGCCTTCGGCCAGGTAGGCTTCCAGCCGGAGTTTGCGTTCCAGCCAGGCAAAGAGTCCTTTGCCTGAACCGGGGGTTTTAATGTGCGATTGAACACGTATGGTGTTGCTGTTCATAAGTTTTGTGTTTATATTTTCTCAGCCACGCGCAGGCGGGCGCTGCGTGCACGGCTGTTGTGTTGTATTTCTTCTTCGGATGGCACAATGGGTTTGCGGGTTATGGCCCGGAAAGGTTTCTGCACATTTCCGAAAACATCTTTAACCGGCTCGCCCCATGCCGTGCCTTTTGCCAGGTAGTTTTTTACTATCCGGTCTTCTACCGAATGGTAGGCCAGTATTACCAGCCTGCCGCCGGGTTGTAATACTTCGCCCGCCTGGTGCAAAAAATCTTCAAGTGCTCCCATCTCATCGTTTACTTCGATGCGCAGCGCCTGAAACACCTGGGCGAAGTATTGGTTTTCTTTCTTCTTCGGAGCCAAAGGCCGCAGCAGGTCAACCAGAGCTGCTGTTGTTTTTATGGGCGCCAGGCTGCGTTGTTTTACAATAGCCCGTGCTACGATTCGTGCATTGCGTACTTCGCCATAATGGGTTAGCACGCGTTGCAGTTCTTCGGCTGTATATTCATGGATGATGCGCGCAGCCGTTACCGTCTGCCGGACATCCATGCGCATATCGAGCGGACCGTCCTGGCGAATGGAGAAACCCCGGGTGGCCACATCGAGCTGATGCGATGAAACGCCCAGATCGGCCAGTATGCCCTGCACTTTGTTTATTCCGTGCCAATCCAGAAACTTTTTAAGGAACCGGAAGTTGGCATGACAAAACGTGAAAGAACGGTGCGTGATGGTTTCGGCCTCACGCCGGGCATCGTCATCCTGATCGAAGGCCAACAGCCTGCCGGTAGTTAACTTTTCCAATATGGCCCGGCTGTGCCCTCCGCCCCCAAAGGTGGCATCCACATAAATCCCTTTCGGCTCAATGTTTAATCCGGACAGGGCTTCAGCCAGCAACACCGGCTGGTGGTATGAGTTGGCTGCCTGCATGGCCATACTGCATTATTGCGGCTCCGGGCTGTTTAACCCTGCCATCTCAATAGTTTAAAGAACAACCGTTTCGGCTTTCTTACACTGTTCTGAAGCGGACCGCGTGTGTTCATTGCTCCAAATGCTTTTGGGCCAGCTTCGACAGTTCGGCCGGATTTTGTATCAGGTACTTCTGATAGTTTTCCGGATTCCATATTTCTATCTTATTGCCCATTCCCACCAGCATCACTTCGCGGTCAATGCCGGCATAAGCCAGCATATTTTTGGGAATGAGAATGCGACCACTCCCGTCCAGCTCAACGGTAGCCGTACCGCTGAAAAAATTCCGCTGCAACTGGCGGTATTCTTCGTTGAATTCGCTTAGCCCGCTTATCCGGGCAAATACTTTTTTAAACTCTGTAAGGGGATAAACGATAAGGCAAGGTTCAAAACCCTTGCGCAAAACCAGCTCCGTGTCGCCCTCCGGTAGCTGTGCCTTAATGCGCGAAGGCAACACCAAACGTCCTTTGGCATCAAGCTTACTTTCGTATTCGCTGGTAAAAAAGGTCATCGGGACGTAGTGGTTGTTCCTTGAACAAACATACACATTTTTCTCCACTTTCAACCACTTTCACCCACTTTTTTACATTTTTTCTGTAAAAATGGGTTTTTCGGGCTTTTTACCCAGACCAAAAGAGCATGCCGGTCCGGCGCCAGTTGTACAACCCTTCGATAGAAATACCCCGGAAATACCTTAGTTTGCCGCTTTACCAAATTGCAGGCATGGCTGGTCGTATCTTAACGATGGTGTTCACCATTTGGGTGGTGGTGGTATTTTTTCTGTTTATGCTGCCCCTGCTGCCTTTTATTTTGCTGCCCTTTGCCGCGGGTACCCGCTTTACATTTATCGGGTATTGGTTTTTGAAATTATGGGCCAGGCTGTTTAGTATTTTCACAGGCATACGGTACCGGCTTGTTGGCCGGGAAAACCTTTCGGCCGGCCGTGCACTGATTTACGTGAGCAACCATACTTCGTTTCTGGATGTGCCCGGATTGCGCATGCTTATTCCAGGTGAGTTTCGGCCGATTGCCAAAAAGGAGCTGCTCAGCATTCCGTTATTTGGTTTTATAGTTAGGGCTGCCACCGTGGTGGTTGACCGCAGCAATGCTGAAAGCAGAAAGCGAAGCGTGGAAGCAGCCCGAAAGATGATTGAGCGGGGCATATCCATGCTGATTTTTGCCGAAGGGACGCAAAACCGTTCGAACGAAATTCTTCAGCCGTTCAAAGACGGGGCCTTCAGGCTGGCTATTGAAACCCAAACACCCATTATACCGGTGGTGGTTACCGGAGCAGCCCGGCTTATGCCTCCGGGAAAGTTATGGATAAAGCCCGGTGTTATTGAAGTTACAGCCGGAAAGCCAATTGAGGTTGCCGGGCTAACGCTTGCCGACCTGCCTGCGCTGAAGCAGCAAACTTTTGAAACCATGAAGCATATGCTTTTGCACCCAAAATAGACTGCCGCCAGTACTGCGGGTTAGTTTACCGGTTTGGACGGGCACTCCAGCTTCCAGTCTTTGGCAAGGGCCAGCTTCCCTTGGCGCGCTTTTTTAATAACATTATCGCGGCTCTCGCGGCAGCCATTATCTATATAGTGGTAGGGTAAGCCGTTTATTAGAAAGTTATAATGGCAGGCATTGGCTGCCATTTGCCTGCGCACGCACACCAGCTCCACTTCGTCCTGGCTGGGTGTTACCGATAAAAATGCAGATAATAACCCAAATAGAACAGTGCAGGCTTTCATCGTTATTATGTATGAAATACACCACCCTCCGGCCTGCGGAGGGTGGTGTACAGATTAACAGATTAATATCTGTAATAATCGGGTTTGAAGGGGCCCTCTTTGCTTACTCCAATGTAGCGTGCCTGTTTATCGGTAAGCTCTTCCAGCTCCACGCCTATTTTGGCCAGATGCAACCGTGCCACTTTTTCGTCCAGGTGCTTAGGCAGGGTATAGACTTTGTTTTCATACTTCTCTGCATTATTCCAGAGCTCAATCTGGGCCAGCGTTTGGTTGGTGAATGAGTTGGACATGACGAACGAAGGGTGCCCGGTGGCGCAGCCAAGGTTAACCAACCGGCCTTCGGCCAGCAGAATAATCTGCCGGTTGTTGGGTAGGGTAATCAGGTCAACCTGAGGTTTAATATTATCCCATGTGCCATGTTTGCGCAGCCAGGCTACATCTATTTCATTATCGAAATGACCAATGTTGCAAACTATGGTCTTATCTTTCATTTTCATAAAGTGGTGTTCGTGCACAATGTCGCAGTTGCCGGTAGCGGTAACCACAATGTCTGCATCGCCCACCACATTTTCGAGGCGTTTTACGGCATAGCCATCCATAGCGGCCTGCAGGGCACATATCGGGTCAATTTCGGTAACGATAACGCGCGCACCTGCACCACGCAGCGAAGCGGCCGATCCCTTGCCAACATCGCCATAACCGCACACAACGGCTACCTTGCCGGCCAGCATAATGTCGGTTGCCCTGCGTATGGCGTCTACGAGCGATTCTTTGCAGCCATACTTATTATCGAATTTCGACTTGGTTACCGAATCGTTTACGTTAATGGCTGGCAAGGGCAGCTTACCATTTTTTTCCCTTTCAATAAGGCGGTGTACGCCAGTGGTGGTTTCTTCGCTGATGCCGCGGATGCCTGCCACCAGTTCGGGGTAGCGGTCCAGTACCATGTTGGTCAGGTCGCCCCCGTCATCCAGTATCATATTCAGGGGCTTGCCGTCTTTAAAGGCAAACAGGGTTTGTTCAATGCACCAGTCGAATTCCTGTTCGGTCATGCCTTTCCAGGCAAAAACCGGAATGCCGGCCGCTGCAATTGCGGCTGCAGCGTGATCTTGTGTAGAGAATATATTGCAGGATGACCAGCTTACTTCAGCGCCCAGTTCGACCAAGGTTTCAATGAGCACGGCCGTTTGGATGGTCATGTGCAGGCAGCCGGCAATGCGGGCGCCTTTAAGGGGTTTTTGGGGGCCGTATTCTTCGCGCAGGGCCATGAGTCCTGGCATTTCGGCTTCGGCCAGTTTGATTTCTTTTCTGCCCCATTCGGCCAGCGAGATATCTTTTACCTTGTATTTTAATGTTTCTACCATAATTTTTACTAATGGGTTACGGTTTCTGAACCACAAAAGTACCACAAAGGTTTTAAACTCGCTTAGTTTTTTTGCAGGTCAAACTGTATCATCCAGGCCACGGCTGCTTCTATGGTATCGAACACGCGCAGCTCTATACCCAGTTCGGCAGTAATTTTCTGCATGCGCTGGTAATAGTCCTTGCGTACAGGGTCGGCAAAGCCAACGGCTCCGATACGTTTTAAACCATTATGTGCAGCGGCTTTTAAAACGTTTTCGATAAACCATTGCTGGTCTTCGGGTTGTATAACGCCCTGGTTGCGCAGGTCGGCTATCCAGCCTGGTGTGTTGTAGGTTTTAAGGGTTTCGTACACCACTTCAAATACTTTGCGGTATTCGGCACTGGTTACGTTGCGCTTCCATACGATTACCGTGTTATTGATATTGGCATCGTAATATAACTGTGCGGCTTCGTTTTCAAAGAAGTACTGCTTATCGACATCGGCGGGTACAGGAAACAGAAGGCGGAATGCAGTGCCCAGGCCGGGCTCGCTCTTTACTTCTACCTTTCCACCCATGATATCCATTTGCGACTTTACCAGGTACAGGCCCAGACCCTTGCCCGGCACATGGTGATGAAAGCGTTTATACAGTTTAAAAATGTTTTGTCCCTGTGTTTTCAGGTCTATGCCCAGCCCGTTATCTGCCACTTCTACCATAATTTTACCGGCAACCGGCTGCAGATAGCTTCTTATAATGACCTTTAGCGGATGGTCGGGCGACCGGTATTTAAATGCATTGCTGATTAAGTTGTACAAAACGCTGTGTACCATGGGCCGGATGGCGTACACATAAGGTGCCTCGTTAAAGTTTATTTCAATGGTTTCCGGGTCAGGTTTCACATTCATTAACTGCAGAATGCGTTCAACCTCTTCGCGTAAAAAAATCTTTTCCTTTACCCTGTACAAATCGTTCCGGATGTCGATAATGGCCGACAGGTCGCGAAGAATATTATCCAGTTCTGTAGCCGACTTATGTATGTACCCGGAAAGTTCGTGTATATCTTCCGGCTTTCGGGCGTGTTTCATAAGATTGGCAAGGCCCAGCAGGCGTGCCACAGGCCCCCTCAGGTTATGCGATACGGTAAACGAAAACTGCCGGAGTTCATTATTGGTTTTAACGAGTTCTTCATTGGTATGTACCAGTTCTTCACTTTTTTCTTTTACCAGGCGTTCCAGTTCGGTGTTATACTGATGAAGTTTTTTCCTTTGTTCACCAATCATCCGGTTGGCATGTTCCAGCATTTCGTAGCTGGCGCGAAGTTCCTCCTGCTGCTGAACAAGTTCCTCCTGTTGCGACTCCATTTCGTGTGTTAACTGCTCAAGCCTTCGGTTACGATCTTTCAGTGCTCTCGCACTTTTTTCCTGTTCGGCCATGGCTTCTATAAGTTTTTGTGTAATCTGATGGTCGCGCCATTTGAGCACAAAGACGGCTATAAGCAAAGCCAGAAAGGCAATAAACACAATGTGGTTTACATGGTAGTAAGTAGGTATATTGTACCCTTGTTGATAATAGCCCAACCCCAGCAGGTTATGTATCGGGTCAAAAAAAACAATACACAAAAAGGTGAACGCCAGGCACACCACTATGTATTTCCATTCAGGCCAGTCAAACACAATGGCCGGAAACACGGTGGTAACCAACAGAAAGTAACGGCTGTCGAAGTAAGTAACATATCCCTGCTCCGGAAGCACGATTTTGTCAAACAGGGTTATGACCATAGTTAACAGTGTGGGGACCAGACAAAACAACAGGCGGCCGGCCCGGTGCATACCCTTCCGGTTTAAAAAAATAACTCCTAATTCCGTAAGGGTTATAGCTGCAAACAGCAGGAACAACCACTGAAAGCCAAAAGTATAAGCATTAATTGCCCCTAACAGGAGGGCCAGTGCAGCAAAGAGCAGGGCCAGCAGATTAGTGGTGGCTACCAGCCGTTCAGCAGAACCCGGGAGTTTTTGAATGTTTTGATTTGAAAAGGGGTTCAAATTGTTTTCGTTACATAGTGGTTATTCGGCTGCTTTTTCCAGTTCGGCCTGCTGAAGTGGCGCCACCCATAAACTACTGGTTGCGTCGTCCAGGCGGGTCCATACCGGAACAACCAAGCCGTTATAGGCTGCAATGGCTGTGTACTTGCCGGGCAAGCCATTTGTGGCCGGCAGAAAAGGGGTGGTGCTTAATTTTACATTTTTAAATGTTGTTCCGTTATCGCCCGACCAGGCCAAATAAACATCCGTATGGTTATCGGCATGGTTTCTTCGGTCGTAAAATAAAATGTAAATATAACCAGTTACCGGATCTACCGTAATGGCCGGAGCAAACTGGTGGGCATCGGTATCATCAGTGTGAACGCGAACAGGGGGTGTCCAGTTGTCGCCCATATTGAACGATCGCATAAACCAAATATCCGCATGGCCATCGCCGGCATCGGTCCATATCAGATACAACGCCCCGCTAAAGCGCCCTTTGGATGTGATCTGTAACCAGCTGGGGTGAACCGTCAACTACGCCCATCCCGGGAATGTGCATCTTGTGTCCGCCCGGCTGGTTGGGTTAGCTGAATGTCGTGCGTTAGCCATGTGTTGCCTCCGTCCCAGGAGCGGTCCATAAAGATTTTGCCTCCCTGTGCCCACGCTACAAAAATCTTCCCGTCGTTGGTAACGGCCGGCACCGGTCCGTAAGGCATTTCATCCGGATTGCAGCCTGCATCGGCAGCCGTAATGCGCACCGGCCGGGAAAATTTTTTTCCGCCCTGAACTTTACTGAAATAGAGGTTTGACTTGCAGGAACCCGCCTCCTGTAACAGTTCAGTCCAGGTTACATACAGCGTACCACTCCTATCCAATGCTGCCGATGGGTTTACCGGGTGGTAATTTTCGTTAAAAGCAGTAAATATGCCCGAATCCCAAAGTCGGCCATCATCCGAAGCTTGCACTACAATTCTATCCGGATCGGCAGCTTCCTGTTGCAGCGCACCGGCCAGGTGCACAAAATAAAACCGCCCTTTGTAATCACTAAGTACAACAGGGCTACCCCTGAACGGATACGGACAAAGCAGGCGTTTGGATGACCAGGTTTTACCCCGGTTGGCCGACTGGTACACCCAGCCTTTGCCCGAGCCAACTACCACCTGGTCGGGATTTTTCAGGTTAATGGCAACTGACGGGTGATGGGGATATACGTTCCCGGCTGATGAACTATCGAGGAGTATGTTGGTGAACTGAGCCAACAACGGACAGGGAACTGCAGCAACAAAAATCAAAATCAACAATCGGCACATGCCCTGAAAAATTTGCGGTAAATAACAAAAATCGCCACAGTTGTTCAATATATTCGCAACAAGGCTCACTAACCATTTATCATTATGGCTTCAGGCAGAAGGATTGATTTGGCCTTTTACCGCTTTCTGAAAGACCGGTTTAACCTGGATACCGACAGGGCCGATGATGAGGCCACACTTGACTACATTAGGAAGGGAGTGGAATTCAAAGGGGCTAATCTTTGGATTTTGATTTTTGCCGTACTGATTTGCTCCATAGGCCTGAACGTAAACTCAACGGCCGTGGTAATTGGCGCCATGCTTATTTCGCCACTCATGGGTCCTATATTGGGCATTGGCACCGGCGTGGCTATTAACGATCCTGAGCTACTGAAGCGTTCAACCAAAAACCTTGTTGTAGCTACGCTGTTCAGTGTTGTGGCGTCAACGGTCTATTTTTGGGTCACACCTATATCGGTAGCCCAGTCAGAATTGCTGGCGCGGACCAATCCTACCGTTTGGGACGTGCTCATTGCGTTTTTCGGGGGGCTGGCCGGTATTGTTGCGGGTTCCCGGAAAGAAAAGAGCAACGCCATACCCGGTGTAGCCATAGCTACCGCTTTAATGCCCCCGCTGTGCACCGCTGGTTATGGTTTAGCCACCGGCAATGGTTACTATTTCATCGGAGCCTTCTATCTGTTTTTCATTAACAGCGTTTGCATTAGCATAGCTACCTTTGTTATTGTAAGGCTGTTGCGCTTTCCTAAAAAAGAATTTGTGGATGTTGCCCAGGAGAAGCGGGTTAAAACCTGGATGACTGTTTTGGTGCTTATAACCCTGTTGCCCAGCGTTTGGCTGGCTTATCAAACCGTAAAACGCAGCATCTTTGAGCAAAATGCAAATTTGTTTATCGAAAAGGAACTTCGGTTTGAAAAAGCCCGGGTTATAGCCAAAAACATAATTTACAATAACAAACAACCTGTAATAGAGGTTACCCTGTTTGGCGAGCATGTATCGGAAGAATTACTGGAAGATGCCCGCAGCGAGATGGCCAATTACAACCTGTCGCACGCTTCATTGAATATTATACAGGGATATGATCCTGCGCACACGGATACTGAAGTTAACAACAAGGCCCTTCTGGAAGAGTTGCTGCGGAAAAACGAAAGACAGCTGCGTGTTCGGGAAGAACAACTCAAGGAACTGGAAAATGAGCTAACCACATTCAAACAAATAACCAATGCGCCGGTAATGCTTGCCCCCGAAGTAAAGGTACTGTTCCCTGACATGGTGTCGTTCAGCATCAGCCGGTCATTAACCGTACGCCTGGATTCGCTTCGGCCCGACACCACGTATGTGGCCTGGGCACAATACCGTAAATCACCTTCCCGGGCAGAGCTGCGCAGATTACGCGAATGGCTGGCCACCCGAATGGGTACCGGTAACCTGCAGGTAATTGCCCACTAGAAAACCAGAAAAAGCTGCTCCGGGGTAAAATTCTATCGTTTAAAATCCAGCCGGCAGCCTAACCGCTGGTTGCCGCCAACTTCTACTTTCGATGCACCGTAAATTCTGATGATGGCACTGGTAAAATCTTTTTCATCGGCCTGATAAATGTTATCCACATATTTTTGCGGGTTGCGGTCAATATACGGAAACCAGGTACTGTGAATCTGCACCATAATACGATGGCCCTTTTTGAAAGTATGGAGGATGTCCTGCAAAGGAAATTCCACATCGGCGGGTTCATTCGGAACAAAGGGCTGGGGCTTTTCAAAGCTGTTTCTGAAGCGCCCCCGAAAAACCTCACTGCGCACCAGTTGCTGGTAATTGCCCATTACTACATTTTCCGGGTTATGTTCATAATTGGGGTGGTCGTTCGGATATACATCAATAAGCTTAACAATAAAATCGGCATCGGTGCCGGTTAATGACACCTTGAGTCTTGCCATAATTTCACCGGCAAGGGTAATATCTTCAGCAAGGGGTTCGGTTTCAAAAGTCAGCACATCGGGTCTGCGGGAGGCCGGGCGCTGGTCATCGCTCATAAATTTACGCGGAGTAAAGGTTAGCCCTTCAATTTCGCTGGTGTAGGGCACGGGTTTTTGCGGATCGCTCAAATATTCAAAAACCGCATCAGCCGGAGTTGGCGTGTTTACCGAAAGGCGCCCGCCTTTGTCGAAATACAGGGTTACTGGTTTATATTCCTGCGGCGGCCATGCAGCAAAATGCTTCCATTGCTTGGTTCCCGTGTCGAACATCAGGGCTTCGGGCAGATTTAGTGTGCCTTCGTCTTTCAGGTGGTAGGCAAAAAACCTTCGTTCCACTTCGCGCATGTAGAAGGTAGAAAGGCTGTCGCCAAAATAAATGTGGTTGTGGGTAGATTTTCCGTTTTCGCGTGCCCAGTCGCCATGGCCCCATGGACCCATGATAATCGAGTTTTTTGCCTGCGGATTATTGGCTTCTATGGTTTTGTAGATGTTTAGAGGGCCGTACAAATCTTCGGCATCAAACCATCCGCCAACAGTAAGCACGGCATGTTTTATTCCCCGCAGGTGCGGCAGCAGGTTGCGCTTTTGCCAGAAGTCATCGTAGTTGGGATGTTCGATAATCTGCTTCCAGAAAAAATTATCGTAATGGTACTTTGCCGTGATATTTTTCAACGAACCCATACGCAGGTGAAAGTCGTACCCGTCGCGCGGCCTATTGGCATAAAAACGCATAAGGGGTTCAATAAACCAGTCTTCGCGCGTATTGGAACTTTTTTGATATCCGAAAACGGCAAAAGCAGCCGTATAGCTTTGCAGGTAAGCGCCCATGTGGTGAAAGTCATCGAAAAAGAAATCGGAAATGGGCGCCTGCGGCACCGAAGCTTTCAATGCCGGATGGGCATCGGGCAGGGCAGCAGCCGTATAAAAGCCGGGATACGAAATGCCGAACATGCCAACACGGCCATTGTTGTTTTTAATATTTTTTACCAACCAGTCGATCGTATCCCAGGTATCCGAGCTTTCATCAACAGCGTTCTTGTCTTTAGGATTGTTACCAGGTATATTCGGACGCATGTTGTCGAAGGTTCCCTCGCTCATATAGCGGCCCCGCACATCCTGAAAAACAAAAATGTATTTGTCGCGTACCAGATACATGGACGGATGCCCATAGGTTTTCCACTCGGCATAGGTTGAAGCGTTGTAGCAGGTGCGGTTCAGCAGGATGGGGAACTTCCGCGACTGGTCTTTGGGCGTATACACCACAGCAAAAAGCTTTACGCCATCGCGCATGGGAATATAGTATTCAGCTTTGTCGTAATGCTGCCGCATATAAACCGAGTCGGCTGTAAAATCTTGTGCGTGCACGCCTGTACACAGGAGCAGGCCCAACAGCAGATAATAAAAAGAGCGCATAGGTAAGTGTTAATAATTTGTGAAAATTTAAGGACGGTTGCCTAAAAATACAACCCCGCTTATATCTTTAAACCATGATACGACCAATTGGCATACTTTTAATTTTAACGGTATGGGGTACGGCAACGGCACAACCGCTGGCGCGCATAGCTTTCGGCTCGTGCAGCCGGCAAAGCAGCGAGGAGCAGCTATGGGAGGAAGTGGTAAAACTAAAGCCCAGCCTGTGGATCTGGGGTGGTGACAATATTTATGGCGATACGCACGACATGGGCGTTTTGAAAAAAAAGTATGAGGAACAGAAAAACCGGCCCTCCTATCAAAAACTATTGCAAACCTGCCCGGTAACCGGTACGTGGGATGACCACGATTACGGCATTAACGATGGCGGTAAGTTTTATCCGCGCAAAGAAGAAAGCAAAGCGCTGGCATTGGATTTTCTGGGTGTGCCGGCCAGCCATCCGGTGCGCACACACGAAGGCCTTTACCACAGCTATTCACTGGGTAAGTCACCGCATGATATCCTCATTCTAAACCTGGATACCCGTTGGTTTCGCGACACGTTGTATAAAGAATTTTATTACGACTCCGCTGCCGGCCGAAAGCGCTACCGGTATATCCCCAATCCATCGGGCGACTTGCTGGGCGAGGCCCAATGGAACTGGCTTGAAGCTGAACTCCGATCCACCCCTGCTGCTCTGGTTATTATTAACTCAAGCATTCAGGTGCTGGCCGAAGAGCATGACTTTGAAAAGTGGAGTAACTTTCCGCAGGCAAGGCAGCGGTTACTTGATCTGCTGCTGAAATACCCTGAAAAGCGTGTGCTTGTGCTTAGTGGCGACCGCCACATTGCCGAGATTTCCAAAATGGAGGTTCCCGGGTTGCCCTACCCGCTGTACGACATAACATCCAGCGGGCTAACGCACACATGGAACGAAGCCCGGAGCGAAAAAAACCGATACCGCATAGGGACTTTAATTATGCAGAAAAATTTCGGATTGCTGGAAATTTCATGGAATAAAAACCGACCCTACATTACCGCAACCATTTACGGCCACAACAATGCCATCCTGCTGCAGCATGCGTTCAGCTTGTAAGGTTTGCAACACACTGCGGGCACACAGAAAGAGATAATGCTGGCCATTACCCTGTTGCGTATAATCTTCCGTTTATAAAATTACAACGGCCAGGTATCTTCAAATATTTTTCCGTTATGGTATGCCGCTATTTCTTCCGGAGTAAGCAGGCAGGCTTCCAGTTGCTTGCGGATTTGCTGTTCGTTCATGTGTACACCAATCAGCACCAACTCCTGCTGGCGATCGCCCCAGGTATCGTTCCATTTGCTAAGAATGGCCTTGCGGTTGTTCACAAAACCTCTTCTTTTTCTGCGCTCACGGGGCGGTATGCTGGCCCACCACCGCCCATACACCTCGGCACCAACCGAGCCGCCCGCCTGGTTAAATAACAGGGCATGGTCAGGGCGTGAGGCCATCCAGAACAACCCTTTGCTTCGATGTACCATGTGAATATCCTGAACCGGGGCACCGGATTTTGAAAAATTACCTCCGCCACCGATTCAGGCCCGGCACCTCCGCAAAAGAAACACGACGCAAACGGATAACGCGAAATGATGATGGCCGATTTATTAACGGGCTTATAAGGCAGGTAATGCCCGGTAAGAAATATTTCCTTGTTCTCGAACGACCTGATGCGCTGCGTAAACTCCGGATATAAAAAATATTCCTTATATCCAGCATGATAACGCGGCTTAAACAATATGGCAGCAAATTCATCCCACATCGAATCAGCAGCTCTCGGTGCAGGTTGCAGAAGAATAAAAAGCAGAAAAAACCCCGGCCACATGATTGGCTGTATTTCATTGCAAAAATATATAAATGCAACAATGTTGCAAAAACAATTTTTTTGCAACTATTGCACAAGAGCAATCCCGGTAGCTGTCCTTGATTTTTGATTAATAAAAAAGCCCGCCAAGCGGGCTTAAAATTCGAGGATGGGTTTGGCCACACCAACTTATCTACTCATAAATCATTTGGCATTGATTGCAACCACCCGAGCGGCAAATTTCTCCTACTTTTATGCCCATTCGGTAAATGGCTTCGTAACTACAGCCAGAACCTTGCACACAGTTGCAGGATGTACCCTGAGCATTGAGGGTGCGAGCTGCCGTGTAATTGGCCGGCACCAGCATTTTTGCAGCTGCACCAAAAAAGTTAACCACCACCCATTTGCCGCTTTGCGGATTAAGGTTATTATCCCATACTTCATCAATAAATTTATTCAGCGCAAGTTGTACTTCTTCCATTTTTTCCAATACCTGCCAGGTGGGTAAATCGTTGCGAAGTGATTTAAGCTCGTCAGCGCTGCTAACAAAAGAAATACCGGCTTTGGTGTTCACCAGTCCCCCGTGTTCAACCGCATACTGCACATCGCAGGGCGAACCCGAACATACTTTGCTTCCGGTTGAATTCGGATCGCAGGCCGAGCAACCTATCTGGTCGCCCAGCCGAATTACATCGCAACCGCTGGAACAACTGGAAGTACACTGGTAACACCCACTGGTAAAAGTCTCAAGATTTCCGTTTTTCCCAATTCCTGCATAAACATAGCCTTCAGGCAAGGTATAGGTAAGTTTACGTCCATTATCTGAAAGGACAGCGCGCGTACCTGCAGGGGCAACAAAACTGCCCAGTAAAATACCCCCCAGGTCTTCCGGAATTGCGGTAAGATCTTCCCTAACTTGTTGGGACGGCTCATCTGAACATGAAAAGCCAGCCAATACCATGAGAACGATGATCTTTTTCATAGTTACTGAGTTTTAGTTTGTATTTCAAAAAAAAAAAAAAAAATAAATAAAATCAAAGCGAAATCTATCATGTCTGCTTTTTAACCAGATAAATGTTTGATTTTCAGATTAATTAATTTTTTCTAAAACTACAAAATACCTGTTACTTAACAGGTTACATTAGATAACAATGGGTTGTGATTAGGTATTTATTTCACACCTAATGCCGGCTTGTAGCCCGGCCGGTATCCGCCATGAAGATTCAACAGGATATTAGTGGCTGGTGGCGTCTGTTGTATAGTAAAAAATTACGGCCCAAAAAAACAAAAGCCACCGGTGGTTGCTTCCGGTGGCTTTTACTTTTATGTAATCCGGTGATAAATACTGCCGTGCAAACAGCTATGTTCAGCTAAAAGCAATTACAGGTTAAACCGAACGCCTAATGTAGCATTAAACCCTTGCACATTGTAGCCGTACACTTCGTAGTACTGCTGATTGAGCAGGTTACGCCCCTCGGCAAAAAGCACCGTTTTATCTTTAATCCGGTATTCGGCATACAGGTCAACCAGCTGGAAAGCCTCCAGCACAACCGGATCGGTGGTAAAGGTGTTCAGATTGAAGTAGGCATCGTTGCGCCTGCCGAAATTTTTTACATTCAATGAAGCATAAACCGATTTACTCAACCGGTAGCCGGCATTGAATCCAAACTGGTGGCGCGGCCGGCGCAGCAATTCATTGGTACGGGTTTCGGTGTCATCAGTAATTTTTCCGGTAACGTAAGCGTAGTGAGCCGTTAGCGTAAAGCGGTTAAGCTGAAGGGAAGGCTCCACTTCTACCCCCTGGTCATCCAGGGTATTCAGGTTTTCGTACACAAAACTGCCACTGTACACAATGGCATCGGTTATTTTTCGCTTGAAGTAAGCTACGCGGACATCCAGTTTCTTCTCGGGTAAAAAAAAGTGAAGGCCCGCATCTACCGTGCGGCTGTTTTCCGCGTTCAGGTTGGGGTTAGCGCCAAACGGTCCGTACAGTTGGTCGAGGGTGGGTGTTTTAAAGCCGGTGCTGTAGTTGGCAAATACCCTAAGTTTGTTGCGAATAAGAAACCAGGCGGGGTTCAGGCTCCACACCATCTGGTTGCCATACACTTCGTGATGCACATAACGCAAACCGGCCTCGCCCGAAAAATTCTTACCCGCCTGTACAAATAAAGAAACGTAGGGGCTTTGAATGGAAAATTCCGGATCGCTACCTGAACCCGCTTCGTCCTTCATACGGAAACGCTGATGGTTAAACCCGCCCAGTATGGATACCGATTCAGACAGGCGGTAGGTAGCAAATATTTCGGCATGTTCAAAGCGCCCTTTGTACACAAACTCACCAAAACCGCTGGCAAAGGTGCGGTCTGTAATATTCTGCGACAGCATAAGCTGTAAAGTTCCCCTCTTGTAATCATAGCCAGAAAGCAGTCCGTAGTTCAACAGGCTGGCCGTGTAGGCGGCCGTAGGGTCATCGGCAAAAGCACCGGCATCGTACTGGCCTTCAAAGTCGTTAAGCCGGAAGAAGGGGCGCAGGCGCAAACCAGCAACAGGCTTGGCAGTAACCTGAAGCTGAAGGGCATTTTGGGTAAACCCATCGTTATCGAAACCGGCTGTGCCGGTGGTATCGCGTGCTTCGCTGATGCCATTGGTTTGAAGGCGAACATACTGTATAGCATAATCCACCTTATCGGATGTGCCGTACATGCCGGTTTGCAGGCGCAGGGTATTAAAACTGCCGTAGGCCAGCGTGGTGTTGAAGGCATGGGGTTTTGTGCCCCGGCTTTTGGTAATGATGTTAATAACCCCTGCAATGGCATCGGTGCCATACAGGGTAGACTGGCTGCCCTTCAGGATTTCGATGCGCTCAAGCTGTTCCAACGGCAGCAGGCGCAGGTCGAAAGCTCCCCCCACACCGGAAGGGTCAGTAACCGGTATGCCATCAATGAGTATAAGCGTGTACACACCGGAAGCCCCGCGCAGAAACACCGACTTATCCTTACCCGGGTTACTGTTGGCCCCGTTAATTACCAGGCCCGCCTGCTCGTTAAGCAACTGCGCAAGGTCTTTTCCGGCCGCGCGCTGAATCTGCTCCTCATCAATTACCGTTACTACTTTAGCCGTTTCCTGGATGTTTTTGGGAAACTTGGTAGCTGTTACCACCACTTCGCCAAGGGTGGTTGCCGACAGGGAATCTTGCTGGGCCCTTGTTTGGGTTGGCGTTCCTAACCAACAGGCAATAATCGTCATGGCCCAAATGTTCATCTCTTTTTTCATGGTTGAAAAAGGTTTAAAGGTTTGAAAAAAGAGGTAAAGGCTATGAATGAGACGCGTGAACAGGCGATGTTGTTCCAACACCGCATGGGCACAGGTATCACAGTAGCTTTTACCCGAAGCACTGATAATAATGGTTGCTTTGGCAGGTCTCCTGGCTTACATCACTTGCCTGTGCCTTCCCACCCCTTACGGGACAGTGGCAATTACGGAACCAGACAAGCCTGAACGATGCTTACAGTTGCGGGAACAGCCCCCGATTTGCACGGGGTTCCCTTTTCATCCTTACTGATCGGATAATCAGCAAGGAACCAAAGCGGTGCAAGTATAGAATTAAAATCCGTACCGTTCAAGAGGCGAAAATGCCCTGCGCAAAAACAGGGTATCGGTATGCAGGGATTGTGCAGGGCTGGCCCTCTTCATCCTTATCCCGGCTGTACCCTGTGCCGGCAAGCTTGCCGGGAAGGAATTTAACTTGCCATATTCCGGAACTCGGACGGAGAAAGCCCTGCATGCCGTTTAGATAACCGGGCAAAATGTTTCGGATAACTGAAATCCAACTCATAAGCAATTTAAGATTTACCGGTTTCTTTGCGGGTAAGGTCGCTGGAATAAGTACCCTCTTCGTAAAAGAGCCACACGGGCAACCGCGCTGAAAGTATCGGCCCAGCTGCTACTTTTTTACCAGTACCGCTTCGGTAAGAATAAAATTCACATGCTCAATGTCATCGGCATTGAGCTTCAGCTTCCCCCTTACGGTAATAATGTCGTCCACCTGAAATTTCGGAACCGACCCCTTAAAATTTACTTCGGCAATTGATTCAGGCCCGCCCCCACCGCAAAAAAAACACTGGCTCATAGGGTACTTCGAAATGATAACGTAGTTGCCGTCTTCGGGTGCAAACGGCACATAAAACCCTTCGATGGTAATTTCCTTTCCTTCGAGCGCCTTCAGTTCATCCGGAAATTTCGGATAAAACAGGTACTCTCCTATTTTTTCGTAATACTTCGGCTCAAATTTGGTTTTGGCAAACTGACTCCAGGCATCAAATTTCGCTTGCTGGGCACAAACCGGGCCGGCCAGCAAAAGCATTCCGGCAAGAATTCGCAAATGTTTCATCGTGTCTGAAAATGTGGGTTAATGTTAATGATGCTAATAAAATATTTGCGCTTACCGTCTGCCCTCCGTGTTAATTCCCGGCCAGCACTTCCGATATGTCGGTACGATAAGCCTGCAGTGCCGGTACCAGCGCACACAATACTCCCAGTACCAGGCTGCCGGTCAAAATTATCCATTCAACCGTATAGAATACAATGCCGCTTATCCCGTTGCGACCTATTTCTTCCACGGTTGCTGCCAGAACATGCACCGTGCCATGCCCGGCCGCAAGGCCCAGCACTGTGCCGCCCAGGGTGAGCAGCATACCTTCCAGCAGCAGGCTTACCACCAGCTTAAGGCGGGTGGCACCGAGGGCGCGCATAACGGCCAGGTCGTACCTGCGCTCTTTTAAGGAATTGTACAGGGCAATAAAAATGCTTAGTGCCGAAATGCCAATCAATACCGCAGCCATGGCGGTAAGTACGTCAATGCCCACGCCCAGTATGGAAAATAACCGGGCGGTTTCAAAAGCCGGAGAAGCCGCCTGCATGCTGCTGTGCTGGTTGATTTGCCGCGGAAGTTGCACTGCCCCCAATGGCGAACGGTATTGTATAAGCAAGGCAGTTATTTCTTTGGTGCTGTCGCCCGCAGTAACCGAAGGCACCAAAGGCGATGGCTGTTGTTGAAGTGTATCCGCCGGCTGTACCGGTAAATCGTGTACTTTCCAGACGCTTTCAATGGAAGTGAATATCAGATTGTCAACAACCGAACCGGTCGGTTCCAGAATGCCCACCACCACAAAGTGGTGTTCGTGTTCGTGCCCGCCTGTGCTTAAACCGTGGGCACTGGCAAACCGATCGTCCGGCTTAAGCCCAGCCATGCGGGCTACGTTTGCCCCTATCACCGCTTCAAAATCCTTTTCATACCACCTTCCTCTGTCCAGGTTTGACTGATACAACAACGGATAGGCCCTGGGGCAGCCAATAATGCGATAGCCCCCGTAACTGTCGCCCAACGCCAGCGGAATGGCTGTTTTAACCAGGCGATGGCGGGCCAGCTTTTCAGCTTCATGTAATGGAATGTTGCCGGTAGGAAAATCAATATGGAAAATGTTGCACAGAATAATCTGCAGCGGACTGCCCTTGGCCCCCACCACCAGGTCAATGCCGCGCGCATTGGCCTGAATTTTCTCCTGCAGCTGCCGGGTAAACAACAGCAATATCACAATAACCGCAATGCCCAGTGCCAGCAAAACCGTATTGAGCAAACTGTTCAGCGGCTTTGATTTAAGGTAGCTCCAAACCAGCACAAAAAGGTTCATGGCGTTGTAAGTTCTATGCAGTTGGGAATGGCCTCCTTAAGCCGTGTGTCATGAGTGGCGATGAGCAGGGCGGCCTGCACTTCGCGGGCCATTTCGGACAGCAGCCGGATTACCCGCCCGCAGTTTACGTCATCCAGCGCAGATGTGGGCTCGTCAGCCAGTAAAACCACGGGCTTGTTAACGAGGGCACGGGCTATGGCCACACGCTGGGCCTGGCCGTGGCTAAGCTCGGTAACACGTACTTTGCGGTACATGTCCAGGTGCAGCTCATGCAGCAGGTGGTCGTTGTGTTGTTTGTTTTCATCAACACCGGCCAGGTAGCATGCCAGCTTTACGTTTTGCTCGGCCGTAAGCGCGGCAATAAGGTGGTTGCGCTGAAATACAAATCCTATTTTTTGCCCGCGTAACCGGTCAAGCCGGGCTTCGCTCAAATCTTTCAGTTCTGCACCATCCACCTTCAGCGAACCCGAATAGCCGCGCAACAAACCACCCACCAGGTGCAGCATCGTGGTTTTACCGCTGCCCGACTGGCCCAGCAGCAGCAATTGCTCACCGCGCTGCAGGGTAAAATCAGGAAACTGCAGTGTGTTGTTCCGGCGTGGGTAGGTGTAGCGCAGGTTTCTTACTTCAATCATAAAGGGCAAAAATAAAACACCATTGCATACCTCCGGCGGTGCAGCAAACACCAGGCCGGAGGTACACATGGCAGAATAACGTTTACCGGTATTTAATGGGCTGGTAATCTTTAAAAGGCGACAGTTGTATGCTTTCCATCAGCGTGCGGTATTCTTTCCAGGTATTGTCGAAAAAGTAATTTACCCTTTTAACCACCTTATCTATTTTGTCTTCGGCATGTTTAAACACCCGCCGGTCGGTTTCGCTTATCGGGTCGCGCGAGCGCATAATATAACCTGCTGCGGTTTGAATATACGACACAGGCGAAGGCTCGGGCGACCGGACGATGCCCTGGCGATTATCTTCTTTACCTAAAATAAAATCAAACAGCGCATTAACCGAATCTTTCATGGCTTTGGTCTTATCGGCTGCTTCTTTCAGGTCGGTGCGTTTGCTCTCCTTTATTTTTCTTTCATACTCTTCGGCTATTTCTTTGGCTTCGCGTAGCCTGTCGGTGGCCTGTGTGGCTGCTGCACGCAGTTTCTGCAAATCTTTCATCATGGCGTATCGTTGTTCATAAACGCTCATGGGCACATCCACACGTGGATCGGGTTTTACGGTTACCTGGGCCGAATCTTTGGCATCGCCAAACGTTATGCGCAGTTTATAAGTACCCGGGAGTACGGGGGTACCAAAGCCGCCGCCAGAACCACCTCCTCTGCCCTGGTCGCCACGTGTACGATCGCGCGAGGGCTGGCGGTCACCGCGTTCATTCAGATTCCATGTTGTACGGAACATGCCACTCCCTTCGGGTGCTTTTTGGTGCAGTACGTTAACCAGCTCTCCCTGCGGGTTGAATATTTCAATTTTTACCGAGTCGTATTTAACCTCTTTGCGGGCCTGTGGTGGCGCAATTGGTTTCTGTTCGGAAGCCCTGCGGCCCTTCGTTTCGGCAGGCTTCGGCTCGGTCCTTGGGAGGCTCGGGTTTATTTATCCAGTAAGTAATCAATGCACCTGCCGGGCGGTTTTCGCCATTGAATACTGCATTGGCATCGAACCGTGGTCCGGAGGGTTGTTGCAGGGAAACCTGATAGGCATCGGGAGGTGGAAATAATTTAACCGTGGCCGATGGCATACCTCCGTTTCTGGCCAGTTCGCGCAGCGGCCTGATGTCGTCCAACACATAAACTGCCCTACCAAACGTGCCGATAACCAGGTCATGCTCGCGCGGGTGTATCACCAAATCCATGGTAGGCACGCCGGTTGGATAATCATTGGTCCAGCGCGTCCAGTTTTTGCCTTCATCAATGCTTACAAACAAACCGTTTTCCGTACCCAGGAACAACAGTTTCGGTTCTTCGGGGTCCTGCACAATGGCCAGGGTATAGTTGCTCTCTCCAACCTGGGCCGGGGTAACCAGACTTTCCCAGGTGGCACCAAAGTCCTTTGGTGCGGAACAGGTAGGGTTTGTAGTCGAACATGCGGTAGTTGTTTACCACCACAAAGGCTTCGCCTGCATTGCGGGCGCTGGGGTGTATCTGGGGTATCCAGGCGTTTTTGGGCATACCGGTTATGCGGGGCGACAGGTTGCTCCAGGTTTTGCCGCCATCGCGGGTAAGCTGCAGGTTGCCGTCATCGGTACCTACCCATATAACACCCGGTTGTACCGGGCTGGGCGCTATAGCAATTATGGTACAGTGATTTTCGGCACCGGTAGCATCTATGGTAAGCCCTCCGCTTTCGTGTTGTTTTTGTTTTTCGGGGTCGTTGGTGGTGAGATCAGGCGAGATGATTTCCCATGTGGTGCCCTTATCGGTGGATCGGTGCAGAAATTGGCTGCCGTAGTAGATGGTAGACTTGCTGAAAGGATCCTGCGCCAGGGCAGCATTCCAGTTAAAACGCAGTTTCATGTCGGGGTCGGGATGTGTGGGGCGGGTGTTTTTGGTAAACCCGGTAAGGCGGTCGTACCGGGCCAGGTTGCCTCCCTGCGACATGGCATAGCCGTATCTTGAATCTTCGGGATCGGGCATAACGTCAAAGCCATCGCCAAAGAAAACCTCCTGAAAGTAGTAGTTGCGTATGCCGTTGTTTCGCCACACATATGCCGGACCCACCCACGAGCCATTATCCTGCATGCCGCCATACACGTTGTAGGGGTGTTCCATATCCACATTAATATGGTAAAACTGTCCTACGGGTATGTTATCGGCAAACACCCAGGTTTTGCCGCCATCGCGCGATATATTCAGACCCCCGTCGTTGCCATCAATAACAAAGTTTGGGTTTTCCGGATGAATCCACCAGGCATGGTGATCGGGATGCACACCGGCATAGGGCAGCAGTTGCCGAAAGCTTTTGCCTCCATCTTCGCTAACGCCCACCCGCGAATAGATGCTGTACAGACGGTTTTCGTTCTTCGGGTCAACGTAAATCTCAAAATAATAAAAAGGTCGGTCGCCAATTTCTTCGCGGTTGTTTACCATTACCCAGTTCTCTCCGCCATCTTCGCTGCGGTACAGGGCATTTTTTTTAGCTTCGATGAGCGCATACACAATGTTGGGCTTACTGCGGGCAATGGCAATGCCCATACGTCCGTGGTCGCCTTCGGGTAAACCGTTTTTGGAGGTAAGCTTTTTCCAGTTTTTGCCTCCGTCATAGGTAACGTATAAGCCTGATGATGGCCCCCCGGAGGTAAAGGTCCATGGCATTCTGCGGTGTTGCCACATGTTGGCAAACAGCTTGTTTGGGTTGGTGGGATCCATCACCAGTTCGGCGCAACCTGTTTTTTCGTCCACAAACAAAATGCGCTCCCATGTTTGACCACCATCGGTGGTTTTGTAAACGCCCCTTTCGGGATGTTCGCCCCAGGGCGAACCGATGGCTGCAACATATACAGTATTAGGGTTTTTGGGGTCGATGATGATGCGGTGTATGTGCCGTGTTTTTTCCAATCCCATTTTTTTCCAGGTGTTTCCACCATCCAGCGACTTGTAAATTCCATCGCCTCCGTTAAGGCTGTTGCGCGGATTGCCTTCGCCTGTGCCTACCCATACCACCGAAGGATTATCCTGCTGAATGGCAATGGCCCCGATGGAAAGGGTGGTTTGTTTGTCGAATACGGGCTCCCAGGTAACACCGCCGCTGGTGCTGCGCCACACTCCGCCCGAAGCGGCTCCTGCAAAAATGATATCGGGATTGCTTACCACGGCATCAATGGCGGTAATGCGCCCGCTCATGCCTGCCGGACCAATAGACCGGGGCTTGAGCCCTTTTAGCTTTTCCATATCAAGCTTCTGTGCAAAAAGACCGGTGGCCGCCAGTACAGAAGCAATCAAAAAACATGTGCGTATACATACTTTCATAGCCTAAGAATTAAGTTTGATTTAAAATTACCCTGAGAGACAGGTTAACCAACAAAGGATATGACCAGAACCCCGGTTAATTATTTAAGCGGCCACTGAATGGTTGTTTCCTTAAAACCATAAAGCCGTATGCCCCAGGGGGTGCGCACCTCCAGCCGGCCGTAATCGTCTACGCCCAAAACAGTACCGGGAAAGCTGCTGTTACCCGTACTAAAATTGATCTCCATGCCTAAACCAAAAAGCTGCGCCAGATAATCATTGTGCAAATCACCCAGCATGCCCCGCTGCAGCATGGCGTATCGCCTGTCGAGGCAAACCATTAAATCATAAAAGCATTGGTCAAGATTATATTCCCGGCCTGTTTCTTTAAAAAGTGAGGTAGCCGAAGCAAACGGAAAATAAGCCTGATTGATGTTTACACCTATGCCACCAATGGTCATGGCTATATGTTCCCGGTGCAGCTGGTTTTCTATCAAAATGCCGCAAACCTTTCTGCGGTTCAGCAACACATCGTTTGGCCATTTGATATGCACCTCCGCCGCCATCAGGGTTTTTAACCAGTCGGTAATACCCAGGGCAAATACCCGGGTAAGGTACATTTGCTGCGAAGCCTGCAGCCAGAAAGGCTTTAACAAAACAGAAAAAGTAAGATTTTGCCCCGGCTCGGTTAACCATAAGTTCCCACGCTGCCCTTTGCCGGCATATTGGTAACCGGCAATCACCACCGAACCCTCAGCCACTTCGCGTTCCCTAACCATTTGCTCCAGATATGCGTTAGTGCTATGACATTCTGGCATATAAATAAGCTCCCGCTGCGGGAAAAGCGGACTGGCAGGAATTTTATAGCTGTAATTGTTGTAGTTTTGCATGTTTGGACAAAGTAAAGGAATGACAAAAAGAAGAAAAGGCCCCAATGCTGAAATTTTGTGCAAGGCTGTAGTAAAAGGAATGCAGGAAAAAAAAGCTGATGACATCCTGATACTGGACCTTCGCAAAATTTCCAACGCCGCGGCCGACTTCTTTGTGATTTGCTCCGGAAACTCAGACAAGCAACTGGAAGCCATTGCCCATTCGGTGAATGAGGAGGTTTACCGGCAAATGAATGAAGACCCGCGCCATGTTGAAGGCCTGCAAAACAAAGAATGGGTGCTTATAGATTACTTCGATGTGGTGGTACACATATTCCGCAAAGACCGCAGAACTTACTTTTCACTGGAAAAACTGTGGGGCGATGCCCCCGCCATCGAGATAGATAAACAACTTATTTAAATTAAAAAATTAAAGAAATGTCGGCCAACGAAAATCATACAAAAGACAATAAACCGGGCATGCCCCCCCGCCACCCGCGCGGAAACTACCAAACGTGGATTATCATAGCCACGCTCGGTTTCATTTTGCTGCTTATGTACTTCGGCAACTCGGGCGAACTGCCTGCCATTACGCGCAGCGAATTCGAAACCATGATTGAAAGCCGCGATGTAAAGCGCCTGGTGCTTATCAAAAACCAGGATGTGGTAGAGATTACCCTTACGCCCGATGCCCTTAACAACGCCAAATACAAAGAACGACTGGAAAAAAGCAGCAGGTTTGGTGTTAATCCGGCTGGGCCTCATTTTAAAATGAAGGTGGGCTCGGTAGATACATTTATAAGCGACTACCGTGAACTGAATAAAAAAATTCCTCGCAATGAGCAGGTTGACCTGCAGTTTGAAGAACGCAGCGATTATTTCAGCCTGTTCCTCAACTGGGGCTTCCTCCTGCTTATCCTCATTGGCTTCTGGATGCTGATGCGCCGGATGACCGGCGGAGCCGGACCAGGCGGACAAATTTTTAATATCGGTAAATCGCGGGCCGCACTTTTCGATGCCGAAAACAAAGTAAAGGTTACATTTCAGGACGTAGCCGGCTTGGACGAAGCCAAAGAAGAAGTTCAGGAGATTGTGGAGTTCCTGAAAAACCCCTCGAAATTTACCCGCCTGGGCGGAAAAATTCCTAAAGGCGCCCTGCTGGTGGGCCCTCCGGGAACCGGCAAAACCCTGCTGGCAAAAGCTGTGGCCGGCGAAGCCGGAGTACCCTTCTTTTCGCTCTCAGGCTCTGACTTTGTAGAAATGTTTGTTGGCGTAGGAGCCGCACGCGTACGCGACCTCTTTAAACAGGCAAAAGAAAAAGCGCCCTGTATTGTTTTTATTGACGAGATCGATGCCATAGGCCGTTCGCGCGGCCGCGGCCAGATTCCAGGCGCAAACGATGAACGCGAAAACACCCTAAACTCCCTGTTGGTGGAAATGGACGGCTTCGCCACCGACTCCGGCGTAATTATACTGGCAGCCACCAACCGTCCCGATGTGCTGGATGCCGCCCTGCTGCGCCCTGGCCGCTTCGACCGGCAGATTAGCATCGATAAGCCCGATATTGCCGGACGCGAAGCCATCTTTAAAGTTCATCTTAAACCCATTAAGCTCGACCCAGGCGTTGATGCAAAAAAACTTGCTGCCCAAACACCCGGATTTGCCGGTGCCGATATCGCCAACGTATGCAACGAAGCCGCCCTCATTGCAGCCAGAAGAG
The DNA here is from genome assembly GCA_026003355.1 of Cyclobacteriaceae bacterium. Lineage (GTDB taxonomy): Bacteria > Bacteroidota > Bacteroidia > Cytophagales > Cyclobacteriaceae > UBA2336. Next base: position 46,555 of record BPHC01000013.1, read on the forward strand.
ATAAACAGGCCGTTGATATGCAGGACTTTCAGGATGCCATAGACCGTGTAATTGGCGGCCTTGAAAAGAAAAACAAAATCATTTCGCCCGAAGAAAAACGCATTGTAGCCTACCACGAGGCCGGGCATGCAGTGGCCGGATGGTTCCTGGAACACGCCGATCCCCTGGTAAAGGTAAGCATCGTTCCGCGCGGCGTAGCCGCACTGGGCTATGCCCAATATCTGCCGAAAGAACAATTTCTGTATCAAACCGAACAACTGCTCGATGAAATGTGTATGGCCTTTGGCGGACGGGCAGCCGAAGAAATTGTTTTCGGAAAAATATCAACCGGTGCGCTAAGCGACCTGGAACGTATTACCAAAATGGCCTACAGCATGGTTACCATTTACGGCATGAACAAAGAAATAGGTAACCTTTCATTTTACGACTCGAAAGCCAGCGAATACGCTTTCCAGAAACCCTATTCAGAAGCAACAGCCGAAAAAATAGACCGCGAAGTAAAACGCATAGTTGACGAATGCTACGAACGCACCAAAAAGCTGTTGCTGCAACACCGCCAGCACCTGGAAGCTGTGGCCCAGGAGCTGCTTAAAAAGGAAATCCTGTTCCAGAACGACTTGGAACGCCTTATCGGCAAAAGGCCTTTCGATAAGCCCACCACCTACCAGCAGTTTACCAACGGATCTGAACAAAAGCCGGCAACACCGCAAAATAATAGCCCGGAAAAAAACGAACCCGCCCCTGCCGAACCCAACCCAGGTGATATAAGCAGTAAACCCTGACCACCCGTGGTTATTTCCGGTGCCGCCATGCTAACCCTGGCCGAAGGTAAAAAACTGTATTTCGCATCCGACTTCCATCTGGGCGTGCCCGACCGCCACACCAGTCGCCAGCGTGAACTGAAGCTGGTGCGTTGGCTGGAACACATACGCAGCGATGCCGCGGCTATTTACCTGCTGGGCGATATTTTTGATTTTTGGTTTGAATACCGCACCGTAATACCCAGGGGCTTCATCCGCCTGCAGGGTAAACTGGCCGAATTGCGCGATGCCGGAATACCCATTAGTTTCTTTACCGGCAACCACGACATGTGGATGTTCGACTACTTTCCTTCAGAACTGAACATACCCGTTCACCGCAAACCCATTGTACTGCAAACACCCAAACATCGTATGCTCATCGGGCACGGTGACGGCCTGGGCCCGGGGGACAGAAGCTATAAAATTCTAAAACGCATATTTGCCAGCCCGGTGGCCCAGTGGCTTTTTGCACGTCTGCATCCCAACCTTGGCATGAGCATTGCCCACTACTGGTCAGGCAAAAGCCGGCTGGCAAACCAGAAACGGGAAGAAAAATTTAAAGGCGAAGACCAGGAATTTCTGTTGCAGTATTGCCGTGAAACCGAAAAACATACACACTATGATTTCTATATCTTCGGACACCGGCACCTGCCGCTCGATTTGCCGGTGGGCCCTTCGAGTCGCTATATTAATCTGGGAGAATGGGTACACTACAGCACCTATGCAGCATACGACGGAACCACGGTTCAATTACTTTCGTTCGACCAGTAAACTTTTACAGTACTTTACAATTATCTGGTCGGCCGGGCTTTGCTTTCCGGCAACTGCACAAACTGGCATAATTGAAGTGCAACTGGCCGACAGCCCCGACAAGGTGTATATCGACCGGCCCGGGGATTTATATATGAAATCCGGAGCACGTGTGGTTCGGTTCGACATCAGCGGTAAAATATCCGGAACCTGGCAACTTCCCCACGCATCGGTACAGTTCGAGCCACGCGATGGCAGCCGCATGTTTTATTTTAATGCAGCAGACAAAACATGGGGCTTTGCCGGCTTTGGCAAAACGCCCACATCGCCCCTTCCGGAAGAATATGCCGTTGAACCCCTGTTGGCCTGCTCATCCGGAGACCTGGGTATCTGGATACTGGACGGCACCGACCATTCCTTTAAGCACGTAAACCTGAGGAAAGGACAGGTAGACATGGAATTTTACTTGCCCGAAAACCTGCATAACAAACCTCTTCTGAATATTCGCGAATACCAGTCGTTTCTTTTTGCAGCTACCGAAAACCAGCTTTACATATTCAGCCCGTTTGGTAAACTGCTTAAAACCCTGCAAACATCGGGCAGCGACTTTGACTTTCTGGGCGAAGAACTCTATTACCGAAAACAAAACCGGCTGGTTTTTCTCGACCTGTTCGATGGAAGCGAACGCTACGAGGAAATTGATCCCGAAATACGCTTTGTCCGGCTTACCGATGAAAGGCGCTTTGAAATTTACAGCAACCGCCTGGTGATACGGCCGGCACAATAAACACCGCAACCGTACACCATTACTGTTCAATTTTGAACATCTTTGTACAAAAAAATTACCCATGCCTGCCCAAACCACTTAAAAAGGCCATTTAAAATCGTGGCACGCATTTAAATATGAATTATACAACCGCCGAACCTATGACTGAAAACCTTTCTCTACCGCTGGCCAAAATTCTGATTATTGATGACGATGAAGACGTTTTGCTGGCGGCCAAGATGCTGCTCAAAAAACAGAACTACCAGGTTATTATAGAAAAAAACCCCAACAAGCTTCCGTTTCTGCTGAACAACGATACCTACGATGTAATTCTGCTGGATATGAATTTCAGCAAGGATATTACCAGCGGCAAGGAAGGTTTCTACTGGCTGGAGAAAATCCTGGAAAAAGACCCGCAGGCCGTGGTAATTCTGATTACCGCTTTTGGCGATGTGGAAATGGCCGTTAAAGCCCTGAAGCAGGGTGCAACCGATTTTGTGCTCAAGCCCTGGCAAAATGAAAAGCTGCTGGCCACCATCTCATCGGCCACCCGGCTGCGGAAGTCGTATACCGAGGTAGACAAACTGCGCAAAGCCAAGCAAATGCTCGAAGAAGAAATCAGCAAACCGTTTGGCGAGATCATCGGGCAAAGCCAGGCCATTAAAGAGGTTTTCGCACTGATTGATAAAGTAGCCAAAACCGATGCCAACGTGCTGATTTTGGGCGAAAACGGAACCGGTAAGGAATTAATTGCGCGGGCCATTCACCAGCGCTCGCTGCGGCATAACAACAGCTTTGTGGCTGTTGATATGGGCGCCATTACCGAAACCCTGTTTGAAAGCGAACTGTTCGGCCATAAAAAAGGCGCCTTTACCGATGCACGCGAAGACCGCCCCGGACGATTTGAAATGGCACATGGCGGCACGCTGTTTTTAGACGAAATAGGTAACCTTAACCTGAGCCTGCAGAGCAAATTGCTCAGCGCGCTGCAGTCGCGGCAGGTAACACGCGTTGGCGCCAATACGCCCATTTCTGTTGATATACGCCTTATTTGCGCCACCAACATGCCATTACACGAAATGGTAAAGCAGGGCACTTTTCGCCAGGACCTGCTGTACCGCATCAATACGGTCGAAATACACGTGCCCCCGCTGGCCGACCGCGTGGAAGATATCCCCCTGCTGGCCGGCCATTACCTTAAAGTTTATGCGCGCAAATACCACAAAGCCGTTACCGGCATTACGCCCGGAGCTGTGGAAAAACTTAAGCGTTACCCCTGGCCCGGCAACATACGCGAACTGCAGCACGCTATCGAGCGGGCTGTTATCATGACCGATAACGACCTGTTACAGGAAAGCGACTTCCTGTTTAACCGCCCCCAAAATATTCCTGCAGCCGAAACACTGAACCTGGACGAAGTAGAAAAGTCGGCTATCGTAAAGGCATTAAATCTGCATGGCGGAAACATTTCAAAAGCTGCGGCCGAACTGGGCCTGACACGCGCTTCGCTGTACCGAAGAATGGAAAAGTATGGCCTTTAACCTGCTGCTGTTGTGATACTGAACTGGAAATCCCCTGCCCTGCCCCGCCTTATCATTCTTGTTCTGTCGGGTGCCTTGCTGGGGTATTTCCTGTTTGGCAACACCCTATGGCTGCCGTCAATCATTATGGCGGGGGTAATACTATTACAGCTTCGCTGGCTGCTGGAACTGCTCGACAGGCCCGGCACACTGCCACCCGAAGTATGGCAGAATATTTATTTTGACGAAACCACAAACAGGTTTGTCAATACCACACCAAACGAAGAGGCCGAAAGGGCGGCAGCACAGCTTAACGAAGTGCTGGTAAAAATTCGTGTCCACCGCAACGAAAGAGAAGCCGAGTACATTTTTTACAAAAACATTGTGCTGCATGCAGGCATTGGCCTGATCATCTTCCGCAACTCAGACGGAAGAATTGAATTATTCAACTCTGCCGCACGCAAACTGCTGCGCATTCACCGCGCAGAGAACATAGCCGACCTTCGTGCGGTAAGCGAAGAAATGGTTAATGCTTTTGTGCGCCTTAAAACCGGTGGCCGCCAGCTCATCCGCCTTTCGGTTGGCGATGACTTCATGCAATTAAACATGTACGCCATCGAGCTTACCCTGCGCGGAGAAAACCTCAAACTTATTTCCCTGCAAAACATTCGCACCGAATTGGAAGAAAAAGAAATGGAGGCCTGGCAAAACCTGGTACGCGTGCTTACCCACGAAATCATGAATTCGGTAACACCCATTTCTTCGCTCTCATCGGCACTGGAACAGGAAATTTCAACCACACAACCCCTGAGCGAAGAACAGCTCAGCGACCTGCAGGTGTCGCTGCAAACCATAAGCAGACGCAGCGCCAACCTTATTGCCTTTGTACGCGAATTCCGTAGCCTTGCCAGTATTCCAAAACCCCGCCCCGGGTTGCTGCAGGTTAAGCCACTGCTGGAAACCACTGCCCTGTTGTTTAAAAACGAACTTGCCGAAAAACACATTCAGTGCTACATTAAAGTACAACCCCCCGATCTTACCATAGAAGCCGACAAAGCCCTTATTGAGCAGGTATTGATAAATCTGGTAAAAAATGCCATCCAGGCTTTCGATGAAACCCATACCGATAAAACCATTACGCTCAAAGGGTATTACAACGAACGACAACGACCTGTAATAAGCGTGGCCGACAACGGTCCGGGTATAGAACCCGAAGCCCTGGAAAAGATTTTCATTCCGTTCTTCACCACCCGCAAAAGCGGTTCAGGTATTGGTCTTAGCCTGTCGCGGCAAATTATGCGCCAGCACCAGGGCACGCTCACCGTACGGTCGCAGCCCGGCTCGGGAGCCGAGTTTTTACTTCGTTTTTAGGATTGTGATGATTGCGCGCTTTTGATACATTTGAACTTTATTACAGCCTTATGCAAAACGTATCAACCGAAGTAGCCCGAATCCTTATCGAAAAACTGGGCATAGCCGAATCTGAAATAAACCCCGATACCAACTTTGTGAAAGACCTGGGTATTGATTCACTGGACTATGCCGAAATTGTCATGGACTTTGAACAGACCTTCGATATCCGCATACCCGATGAAGACGCAGAGAAACTCAGCACCATTGGCGCAGCTGTAAGCTATATTGAAAACAAACTGAAAGAAAAAAAGAACTAACTTTCCCGGCCACCGCCGATACCTGCCTGCACACCACCACCGGCCAGGGTAAAAAAATTTCTCGCCCTGTATGGGTAGCTATAAAAATTTGCTATTTATCATCAACAAACATTCCGGCAGGCGCTATGTGCCCGGAATAAAAGAGAAGATACACCACATCTGTGCCCAATACAACGCCGTATGCGTTGTGGAGTTTACCCAAAAGCGCAACCACGCCTGCCAGCTTGCACGCGAGGCCGCCGGCCGCTTCGATGCCATAATTGCCGTAGGCGGTGACGGCACCGTAAACGAAACAGCAAGGGGACTGTTGCACAGTGCTACTCCTATGGGCATCATCCCAACCGGTTCGGGCAACGGCCTGGCCAGACACCTTGGTATTCCGATGAACTGTCCGGCCGCCGCTCGGTTAATTTTTAACAGTGTGCCGGTAAATATTGATACCTTTACAGTTAACGGCCAAACGGGAGTTAACGTAGCCGGATTAGGATTTGACGGCCATGTGGCCGGCCTGTTCAGTGCCCGAACCAAACGCGGGCTTTGGGGCTATACAGCACTGATTATACGCGACTTTCTGCATTACCAGCCCGTACCCGTAACCGCCCGCATGCAGGGCCACACCATTACTTCAAACCTCTTTATCCTGGCTATTGCCAACTCTTCGCAATACGGCAACAAAGCCAGCATTGCTCCTTCCGCCAGCCTGACAGACCATTACCTGAATCTGGTGCAGGTAAAAAAAATACCCCTGCTGCATATTCCGCCTTTTGTATTCAGACTTTTTACCCGAAAGCTTTCAAACAACCGGTATTACAGCTGCACGCCATGCCGTTCAGCAAACATTGAGTTGCCTCATCCGGTGCCCTATCATATTGACGGTGAAGCCTGCGGCCGGGCCAGGCGTTTCGAAATACGCATACAGCCCTCATCACTCAGGGTATTAATACCGGCGCACCGCATGGAGAAAATATAGCACTACCGTGACGTTTTATTAACTTGGGCATTGTTAAACAAAACCCGCAGTTGTGCTGCCGGAAGAAGAAGTACGCAGAGAATACCAAATTCTCGAACACGCCCGCAAAGACCCACAGGCCTTCGGTGAGTTGTACGAAAAGTACTTCGAACGGATATTCAATTTTATCTTTCGCCAAACCGATGACGAAGAACTTACAGCCGACCTCACCTCGCAAACCTTTTTAAATGCACTAAACCACCTGAGCACATTCGAATACCGTGGGGTACCGGTTTCGGCCTGGCTTTACCGGATTGCCGCCAACGAAGTGAAAAAATTTTATCGCAGAAAAAAACGCAACCGCATATTTAGCCTGGAGGAAGTGAAGATAAAGGAACTCGTAGAACAGGGCACCGAACATTGGAGCGAAGAACAGCTGCACCGCATGCTTTCTTACCTGAAAGAGCTTCCAACCGACATGCTGGAAGTGCTGGAACTCCGGTTTTTTGAAGATAAAGACTTTAAGGAAATTGCGTACATTCTCGGCATAACCGAAAGCGGCGCCAAAATGCGCACCTACCGGGCATTGGACAGGCTTCGTAAAAAGTTTAATCTCAAGATTAAGTACAATGGGTAAAAATGAAATAAGGCTGCGAAGGGAACGAATGAGCACCGGCCGAATAACCCGGCACAGAAATTATTCAGAAATTATGCGCATACACGACCGCGAAGTGCGTTTAAAACGCGTGCTGCGCGTATTTACCTACTTTATGGTTATTCTGTTTATCATTATTGTATTGCTTATCATCTGGCGGTGGGAAAAGCACTGGCAGCAAAAACAAACCACCCCTTCCACTTCCATGTTCATAAACGCCAGGCAAATTATCCATACCGATTTCAGGGGGTAATTACCGCCCGCACGCCAAAACCCGACGGTTAAAAAAATACCATTATCAAAACAGATGGCAAAAGTTACATTTAGCATTATTGATTCAACTGCTCATGGTTATGAAATTACGCCTCGTTATCCAACTGCTGTTAATTGCACAGCTTACCCTGGCACAAACAGAACGTAAACCTCTTGCCTGGAAAGACATACCTGCCTGGAAATCCATTCCACCGGCAACTGTAACCCTTTCGCCCAATGGCGAATGGGTGGCCTATTCACTGCAACCGGTTGACGGAGACGGGGAGATTATCCTGCAAAAAACAAGAAGCCAGGAAAAAAAATTATTTGCCCTGGGCAACCCTGCCGGTATGCCAGAAATGCATTTTTCTGAAGACGGCAAATGGTTTGCCTTTAAACAATATCCGATGTATAGCGAGAGAAAAGCCAGTGCCAAAACACCCGCAAAATCCCTGCATGAAAAACTCATTATTATTGAACTGGCCACCGGAAAGAAAACCGAATACGAGAAAGTAAGTTCCTATGCCTTCAATGGTGAAGCCTCCACCCACCTTGCCATACAACTGGCACGCGAACGCAGCGGACCCCAAAAACCCGATGACCCAAAGGGCAGCGACCTGCTGATGGTTGAACTTGCAAGCGGAAAAAGCCGCAACATAGGTAACGTATCCGATTATGCCTTCAATAAAAAGGGAACCCACCTGGCTTATGTTATCGATGCAGCCAATCAGGCCGGTAACGGCATACACCTCTGCAACGTTGCCAGCCAGCAAACCCGGGTTATTGAAAGCGATAAAGCACGCTACCTGTCCATAAACTGGACCGAAGCAGGCAATGGATTTGCCGTGTTGAAGATGACGAAAGACAAGAAGTACAGGCAGGAAAAGGGATCAGTTATTGGCGTTAAAAATCCCGATGTACCCTCAGTCATAATCTACAATCCCGAAAAAGATTCGGTAAACTTTCCGAAAGACCTGACCATTAGCCCGAACCGTAAACCCATGTGGACCGAAGACCTTACCCGCCTTCTTTTTGGTGTACATACGCTGGAGCAGGTAAAAAAGGAAACAAAAGAAACTCCGGCGCCACCCTACGAAGAGCCGGACAAACTTGCCAAAATAAAAAGCGACACTTCCATTAAAACCATTGCCGATCTGCAAAAGGCCATAGAACAACTAACCAGAAAACCCGATAAACCTTCATACGATACCACCAAACCCGACCTTACCATCTGGCATTGGAAAGATCCGCGCCTGCAATCGCGCCAGCAGCGCATGGAACAACAGGATAAAAATTTTAGCTACTGGGGCATGTACAATACTTCCACCGGAAAGTTTTTCCAACTCAACAAAGGTACACTGCGGGCACTTGAGGTTATGCCCAAACATCGTTATGCATTGGCCCAGGATAACAGCGCCTATGAATGGGACAATGCGCTGAACGGACAAACCTACACCGATGTTTATGTGATCGATTTGTTTAACGGAACAAGCAGGAAAATCCTGGAAAAGCATTACCTGCCCAACTTTTGGTCGGCACCCCGCCCCTCGCCCGACGGTACCAAATTTTTGTTTGGCCGGGATGGACACTATCTGATTTACGATATCCCGTCAGCAACCACTGTCAATATTTCAGAAAGGATAAACACATCGTTCGTCAATACCGAAGACGATCATAACGTAGAAAAACCCCTCACACCGGTAATTGGATGGAGCCTGGACAGCCGGTATGTGCTGATTCGTGATTTATGGGATATATGGCAGGTACCTGTAAATAAGCGCGAACCGGCCATTAACCTTACCCAAAATGGCAAAAAAGAAAAAATAAGGTACCAGAGCCGCTTTGTATTAGATCCCGATGAAAAAGGAATAAACCTCAGGCAGCCGCAGTATTTCCGTATTTATGGGGAGCGCAACAAAAAAAGCGGCATTGTACTGATAGAACCCGCAAAAAACGGTCTGCGGGCCGGAGCCAAAGTATTGCTATGGGAAGACAGTAACATTGGCCGGTTAAATAAAGCCCGGCATGCCAATGTGTTTATTTTTAGCCGCGAAAAATTTAACAGCCCTACAGAGTTTTTCCTTGCCGACAACCTACTGTCGAACGAATGGCAATGTACCCACAACGCACCAGATGCCGGAAAATACCAATGGTCAGCTGGTGTGCAACTTATCGATTACCGGTCTGAAAAAGGCGACACTTTGCAGGGAGCTCTCTTTCTGCCCGCAGGTTATGAATCAGGAAAAAAATATCCTGCTATAATTTACTACTACGAAAAGCTGTCGCAAACACTGCATAATTATACCCCACCTGGCTTTAGCGGCACCGGCTGGAACCCCAATGTGTACACCAGCAATGGCTATGCTGTATTTGTACCCGATATTGTCTATACAATAAACGATCCGGGAATGTCGGCCGTGTGGTGCGTGCTGCCGGCAGTAAAAGAAGCGCTGAAAACCGGCATTATTGACGAAAACCGCATGGGCATTCACGGTCATAGCTGGGGCGGCTACCAAACCTGCTTTCTCATTACACAAACCAACTTGTTCAAAGCCGCAGCTGCCGGAGCGCCCCTAACCAACATGGTTTCTATGTACGATTTGATTTACTGGAATACTGGTGGAGGAAATATGAGCATATTCGAGGCTTCGCAGGGAAGGCTTACCAGCGGTCCGTGGGATAACTGGGATGCGTACCACCGCAATTCACCCGTTTACCATGTGCGTAATGTACAAACCCCGTTGCTCATGCTGCATAACGATAAAGACGGAGCCGTTGATTTTACTCAGGGAATAGAATTTTACAATGCTTTAAGGAGGCTAAAAAAACCTGTGGTAATGGTACAATACACGGGCGAGAACCACGGACTGGCCAAACTGGAAAACCGAAAGGATTATGCCGTTCGGATGATGGAATTCTTCGACCATTATCTGAAAGATAAGCCCATGCCCGATTGGCTAAAGACC
>BPHC01000014.1 GCA_026003355.1 Cyclobacteriaceae bacterium
CTGTATCGTTCAGCTGTTCGGTATTCAACCGGGCAAGCTGGTCTTCTATCCGTTTAAAATCCTCTTCCAGCAACAGGCTGGCAAAATTTTTCAGGTCGTTGCCAATGTCGGGTTTTTGCTTTTCTTCGAGCTTCCGGGTTACAAAATCAATGAGCCAGCGGGTAAGCTGGATGTCGGAGCCCACCTCGTCAAGCAGGTTTTGCACTACCTCGTCCAGCACTTCATCGGTTTCAATTATCAGGCGGTAGTCTCCTGCCAGGCCAGCTTCGCGGGTAAAGGAACGGATAACGCGCTGAAAGAAGGCATCGATGGTACTGATGGAAAAGTCATTATAGCGGTGCAGAATTAACCGCAGCAATTCCAGGCTTTGCGCCTGAAAGGTGGCCTCGTCCATTTGCAGTTCCTGCAGCAAATCCCGTTTCAGGTCGTTATCGGTGCCGCGTGCAAACTCATCCAGGTACCGCACGATGCGGCTTTTCATTTCCTGTGTGGCCTTGTTGGTAAAGGTTATGGCCAGAATATGCCTGAAATAATCGGCCCGGTGCGACAGGGCCAGGCGGATAAACACCCTGGCCAGGGTTCGGGTTTTGCCCGACCCGGCCGAGCTGCGGTACAAGGTAAGCTGGCTCACGGTTTATTTTTTTTACCAAATAAAGCACAGGCAAATGACAAGTTCTGACGATATTACCTGCTGAGCTAAAATTATTCTATATTTTAGGAATTTTTATGCGCAGGCTATACGGTTTTTTGGTTGCACTGTTCTACTCCTTTCCGGTGCAGTTGCTGCTCAATAACCTTAAGCGCAACCTGGTGCTGGTTTTGTGCTGGATTGTGCTCTTTGCCATGGTTACCGGAAACTTCGGCAAATACCTGGGTATTCCCTACCTGTTTCTGGACCCCGAATACTTAAATGAGGTTGACTTTACCAGCTTTTTCATAATGGGCTGCGTAACCGCCGGATTTGCCACTGCTTTTCATATAACTACCTATATTATGGACGGGCACCGGTTTTCATTTGTTGGCACCCTGCCCAAACCCTTTACCCGGTTTTCGTTAAACAACAGCCTTATTCCGGCAGCTTTCCTTGGTGTTTACATTTATCAGATTATTGTTTTCCAGATTAATAACCAATACACCGAAAAACAATCCGTGTTTTTACACCTGGCAGGCTTACTCGGCGGCTATGTACTAACAACATTGGTATTCTTTGCTTACTTCCGGTTTACCAACAAAGACATCTTTCGCTATATGGTTTGCCGCATTGATGAAAAGCTTAAGCAGAATGTGGGCGTAACCCGGGCCAGTGCGTTAAAAAAATTAAATATTGCCCGCAAAAACCAGGTGCGGGTTGACAATTACCTCGATCTGAACCTGCGCATACGCAAGGTTGAAGAGTCGGGATTCTACGACCGGGCCACCATATTGCAGGTATTCGACCAGAACCACTTTAACCTGGTTGTAATTGAAATCTTCATCTTTATTGTGGTATTGGTGCTGGGTATCTTCAAAGACTCGCCCGCTTTTCAGCTGCCGGCTGCGGCCAGTTTTACCATTTTTCTAACCATCTTCGTTATGCTGGCCGGAGCTTTTGAATACTGGTTCGGTAACTGGGCCGCCACTTTTGCCCTGATTTTGTTTTTAATTATTAATCACCTTACCGGAACAGGCTTTTTTTCCAGGCGTTATGAAGCTTTCGGTCTTAACTACCAGCAGCCACCTGTTGAGTACAACATAGACAATCTGCGCCTTATCAGCGACAGCACGGCAGTAGCCGAAGACAAAGCCACCACCGAACAAATATTAAACAACTGGCGGAATAAACTTAAAAGTTCCAGGCCTGCGCTGGTATTGCTTTGCGTTAGCGGTGGCGGCAAGCGGGCAGCCCTCTGGACTTTTGCTACCCTGCAGCATGCCGATAGTCTTACCCGCGGTGCACTCATGGATCACACGGTACTCATTACCGGCGCTTCCGGGGGCCTCATTGGTGCTTCCTACTTCCGCGAACTGGTACTGCGCCAAAAGACCGGCCAGCAGGTAAACCCCTACCATCACCGTTACCGGACGCGCATTTCTTCCGATAACCTTAACCCGCTTATCTTCTCATTGCTTGCAAACGATTTGTTTGTTGGTTTTACTTCGTATGAATATGCCGGCAACTATTACCGCCGCGACCGGGCCTATACTTTTGAGGAGCAGCTTAATCAAAGCACCGAAGGCATGATGGACAAGCCCCTGTCGGCTTATGCCGGTGCCGAAGCCCGGGCCATCATTCCCATAATCATCCTTTCGCCTACCATAGTTAACGATGGCCGAAAGCTGTTTATAGGGGCACAACCGGTTTCTTACCTCAACATGGATATTCATTCATGGCCCGAATACCCCGATGCCAAAATAGGAGGAGTTGACTTTCAGCGGTTGTTCAGCCAGCACGGGGCATCTAACCTTCGCTTTCTTACAGCTCTGCGCATGTGCGCCACCTTTCCCTACATCACACCCAACACCACGCTGCCCACCAACCCGCCTGTTCAGATAATGGATGCCGGCATTTCCGACAACTTTGGCATATCCGATGCCGTGCGCTTTATGTTTGCCTTTCAGCAATGGATTGAAAAAAATGCTTCGGAAATCATTCTGATTTCCATCCGCGATTCGCCCAAACTGGGCAGCATTCCGCCACAACAGGAACAATCCATCGTAGATGCCCTCACCCAGCCTATAAGCTCGGTGTATAATAACTTTGAAAATTTCCAGGATATAAACAGCGACCTTCTGCTGGGACACGCCCGTAAATGGCTTTCTATACCCCTGCACCGCATCGACATCCAGTATCAAACCGAAAGCTACCTGCCCATTTTACAGGGCATGGACAGCATTCGCCATACCAGCATGCGGGCATCGCTGAGCTGGCGCCTCACCGAAAGAGAAAAACAGGATATTCTGGGCAACCTCAATTCGCCATCCAACCGGCAACAACTCGAAAAACTGAAAAAACTCTTGCAATAACCCTGTTTGTTGAAAATCTTTACAATGTGATTAGGGTAAGGGGAACATTGGCTTTGTTATTTCTGGCTATACCAGTCTGCCTGCGTCCGCAGGCAAACCTCCAACCCCGCATTGTCATCCCCGACAGTCTTAAAAGCCATCCCGCAGCCACCCTGCTGGAACGGGCCCAGCAATACTATGACTCGGACCTGATGAGGGCCCTGCTGTATGGCCGGGCTGCCCGCCACGTGGCCGACAGCCTGAACAACACTGCCGACCTGGTGAGGGCCGAGCTTATGGTGGCGCGTACGTTACGCCGGTTGGGTTACTTTACAAGCGCTATGGAACAAGTACTCCACGCTTTTTCTAACCTTGAAAACCTGCAAGACACCGCACTGCTCATCTCCGCTCATCTTACCCTTGGTAACACCTATATGTCGTTATACAATTATGCCGAGGCCGGCAACCATTGCGCCTTAGCCCTGCAACTGGCCGAAAAAACCCAAAGCCCCACTCTTGCCAACTGCCTGGGTTTTCTGGGTATAAACTGCGTTCGTACAGGACTTTACGACAGCGCCCTGGTTTTGCTTAAACGGGCATACGAAACCGAAAAACAAAATCCACAGCCGGGCTTTGCCCTGCTTTACATTTACAACTACCTGGGCGAGGCCTACGTGGCTCTTCAGCGCTGGGCAGAAGCCCGCTATTACTTTGCCCTGGCCCAGGCCCTGGCTGACGAAAGAAAAAACGATTACGGCCAAACCTTTACCTGGCTGGGTATGGCCAACCTGCATTTTAAACAAAAGCAATACAAAAAAGCCAGAGATTATGCCCTTAAAGCCATTGACCTGGCCCGGCAAAAGCATTTTAACGACCGCGCCCGGCTGGGTTATGAATTACTGTACAAAAGCTACGAAGCCGAAAACGATTTTGTAAATGCCTATCGCTACCACCGCAGGTTCGGTGCTCTTACCGACAGCCTGATTAACCTGGACAACCTGAACTACATTGCCAGGCTGCGCCTGCAGTTTGAAAATGACAGGATAAAGCGCGAAAACGAATTGCTGCGCAAAAACATAGAGCTGGAAAAGTCCAGAAAGGAAAAACAGTTAACCATGGTGGTATCTGGTTCGCTGGTTTTGCTTTCGGTTATACTTTCTCTCATACTAATTAAAGCCATACAACGGCAGCGCAAGCGGGTACTGGAACTGGCAAAAAGCTTTCGCACAGGTGTGGAAACAACAGTTAAGGTGCGCATGCGGCAGCTCGATATGGAGAACCAGCAATTGCAACAGTTTAACTACATCATAGCCCATAACCTTAAAGCACCCATTGCACGCATACGCGGGCTCATCACCCTGTTGGGACTTCAGCACGGCAAGTCGGAAGAACTGGAAAAACTCGAGCTGGCCGTTCAGGAGCTGGAACAAACTGTTACCGATCTAATGGATATTATCCGTTTAAAGTCACTCCCGCCTGAATCTCACCGCCCTGTTGTATTCAGCGATCTGATTCAAAAAGTTACCTCACAACTCCACGATAAAATTCAGGAGGCCGGCGCCCGCATTACCCACAACCTGCAGGTAAACAAATGCGCCTCCGTGCCGGCATACCTGGAGAGCATTATGTTTAACCTGATAAGCAACGCCATTAAGTACCGTTCTGAAAAGCGGCCGTTACTTATTGAAATAGTGACCAAAAAAGAAAACAACCATTGTATTATGCAGGTACGCGACAACGGTTCGGGTTTCGATACCGAAGCGGTTAAGGAAAAACTTTTCCAGCCCTTCCAGCGCTTCCATAATCAGGCCGAAGGCAAGGGGCTGGGTTTGTTTATGGTAAAAACACAGGCAGAGGCGCTGGGCGGTTACCTTGAAGTTGAAAGCCAGCCCGATAAAGGCACCACGTTTACCCTTCATCTGCCCAACAATCATTTACAGGCCTGAACGGTGTTTCAGCAACATTCCGCTTCTTGCCCCGGTATGCTTTCCTTTCTCTGCAGTAACCACTCCGTTTACAATAACATACGCAAAGCCCGATGAATAGGCATGTGGCGCTGTAAAAGTAGCCCGGTCGCCAACCTTCTGTTCATCAAAAATCACAATATCGGCAGCCATGCCTTCGCGCAACAGGCCCCGGTCGGCAAAGCCAAAGCGCAGGGCAGGGAGCGAAGACATTCTGCGTACAGCATCTTCCAGGGTAATAATCTTCAGGTCGCGCACATAGGTACCCAGCACCCGCGCATTGGTGCCGTAAGCACGCGGATGGGGCATGCCGGCACCGTATTTATTAATGCCTGCATCGGATGCGAACATGTTAAACGGATAACGGGCAATGTTGCGCAGGTCGTTTTCGTTCATGCTGAAGTACACCATCTGCACGCGTTCGGTCGAGGCTATCAGGTCGAGTATGGTTTCGGCCTCATCCTGCATGCGGGGTTTACGGCCTTTAAGCCTATTTATTTCAGAAATGTTCCTGCCATTCAGGGTGCTGTCGGGGGCATAGCGGGCCACCACCGCATAGCTGTAGTTTTTAAGTTGCTTTTTGCGCAGCATGTCTATCATTTCGTTCACAATGCGCTGCCTAGCAGGGCGGTGATTGAGCCGCCAAAGCAACGAGTCTCTTCCACCGGCAAAAGCCCAGTCGGGCAGGGTGGTGCCCAGGGTTGTACTGCTGGCCACATACGGATACTGATCGATGGTAACATCAACACCCTTTTTGCGGGCTTCTTCCACCATTTTCAGCGTTTGCTCCGAGCGCCCCCAGTTGGGTTTATAGGTAACCTTAAAGTGCGATATCTGTACGGGCAAACCTGCCTCCCTGCCTATGCGAATGGCTTCTTCAATGGCTTCCAGTACGCGGTCGCCTTCATCGCGGATGTGCGAGGCGTAGATTCCGCCATGGCGGGCTGCAGCACGGGCCAGTTCCACCACTTCGGCAGTGCTGGCATAGGTTCCAGGAACGTAAATCAAACCGGTTGAAAAACCCACGGCCCCGTTTCGCATACCTTCTTCCACCAACGCAATCATGCGATTCAGTTCATGCGGCTCAGGGGGGCGTTTGTCATCGCCCATTACTGCCCGGCGCACACTGTTGTGCCCGATGAGTGTAGCTACGTTAAGCGAGATTTTAACACTGTCCAGCTTTTGCCAGAAGGCCTGCACATCGGTTACCGAACTGCCACAGTTGCCCGTTACCACTGTGGTTACGCCATCCAGAATAAAATTCCCGGCTGTTGGCACATCGAGTACACTGCCTTCAATATGGGTATGCACATCAATAAAACCCGGTGCCACCACCATACCGGCAGCATCAATCACACGAAGGGCGGAATCGCTCTTCAACCTGCCGATGCGCGCAATGCGGCCGTCTTTAACAGCTATGTCGGCATGATACCAGTGATTACCGGTTCCGTCAATGATCTTACCGTTCTGTATCAGCAGGTCGTACTGCGCCAGGGCAACAAAGGGAAACAATACGGGAAGCAGGTATTTTATCATCATACGTTAAATTTAAGTACAAAGAAGGCTGGCAGATAATGGCTGAACATGCCACCGGCAGGAATGCGTGATAAGAATGAAAAAAAAGCCGGCAGAAGGATAGTGCCTCCTCCGGCTTTCATCAAACGCCATGGTGTGCAAAGGTTACCTGCGATTTTGACAGTTTCTGTCCGATTGCGTAGCTTACCCGCATGATTCCCCAGCAAAAAATTCTGCGGGTATTCCAGCTCATCAGCCTGCTGAAAGGAGGCGGCCGTACCATGGAACAGCTGTCCCGGCAAATCAATGCCTCCGAAAGAACCGTGTACCGGTACTTCAGACTGCTGGAAGAACTGGGTTTTATTATTGACCAGGATTTTCACGGCAAATATTTTATTCACCGCGAAGAAGGCGAAAATCCGGAAGACCGCTTTACACTGGAAGAGGTAAGCATTCTGCGCCAGCTTATACAAAGCGGTGCGGAGGGCCACCCGCTAAGGGGAAGCCTGCTGAAAAAGCTGGCCCTGCATTCGGAGGCCAAAGACCTGCCAGAGCAATTTTTAAAACTGCGGGTGGCGCGAATGTTCCGCGCCCTGTCTGAGGCGCGCGAAAACAAAAAACAGGTTATCCTTAAAAATTACCATTCTGCCAACAGCCAGGAAATTACCGACCGCCTGGTGGAGCCTTTTCAGTTTGGCGAAGGGTTTCAGTCGGTACTGGCGCTGGACACCAAAGACAAGCAATGCAAATACTTTAAACTGGAGCGCATTGGCGAGGTGGTAATTCTCGACAAGCCCTTTAAGTTTGAAAAACTGCACCAGGGCAGCAACACCGATATTTTCGGCATTACCGGAAGAAAGGAAAGCTGGGTAACCCTGCAGCTAAGTTTGCGCGCCTATGTGCTGCTGCGCGAAGAGTATCCGCTGTCGCTCCCCTATCTTGAAAAGGAAGAAGATGAAGAAGGGAGAAAATACATTTTCCATGGCCCGGTGCTGAATTACAAAGGCGTAGGTCGGTTTGTGATGGGCCTGGCAGATGAAATCAAAATCATAGGCCCACCGGATTTCAAAGCCTATATCAGGGAGAAGCTCAAATCCAGCCGCCTGCTTCAGGGCAGGTAAATGCCTTAATCAAAGCCACACAACCCAACCGGCCTTACTTTAAGGCAGTAAAAATCTGATAATCAGATAATTTAGAATTAATCTAAATAAATATTGCTTTTTAACCGTTGCAGGACTTTTTTTGCCTAAAAAATACATTTGCCATGACTCAACTTCGCTTCCCCTTGTTCGTTGCCCTAACCCTTGCCGGGCTGTGTTTAGCCTTTTCCTCGTGCAATACCGAAAGCCGTAGCCAGAACGCACCCACCACACGCAAAACCGGTGTGCTGCTGGTAAACCATGGCTCGCACTCGCCTACCTGGCGGCAGGCCCTGTTAGACCTGGAAACAGCCGTAAAAGACAGCCTGCTCGCCACGGGCATTATTCAGGGCACCCGCACCGCCTATATGGAATATACCGAGCCCTCCATAGCTACACAGCTAAAGGCTTTCGATGCCGAAGGATATACCGACATTATTCTGGTACCCGTTTTTCTCACTGTAAGTTCGCACTCGTTTGATGATATACCCACCATTATCGGGCAAAAAGAAGATCCACAGTCGCTCGAAACGCTCAAAATCGAAAAGATTGAGCGATACACCCCTAAAGCAAAAGTGCACATTACGCCCCTGCTCGACTTTACCGATGTGCTGAAACAAAACATTTTGCGGAGAGCCCGGGCACTTTCCAAAAACCCGTCAGAAGAAGGACTTGTACTCATTGCCTATGGCGATGAAACCTATATGAAAGAATGGACCAGCCTTATGCACGATGTGGGCCGTTATGTTAAAGAACATGCCGGCATTGAAGCTTACAGTTACGGCTGGTGCGGCCACGTAGCACACTACAATCCCGATTCCACCACGGTTGCCATTAACCGCGTGCTCAAAGTAAAAAAACAGGCGCTCGTAGTGCCCGTGCTGGTAGCGCATGATGAAATGTTTCAGGTAAAAATCATCGGAGACGGCATCAGCAAAACCGGTAATGACAAGGCGCGCATTACCTACATACCCGACTCCATATTGCCCGACCCGGTGGTAGAAAAATGGGTAATTGGTATTGCAACCGAATACGCGCGAAAAATTCACAACAACGAAGTTGCTTATCTGCAATGAACCAAGACCGGAGCCGTAAGCTGCGCAGACTGAACATCGTTACCCACCGCGATGTGGGATATTTCCTGTCGGCCTTAACCATTGTGTACTGCCTTTCGGGTATTGCGCTGAATCATATTGACGACTGGAACCCGGATTTTATTATCACCAAACAGGAAATTACCCTTCAGCCTCAACAGCTTACGCCCCTCCCCTCGCCCGATGACGTTACCCGCTGGAGCCGCCTGGTCGGAGAAACCGATTACAAGGTGTATGACGTTCCAGCACCGGGCAAAGTAAAAATATATTACAACAATGCTTCGTTGCTGATAGACCTGAACACCGGCACAGGCCTGTACGAAAAAATCCAACGAAGGCCGTTGTTCTATCATGCCAATGTTTTACACCGCAACAGCCTTAAAGGCTGGAAGTGGGCCGCTGATGTATTCGGTGTTCTGCTTATCCTGGTAAGTATTACGGGGCTTTTTATCCTTAAAGGAAAAAACGGACTTGGCGGCCGGGGCAAGTGGCTGGTTGCCGCAGGTTTTCTGGTGCCCGTTGCAGCTATCCTGATTTTTGAGTTTGTACAGGCTTGAGGCCGGGTGCATAACCCTATGCCCGATAATAAATCCGGTTGTGCAGCGAAGGGCTTTGGTCTGTGCGCATCAGCCGGTAACCGGCGTAAATAAGCAAAATACCCACCAACTCGGTAACATACAGCACTTCGGTGTAACCAAATTTGGTGAACCACCCACCAATACCGGGTAATAACCCCCCTGCAGCAATGAGTATGTTACCCCACATGCGCGCAGCCGGGTTTTGCCTCCTGGCATACCGGTATGCCGACCACGCCGCTCCGCCTACCAGAAAAACAAATGCATAAAGGTTTATAACCGGTGTTATCCACCTTATTTGCTGCCATGCCAGCACATTGCCGGTTAATCTTGCCGGCTCTACCCATTGGTAATGTACCGGTGATAGCACCACGGCCACTGATGTAACGGCTATTACCGCCAGCACCGTCCACATCATGGCGCGGGCTTTCTGTGGTTTCAAAAACAAAAACACGGTTCCCTGCGCCAGCGGAAATCCGCCCAGTAGCGCACCCAGAATATACCACGCTTTGAACAGGTATTCGCGCCAGCCCACCAAAGCTACCAGGGCTTCGGTAAGGGTACCCAAACCATAGCACAACACTCCGGCAGTCCACCAGAATAAATGAGGCGGGCGGTTTCGGCTTAACCAGTGCCTGCGCAATACAACAAAAAATACTGCGCTGAACAGGGTGGTAAGAATGGGAATTTTCTGAATAATCTGTATCATAAACTTATTGTTAGCGAGAATAAAAAAAGGCTGCCCGGCAACAGGCAGCCTTTCTGCACAACTAACTGCTTAATTACCCTTCTTTACCAGTGCAAATTCAAACCTTGGCCGGCCGCGTTGCCCATCGGTAGTGAGCGCGGTAAACCGTAGTTTATAGTAGTTGCCGGCCGGGTCTTTTATCACATAAAACCGGTCGGTGCGTACCGATGGTGAAGAACCTGGGCCTCCGCCTGAACGCCAGCGCGAACCTATCTTAAGCTGGTTTTGTCCTGAAAAATCAACCGATGCCAAATTGCCTTCGGTAAAATCTTCATAGGTTATGCTGCTGGTAAGCACCTCGGCCGTTTCAACTCCGGCAAGGTTTTGTAAAACGATATCCTGAAAGTAATACGGAACGGTAATCATGCCAAGGTTAGACGAATTGAATGGCGTACTGTACGTAAACCCGTTCCACGCAATATCCCAGCGCTCAGCAAGCGGTTCCACATTAACTACAGCCCCGTTTGTAAGGCTTACGTACACAAAGTTGTAAGCTGCATTTTTGTTTATCTGCACTTCGGTAAATGTGGTTGCGGCAATATCGGCATACTGCAGGGTGTAGCCGTTGCCATTTCGAACAATGCGTATTTTTTTCCATCCCAGGGCTGGTGCCGGACTCCCCGGGCCGTTGCCCCGGTTAACGATGTACACTTTATTTTCCGAAGCCGTTGCCGAAACGGGATCAATGGCCGGGTCGCCAAGCGGATCGGTGGGGCTGTCAATCCAGGTAATGGCCTGCGCCACCCACTCGGGTGTGGGGTTGGTAAGGTTGGCGAAAACGGCCGCAAGAGAAAGCTGTTGCCCCCAACCGGCCGTGTCAGCAGCGGTAACTGCGTTCAAATCGGTTTTATCCAGAGCCCGCGCCATCATGCCGTTGGAAGAATTAAGCAGCACCTTAAAGTCGCTGCCCGAATAAAAGGCAAGGTCCCAGTCGGTGCGCTGCACGGCTGTCTGACGGTTGGCGCTCAGATCTATGAACACGCGGTTAGGATAGGTAGGACCGCCTCCGTTGATTTCCATAGAACCACCTGCTGCAACTATTTCTGAGAAAGATACGGTAAGCTGGGCGCGCGTTCCGATAACCAGCTGGCCAGATACGGAAGCAATGGTAAACACTATCCGTTCGTCACCGTCAAACAGCGCGCCCGGTACTTTGGCGAGGGTAAACTGCGTGCCGGTGGCATTGGCCGGAACATTCAGGGTAAGCACATTGCCTACAGCTTCGGGAGTGGTGGTAAAGTCGGTGGCGTAGGCAACTCCTTCGGGAGCGAGCTGAACCTGTATACTAACCTGCGATTGTACGGCCCGCGAAAAACTGATGTTAACGGTTATTTCCGATTCATTCTCGGCAAGCCCCAGGCTTTCCGATTCAAACTGAACCAGGTTATCAGGAAGCGAAACATCTTCCGTGCATGAATTCAGAAACAAACTCAGCACAACAAAAACAGTCAATACACTTCTGCACATTGTATTCATTGGTTATTGGATTTTTGGTTAAACGAATAGGTAAGATTGAAAAAGTAGGATCTTCCGTTGCCGATGGGCCGGGGGCCGGAGCTGCTGTGGGCCCCGCCGGTGCTCCCGGTGTTGTTCACCCAAATTACATCGAACAGGTTGCGAATGCCTCCCGAGAGGGTAATATGTTTTCCGAGTGAATACCCTGTGGTCAAATCGGCCCAGTGAAACGATCCGGTTTGCTGCAGCCGCGGTTCCTGGCCACCGTTGCCATTGTCTTCCAGCCGATAGTAAGGAGTACGGCCGGTGAATTTATAATACAACGAAATATTCAGTTTATTATTCGGGCTACGGTAAACTGCTGAGGCATTTACTTCGGGCGACCAGACAAATTCCGGAACAGCTGCGTAGTCATCGCGCAACTGATTATACCGGCCGGTTACTCCGCCTCCAATCGAAAAGTCCCAATGCATCGAGTATAGGTTCTGGTTTATGGTAAAGCCGGTGGTTTTAAAGTGGTCAATGTTCAGGTAGGTAGTTACCAGGTTGTTGCCGGGCTTTTGGCCAAAGTCAATCATGTTATTTATGGTGTTGTAAAAGGCAGTGGCGGTAATTGTGCTGCGGTAACGACCGGCCCATACGGGGCGGTAATTCCACGATACATTAAAGCTGTGCGAAAGTTCGGGTTGCAGTTCGGTGTTTCCTTCAATGGCATGGCTGGCATCGAAAAAATCGAAATACAATTCGCGGATGGAAGGCGCCCTGAAGCCCCGGCCGTAGGCAAAGCGAACATCGCTTTTTTCGTTAATCTCCGCTTTAATATTTACAGAGGGGACAATGGGAGGTGATGAATACACCGTGTTATACATGGTGCGTACAGCAGGCCGTATCCAAAGAGCACGGCCCGCCTTCCATTCGGCCGAAAGGAAAAGGGCAAAATCGGCAATGCTTTGCACACCCTCTTTAATCCTGCCGCCGCTGCCGGCCTCATAGTTCACTTCCATACCGGGCTGCAGGGATAGTGCCGTGCTTTTTTTCCAGGTACCGGTTGGCCGGAAGGTAAAGCCGTTAAACCGGGTAATATCCTGATGCCCTTCGCCCAACGACAACGTTCTGGAACCCGTGCTCTGGTTTACAATAACCGACTGGGTTTGGCGCTCATAGGCGGTATGCGAAAAGGCCGGGTTAAACATCCACTTCTCACCCGCTTTTATATTGCCCTGCAACTGCTGCATGAGCCGGGTAGTGTAATAATTCTGGTCCAGGGCCTCACCGCCTTCAAATTCTCCCGGGTTATAGATATCTTCAAAAGTCAGGTCGGCCCGGTAATGAACCGATAGCTCATTTTTTCTAATACCCGTAATCAGGCTTCCCATGAGCTGCTGTTTTGGGTGCCATTGCATTTCACGGCCGGTGGCCGAGCCCTTCCAGCCTTTAAAATTATTGTGGGTAAAGTCGCCACGTATATGAAATGGTCCTTTGGCATAGGCGGCTCCTACCTGTTGCATGTGCAGGCCTGCGCGGAGGCTATATTCCCTGCCGGCCGATTCTTCGTGAACCCGTGCGGTAACCTGCAGCTCATCTTCGTCAGCTTTTCGTGTAATAATGTTAATTACACCGGCAAGTGCATCGGCTCCGTAGATAACTGACATGGGCCCCTCAACAATTTCAATGCGCTCAATGCTTTGTATGTTGATTTGGTTGATGTTGATTTCATTCGAAGTGCCCTGCCGTCCCACCATCGGCATACCGTCAATCAGCACCTTGACATTCTGGCCCGACAGCCCCTGCAGCGACAGGTTAGAGCCGCCCAATGCCAGGTCCTGGCTGAACCGGATGTTAAGTTGTGTATTGAGCACATCCTGAAGGCGCGTGGCCCCGCGCTGAGCAAACTGCTCCATGGGTATGGTTCGAACCTGATATACCGATCTGCGCACCGACTGCGGTTCAAACTGCCCGGTTACAACCACTTCCTCCAGCTCCGTGCGTTTCAGCGTGTCGGAATATTGGGCATGGCCGGGAAAAAAAAGCAGACAAAACCAGGGAAAAAATTTCATTGCTACCCGTTTTCAGGGCGCAAAAGTGTGGGCGAAAAAGAAATCAAAATACCCATAAAAGTATAATAAATGTCATCTGACAAAAATCATCCCGATACTTAACGTTAAGGGTTATTATTAGTGCAAATAGCGGTATTTTTGCAAAATAAAGCGGATTAAATTGGCACTTTCAAAAAAGTCATGGTTACTGAACAAGCCCCTGGAGAGATAAAAAATACCCATAAGTGGATAAACTGTTTTAAGGATCCCAAGGCCTTTTTAAGTGCCCTGCCATTTCACCCGGAAGAAGGTGAGGCCCTCTGCACCCTTACCCGCCACCGGGTGCATTTCCTGTTTAATCTGGACCACCCGGTTGCGCTTCAGTTTTCACCACAATATGGGCGCGAGCTGGCCGCACAAAAACATTACCTGATTTATAATCCTGAGGCCGATGTATCATTCTGCCTGAGCGCGCAGGCAAAAACCCGGCTGGTGTGGTTGTCTATGGGGCTCGATTACCTGCAT
The DNA here is from genome assembly GCA_026003355.1 of Cyclobacteriaceae bacterium. Classification (GTDB taxonomy): domain Bacteria; phylum Bacteroidota; class Bacteroidia; order Cytophagales; family Cyclobacteriaceae; genus UBA2336. The sequence goes on from BPHC01000014.1 coordinate 14,034, forward strand.
GAGCTTTTTATTCACGAGCCCCTTCCGTTTTTAAAGCCGGAAAATGTAAACCGTAAATTCTATGAAGAAAAAAGTACCTCGCCTCAGGTGCAGATGGTACTGAGCCAGCTTTTTACCACCCAGCTTAGCGAGCATGCCATGACGCTTTTTGCACAAGCCAAGATGCTTGAGTTGCTCAGCCTGTATTTTTCCAGCAAAACCCCCGATACGGAGGCCTGTCCTTTCTTAAAAGATGAAGAGGTGGTTCGAAAAATAAAGCTGGCCAAGGAATATTTATTGCAGCACATGGAAAACCCACCCTCTTTGCGCGAGCTTTCCAGGCAGTGCGGTTTGAATGAATACCAGCTTAAAACCGGATTTAAGGAAATTTACGGTACTACGGTTTACGGGTACCTGTTAAGCCATAAAATGGATTATGCCCGGCTGCTGTTAGACAAGGGCAACCTGCATGTTAATGAAGTGGCGTTTCAGATTGGTTACTCCAACCCCAGCCACTTTATTTCGGCATTTAAAAAGAAATTCGGTATTACGCCAAAAAAATACCTTTTGAGTCTGCGCACAGGCAAACCGGCATTAACCTGAAGAACCCCGGTTTTGTGGCTGCAAAAAAAAATACCTGCCGGAGCCCGGCAGGTATTGATATAAGTGCTGTAAAGGTTTACGAAACGGCAATCTGACGCGCAGGCTTGAGCTTGGCTTCTTCGCGTTTCGGCACGGTAATGTGCAGGATGCCGTCTTTGTACCTGGCCGAAATCTTTTCGCCATCTACCATGTTCTCAGGCAGGGCAAAACTGCGCTGGAACGACTGGTAGCTGAACTCCCTGCGGGTGTAGTTGCCGTTTTTGTCTTTCTCTTCGATTTTCTCTTCGCGTTCGGATGAAATGATGAGCATGTTGTTATCCAGCTCAACCTTAAAGTCTTCGCGCTTCATACCCGGAGCCGCTACCTCTATGCGGAAATCATCATTGGTTTCAATGATGTTCACCGCAGGCAGCGTTGAACCGGCCGAGCGCCAGTTGCCCAGCGACCAGTCGAACCAGTCGCGCATAAAGAAATCATCGAACAGCGAAGGAATTGAAGGAAAGAACGAACCATTGCTTTTTACCAGGCTTTTCATACGCTTACCCTCCTTTCTGTTTTTGTTTTATGTTTTCCGAACAGGCGCCTGTTCTGCCAGCCGCATTATTCAACCGCTGTGCCATACACGTATTTTGAACAAACACACCAACAGAAATGACAGCTTTTCATTTTTGACCGGGCAATGGTTTGTCAAATTTTCAGCCTCACTGACAAAATTTTCAACCCCTGCAACCGGCACAGCATTTGCAAAAGGATGGGCGAATCTGCTGTTAAAATTTCCATTGCATTAAATAAGGAGGTAGCCTATGGAAAAGTTAGCAACAGGTTTGACGATCCTTACATTTGTTTACACCATTATCGTGTTGGCCACCTTGCTCCTTACGGGGTGGTTCGACATTAACAGTCTTCGTAAAAGACTATGGCCGGTGCGGTCGGAAGCCCGGAATTCCGGCTTAAAAAATCCCTCCCGGCCGGCCTGAAATTGAACATTTTATTCTGCATCTTCGTTTTGATAGCTTTGCAGCTATCATGAAAAAATATTTTTTAATTCTCACCTGCGTGGTGCTTTCCTGCCGCCAGGATAAGCCGGAAATCCAAACCGGCATCTGGCAGGGTATTCTTTCTGTTCAGGGCCGCGAACTTCCTTTTGTGTTCGATGTGGAAAAGCAATCGTCCGGCTATGCCTTTATTATTCACAATGCTGCTGAGCGCATTCGCATGGACAGCGTCCGCATTTCGGGCGATTCGGTAGAAGTATTTTTTCCGGTATTCGATGCCTCATTAAAGTTCAAAACAGAAGGCAGACAGCTTTCCGGATACTTCAGCATTCATTATGCCAGCAATTACCGTGTACCTTTCCGGGCCGTTTACGGACAGGAGCATCGCTTTATACCTTCCGATACCACAGCCGGGGTTATTGATTTTACCGGAACATATGCCATAACCTTTGTGAATCCCACCAACACCGTACCAGCCGTGGGAGTCATAAACCAAAAAGGCAACTATGCCACAGGTACCTTTCTTACACCTTACGGAGATTACCGCTATCTGGAGGGCAACGTGGTGAACGATACACTCTGGCTCAGCGCATTCGATGGCAATCACCTGTATTTGTTTAGCGCCTCGTTAAAGGGTGACTCCATAACAGGTACCCATTGGCTGGGCCGTTCGCGCAAACGACCCTGGAAGGGTGTACGCAACGGGCAGGCCCAACTGCCCCCGGCCGAATCGCTTACATATCTTAAAGAAGGCTATGAAAGACTGGAGTTTACCTTTCCTGATGCAAACGGAAAGCCGGTATCGCTGCAGGATGAACGTTTTAAAAACAAAGTAGTAATTGTGCAGATACTCGGAACCTGGTGCCCCAACTGTATGGATGAAACCGCTTTTCTGGCCGAATGGTACCGGAATAACCACAAGCGGGGCGTTGAAATTATAGGCCTGGCCTACGAGCAGAAGGATGATTTTGCCTACGCTGCCAGGCGGGTAAAAATACTGCAGCGCAGGCTTAATGTAAATTACCCCATACTCATTGCGGGCGTAAACGATAATGCAAAGGCTGCCGAAACACTGCCCGCACTAAATGCCGTAATTGCCTTCCCAACAACCATTTTTATCGGTAAAAACGGCAAGGTTAAACACATCCACACGGGATTTTCCGGCCCGGGCACAGGCCGGTATTTTGAGGAATTTACAGAACGGTTTAACGACCTTGTAAACACATTGCTTGCCGAGCCGGCCGAAACACCATGAAAAAGCGCGTAGTAGTTGGGCTTTCCGGCGGGGTCGATTCCAGCGTGGCGGCGCTCCTGCTTAAAGAGCAGGGCTACGAGGTTATTGGCATGTTTATGAAAAACTGGCATGACGACTCGGTTACCATCAGCAAAGAGTGCCCCTGGCTGGACGACAGCAACGATGCCATGATCGTGGCCCAGCACCTGGGTATTCCGTTTCAGGCCATCGACCTGAGCGAGGCTTATAAAGAACGCATAGTAAACTACATGTTTGCAGAATACCAGGCCGGAAGAACTCCCAACCCAGATGTACTTTGCAACCGCGAAATTAAATTTGATATTTTTCTGAAGGCCGCCCTGAAGGTGGGTGCCAACTTTGTGGCTACCGGGCACTATGCCCGCAGAGAACAGGCCGAAGTAAACGGTACAACAATATACCGCCTGCTGGCCGGCAAAGACCCCGCCAAAGACCAAAGCTACTTTCTGTGCCAGCTTACCCAGCAGCAGCTGGCAAAAGCCCTATTCCCGCTGGGCGGACTTCGCAAAACCGAGGTTCGCCACATTGCCCATAAAGCCGGGCTGGCAACTGCCGGAAAAAAGGATTCGCAGGGCCTGTGTTTTGTAGGCAAGGTGCACCTTCCCGAATTTCTGCAACAGCGGCTCGCCCCCAGGCAGGGAGAGGCCGTGCTCATTCCGGACAATGCACCCATTTTTGCCAACGGTGCCGATGCACACAACCTGGCTGCCATTACACGTCCCTATGAATATACGCCCGTGCTCGGCACAGTTATTGGCAGGCACCGTGGTGCGCATTTCTTTACCATTGGCCAGCGGAAGGGCCTAAACCTCGGAGGCCACCCTAAGCCGCTTTTTGTAATTGGCACCGATACAAAGCAAAACATAGTGTATCTGGGCATGGGCGAAGACCACCCCGGCCTGTACAGAAAGGGTTTGTTTATTCCTTCAAAAGATGAACACTGGGTACGGCCCGACAAAAAGCTGCTGCCCGGTAATTCGGCTCACTACCGTGCACGCATACGCTACCGGCAAACCCTGGAAGACTGCACTTTACACAAACGCGAAGAGGGGCTGTACCTAATCTTCAGTAAACCGCAAAAGGCTATTACGCCCGGCCAGTTTGCCGTGTGGTATGACGGTGATGAGCTCATTGGCTCTGGTGTGATAAGCTAAATGCTACAGGCCGCTTACTCCGCCCGAAATAATAAATTTCATAGCCTGCGAGCCGCTTACCTGCAAGGGCTCAATGCACTCTTTGGGCACCAGAAAATGATCGCCTGCCATGGCATACGATTGCGGAAAGTATACCACCACCCGGTCAGGCAGGCCCAGGTGCGATAAATCATCCTGCGTGATAAACCCTATACGTTGCAGGCGGGTATCCCGGTTTAGGGTAACCAGAACAGGTCGATCGAATTTTTTCTTCTCGCCTACAAAAGCGGCCATCAAATCTTTAATTGAGGAATACACCAGCTTTACCAGAGGTATTCGCCCAATGACTTGCTCAAACCAGTTCGAGAAAGTGCGAAAGGCAAAGTGAGAGGTAAAATATCCAAACAACGTAATGCCTGTTATAATCAGTACAAACCCAACGCCCGGATAAGGCAGATTAAACCTTGAGTCGAGCCAGGTAAAAGCCTCGAAAATAAAATAAAGCGTAGCTACCAGCGGAACAATAAACAAAGTGCCATTAAAGAAGTAGCGAACAAACAAGGATAATATTCTTTTCATACCGTGCGGTTTAGATATAAAAAAACCTTCCCCTCACGGGGAAGGCGTATTGTGTTTTTTTAAACAAAACTAAATGGAAAATCCGAGAAAACTCAGGAAACCCAGCGACATGAGGCCCACCAGAATAAAGGTAATGCCCAGACCTTTCAACGGCCCGGGAACATTGGAGTACTTCATCTTTTCACGCACACCGGCCAGCGCCACAATGGCCAGCAGCCAGCCTATGCCACTGCCTATACCAAACACGGTGGCTTCGGCCAGGGTGTAGGAGCGGCCTACCATAAACAGCGACCCTCCCAGGATGGAGCAGTTTACCGCAATGAGTGGCAAAAAAATTCCCAATGAACCGTATAAAGCGGGTGAAATTTTTTCTACTGCCATTTCAGTTAGTTGAACCATGGCCGCAATAACCGCTATAAATACTATAAACTGCAGGAAGCCAAGATCAATAGCGGAAAACTCCGGGCTTATCCAGGCCAGCGCACCTGTGTTCAAAACATAGTTTTGTATAAGCCAGTTAATTGGAATGGTTATTCCAAGCACAAACACCACAGCCAACCCCAGGCCAAAAGCGGTTTTTACTTTTTTCGATACCGCCAGATACGAACACATGCCCAGGAAGTAGGCAAAAATCATATTATCTACAAATACCGAACGAACCCCGATGCTGATAAGATTTTCCATAGTAAACCCTTTTTAAGCTTCACGATATCCGTTAAGGTATCGCTGTACCCAAATAATTATTCCAACTATAATACATGCCCCGGCCGGAAGCAACATTAAGCCATTACCCCTGTAGTGCAGGCCAACAGCTTCGAATACCTTAAAACCAAACAGTGCACCCGAACCCAGCAGCTCACGGAAAAAGGCAATAATGAGAAGGATTATGCCATAACCCAAACCATTGCCAATGCCATCCAGCAAAGAGGGGCCTGGAGGATTACCCATAGCAAAGGCCTCCAGCCTGCCCATTACAATGCAGTTGGTGATGATAAGCCCGACAAACACACTGAGTTGCTTGGATACATCGTACACATAAGCCTTGAGCACCTGGTCAACCAGAATAACCCACGATGCCACAATGGCCAGCTGCACAATAATGCGTATACGCGATGGGATGGTATTGCGAAGCAATGATATAACCAGGTTTGAGCTGGCTGTTACCACCATTAAGCTCAACGCCATGATAAAGGCCGGTTTAAGCTGGGTGGTTACCGCCAACGCGCTGCAAATGCCCAGCACCTGTACGGTTATGGGATTATTGATGTCCAGGGGATGGGTAACCAGCTTCCGGTTTTTTTTCGAAAAAAGCGGTTCGCTTTTCTTTTGTTGTACGGTTGCTTCTGCAGTTGCGGTGCTCATACGCCTGTTTGCTGTTTTAATTTACTGAAATAATTTACATAGCAGCTCAGGTAATCCTTCAGCATGTTATTCACACCCTTTCCGGTAAGGGTGGCGCCCGACATGCCATCTACCTTGTGTGCATCACCGGCATAGTCAAATCCCTCTCCTTTCATCATCGTAACCGACACCAGTTCGTTTCCTTCAAAGACCTTTTTACCCTTATACCGCTGCTGAATTTCTTCTGATGCTATACGTGCTCCCAGGCCTGGTGTTTCGCCTTTGTGCTGAAATACCACACCCTGTACCGTATTCAAATCCGACTGCAGGGCGATATAACCCCATATTTTATCCCACAAACCAAAGCCATGCACGGGTATGACCACAAACTCAATTTTTTCGGGGTTTGACTCGCTGCGGAACTCATACACGGGCAGCAGCCGGTCGCGGGCAGGTTTCTTATACTCTGCCTCCACATTTACCGAGGCCGCTTCAACCCCCTCAACCACGTTTCCGTTATAGTCAACCACATACGATTTTACCCGCCTATTGTACACCTCTGCAACATTTATGTTCTCGTTTACTTCCATTACGGTTGAGAGTATGTTGGCTTTGCGTTCAAGCTCTATGTTGGCCTGCTGCCTTTCCCTGAGTCCTTCAGAAGCCAAAGCAAGCAGTCCGCCGCACACTACGGTAATGGCGGCTGAGTAAAGAAGAATGTAAAGATTAGACTGTCGCACGTTTTAATCTACGTTTTTTGTTGGCACTTACAACACCATAATCTATTAGCGGGGCCATTACATTCATAAGCAAAATGGCCAGCATAATGCCCTCCGGATAGGCCGGGTTGAATACGCGTATCAGCACGGTCATTATACCTATCAATAAACCATAGAACCACTTACCCAGTTCCGTTTGTGCTGCGGTAACGGGATCGGTTGCCATAAAAACGGCCCCGAAAGCAAGCCCCCCCATAACCAAATGATAGTGAGCCGGCAACTGCATAAAGGTATTGGTGCCCAAAAGATTAAGGAAGAGGCCCATGCCATACGCCCCGGCAAAAACGCTGAGTATAATTTTCCAGCTTCCTACGCCTGTAAAAATAAGGATGGCGGCGCCTATAAGGCACATCAGGGTGCTGGTTTCGCCAATGCAGCCGGGTATTACGCCCAGAAACATGTTTTCAAAACTGTACAGGTTATCGGCCCATCCGGCGCCAAAAGCATTCAGGTCGGCCACCGCATTGCCGGTTGAGGCTGCAGCAACGGCAAGGGGTGTTGCTCCCGAATAACCGGAAACGGTTTGCGCATCGCCCAGGTAAGTCCACACCTCTCCGGAAATATCAGTAGGATAGGCAAAATACAGGAACGCTCTGGCTGTAAGGGCCACATTAACAACGTTCATACCTGTTCCGCCAAAGGCTTCTTTGGCAAATACCACTGCAAACACGGTAGCTACAGCCACCTGCCAGAGTGGAATGTCCGGTGGCATGACGAGCGGAATAAGCATACCGGTTACCAGAAAGCCCTCGTTTATAGGGTGCTTGCGGATGATAGCAAACACCACTTCTACCAAACCTCCCGATACATAACTTACCAGTATGATGGGCACAACCTGCACCAGCCCAACCCATATTTTTTCTCCTTCTGTGGCGGCAGCACCTGTTGCCAGAAAATGCTGGTGCCCCACATTCCATATACCAAATGCCAGGCAGGGCAGCATGGCAATGACCACCGTCATCATCAGTCGCTTAAGGTCAACCGCATCGCGTATTTGTGCCCCTTTTACCGGGGTAACCGTGTTGGGGCTGAAGTGGAAAGTATCCAGCGCCTCAAACAGATAGAAGTACTTGCTGTACTTTCCGCCCCGCTCAAAGTGGGGTTTTGCTTTGTCGAACAGGTTGCGTAAAAACTTCATGGTATCAGCTGTTCATAATCAAGTCTATTCCTTCGCGCACAAGCTCCTGAACGTTGTGCTTGCTAACATCAACAAATTCGCACAGGGCAAGATCTTCCTCAATAACTTCATAAATGCCCAGTGCTTCCATTTCGTCATAATCTTCGGCTATTATTGCCTTTAACAAATAAGTAGGCAAAATGTCCATGGGCGTTACTTTTTCAAATACCCCGGTTTGCACAAAAGCACGGGGCTCGCCATGGGTATTGCTGTCGGCAACAAATTCTTTTTTCGGATTAAGGAACGATAAGAGGCCGAATGCGCGGTGCAGGCTAATTTTGTTAAAGGTAGGTTTAATCCAACCTAAAAATTCATAATAATCTCCTTCGGGGATTACCGTAACCAGATGGTCAAAAAACCCGATGTGGCCTTCTCTGCCAATGCTGGTGCCGGTAAGCACGTTACCCGAAATTACCCTTACGTGATCCTGCTTTAGGTTATTGGCAAGAATTTTTTTTACTGAGGCCCCGGTGTAGGTTTTGTAATATTGAGGCTCTTTAACTTCCGACCCCGCCAGGGCAATGATTTTTGAGGCATCGTAAATGCCGTTTAAAAACAATTTCCCTATTTGAATAACCCCCTGGGGTTGAATGGTCCATACCACATCGCCTTTGTTAATCGGGTCGATATGGTGTATCTGTACGCCCACGCATCCCGAAGGGTGCGGGCCGCTGAATTTGTTTAACTCCACCCCTTTTACCTGCGAAAAAACCGATGATATTTCGCGTTCGGCATGAACATTTACATGTACCGCACCAGCCGTAAGCTTTTTCAGCACGTCAACACCAGCCTGAAAGTATTGTTCCTGCCCCTTAAACAGCACATTATAGTCAGGCGCCAGGGGTGCCGAATCGAAGGCTGAGATAAAAATAGATTTAGGCTTTTCGTTGGGGTCGGCCACAATACCAAAGGGGCGTTGTACAATATTTACCCAGACACCGCTTTGCAGCAACTGCGTTATGGCCTGTTCGCGGGTTAGATGCGACAGGTCAGACACCGAATACTTGTTAAAGGTAACGTACTCAATGCTTTTATCGGCCAGTATTTTAATTTCCAGCAGTTTGCGTTTTTCGCCCCTTTTTACCTCAACTACCTCACCGCTAACCGGGGCGGTAAATACAATTTTTTCATTTCGCTTGTCGTGAAAGAGCACCGAGCCTGCTTTTACCGTATCGCCTTCTTTTACCACCGGCCGGGGCATGTAAATACCGTGAAAATCGGTGGGTTTTATGACAAACGTTTCGGGCTGGTCAGTTTCAACAACACGCGTAGCAGCTTTACCGGCAAGATGAATGTCGTAACCCTTTTTTAACCGGATGAATCGACCCATGAAAACTTTGCGGTTAGGTAATTTTAGAATGGGGGCAAAATTAAGGATAAATCTGAGATTAGAAAGATTTACAAAAGGGTCGTTTAACGTTGTTTTACCATGAGCGAAACGGCCCTGCGCACCACCTCGTCAACCTGCTCTTCTATGGTAAGGTAAGTGGTATCCAGCACAATGGCATCGGGGGCCTGGCGCAGGGGGCTTTCGGCCCGGGTGGTGTCAATAAGGTCGCGTTCCCGGATGTTCCTGACAATCGTATCCAGGTCTGCCAGCACCTCGTTGGCCAGTAACTCCTGCTGCCTTCGTATGGCCCTTACGGTAATGTCGGCCGTCATAAAAAACTTCAGGTCGGCTTCCGGAAACACCACTGTACCGATATCGCGCCCGTCCATAACCACCCCTTTTTCTTTGCCTATTCTACGCTGCTGCTGTACAAGCTTTTGGCGAACAGGCTTCAGGGCGCTCACCTCGCTAACCTTTTCTGCCACCCGCATGTCCCGTATTTCCTGTTCTACATTCAGGCCGTTTAAAAAAGTTTCGCTGCTACCGCCCGGGCCTACCCGAAAGGTAATGTGAATTTGTTCGAGCGCCCGTGCCACTTCTTTGGGGTTGGTTAGCGCCACGTGGTTATCAAGGAAATACAGGGTAACGGCCCGATACATGGCGCCCGTATCGATATACCGGTAACCTAAAATGCGCGCCACTGCCCGCGCTGTGGTGCTTTTTCCGCAGGCCGAATATCCGTCGATGGCTATAATAAGGCGACTCAGCTTCATCAGCAGTCTTTTACCGGACAGGGAATGGGTTTTCCCGGCTTAAGTTTTTTAGGCCGGTGTGTTGAAGCACAGGATGAGCCAGCCAGCGCCAGCATTAGCATAATTATTACCACCTTTACCCGCATAATGGGTGGCAATATAATAAAGACTACCCCTTATTTGCCTGCCTGTTAAAAGCCCTTTCCGGGCAAAAACACTGCAACAGCCCGATATAACCTCGCTTATTTTAAAGTATATTGCCAAGCAGCAAGCTAAAACCAAAACAAACTATGAAGACTGGCAATGAAGAAGGAAAAGCTGAGAAAGCCCTGAAAAATCTCGGAAAGAAAATTGATGAATTCATGGCCGAGCTCAGGCAAGCTGGCGAACGCATGGAAAAAGAATTTGAAAGCCGCTACGAAGAATTGCGCACAACAGCTGAAAAACTGAAACAGGAAGCCCGTGACAAGGAGCGCTGGAAAGAGGTGGAAGAAAGCCTGAAACGTGCCGGCAAAGAACTGGAACATGCCATGAAAACAGCCTTCTCAAAACGCAAAAAAAACCGACCATTGAAAGAACTTGTATCGGTAACTGATTTTGCAAAGGCCACCGGCATAAAAAACCGGCTGGTGGCAGCCGGATTGATGAAGTTTTCGGGCCTGCACGAGCTTAACCGGCTTTACGCAGAAACCTGCCATTATCAGGGTATTGACTTTGTGCGCAAACTGCTGGAGAAAAAAAACATCCGGCTTGCTTTCAATGAGTCCGACTTACAACGCATACCGGTTAAAGGAGCTTTTATTACTGTTTCAAACCATCCGTTTGGTGGACTGGACGGTCTGGCCCTGATTGACCTGGTTACGCGCAGGCGTCCGGATTTTAAAGTGATGGGCAACTTTTTACTGAAGAAAATTGACCCCTTAAAAGATTTTATTGTAGCCGTTAACCCCCTTGAAGATTACCGCCACGCATATTCCAGCGCGGCCGGCATGAAAGCCGCTTTAAACCATCTGGGCGATGGGGCATGCCTGGGTATGTTTCCGGCAGGCGAGGTGTCGGCAGCCGGCCTTAACCTAAAACAGGTTACCGACCGCCCCTGGCAAAAACCTGCCATTAAGCTTATACTTAAAGCTGGGGTACCGGTTATTCCCATATTTTTTTTCGGCCAGAATTCATTCTCCTTTCACCTGCTGGGCAATTTGCACCCTTCGCTCCGAACCCTCAGGCTGCCACACGAGCTGGCACGTGCACAGAACATGACCCTGCAAATCCGCATTGGCCACCCCATCTATACTGAAGAATTACAGGCATTCGACAACCTTAACCAGGTTACCGACTTTTTGCGTGCCCGAACCTATGCCCTGGGAAGGGTTAACGCGTTACAGCCCAAAATAAAGGTACCCAGCCTGCGCAAACCGGCTTCAATACCCGATGCCCTGCCGGTGGATGCCATTGAAGCCGAGCTGTCCAGGATTCAACATCGCAAACTGTTTTCCCAGCAGCAATTTGATGTGTATCTGGCTGTGGCAGACGAAATACCCCTTACCCTGCAGGAAATAGGACGGTTAAGGGAAATTACCTTTCGCAAGGAGGGAGAAGGGACCAACAAACATATTGACCTGGATGCATACGACCGTTTTTATAAACATCTGTTTCTGTACGATCGCCAAGCACGGTGCGTAGTGGGCGCCTACCGCATTGGCCTGGGCCGGGAAATTGTGCAGCAATATGGGCGCAAAGGATTTTACACCCACTCGCTTTTTAAAATGAAGGACGGTTTTATTCCCATATTGAACGAAGCCATTGAACTGGGGCGGTCTTTTATTATTCCCGAATATCAAAACAAACGATTACCTCTGTTTTTACTTTGGCGGGGCATTTTAACACTGCTCCTTCAGCATCCGGAATACAACTACATTATCGGGCCGGTAAGCATCAGCAACTACTATTCAAAGGTTTCAAAAAGCCTGATTGTGGCTTTTATTCAGCGCAATTATTTTGACCATCAGCTTGCCGCATTTATCACGCCCCGAAAAAAGTTCAGGGTAAGTTCTGTTGTTCTTCAGGAAGCGGAATTACTGCTTAAAGGTACGGGCAACGACCTGCGCAAACTGGATAAGGTTATTGATGACATTGAGCCCGCCATCCGTTCGGCCCCCGTTTTGCTCAAGAAATACATTCAGCAAAATGCCCGCATCATAGGATTTAACGTGGATCCGGCCTTTAATCAGGCACTTGATGGCCTGATGATTTTAGACTTTCGGCATGTTAACCGCACCACTATCGAAAACCTGCAAAAGGAATTCCAGCTGTAGGTTTTGCCTACTTCAGGTTGTTGTAATAATCAAAAAGTGCCTGAAGGTGGTATTCGTTGCCCAGATTAAGTTGATTTAACTGTACAAATCTGCGAAGTTCTTCATGCCGGTCGGGAAAGATAAGCAACACGTTTTTTCTGCGGGGCAAACGATAAAAGGTATTACCCGAAAGGTAGTACAGGTGCGTTTTGCTGATGAACTGATGATCGCGGGTACCAACATTCAGGGCCAGATGATAATTGGCTTCTTTAAATATTACTTCAGTATGCTTTAAAAGACTTAGCTTGCCTTCGCTGAGAATCTGCATAAAGCCGCTGCCCTGGATGCCCCCTTCGCCCACATAATACTTCATATTTACAAACACCTGAATTTGTTTGGTCAGGCTGTCTTCCCACACAAAGCTTTTCACCTTATCACCTTTAAGAATACGGATGCTTTGCGGAGTTTTGATTTCAAATTCATTACGGATAATGTAATAGCGGGCCGGCAAATCTTTCAGTATGGCGCTGTCGGCAAGCAAAAAAGTAGCTCGATTAAAAGAACGGTTTAAAAGGTCGTTACCCAAAACTTCAGGAGGGGCAAGGGGGAGCTCCTGCACCGTACCCATGACCAGTTGTTCGGTAGACGTCATGCGCTGGATAGCGTATTGGTTCTGCATAAAATTACGGGTGGAAGCCGGTTGCTGCCCATACAAAATAATTGCAGAACAACAATACAGAGTAATTAAATACCCCCTTTCGCCCATAATCAATTAGGTTTGCTACCCGATGGTCACCCGCCTGAATGCAGTTACAGTTAGTCCCTGGCTTACTTCGTTAAGATACTGGGCCACAGTTTTGCTGGTATCTTTTACAAAAGCCTGGGCCATCAGGGTGTTTTCCTTAAGAAACTTATTTACCTTACCCTGGGCAATTTTTTCTACCATGTTTTCGGGCTTGCCTTCGGCCAGTACCTGCGCCCGGGCAATTTCCATTTCTTTTTCTATCAGGGCCGCATCGACCGATTTTTCATCAACAGCAACCGGATTCATGGCGGCAATCTGCATACCCACGTCTTTTCCGGCCGTAAGTACGGCATCCGAAAGGCCGTTAACGCCTTTTAAAGCCACCAGCACACCCAGTTTGGCACCGGCATGGATGTAGGGCACCACAGCCTCGCCCTCCATGTAAATGTATTCAGATATTTCTATTTTCTCGCCAATCTTTCCGACAAGCTCTACAATTTTTTCCTGGATGGGAAGGTTGCCGGCCTTCAGGGAAAGCAATTCGTTTTTGTCGGCAGGTGTATGGGTAAATGCTAATTCGGCTATGAGTTTGCCCAGGTTTTGAAATTCTTCGTTCCTGGCCACAAAGTCGGTTTCGCAATTCAGGGCTACCAAAACGGCCTTGCGGTGGTCGTTGCTTACCTGTACAAATACGGCTCCTTCTTTTGCTTCTTTATCCATGCGCGAAGCCGAAACTTTTTGTCCCTTCTTCCTGAGAATTTCTATGGCTTTTTCAAAGTCACCGTTGGCTTCGGTAAGTGCTTTCTTGCAATCCATCATACCGGCTCCGGTCATTTGCCGCAATTTGTTTACATCCTGTGCTGAAATCATAGTTAGGTTGTTTAATTCATTATGGTTTAAAATGAAAAAAGAACATCGGCCTGTGCAGCCGATGTCCGGTTAAAAATATCACAAGTTAGATTACTTGCTTTCTTCAACGGCTGCCTCATCGACCCGGCGCTTCTCTTCTTCATCTTTTTTAAGGCCGGCCTCTTCTTTTTCTTTCTTGCGTTCCATGAGGGCTTCTTCAATTACCTCCCCGATATATTTGGTTATCAGGGCAATGGATTTGAAGGCATCGTCATTGGCCGGAATGGGGAAGTCTACCAGCGTAGGGTCCGAGTTGGTATCGACCATGGCGAATACGGGAATATTCAGCTTCTGGGCTTCGGCCACGGCTATGTGTTCACGCTTTACGTCAATAACGAACAGAGCTGCCGGCAGGCGGTTCAGATCTACAATGCCTCCCAGCTGGCGCTCGAGCTTGGCCTTTTCGCGGGCCAGCATGAGTTTTTCTTTTTTCTGCAAACCCTGCTGCAATGATTCGTCTTTAAGCAGTTTTTCAATCTGCGCCAGTTTTTTAAGCGATTTGCGGATGGTGGTAAAGTTGGTAAGCATACCGCCCAGCCAGCGTTCGGTAACATAGGGCATGTTAAGGCGCCTGGCTTCTTCGGTTACAATATCTTTAGCCTGCTTTTTGGTGGCAACGAACATAATTTTGCGACCCGAGCGCACAATGTTCTTCATGGCGTAGGCAGCTTCTTCCAGGCATTCCAGGGTTTTGTTTAAGTCAATAAGGTGAATGCCGTTATTTTCCATGAATATATATTCGGCCATCTTCGGATTCCACTTTGCGGGTAAGGTGCCCGAAGTGAACCCCGGCTTCCAATAATTCCTGATAGGTGAGTTTTCTTGCCATGTTGTAGATATTAGCGTTTGCTGAACTGGAATCTTCTGCGCGCTTTTCTGCGGCCATATTTTTTGCGTTCCACCATGCGGCTGTCGCGGGTAAGCAGGCCTTCTTTGCGAAGGGTGGATTTGTTTTCTTCGTTTACCTGTACCAGCGCACGTGCAATGCCCAGGCGTATGGCTTCGGCCTGTCCTTTTATGCCGCCGCCCTCTACGTTAACCTGAACATCGTATTGCCCCTCGGATTTGGCCACCTGCAGGGGATATTTGATGAGCGATTGGTGTATTTCGGACTGGAAGTAATGGTTAAGCGGGCGCTCATTTACCAGAATATCGCCCTTGCCAGGTTTAAGATATACCCTGGCTACTGATGTTTTTCTTCTTCCGGTTGCGTTAATGATCTCCATGAAGGTTAAAGGTTAATAGCCTGAGGTTGCTGGGCACTGTGCGGGTGTTCGGGGCCCGCATATACGTGAAGGCTGCGGAACAGCTGCCTGCCCAGCCGGTTTTTGGGAAGCATGCCGCGCACGGCATGTTCAACAAGGCGTTCCGGGCGCTTCGACCGGATGTAAGCCGGGGTTAACTCCCGCTGGCTGCCCGGGTAGCCGGAATGGGTAAAAATCACGCGCCTGGTCCATTTCTTGCCGGTCATGCGCACTTTATCGGCATTGATAACAATTACATGGTCTCCGCAGTCCATGTTGGGTGAGTAGCTGGTTTTGTGCTTGCCGCGGATGATATGGGCAACCCGGCTGGCCAGCCGTCCCAGTACCTGATTGCGGGCATCAACCACATACCACGATTTCTGGTAGGATGCCTGAGCCGGCACAATGGTCTTGTAACTAACAGAATTCACTTTTTTACAGTTTAATCTTTGCTTTTCTGTATCTCCCCTTAAAAAAGGGACACAAAGGTAAGCGTATGGCCGGTTATAAACAAATAGCTGCCCCCGGGGCTTATTTTTAAAAAATTTCAGCGCCGCGCCAGTTGCCTGAGTAACGCCCGGAAATCTTTCGGGTAAGGCGCTTCTGCGGTAACTTTTTTTTTCAGAAAGGTCGGTGAAGACCAGTTTTACTGCATGCAGGGCCGCGCGGCCCAGCAGGGATTTTCTACGGCCCCCTTTTTTAAGGCGGTAGGCAGGTTTAAGTTCCGAAAGGTATACATAATGGCCTCCGTACAGCACATCGCCCGCAATGGGCGCTCCGGCATAAGCCAGATGTGCGCGAATCTGATGCATGCGCCCGGTTTTGGGAAGACACTCCACCAGGGTACAGCAACCATAGGTGGCCAGGGTATTGAAAATGGTAACCGACTCTTTTCCGCGGGCAGATATCCTTACCGGCGGATCGCGGCGGGTATCCAGCCGGGCATCAATAAGGTGGTTTGCAAACTGATGCACGCCATGCACGATTGCATGATACACCTTTTCAACCTGCCGATGCTGGAACTGAAGGTTCAGGTGGCGGTAGGCTTCGGGGGTTTTTGGCCAGCACCAGTACACCCGAGGTTTCCTTATCGAGCCGGTGGCAGGCCTGGGCATTGGGGTAATGCCTGCGTACCGCTTCCAGAATATTCAGGTCGCTGGTGCGGTCGGCCAGTGTGGAAATATGGGGTGGCTTGTTTATAACAAGCCAGTTGTGGTCTTCCCAAAGCAGGTGGTGGGCCAGTATAAATTTCATTCGTTTTTTTATTCGGCTGTTTTTATTGCGGGGCAGCCTGAAGCTGAATTCAGAGCCTTTACCGGGGTTCGCTTTTTCAACCTCGGCCCGCGTGTTGTGGTTTTCGAGTATGTGTTTAACAATAGCCAGCCCCAGGCCCGTACCGCCCTTTTCACGGCTGCGGCTTTTGTCTACCCGGTAAAAGCGTTCGAAGATGCGCGGCAGGTGTTCGGCTGGTATGCCCTCGCCATAATCGCGCACATACGTGGTTACATGCTTTTTGCCTGTTTCAAAACCCACCACTACTTCGCCCCCTTCAAAAGAATGTTTTATGGCATTCGACACCAGGTTAGACATAACCTGAAAGATTCTCTGCCAGTCGGCATACACCCATACCTGGCGGGCATCGGTTGCAAGGCGAAGGCGGATATCGCGCTTTTTTGCTTTTTCTTCAAGTTGCTCGAACACTTCTTCGGTAAGTTTAACCAGGTCAATGTTTTCGAAGTGCATTTTAATCTGGCCTGTTTCGATTTGCGACAAGGTGAGCAGGTCCTGCACCAGTGCATCGAGGCCATCCAGGCTTTTTGCCGCTTTTTTCAGAAACTTGATGCGAACTGCTTTATCGTTCACTGCACCATCGAGCAGGGTATGCACAAAACCCTGGGCCGCAAATATGGGTGTTTTCAATTCGTGCGACACATCGGCAATAAACTCTTTTCTGAAAGCCTCCAGTTTTTTAAGTTCATCAATTTCTTTTTGCTTCAGTTCGGCAAACGAAAAAATTTCTTCATTGATGCCTTTAAGAGGATTGAGCAAAGCCGATTTCTGACGCTGCAGACGACTTAGTTCTTTTTTGCGTAGTTTGGTTATGAGTTTATGAATTTTGTTGATTTCGCGAAAAATAAGAAACTCAAGCACTGTAAAAATGAGCAGGTATGAAACAGAAAAGCCAATTAAAAAGGTTACCAGCAAAACGGTTGAAGAAACGTGCAACAGGGTTATAAATGCCGCAGTGATGGCAGCAATGCAAAAGGCCAGGAGCAGCGCAAGCGTGCGTGATGAGTACACCATAGCAGTGGGCAGTGCAAGGTAAATTTGCCGAAATATTCAAAATAATTTCATAAACCTGCGTGTACAAGGAAAATCAGGTTGCGCCGTTCCGCCAAGTCGGCTTACACGCAGGGGGTTCCGGGTTTTAAAGGCTTTGTACTATCCGCCAAATTTATAGCCCACGCCCTTTATGGTGGTAATGTAGTCGTCACCAATTTTTTTCGCGAACTTTCCGGATGTGTACATCCACCGTGCGGGCCAGCACATACACATCCGAACCCCAGATATTTTGAAGCAGGTCTTCGCGACTAAATACTTTGTTGGGATTCTGGGCCAGGAAAAACAACAACTCAAATTCTTTTTTCGGAAGGTTAACTTCCTTTCCTTTAACCGTAACCGTATAACTATCGCGGTCTATGACCAGGTCACCAACCGTAATTGAGTTGGTTCCCGATTTTTTGGTATCGCGCCTGAACAGGGCAGCGATGCGGCTAAGCAGGGCCCGTGGTTTTATGGGTTTGGTAATGTAGTCATCGGCTCCTACGTCAAAGGCGGCTACCTCCGAATACTCTTCCGACCGGGCAGTAAGAAAAATGATGAAAGTGTTTTGAAGTGAAGGCAATTCACGCAGTTGCCGGCAGGTTTCCACTCCATCCATTTTGGGCATCATAATATCGAGCAGTACCAGGTCGGGCTGAAACTTTCGCGCCACCTCCAGGGCTTTATAACCATCGCCTGCGGTTTTAACTTCGTAACCGTTCTTTTCCAGGTTATAGCGCAACAGCTCCTGTATGGGCTCTTCATCATCAACCACCAGTACCCGGTATGCGGTTTTGGACGCCATAACGTTATATTTCGGTTAAGCAAAGGTAATCTGTATATGCCTGCTTTAAAAGGAGGTTATGTATTTTAACAAATCCTTAAAAATGCCGAAACATCAGGGTGAAGGGTACCGGGTTTTCAAACAGGATACATAGGCCCTGAGGTTGCCTTTAAATTTTTTATTGTACTCCTCCACAAACGCATCCTGCCGGGCCTGGTATCTTCTATAGTTCATAAACCAGGCGTTATTGGGAAGTGAGTCGGTATACACCCGGGCCGGGCTGCGCAAATATTTCAGCTGCAGGGTATCGGCATGGCTGATGATTGCCCGGATGGTTTGTTGTTTGACCGCAGCCCTGTGGTTGGGGTTAAGGTGGCGGGTATGGGCATAAAGGCTGTCGAGCAGGCAGTAGCCCCGCAGTATATGGCCGGCCAGCTTTCTGTATTCGGCATCTTCTTCCAGGTATTGTACCAGCGCCGGGTTTGACGGGCCGTATTTGGCTTTCAGGAAGCACGCCGCTCCGCGGTCGCCTATAAACGAGGCCAGGTTTTCATTCAGGTCGGCACTGTCTTTAACATAAAGGGTAGCGTGCACCATTTCATGAATAATAAGGCTGGCCAGGTCGCCTTCGCTTCTGAAAAGCATATTGCTGAGGAGCGGGTCGGGGAACCACCCCAGGGTAGACCAGCCGCCCGGGTTGCGCACCATTACTTCCCAGCCTTCGGCTTCCAGTTTTCTTTTTTCGGCGGCAGCATGAGCCGGGTTGAAAAAGCCCTTATAGGGCACTTCGCCCACAACCGGAAATTTCCACCGCTTCTCTGTAAACTCAAAAGGTTTACAGGCTGTTACCACCCACAACACTTCCCTGCCCTGCTGGTTATACAGGGTTCGGTAGCTTTTGGTATCTTTAAGCCCCAGCGAATCGATGGCAAACCGGCGTATTTCCTGCACCAGCCGGAGTTTGGCCTTCAGTGAATCGGGTTCGGAGGGGTCGCGAAGCACCTCTTCCACAGGCCGTGCCTTCCACGCCAGCATAAGCTGGCCCACCCCCTGCCGTATGGCATAGCCCAGTAACCCGGCATGCCAAACAACGGCCACTGCCAGCACAGCCAATAACCACCATGCCATTTTTCGCCCGCCTACACGCATGCAGCAAAAATGGGGTAAAACGGGAACCTGTTAAAACTGTCAGCCTTTGTCAGGGCTGCTGTGCCGCATTTGAATTTGCCTGCCATACTTGTAATTTGCCCCCGATACGAGTATTACCCATATTACCATGAGCGACGCAAAAGAAAAATTAAAAGCCCTGCAGCTTACCATCGATAAACTGGAGAAGACCTACGGCAAAGGTACCATAATGAAGCTCAGCGATGAAAAAATTGCCGATATACCTGCCATTTCCACCGGCTCGATCGGGCTGGACATTGCCCTGGGCGTGGGGGGCATACCCCGCGGAAGGATAACCGAAATTTACGGCCCCGAATCATCGGGAAAAACTACGCTTACCCTTCATATGATTGCTGAAGCCCAGAAAAAAGGCGGACTGGCGGCATTTATTGATGCCGAACATGCTTTCGATAAATCGTATGCCGAAAAACTGGGCATTGACACCGAAAACCTGCTTATTTCCCAACCCGACAATGGCGAACAGGCACTTGAAATTGCCGATCACCTGATTCGATCGGGCGCCATTGATATTATTGTTATTGACTCGGTTGCCGCGCTGGTACCTAAAGGTGAACTGGAGGGCGAAATGGGCGACAGCAAAATGGGACTGCAGGCCCGCCTCATGTCGCAGGCCTTGCGCAAGCTTACCGGAACCATAAGCAAAACCGGCTGTGCATGTGTTTTTATTAACCAGCTGCGCGAAAAAATTGGTGTCATGTTCGGCAATCCAGAAACCACTACGGGCGGCAATGCCCTCAAGTTTTACGCCTCGGTACGGCTGGATATCCGCAGAATAGGACAAATAAAAGAAGGAGCAGATGATGTAACCGGAAACCGCGTTAAGGTAAAGGTGGTGAAGAACAAGGTTGCCCCTCCGTTTAAAGTGGTTGAGTTCGATATTATGTATGGAAAAGGTATTTCCAAATCGGGTGAAATTGTTGACCTGGGCGTAGAGCTTAATGTTTTGCAGAAGTCGGGTTCGTGGTTTTCGTACGAAGGCAACAAGCTGGGGCAGGGACGCGATGCCGTTAAACAGCTTATTGAGGACAATCCGGAGCTGATGGACGAACTGGAAAAGAAAATCAAGGAAAAACTCATGCCCGCTGCTGCCCCTAAGACAGAAGGATAAAACCAGAACAACCAGTTAAACTTAAACAAACTAAGGGTTCACTGCCCGGCACCCTCCTTTTATCATTTTATCAGGTTGCGCGTATGGCCAGAACCGGATCCATACGTGCGGCCACGGCAGCCGGCACAATTCCCGAAATGAGGCCAATAACGCTGGCCACACCAAGTCCGAGCACAATATTTTTGACCGACAGTACCACCTCCAGGCTGCCCAGCGGCAGAAAGGTAATAAGATAAGTAAGCAGCAAACCTGCCAGGCCACCTATGAGGCTTAGAAATACCGCCTCGAACAAAAACTGCGACAGGATAAAGAAGTTTTTTGCGCCTACCGACTTCTGCAGACCAATAAGAGGAGTACGTTCCTTAACCGAAACAAACATTATGTTGGCAATTCCAAACCCGCCAACCAGCATGGCAAAGCCCCCGATAATCCATCCGGCAATGCTTACTCCGTTAAACAGGCCGGTGATGATCGACATAACGGCTTCCGGGCGGTTGATGGCAAAGTTATCTTTTTGAACGGGCCGCAAACCGCGCTTGCTTCGCAGCATGCCCCGCACTTCATTTTCCAGCTCCACCAGCCCTACATCGCTGTCAAAACCCTTTATTCCGATTGTCGACTCAATCTCGTTCCAGCGACCCGTGCCGGTTTGATACATTTTCCGGAAGGTGTTATACGGAACAATCACCGCGTAGTCGTTGCTGCTGTTGCCAAACAGGCCCGTGCCTTCTTCTTTTACAGAGCCTACCACGGTAAACTGAACATCGCGTATTTTAATGGTTTTACCTACAGGATCTTCGTTATTGGGAAACAACGTTTGCTTAACCTGAAACCCGATAACGGCCACATTGCGGCCGGCGGCCAGTTCATCGGGTGTAAGGTAACGCCCGTTCTGCACCGGCACATCGAATATTTTATCGTAGCCTTCGCTGCCCCCTACCAGCCGAACCTGCCCCAGGCTGTTGCTGTTGCGTTTAACCACCACATTGTTCCGCTCGGCCGTAATGCAAATGGAACTGGCATGCTTCAGGTTTTGCTGAAGCAACCTGTACTCCATATAGGAAGGTGTAGGTCTGCGCCAGAACTCCCACCACTTGTACTGGCCGTCATTGTCGGCTAGCCATGGCCATTTGTCCACATAAATAACGCCGCTGCCAATAAAATTTAAGCTGTCTTTAATACCTTTTTCGAGCGAATCGACCAGGGTAAGCACAGTTATAATGGAGAAAATGCCTATGGTTACCCCCAGCAGGCTAAGTACTGTTCGGAGCAGGTTCGACTTGAGCGCCTTCCAGGCAAACCGGAAACTTTCAAGGATTTGGCGGATTATATACATGCAATGTATTTCAGGCGGGTTAGTCGGTATTTTAAACTTAAAATTACGAACTGCCGGGGCTTATATGGGCCTTTTGCCGGTTGGGTTAACTTCCAATAAAATACCCGGCCAGCTTCGGAAATAGCACTTCTTGCCTTATTTTTGCAACCTTTAATTTTAGTCCAGCCCCGGCTTATGAAGCTTTCCGAATTTAAATTCGATTTACCCGTTTCGCTCATTGCCCAGCGTCCGGCCGAAAACCGCGATGAATCGCGTATGATGGTGGTACACCGCGATACCGGTAAAATTGAACACCGCATTTTCAAGGATATTATTGAGTACTTCGGGCCCGGAGATGTAATGGTTGCCAACGACACCATGGTGTTTCCGGCCCGCCTGTACGGGCGAAAGGAAAAAACAGGGGCCAAAATAGAGGTATTCCTGCTGCGCGAACTTAACCCCACCATGCACCTGTGGGATGTGTTGGTGGACCCGGCCCGTAAAATAAGAGTGGGCAACAAGCTCTATTTTGGCAATGGCGACCTGGTTGCCGAGGTTATAGATAATACCACTTCGCGCGGAAGAACCATTCGTTTTCTGTTTGATGGCGACTCGGAGGCCTTCGATAAAGTAATCGATCAGCTTGGAGAAACCCCGCTTCCCAAATACATCAGAAGGAAGGTAGAACCCGAAGACCGCGAACGCTTTCAAACCATCTTTGCACGGCATAAAGGAGCTGTTGCCGCACCTACTGCCGGCCTGCACTTTACACGCCAGCTGGTAAAGCGGCTTGAGATAAAAGGAGTGAGCCTCTCTTTCATAACCCTGCACATTGGCCTGGGCACCTTTCGCAGCGTGGACGTGGAAGACCTGACCAAACACAAAATGGATTCTGAGAACTTCCGGGTACCACCCGAATGCGTGGAAGTGGTTAACAAAGCCCTCGATAACAAAAAACGTGTGTGTGCCATTGGCACCACGGTTGCCCGTGCACTCGAATCATCCGTTTCGGCTACCAATAAACTAAAGGCAAAAGAAGGCTGGACCGATAAGTTCATTTTTCCGCCTTACGAATTCAAAATCATCAATTCGCTCATCACCAACTTCCACGCCCCTGAGTCTACCCTGCTCATGATGGCTGCAGCTTTTGGCGGATATGAGCTTATTATGGAGGCATACAAAGTGGCCAGGAAAGAAAAGTACAAGTTTCTTACCTATGGCGACTGTATGCTTATACTATAACTCCTATTTAACCTCACGAATCAGGTAAAGAAAAATGAGCAAGCCCACCGGGTACAGCAAAAAATATTGCATACCTGGCCTGAACACACCAATAAACATACCTACAGGAGAAAAAAGCAGAATAAGCCCGGCCACAATAACCAGGGTTTTCTTCCACGGAACAATGGGCTCCTGAATAACCATAAAAAGCCGGTGCACCAAATAGGTAACCACAACAACATTAAAGGCAATAATCAGCAGGCGCAGCAAAATCATAGCAAAGTGTAATTTTACCCAATATATGAAGATGGCCGAATATGCCCTGATTGTTGCCGGAGGCAAGGGAACGCGCATTAAGAGCAAATTGCCCAAGCAGTTTATTGAAATAGCCGGCCTGCCCGTGCTGATGCACACCCTGAACGCCTTTTACCGCTACACACCCGATATACAGGTGGTACTGGTTTTGCCTGAAGACGACTTCGGCCTGTGGCAGCAGTTGTGTACTGCTTTTAACTTTAAAAAACCTCACCTTCTGCGTGCCGGTGGCGATTCGCGTTTTCAGTCGGTTAAAAAAGGCCTGGAAGCAATAGAAGGCCCCGGCCTGGTGTGCATTCATGACGGCGTCCGGCCACTGGTACACGAGGCCCTGATTGCCGCCTCGTTCCGGCTGGCGGCTATCCATGGTTCGGCTGTGGCCGCTGTGAGACTTAAAGAATCCATTCGCATGACCGACCAGGACAAAACCCAGGCAACCGATCGATCCAGGTTCAGGATAATCCAAACCCCGCAAACCTTCCGCGTTGAGCTGATTAAGGAAGCCTACACCATAAAAGAAGACCCAAGCCTGACTGACGATGCCTCGGTAGCCGAAAGGGCCGGGCATACCATATCGTTGTTTGAGGGCAGCTATGAAAACATTAAAATTACCACTACCGAAGACCTGATAATTGCCGAAGCATTGCTGCAATACCGCGAAAAACAAAAAGCCGGCACGGGCCGGCCTTCCTGAACTGTAAAGGCTAAGATATCAGTACTCGTCTTCGTTGAAAAAGAAATCTTCCTTGGTAGGATAATCCGGCCAGATTTCCTCAATGCTTTCGTAAGGCTGGCCGTCATCTTCCAGTTCCTGAAGGTTCTCCACCACTTCCAGTGGCGCACCCGACCGGATGGAGTAATCAATTAATTCGTCTTTGGTAGCCGGCCAGGGCGCATCTTCCAGATACGAGGCTAATTCGAGTGTCCAATACATAGGCAAACCTCCTTTTTTAATTTTCCGCAAAAATAAAATTTAAACAACGCAGGACAACACCCCTGCTGCCGGGCAGTTCATCTGCCCAAAACCAACCGGGTAACCCCTGCTTTGCGGGCAGTTGCCCAAAAAAGCTCATATTTGCGACCGCATTAACTGCCTTATCCCTAAAAAAATTCCCATGGCTGACGAAAAAATTATCTTTTCCATGGCGGGTGTTAGCAAAATATACCCCCCCAACAAGCAAGTCCTCAAAGACATTTACCTCTCCTTTTTTTATGGCGCCAAAATCGGGGTGCTGGGACTTAACGGTTCGGGTAAATCGACCCTGCTGCGCATCATTGCCGGCATCGACAAAGATTATCAGGGCGAGGTGGTATCCGACCTGTCGTACACCGTTGGCCTGCTGGAACAGGAACCCCAGCTGGACAAATCCAAAACCGTTCGGGAAATTGTAGAAGAGGGTGTACAACAAACCATTGCCCTGCTCAGGGAGTTTGAGGCGGTAAACGAAAAATTTGCCGACCCCGCTGTGCTGGAAGATCCCAACGCCATGGAAAAACTCATCGCCCGCCAGGGCGAAATACAGGAAAAGCTGGACGCCCTCGATGCCTGGGAACTGGACCACAAACTGGAACGCGCCATGGATGCCCTGCGTTGCCCCCCGCCCGATGCAAAAGTCGAACACCTTTCGGGTGGCGAAAAACGAAGGGTGGCGCTGTGCAGGCTGCTGCTGCAACAACCCGATGTACTGCTGCTGGACGAACCCACCAACCACCTCGATGCCGAGTCGGTACTTTGGCTGGAACAGCACCTTAAGCAATATAAGGGCACGGTTATAGCCGTTACCCACGACCGCTATTTTCTGGACAACGTGGCCGGCTGGATTCTTGAGCTGGACCGCGGTGAGGGCATCCCCTGGAAGGGCAATTACTCATCGTGGCTGGAACAGAAACAAAAGCGCCTGGCCCAGGAAGAAAAAACCGAATCGAAAAGGCAAAAAACCCTTGAACGCGAACTGGAGTGGGTGCGTATGAGCCCCAAAGGGCGGCACGCCAAAGCCAAAGCACGCCTTACCGCCTACGAAAAACTGCTGAGCCAGGAGGTAAAAGAACGGGAAGAAAAACTGGAGCTGTTTATACCCCCTGGTCCCCGGCTGGGCAACAAGGTTATCGAGGCCAAAAACGTAAGCAAGGCATTTGGCGATAAACTGCTAATGGAAAACCTCACCTTTTCACTGCCGCCGGCAGGAATTGTTGGGGTAATAGGTCCTAACGGCGCAGGAAAAACCACCTTGTTTAAAATGATTATTGGCAAGGAAAAGCCCGACTCCGGAACCTTTGAAGTAGGCGAAACCGTAAAAATTGCCTACGTAGATCAGGAACATGATGACCTGAAGCCCGATGATACCGTGTGGCAGGCCATCACCGGAGGGCACGATGTAATACTGCTGGGCGGCCGCGAAATAAACAGCAGGGCCTATGTGGGTAAGTTTAACTTTAGCGGTACCGACCAGCAGCGTAAAATAAGAGAACTTTCCGGAGGCATGCGCAACCGCGTGCACCTGGCCATTGCCCTGAAGCAGGGCGGTAACCTGTTGCTGCTGGATGAGCCCACCAACGACCTGGACGTTAACACCCTGAGGGCACTGGAAGAAGCCCTGGAAAACTTTGCCGGCTGTGCCGTTATTATATCGCACGACCGGTGGTTTCTGGACCGGGTGTGCACACACATTCTTGCTTTTGAGGGCAACTCGCAGGTATACTGGTTTGAGGGAACTTTCAGTGAATACGAAGAGAATAAAAAGAAGCGACTGGGCGATGACCAGCCGCATCGTATTAAATATAAAAAACTTGTAAGCTGAGGTGCACTTACCTCTATTTCCGGATTACATAAATTTTTGTTTCAGGCCAGTTTCCATCCGATTATGAACGGAAAAATGATATCCACTATCGCTCTGCTTATCCTTTCCAACACCTTCATGACCTTTGCCTGGTACGGGCATTTGAAGTTTAAGGAAATGAAATGGACCCAGAACCTTCCCCTGTTTACCATTATCCTCATTAGCTGGGGTATTGCCTTTTTTGAGTATCTGCTTCAGGTACCGGCCAACCGCATGGGCTTTAAAGCCTATGGCGGCCCCTTTTCATTGGTTCAACTTAAGGTTTTGCAGGAAGTTATTACCCTGACTGTATTTGTGGCTTTTTCATTGCTGGTGTTTAAAAATGAATCTTTCCGATGGAATCACCTCATCGGGTTCTTCTTTCTGGTACTGGCTGTATATTTTATCTTTAAAAAATAACTTACAGGCGGGAACTCTTTTTATCTGATCCGGAAAGGCATTCGGGTGTTTGCACCCACGCATAAAACGGCAAGCCAGCCATTAGCAAAATAAAACCCCAGTACACCGCTTCCCTACCCGACCCTACTACCGCCCACATGGCGTATCCCCAGGCCAGTAGCGCTACAGTAATCTTCCAGGAACTTACTTTTATTCCTTTGCTTTTTACCAAAAAAGATGTTACCGACAATAAAAAGGCAAACAGCGTGTTAAGCGTGCTAAGCAGTATAATAAAAGTATAGGTATCGGCCAGGCTCCGGCTAAAGTTCATGCCCATCATGACCGAAACCAGCAGGCTACCAAATACCAATCCCGCTACCGGAACATCGCGCGTATTAGTTCGGGCAAAAAAAGCCGGAAACAGCCGGTCGCGTGCCGCTGCAAAGGGCATCTGTGCCTGAATAAGAATCCATCCATTCAGGGCGCCAAATGTTGAAATTACTGCTCCGGCTGCCACCAGGTACCGGCCCATATCACCAAACACCAACGCGGCGGCATCGGCAAACGGGGCTGCCGAAGCATGCAAACCGGCCGGAGGTATTAAGCCCATTACGGCTATGGTGCTAACGGTGTATAGAACGGTGGTAAGCCCCGTTCCGATGATTGTTGCACGCGGAATAGTATGATGCGGATTGCGCACGTGCCCGGCAGGAACGGTGGCGCTTTCCAATCCTAAAAAAGCAAACAACGTAAGCGTGGTAGCCTGAGCCACCGCCAGCCAGCTGGGCTGGCTGCTGATGTTAAATGGGATAAAATGATTGCCATTAAAGTAAATAAAACCGGCAATAGTAACGATAAGCAGGGGAATGATTTTCAACACTGTGGTAATAACCTGAACAACACCTGCCTGCCTGATGCCCCGGGCATTAATCCAAGTTAGCAGCCAGATAGCTGCCAAACCGGCAGCAACTGCCAACAACGGAGTGGTGCTCAGTGCAGGAATAAAAGCCGACAGATAGCTTACAAACGCCACGGTTATAGCCGCATTGGTACTCCAGCATGAAATCCAGTAGCCCCATGCTACCAGAAAGGCGGCAAAAGGTCCGAGTCCTTCCCGCGTATAGGCATAGGGTCCGCCGGTAGCCGAAGGAAACCTTCTGCTAAGCCAGCCGAAAACCAGCGCCAGGCACATAGCACCCGTGCCCGAAACAAGCCACCCAATAAGGCTTATGCCTCCGAAAACTGCCAGCGATGCGGGCAACATAAACAGGCCGCTGGCAATCATGTTGCCCATTACCAGGGCCGTACTGGTAAACAAGCCAATCCTTTTATTGCTCATGTCGTGAGGCTTATGCGCTCAGAGCCCGAGTAAATATTAAACCGGTTTTCGCGGGCGAATCCCACAAGGGTTATATTGCATTGCCGGGCCAGCTCTACAGCCAGTGCTGAGGGGGCGCCTACGGCCACCATAATTTCCACACCTGCCATTGCTGCTTTTTGAACCAGCTCGAAACCTGCGCGCCCGCTAACAAGCAATATGTAACCGTGCAGGGGCAACTGTTGCCGGGTAAACATAGCACCTATTACTTTATCAAGGGCATTGTGCCGGCCTACGTCTTCGCGCAGGCACACCAGCTCGCCCGTAGTTTTGAACAAGGCAGCAGCATGGAGGCCACCGGTATGGGCAAACACCAGCTGATACCCGCACATACGTTCGGGAAGGCTGCCGATAAGACCGGAGGAAGCGGTACAGGAATGTGGCAAAAGTTTGCACTGTTGACGCACAGCTTCAATAGAGGTTTTGCCGCACACCCCGCAACTCGATGAAGTGTAGAAATGGCGCTGAAGTTTATGCCAATCGGGTATTGTATGGGGTTGCAACTCTACCCTTACAATATTGGGTTGCTGTTGCCGGCCGGCATCCTGGCAATACACTATGTTTGATACATCGCCTCTATCATGAATTATTCCTTCTGTAAATAAAAAACCAAGCACCAGTTCAAAGTCATGCCCCGGGGTTCGCATGGTTACCGACAGGGCACGCTGCTGCCGTTCAGCAACAGGGCCATAGCCCAGCCTGATCTCCAGCGGCTCTTCAACGGCCAAAAGGTCGGGCTTTTCCTTTATGCTTACTCCTTCCACGCACTGAATGCGAACGCCTGCGACGGGTTCCATAAGGTTAAAAATAAGGCTTTAATGCAAGGAGTGGAACGAAAAAAGCAAAATTACCTGCCAAACTGTTGCTGTGCGGGAAAGGATCATTACGGGCAGCCGTACAGGTGGGCAATACCTAACCCGGTGGATTACAAATATCTTTCAGGTTAGCCTGTTTCCCGCGTCTAATACCCGAAATACTCCGGCAGCCAAAGGCTGATTTGGGGGACGTAAGTTACCAGCAACAGCACGCAAATCATTGCAATAAACAGCGGTATCATGGGCTTTAGTACCCGGGTAATAGGTATTTTGGCTACTCCACAGCCTATAAACAACACTGAACCAACGGGTGGCGTACACAGGCCAATACTTAGATTTAATACCATGATAATGCCAAAGTGTACCGGACTCAATCCAAACTGAGAGGTAACAACGGGAAGAAAAATGGGTGTAAAAATGAGCACCGCAGGGGTCATATCCATAAATATGCCTACAAACAACAAAACAAGGTTAATAATAAGCAGTATAACAAACGGATTATTGGTAAGCTCTAGCAGTACTTCGCTTACATTTTGCGGAATATTTTCGTAAGACATAATCCATGACAATGCCATGCTCGTGGCAATTAACAGCATAACCACCGAAGTGGTTTTAACGGTATTGAGCATAATTGACGGAAGCTGTTGCCATTTTAACTCGCGGTAAAGCATGGAAAGCACCAACGAGTAAAGTACAGCAATTGCCGATGCCTCAGTAGCTGTAAAAAAACCGGCTACAATGCCGCCAATTAACACCAGCAACATCAGCAAACTGGGAAGGGCATCCAAAAATGTTTTGACCAGTGCCTTAACCTTAGCCCCGTGATGTTTACTAAAACGAACGAGGTAAAGAACAAAGAATACAACGGGCAGCGCAAGTAAGCCGTAACCGAAAGCATACCCAAACCGGCTAACCCCATACCGAAATATCATGGCATACAACCAAACCAGGGCAGATATACCAAACAGCCAGCTCATTAATAATAACACTCCCCGCGCACCACGCATTTTCCACAGAACCATACCTATTGTCATAAACATTATTGCCAAACCGGTTAAAATGCCTGGCAGATAGCCGGCCAGAAAAAGTGCCGTTATCGACACGCCTCCACTTGCCAGGCTATACACAATAAGAATGTTGCTGGGTGGAATGCTTAACCCGGTGGTGGCAGAAGTAATATTAACTGCAGCACTAAAGCCTTCGTCATAACCTTCTCTTTTCAAGGCGGGCCCCATCATGCTTCCGATTGCCGAGGCCGAGGCCGCTGCCGAACCGGATATGGCACCAAATAGAATATTGGCAATAATGTTTACAACCAACAGGCCGCCCGGCAAACCACCGGCAAGCACCCTTGCAAATGCAATTAGCCGTGCAGCTATGCCGCCGCTGTTCATAATGTTGCCAGCCAGAATAAAGAAGGGAATTGCCAGCAGGGTAAAACTATCCAGGCTGGTGGCCATGCGGTGTGCAAATGTGGTGAATGCCGGTAATGGTTCTACTGATACCAGCATGGTGAGAATGCCGGAAATTCCTATGCTGTAGGCAACCGGCACCCCGATTGTGAGCAAAACAATAAAACTGACCAGCAAAACCAGTATACCATTGTAATCCATCAACAAAAGTTATGGTTTGTTTTTAAGGAAACGTAAAATATTATCGGTTGAATAATACAGCATTAATATGCCGGAAAGGGGAAGCACCAGATAGATGTACCCTAATGGCACCTGCAGTGCGGCCGAAGTAACCTGAAGATAAAAACGGGTGTACACCAGCCACGAACCACCCGCCACCATTACCACCAAGGCAAACATCGCGATAAGCAGGTTAATCAGTATCTTTAAGCGTTGCTTTTGTTTTTGTTCAGCACGTTGCAGCAACAGGTCAATGGCCAAATGCTCACTTTTACCCGTAACATAGGCCGCTCCCAGTAACCCTACCCACATGAGTAAAAAACCGGCAAGTTCATCGGCAAACCAACTGGGTGAAGCCAGCAGATAACGGCTGCCCACCTGCCAGAGTACATCTATGACCAGCAGACCCATCAGGACAATCAGCACCCATTCCAAATATTTATCGACCTGATCTCTGGGGGCCATGCCTGTATTATTCAACTGAACGAATACGCTGAATTAAATGATAAAGCTGTGAATTCGGTTGATACGATTCATACAGCTTTTGTACTTTATCGGCAAATGGCTTTTGATCCGGATAGACAATCTCCACACCTGCTTTACGCACTTGTTCCAGGGTTTCTGCCTCGGCCTCCTGCCAGAGCTGCCTTTCAACCGCAACCGATTCGTGTACTGCTTTTTGTAACCACTCCTGCTCCTTCGAAGAAAGCCGGTTCCACACCCGCGTACTGATAATGAGCACATCGGGTATACGGGTGTGTTCATTAAGGGAATAATAACGGCAAACTTCGTAATGTCTGGAAGTATAGAAACTGGGCGGATTATTCTCCGCCCCGTCTACCACGCCGCTTTGAAGGGCCGTATACAGTTCGCCCCAGGATACAGGTGTAGGCGAACCGCCCATGGCCGAGACCATTTGCATGGCTGTGTAGCTTTTCATTACTCTTATTTTCATGCCGGTCAGGTCGTCCGGATGTAATATTGGTTTTTTTACGGTATAAAAACTTCGGCTACCCGCATCATAAAAGCACAAGCCCTTAATCCAATACGGTTCCGTGCTTTGCAGTAGTTTCTGGCCAATTTCTCCATCCAACACCTTAAAAGCATGTTCTTTTGAACGAAAAACGTAAGGCAAGCCAAGTACCTTATAATTTTCAGTAAAACTTTCCATTATGGCAGCTGAGACTTTCGTCATGGCCAGACTGCCTAACTGAAGCAGTTCCACACATTGCTGTTCGGAACCCAATTGTTCCGACGGATATATTCGAATTTTTAGCTTTCCGCCTGAATATTCTTCTACCCGGCGTGCCATGAATTCCATCGCGCGGTGCACCGGGTGCTGCACATCAAGTCCATGAGCCAGTTTAAGCACTTTTTGTTCCTGATTCAGACAGCCCGTCAGGGCTGCCACCATGCCGAACATACAGCAAAAGAAAACCCGCTTCATTTTTGCCGGCATCTGGTAATAATGTTAATTGATTCACGAACAACCTGCTCAATGGCGTTCAGGTCGTAATTTCCGTTATTTGACTTTACCATCAACTTCGATCCCATCCCCACACAGGTTACACCGGCTTTAAACCATCGGGTAAGGTTTTCTTCGGTTGGTTCAACTCCGCCGGTTGGCATTAGTTGCAGGTCGGGCATAACCGGTAAAACCGATGATACAAAGTCAGGCCCCAGCACCGATCCCGGAAATAACTTAATAATCTGTGCACCCAACTCGCGGGCGTTAACTATTTCGGTAAGCGTTGCACAGCCGGGTATCCACAGTTTATCATACCTGGCACATACGGTTGCCATTTCGGGTTTAAGCACAGGCGAAACAATAAAATGTGCACCTGCGTCAATAAATTGTTGAGTAGTTGCGGCATTAAGTATTGTGCCAATGCCCATTATCAGATCGGGATATTGTTCGGCATGTCGAAGCAAATCTTTAAAAACCTGAGGCGCCTTATCTCCGCGGTTGGTGAATTCGAAAACGCGTACACCGCCCCGGTAACAGGCATCTAACACCTCTTTTGCTATGCAGGCATCGGCATGATAAAACACAGGAACCATGCCTATGCTGCGCATGGATGCAATAATGGATGGTATTGTAAAGTCTGGCATGGTTTATCTGGATACTCTTCCTGAGGCATCGCCCTGCATAAGTTTTTCAACTTCATCGACAGTAACCAGGTTAAAGTCGCCTTTAATGGTGTGCTTAAGACACGATGCTGCTACGGCAAAGTTCAATGCCTTCTGGTCGTCTGCGTATCGGATAAGACCGTAAATTAGTCCTCCCATAAAAGAATCGCCACCGCCCACGCGGTCTACAATATGGGTTATTTGATATACAGGCGCTTCGAACAATTTTTGGCCATCCCACAGCACGCCAGACCAGGTGTTGTGATTAGCGTTTATAGAACCTCGCAGGGTAAAGATTACTTTTTTTGTTTTTGGAAATTTTTCCATAAGCTGCCGGGCAACCGATTGGTAGGCAGCGCCTGTTACATGTCCTTTGGTTACATCTACGCCCTGTGGTTTTATGCCAAATACCATTTCGGCATCTTCTTCATTTCCCAGAATAATATCGCAATGCTTTACCAGATTTTTCATTACTTCTCCGGCGGTTTTTCCCCACTTCCACAGTTTGTTCCGGTAGTTCAGGTCGGTAGATATGGTGATACCTTTTCCGGCCGCAGCTTCGCAGGCTTCGAGGCATACTTCAGCGGCACCTGCCGATACGGCCGGTGTAATGCCCGTCCAGTGAAACCAGGTGGCTCCATCCAGGGCCTTGTCCCAATCTATCATGCCTTTCTTCAGGTTAGCAAACGAGCTGTGGGCACGGTCGTAAATAACTTTACTGCCCCGGCTAACCGCACCTGTTTCCAGAAAATAGATACCAATGCGTTCTCCACCGCGATGAATAAAAGAGGTATCTACGTTCCGGGCCCGCAGGGCGGCAATGGCCGCCTCGCCAATATCGTTTTTGGGCAGGCTGGAAACGAAGCGGGCATCCATACCGAAATTGGCCAGCGACACGGCTACATTGGCCTCGCCTCCGCCAAAGGTGGCTTCCAGCTCGGTAGCCTGCGAAAACCGCAAAAATCCGGGTGTTGCCAGGCGAAGCATAATTTCGCCAAAAGTTACCACTTTGTCCATGTGCAATAGCGTTTACAACTTTTTCTTTTACTATCAGGTACGCGCCAGCGGGCTATTCTTTCAAAGAAAAGAAATTTACCGCTGGGCGTTGTACCTGACCGGAAATTACCTAACTTGTGCAATCGATTGCGCAATATAATGTTTTTACAGTAATGTCAAGCAAATTTTTAAAAATTCACCCGGATGATAATGTGTGCGTGGCCCTAACCGACCTCAGGGCCGGGGAAATGGTATCGGAAAACGGTTATTCGTTTGCACTAGCCGAAGATATTCCGGCCAAACATAAATTTACCACTACCCCCCTTAACGCACAGGACGAGGTACGCATGTACGGCGTTTTGGTAGGACGCGCCATCAAGCCTATTGCGCAGGGTGCTGCCATTACCACGCAAAATGTAAAACACCAGTCTGCAGGCTATTCGGGTAAAAAGAAAACCGCGCCATGGACACCACCCGATATAAGCCGCTGGAAAAACCGTACGTTTATGGGGTACCACCGCCCCGACGGACAGGTAGGTGTGGCAAACTATTGGTTGGTAATACCCCTGGTATTTTGCGAGAACAGAAACGTAGCGGTTATGAAGCAGGCTTTTGAAGAAGCACTGGGCTACGGAAAAAAAAACCAGTACAAAGATTATGTAGCCTATCTGGCAGATATGTACCGTGCCAACAGGTTTGAACAGGCCAAACCCGTGTTTTTTGAAAAAAACAGGCCACTTAACCAAAACGTTCTGTTTAAAAATATTGATGGTATCAAGTTTCTTACCCACGAGGGTGGTTGCGGGGGTACACGTGCGGATGCCGAAGCATTATGCGCCCTGCTGGCAGGATACATTCATAATCCCAACGTAGCCGGTGCCACCGTGCTGAGCTTGGGTTGTCAGAATGCACAAGTTGAAATACTGGAAAAAAAGATACATGCCCTGAACTCAAATTTCAGCAAACCGCTGGTTATCCTGGAGCAACAAAAGGAAGGTAAGGAACAAGACCTGATTTCCCGAAGTATTTACGAAACCTTTACAGGACTGGCAAAAGCCAATGAGCTGGAGCGCAAACCTGCCCCATTGAGCAAACTTGTAGTGGGTCTGGAGTGCGGCGGTTCCGATGGCTTTTCGGGTATTTCGGCCAACCCGGCAGTTGGGCATGCAGCTGATTTAATTGTAGCACTTGGTGGATCGGCCATCCTATCTGAATTTCCGGAGTTATGCGGAGTGGAGCAGGAATTGATAGATCGTTGTACGAATGAAGTTACTGCTAACCGGTTTGTTGAGCTGATGCGTGCCTATGCCAACCGTGCAGCCGCTGCAGGCTCAGGATTTGACATGAACCCCTCGCCAGGAAATATTAGAGACGGTCTCATAACAGATGCCATGAAATCGGCCGGGGCCGCCAAAAAGGGAGGTACATCACCCATAACCGATGTGCTGGACTACGGCGAGTACGTTAAACTTCCGGGATTAAACCTGCTTTGCACGCCCGGCAACGATGTAGAAAGCACCACGGCAATGGCCGGAGCGGGAGCTACCATTATACTTTTTACAACGGGCCTGGGTACCCCTACCGGAAATCCCATTGCACCGGTTGTCAAAATTTCTTCCAATAGCAAGCTGGCTGGGCGCATGCCCGACATCATTGACATCAATGCCGGAGGCATCATTGAAGGAACGAAAACCATCGCTGAAACGGGTGAGGAAATTCTGGAATTTATTATTCGGCTGGCCAGTGGTGAAATTAAAACACGTGCCATGGAATTGCAACAAGACGATTTTATACCCTGGAAACGGGGTATATCTTTATAAACTACCGTGTGGGCGGCTCAAACCTGAACCAGTCTACATCGGCATAACCGGCATCATTACTGAAAGTTTTGCGCAGGCAAAACAGGCCCACCTTAGCGCCAATCCAAATCCCTTGCCGTGCAGTGAATGTATTGCCCAGAGTTCTGAAGGTTGTGCCATCTTCACTGTAGCTAAATTCGCATAGTGCTCCGGAGCTCACTTTTAACCTCAGAAAAAATGTTTGGGTATGGAGTAGTTGTTCTGCCACAATACTTTCGGCATTGCCTTTATCAGCATCTTTGCAGATAATTTGGCTAATCCAAAGTTTTTCATTTTTTTTCTTAACAGAAAGCAGGGCATAGTCTCTACCCATTATAACCAACCCTGTTTGCTCATCTTCCTGCAGAGGATTAAAGGTAATGGCGGCCGTAACCTGAAATGCCGGTGCGGGAATTTTTTGTAACAATAGATTAGGTACATCCCATAAGTTTACAGCGTTTTCGGGCAACGGCGCGGCAAATAGCCGCAATACACCTTGGGATGGATAGGGTATAGCCCAGGTAAGGTGCGGATTGGCATGCCATTGCCATGGCAGGCTTAATTGGGTGGAGTTGAATTCATCCGACTCAAC
Source organism: Cyclobacteriaceae bacterium (assembly GCA_026003355.1). GTDB lineage: Bacteria > Bacteroidota > Bacteroidia > Cytophagales > Cyclobacteriaceae > UBA2336. The sequence continues at coordinate 50,015 of BPHC01000014.1, forward strand.
CGGATAAGCAGGTCTGCCTGCAGGCAAATCGGGCTTTTTAAAGTGCTCTACCGGCTCGCCTGTTTCCTTGCCAGGGGAAACCGCACCCATTAAGGGCCAGTCGTTCTTCCACTGCATGGGTTGCAGGTGAACTACCCTTCCGTAGGGACCCTTATCCTGAAAATGGATAAACCAGTGTTCGTTGTTGTTACCCTCAACCCATGCCCCCTGGTGCGGCCCGTTGATATTTGTGCTGCCCTGGTGCATTACTATTTTTGGCTCGTAGGGTCCGAATACGTTTTTGGACCGCAGTACCAGTTGCCAGCCGGTTGAAACTCCACCGGCCGGAGCAAAAATATAGTAATAGCCGTTGCGTTTGTAGAACTTTGGGCCTTCAACTGTTGGGTGTTCATCGTGTCCGTCAAAAACAATCACGTCATCGTTGTAAGTCTGCGTGCCGTCCTCGCTCATGGAGCATACAGCCAGCAGGCTTTTAATACCTGCTCGGCTGCCGGCAAAGGCAAAAGCCAGGTAAGCTTTACCATCATCATCCCATAGTGGTGTGGGGTCAATAAGTCCTTTTCCTTCCTTAATGCACACGGGGTGAGTCCATTTGCCTGCCGGATGTTTTGCTTTAACCATAAAAATACCGTGGTCGGGGTCAGGGAAGAATATGTAAAACATTTCATTATGGTAACGGATACACGGAGCCCACACGCCTTTTCCGTGCTGAGGTTTATCAAACCCTGGTGCATAGGAAAGCCTGGGCAGGGCATAGTTAATCAGCTTCCAGTTAACCAGGTCAGTTGAATGCAGTATGGGCAATCCCGGCACACAGTTAAACGATGAGGCTGTCATATAAAAATCGTTACCTGCACGGCAAACATCCGGATCGGAAAAGTCGGCATGAATTATCGGGTTATTATAGGTATTACCGGAAGCAGCCTGCCATACGGGCTGCGCATTGAGTAAACAGGGAAACAGGATAAAAAAAAGCAGTGCGCTATTAAGCCTCATCATAAGGTTAGTAGGGTTTCCAGTTTCCGAAAATCTTTTCCACGGTATATTCTTTGCGTTCGGCATCGGTTAGCTGGCGTGACCATGTAACGCGTTTCTCCGGGTTAGCACCCTTTCCTGTGGATTTGTATTCAGCATAGAAGACCGTGCGTTCGGCATCGGGTTTATTCCAGTTATGCCAGCCTTCCGGCCTTATGCGTTCATGGAGCTCACATTCAACGAAAACGGTTTTGGCATAAGGTCGCCACGGCCTGCCAAGGTAAACACCCTGCACATTTTCAGCAACGGTTATTGAGCAGTAAAAAAATACCATTCCGTGGGGTTGATGCTGCGGGGTTGAGGCTGCTGTTATGTATGAATTTTTTTTGCAGTAAATGGTACAGTTTTCGAATACTGCAGTAGCGGGTCCGAAGATAAAATCGGTGGTACCCTCTATGTAGCAATTTTTGTAGTACTGCCGGCTATTGTCTACGCCGGCATACAGGGTATCCTGATTACCCACAATGCGGCAGTTTTTGATCACACATCGGTCAGCTTCAACATGCAGAGCTACAGCCTGACCGGCATCTTTTCCGGCTGAGTTTTCGATTGTGAGGTTTTCGGCTACAAAACCGTTACCCTGCACCAGTACGGTATAAGAGGTAAACGTATTAATATTTCCTTTTCCGGCATGGTCGTTCCATGAAATGATGGTTGTATGTTTGTCTTCGCCTATCAGAACAACATTGGTCTTCCACGAAGGGATGTGCACCTTTTCGTAGTAGGTGCCATTTTTAATATACACCACCAGTTTGCCTTGTGCATGGTCCGGCAAGGAATTAACAGCAGCCTGCACAGAGGTAAAGTTACCGGAGCCATCAGCCGCAACAGTAACCATCGGCACCTGGGCGTGGTTATCTATTGCCTTCTGTAAAAAAAAGACAACAAAAATTATCCTTACAAGACATCTGGATAGCCGAAAATGGGTGCGTACGGTAAAAATCATAACCGATATTTTACAAGACTGTTAACATACACTTCTATGTTGGTATAAAGCTTACTCAGTTTATACTGGGCGGCATCAGCCGGCGAGGCCGGATTAAGACCATGTTTTTTTTCCCACACATCGGGCATACCATCGGCATCGGCATCAGCGGGGGCCGGCAGGCTTTTAAGTTCGGGCCATCCTCCGGCATCGCATGGCGAATCTATAATACCGTTTTTGTTTTTTCCCAGTGCCGATTTACCGGTTCGTACTTCAGTAACCAGCCGTTTGTCTACATCATCGCGAATCAGGCTTGCACCAGCATGTTTAAGCACCAGTTTGCAGGCCGTTCGGGCCGAATGGAGCACTATGTATGCTGTTGGAAAAGGCTCAGCCACCAGGGCCGAATCGGGATGAGAAGCCACAACACCCATACGGTTGTTCCGTGAAATTTCTTTGTTGCCTTCCAGCACATTGCCTGCAACAAAAAACAAACCGTACGGACGGCTGGGGTTAAGAATCTGGTTTCGCCTGGAGGGGCGCGTTGCCGGACCTGGCTTGAAATAATTGTTTACCACATTGTAACGTCCTTTTTCTCCGCCATATATATTGTTGTTCATCCAGTTATAAACTACGTTGTTTCTGAAATCAACCAATTCGCCCGAAAGGTTGGGCACGGTGGCCGAACCACCAAAACGGGGCAAACGGCTGTTGTGCGAAGCGATTAAATTATGATGAAAGGAAGCCTTTATGCCTCCCCATATTCCGCCGTATCCGTGTTCGCCTTTGGTGTGTACGGAGTTATTCAGGCTTTCGGAAATAATGCACCACTGAAGCGTAAAGTTTTCGTTATGATAAAACGAAGCGCATTCATCAGTGGCCCAGCTTATGGAGCAATGGTCTATTATAATATTTTTATGACCGGTAGCTCCCAGGGCATCATCTTCTATTCCTTTTTCATCGCCAAGCCTGAAGCGCAGATATCGGATAATAACGTTATCGGCCTTGATTTTTACCGGATAGTTTTTAATGGTAATGCCATGGCCCGGAGCGGTTTGGCCGGCAATGGTAACATTACCCTTGCTGATGTACAAGGGCGACTCCAGTGCAATGGTTCCGGAAACTGCAAATACAATTATGCGGGCTCCTGTTTTTTGAAGACCATCGCGCAAACTACCCGGACCGTCATCGTTGAGGTTGGTTACGCGGTAAACAAAGCCCCCGCGCCCACCGGTTGTATATTTGCCAAATCCTTCCGCTCCCGGAAAGGCAGGAACGGGTTGCGAGTGTGCCGCGGGGCTGCCGGCAAAAAACAATGCAAGTATTATCAAAACAATGGTGCTTAAACCCCTGTAAAACGGCATAACGTGTTTGTACTTAAGCAGCATGACGTTGCTTTTTGGTAATGTTCATTTCGTTTTGCTTTATTTTTTCAACTCCGTGCCGGCAAACAACAATGCGGCCAGGCCTTTGTAATCGTCAATTCTTCTTTCTGTTGTAATGTAATACTGGTAATCGCCTTTGGAAGTTCTGGGATTAAGGGTGCCGATTTTTACGGTTTGATCGAGGTGAAGATTGCCTTGGGCATCCGTATAAACATATTCATTCAGCAGAGCATTAAAAGCGCGTTCGGCCGCATCCAGAAAAGTTTTGTCCAGTATTCCCAACCGGTTTCCTTTGGCAAATGCATAGGTAAACATGGCCGAGCAAGAGGTCTCAACCCAGTTTCCGGGTGCATCGGGTTTATTGGTTACCTGATACCACAGAGCATTTTGCGGATGCTGATATTTTTTTATGCCCGCGGCAACCGTTTTGAAAATAGCAATAAGGGTGTTGCGTTCGGGATGGTTTAAAGGCAGATAATCCAGGCATTCAACAATGGCCATAAGGTACCAGCCTATTGCTCTGCCCCAGAACTCGGGCGAAGTACCCTTTTGCGGATGTGCCCAGACGGGATTCCGGGATTCATCCCAGCCATGAAACATGAGGCCGGAGGCCGAATCGTATGTATGCCGGTAAATTAACTTTATTTGATGAACGGCCTCATCATACCATTCGGGTTTGCTGAACAGAGTGGCGTACTGCATGGCAAATACATCGGCCATGAACACCCCATCGAGCCACATTTGGTGGGGATATATTTCTTTATGCCAGTAACCGCCCTCAGAAGTTTTAGGCTGGTGCATAAGCTGGCGGATAAGCGTATCGGCAACAGCTTTGTATTTATTGTGGTGTGTATCAGCGTAAAGCTCGAGTGCGAGCCTGCCCGGAAGCACATCATCGAGTTTAAATTCGCGCATATTGTACACCCCGGGCCTAAAACCCGATCCTTCAATAAAGTCATCTATCCATTGCCGGGGGTAAAGGGTAAAGTCAGGCACATTGATTTCTTTTCCGAGCCTGTACAAGCCGAGCATAAAAAAAGAATACTCATAATTCCACTTTCGGGGCGCATAAACCGGAAACTTCTTTACATCCGGATAAAGATTAAGGGTGCTCCGCGCAAGGCGTGTTGCCACAGCAAAATGCCCGCCGGCAGTTGTGAGTGGTTTTAGAAATTGTATAGTAAAGCGGTTATTTGGCACAACCTCAGCCGCCTGAACTGTAAACTTTTTTCCGGAGGCGGTTACCCGAAATGTAAATACAGGCTCATCGGACTGTAACGTGTGGGTAAGCACCAGATAGTCGGGATGTTTGTCGTTTTTGGTGCTCACTACCCGGACAGTTACAGGTTTACCAAAATTCTGGTCGGTAACAATCGGGGCGCGGTTTTGCAGAGCCGGAAGGTGGTTATGAGGCTATCCCACGGAAGGGCAATAGTTACCTGCTCGGGTTTTTTGGGAATATCGTAATTCGCATTACAGTTACCAGCAACCTGCAGGCTGGGGTTTGCCTAAACAGGATGAAATGAAAATCAAAAAACCTGAAAATCTAAAAGCCATCATTGAACAATAACCTGAACGGGGTTGGCAAGTTCGTTTGCTGTTTGATTAATGTATTCTGTAAACTCTCTTTCGGTTTTGATTCCATCCGGTTCTCCCTCCCAGGCAGCAGCAAAATAATATGTTAACCTGCCATTTCGGGGTTTGAGTTTTACAATGTGATTGAACTCATCATCTGCAAAGCCGTTAAAGTTATCCGGATGAAAAAAGACTGCTATACCCAGGTTGTCGTTGTTCAGACTTTGTTTGCCAAAAGTGGCCACATACCCGAAATTGGTTTTACTGCCTTCGCTTATTAACAACTTAGCATTCGGATCTTTGTTTAATCCTGTACAAATAGCTGTTGCCAGCGAGTCGGCCAGCAATAAACCCAGGCGGGTAATACGGGTTCCGGCAAAAATTGAAA
>BPHC01000015.1 GCA_026003355.1 Cyclobacteriaceae bacterium
ACCCACCCGTATAAAGACTTCCCCGCCTACCGGGCAGGCATACGCGTTGGCGATGAAATCATTGCCGTTGACGGCCAAAATGTTCAGGGGAAAACCACCACCGAAATTTCAAACATGTTGCGCGGCCCCCTGAAATCAGAAGTACAACTAAAACTCAGAAGATACGGGCAGCCCACCGATATTACCCTTAAACTTAAACGCGAAAGAATTGTCATCAGCAACCTGGCTTACTACGGCATGATAAGCCCTGAAACCGGCTACTTAAGGCTGGACGACTTTACCCCGGGCGCCTCCAAAGAAGTAAGCCGGGCCGTTACCGAACTTAAACAAAAAGGCGCCAGACAACTTATTATTGACCTGCGCGACAATCCGGGCGGCATGCTCTACGAAGCCGTAAACATTGTTAACCTCTTTATCCCCAAAGGCAAAGAGGTGGTCTCCACCCGCGGCAAAATGGCCGAATGGAATCGCAGCTACACCACCTTAAACAACCCCCTTGACATTCACATACCCCTTGCGGTGCTCATCAACGAAAACAGCGCATCAGCTTCCGAAATCGTAGCCGGCGCCCTGCAGGATTACGACCGGGCCGTACTCATCGGGCAGAAAACCTTTGGCAAAGGCCTGGTTCAAACCACCCGGCCGCTTTCGTACAATGCACAGTTAAAAGTTACCACCGCCAGGTATTATACGCCAAGCGGCCGGTGCATTCAGGAGCTGGACTACACCCACCGCAATGCCGATGGTTCGGTAAGCAAATTTGCCGACTCCGTGCGCAGGGAGTTTCGTACTGCACAAGGAAGAATTGTTTACGATGGCGGTGGCCTTATGCCCGACGTGAAAACCGAATCCCCTCATGCAATACCGATTATCAACGCACTGGCTAACAATGGTATCTTTTTTGAATACGCCACACGGTACGTGAACGAAAACCCTCCCGTTAAATCGTTTGCCAGCTTTGAATTGTCAGATGACGCGTACGAAAAATTTGTGGCCTGGGTGCGCGGGCGCGCCTTTATTTACCAGACCGATATTGAACAACAACTTAAAAAAGTTAGCGAAGAGGCCCGTTCAGAGCCTTATTATAACGAAATAGCCGGCGAACTTGAATCCATTGGCAGGCGCATTGAACAAAGTAAAGCCACCGACTTTGTTCGTTTCAAAAAAGAAATTAAACACCTGCTGGCCCAGCAAATAGCCTTTCACTATAACCTGTACGAGGCCCAGGTGCCCGTAGCCCTGCAGGCAGATGCTGATGTAGCCAAAGCCCGCGAAATACTTTCCAATACCGAAACGTATCAAGCCCTGTTACGTCACCGTTAATGGCACGCATCCTCAGCATTGAAACAGCACTGGATACCTGCTCGGTGGCCCTTCATGAAAGCGGTAAACTGCTTCATACCCTGCACATACAAACCCCCCGGTCGCATGCGGCACAACTGGCACCGCTTATCCGGCAGTTGTGTGCGGAAGCCGGCTGTCCCATCAGCAGCCTGAATGCCATAGCGGTTTCGGCCGGCCCCGGCTCTTATACCGGCCTGCGCATAGGTGTCTCCACCGCCAAAGGGCTGTGTTTTGGTCTGGCTGTTCCGCTTATTGCCGTAAACACCCTCGACATCATAGCCCATCGGGCCAGGCAACAGTGCGATAACCCGGCCTGGATTTGCCCTGTGATCGATGCCCGGCGGATGGATGTGTTTTATAAAATATTTGATCCGCATAGCCGGGAAGAGGTGCCTGCCACCGCAGCCACCCTCAGCGAATCACTATTTCAGCCTTACTTCGATCGCAACCAAACGATTTGCTTTGCCGGCAACGGAGCCGAAAAATGCAGGGCGGTAGTGCGGCATCAGCTGGCGCGTTTCATGCCCGAAATACAACCCACCGCAGCGGCACTGGGCGAGATGGCCTTTGGCTCCTGGCAGGCAGGGCAATGCCAGAACGCCGCAACCTTTGAACCCCATTACACCAAAGAATTTTTTACCACCCTTCCGCGTTGAGCTATTTATCCGGAACTTTGCAACAGCTGTGGATAACCAGGAACAAATCATAAACCGTGTGGCTGCCAGTACCCTGGTACTGTTTAACCTGGAAGAATACTACCAGCCGGGTGAACGGGTGCTCATAGACCTGAAAGACCAGCTTCATGAGGGTTTAATATTGCGCGAAAAAGAATTTCGCCAATACGTTCGCAGCCACAACTGGCAAACGTATACGGGCAAGCACGTAGCCATAACCTGCTCGGCCGATGCCATCGTGCCGGTATGGGCCTTTATGCTGGCCGCCATTTCAGCAAGCCCTTATGCCAGGACTGTTGTAACCGGCTCGCTTGCCGATCTGGAAATTCACCTTTACCGGCAAGCTTTTGACAAGCTGGACTGGAGCCGGTTCAAAGATGCGCGGGTCGTAATAAAAGGCTGCTCCGGGCACGACCTTCCCCCGGCGGTATATGCCGAAGCTGCCGCACGCATGCGTTCGGTAGCCCGAAGCATCATGTACGGTGAGCCCTGCAGCACCGTGCCCTTGTTTAAGGATACCACGGGCACGGAGAAAAAACTTTAAAAAAATTTTTTGAGCCACTGTTTGCAGGTAGAGCCTCCGCCTATTACCTTTGCACTCCCGTTTTGGAGAAGCGGGCCCTGAACAGGGAAATTCAGGAAGTTTTCTGGTTGAAAAACAACCGCAAAGGGCTAAAAAGCCCGGGAAGTTCTTTGAAAGAATGTAATCGATTAGCGGACTTCGAGCAATTCGAAATAATTGAATCGTAGCCGGGGTCAGACCAACCATTTCAGCTCCCAGAGCTGTAAAGACAATTACAATGGAGAGTTTGATCCTGGCTCAGGACGAACGCTAGCGGCAGGCCTAATACATGCAAGCCGAACGGTAAGCCGGGTAGCAATATCCGGCCCAGAGTGGCGTAAGGGTGCGTAACACGTATGCAATCTGCCCTCAACTGGAGGATAGCTCCCGGAAACGGGAATTAATACTCCATAACATGCCGGAGAGGCATCTCTCGGGCATTAAAGCTACGGCGGTTGAGGATGAGCATGCGGCTGATTAGCTAGTTGGTGAGGTAACGGCTCACCAAGGCAATGATCAGTAGGGGAACTGAGAGGTTGATCCCCCACACTGGCACTGAGACACGGGCCAGACTCCTACGGGAGGCAGCAGTAGGGAATATTGGACAATGGGTGCGAGCCTGATCCAGCCATGCCGCGTGCAGGAAGAAGGCCTTCTGGGTTGTAAACTGCTTTTATCTGGGAATAAAAAACCCGTGCGCGGGGAACTGAAGGTACCAGATGAATAAGCCACGGCTAACTACGTGCCAGCAGCCGCGGTAATACGTAGGTGGCGAGCGTTGTCCGGATTCATTGGGTTTAAAGGGTGCGTAGGCGGCCAATTAAGTCAGTGCTGAAAGCCCCCGGCTTAACCGGGGAGGTGGCATTGATACTGGTTGGCTTGAGTGCTGTCGAGGCAGGCGGAATTGACGGTGTAGCGGTGAAATGCTTAGATATCGTCAAGAACACCGATAGTGAAGACAGCTTGCCAGAGAGCAACTGACGCTGAGGCACGAAAGTGTGGGGAGCAAACAGGATTAGATACCCTGGTAGTCCACACTGTAAACGATGATGACTCGCTGTTGGCGATATACAGTCAGCGGCCAAGAGAAATCGTTAAGTCATCCACCTGGGGAGTACGCCGGCAACGGTGAAACTCAAAGGAATTGACGGGGGTCCGCACAAGCGGTGGAGCATGTGGTTTAATTCGATGATACGCGAGGAACCTTACCTGGGCTAGAATGCCCATGACCGGTCCAGAGATGGACTCTTCCGCAAGGACATGGAGCAAGGTGCTGCATGGCTGTCGTCAGCTCGTGCCGTGAGGTGTTGGGTTAAGTCCCGCAACGAGCGCAACCCTTATCTTTAGTTGCCAGCACGTAATGGTGGGGACTCTAAAGAGACTGCCTGCGCAAGCAGAGAGGAAGGAGGGGATGACGTCAAGTCATCATGGCCCTTACGCCCAGGGCTACACACGTGCTACAATGGCCGTTACAAAGTGTTGCAAACCGGTGACGGTGAGCCAATCACAAAAAGACGGTCTCAGTTCGGATTGCAGGCTGCAACTCGCCTGCATGAAGTTGGAATCGCTAGTAATCGCGCATCAGCAATGGCGCGGTGAATACGTTCCCGGACCTTGTACACACCGCCCGTCAAGCCATGGGAGTCGGGAGGACCTGAAGACAGTTGCTGCAAGGCGTTGTTTAGGGTTAAACCGATGACTGGGGCTAAGTCGTAACAAGGTAGCCGTACCGGAAGGTGCGGCTGGAACACCTCCTTTCTGGAGTCATGCCTCCGGGCATGACCAATAACCTTGGCTACGATTCAGTCCGCTATCGATTACATTCTTTTTAAAATATTGCTTACAAGCTGCACCTAGCGAGCTACGGGCTGACCAAACAGCTCGGGTCGAAGCAGGAACACCGCGGGCACTCACAAAAAGCTACACAGCATTTCGCTCGAAAGCTCGAAGCAACAGCTTTAGACGTATCGAGGGCTTGTAGCTCAGGTGGTTAGAGCGCTACACTGATAATGTAGAGGTCCGTGGTTCGAGTCCACGCAGGCCCACGAAAAAGGGAAACAACCAAACCGGTATACCACCGGCCTGTTATCCTGGGGGTATAGCTCAGCTGGCTAGAGCACCTGCTTTGCAAGCAGGGGGTCATCGGTTCGAATCCGTTTACCTCCACGTAATCAGTTCGGAAAACCTGCCTGGAAAGGAGCCGCTTTCACAGAGGATTCCGGTAAAAACTGATAACGAAGTTCTTTGACATGTTGGAAGAAAGATTCTGAAGCAATTCAGAAACAGTAAAGAGTAAAAATATCGAGCACATAGGCTTGTTCACGCAAGTGAACAATCGAAAAGAAGTACGTAAGAGCGTACGGGGGATGCCTTGGCTCTCAGAGGCGATGAAGGACGTGATAAGCTGCGATAAGCTGCGGGGAGTCGCAAATAGACCGTGATCCGCAGATTTCCGAATGGGGAAACCCACCACGCTGAAGGCGTGGTATTCCGCTGCAAAGCGGAAGGCAAACCCAGGGAACTGAAACATCTAAGTACCTGGAGGAAAAGAAAACAACAGTGATTGCGTAAGTAGTGGCGAGCGAACACGCAACAGCCCAAATCCCGCCAGTTACGGCTGGCGGGAGGTTATAGGACTGCCACCATCGAGTTGTAACGCGACTTGAACCGGTTGGGAAACCGGGCCACAGAGGGTGAAAGCCCCGTAAAGGAAGCCGCACAACCGAGGCAGTATCCTGAGTAGGGCGGGGTCGGAGACGCCCCGTTTGAAGTATCCAGCACCATCTGGAAAGGCTAAATACTCCTGAGAGACCGATAGCGAACCAGTACCGTGAGGGAAAGGTGAAAAGCACTCCGAACAGGAGGGTGAAAGAGAACCTGAAACCGTACGCTTACAAGCGGTCGGAGGTCCTTTGTGGACTGACGGCGTGCCTTTTGCATAATGAGCCTACGAGTTACTGTCACTGGCAAGGTTAATCCCGTTAACGGGAGGAGCCGGAGCGAAAGCGAGTCTGAACAGGGCGTACAGTCAGTGGGAGTAGACGCGAAACTTTGTGATCTACCCTTGGCCAGGCTGAAGTTAGGGTAACACCTGATGGAGGGCCGAACCAGTGAACGTTGAAAAGTTCTTGGATGAGCTGAGGGTAGGGGTGAAAGGCTAATCAAACTGAGAAATAGCTCGTACTCCCCGAAATGCCTTTAGGGGCAGCATGGGGGTTAAGTTTACCAGAGGTAGAGCTACCAATTGGACTAGGGGGAGTCAAATCCTACCAAATCCAGATGAACTCCGAATGCTGGTAAATATACCCTGTAGTGAGGGCATGGGTGCTAAGGTCCGTGTCCGAGAGGGAAAGAACCCAGACCTGCAGCTAAGGTCCCAAAATGTACACTAAGTTGAACTAAGGAGGTCCAGTTGCTTAGACAGCCAGGATGTTTGCTTGGAAGCAGCAATTCATTTAAAGAGTGCGTAACAGCTCACTGGTCGAGCGACAGGGCATCGATAATAATCGGGCATCAAGTGTACTACCGAAGCTCAGGATTCGTAGCAATACGAGTGGTAGGGGAGCATTCCAACAGCAGAGAAGCTGTGCGGTTACGCACAGTGGAGCGGTTGGAAAAGCAAATGTAGGCATAAGTAACGATAAGGCGGGTGAGAAACCCGCCCACCGATAGACTAAGGGTTCCGCGGCAATGTTAATCAGCCGCGGGTTAGTCGGGGCCTAAGACCAATCCGAAAGGAGTAGTCGATGGACAACCGGTTAATATTCCGGTACTACCTTACTGAGCGAAGTGGTGACGGAGGAGTGACAGCTCCGCCTGGTGACGAAATACCAGGTTAAAGGGTGTAGGTATATTTCTTGCAGGCAAATCCGTAAGAAATGCCGAACCTGATAGTACACGGAGGCTTCGGCCAAAGTGATAGCGAGCGTAACCATACTTCCAAGAAAAACCGCTAGCGTTAATCAGTAAGGTACCCGTACCGCAAACCGACACAGGTAGTCAAGGAGAAAATCCTAAGGTGCTCGAGTGAGTCATGGCTAAGGAACTAGGCAAATTGATCCTGTAACTTCGGAAGAAGGGATGCCCCGCTCCGGCGGGGTCGCAGTGAAATGGCCCAGGCGACTGTTTAACAAAAACACAGGGCTTTGCGAAATCGAAAGATGATGTATAAGGCCTGACACCTGCCCGGTGCCGGAAGGTTAAGGGGGGATGTTAGTGGGGTAACCCGCGAAGCATTGAACTGAAGCCCCGGTAAACGGCGGCCGTAACTATAACGGTCCTAAGGTAGCGAAATTCCTTGTCGGGTAAGTTCCGACCTGCACGAATGGTGTAACGATCTGGGCACTGTCTCAGCCATGAGCTCGGTGAAATTGTAGTCACGGTGAAGATGCCGTGTACCCGTCACGGGACGGAAAGACCCCATGAACCTTTACTATAGCTTCACATTGATATTGGGTAGATGATGTGTAGGATAGGCGGGAGACTATGATCCCGGGCCGCCAGGTCCGGTGGAGTCGACGGTGAAATACCGCCCTTTATTTACTTGATGTCTAATCCCCCTGCGGGGAGACAGTGTGTGGTGGGTAGTTTGACTGGGGTGGTCGCCTCCGAAAGCGTATCGGAGGCTTTCAAAGGTACCCTCAGCACGCTTGGTAACCGTGCGTAGAGCGCAATAGCATAAGGGTGCTTGACTGTGAGACCGACGGGTCGAGCAGGTAGGAAACTAGGATATAGTGATCCGGTGGTTCTGCATGGAAGGGCCATCGCTCAAAGGATAAAAGGTACTCTGGGGATAACAGGCTGATCTCCCCCAAGAGCTCATATCGACGGGGAGGTTTGGCACCTCGATGTCGGCTCGTCACATCCTGGGGCTGGAGAAGGTCCCAAGGGTTGGGCTGTTCGCCCATTAAAGTGGCACGCGAGCTGGGTTCAGAACGTCGTGAGACAGTTCGGTCCCTATCTGTGATGGGCGTTGGAAGTTTGAGAGGATCTGACCTTAGTACGAGAGGACCGGGTTGGACCAACCGCTGGTGTACCAGTTGTGGCGTCAGCTGCACCGCTGGGTAGCCATGTTGGGACGGGATAAGCGCTGAAAGCATCTAAGCGCGAAACCCACCTCAAGATGAGACTTCCTTTAAGGGACGTCAGAGATGATGACGTTGATAGGCTGCAGGTGTAAAGCCAGCAATGGCAAAGCTGAGCAGTACTAATTACCCGAACACTTCTTTTCGCACTCCCTATGTGCACAATATTCCTTTACTGTTGCTTTCTTCCGCATGTCAAAAAATATTGTACAACCGCAAAACGGTTGTTAAATCCTAAAGGTGACTATTGCCATGTCTTCGCTGAAGCTTCGGCAGGCAGGCAGTAGGATCACCAAAGAGTTTAAGGTGACTATAGCGGTGGGGATCACCTCTTCCCATTCCGAACAGAGAAGTTAAGCCCACCAGCGCTGATGGTACTGGGATAAAACCCGGGAGAGTAAGTCGTTGCCTGTTTTTTTTTTAAAGCCCGTTCAGGAAACTGATCGGGCTTTTTTATTGTGTGTACCCCTTCAAGATACGGGAGTAAGAGAGGAGCCGGATTTCCCGAACAGACCTGCCATGCGGCAGGCAGGGAAGTTAAGCCCACCAGCGCTGATGGTACTGGGATAAAACCCGGGAGAGCCTGCCTGCCGTCAGGCAGGTAAGTCGTTGCCTGTTTTTTTTTTAAAGCCCGTTCAGGAAACTGATCGGGCTTTTTTATTGTGTGTACCCCTTCAAGATACGGGAGTAAGAGAGGAGCCGGATTTCCCGAACAGACCTGCCATGCGGCAGGCAGGGAAGTTAAGCCCACCAGCGCTGATGGTACTGGGATAAAACCCGGGAGAGCCTGCCTGCCGTCAGGCAGGTAAGTCGTTGCCTGTTTTTTTTTTAAAGCCCGTTCAGGAAACTGATCGGGCTTTTTTATTGTGTGTACCCCTTCAAGATACGGGAGTAAGAGAGGAGCCGGATTTCCCGAACAGACCTGCCATGCGGCAGGCAGGGAAGTTAAGCCCACCAGCGCTGATGGTACTGGGATAAAACCCGGGAGAGCCTGCCTGCCGTCAGGCAGGTAAGTCGTTGCCTGTTTTTTTTTAAAGCCCGTTCAGGAAACTGATCGGGCTTTTTTATTGTGTGTACCCCTTCAAGATACGGGCGTAAGAGAGGAGCCGGATTTCCCGAACAGACCTGCCATGCGGCAGGCAGGGAAGTTAAGCCCACCAGCGCTGATGGTACTGGGATAAAACCCGGGAGAGCCTGCCTGCCGTCAGGCAGGTAAGTCGTTGCCTGTTTTTTTTTAAAGCCCGTTCAGGAAACTGATCGGGCTTTTTTTATTGTGTGTACCCCTTCAAGATACGGGCGTAAGAGAGGAGCCGGATTTCCCGAACAGACCTGCCATGCGGCAGGCAGGGAAGTTAAGCCCACCAGCGCTGATGGTACTGGGATAAAACCCGGGAGAGCCTGCCTGCCGTCAGGCAGGTAAGTCGTTGCCTGTTTTTTTTAAACCAGATCGTTTATTCGGTCAGGCTTTTTTGTTTATAGTGATTCTGGTGATGAATATCCGTACCGTTGCGAGGCAATAAACCGTGAGGCGTGGCCAGGTTATCCGGCCACAGCAATTATCATGTCATTCTCGTGTATATGCTTTTCGATGGCAAAGGCAATGTCTTCTTTGCAAGCCTGATCAATCTTTATCAAAAGGTTCTGATAATAGTCGGAGGGCAGCTGAAAAAGATGCAGCGCTTTAAATCGTTCCATGTGAGCAAAAGCGTTGCTCATTTCATTTTGCAGGCTTCCGATAAAATGGTTTCTGGCCAGATCAAGTTCTTTATCAGAAAACCTGCCCTCTCTTAGTTCCTTTATTTGCCTGAGGCATTCTTCTATGGCTGCATCGGCATGTTGCCGGTTCACATCGGCAGCCACGGAGAAAACAGAAGCTTTTCGGTAGGTTTGGATATGTGCATGGATGCCGTAGGTAAGTCCTTTTTCTTCGCGTATAACTTTCATTAATCTGGAGCCAAAAAAACCACCCAGCAAATAAATACCCAGTGCCAGATATGGATAGTCTGCATGCTGACGGGAAATACAGGGTTTGCCGACTCTGATGGAAGCCTGAACAGCATCGGGCTTGGGCAAAATAACCTGCTTTTCAACAGCGGGATGGACGGCATTTTCGGGATCAGCATGCCTCTGCCAGGGCAATTGTTCAATCAGACCCAGTACAGATTTTTCGGTATGGCTGTTGAATTTGCCGGTAACAAACAAATCAAAATCCCTGTAATGAGATGAAAAGTAATCCGTCAGCATTTGGCTGGTAAATGCATTCAGTTGCTCGGGTTCGGGTTCTGAAGCATAGGGGTGTTCCCGTCCGAAAAGGTGCTGGCGAAACAGGCGTGAGGCCAGATAGCTTGTTTTTTCCTGGTTTACCTTAAGTTGCTGAAGGTAAATTTCCTTTTCCAACCTGAGCTCCCTGAGCAGAAAGCAGGATTCTGTAAGGCATTTACGGATAATTTCAGCTGCCTGGGGAAGATTATCGGTAAGGCCGTAAACAGTAAAGTAGGCATAATCGGATGATGAGCCTGTTTCTATGTGATAACCCAATTCATCCAGCCGGTTGGCTATTTCGTTGCCCGACATGCCGGTTGTGCCCCGGGTAAGCATAACGGTGGTGAAATGCGAAAGGCCTGGCGCAGGCTCAAACCATTTGCCAGCCCGGAAAACAAACTCAAGGCGTATTATTTCCTGATCGCCCCCGTTAAGCAGAAATACAGGGGCTTTGCAGGGCTGGTTAACAGCAAGCGGTTCTTTGAGGTGAAACTGAAGCGACTTTTGAAAAGGCGGTTGCTTTGACCGATCGGGCATTGGGCAGGTTAGTCGGTTACTGATTCCTCCGCGGCTTTTTTCACCTGGAATAGCAGTGAAAACCGGAGCGTTTCAGCCAGGGGGTTTTCGCGGCTGTTGGTGGGTACCAGGTAGGCTACGTCAATCCCAAAGCTTTTCTGATTTCTGAAGCCCAGGCCGAGGGTCATGTATTTGCGGTTGCCTTTTTCTTTGCTTTCAAGAAAATATCCGATGCGTGCGGCAAAAGTTTTGTTATACCAGTACTCTACTCCGGAGTTGAGAATAAATTCCTTGATTTCTTCAGCGAACCCATCAGGCGCATCGGTAAATGAACCGAACATGCCACCCAAAACCGACTGGTTGTTGTTGATGGTGGGCACCATTAACTTGTTCAGATCTAAAAGAAAGGTAAATGAGTTAAACGGGTCAACATCGCGTGTATAGGCAGCACCGAGCCTGAGGTTGGTGGGAATAAAGTTCCGGTTGGCATTATCGGTGTAAGAAACCTTTGGTCCAATGTTCGATATTACGGCAGCCAAAGCGAGGTTTGAGGTTTGTGCGCTTTGCATGGGTTTGGTATAAAAAACACCCAAATCAACAGCCACAGAATTAATGGGTCGGGCATCTACCGTTCCTGACTGCAGCGAACCGGTAAGGTTGCTATATATGTACCGGCCGGTGAGGCCTACACTAAACGATTCGGTAAGCATGCGCGAATAGGTGATGTCGAAAGCCAGTTCACGCGGATTGAAATCGCCCAGGGGCTCATTGCCCGAGCCGCGGAAGCTGATATTTCCCAAGTCGAAATATTTAAGGGACCCGGCAATAGCCTGTTCGCGAGATATTTTGTAAAAGCCCGGAAGGTAGGCAATCCACATGTCGTTAACTATTTTTCCAAGCCAGGGCGTCCAGGAAAGACCGCCTCCGTATGAGTCTTCCAGAAAAACCACTTTGGCAGGGTTCCAGAAGGCAGCGTTGGCATCGGGAGAAAGCGCCGCGCCGGCATCGCCCAGGGCGGATGCCCGTGCATCGGGGCTGATGAGTAAAAACGGAACAGCCGTGGTAATTACCCGAAAGGTGGTATCGCTGCCCAATATGATACCGGGCTGCTGGGCCCGCACCATGCCCGCCGAAAAGAGCAACAGAAGGATTAAATGCTTACGATTCATGAATAAACTTCAAGGGTGTCAAAGATAACTATTTCAAATATATAAGTTTTGTAACCCGCTCATTTTTAGAGCCATTGGTTAAAGAACGTACAACCAGCCTGGCCAGGTATATGCCGGGAGTAAGATTTTCGGCTTGTTCGTCAGGCCTCCACTCCTGTAATTCGGTCCGAACCGGACTCTCGGTAATCTGATAAATTTGCCTTGAAATAAGGCCCTTCAGCGGACTAAGAATTTCCAGCTGTACCTCCAGATCACGGCCTGCATAATTATGGCTGAAATAAAGCCGGGTTGAGCCACTGAAGGGATTGGGATAAGCGGCAAATTCCGAGATAATCAATCCGCCATCGCCAACCCTGAAGGTAATGGTAGCTGCAGATGAGTTGTTATGTGTATCCCACGCTTTTAAGGTAACCCGGTGCATACCCGGGGCCAGGTTAATAAGCGGGTAACGCACGGTGCCGCGGGTGTAATCATCGGGGTCGGATTCGTAATAACGGGTAAGGTCAACCCACTCATCGTCATCCAGAAATGCCGAAAGGGTATTGCCTATTCCAAAGCTGGAGGGAGAAATGCCGCTTGCATCGTAAAGTCTTGCGATAAGCATGGTGTTAGAAGGCACTTCGCTTCCTTCGGTAAAGGTGGTGTCGCCCACGTAAAGGTTTATGGAAGGGGGTGTTGTATCGATGGTATAATTTTCTTCGCTTAACCCTACTTTAAAATCACTGCTGTAACCGGCAGCGTTTTGCCATGCATGGGCAGTGTAGGCGTAGGCAGTGACTTTTCCGTTTCCAATTGCATAGTTGATGGATTTGGGTAATGTAAAATTGGCCGTAAACCTTCCGTTTTCAACGCTGGCCTGCCCCCGGAATAACAGCGTACGGTACTCATTATAGGTAAACGGAGGGTTCTCATTTCCGAGTGTTGAGGTTTCGGTTGGTTTATCGAACAGCGTAAGCTGTACTTTTCCGTTGAATAAGGTGTTAAGTGTGCCGTCGGGATTTCTCACTTCGCCCTTTATGGTAACCTGCGACAGGGCCCGCAACGTATCGCTGCTACTCTGGCTGTAAATGCCGGTAAAAACAATATTGTGTGGAGGCATTAAAAGAGTTAGTGACGGATCGCCAAGGAGCGAGAAGTTGCGATTGGCAACGCCGGCCAGGCTGTTGTTTTTGGTAATACGGAAAACTTCTCCCAGATACTGAGGCGGATTGTTAAACAGAGCCTCATAAAATGCTTCGTTCAGGAAAAAGTTGTTGCTGGCAAAAACCGGCCGTGAAGTGCTAACCAGGGCAATGGCTCCTGCTGCAGGTTTTAGTAAAAGCAGTTCGGCTCCTGAAACAAACACTGGGTCATCCTGACGGCCGAATTCGCAGGTGGCTGTTACCAGTATGGGCAACCTTTTGTTTTGTAACGAGCTGATGAGGAGTTCGTCCAGCAGGCGCTCATGCGCCCATTGCCTTTCTGATCCATGCCCGGAGTAATTTATAATAAAGGCGCCATCCGAAAACAGTCTCTCCAGTTCAGCGCGGGCCTCAGGAGCCTGCTGGCCGGCAGCTCCGGAGGTTTGCGGAAAGGCATCCAGGTAGAGTTTCCGGATATCGGCATGGGCGTAGTACTGTTCAATGTTTTGCCCAAGCAGGTCGGCATGCAGCGCATGCAGGTTGTTGTCTCCGTCATCTGCCACGAAAGCAATGGTTTTTCGCCAGGCGCGGTTCAGGGAAGGGGTTGTTTCGTAATAAATAATCTTATCAACAACCTGACGGGCTTCGATAATGGTTTTAACCGGCAGCCTGCCGACAGCAACATCTAGGGTATGGTTAACTGCTGGCGATTCGCTCCACTCGCCTTCGTGGTTTTCCAAAAAGCCAAAGTAATCATCAGATGAATAAGTGAGCAGGGGATGAAGTGAATTATGAGACTGATAGGTAGGCACAAAGTTCCGGTTATTTGGAAGAATATTTCGGTAGTCGTACGATGCCTTGCCAAAAAGCAAAACAGCTTTTAATGTTCCCGGTGTTTTATCGTATTGATGTTTAATAAAGTCGCGCAGGGCAATGATGTCCTGGCGGCCTCCTGAAAATTCGTTGTACACCTGCCTGGTGGTTACCACGTTTACACCCCATCCGCTAACAGCCTGCCGGTGTGCCGCAAGCCTAAGGGCTTCTGATAAAAAGTCATCATGGGTGATGATAATCAGGTTGGCGGCAGGAAGCCCGCGAAGGTTTTGGTTGGGTACTTTCCCTTCCGGCTCGGGTTCGGGGGCATTGGGATTGAATGCAGTATAGGTCTGAAGTGTTGAAGAGGGAGCAGAAAAAGTAATAACCCCGGCCTGAAAAGTGGTTTGCTGCAGGGCTGCGTTAAACGGATCGGTAACATTCCATACCTCGGTTTGCGGGGTGCAGTTGGATATTCTGAACTCACTAACCGGATTTTGCACGCTTGTGCCCGACCGGAAAATGAGCTGATTGCCCGACAGGCGAAGCTGTTGCTTTGTTTGAAGCAGAAAATAGCTCAGGTACCCGATTGAGCGGGTTGAAGCGCTTTTCTGGTACACATAACGTAGTGAGAGCTGCTGCGATGCGGCAACATTGAGGGCTGCCGCCGGAACAAGAAAGGTATCTCTGCTTAACTGTCCTTTAACGGCATAGCGGTCGTTGGGTATGGGGCCCATGGTGTGTATGCCCACCGGCTGGTTGTTTATGAAGAGATTAAATGCTGTTGAGGTAAATGACTGGGCCATTACTTCAGAAACCAACAATATGTTCGACTCCGGCAGGATGCCCGGAACCGGGAAGTTAAAGGTTAGTTCTGTAATCAGGTCGAATTTTTCGCCAAACCACTGCCGCCCTGACTTCAGTTCGTTGTACAGGTCGGTTTCATGGTAAACAAAGTTATCGAACCAATCTACTACCGGAAAATTTCCATCCTGATCCGGCAGGGAGGTTATGCGTTTGCCGTTGGTAGTGCCGGAGGTTATGAAGTAAAAGTTGTATTCAGAATACAGATTTTTTTCATATCCAAATATTTGGCGTTGCTGGTCGAATACAATCTTATCTGCCCCTTCGGCATAGAAATATATATAATCATGTTGATTAAACACACCGTCTTCCTCACCGATTACCTTAATGGCCAGTTCTGTTAAGCCATCCGGACGGAAAGCACTGTTGGCCTGAGGCAGCATACCCGAAGGATAACCGAAGATTTTAATCTTTCGCGGGTCGGTATTAACATTAAAGCCCATTTTGCTTAGCGTGGCCCGGGAAATGCGATATACACCAGGTTGTTTAACCCGAAGCTTAAACCACTGCCCGGATTGAAGCACGGAATATTGTGACTGCCCTTTTGTGTGAAGCAGCAGCAAAGCCAGAATGTACAAAACAAAATATCTTGGCATAAGGTATTAACCCCCTAATTATTGCTCTCGGAACCTCTGCGAATAAATAACGACATTACCAGGTACAACAGTATAATGAACGGAATGGCCCTGAAGTTCAATAAGGTTATTAATAATACGCTTGCCGCCAGAAAAGTAAACCGCAACTCATTGCCCTGCCAGCTGAATTTTTTGAATTTAAGAGCAAACAGTTCTATGCGCGATACCAGCAGGGATGAACTTGTCAGGCAAAGCAGGATAAACAGCATCCAGTTGCCCATCCAGGCTATCCAGGCGGCCGGCAGTAACGGCAATGAGGTTATGAATAATGCATTGGCAGGGGTTGGCAACCCTTTAAACGAGTCGGTTTGCGAAGTATCGGTATTGAAAATGGCCAGCCGCAGGGCAGAAAATGCAGCTACTGAAAAAGCAAAATAAGCCACCGGAAAAGGCAAGGGCTGGCCTATTTTGTACAGTACAAACGAAGGCAGCAGGCCAAAGCTTACCACATCGGCAAGCGAGTCCAGTTCGCGGCCTAAAGGTGAGTTTACCCTGAGCCACCGTGCTGCAAAGCCATCAAGAAAATCAAAAAAAGCCGCACACCACACAAACCAGGCGGCCGGTACCGCCCGGTTTTCGAGTACAAACACAATTCCGGTGCATCCGCAAAGCAGGTTGCACAGGGTAAGTGCATTGGGGATATGTGCTTTTACTTTCAATGTTTTTCTAGTTGGCTAATGCACAAAACGGATTGGTTTGTTTTTCCTTGCCAATGGTAGTAGAAGGGCCGTGACCGCAATGCACAATTACACTATCGGGTAAAACAAACAACTTTTCATGAATGCTTCTGATAAGGGTATCGTAATCACCTCCCGGTAAATCGGTGCGGCCTATGCTGCCGTTAAATAAAACATCGCCACCAAGCAGCCACTTGTTTTCCTTGCTGTAAAGGGCGATGTGTCCGGGGCTGTGTCCTGGAACAAACAATACGTTAAGTTCGTGGCTGCCCAGTTTCAGGCACTCTTCGTCCTGCAGCCAGCCATCCGGTAAGGTTTCATTATATCTCTCAAACCCGTAAGCAGGGGCATAAACTTTTGCCGATCGCAGCACTGGCTCCTCCAGCTTGTGAATATACAAAGGCGCATTATACCGGTTTTTTATAAAAAAATTACCCAGCACATGGTCTATATGGCAATGGGTGTTAATAAGCCGGGTAACTGAAAGATTATTCCGGGCGATGAAATGGTTTAACTGTTCTTCTTCTGCACGGTTGCTGCATCCGGGGTCGATAATCCAGGCTTCGCCATGGCTTTCATAAAGCACATACGTGTTTTCCATAAACGGATTAAAAGTAAATTGTGCAAGCTGAAGCATGGTTATGGGTTGGTGTGGATCGTAACTTTCGGTAAATCTCTGGTATTTTTGAAATCGCTTTCAAAGGTAAAGCAGAAATTTTAAAAGCGTGCAGCGGGTAGATTATATCATCGTGGGGCAGGGGCTGGCAGGCTCCTGCCTGGCCCTCAGGCTGCTGATGTGCGGCAAAAAAGTGGCTGTTATTGATGAGGGCAACCCGCACGCCGCCAGCAGGGTAGCAGCAGGTTTGTTCAATCCGGTTACGGGAAAAATGCCGGCTCTTACCTGGATGGCCTCAGAACTGTTTTCTTCTTTAGCCATCTTTTACACTGAAGCAGAAAAGTATACACGCACTTCATTTTATCACCCCATGCCGGTTTACCGTCCGTTTATCAGCCTGGCCGAGCAATATGCCTGGATGGAAAAAGCCACAGCAGGCGAAATGGACGCCTTTATTCAAAAAATACACCATCAACAGGCTTTTGCCGAGGAGGTAACGAACCCGTACGGCGGGATTGAATTAAGACAATGCGGGTATATTAACACTGCAAATTTTCTGAAGGCGGTTAAGAAAGTTGTAGCCGAACAGGGCATATTTATGGATGAGGCATTTCGCGAAAGCGAACTGCGGCTTGCATCCGGTTATGTACAGTACAGTCATCTGGAAGCCGGAAAAATTGTTTTTTGCACGGGCGTGTCGTGCATCAGGCTTTTTGATTTTGTGCCCATCAGGCCTCTTAAAGGCGAAGTACTTAAACTGCAGTCATCGCACAGACCGCAATGCATTTACAATCGTGGTGTTTATGTGGTTCCGGAAGTTTGGATTGCAGGTGCAACCTATACCAAAGCCGACCAAACCTGTGCCATTACCGGGGCTGCCCGCACCCAACTGGAACGGGGGCTGAACGCACTCATCAGGTTTCCCTGTACAATTACCGGGCAGGATTACGGTTTCAGGCCCACCTTACCCGACCGCAGACCTGTTTTGGGGCGCCATCCGCAATACCCACACGTGTACATTTTTAACGGTCTGGGCACCAAAGGTGTATCGCTGGCGCCTTATTTTTCGGCTCAACTTTTAAATTACATGGAAAATGGTGTGCCTTTAAACCAGATAGTAGATGTGAAACGTTATATATTTCGCTAATTTTAGAATTACATGAGGGTACTGAAAAGCATCGGATTTATGTTTTTGCTGGCAGGCACGGCATACGCCCAGCAGGCCCGCGAAGTATTTGGTAAAAACCGCATTCAATACCGCACCTTTGCCTGGCAGTACATAACCAGCGAAAACTTCGATGTGTATTATTACGATGGCCGAAGAGACATTGCCACACAGGCCATTCAATATCTGGAACTGGAATTCGATCGCATTACTGACCTGATAGGTTACTCGCCCTATTACAAAACCAAAATTTTTCTGTACAACTCATTAACCGACCTCCGGCAGAGCAACGTTGGGCTTAATCATACCATATATAATATAAACGGAGAACTGGACTTTGTAAAACCCTATGTGGAAGTGGCTTACCCGGGTACGGGGCAGGAGTTTAAGGCCGAATTAACCCTGCGCCTCACCGAAATGCTGATTAACGAAATGATGTATGGCGGAAGCCTGAAAGACATTTTTCAGAGTGCCTACCTGATGAATCTGCCCGAATGGTTTGTAAAAGGTGCCGTGAATTACGTAGCCCTGGGGTGGACGGCCGATATGGATGATTTTGTAAGACAGGTAATCAGAACCCGGCAGATAAAAAAACTAAATCGTTTTAGCGGAAACGAGGCGGCCCTCATCGGCCAGTCGCTCTGGAGTTTTATAGCTGAACGATACGGGAAAAGCAGCATTTCAAACATTCTTAACTACACCCGTATAACGCGAAACGAAGAAAAAAGCCTTATCTTAACATTGGGTATATCCTACACAAAGCTGCTGGATGAATGGCAGACCTACTACGCCCAGATGGAAAACACCGTGCGGCAGGCCTACATAGCGCTGGATGAAAGCCTTCGGCTGCCCGTATTCCAGAACCGCACCACCGAATTCACCACCATAAAACTAAGCCCCGATGGCCGGTACCTGGCCTATGCCGAAAACGACCGGGGCAGTTATCGCGTAAAGGTACGTTCGCTGGAAAACGGCCGCGAAACCACCATCCTTGCGGGCGGCAGCAAAGTAATAAACCAACGGGTAGACTACCGCCTTCCTGTAATAAGCTGGGCCGATGCCCAAACCCTTGGGGTAATTGCCGTAAAAAACGGCGGATATACCTTTTGGCTCTACGACCTGAATACCCGCACCAAAATTCCGCGTGAGCTGGACCGCTTCCAAAATGTAAGAAGCCTGAGTTTTTCGGCCAATGGCCGGCTGGCCGTGGTGAGTGCCGACTACGAGGGCCGCAGCGATTTGTTTCTGCTAAGCACCCGCAGAGACCGCGTAAGGCGCCTTACCAACGACTGGTTTGATGACCTGGATCCGAGTTTTATTCCCGGCACCAACCGTATTGTATTCAGCTCAAACCGGACCACCGACTCACTGCAAGCAAAAAAGCCTGCGCTGCAGGAGCTTACAGATAATTACAACCTATTTGTGTTCGACCTGGATACCACCAACCTGGTGCTAACCCGAATTACCAACACCCTTAGCAACGACTACGCCCCTCTGGCCATGAACAACGATGTGTTCTATTACCTCAGCGATCAGCGGGGTATTGTTAACCTGTTTAAATACAATCGCTCAACCGGAGTTTATAACCAGATTTCGAACTTTGCATCGGGCATTGTGCTGTACGATCTGAATTTTTCAACCGCCCAGCTTGCCGTGGTTACCCGGCAACGTCTGCACGATGACATTTACCTGGATAAAAATTTTAATCTGAACCGCAACGTATTTACGCCGGCAACCCGCAGAAGAGAGCTGCAACAGGCCCGCTTTATTAGAGACCGGAAAAAGCCTGAAGAAAATAAAAACATAACCCTGAAGGAATTGCTTAACAGCCGCCTCCGCGAAGCCCAGAAGCATGACAGCACCCTACTTACCGATACCGTAAAAATTAAGCCGGATACACTGATTACCCGCACGGCCGACAGCACGGTGAGGGCCGATTCGGTTGCAAGGCCTGTTGCCAAAGAAAAGACCATTAATACCGACAACTATGTTTTTGAGGATGAAGCCGTAAGGCAGCAGCCTGCCGAAACCTTTTTGAACCGGTACATCCGGTCGCGCGACCGCGGCAAATTAATGGGGCCCTTCCCGTACGAGGTGAAATTCGGAAGACAATCAATGGTAACCTCATTTGTTATTGACCAACTGCGCGGTTTTGGTTTTCTCATGGAGTTTCAGATGAACGACATTCTGGAAAACTACCGGTTTTACGGAGGCCTGATGAGCAGCTTTGATTTCCGGAACGGTGATGTTTTCGGGGAGTTTCAGTTGCTTCCTTATTATGTAGACTTCAGCGCACGGTTCGACCGTAAGGGTTTGCGCTGGGAGCCTTTTTCCGACAGTGAATCGTTTCATTATTCTTTAAACCGCATTGAGCTGGGGGCCGCCCTGCCCCTTTCGGACCGCGCGCGATTATCGGTAAAACCTTTTGCCGCACTGGTAACGGCCAACAATCTTGGAAATCCCCGGGTTCTTATAACTCCGCCCACCACCCCGCCCGCTACCGATTACTATGCGGGAGTGCGCAGCGAACTGGTGTATGATAACTCGGTAATGATGAACCTGAACAGCATTGAAGGTACGCGGGGCAAACTTTCATTTAATCACTGGGAGGGACTCAACAACCCGGCCCTGAGCTTCAGCCAGGTATCACTCGATGTTCGGCATTATCAGAAAATATATAAGGAAATTGTACTTGCCGTGCGTGGCTTTGGGGGTATGTTTTTCGGGAAGGCACCCAAGCAATACCTGCTGGGAGGCATGGATAACTGGGTGTTCAACCAAATGAATAAGGGGGGCACATCGGCTACGGGCGAAACCAATCCTCTGGGGTCGACCGTACGCAATACCGACATATTGTTTGTGGAATTCGCGTCTAACCTGCGCGGGTTCGATTATGCCACCATGTTTGGCAACAATGTACTGTTGTTAAATGCCGAGTTGCGTCTTCCGCTGTTTCGTACCCTGAGCAGTGGCCCCATTAGCTCAAACTTCTTCAGAAACATGCAGTTTGTTGGCTTTTATGATATTGGCTCAAGCTGGTCCGGCCCGCCGCCTTTCCGCAGTGGTACGGCCGTAAGCTATGATCGTGTAAATAAATATCCCTTTGAGATAGAAATTAAAAAATTCCTGAACCCGTGGTTGTACAGTTATGGCGTGGGGTTGCGTACCATTATGCTGGGATACTATATGAAATTCGATCTGGCCTGGCCGGTACAAAATTATACCGTAATGAGCCCGCGGCTTACCGTAACACTGGGTTTGGATTTTTAAACTTCAAGATAACCCGTTCAACTGTTTGAGCATGATAAAATCCATGACCGGTTATGGCTTTGCATCGGCCGAAGACGACCAGCGGCAGATAACTGTTGAAATAAAGTGCCTTAATTCCAGATACCTTGATCTGAATTTGCGCCTGCCCCGCGCTTTCTCTGACCGGGAGATGGACCTTCGCGTATTGCTGGGTGACCGGCTGGAGCGCGGCAAAATTGTCGTGCAGGTGGATTACCTGCGCAAATCAGGTGCCGACCTGCGGCAAACCTGCAATGAAGAACTCTTCATCAGGTATTACACCGAATACAAAAGGCTGGCCGACCGCGTAATGGCGCCATACGACTCGCTGTTCCAGCTTGCACTCAGCGCACCCGAGGTAATGCAAACCGGTCTTAATGCCATGGCTACCGATGAGGAATACACCCTGCTTAAAAATACGACGGAACAGGCACTCAGCCAGTGCGAGCAGTTCAGAACAGCCGAAGGCAAGGCACTGGAAGAAGAGTTTACCGCACTTATCCAATCCATCCGAAAGGGACTGCAGCGCACCCTTGACCTGGACCGGATACGCCTGGAAAAGATTCGGGAGAAACTAAAAAATCAGGTCATGGCATTAATGGGCGAGGAAGGCTTTGACCGCAACCGGCTGGAACAGGAAATTATTTACTATGCCGAAAAGCTGGACATCCGCGAGGAATGCCTCAGGCTGGAAACCCATCTCGACTACTTCATCAAAACTATGAAGGAAAATGATTCTGCAGGGAAAAAACTGTCGTTCCTTGTACAGGAAATAGGACGTGAAATAAATACCCTTGGGGCCAAAGCCAATGATGTGTCCATACAGCAGATAGTGGTAGCTATGAAAGAAGACCTTGAAAAAATTAAAGAACAACTGGCCAATGTACTGTAGCTCGAAGTCACGGCTTAAAACATAATTATGAACATAAACTACCGGATGATTACATTAACTTTCTTAATAGGTTCGATCAAATGCCGGATCAGGATAAAAATCGTGTAAATCGCGAAACAGAATTATACACCACTGATGGATGTTAGCCTTTATGCCCCGGCATGCGAATTTCAGATCAATAGTACTCTATTCGGTAATCTCAGCTGCCTTCATTGGTCCGGGAACCATTACCACTACCTTAACTGCCGGATCATTGCATGGCCTCAGGCTGTTGTGGGCCGTAACCCTAAGTATTGCAGGATGCCTGATATTGCAGGAAATATCGGCCCGCCTGGTAATAGGTACCGGTATGTCGCTTGCCGAAGCCGCCGGGAAAGCATTTGGTAAAAGCGGAAAGTTGTTGTTAACCATAACCGGTATGGCAATAATACTGGGTTGTGCAGCTTACGAAGCAGGTAACATTCTGGGTGCCGTTTCGGGGCTTAACCTGCTAACCGGTATAAACACCAGGTGGCTTACTGCAGCTGTAACGGCTGCCGCTTTTTTGCTTTTATGGCTGAACAGGCGCAGCGTAATTGCCGGCACCATGACGGCCCTGGTGGCACTTATGGGCCTTACGTTCATGTGGCTGGCTTTGCAGCAACCTTATTCCGTTACCGAAGTGCTGTATGCGGCCACGGTTCCGCAATTTCCGCAGGGCTCGGCTTTGCTTATCCTTGGGTTGGTAGGAACCACCATTGTGCCGTATAACATTTTTCTGGGCTCGGGCATAAGCCGCGGAAGGCCATTGCACGAGATGCGTGCTGGTCTTGCAGTATCTGTTTTAACCGGTGGATTTATTACCGGAGCGGTGCTCATTGCAGGCACCTCGGTGGTGGCCTTTGCCTCTTTTCCTGAACTGGCAAATTTGCTGGCACAACAGGTGGGTTATGCCGGGTCGCTGGCGCTGGGCATCGGACTGTTTGCTGCAGGTTTTTCATCGTCAGTAACAGCACCCTATGCAGCTGTGCTGGTAACGGCTACCCTAACGGGCAAGGAGGACAAAACATTACGATGGATATGGATGGGGGTGCTGGGCGCAGGATTTCTGTTTGGAATAAGCGGCATTAAGCCTATACCGGTAATATTAACCGTTCAGGCATTAAACGGTTTTATTCTGCCGTTGCTGGCCGCTTTGCTCATGGTGCTGGTTAATCATGGCAAAATTTTACCGCGCGAACTGCGCCCCGGCCTGCTTTACCGCATAGCCATGCTGGCTGTGTTTGGCTGCGTTACATTGGTGGGGCTAAACCAGGCAGAGAAAACATTAATAACCACAGGCTGGTTGCCCGGAGAAAATTTGTGGATACTGGTGGCGGTTAGTGCCGTCCTTGCTGCATTGCTGGGATATTTAATGAAGCGGTATGCGGCACTAACCTAAACGCGCCAGGGTTTGAATGTATCGTTCCGGCACTTCGCCCTGCGTGGCCGTCTGGTAATCGGAATAGCTGCAGGGTACAATACTGTTGCGGGCGTAGCGTTCCAGCCCCTCCGGGTAGGGCACTTCCATCCACCACTTTTCGGTGCGCTTGCTTTTGTAAAAGATGATGGTATCGGGGTGTTGGGGCAGGGCCACCACGTATTTGAGGAAGTCGTTGCTGCGGAAATTCTGCTCGCTTTTGCGATGATAGAAGCCTTCGATAAAATACCAGATCATGGTGGCGATAACTGCCGCAGTTTTGTGGGTACTATCGTCCCGTTGCGGATTGTATTCGTAAAACCCAATGGAGCTTAGCTTTTCGTTCAGGCCTGCGTACCAGCAAATCTGGCAGGCCTCCTCACCGGTAAGTCCGAAGGGCTGGGCATGTGCATTTCCCGGGGCATCGGCCGAGCGGAGGGCCGTAACATCGAACGAAAGGATATCGGCCTGACGGATAACCGGCTCCATTTCGCTCAGGTTGGTGCGCATTTGCCCGATGCGAAAAGCTTCGAAGTAAAGCTTTTCGAGTATGGCTACCGAGTCGGGGTCGATCAGGTATGACTGATAGGCCAGGTGTGTGTAGGCAAACAGATAGTTAGGTTCATGGAGCAGTATTTTTTGCAGGTGTGCCGATGCAGGTGCGGTGTGCTGGTCTTGTTCAAGGTCAAGAAGTGCATCAATGTTAAGGAAGCTAACCAGTTTGTCGAGTTGTTCGTAGGCCCGGTACTGGCCAATGTCCAGGTCGTGCGAGCCCCCCAGGATAATGGGCAGCACATTATTTTCAAGCAGTATACGGCATACTTCGCTTAGCCGCGTATAGGTTTCTTCCAGGTCGTGCCCGGGCTTCAGGTTGCCCAGGTCAACCACCCTGTAGGGTACGTTGCTGCGCCTCAGTTGGTACAGCTTTTTCCGTATGGCATCGGGTGCCAGTGCTGTACCGGAATTTTTTCCGGCACCCCGTTCTTCGGGCACACCAATAATGGCCAGGTGGGCATCTTTGTAGTCGGGCATTTTGTGGGCATAGATGCGCACGCTTCGGCCCAGGGCCGGGGTGGGTGTATCGTCTGGCAGCCCTTCGCCCGGGGGATTAAAAAATAACGTCAGGTCCATATGGCTTGGTGCCGTGAAGATAAGTAGATAATTTGCGATATTCACAAACCAACACTTCTGCCTGTAAGATGCTACTGGACAATAAAACAAAAACCGAAGACAACGAATACTACAAAGTGTTTGACTTTATAAAGGCCAATACCGAAAGCGGCAGGCTTGATCTTGTAACAGCTTTCTTTTCGGTAAACGCCTTGGCGTTAATGAAAGACCATATTTGTTCGGTTGAAAAATTCCGGCTCATGCTGGGAAATCTTATACAAGAAGAGTCTCAACGCAACAAAATAATTGACCTGCTTAACGGAGATACCAGTATTAGTTCGACACTCTTTTTAAGCAGTTCGGCTCAGAAAGCCGTTGAATTTCTGCAGCAAGAAAACGTTGCTGTTAAAAGCATACAGAATAATTTTTGCCACGCTAAAAGAATCAGAGGAAAAACTTAATAAGATTGCAGCTTGGTTTATAAGTTGTATGAATTAACAGAGGAGGAGATTAGAATTATTGAAAATCAAAAATGAAATACAATCCGAACATACATCACAGGCGTTCCATTCGGTTGCAAGGCTATGATTATTCGCAGGCGGATACAAAAAATTTTGAAAATGAGAAACCTCCGTGCCGCTCCGTGTCCTCTGTGGTGAAAAAAATAAAACCACGGAGAACACAGAGAAACACAGAGAAAATAAACAATCATGATAGAGAATCAAATTACTGAAAAAATTATTGGCTGCGCTATAGAAGTACATAAACAGTTAGGCCCCGGTCTGCTCGAGAGTGCTTATGAAGAATGTTTGTATTACGAACTAAAAAACAATAGTCTTGATGTTAAAAAACAAATGGCATTACCATTGGTTTATAAAGAAATAAAACTCGATGCTGGTTATCGTATAGACTTGCTCGTTGAAAACAAAGTTATTGTTGAAATTAAATCTGTTGATGCTATTGCCGAAATACACAAAGCACAGTTAATGACTTACATGAAGCTAGCAAACATAAAAGTTGGTCTGTTAATAAACTTCAATGTAATCCGATTAAAAGACGGCATAATACGATGGATACTATAAACTCCGTGCCCCTTTGTGTCCTCTGTGGTGAAAAAAGATAAAACCACGGAGAGCACAGAGAAACACAGAGAAAAATATAAACTCCGTGTCGCTCCGTGTCCTCTGTGGTGAAAAAGAATAAAACCACGGAGAACACAGAGAAACACAGAGAAAATAAACAATCATGATAGAGAATCAAATTACTGAAAAAATTATTGGCTGCGCTATAGAAGTACATAAACAGTTAGGCCCCGGTCTGCTCGAGAGTGCTTATGAAGAATGTTTGTATTATTTGCAAAAAAAGTGGTATTAGTAGAGGGCATGACTGAAGAGTTAGCTTTGCCTATTTAAATTCAAAAGACTGGAATTTTGGTGATAAATTCTGTGTTTTTGGAAATGACTTTGAAGTAACTTTTAGAAATTCATTTCCGAATTATAACAACATTGAAAATAAAGTATTGGAAGAATTAGGAGATTCTAAACCCTTGGTGGCAAGAGAAGTAGCTAATAGACTCAATTATGATAATAGTGAGAGTTGGAATAATTTAATAATATTAAAAGATAAAATTCAAAATTTACAAATTACTAATAATACACCTCCTCAATCAGCTACAGGTATGTAGGAGCGTGAAATAGATTATTTGGTGTACCAGTTAATGATGTAACCCGGTCTTCTGAAACCGTTGCTCCTTCAAAAACACGCTCTTTTGCTTCTTTTTCAATTATCCACCAAAATCGTCAAACCTGATGTTCTCCTTTGGAATGCCCATTTCATCCAGCATTTTCAGTACAGCCGCGTTCATCAGCGGGGGGCCGCACAGGTAATATTCCACATCTTCCGGTGCCGGGTGGTCTTTCAGATAGTTATCGTACAGGCACTGATGTATAAACCCGATGTAACCATCGCCTTCCGGGTCGTCCAGGCTTTTCTTTACTTTCCAGTTGTCTTCGGGCAGGGGTTCGGAAAGCCCGATATAAAAGCGAAAGTTGGGGAACTCCTTTTCAATTTTCCTGAAGTGATCAACGTAAAACAGCTCTTTTTTCGAACGGCCACCGTACCAGTAAGATACCTTGCGTTTGGTTTTTTCGGTGTGAAACAGGTGAAAAATCTGCGCACGCAGGGGCGCCATGCCGGCACCTCCGCCTATGTAGATCATTTCCCGGTCGGTGGGGTTAATGTGAAACTCACCATACGGACCGGATATGGTCACCTTATCACCCGGTTTGCGCGAAAAAATGTATGATGAGCAGATACCGGGGTTTACATCCATCCACCGGTTATTGGCCCGGTCCCAGGGCGGGGTGGCAATACGGATGTTCAGCATAATAATGTTACCCTCGGCCGGGTGGTTGGCCATGGAATACGCACGGAAAATGGGCTCATCGTTTACCATTTTCAGGTCCCAAAGCTTAAACTTGTCCCAGTCGGCCTTGAACACATCAGGTTTATGGCCCAGCTCAGGATGCGGAGTAATATCAATATCCTTATAATCTACCGTACAGGGGGGCACGTCTATCTGAATATACCCGCCGGCTTCGAACTTCAACACTTCGCCCGGAGGCAGTTTAACCACAAACTCCTTAATAAAAGTAGAAACATTATAATTCGAAACCACCTCGCACTCCCACTTTTTAATGCCGAAAATTTCTTCGGGTATGCGGATGCGCATATCCTGTTTAACCTTTACCTGGCAGCTCAGGCGCACATGCTCGGCTCTTTCTTTGCGGCTAAGGTGCCCCAGTTCGGTGGGCAGCACATCGCCCCCTCCTTCTTCCACCACGCACTTGCACATGGCGCAGGTGCCGCCTCCGCCACAGGCCGAGGGGATAAAAATTTTCTGGTTGGCCAGCGTGCTGAGCAATGACGAGCCGGCCGGTACCACTATGGCTTTTTGTTCATCACCGTTGATTACAATTTTTACCGGGCCGGTTTGCACCAGCTTTTTCTGGGCAAAAAGCAGCAAGCAGCACCAACAGAAAAATAATGAGGGTAAAGGCAATAATGGAAGTTGCAATGACCATGGAATTGCTGAGTTTTCGGGCTACAAATATAGGGGCCGGCCGGCAAAACGGCAGGGAAAACAGGTTTTTTATTGTTAAACAAATCGGGGCGGCAGGTTAATACCGGCGACCACCCGGGCTGCGCATGGGCACAAACCGCACCGGCAGCCGGTGCTGGCGTTTAAGTTTACCGTTTTGCCGGGTTATCAGCACCAGCTCCTGCACATGGTCTTCGCCCACCGGAATAATCATCCGTCCGCCCTCGGCCAGTTGCTCTTCAAGGGGTTTTGGTACATTGGCAGGCGAGCAGGTAACGATAATGGCATCGAAGGGGGCAGCCTCGGGCCATCCATAGTAGCCATCGGCAATACGCACGTGCACGCGGGTATAGCCCAGCTCCTTCAGAATTTGCTGTGCCCGCAAGCCCAGCGACTCAGCGATTTCAATGGTATAAACCTCCCGGCATATTTCGGCCAGCACGGCTGCCTGATATCCGGAGCCGGTTCCAATCTCCAGCACTTTGTCGGTAGGTTTCAGGTTAAGGGCTTCGGTCATGAATGCCACAATGTAGGGCTGCGATATGGTTTGTCCTTCGCCTATGGGCAGGGGGTAGTCGTTGTAGGCTTCGTGCTGCAGCCCGGCCGGAACAAAGCGGTGGCGTTCTACTTTGCGCATGGCGTCCAGCACGGCCCTGCTGCGTATGCCCCGGTTAATGAGTTGCTGTTGAATCATACGTTCGCGCGCAGCCGACAGATTCTGTGCGGGCAATGCTGTAATGGTGATTATCAGCAGCTTAGGTATAAACAGGAGCCGTACCATCAAACGCTTGTTAGTATTTTTTTTAAAAATTTTTGCCCTGTTTCTTGGAAACAAAAAAAACGGCCAATACGTTTGCATCATCAATCGAGTACAGCGCCTTGCTGTTATCGATTTATACAGAAGCGCGGAGAGACAGGCTCTGTGAAGCGCTAGCAACCGGCATAACGTGCACGGTGCTAATTCCTGACGCCCCGGTAAGGTCCGGGGGGAATATAAACCGATAGCAAAATGAAAAACATCAGTGCATCACCGTTCATCAAAACAAGCCTCAACGGCTTAAGTGCGCCTGTATCGCATTTATCCCATCCACATGTTAACCGCAGCAATGCATCTGTGTCCTTCACAATGTGTTGTTGCATGTGTTGCTGTTAAAGGCCTGCAGCCATAGCAGCTTCTGCAAGCCGTTTGTGCCCTGCACATACGTGTTGCTGCGCTGCATGCTTCCCATCTCTTGTTTCATTAACTAAAACCAAATAACCATGTCTAACTTAAAATTCGAAACCCTTCAGCTTCATGCCGGGCATGAGGTTGACCCCGTAACCAGGTCGCGGGCCGTGCCTATTTACCAAACTACTTCGTACACGTTCCGCAATTCCGAACATGGCGCCAACCTGTTTGCGCTTAAAGAGTTCGGCAACATTTACACGCGCATCATGAACCCCACCACCGATGTGTTTGAAAAGCGCATTGCTGCGCTCGAAGGTGGTGTGGCTGCCCTGGCTGTGGGCTCTGGCCAGGCCGCACAGTTTATCGCACTGAACAACATTCTTCAGGCCGGCGATAATTTTGTTACCACATCTTTCCTCTATGGCGGCACCTATAACCAGTTTAAGGTGTCGTTTAAGCGACTGGGCATAGAAGCGCGATTTGCCGAAGGCGATACGGTTGAAGCTTTTGAAAAACTTATTGACCAAAACACCAAAGCCCTGTATCTGGAAACAATTGGCAACCCGGGCTTTAATGTGCCCGACTTTGACGCCATTGCAGCGCTGGCCCGCCGGTACGATATTCCGTTAATTGTGGATAATACGTTTGGTGCAGCCGGCTACTTGTTTCGTCCGTTTGAACACGGGGCCAACGTGGTGGTAGCCTCGGCTACCAAATGGATTGGCGGTCACGGTACATCCATTGGCGGTGTAATTGTTGATGGCGGCAATTACAACTGGGGCAATGGTAAGTTCCCGCAATTTACCGAACCGGCCGAGGGCTACCACGGCCTGAAATTCTGGGAGGTGTTCGGTGAAAATAATCCGCTGGGACTCCCTAACATAGCGTTTGCAATACGTGCACGGGTAGAGGGCCTTCGCGATTTCGGACCTGCGTTAAGTCCGTTTAATTCTTTCCTTTTCCTGCAGGGGCTGGAAACCCTGTCGCTCCGGGTGCAGCGTGCCTGCGACAATGCCCTGGAACTGGCCCGCTGGCTGGAGCAGCACCCGCAGGTTGAAAGTGTTAACTATCCGGGCCTGAAGAGCAGCACTTACCACGGACTGGCCAAAAAATACCTGCGCAACGGCTTCGGTGCTGTGCTTTCGTTTACCCTTAAGGGAAGCAAGGAAAATGCCACGCAGTTTGTCGACAGCCTGAAGCTGGTAAGCCATCTGGCCAACGTAGGCGATGCAAAAACGCTTATCATCCAGCCATCGGCTACTACTCACCAGCAACTTACCGATGAGGAACAACTTTCTACCGGCGTGCTGCCCACCCTGCTGCAGGGTATCGGTAGGCATTGAACATATTGACGACATCAAAGCCGACTTCGAACAGGCTTTTGAAAAAGTTTATTCCACCGAAAGGATAACAGCCTGATTGGTAATGGAACCCACTCACCATTTTTTTGATTACCAGGAGGCGTTTGTGCTGGAGTCGGGAAGAAAACTTCCCGGCTTCAGGCTTGCCTACACTACGCTTGGCAGGCTTAATGCCAGCCGTTCGAATGTGGTGTGGGTATGCCATGCCCTTACCGGCAGTCCGGATGTTACGGGGTGGTGGGCGCCCCTGTTTGATGCACAGGGCATATTTCCTCCCCACAGGTATTTTATTGTTTGTGCCAATACCCTGGGCGGATGCTACGGTTCAACCGGTCCGCTATCGGTAAACCCTGAAAGCGGAGAACCTTATTATCATGCTTTTCCCGACATCAGTACTCGTGATGTGGCACGGGCCTTCGATTTGCTGCGTCAGCACCTGGGTTTGGAAAAAATCCACACCCTTATAGGCGGTTCATTGGGGGGGCAGCAGGTATTGCAATGGGCTATTCTGCAGCCGCAGGTGTTTCAGCACGTGGTGCCCATAGCGTGCAATGCGCAGCACTCGGCCTGGGGCATAGCCTTTAATGAAGCGCAACGCATGGCCATTGAGGCAGACCCTACCTTTAAAGACCGGCACCCTAAAGCGGGACTGGCCGGCCTTAAAGCGGCACGCGCCATAGCCATGTTGTCGTACCGAAACTATGCCTGTTACCACAACACCCAGCAGGGTGTTTGGCCCGATACCGGTAGGTTTCGGGCGGCAACTTACCAGCGCCACCATGGCGAAAAGCTGGCGGGCCGGTTCAATGCTTTCAGCTATACGTTGCTCAGCCGTATGATGGACAGCCATTATGTAGGCAGGGGGCACCATTCGGCCGAAGCTGCATTGGGCAGCATACAGGCAAAAACCCTGGTCATTGGCATTGACTCTGATATACTGTTTCCGTTATCTGAACAAGAATATCTGGCTGCACATATTCCGGGGGCCCGCCTCTCGGTGCTGTCATCGCTGTACGGGCACGATGGTTTTCTGGCAGAATTCGGCCAGTTGCAACAGGCATTAAGCCATTTTTATTCAACCAAAACCCAATCCGTATTTTTATATGAGTAATAAACCGCTAACCATCGGTCTTTTCGGATTTGGCTGCGTAGGGCAGGGCCTCTGGAAAATTGCAGAACAACGATCCGATATACAAATAAAAAAGATATGCGTAAAAAGCCGGCATAAGCCGCGGCCCCTGCCGGAATCGTACTTCACCTATAACCCCGATGATATTCTGTCAGATCCCGAAACAGATGTGGTGGTTGAGCTGATTGACGATGCCGGTGCTGCCCTTCAGATATTGAAAAATGCCCTCCAAAAAGGTAAACACGTGGTTACGGCCAATAAAAGAATGCTGGCCGAAAATCTTATCGAAGTGCTGCGCCTGCAACGCCAACATAACCGGGCGGTATTATACGAAGCTGCCGTGTGCGGCAGCATACCCATTATTCGCACGCTGGAAGAGTATTATGCCCATCAGGAAATAACGGCCATAGACGGTATTTTCAACGGCTCTACCAACTACATCCTTACGCGCGTACTCGATGAAAACCGCACGTATGCCGAGGCACTTCATGAGGCTCAGAAGGCCGGGTTTGCCGAAGCCGATCCAACCCTTGATGTGGAAGGGCTGGACCCACGCTATAAGCTAAGCCTCGCCATTCTTCATGCCTTTGGAATGGTTTTGTTGCCTGAGCAGATTCCTGTGGCCGGAATAAGTAAAATTGGAAAGGAAGAAGTCAGGTTTGCCCGCCAGAACGGTCTGTCGCTTAAGCTAAGCGTTGGTGCAGTAAAAGAAGGGAATAGAATTTTTGCCTATGTGTTGCCGCAATTTGTGCCGGTTGCCGGTGCATTGGCCGCAGTACGGCATGAATTTAATGCTGTGCACATAACAGGAAGTTATACCGGCAAACAATTGCTGGTGGGCAAAGGGGCCGGAAGCCTGCCCACCGCTCTGGCTGTGCTGTCTGATATTGCGGCGCTTCATCATAATTACAGGTACGCTTATACCAAATACGCAAATGCCGCAAGCCTGGAATTTACCACCGATGTTTCTGTAAAGGCATGGGTACGCTTCTCCGATGGGTCCGGGAATCACTGGCAGGCTTTTACCAAAATAATTGGTGGTGCTGCCAATGCCTCGGGTCAGGTTGTGGTAGGCGAGTTGCCGCTTGACAAGCTCATGGCGTTACAGGAACAGAACAGGGTAACGGCCGTACTGATTGCAGACGACTGTACTATCAGCACGTTACCCGCTGACGCCACAGGCGTAATGCAACAGGTGGCCTGATTGAAGTGCCGGCTCAGGTAAGCATGCCCCCGTCAACCTGTATCACCTGCCCGGTAATATAAGCCGACATATCCGAAGCAAGGAAAACACAGGCATCGGCCACATCTTCGGGCTTGCCACCCCGCTTTAAAGGTATGGCATCGCGCCAGCTTTGTACCGTCTTTTCATCCAGCTTGCCGGTCATTTCGGTTTCAATAAAGCCGGGCGCAATGGCATTCGAACGAATACCGCGCGAACCCAGCTCAAGCGCCACCGACTTGGTAAAGCCGATAATGCCTGCCTTTGAAGCTGCATAGTTGGCCTGTCCGGCATTGCCTTTAATGCCCACTACCGATGTCATGTTGATAATCGAGCCGCTCTTTTGTTTCATCATGACCTTCGAGGCAGCTTTTACCGTGTTGAAACACGACTTAAGATTAACGTTAATAACCCGGTCCCAGGCTTCTTCGGTCATGCGCAACAACAGATTATCCATTGTAATACCCGCATTGTTCACCAGAATATCCAGCGTACCGAACTCTGCTACCACATCGGCAATCAGCTTTTCGGCCTGCGCATAGTTGGCCGCATCGCTGCGATAGCCCCGTGCCTTTATACCCCTGGCTGCAAGTTCGGCCTCCAGGGCCTTGCCCTGCTCCACACTCGACAGATAGGTGAAGGCTACGTGAGCGCCCTGTTCGGCAAATTTTAAGGCTATGGAACGGCCAATACCTTTTGAGGCTCCGGTAACGAGGGCGGTTTTTCCGTTTAATAACTTCATATATCGGGTTTGAAATGGGTTCAAAAATATACAATTAAGCAAAACCCGAATGGCCGGGCAAGATAAGAGTTATATCTTTGGCGCAATAAACGCAGAATGCCTATGTCTAAATTCGATGTTATTGTAATCGGTTCCGGTCCGGGAGGTTATGTGGCGGCCATCCGTGCCTCACAACTCGGCATGAAGACAGCCGTTGTAGAAAAGGCCGAGCTGGGTGGCGTGTGCCTTAACTGGGGTTGTATTCCTACCAAAGCTTTGCTTAAAAGCGCCAATGTATTCGAATATATAAAACACGCAGCCGATTACGGTATTCAGGTAAGCGAAGCCAAACCCGACTTTACCGCCATGATTAACCGAAGCCGCGAAGTGGCTGCAGGCATGAGCAAGGGCATTCAGTTTCTGTTTAAGAAAAACAAGATAGAGCACATTGCCGGGTTCGGAAAGCTGAAAAAAACAGCCACTGGTGTAAAGGTTGAAGTTACCGCAGCCGATGGCAAAAAAACCGATTACGAGGCGAAACATATCATACTGGCAACCGGCGGCCGCGCGCGCGAACTGCCGGCCATGAAAATAGACGGGAAAAAAATTATTGGCTACCGCGAGGCCATGACCCTTTCGAAACAGCCGGAAAAAATGCTGGTGGTTGGCTCCGGGGCCATCGGTTCGGAGTTTGCCTATTTCTATAACGCCATTGGTACCGAAGTTACACTGGTTGAGTTCATGCCCAGCCTGGTACCGCTGGAAGATACCGAAGTATCGAAAGCTCTTGAAAAATCTTTCAAAAAAGCGGGCATCAATGTGTATACCTCTTCCGAGGTTACCGCTGTCGATACCAAAGGAAAAAGATGCGTGGCTACAGTTAAAACCCCTTCGGGTGAAATTAAAATAGAAACCGATGTGGTGCTTTCGGCAGTAGGCATTACCGCCAACCTGGAGGGTATAGGCCTGGAAGAAACCGGTGTAAAAACCGAGAAAGGAAAAGTGTTGGTAGATGATTTTTACCGTACCAATATACCTGGTGTATATGCCATTGGCGACATAGTAAAAGGTCAGGCTCTGGCCCATGTTGCCTCGGCCGAAGGTATTATCTGCGTGGAAAAAATTGCAGGGCTTAACCCCGAACCGCTTAACTACAACAACATTCCGGGATGTACCTATTGCTCGCCCGAAATAGCCTCGGTTGGATACACTGAAGAGGCAGCCAAAAAGGCCGGTTATCAGGTTAAAGTAGGCAAGTTTCCGTTTACCGCATCGGGCAAGGCCAAAGCAGCCGGAGCGCCCGATGGCTTTGTAAAGGTGATTTTCGATGCCAAATATGGTGAATGGCTGGGCGCCCACATGATTGGCGCCAACGTAACCGAAATGATTGCCGAAGTGGTGGCCGCCCGAAAACTGGAAACCACCGGGCACGAAATCATTAAATCCGTCCACCCCCATCCTACCATGAGCGAGGCCATCATGGAAGCCACGGCGGCGGCCTTTGGCGAGGTAATTCACCTCTGAGACCGCCCCCGCATACGGTTACTGAACGCCCGGAAACAGCCCCTCACTCCTTTTTCAAAGGCGTTTATCGCTTTTTGCAAAAACCGGGAAACAAAGTAGGATTGTTTAAAGTTTTACTTTAAATTAACGGTCCTTTCACCCTATGAAAAAGGATATTTGTGCTGTTAATGTATATGGCCTGGCCCGCGATGTAGGGGTCATCATGCTGCTTTCAGGGGCGGCTTATCTGCTGGTCAGCACCCTAACCCATATGGCAGCATGAAAAAATCCTTGCCGATACGGGCTTATTTTCACCGCGCCCGGCTGTTTGGCTGGCTGGTGCTGCTCATCCTTCTGTTTGCAGCCGGATATGCCCTGCTGCTATTCTTTATTTCATAGGGTTGCAGGTAGGGTTTGCGGCAATTTTGCGCATTTTACCCCAGCATGATTTGGTACTTTTGCAGGCATGAAGAAAACCATCCGTTTCACCTGGCTTATTGTGTTCACCTTGCTGGCAAGTTGTGTTTTGGCTCAGACAAAAACCGACTCGCTCATGCTTATTCAGTTCAAACAGGCTCTGGAACAGCTAAAGCAGGGAAGTTATCGCGATGCTGCCGATGCTTTTACCGGCCTGATCAACGGTGGATTTCAGGATAAGGAGATTTACCTGCACCGCGGAACGGCCTATTATCACTTAAAAGAATATCAGAAAGCACTGGCCGATTTTGACGAGGCAGGCCGGCAACGCATAGCCTCAGCCGACCTGTTTGAACTGCGGGGCAATACCAAAGCTTTTCTGGGCGACTTCCAAAGTGCCTTGCCCGACTTGGAAAAAGCTGTGCAGATGAACGCCCGCCGCACCGAAACGTTTGTTAATCTGGGTAACATTAAATTCAGAAATGAGAATTACCGCGAGGCCATTGTAAACTACGACAAAGCCCTGGCCAATGGGGCTGCCGATGCCATGATTTTTTACAACAGAGGCCAGGCCAGGATGATGATGAAGGATTATGCTGCAGCCGAAGCCGACTTTAACAAAGCCCTGGAACTGGACTCCAATAACCTCATGGCACTCGAAAGCCGATCGGAAGTAAGATACCAGCTTAAAAACTGGCAGGGCTGTGCCGATGACATCGGAAAGTTAATTGCCACGGGTCGCTCCGATACAGGTTTGTACCAACGCCTCGGAAGTGCAAAGTTCGAACTGAAAGATTACCGGGCTGCAGCCGATGCCCTAAACAGGGTGTTGAACAGCCGTGGTGCGCCTGATAAAGAGGTGTATCGCATGCTGGGCATTAGCCGGGCGCAGCTTAATCAATGTGCCGAGGCCATCCGCCCTCTGGAAACGGCAGTCTCCATGGGCCTTGCCAATAAGGAAGTGTTTACCCAACTGGGGCTGTGTCAGTTTAACGAAAAAATTTATCCGGCCGCCATCGAAAACCTGAGCCGCGCCATCAATGCAGGCGAATCAGCACCTGCGGTTTACCTGGCAAGAGGTAAAGCATTTGCGTTTCAACAGGACGCAGAACGTGCCCGCCCGGATCTGGAGAAAGCAATCCAGTCCGGCGTAAACGATGCAGAAGCCTTCCGGATGCTGGCAGAAATAAGCCTGGCCAAAAACGATTCTCAAACAGCCCTTAACTACTATAACCAGTACATAAGCCTGAGCCCTGCCGATGCCCGTGCGTTTGCAGGCCGTGCCCGCTGCAGAGCTGATGCTCCGGGATGGCAAGGGAGCCCTGTCTGATCTGGATGAGGCGTTGAAACTGCAACCCAACCTTACCGAAGCCCTGCTAACCCGGGGCACCCTGCGCTACCAGCAACAAAACTTTGCCGGTTGCCTCGAAGATCTTGAAAAAGCCCGCACCTCGCTGGGCGAAACTCCCGACATCCTGCGCATGACGGGCGTAGCCGCCTACAAAACCGGAAATACCAATCTCGCAGGCCAGCGCCTTGAAACCGCGCTCAAAGCCGGAGTGAAAGACGCACAAGTGGCCCTGTATACAGGCTATTTGCGCTACGAGCGCAACGACCTTAAAGGTGCAGTCGAAGCATTTAACCTGGCCGAAAGTGCCGGAGAACAAGAGCCCGAACTTTTTCTGAGGCGCGGTAAAGCACACTTTAAACTCAAT
This sequence comes from Cyclobacteriaceae bacterium, assembly GCA_026003355.1. Taxonomy (GTDB): domain Bacteria; phylum Bacteroidota; class Bacteroidia; order Cytophagales; family Cyclobacteriaceae; genus UBA2336. The sequence goes on from BPHC01000015.1 coordinate 36,567, forward strand.
AATGCACAAGCCGCTCTTGCCGACCTGACCCGTGTGGCCGAAAAAACCACCGACCCCGAAGTACCCGAAATGCTGGGCCTGGCTCTGGTTACATTGCAAAAAGACAATGACGCAAAACCACACCTCACCAAAGCTTCGCGCCTTAACAGCAGCAATAAAGATGTACATTTTCATCTGGGAAGACTCTGCCTGTACGATAACCAGCCGGCCGAAGCCGAGTCTTCCCTGAGCAAGGCTGTAACACTGGGCCTGAACAACGAAGAAGTCTTTACCCTGCGTGGCGAAGCAAGATCCCGCCAAAACAAAACTCAGGAAGCACTGGAAGACCTTACGCGCGCACTGGCCCTGCGAAAAGATTACATCCCCGCCCTTAAAGCACGTGCCCGCATCCGGTTTGCCACCAACGATTTCCCCGGAACGGTAACCGACCTGACCATAGTAGCAGCCCGCAATGAAGCCGGGACCAATGACTTTGCCCTGCTGGGCCTTGCCCGGTTTGAACTCAAAGATTTTAAGAGCGCAGTTACCGAGTTATCGAAAGCTGCCGAAGCTCCCGAAGCGCCCGCCCGCGTTTTTGCCGCCAGAGGAAAAAGTTATCTCGAGCTGAAGGAATATGAAAAAGCAGTTGCCGACCTGACCCGCGCAATAGAAAAAGGCGACCGGCAGGGCAGTAACTACGCCGCCAGGGGAAATGCCTACTTTAACCTGAAAGAATACACACAGGCCCTTCCCGATTTGGAGACGGCCATAAATAATGGTGTTGATGAAGCAGTGCTGTATCACCGGCTGGGCGTGTGCCGGTACGAAGCCGGGCAATACAATGCCGCTATACAGGAGTTTGATAAAGCCATTGCAAAAGACAGTAAACTGGCAGACGCTTTCTTTCAGCGCGGCAATGCCCAGTTTCGGTTAAAACTCCTTCCCGAAGCCATTCAAAGTTATGCGCAGGCAATTGCCCTCGGCCTGAAAGACCCCGTGCTCTTTAATAACAGGGGTAAAGCCTACCTGCTGCAGGAAAGCCTGAATGAAGCCGTAGCCGATTTTACTTCGGCTGTTTCACTAAACCCGCAATATGTAACGGCTTACGAAAATCGCGGGCAGGCCTACTTTAAAGCCGGAAAGTTTGCGCAGGCAGCCAAAGATTTCCGCGAAGCAGAAAAACTTACCGAAAAGCCCGACCCTTCATTGTATAACTGGCTGGCCGAAAGTTATTACAACATGAAAAACTTCGTGCCGGCACTGGAGTATTTTGATAAGCTCATTGCGCTGAATCCGGCTGATAAAACCATGCTCTATAAGCGGGGACGCGTAAAACTGGAAACAGGCGATTATACCGGTGCAGTTAAAGACTTTGAAGCGGCCATTAAAGCCGGTGAAAACTCGGTTGAAGTGTACCTGGACAAGGCCCGGGCACATCTGGAACTGGACGATGCCAAATCGGCTATAGCCGAACTAACAAACGCCCTGAATATCGATAAAAAGAACAGCAAAGCTTACTTTAACCGCGCCCTGGTACGCGAAAGCATACAAGACTACGAGGGCGCTGTTACCGATTATAACCAGGTGTTGGCCCTGAACCCCGATGATGGCATAGCCTACTACAACCGTGCAAATTGCAAGGCTGAGCTGGGCGACCCGGGCGCTGCCATCTCCGATCTGGACGAAGCCATACGGGTAGAACCCAAAAATGCCGCTTATTACAAATTACGGGGCAACCTCTACTACCAGCTGGAACAAAAAGACAAAGCCTGCTTCGACTGGCGTAAAGCCGTTGAACTGGGCGATGCCAAAGCCCGGTATCAGATAGACCAATACTGCCGCAAGTAAAACAATTTAATCGCGGTGCAGCCATTTTCAGGCCGCCTGAATTTTGCGCAATAATCTTACATGCGCCATTTGCCTGTCTTGTTTCACTGAACCCGGCTTCTGCTCATTCGTAAAATTGGGTGTGAGTAAGAGCGGTATGAAAACAGCAATGTATTTGATCTATGCCGGCGTGGCCTGTTTTACAGCTCAGGCTAATACCATCACAGGTAAGGTAACAGAGGTGATTGATGGAAACACTCTGATAATAAAATCAACCCAAGGCGCAGATAAAGCAACTTACCGAATTATATTGCTGGATATCGATAGCCCCGATCCCGGGCAGTCTTTTGCTGAAGAAGCCAGAAGTCATGTAGAAAAATTACTACGGGGTAAAACTATTACCTGTACCATTACCGGTAAAGACCGGCACGGCAATTATCTGGGCATAGTTTATGGTAAAGCAGGTAAAGATTTAAGATTTGAACTGGTGAGTTATGGATTGGCTTGGGTTGCTGAAAAATGCACCGAGCCGGAGTTGCACAGGCTGCAACAACAGGCACAGGAAAAGAAACTCGGGCTGTGGACTGAACAATCGCCTATCCCTCCATGGATATACCGAAGGCAACAGAGCATGTTAACCCCCAAATCCAGCTAACTATAAACCACCGGCCGGCTGTAAAACAGCCTTAATGGCGATAAAAGACCTTTTAACCGGCAACGGTACAATAAACTACACTTCCGGGTGTTTGTATATTTGCTGCTATGCATCGTTTGATCGTTATACCGATGTTTCTGGTTCCGGCCTTTTGCGCCTTTGCTCAGTCAAAAAAGTCGGGGCAAAAAACCGAAGCAACGCAACCGGAGGTACCCACTTCGCTGCAGCCTTACGCTCCCCGGAAAGATTATTCTCCCGAATCAGAAAAAAAACAAAAGCGGGTAAAAGAGCAGCCCATAACCTATAATGCCCGCGAACGCTTTTACGAGCGCATGGAAGAAGTGGCCAGGCAGCGCAGAAAAAATGAAAAATTAATGGCAAAACCACAGTATTCTGACCCCATGTACTTTGGCCATAAACGCCCTCCCAAAAAACGTCCACCCGAAAAAATGAAGTACTGCAAAGTGTGCGGAATAAGGCATTAAAATCCTCACGCCATATTTACCCTGGCTATAAGGTTTTCGTACAGCCTTATTCAGGGGGAAAATAATACCTTCGTGCAATGGAAATTGCACCTTACATTGAGCACACCAACCTTTCGCCCACACTTACCATTGCCGACATTGACCGATTGGTGGAAGAGGCAGCACAGTACGGCTTCTTTGGCATTTGTGTTCCTCCCTTTTGGGTAAAGCGGGCCCGGCGCGAAATTGGTTCACGGCCCGTGGCACTGGTTACCGTGGCGGGTTTTCCGCTGGGATATAACATGACCGAAACCAAACTGGACGAAATACAACGCGCCATAGATAACGGCGCTGACGAAGTGGACGTGGTGTGGAACCTGACCGCATTCAAAACCGGCCTGCCATGGACCAAAATAGAAATAGCCAAATGCGCCAGGCTGCTGCACGATAATCAAAAGACACTAAAAGTAATTATCGAGACAGCCTGGCTTTCGGACGAAGAAATTATCCGGGCGTGCAAACTATGTTCCGATGCCGGTGCCGATTTTGTTAAAACCTCTACCGGCTTTGCCCCTTCGGGCGCAAGTGCCAGACACATAAGGCTCATGCGGCAAAACCTGCCTGCGCAGGTAGGCATAAAAGCGTCAGGAGGTATCCGAACACGTTTGCAGGCAGAAGAAATGATTGCTGCCGGTGCCGACCGGTTGGGAACCTCATCGGGAATTGCTATCATTAACTCCGTCTCTTAACCACATTCTATGGAAAAACCATTGATAAGCCTTTTTCCGGAAGCTCATCAGATTCCTGAAGAGGTGCGGGTACCCTACACCGAGCAACGGGAATATCTGATTAACGGCAAACTTTGTGAATGGCCAGGAGCGCTGAATCCGGTAGTTAGTCCCGTGTGCATAAAACAGGCTGATGGCACAGCGGTCCCGCAGGTTATCGGCAAAACTCCGCTCATGGATTCGGCCACGGCTCTGCAAATTTTGGAAGCTGCCGTCCAGGCCTACAACATGGGTCAGGGATATTGGCCCACCCGGTCGGTAGCCGAACGCATTGCCCATGTTGAAAATTTTCTTGCGCGCATGCGTACGGTGCGCAACGAAGTGGTTAATCTGCTGATGTGGGAGATTGGCAAAACCCGAAAAGACTCAGAAAAGGAATTCGACCGCACCTGCGACTATATTGCCGATACCATTAAAGCCCTGAAAGAACTGGACCGCAGCTCAGCCAAGTTTACGGAAGAACAGGGCTTTATGGCACAAATCCGCCGGGTGCCACTGGGGGTCGTGCTTTGCATGGGTCCTTACAACTACCCACTCAACGAAACGTTCAGCACCCTTATACCGGCCCTCATCATGGGTAACACGGTTATATTTAAACCTGCCAAATACGGTGTGTTGCTTATCCGGCCCTTGCTCGAAGCCTTTCGCGATGCCTTTCCGCCAGGCGTAATTAACATATTGTACGGCCGGGGCCGCGAAACAGTAGGTGCACTTATGGAAACCGGAAAAATTGATGCCTTTGCTTTTATTGGCACCCATAAGGGAGCCAACGATTTGAAGAAACTGCATCCCAAACCCAACCGCCTCAAAGCTATTCTGGGGTTAGACGCCAAAAATCCCGCTATTATTCTGCCTGATGCCGACCTCGATAACGCCATAAGCGAATGCATTACCGGTTCCCTTTCGTTTAACGGACAACGCTGCACGGCACTTAAAATACTGTTCGTGCATAAAAAAATTGTTAATGAATTTCTCGACAGGTTTACCGAAGCCGTTAAAGCCCTCAAAGCCGGCATGCCATGGGAACCAGGCGTATCGCTTACTCCGTTGCCCGAACCAGGCAAAACCGACTACCTGGAGGGTTTGGTAAAAGATGCCCTCGCCCATGGCGCGCGTATTATGAATGATAACGGCGGGGCGGTAAATAAAACGTTCTTTTATCCCGCGGTGCTGTATCCGGTAAATCCGCACATGCGGGTATATTATGAAGAACAGTTCGGGCCAGTAATACCTGTGGTACCGTTCGAGCACGATGAAACACCCATACAGTATGTGGTTAATTCAAATTACGGGCAGCAGGCAAGCGTATTCGGCTCATCGGGAAAGGTGCTGGCACGTTACATTGATGCCTTTACCAACCAGGTAGGACGTATAAACATCAACACCCAGTGCCAACGCGGCCCTGACACTTTTCCTTTTAACGGAAGAAAAGACTCGGCCGAAGGCACACTATCGGTAGCCGATGCCCTGCGGGCGTTTTCAATCCGAACCGTTGTGGCCACCAAAGCTACTGACGAAAACAAACAGATTATCGCTTCCATTATCCGTAACCGCGAATCGGTATTTTTAAGTACCGATTACATTATCTGATGAAAAAGCACCTTACCATAAAGGTAACCGGAAAAGTCCAGGGGGTTTACTACCGGGCCTCGGCTGCTGAGGAAGCCCGCCTGCTCGGCATTGCCGGACTGGTGCGCAACGAGCCCGACGGCAGCGTGTACCTGGAAGCCGAAGGCCCTGAAGAAGCCCTGCAAACTTTTGTGGCCTGGTGCCGCAGGGGGCCCGCACGTGCCAGGGTAAATAACATAGAGGTTTCCGAAGGAAATTTAAAAAACTATACCTCGTTCGAAATTGTGCGGCAATGAATGTGCGTGTAAAATTTCTGGGCGCAGCCGGGAGCGTTACCGGATCGCGGTTTTTGATAGAGGCTGACGATTACCGGTTTTTGTTTGACTGCGGATTGTTTCAGGGCCTGAAGGATTTACGCCTTCGTAACTGGGATCCATTTCCGGTTGACCCTTCTACTATACAGGCTGTGGTACTGAGCCATGCCCATATTGACCACTCCGGCTACCTGCCAAAGCTGGTACGCGAGGGCTTTAACGGACCGGTTTACTGCACGCCTCCCACTGCCGATTTACTTGAAATTATGCTCGTGGATTCGGCCAAACTACAGGAAGAAGAAACAGCGTATGCCATTCACAAAGGCTATTCCCGGCACGCCCATCCACAGCCACTCTATACCGAAGCCGATGCCAAAGCGGTTTTTCCGTTGCTACGAACCTATAACTATAAAGAATCCTTCAGGCTTACTGATAATATAACCGTTACCTTTCACGATGCCGGCCACCTGTTGGGCTCGGCAATTACCGAAATTGTGGTGGCAGGAGAGCAGCAACAAAAGAAAATAGTTTTTTCAGGCGATTTAGGTCGTTACCATAGCGAAATGCTGCACCCCCCGGCACGGATAGAACAGGCTGATGTATTGTTTGTGGAAAGCACATATGGCAATAAAGATAATCCCATCGGAAATCCGGAGGCCGAACTGGCGCGAATTGCCAGCGAAACATTTGCGCGTAATGGAGTATTGCTTATTCCGGCATTTTCAGTAGGCCGTACACAAAGTTTGCTGTACCTCTTCCGCAAACTGATGAAAGAAGACCGGATACCGGATGTACCGGTATACATCGACAGCCCCATGGCCCTATCGGCAACTTACCTGTTTTTTAGTCATGCCGGCTATTTAAAAAATACATTTAACCTGAAGGAATTTGCACACGAGGCAGAAACCAACATGCTGGTGTTTGTGCGTTCGGGCGAACACTCAAAGTCATTAAACAACATCAAAAGCAAAGCAATCATTATTTCATCCAGCGGCATGATGACGGGCGGAAGAATTCTTCATCACCTGTACCACCGGCTTAGACGAAAGGAAGATACGTTGTTAATTGCGGGCTTTCAGGCCGAAGGAACGCGAGGCAGGCGTATTCTGGAAGGCGAAAAATCGATTAAAATTTTTGGCGAAGAAGTGCCCGTTGAATGTCATTTGGAATACTTCCGATCTATGAGCGGGCATGCCGACCGCGAAGAGCTGTTCCGCTGGATGGGTGGATTTACCTCAAAACCCAAAATGGTTTTTACGGTGCACGGAGAGGGCGATGACCTTCAGGCTTATGCAAAAGCCATCCGCGAACGCCTCAACTGGAACGTATGGGTGCCCCAATATCTGGAAACAGTACAACTCTTTGAAGCAATTTAATGGTAGCCCGAAAAGCATTTGAGCCGGAGACGCGTCCTGATTTTTTTCGCGATGTATATGAAGTGGTAAAGTTAATTCCCCGTGGCCGGGTTACCAGCTATGGCGCTATTGCCGCCTACCTCGGCACAAAAATGAGTGCCCGCATGGTGGGTTGGGCCATGAACGCCTCACCTGCCGGTGTGCCGGCCCACCGTGTTGTAAACCGTAATGGCCTGCTTACCGGAAAGCACCATTTTCCTACACCTTACACCATGCAGCAGTTGCTTGAACAGGAGGGCATAAAAGTAGAAAACGACCGGGTTGTTGATTTTAAACGCGTTTTCTGGGACCCTTCCGGGGAATTGCCCTGATCATTTTATCAAATCCGGGAAAATCCCTTCCCAATATGAGAAAAAACCAGTCTTTCAAAAGCTGAAATTCGGCAAAATCGCCACTTTTCTTACATGGCACAGACTTGGTTATGGCTATGAGTACAAAACAACCCACATGAAAAAGTTTGTTATTGTTGCAGCATTGTTGCTGCTGCTGGCCACCATCACGACCCTCTCGGCTGCACCGGCTGTTCAGGCCGGTCAGCCGGAGGAAGTGGTTGACGTGCTGAAAACCCGCTATTCCAATCTGTTTGTAATCCGTACAGAGCGCAAATACCTGGGTGCGCTGGTGGAAGTGGTGGCTTCCAATGGCGATGTGGTAACGGCTCAGCGCCTGCAGCGAAGAAAAATGATAATTGATTTCTGCGATGTAAAGTTTGGCGAGTACACCATCCGCATCCGGAAAGGTGACGAATTACTGGAATACACTTACGTAAAGAAATAATTTGCCGGAAGGCGAAATTACGGTAACACCAACGTGGGGTTGGTTTTAATCGGGTTAAGGCCGTCCTGCTATGCCGGGATGGCCTTTTCCTTTTTGGGCAACCCAACGGATAACAGCCATAAGCCGGCAAAAGTAATGCAGCCATTAACCGGCAATATCTCCAGCCCCGTAACATAACCGTTAAACCACTTCGGGGTGTTAAGGCTGATGAAGTACGATAAAGCCGGCGATAACAGACAAACAAACGGTACGAGCCGGTCGCGTACGCTTCTTCTCGTAAATAAACCAAAACAGAATAATCCCAGCAGCGGGCCGTAAGTGTAGGCGGCAAGGGTTAGCACCGCATCGATAACTGCACGGTTATTTATTTCCCGAAACAGAAGAATGATTAAAAGGAAGATCAGTGAGAAGCCAAGGTGAACATAAAACTTTTCGCGTTGCTTTTGTTTTTCGGGTTTGTTATTGAAGTTGAGGAAGTCAACACAAAACGAGGTGGTCAATCCGGCGAGAGCCGAGTCGGCACTTGCGTAAGAAGAAGCGGTAATGCCCAGCACAAAGAAAATCCCTGCAGTTAAATTAAGTTCATGAAGGGCCAGCCGCGGAAAAAGTTCGTCAGTAGAGGCAGGAATGGCAATGCCCTGCTGCTGGCAGTACAGGTACAGTAATGCACCGAGGGTAAGAAAGAGCAGGTTAACCACAACAATGGTTTTACTTAACCAGAACATGTTTTTTCTGGCTTCTTTAAGTGTGCGGCAGGTTAAATTTTTCTGCATAATTTCCTGGTCCATGCCGGTCATGGTCAGGGCAATAAATGCACCGCCCAGAAACTGCTTCCAGAAATACAAAGGCGAGTTTACGTTATCGAAATAAAAAACACGGGCGTAGCTGCTATTGCGAATGGTGGTCACCATGTCGGCAAAAGATAAGCCCAGGCGGTCGGCTACCTGCCATACCGAAATGGTTACGGCAGCCACGAGAAAAAACGTTTGAAAGGTATCAGTCCAGACAATGGTTTTTATACCACCGCGAAAGGTGTAAACCCAGATGAGCAAAATGGTTACGGCTACCGTAACAAAAAAAGGAATATTCCAGGCATCGAAAAGAAAAAGCTGCAATACAGTAGCCGACAAATAAAGCCGCAGGGAAGAACCAATGGTGCGCGAAACGAGAAAAAAGAAAGCGCCGCTTTTGTGCGACCAGAAGCCAAACCGCTGCGCAAGGTAAGTATAAATTGAAACTACATTGAGCCGGTAATACAGGGGCATTAGCATTCCGATAATGGCCCAGTAACCAATTACGTAACCCAGCACTACCTGAAAGTACGCAAAGCCGGTTTTGCCCACATTTCCGGGCACCGAAATAAAAGTTACACCCGAAAGCGAGGCGCCAATCATGCCAAAAGCCACCAGATACCAGGGCGATTGCCGGTTGGCGGTAAAAAATGTTTCGGTTGTGGCTCCTTTTGAGGTGAGCTGTGAAATAAGGATAAGCACCAGAAAATACAGCCCGATAATGGACAAAACAAGAAATGGCGACATGCTGCAAAGAATGCGTTTAAGTGCCGGAAATCCAAAAACCGGTGTACCGGCATGCCGTGTGTTTTATAAACAATGCTTAATTTTGTGATACTTTACCGGTAAACGTTTATGCGCGAACTGGAACTTACCGATACCGAAGTACTGGAAATTGTTGAAAACACCGAAGTGCTTGATCTGGTGGTTTTCAATGACGATGTCAATACCTTTGATCACGTAATCGAAACACTGATACGCGTGTGCCGGCATACGCCCGAACAGGCCGAACAGTGTACATGGATCATTCATTATAAGGGCAAATGCACGGTTAAACAGGGTAGCTTTGCGCAACTCAGGCCTATGCGCGATGCCATATGCGAAGCCGGAATTGACGCCCGAATTATTGGATAATTGTGCAGTTTCCGTCAAAACTCATAGAAGAAGCCGTAACCGAAATATCCCGCTTGCCGGGCATAGGAAAAAAAACGGCCTTGCGCCTGGTATTTCATCTTATCCGCGAAAAGCCCGAAACCACCGCATCGCTTACCGGCGCCCTGCAACGCCTGCGCGACAACATTCGCTTTTGCCGCCACTGCCACAACATTTCCGACAGCGAAATATGCGCCATCTGCTCCAGTGGCAGGCGCGACCGCTCCCTGCTGTGCGTGGTAGAAAGCGTAAACGATGTAATGGCCATTGAAAACACCGCACAATACAATGGCTTATACCATGTTCTGGGTGAGCGTTATCTCGCCTGTTAGCGGCATAGGCCCTGCCGACCTGCACATCGAAACACTGCTGCAGCGCCTTAATCATGGCCAGACCGAAATAAAAGAAGTAATACTGGCGCTGAGTCCCACCCTGGAGGGCGACACTACAGCATTCTACATTCATAAACGCGTAAAAGATTTGCCGGTAAAAGTTAGTACCATTGCCCCGGGGCGTGCCGGTAGGCGGTGAACTGGAGTATGCCGATGAAATTACGCTGGGCCGCAGCATTGCCGGAAGAACAATATTTAGCTAAACAAAAAAGCACTTGTTTGGCCCTGAAAGGTTTATCGCATTGAAATTGCGGGCAACAGTTTTACAATCGGGTTTCAACTTCAGCAATTAATCTTTTTATTTGCTTATTGTAAAATACCATGAATAATTCTTTCTCTCCGCATCAACGCCATCGAAGAGTCGGCAACCCTGGCCATGGGCGGCCCGGGCACGTGAATACAAAAGCCGGGGTATAGATCGTAATAAACCTGAGCCTGGGGCGAACCCGATTTTAAAACACCTCCGCATATATGCGAGGCCGCCAAAAATGCCATCGATGAGGGCAGGTGGTTTGCCTATCCTCCCGTGGCGGGCTATCCCGATTTGCGCGAGGCACTTGCAGCAAAATATGAGCGCGAAAACAGAGTACCCTACAAGGCAGAAAACATCGTTGTTTCCAATGGCGCAAAACAATCCATAGCCAACGCTATGCTTGCCCTGCTTAATCCGGGTGATGAGGGTAATTGTTTTTTCGCCCTACTGGGTAAGCTATGATGCGCTGATTCGGCTGTGCGAGGCCACTCCGGGTATTTGTTCGACGGAACCCATTGAAATATGATTTTAAGGTAACGCGCCTGCCCAGGTAGAGACGGGCCTTAACACCCCGTACGCGGGCTATTTATATTTTCTTCGCCCTGCAATCCCACCGGTTCGGTATTTACGCGCAAGGAACTGGAAGCCATAGCGGCAAGTAATACAAAAAGCACCCCCAATGTGCTGGTAATTGCCGATGAAATTTATGAGCACATCAACTTTACAGGCGAAACGGTGAGCATGGCATCGTTACCCGGCATGTTCGAACGCACCATTACCATTAACGGATTTGCAAAAGGATTTTGCCATGACCGGCTGGCGTGTGGGGCTATCTGGCCGCCCCCAAATGGATTGCCGATGGATGTGCGAAAATACAGGGCCAGCTTACCTCTGCCAATTGCTCCATAGCCCAGCGGGCAGCTTTGGCCGCCATTACGGGCAGCCTGGCCTCCACAAAGGCCATGGCCGAAGAATACCGGAAACGCAGAGATGTTGTATATACCATGTTAAAAGAAATTCCGGGAATTAAGTCCAATTACCCCGCAGGGAGCCTTTTACTTTTTTCCTGATGTGTCGCACTATTTCGGTAAGGCCGAATGGCGGCCGGTTAATACGCAACGATCTGGATTTGTGCCTGTACCTGCTGGAGAAGGCACATGTTTCGCTGGTTCCGGGCGGAGCATTTGGCGATGCCAACTGCATACGCTTGTCATATGCGGCATCAGAAGCTGAACTCAGGGAAGCTTTAAGCCGGATAAAAACCACCCTCGCCAGCCTGAAATAGCAAACTTTACTATCGGTTTACGTGCAAGGGTATGAGCTTACACTGATTTTTTTTATTTTTAGCCGATGAAATTTCTACGCAACATTCCCCTGTATGCCAGGATACTTATCGCCATGGCGATGGGCCTGATGTGGGGCTTTGCTGCCGAGCCGCTGGGTTTGTTAACCTTTACCGGCAACTGGATAAAGCCCTGGGGTACCTTGTTTATCAACTCGCTTAAACTCATTGCCATACCGCTTATACTTTTTTTCGCTTGTCGATGGCATTGCCGGACTTTCGGATGTAAGCAGGCTATCACGTATGGGAGGGCGTACTATTGCCCTGTACCTGTTTACCACAGTCATGGCTGTTACAATAGGGTTGTTATCGGTTAACATCATACGTCCCGGCAAATTTCTGTCACCCGAAAAACGCCAGGAATTAAGCGAGGCCTATGTTTCTGATATTGATGTGCGGGTAACAGCTGCACACCGGCAAAAAGACGAAGGCCCGCTGCAGGTACTGGTAAACATTGTTCCCGACAACATTTTCGGGGCTATGAGCACCAACACCAGCATGCTTCAGGTTATCTTCTTTGCCATCCTTTTTCGGTATCTCCATGGTTTATGGCTCCTGCCCATAAAGTGCAGGGAGTAAAAAGCTTTTTTGAAGGCGCCAACGAAGTAATACTCAGGTTTGTTGACCTGCTTATGGAAGTTTGCGCCCATAGGTGTTTTTGCGTTGCTGGCCGGCTTAAAACATTGACTTACAGCTTATCGGAGCGTTGGGCATGTACAGCCTTACCGTGGTTTTAGGCCTGGCTATTATGGTATTTGTGGTTTTATCCGCTGTTGCTGCATTTTCTTTCCCGCATCCGCTACCCTGCTTTTTATCCGCGGCATTCTGCCGGCTCAGGTGCTGGCATTTTCTACCAGTTCCAGTGCAGCTACCCTGCCGGTAACCATGGATTGCGCCCGCAAAAACCTTGGCCTTTCGGAAGAGGTAACGGGCTTTGTGTTGCCGCTGGGGGCTACCATAAACATGGACGGAACCAGCATTCACCAGGGGGTGTGTCGGCCGTTTTCATAGCCCAGGCTTTTGGTATAGACCTTACCCTGGGCCAGCAGCTAACCATTTTTACTTACCGCGGTGCTTTCGTCAATCGGTGCGGCAGCCGTACCCGGTGCGGGTATTTATTATGCTGATTATTTGTACTGGAAGCCGTTGGCCTCGACCCGGCCGGCCTGGCCCTGATTCTGGCGGTCGACCGGCCGCTGGATATGCTCCGCACGGTCGTAAATGTTACGGGCGATACTACCGTTGCATCGGTGGTTGCCCGGTCCGAGCCGGAGGCAAATTGAACCCCGCCATTTTCCATTAATGGATTTCCGATAATTCCTGCTTTTTTCAGGAAAACATTACAGCTAAATTGCGCGAATTGTTTACCGTATGAAGAAGCTTCCTTTGCATACCCGCATCCTTATCGGAATGGGTATCGGACTGATAATTGGCAGTTTTGGGCATAGCATTTAAGCTGAGTGGTTTTTATAACCGACTGGATAAAGCCCTTTGGCACCATTTTTTATTAACCTGTTAAAACTTATTGCCATTCCGCTTATCCTGGCTTCACTGATAAGCGGGA